>NZ_BBYA01000001.1 GCF_001050275.1 Leptolinea tardivitalis
ACCGGTAACATCAAACTGCCGGAAGGTGTTGAAATGGTTATGCCGGGAGACAACGTGAACATGGAAGTGGAACTGATCATTCCGGTTGCGTTGGAACAGGGTTCAAAATTCGCCATTCGCGAAGGCGGTCTGACCGTTGGCGCGGGTGTCATTACCAAGATTCTTGCGTAGGTGTCCCATGATGGCAAAACAAAAAATTCGTATTCGATTGAAGGCGTATGACCACCGCGTTTTGGATCAGTCTGCCAAACGTATTGTGGAAACCGCCGAACGAAGTGGGGCACAGGTAGTTGGACCTGTTCCGCTCCCCACTAAAATTGAACGGTTTACTGTCCGCCGCTCATCGTTTATCGATAAAGATTCCCACGAACATTTTGAGATCCGTACTCACAACCGCATGATTGATGTATTGGAACCTGATTCCAAAACCATTGATATGCTGATGCGGCTCAATCTGCCCGCGGGTGTGGATATCGAAATCAAAATCTAGGACCAGGTAACACCTTTCACCACTCATCCTGATCGAAGCGCAGCGTCTCGTTCCAATAAATGAGATTCTACGCTTCGCTCAGAATGATGGAGTGTGTGAAAGAGAACAACAGCAATAGCCTCGTTACCACTCGAGGACACTGGTATAAAAACCATAAAAGTGGTATACTCGTCACGCTTAAAAAGTGCAGAGGCAAGGTAAGAGCAGGTTTCACCGGTGGTAAAACAAGCCGCCGAAAACAGGCTGACTGTCTTGCGCACGGAGATGATGCAGCCTAGCCCAGGCTGACAGTCTCGTCATGAAATACTAACGAAGGAGAAAATTGAGATGTTGAAAGGGCTCATTGGGAAGAAAATCGGCATGACCCAGATTTTCGATGAGAACGGCGCGGCTGTTCCGGTAACAATCATCGAAGCTGGGCCATGTTTCGTTACCCAGGTGCGCACGCCCGGTAAAGAGGGTTACTCGGCCGTGCAATTGGGTTTTGACGAAGTCAAGCCGAAACGGTTGTCTGGCGGTGAGTTAGGCCACCTCAAAAAGAGCAACATCCCCCCGCTGCGTTTCCTGCGGGAATTCGCAGTCAAAGATCCACAGGTTTCCGTTGGAGATCAGGTTAAGGTAGACCTGTTCACGGCTGGTGATTCTGTGGACGTCATTGGTACAAGCAAAGGCAAGGGCTTCCAGGGTGGTGTCAAACGATATCATTTCCGCGGTGGTCCTGCCACTCATGGTCAATCTGACCGTGAACGTGCCCCTGGTTCACGCAGCTCTGGAACCACGCCAGGTCGTGTATATAAAGGTGCCCGCGGTGCCGGTCATATGGGCAATGACCGTGTAACAGCGCAAAACCTGAAAGTTGTCCTGGTCGACGTTGAACGAAATCTGATCGGCGTACGCGGAGCCGTTCCTGGTTCCCGCAACGGTCTGGTCATGGTCAGGGAGGCGCGGAAACAGTAGGCGTAAATGCCCGCTGATCCCGCACGAGGAGTATAGTGACTATGCAAGTAGATGTCTTGAACATGGAAGGTAAGAAAGTCCGCACGGTTGAATTACCGGCGTCGGTTTTTGAAGCCCCCATCAACCTTGATTTAATGCACCAGGCATTCCAGCGCCAGATGGCCAACGCACGTCTGGGTACTCATCAGACCAAAACCCGCAGCGAAGTTTCGGGCGGCGGTAAAAAACCGTGGCATCAAAAAGGTACCGGTCGCGCCCGTCAGGGTTCGTCTCGATCACCTGTATGGAAGGGCGGCGGCGGAGCTCATACACCCCATCCACATCTCTACACTCAGGCCATGCCTTTGAAAATGCGCCGCGCGGCTGTCCGTTCTGCATTAACTGTTAAAGCACAGGAAGCCAACATTGTTGTGGTTGATGAGCTGAAACTGAATGAACCCAAGACCCGTTTGATGGCCTCTGCCCTCAATAACCTGGTCGGTCAGGCCAGCGCTCTGGTGCTGATCCCTGAAAAGAACGAATCCAGCGAATGGATTGTTCGATCCACAAATAACCTGCCTGATGCAAAAGTCCTGATGGCTGGTTACCTCAATATCCGTGATCTGATGGTCTTTGACAAACTGGTACTGCCCCTGGCAGCCCTGGATGTCATTGCCACAAATCTGGGTTAAGTTGGAGGCTGACATGACAACAATTTATGATGTACTTCGCCGGCCGATTGTTACTGAAAAATCCAACTACCAGGTTGGCAAACTTCACCAGTATGTGTTTGAAGTGGCTCCCGATGCCACCAAAACCGCTGTGAAAGATGCGGTTGAAACCATCTTCAAAGTAACAGTCTTATCGGTGAATGTGGTCAACGCGCCTGCAAAACGCACTCGCCGCGCCCGCAGCCGACGGTTAACTGTTCGCAACAGCGGTTACAAAAAAGCCATCGTGACTTTGCCCGCTGATGCCCGAATCCCTATGTTTGAAGGGGTGGAGTAATGGCTGTTAAAGTTTACAAACCAATCACACCCAGTCTGCGCAATATGACCGGGTATACCTTTGAAGAAATCACCAAGAGCAAACCGGAACGGTCTTTGATCGTTGCCCGTAAAGCCCGCGGCGGTCGCAACAGCTACGGCCGTGTGACAGTCCGGCATCAGGGCGGCGGCAACAAACAATACGTCCGCATTGTGGATTACAAACGCAACAAACTATCCATTCCCGGAACCGTTGCTGCTGTTGAATATGATCCAAACCGCACAGCACGTCTGGCATTGATCGTTTATGCCGATGGTGAAAAACGCTATATTGTCGCTCCTCTCGGTTTGAAAGTCGGCGACACCATTCTGGCCGGACCTCAAGCTGAAATCCGTAATGGAAACAGCCTGCCCATTTCCAATATTCCGGTCGGTACATTGGTTCATAATATCGAGCTCAAACCTGGAAAAGGCGGTCAGCTTGTTCGTTCCGCCGGTTCTGCTGCCCAGTTGCTGGCAAAAGAGGGTGATTATGCCCAGATCCGTCTGCCCTCTGGTGAAGTCCGCCTGGTATTACAGGTGTGCTATGCCACCATCGGTCAGGTGGGCAATGTAGACCACAGTAATGTGAAACTGGGTAAAGCTGGACGCAAACGCCACATGGGTATCCGCCCGACAGTTCGTGGAACGGCCATGTCTCCGCGAGACCATCCGCATGGTGGTGGTGAAGGCCGCCAGCCAGCCGGTATGCCAAGCCCCAAGAGCCCCTGGGGTCGTCCTACCCGCGGTTATAAGACCCGCCGCAACAAGGTTACCGATCAATTTATCGTTCGCCGCCGCACAGCGGGCAACCGTTAAGCCGAGATTAAGCGAGAAAGAGGGACGCACTTATGTCACGATCGCTGAAAAAAGGGCCATTCATTGAGCCCAAACTTCTGAAAAAAATCGAAATCATGAACACCAAGGGCGAGAAGAAAGTCATTCGCACCTGGAGCCGGGCCAGCACCATCTTCCCCCAGATGGTCGGTCACACTATCGCCGTTCATGACGGCCGGCGCCATGTTCCGATTTATGTTACTGAAAACATGGTTGGTCATAAACTGGGCGAATTCGCCCCGACCCGCCACTTCCGCGGCCATCTCTCTGAGAAAGCTACGGGAAAGGTTGTTAAGTAAGCCATGGCAACAGATATCAAAGCACGATTATCAAATTCATCCGTCTCTGCCCAGAAAGCTCGTCTGGTTATAGACCTGGTGAGAGGGAAACCGGCTGTTCAGGCATTAAATACGCTGCGGTTTCTGACCAGCAGTGCCGCTGCACCGGTTTACAAAGTACTGGCATCTGCTGTTGCCAATGCCGAAGAAAACTTCGGTGTAAGCCGCGATGATCTGGTTGTTTATCGCATCACGGCAGATGAAGCCCCCACTCGTAAGTGGCGGCGCTTCGGAGCCCGCGGCCGCTTCAAACCGGTACTGCGCCGTTCCTCTCATATCACAGTTGTCCTGCGGGAGCGCGCCTCATAGCGCCGCCGCTCGAGAACGAGAGCAGATTAAAGGATTAGACCAGGAGAGAATATGGGTCGTAAAGTTCATCCGATTGGATTTCGTCTAAATATCAATCAGCCCTGGGAAGGCCGCTGGTTCGCTGAAGGTGCCGAATACCGCACACAATTGCACCAGGATTTCGCCATCCGGGAAATGATCCGAAAAGCTACTGAAAAAGCCGGTGTTTCACACGTAGAGGTGGAACGGTTCCCCGGTAAAGTGAAGGTTGTGGTTCACACAGCCAAACCTGGTATTTTGATCGGCCGCAAAGGCGACAGTGTGAAAAAGATCCGCCAGGACCTTGAAGCACTGACAGGCAAGAAAATCGATCTTGAGATCAAAGAGATCAAGAGTCCCGATATGGATGCCTATCTTGTCGCTATGAATATTGCCGGTCAGATCGAGCGTCGTGTTAGTTACCGCCGCGCCATGAAACGAGCCCTTCAACAGGCCATTCGCCAGGGCGCGCAGGGTATCAAGATCGAAGTGGCTGGCCGTCTGAGTGGTGCTGAAATGGCACGCAGCGTCTGGCTTCGCGAAGGTCGTGTTCCTCTGCAGACTTTACGCGCCAATATGGACTTCGCCCGCGGCGAAGCCCTCACCCAGTACGGACGCATCGGCGTCAAGGTATGGGTCTATAAAGGTGAAGTTCTTCCACAGGTGGAAGAAAAAGTCGAATCCACCGAAGGCGTTTACGTCAGCGAGTAAATTATTGCCGGGGTCACGAACCCGGATTGAAGAGAGGTGCCAACTATGTTAATGCCAAAGCGTGTCAAATGGCGCAAGCAGATGCGCGGCCGCATGCGCGGGAAAGCGTTGCGAGGAGCAGAAATCCTTTCCGGCGAGTACGGTTTGCAGGCGCTGGAACCGGGTTGGGTAACCGCCCGCCAGATCGAAGCTGCCCGTCGTGCCATTGTCCACAACATGAAGCGCCGTGGTAAAGTCTGGATCCGGATCTTCCCGGATAAACCATACACCCACCGCCCACCCGAAACTCGTATGGGTAAGGGTAAAGGAAATGTTGAATACTGGGTGGCTGTTGTTCGCCCCGGTCGAATTATGTTCGAAGTCGGCGGACTTCCCAGCGATCAGGCTATTGAAGCCTTGACCCAGGCAACCTACAAATTTTCCATCAAGACCAAGGTTATTGGCCGTCAGGATGGAAAGGGAGATCAGGCATGAAAAACTCAGAAATCCGCCTGCTATCTACTGAAGAATTGCGAACAAAATTACAGGATGCCCGCCAGGAAGTCATGAATCTGCGGTTCCAGGTTGTCACCGGTCAATTGACCGATACATCTCGAATCCCGATCACCCGCCGGATGATTGCCCGGTATGAAACACTTCTGCGGGAGCGGGAATTGGCCCCTGCAAAGGAAGGTGACAAATGAACGAGCGCCGTCGCTTGGCTGGTGTAGTAACCAGCAATAAGATGATGAAAACCGTTGTGGTTGAAATCACCCGTACCTACCGGCACCCGATTTACAAGAAAGTCGTTCATTCGAGCAAAAGTGTCAAAGCTCATGACGAACTAGGCTGCGAAATTGGCGATCAGGTACAGATTGTGGAAACCCGACCGTTATCCAAAGAAAAACGCTGGGCTGTCGAAACAATTCTAAAGAAAGTTTCGGCTCCGGTGGAGACGGCAAAGGGAGAGTAGACCATGATCCAACAAGAATCTCGTCTCAAAGTTGCCGATAACACGGGCGCCCGCGAATTGCTGGTTATCCATGTGGAAGGTGGTTCCCGCCGCAAATATGGTGCCGTGGGCGATATCGTCATCGCTACTGTGAAGACCGCCGCTCCACAGGGCTCTGTCAAGAAAAGCGACGTTGTCAAAGCTGTCATCGTTCGCTGCTCAAAAGAATGGCGCCGCGAAGATGGATCTTCTATCCGCTTTGATGATAATGCCGCCGTAATTTTGGACACCGATGGTCAGAATCCCAAAGGTACCCGTATCTTCGGACCTGTAGCCCGCGAGCTGCGTGAAAAAGGTTTTATGAAGATCATATCCCTGGCTCCGGAAGTAATTTAGGGATAGGAGCAGAAACATGAATGTAAAGATTCGAAAAGGTGATCTTGTAGAAATAATCACAGGGCGTGATGAAGACCGTAATAAACGCGGCGAAATCATCAAAGTATTCCCTGATGAACATCGTGTCATCGTTCAGGGTATCAACATGCGCACCAAGCACCAGAAACAGGTGCAAACCCAGGGCCGCACCATCAAACCGGGCAAGGTACGCTTTGAAGCACCCATCGACATTTCAAACGTCATGCTGGTTTGCCCCAAGTGCAGCAAGACCACACGTGTTGGTCTCGTGCGCGAAGCAGAAAAAACCCAGCGGGTATGCAAGAAATGCGATGCCCTGATTGATGAGAAATAGACAGGGAGAGCAATCGATGAACCAACTTAAAGAACGCTATCAAAAAGAAATCGTGCCCTCCTTGATGAAGTCATTGGAGCTGGACAATATCATGCAGGTTCCCCGGCTGCAGAAAGTTGTTGTCAACATCGGTATGGGTGAAGCCAACGACAATCCGAAAGCTCTGGATTCAGCCGTGACAGACCTGAGCACCATTACCGGTCAGAAACCTGTCATCACTAAAGCCCGGAAATCCATCTCCAACTTTAAACTTCGTGAAGGACGGGCAATCGGTGTGAAAGTTACACTGCGTGGTGAACGCATGTGGTCTTTCGTTGACCGTTTGATGAATGTTGTCCTGCCCCGTGTTCGCGACTTTCGCGGTGTTTCCGCCGATGCTTTTGACGGCCGTGGAAATTACACACTGGGTCTGCGCGAACAGTTGATCTTCCCTGAAATTGAATACGACAAGATCGACAAGGTTCGGGGTATGGAAATTACCATGGTTACTACGGCAGCCAATGACGAACAGGCGGCATCTTTGCTGCGCGAACTCGGCATGCCTTTCAGGAAGGGTTAATATGGCAAAGACTTGCATGACTTACCGTGAACAACGGCGAAAATATGCCAACATGGTGCGCAATCGCTGCCAAAAGTGCGGTCGACCGCGTGGTTATATCCGCCGCTTTGGATTGTGCCGTATTTGCTTCCGCGAATTAGCGCTGGAAGGAAAAATCCCCGGCGTGGTGAAGTCGTCCTGGTAGGCGGCGTGGAAGGAGACCTATAATGAGTGTTAATGATCCTATCTCCGATATGCTGACCCGCATCCGCAATGGCGTGATGATCGGCCAGGCAACCGTGGCCATGCCGCGAACCAGAATCAAAGCTGAAATCGCTCGTATTCTTAAAGAAGAAGGCTACATCGAAGGATACGAAGAAGTCGAATCAGAAGATAATGGCAAGCAGGCTGTACTGCGTGTGAAATTAAAATATGTGGGCGAACGCCGTTCACGCAAACCGGTTATCACCGGTCTGGAACGTGTCAGCCGCCCCGGCCGCCGGGTATATACCCAGAAACAAGATATTCCCTGGGTACTCTCTGGCATGGGCATTTCGATCTTATCCACCCCGAAAGGGATCATGACCGGGCAGCGCGCCCGCCAGCTTGGTGTCGGCGGCGAAATCCTGTGCAAGGTCTGGTAGTCATCAAGGGAATCAGGAGGTAAATACTGTGTCTCGAATTGGTTTGACGCCAGTCGCCGTCCCCGCCGGTGTGCAGGTTGATATCAAGGGCTCCAGCGTGAGCATCAAAGGACCCAAAGGTGAGATGTCTCGCACATTCTCACCGACCTTGAACATCAAACTGGACAATGGTCAGGTTATCGTGGAACGCACATCCGATGTGGCCAATGTGCGCGCCCTCCACGGGACGACACGGGCATTAATTCAAAATATGGTCACGGGTGTAAGCACCGGATTTACCAAGATTTTGGAAATAGACGGCGTGGGTTATCGCGCTGAAATGAATGGAAAAAATCTTGTATTATTCCTGGGCTTCTCTCACCCAATCGAACTCACCCCGCCGGAAGGTATCACATACGATGTTGATACCAAAGTCCGCCAGATCAAAGTGATGGGACAGGATCCCGAATTAATCGGTCAGATTTCTGCTGATATTCGGAAAATCCGCCCACCGGAGCCCTACAAAGGCAAAGGTATTCACTATCTGGGTGAAAAGATCCGCCGCAAGGCTGGAAAATCTGGCAAAGCCAAAGGCAAGAAGTAAAGGTACTGGATATGGCGAAAACATCACGTTCTGAAGCGCGAATCCGCCGACATGATCGGGTTCGCAAGAATATTACCGGAACTCCTGAGCGTCCGCGCCTGGCAATTTTCCGCAGCACAGCGGAAATTTATGCCCAGGTAATAGATGATGCAGCAGGAACCACCCTCGCCAGCGCTTCCAGCGTTGACCGTGAACTGCGTGCCGCTGCTGCCAAGATCACCAAAACCGAACAGGCGAAATTGATCGGCAAAGCTGTGGCTGAACGTGCCAAGAGCAAGGGCATTGATAAGGTCGTCTTTGACCGCGGTGGTTTCCGATACATGGGCCGTGTCAAAGCTTTGGCTGATGCTGCCCGCGAAGCCGGGCTGGAATTCTAGCCAGAGAAAGCGATGATTGAGGGCTGATTATGGAACAAGAGTATCAACCATTAGAACAACAATTTGACGAGCGCGTTATCGAGATTGCCCGTGTAGCCAAAGTTGTAAAAGGCGGCCGCCGGTTTTCCTTCCGTGTTACGGTTGTGGCCGGAGACAATAAGGGCAAAATCGGCCTGGGTGTTGGCAAGGCGAACGCTGTTCCCGATGCCATGCGCAAAGCCACAGAACATGCTCACAAGAGTATGCGCCAGATGAACCTTTCTGGCACCACTATTCCCCATGAAGTTCTCGGGCGAGTGGCTGGAGCCAGAGTTCTGCTAAAACCGGCTTCACCCGGTACAGGCGTTATCGCTGGCGGCGGCGTCCGCGCCGTACTTGAATCTGCAGGTATTCATGATATTTTGACCAAATCTCTGGGCAGTGCCAATGTGCTGAACGTCGTTCAGGCTACATTTGACGCCCTGGAACAGTTGAAATCACCGGCGGAAGAATCTGCCCATCGAGGAAAACCTGTGAAAGAGTTACAACCTTTCTGGGAGCGGAGGAAGAATGACTAAGAAAGCCGCACCTGAAAAGAAAGTCCGTGTAACCCTGGTTCGCAGTGTCATCGGCTCTACTGAACGCACCCGTGCGACAGTAAAAGCCCTGGGACTGCACCGGTTGCATCAGACTGTGGAACACATTGATACCCCCGTACTTCGCGGTATGATGGCAAAAGTGAGCCATCTTATCGAGGTGGAAGAGCAGGTAGAGAAATGAAACTGAACGATTTACGACCAAACGATGGTGCGAAACAGGATCGCAAGCGTGTTGGGCGCGGTATCTCCGCCGGTCAGGGTAAAACCTCCGGCCGTGGTACTAAGGGTCAGGGTGCACGCCGCGGTGAAGGTGGTAATCTTTACCGTCAGGGTGGTAACCTGCCTTTCTACCGCCGCTTGCCGTTCATTCGTGGTGAAGGCTTCACTCCACCAAATCAAATCAACTACACCGAGATCAATCTGGATCAGCTCGCCCGCTTTGAAAAAGGCGCCGAGATCAATCCAGAGGTTCTGGCTCAGGCTAATCTCCTGCACAGTGCTGGAGAACCTGTAGTTATCCTCGGCCGTGGTGAGGTCAGCGTAGCTTTGAAAGTCCGTGTTCATCGGATTAGCAAAACCGCCCGTGAAAAAATCGAAAAAGCCGGTGGCAGTGTGGAATTGATTGCCTGATGGCAATGGCCACCGAAGGAGAATCTGAATGAAGCGGTCAGCCTGGCGTTACTTATGGATGTCTGAGGACATTCGCAAGAAGCTCCTTATCACAGTGGGGCTGTTGATCTTATATCGTCTACTGTCAAATATACCCGTACCGGGTATTGACCGTGAGGTCATCCGCTCCCTGGCACAGCAAAAGGGAGCAGCCGGAAACCTGATCAATCTGCTTGATCTGCTTTCTGGCGGTACCGTTTCGAATTTCTCCATTCTGGCGATGGGGGTCTATCCCTACATTACAGCTCAGATTATTCTGCAGCTTCTTGTCCCCATCATCCCTGCACTCGAGCGCCGGTTAAAAGACAACCCGCGTGAAGGTCAGGCCTGGATGGAAAAATGGACTGTCATTCTGACCATTCCGATGGCGGCACTTTCTGCCATCGGCCAGATCAATATTTTCAACTCGATGTTAGGCAGCGGTGTTTCTGTGCTGAAAAACTACGGTTTTACCGGTGCAGCTCTCATCCCTACTCTGACAACCCTGTTGAGTATGATTGCCGGTACCATGATCGGTATCTGGCTTGGTCAGTTGATTTCTGAATATGGTATTCCAAACCAGGGTCTTTCCTTGATTATCTTTGCCGGTATTGTTTCACGTATGCCGACAAATCTGGGAAGAGTTCTGGCTGATAAAACCAACGGCTGGTGGATGCTCATTGTCATCATCGCCATCCTTCTGCTGACTATCTTTGCTATCGTTTACGTTCAGCAAGGCCGTCGCAATGTTCCGGTACTTTTCCCGGGACGCCGCATTGGAAACCGCATGTCAATGCCAGTAACCAGCAAGCTGCCTCTCATGGTCAACATGGCTGGCATGATCCCTTTGATCTTTGCCCAGTCCATTTTGACCTTCCCGGCGATTGTCTCTTCATATTTCATGAGTGAGAAAACCGTTGAATGGCTGCGTAATTTTGCCACCGGTGTTTATCACACCTTTGGCGGCGGCAATGCCTGGTATGCCGTTCTGTATTTCATCATGGTTGTTCTGTTCACCTTCTTCTACACCGATGTGCTGTTCACACAACAAAACTATGGTGAAAACTTGAAGAAACAGGGTGCCCAGATTCCTGGTGTTGTTCGTGGAGCCCCCACGCAGAAATATCTTAACAAAGTTCAAAGGCGCATCACCTTGCCGGGTGCAGTTTTCCTTGGCCTCGTCGCTGTGCTGCCGTACATTGTTGGATCCATTCTGCCTTCTGGTGCCGCCTCATCATCTGGATTGCTGCTGGTGTCATCTGCGGGTTTGCTGATCGTTGTAGGTGTCGTTCGTGATACCTTCACCATCATCGAAACCGAACTCAAAGTACATGGCTACGATGAAAGCCTGATCAAGGGATAGGTAAGAAGATGCCATCATATGTCGTTTTGCTTGGCCCTCCCGGGGCTGGAAAAGGAACTCAGGCTGAGTTGATCTCTGAGAAACTCGGACTGGCTCATATCTCATCTGGTGATATATTTCGCGAGAACCTTAAGAATCAGACAGAACTCGGCCAAAAAGCCCAGGTTTTTATGAACCGGGGCGAACTGGTGCCTGATGATCTGACTATTGAGATGATCAAAGATCGCCTGCAACGCGATGACTGCAAAGCCGGTGCGCTGTTGGATGGTTTCCCCCGCACCCCTGCACAAGCGGAAGCACTGGGAAAGATGCTTTCCACGTGGAATGGAAAAGTGGAATGCGTTCCTTACATCTCTGTGCCCCCGGAAGAACTCATTGGACGCCTGAGTGGACGCTGGACCTGCAAAGCGCAGGGTCATGTGTACCATGAGAAGTTCAACCCGCCGAAAGTTGCTGGAAAATGCGATGTGGATGGCTCAGAACTTTATCAGCGTGAAGATGACCAGGCTGCTACTGTAGAGCGGCGTATCCGTGTGTATCTTGAACAAACCACTCCACTGATTGATTACTATCGGAAACAAGGCGTTTTAGCGGAAGTCGATGGGACATTGCCTATTGACCAGGTTACTACGTTATTGTTGAAAGCAATAAAAAAGGGTTAATAACATCATGACTTGGGATCGGATCATCACAGTAAAAACCTCCGAAGAACTTGCCATTATGCGGCAAGCCGGACGGATTAATGCCGAAGCGCTTGCGGCTGCTCGCGCGGCCATCCGTCCCGGAGCAACGACAGCCGATCTCAATGCTGCCGCTGAAGATGTATTAAAGAAATATGGCTGTTATTCTCCCTTTTTGAATTACCCTGGACCATACCCTTACCCGGCGAGCACCAATGTAAGCCTTAATGAAGAATTGGTGCACGGCATCCCTGGAAGTCGGAAATTGAAAGAAGGGGATATTGTTTCGGTTGATTGCGGCACTGTATTTGAAGGCTGGGTTGCCGATGCCGCATTCACCGCCGGTGTGGGTGAAATTTCTGCGCAGGCACAGAAGATTATCGACGTGACCCGTGAAGCCCTGCGGATTGGAATTTCAAAAATGGTAGCCGGAAATACCACCGGCGACATTGGGTATGCGATTGAGAAATATGTTCGCAGCCAGGGAATGCATGTAACACACACCTATACCGGGCACGGAGTCGGACGGCGTATGCATGAAGGCCCGCAGGCTCCCAATTATGGGAGACCGCATCAGGGCATGCAGCTCCGCAACGGTATGACCATTGCTCTGGAGCCCATGGTGTTGATCGGTACGTCCGAAACCCGTGTAATGCCGGATGAATGGACTGTTGTTTCCGCCGACAGGTCGCTGACGGCACATTTTGAACACACCACAGCCATAACGCCAAATGGACCAGTGGTACTCACTGTGCTTGAAAGTGATCCTGACTATGGACTCGATACGACAAAGCAGTTATAATCATCGCTTTGTCGTCAACTTTGCAATTATTAGAAGGAGTTTTTGATGAAAGTCACGACATCAATTGGCAAAAGATGCGCAAAATGCAAAATCGTTCGTCGAAAAGGCATTTTGTTTGTAATCTGCGAAAACCCAAAGCACAAGCAGCGTCAGGGGTAAGAGACCATGGCAAGAATTGAAGGTGTTGATCTCCCACGTAACAAACGAATTGAAACCGGTTTGACCTACATTTATGGTATTGGCCCGACTCGTGCAAAAAAGATTCTGGCTGAAACCAAAGTCAATCCGGATATTCGCGTTAAAGATATTACTGAAGCTGATCTCGCATTACTGCGCGAATATATCGCCAAGAACTATAAAGTTGAAGGCGATCTCCGCCGCGAAGTACAGATGAGCATCAAGCGGTTGATTGAAATTGGCTGCTACCGCGGCCTGCGTCACCGCCGCAATCTGCCTCTCCGTGGGCAGAGAACCCGCACAAATGCCCGCACACGCAAGGGTCCAAAGAAGACTGTTGCCGGTCGCGGTCGCCGTCGCGGAGCCACCAAGAAGTAATTCGCAGCGGATTGAGTTCGGGTTGGGGAGCCTTCCTCCCCGCGGCTGCTCGGACAAGACCAATGCGTTACTGAGAAAAGATTTTTTTGAGAAGAATGTAGCGAGGGATTATGGCACAAAACGTACGCTCAACGCGTCGAACATCGACTTCGCGCAAAGCAAAGCGATCTCTGTCTTCCGGACAGGTTCATGTCTTTGCTTCCTTCAATAACACGATCGTGACCGTAACAGACACACAGGGTAACACCGTCTGTTGGGGAAGCTCAGGGTCAGCCGGTTTCAAAGGCTCCCGCAAGAGCACTCCCTTTGCGGCACGTCTGGCTGCCGAGCAGGCTATCAAAGCCGCTCAGTCAATGGGCATCCAGGAAGTGGATTTGATTGTAAAGGGACCTGGTCCCGGTCGCGAGTCTGCTATTCGGGCTGTACAGTCTATGGGACTAAAAGTTCGATCTATTGCAGATATTACTCCGGTACCACACAATGGTTGCCGGCCGCCGAAGAAACGCCGCGTGTAATTTAAATAGAGGACGACAAAACAATGGCTAAATATATTGGGCCGGTTTGTAAACTCTGCCGGCGTGAAGGTGAAAAAATGTTCTTAAAAGGGGCGCGCTGCTTTACCCCCAAGTGCGCCTTTGAAAAACGTGGGTTTGCGCCCGGTCAACACGGACGCACAGGCCAGGGCCGGAGCGGCAGCGAACGTGCATCTGACTATGCACGCCAGCTTCGCGCCAAACAAAAAGCCCGCCGCGTTTATGGTGTTTTCGAACGCCAGTTCCGCCGCTTTTACGGCATGGCTTTGAAACATCGTGGTTTGACAGGTCTCAACCTGCTCCAGAATTTGGAAATGCGGTTCGATAATATTGTCTACCGCTTTGGTCTGGCCGAGAACCGTGCGCAGGCCCGTCAGTTGGTGACCCACGGTCACTTCTGCGTAAACGGCATTCGCACCGATATCCCCTCAATGCTTCTGCGCCCCGGTGATGTTATTACCGTTCGCAAAGGCTCAGAGAAAACCACCTACTTCAAAGAAATGGTGGATGTGGCCGAAAAACGGAATTGCGCTGTTTGGCTTGATCGGGACCTTAAAAACCTGACCGGCAAAGTTGTCCGCGTTCCTGAACGTGCAGAAATCGACGGCAACTTGAACGAACAGCTCATCGTCGAGTACTATTCGCGCTAATACCGTTGATCGGTGTGCGGGACTAAAAGGTACACCGAGAAGAGGAAAACGTGACTACACTCTTAAACATGGTTACACCCAAAGTCGAGCGAGAAGCAGATGCTCGAAACTATGGCAAATTCGTAATCAGTCCGCTGGAACATGGATATGGCGTAACCCTTGGCAATGCACTTCGCCGGGTAATGCTGTCTTCCCTTTCCGGAGCGGCGATCACATCCATCCGTATTGCGGATGTATTGCATGAGTTCAGTGATATCCCGGGTGTTCGTGAAGATGTCATTCAGGTGACCCTGCAGATCAAACAAATCCGTCTGATCATGAATGACGTTGAAACCGCTCATCTTCGCCTGGATATTCGCGGTGAAGGACAGGTTACCGCAGCCGATATTATCGCACCGCCGGAAGTTGAAATTGTCAACCCTGATCTGTATCTTTTCACTGTGGATGACCCCAAGACGAAACTGGAAATAGACATGACTGTTGAACGCGGTCGTGGATATTCTCCAGCCAATGAACGCACCACACATTTGCCCATCGGTGAACTTCCGGTGGATGCCATTTTCTCGCCCGTGAAACGTGTCAATTGGACGGTTTCATCGGCCCGTGTGATGCAGAGCACCAACTACGATAAACTGAACCTTGAAATCTGGACTGATGGCACCATCAAACCGGAAGAGGCTCTGGGGACCGCGTCAAAAATTCTTATCGAACATTTACGCCTGGTATCTGGTGTCTCTGAAGAAGTCAGTGTAATGGGTGTTGAAAAAGAAGTAAGCGGCAGCCGGTTAACCAGTGAAGCAGCCGAAACCCCAATCGAAAACCTTGATCTTTCGGTGCGTGTATTCAATTCGTTGAAACGCACCGGAATTACCACGGTCGGCGATGTGCTGGATCTGCTGGAAAAAGGCGAAGAAGCGGTGATGTCCATCCGCAACTTCGGCGAAAAGAGCCTGGATGAGCTGCGCGAAAAGATGCAGGAAAAGAACTACCTGCCTCAAGATAAAGATGTGGAGTGATCAAATATGCGACATCAGGTAGCAGGATTTCATTTAGGTCGTAATCGCGATTCTCGTGCGAGCCTTCGCCGCACGTTGATCAACCAGCTCTTTACTCACGAGCGTATCGAAACCACTCACACGAAAGCCCTCGCAATTCGTGGAGATGCAGAACGCTTGATTACCCTTGCCAAGAACAGCAGCGAAGCCAGCGACATTGACAAAGTCAACGCGCGTCGTCAGGCTGCTGCCCAACTGGGTAATGCGGAGATCGTAAAGAAGCTGTTTGATGATATCGCCCCGCGTTTCAAAACCCGTTCCGGCGGATATACGCGGATGGTAAAAACTGGACCACGCCTCGGTGATGCAGCAGAAATGGTGATCATCGAACTGGTCGAAGGTTAATCTTTCCGGGAATTCCGGAAAGGCATGGAACGTTACCAACTGATTCTTGCCTACGATGGAACGCTCTTCTCTGGCTATCAACGTCAGGGAAAGCAGCGAACGGTTCAACTCGTACTGGAAGAAGCCTTACGGCAATTGAACTGGCAGGAGCACAGCACTATTTGTGCCGGTAGAACGGATACAGGAGTGCATGCCACAGGACAGGTGATTTCATTTGGTTTGAAATGGAATCACAGTCTGGAAGACTTACGGAATGCTCTAAATGCCAGATTGCCCGAAGACATATCTGTATTGGATGTGAAGGTGGCAGATGCGGAGTTTCATCCCCGCTTTGATGCACTGTCTCGAACATATCAATACCGGATTTACTTCTCCCAGGCGAGAAATCCGTTGAAAAATCGAACCGCCTGGCGGATTTGGCCTGAAGTAGAGATCAAGCGGTTACAGGAAGCAGCCCCGTGCTTCCTTGGAACTCATGATTTCTCTTCCTTCGGCGCTCCCATGAAACCGGGTGCATCCACAATTCGAGACGTTCGAACAAGCGAATGGCAATTCGATCCAAACGGTGACTTGATATATCAGGTCACGGCGAATGCTTTTTTGTATCATATGATACGAAGAATCGTCTGGCAGCAGGTATTGTATGCCACAGATCGAATAACCCTTCAGGAACTTCAGAATGGCATTGAGAAGGCTGCTCCTCTTCCACCTGGAATGGCGCCGGCCAATGGCTTAACTCTTGTGGAGGTGGAATACCCGAACAAGCAAGGCAAGGATCGTTAGCAATCATCAAAAATTTGGTTTTTGCAGCAATTCGATGGAATGGAGAGGATGCAGTGGATAAAACCTACGTCCCAAAAGGAAAACAAGAAGGTGAATGGTGGATTGTTGATGCCAACGAGCAGATTCTCGGCCGCGTGGCAACACATATCGCTATGATCCTGATGGGTAAAACCAAGCCTACATACACCCCTGGCGTTGACACAGGCGATTATGTTATCGTTTTGAATGCCAGCAAAGTTGCCGTCACGGGAAAACGCATGACGGACAAAATTTACTACGGCCATTCCGGTTATCCGGGTGGTTTGAAGTCCATCAGCCTCAAAGAACAGTTGAAAGTTCACCCTGACCGTGTGATCGAATCGGCCGTATGGGGTATGCTTCCCCACAATAAATGGGGACGCAAGTTGATGAAGAAATTGAAAGTCTATGGCGGGAATGAGCATCCCCATGCTGCTCAGAACCCGAAATTAGTAGCCTAAAGGAGCACGGGAATTATGGCATCAACTTATTTTGAGGGTGTCGGACGGCGAAAAGAAAGCTCAGCACGTGTGCGTGTTGCCAGCGGCGCCGGTGTTTTCACCGTAAATGAAAAACCCGCTGAAGCCTATTTCACCCGGTATGGTGATCTTCAGGAAATTCTGGGGCCTGTACAGGCAGCCAATATGAACCAGAGTACCCTTGATATTACCATTGTGGTAAATGGCGGCGGCGTCACCGGACAGACCGATGCTGCCAAACTTGGATTGGCCCGCGCCTTGCAAAAAATGGATCCGGAAACCAATCCGGCTCTGCGCAAAGCCGGCTACCTGACGCGGGATGCCCGGATCAAGGAACGCAAAAAACCAGGCCTCAAACGCGCCCGCAAGGCACCTACCTACACAAAACGTTAGAATTGCTGTGCGGAATGTATTCCGCCAGACGATGTCTATTACAACGGGTTTTCCGGAGTATGGTTTACTCCGGAAAACTTTGTTGCATTAACAGGTGATTTAATATGAACGCTGAATCTCTTGCCTCATCCATAACACATCTCTATTCAACACTCGGGTTGGAGAGCACCCAGCCAGTTTCGATCATACCGGGTGGCCTGCTTCTGGGAAAACACCATCCACTCCATAACCCGTCTCATCCATTGTTGATCACTGGCATTTCGGATACGAATCAATGCAGTGAGATTTATTCCATCCTTTCCTGTGTCTATCCCGATGATCAGACTGTGAAAATCGTTTTTGAGCAGGCCGGTACCACTTCTTCTTGTACTGAGCTGCTTTTGGCTGACCTGAAAAAGGGGCTGGAGATCAAGGATGCATCTCTTGTAAACCTGTTGGTGATGCCATTATCGAAAGACAATGCCTTTGAGGAATTTCAAGAGATTATTGCCCATTTACGGGCACCCAATGGTTGTCCATGGGATCGTGAACAAACACATTTAAGTCTTCGGAATAATCTACTGGAAGAAACCTATGAAACTCTGGAAACCATAGACCGCAATGATATTGCTGGAATGCAGGAAGAATTTGGTGATTTGCTTTTGCAGATCGTCTTGCATGCTCAAATTGCTGCCGAAGCCGGTGAGTTCCGCATGGAAGATGTTGTGTCTGGAATATACCGCAAGATTGTACGGCGGCATCCACACGTTTTTAGCGGTACAGAAGTCACCGGGGTAGGAAATGTTTTACAGAATTGGGAAAAACTCAAACAACAGGAACGGGCGGATAAAGGGGTACCGGAAAAAGGTCTGTTGGATGGTGTGCCTGTAATATTGCCTTCACTTACACAAGCCCAGGAACTGCAAGACAGGGCAGCCCGGGTTGGTTTCGACTGGCCGTCCATTGAACCGGTCTGGGATAAGGTGATGGAAGAATTGGATGAAGTAAAGAAAGCCACATCACCGGAAGAAGTGGAAAAGGAATTAGGAGATCTACTATTCGCCGTGGTTAATCTGATCCGCTGGTACAAAGTAGATTCTGAAAGTGCTTTGCGCGGAACCAACCAGAAGTTCCGTCGGCGGTTCAAACACATTGAAAAAAGCGCCAGAAAAATAGGACGGGATTTACCATCCATGTCATTGGATGAGATGGACGAGTATTGGAACGAAGCCAAGAGATTTGAATGAAATCTATTGCGAATATTCTGCAGGGTAGAAGCAGATGGTGCGCTTCTATGAATGCGTAAAGGTCATTTCTCCATCTGCCTTTTCCGGTAGATGGAGTCTGGGATATGTCATCGGTAGAAGCAACCGGAGCAGGGTTGTGAATTTCGGATGATTGTATGCCGGTTGCTTCTACCCTACAAAATGTACAGGGAACCTATTTGTTGGAATAAGAATACAGGCATGTAACATGGTATGACTTCGTCAGGCGAGGAATATACCGTGTTCGGCCAAATCAGATTTCAATTGCACCGCCGATTTGAAAAGAATGGTTTGAAACCCTAAATCCCTGGCGGCATCTATATTCGGTTTATGGTCATCAATAAAAATACAATCACCTGCAGCGCGGCTGGTGCGTTGAAGTAGAATGCCGAAAATTTCAGGCCCTGGCTTAATACACTTCACCAGACCTGAAATGACCATATCATCAAACAGGTCAAAGAAAGGATACTTTTTTCGGACCTGTGTAAATTTCTCAAAGGACCAATTACTCAAACCAAAAAGCGGATAATTCTGTTCCTTAAGGGACGTTAAAATATCAACTACCGGCTGATTGCATCCGCGAACAGTTTCGAGATAACGTTCATCATAGGCATGGATCAAATCTGCATATTGAGGAAATCGGTCTGACAACATGGCAACACCCTCAACATACGGTCTGCCACGGTCAAATTCCTCGTTCCATTCGAAAAAACCAACCTCGGAGAGAAATTTATCCACTGCCACCGGATCATTGTCCATTAATTTATCGAATAAATAATGTGGATTCCAATCCATCAAAACACCGCCAAAATCAAAAACGATGGCGGGCGCTGCTTGTGTTATCACATGTGTCATCGATTCAATTCCTGTCTGTAAAAAATGTCGAATCGAATTCTACCCCGGGAAACTGCCTGCGGCATGGCATTTTACCGACTGATACGCATGGATGGAACTGTTTATGGCTATAATGAACGGAAATCTTTTCTAACTGGTTCCTGTATGAACTTTCTTCGAAAAATCACCCGTCATCCCCTCGCATTTCCTGTTTTTCTGCTTGCCACCATGTTGATTGCCTATGGTTATCAAATCAATCGGATGGGTTTTTACTGGGATGATTGGCCGACTGTTTACCTTGCCAGTCTAAAAAATTCCCATAATTTCTGGAGATTTTTCGCGTATGACCGGCCTCTGTCGGCCTGGTTATATGTTCTTCTGACGCCGCTCATCGGGATTAATCCCACTGCCTGGCAGTTCTTTGCCATTATTGCCCGATGGGCCGGCTGTCTGGGATTCTGGATTTTCTTCAAACAACTCTGGCCCGATCGAAAACTGGAGGCTGGCTTCGCTACACTTCTACTAGCCATCTATCCGGGGTTTTCACAGCAGCCAATTTCATTGACTTATAGTTTGTTCTGGGTATTGTATGCCCTGTTCCTTTGGTCTCTCGTGGCCAGTCTGGCCGCCATAAAAAACCCCAAGCATCGGATTTGGTTGACGATTCTGGCGTTACTGGCTTCATTGATTGAAACCATGTCCATGGAGTATGTCATTGGATTGGAATTGTTACGTCCAGTATTCTTCTTGCTTTTGATGATTCAAATGGGTATTCATTGGAAGGAAGCTATAAAAAAAGCCCTGTTGAAATGGACTCCCTATGTTGGAGTTTTATGTGTCTTTGTTTATTACCGGTTTGTTTATTATCCTCAAATTCACACGGATCCCGAGGCCAACGCGCCTCTTCTCTTGCGCGAAATTCTGGTACATCCATTGCCGGGACTAACGCATCTTTTTCAGAATATGGCACAGGACTTATCTCAGGCGCTGGTATTTGCCTGGAGCAAGTCTATTGTGCCCGCAGAAATTGATTTCACGCATACCACCACCCTGTTTGCTTATGCCATCGGACTTGTGATGGCCATTCTGGCAGTTATGTTTATGAAACAGCATGCCGTCGCCGGGCGGGATGTTTCTGACACTGACCATTTTCCGTTGCAGTCTGTTCTACTGGGTTTCATAGCCGTCATTATGGGCGGGCTGCCTGTCTGGAGCACCAACCGGCAGATTATCCTGGGAATGTGGTCAGACAGATTTTCTCTCGGTTTAATGTTTGGAATAGCGATTTTGCTGGCCGGACTGGCTGGCTGGTTTTCTCAAAATCCATTCAGACGGGCGGTATTCCTTTCTGTATTTCTCGCACTAGGCACCGCTTTTCAGGTTCAGAATACGGCAAAATACAAATTAAACTGGGATGCGCAAAAGGATTATTACAACCAGATAGTATGGCGGATACCGGATGTTAAAGAAGGCACGGCTATTCTGGGAAACAAAGTACCCACAGGTCTATCGGCTGAATATTCGGCTGGATTCGGATTGAATGTCATCTATGCCAACGGAGAAAATTCAGACCTTCCCATCTGGTTCTTCAGTGCCATATCTGACCGGGGAGGTTCCATCCCTGATTATGTGGAAGGTATTCCACTGAAATTCGAATTGCGAGATATAAAATTCGATAGCACAACCTCAAAAGGCCTCGCTGTTTATTATAAATATGGCGAATCATGCCTGCGGGTGATGACATCACAGGATAAAACGTATCCAAATCTCGATGACAGCGAAAGTGAATTGCTGTCCATTTCACATCCTGACCAGATAATAACAGAGGCTGCATCAAAATCACTTCCTTCTGAATTGTTTGGAAGTGAAGCCTCACATGGTTGGTGTTATTATTTCCAAAAAGCTGATCTGGCTCGGCAATCCGGTCAATGGCAAAAGGTTCTTGATCTCCATCATGCGGCTGTTAATTCTGGATTGGGACCGAAAAATGGAACAGAATATGCTCCAATAATCGAGGCACTGGGGCATTCCGGTTCGTGGGAGGAAGCCCGAAAACTCACTAACAGGGCCGTTGAATTAACTGGAAACGCAAAACCCTATTTTTGTCAGATTTGGGATTCTCTGAAAACCCTTGATGGCAGCCAAACTGTGTATGAAACGGTAATACACGATTTAGATTGTGGAGAAATCAGGTAAAAATAAGCCATCTATTTTTTACAGACCGGCTTTTATGTTAGAATAACTTCAGTAACTGATCATAATTTACCCTGGGAGAAGAGAAAAACATCAACATGGTCAATGATTGGGTATACATCGGCCTGTTTATTCTCATTTCGCTCTTTCTTCCGGCGGCGGCGATTCTTATTGCCGGGTGGCTTGCACCTAAAAAACCGAATAAAATCAAAAATTCCACGTATGAATGTGGGATAGAAACCGTGGGGGATACCTGGGTTCAATTCAGAGTGCAGTATTACATTTACGCACTCGTTTTCCTTGTATTTGATGTTGAGACGGTATTCCTGTATCCATGGGCGGTTGCCTACCGCCAGTTGACATTATTCGCCGTACTTGAAGCGGTGGTGTTCCTGCTTCTTCTCGCTGGTGGTCTCATCTATGCCTGGAAGAAGGGAGCCCTTCAATGGAATTGACAGGCTTCAATTATCCGGATAAGGGGGGGCTATGACTTTTTGGACAGACCCCATCGGATTGCTGGATGCCTGGCTTTTCGCCGTGTTAACAGGTTGGGGATTGCCGGCAGATGTTTCCCGGATCATCCTGTACATCCTGGGTGGATTTGTGCTGGCAACAGGTGCGATGGTTTTTACTGTTTTCCTGATCTGGCTGGAACGGAAACTGATCGGCCGTTTTCAGGATCGGTTTGGACCCAACCGTGTGGGCCCGTTTGGTATTTTCCAGACGGTTGCAGATATGTTGAAGATTTTTACTAAGGAATTCATAACCCCTGACGGTGCAGACCTCATTCCCTATAACCTGGCTCCCATTTTATCGGTGGCAGGGGTGTTGTTCGTATGGGCTGTTCTTCCATTTGCCATCAATATGCTCGGTGTGAACCTGAATGTGGGTGTGCTCTATGTTGTGGCCGCCGGTGCGATTGGTGAACTTGGAATGATCCTGGCCGGGTGGGGCTCCAATAACAAATTCGCCTTGATTGGAGCGTTCCGGGCTATCGGTCAGATGATTTCCTATGAAGTTCCCATGATCCTGACGTTGCTCGTTCCGGTAATGTTCACCGGTTCCATGGGTTTGAATGACATTGTAAAGGCTCAAAATCCCTGGTTTGTGGTGGTTGCACCTCTGGCCGCTTTTATTTTCTTTATTTCCCAGGTGGCTGAAAATGCACGTGCTCCGTTTGACCTGACGGAAGCCGAATCGGAATTGGTGGCTGGTTTTAATATTGAATACTCTGGACTGAAATTCGGCATGTTCTATGTGGCTGAATTTCTTCATGCCTTTACCATCTCAGTTTTGTTTGCTGTGATCTTCCTGGGTGGCTGGCTCGGACCGGGAGCGGAAAAGTACCCCTGGCTGGGTCTGCTCTATACCATGATTAAAACCACCGTCGTATTCTTCACCATACTGTTAATGCGGGCGGGATTGCCTCGTTTCCGGATTGACCAGGTGATGGACTTGAATTGGAAATTATTTACTCCTCTTGCGATCGGTATCCTGATCGTGACGGCAGTGGTTGATAAATCTCTCGCGTTGTTTACACCAACAATCCGTGTACTGGGATTGCTGGCTGCCAATCTGGTAATGCTGCTGGTAACCCTGCGTTTCTTGAAAATTTTCGCACAGAAGAAACGCCGCCCGCTGGTTGTTCCCAGTGCATCCACTGAATTACCGGATGACATCAGCGAGGTGCTTTTATGACCGCAGTACAAATTGTGTTCCTGGCTGTGGCAGCTCTAACCCTGGCTGCCGCGGTGATGGTTGTTTCGCTACGCCGTATGATGCAATCTGCCCTCGCCTTGATCCTGGCACTGGTGGGTGTGGCGGTCATTTTTGCATTGCTGGGAAGTGGATTTTTCGCTGTTTCCCAGGTGGTTGTTTATATCGGTGCCATTGCCATATTGATTATTTTTGCCGTGATGTTGACACAGAATTCCATGAGCCCTGAACACAGTCAGATGAATCCGGGTTTTCTCTATGCCGCCCTCGGATCTGCTCTGTTGTTTTCCAGCCTGGTTTTTATTCTGTCGATGTGGGTTGGTTTTTATGCCATTCCGGTGAATCTGGACCCGTCTGTTGATACCATCACTGTACTGGGACTGAGCCTTACCGATCCGCAGGGATTTGCCCTTCCATTTGAAATTGTCTCCGTATTATTGCTGGCCGCTTTAATCGGGGGTATTTATATTGCCCGCGATCATCACAGAGATTGAATGCCATGATACCGCTCTCGTGGATTCTTGCTTTTTCACTGGCTTTGTTTTTTATTGGCCTGTTTGGTGCCATAGCCCGGAAGAATGCCATCAGCATTTTAATGGGCATTGAACTTATGTTAAATGCTGTGAACATTAATCTTCTGGCATTCTGGCGTTATTTGTATTCAGCCCATATGAATGGTCTGGTTTTCATAGCGGTTGTTTTTGCTGTAGCGGCTGCTGAAACAGCTGTCGGATTGGCATTGATCATTTCGGCTTATCGCAACCGGCGGACTATTACCGCTGGTGATTTTGATTCTTTGAAAGGTTGAGGCTTCCAGAACTGTGGCAATAGAAAAACTCCTCTGGTTGATCCCGCTGCCTCCGCTGATTGCCTTTGTGCTGATTTCACTTGGTGCAAACCGATCACGCGGACTCAGTCATTCACTGGCTGTGGCTGGCGCCGGACTTTCCTGGCTTGGGAGTATGTTTGTGTTCTGGAAAGCTTTACAGGTCAAAGACCTGACCGGGTTCCCGATAATTTCAACCATTAACTGGCTTCCGATGGGAGCAGAGTGGTTGAAGGTCGGGATACGCATAGACCCATTAAGTGCCGTTACCCTGTTCTTCGTCGCCTGGACAATTTTGTGTATTTTTATCTATAGCATTGGATATCACAATTACAATGCCCCGGCCGGTGTACACGATCAACCTGGCCTGCCGCCCCATGGTGCTTTACATACTTCGGATGAAGGCAAGATTATCCATGTTCCATCTGTGGAGCCCATGTATGCGCGGTTTTTTGGTCTGATAAGTTTGTTTGCCTTTGCCATGTACCTGCTGGTTATTAGCGACAATTTGCTGACGCTGTATATCGGCTGGGAAATCATGGGCCTGTGTTCTTATCTGCTCATCGGTTTCTGGTATGCTAAACCATCTGCCCGCGATGCTGCTGTCAAGGCTTTCTTGACCACAAGGGTAGGGGATGTGTTTATGCTGCTCGGTCTGGCAGCCCTTTATACATCAACCGGTTCACTGAGCTATGATGTTGTTTTTCGGCCCGATGTGGTTGTTCAGCTGGCGGCCATACCGACAGGAGTATTCGGGCTTTCACTTGCCGGGCTTTCCGGGCTGCTCTTGTTCATCGGAACGGTTGGAAAATCTGCACAATTCCCTTTGCATATCTGGCTGCCCGATGCCATGGAAGGCCCCACACCTGTCTCGGCCATGATCCATGCTGCCACGATGGTTTCTGCCGGTGTATATCTGGCTGTGCGGGCATTCCCCTTGATCAGTGCAGGTTGGACTCCCGGCAGCCCGCTGACTCCCCCCATGATGGTTTTGGCCGTGATTGGTACATTCACGGCGTTTTTCGCTGCCAGCATTGCCATAGCACAAAATGACATAAAACGCGTTCTGGCATATTCCACTATCTCTCAATTGGGTTTCATGGTGGCGGCATTGGGAGTTGGTTCCTATACAGCCGCCGTCTTCCACCTGTTTACTCATGCTTTTTTCAAAGCCCTTTTATTCCTGGGAGCCGGTTCGGTCATACACGGTATGGAACATGGCGCCCTGGCGGAAGATGATCCTGTAGACGTGCAGGATATGTTTCATATGGGTGGATTGCGAAAAACCATGCCATTGACTTTTTGGACGTTTTCGGCCGGCGGTCTTTCGCTGGCCGGCTTCCCGCTTCTCACAGCCGGATTCTGGTCAAAAGATGAAATTCTTTCCGGCGCTTTTTCGGGCCGGTTCTGGGTGGTATTTATTGTATTGGCCATCACTGCCTTGATTACAGCGTTTTACACCGCCCGGCAGATTACCCTTACTTTCCTGGGAACGCCTAGAAGTCAGGCGGCGGGGCATGCACAGGAAAACAAACCGATCATGACCTACCCGCTGGTGGTTCTGGCTGTATTTGCCATTGGCGCCGGTTGGATTGGCATACCGGCAGGTTTTCCACTAACAGGTGCACATCAGGCCGGATGGATCATAACGTTTCTCTCCCCGATGAATCCACTGGAGGGACATTCTCCGGAAGTATTCTCCTCCCTGCCTCTGGTAGTTTCTCTCGTTGTCTCTATCGGTGGTTTATATCTCGGGTGGCGCGTTTACCGAGGTTATCAGGCCGGGCAGGTAGATCCTGTGGAAAGAGCTCTCGGACCGGTATTCTCTTTATTAAAGCAGAAATATTATATTGATGAAGTGTATTCGGCTATATTTATCCGTCCAGCCAGATGGATGGCAGAAATATTTACGGCGTTATGGTTGGACAACCGAATTATTGACGGGATGGTTAACGGCCTGAGTGCCCTGATGCCTGCCTTAGGTTCTCTGCTGCGAAATGGTTTTGACAAACCGGTAATCAGCAACGGCGGTGATGCGTTGGGGAACAGGCTCATTCATTGGGGACAAATCCTGCGGAAAGTGCAGAGCGGACGGATTCAACAGTATATGTTGTATACCCTCTGGGTGATTGTCGTTTCAGGAATGGTTGTTTTTTACCTGATGGGAAGAGGATAAACGCATGTTGATCGGACACCTTCTCTCCCTGATTTTATTCCTGCCAACCATCGCGGCACTATTCATGATATTCCTGCCGGCAGACCGTCCGCGTATGCTGCGATTGTTTGCCTTCTTTACCTCTCTATTGCCCTTTGTGCTGACCTTGATCTTGTGGGGGCGGTTTGACAGTCAGATTCAGGGATACCAGTTTGTGGAGAACACCCCCTGGTATCCGGCTATCGGATCCAGCTATCACCTTGGGGTAGACGGTCTGTCGCTTCCGATGGTCTTATTGACCACTTTGCTTGTGCCGTTGTCTATTCTGGCATCCACCACCATTAAAACCCATCAAAAAAGCTTCCTCATGTTGTTCCTGTTCCTGGAAACAGGTCTTCTGGGTGTATTCCTGTCTTTAGACCTGTTATTGTTCTTTGTTTTCTGGGAAATTGGGCTGATCCCCATGTATTTCATCATCAACCAGTGGGGCGGTGAGAACCGTAACTATGCTTCACTGAAATTTATCTTGTATACCATGGCCGGTTCACTCGGCCTTTTGCTGGCCATCCAGATGATGGGGGCGGCTTCAGGCACATTTGATCTGATCAAGTTGACCTCTACCTGGCCGGATACATCACCGCTGCCTTTATTTGGTCTCTCACCGGCAACCGTCAAGGCTGTGGCCTTCTGGGCATTTGTGCTGGCTTTTGCCATTAAGGTGCCGGTGTGGCCGTTCCATACCTGGCTGCCCGATGCCCACACCGAAGCACCCACACCCGGATCAATGATTCTGGCCGGTGTGCTCCTTAAACTTGGAGCGTACGGATTCTTGCGACTGGTATTGCCGCTTTTCCCGACGGAATCTCATCAATTTGCCGGATGGCTGGCCGTTCTGGCAGCCATTTCCATTGTTTTCGGTGCGCTTGGTGCATACGGACAGAACGATTTCAAACGTCTTGTGGCTTATTCATCCGTCAACCATATGGGCTTTGTGGTGCTTGGAGTGGCGGCAGCCGCCATGGCGGCAGGAACTCAACATGCCATTATTGCCGTAAATGGGGCAGTCATGCAGATGTTCAACCACGGCCTTTCCGCTGCTGGGATGTTCTTCCTGGTTGGTGTTTTATATGAACGGGCACATACCCGCGACCTGACTCGTTTTGGCGGTTTGTGGTCAATCCTTCCTGTATATGGCGGCGTATTGATGTTCACCGCCATGGCGTCTCTTGGATTGCCCGGTCTGGGTGGGTTTGTATCCGAATTCCTGGTTGTCCGGGGAGCCTGGGCGGTATACCCGCTGGCAACAGCTCTCAGTATGATTGGTTTGTTCTTCACCGGCGTTTATATACTGAAAGCATTAAAAATGGTTTTGCAGGGTCCATTGAACGAGGAATGGAACAGTAAGCTGACCGAGATCCGCCTGGATGAACTTGTAATCATGGTTCCGTTGATGGTATTAATGCTGGTCAATGGCATCTGGCCGGCCTGGCTACTGGAAATGATCAACAAAGCGGCCATGGCCGTATTCTAACGAGGGACGATGCATCTATCTGTGCTGACATTTATCATTGCACTACCGCTTCTGACCGGCATCGTCATTCTTTTACTGCCGATGTCAGAAAAGAAGGCTCCGCGTCTGCTGGCTTTGATTAGCAGTCTGATCGCCCTGGCGTTGTCGGTATGGGCATATGCCCGTTACGATATTCCTGCGGGTGGTTATCAGTTCATTCAGAAGGTGGACTGGCTTCCTGCGCTCGGCATTTCCTATCACGTGGGAGTTGACGGTATCAGCCTGCCATTGGTTTTACTGGCTGGAATTGTCACCGCAAGCGGTGTGGCTGTCTCTTGGAATATTGAGGAACGGCCCAGAGAATTCTTCAGTTTCTTGATGTTCCTGGCTGCCAGCGTTTTCGGTGTTTTTTGCTCGCTTGACCTTTTCATGCTTTTCTTTTTCTTTGAAATGGCTGTCTTCCCCAAATATCTGATGATCTTAATCTGGGGCAGCCCGAAAACCCGCGAATATGGTGCGATGAAGCTGACTCTCTACCTGTTCCTGGGTTCGGTGGTCGCGTTGGTGGGTGTACTGGCAATGGTATTCCTTTCAGGCGCCAACACATTTGACATGCTCGCTCTGGAAAAAGCCGGTTTCGCGGCAGATTTCCAACGGCTGTGGTTTCCTTTCGTATTTTTTGGTTTTGCTGTTCTGGGCGGTCTGTTTCCATTCCATAGTTGGGCGCCTGATGGACATGTGGCTGCTCCAACGGCTGTCTCCATGCTGTTGGCCGGTGTGGAGATGAAAGTAGGCGCTTTTGCTGCCTTGCGAGCCGGGATAATGCTGCTTCCGGAGGGTGCCAGATACTGGGCGTATGTCATTCTGGCACTGGCAACAGTTAATGTTGTTTATGGTGCGCTGATCGCCCTGGTTCAGACAGATTTCAAGTATGTGATCGGTTTTTCATCCGTTTCGCACATGGGATTGGTGATGATCGGTTTTGCCACTCTTAACCGTGAAGGGTTGATGGGTGCCGGGTTGCAGATGTTTTCTCACGGTGTAATGACGGCTCTCTTCTTTGCCATTGTCGGAATGGTCTATGACCGTACCCACACCCGTGAAATCAACCGGCTGGGGGGATTGATAAAAGTAATGCCAATGGCGGCCGTCGGATTTATTATCAGCGGACTGGTATCGATGGGTATGCCGGGTTTCTCCGGTTTTACAGCAGAGTTCCCTGTATTTATGGGCGCCTGGAGGTCGGCGCCGATAGTGGCCGTGGTGGCCGTGCTGGGGATCATTGTAACGGCAGGATACATCCTGCTTGTTGTAAGACGTGTCTTCTTTGGGGAACTGCCTGAAAATATGACCGGAATTATCGAGAACGTAAGTGGGCTGGATAAATTTACTATCGGATTTCTCAGCCTGATCATGATTGCCCTTGGGCTTTTCCCATCACTTATGGTTCCTCTGGTGAACAGCGGTGTTGACCGGATTCTGTTGATTCTGGGAGGCCGGTGATATGGGCATCTCATCTGGCAATATCACCCCGATTCTGTCAATTTTGCCGGAGATTCTCCTGCTCATTCTGGCTTTAGTGGTACTGGGACTTGATCTCGGATTGAAAAAATTCTCTCCTGCCTTGATCGGATGGGTGACAGTGGTCGGATTAATATTCTCAGCCATTGGCGGTGTGATGATTTCCGGTCACCAATCTGGCGGGCTGTATATCTGGGGCGGGATGCTCCGGCAGGATGCAGCGGCGAGTGTATTTCAAGTCATATTTATAACTGGCGCTGCTTTGACCGCATTTTTTGCTCTGGAAGATTCAAAGTGCGTTTCAGCAGAGTTCTATTTCCTTCTGTTGATATCCACCCTTGGAATGTGCCTGCTGGCGGCTTCTTCTGACCTGATCATGATCTATCTATCATTGGAATTGGCTTCCATCCCATTGTATATTCTGGCTGGATTTCATTATCGTGAAACATCATCTGTTGAGGCGGGTTTGAAGTACATGCTTTACGGGGCAGTGGCTTCCACCATTATGGTCTTCGGTTTCACTTTTTTATATGGATTCAGTGGAACCACCCAATTGTATGCCATCAATGCCGCCATACAAACCGGTCAGATTCCACCCATGGTGACCACGATGGCGGTCATGCTGATTTTAGCCGGAGTGGGCTATAAAATCAGTGCCGTTCCGTTCCATTTCTGGGCGCCAGATGTATACGAAGGCGCCCCAACGGTGGTTGCCGGTTTTATCTCAACCGCATCCAAAGCAGCCGGATTTGCCGTTCTCCTGCGCCTGGCACTCACCATATTACCGGTGCTTTCCCCATATTCGCCGTATCTTCTCGCTGCTATGGCAGTGGCAAGTATGCTTGTGGGAAATTTACTTGCAATAAATCAAAAGAACTTCAAACGGCTGCTGGCATATTCCTCCATTGCGCAGGCGGGGTACATTCTGGTGGGTGTGGCTGCGTCCAATAATCTGGGGGCTGCCGGAGTGACGTATTATCTGATGGCGTACCTGGTGACCAACCTGACGGCGTTTGCCCTGGCGCAAGTCATCGGTCAGGCCAACAGCAATGATGATATTTCTTCATTGGCGGGGTTAACCCAGCGGTCACCCGTACTGGCATTCTCATTACTGGTCAGCCTTTTATCACTGGGGGGAATTCCTCCATTTGCCGGTTTTGTAGGCAAATTGCTGGTCTTCTCCGCTGGAGTCCAGGCAGGAATGGCCTGGTTGGTGATTGTGGCTGTGTTGAATTCAGTTCTCAGTCTGTACTATTACTTGAAAGTGTTGAAGATCGCCTTCCTTGACCATCCCAGGGAAACACCCTTGATAAAAATTGAAACAAATTCCTGGCGGATTGCATTTATTGTATGTCTGGCTGGTATTCTGATTCTGGGAGTAATCATACTTCCGTGGTATGGATGGAGCATTACAGCAGCATCTTCACTCGCTCTTTATTGACGGTCATTTCTTGGTGATGATATAATCTTTTCCACATGATCAAGGAACCTACCGGCAAAACCGATCAAAAACAACGGAATTTCAATCTTGCCATGGCTGCCCTTGTCAGTCAGGTTGGCTGTCTTACCTTGATCATTATTCTGGCTGCCCTTTTTGGCGGGCTTTATCTGGACAATCGCTTCGGCAGCCGTCCCTGGTTTACTCTCGGTTTATTAATTGGGAGTATTCCGGTTTCCCTGGGTGTCATGCTTTACGTTTCACGAGCCGCGATTCGCAAAATAAAGACGCAAGCGGCAGCGCAGGAGGAACAGGAAGTTGGAAGCCAAAAGTAAATGGCGCTGGGGCGTCAACCGTTGGATTTTATTGGCCTGTATTATTCTGGGAATTTTTGGGGCGAAGTATTTTCCCCCGATTCAACCCCACATTCAGGTGGCTCCTGAGAACTTGACTTCTCAGCCCTTATTCACCTTACCGGTAATTGGATCGTTTTATTTGACCAATACCATGCTGGCAGTTTTTATTGCCTATATTCTGGTGCTTCTTCTCGGTTTTAAGATCAAGAAGGACCTCGAAAAAGGCGATCTGATTCCCAAAGGCATTACGGGCGCCATCGAGATGCTGGTGGAAGCCCTTTATAACATGACGGAATCAACGGCAGGAAAATGGGCTGGAACGATATTCCCCTACTTTATGACCATTTTCCTGGTCGTTTTAACAGCCAACTGGATGGAACTGATTCCGGGCGTTGACAGCATTGGCCGATTGGAAGAATCTGCTCATGGATATCCTCTTTTGCCGTTGATTCCCGGAGCTGTGGCTGCCATTGTCAAAGGTACTGGCGATGCTGTAAAAGAGGGCGGCTATATGGTGACGCCGTATCTCCGTGCAGCTGCCACTGACCTGAATTTTACGGCAGCATTGGCTTTGATCTCTGTAACTATGACCCAGGTGATCGGTCTACGCGCCCAGGGCATTGGGTATTTTAGCAAGTTTTTCAATACCAGAACTCTTTGGACGAAACCTTTCTTTGGAGCTATGGATCTTCTTGTCAGCTTATTGGAGCTGATTTCCGAATTCTCCAAAATCCTTTCGTTTGCCTTCCGGTTGTTCGGTAATGTATTTGCCGGTTCTGTCTTGTTGTTCCTGGTTGGTGCAATGGTTCCAGTTTTTGCCCAATCATTCATTGTATTGTTCGAGGTATTCATTGGTTTGATCCAGGCTGTTGTGTTCGGTATGCTCACCATGATCTTCATGGCCATGGCAACAAAAGGCCACGGTGAGCATGAAGAAGAACATGCGGCTTAATTTTTGAAATTCCATCTGCAGGTTGGAGATAAGGAGTCAAGATGCAAGGTGATATCGTTCAAGCAGCAAAATTTATCGGTGCAGGTCTTTCAATGATCGGCGCACTTGGGGGTGGTATTGGTATTGGACTGAGTGTCCATGGAGCTCTCGGCGGTATGGCCCGTAATCCTGACACGTACGGCAACCTGCTGACCAACATGATTCTCGGTATTGCTTTCTCGGAAGCCATCGCCATTTATTGTCTGGTGATCGCCTTCCTGATGCTCTTCGTTCTCTAAACGCATTGCTGAGAAAGGAGCTAACCATTGGAAGCTTTAGGAATTAATCTCGGTTATTTAATTGTTCAAATACTGATGTTCATCATCGTATTTGTGACCCTGAAAAAGTGGGCTTATGGTCCCATGCTGGGAATGTTGGAAAAACGACGCAAGACCATTGCTCAGGGTTTGGAAGATGCTCAGGTGGCTTCAGAAGCCCGCGCCAATGCCGAAAAAGATGCGGCAAAGATTGTGGCGGAAGCCCAGACACAGGCGGCAGAAATTCTTCGTACTGCCACAGAGCAGGCTGAATCTGCCGGACGCGATATTCGCGCCAATATCGAGGCGGAAGCTGCCAAAGCGCGAGAAGCAGCGGCTTTGGAACTGGAACAGGAACGCAACCGCATCCTCGGTGAGATACGAGGGCAGGTGGCTGCACTGGCAATCGCTTCGACACAAAAATTGATCGGTGAGACACTGGACGAGAAACGCCAACATGCACTGTTGGATGAATTCTTTAGCGGCGTGAAATCAGGCAAGGTGATTGTTTTGGAAAAAGCTGGAACAATCAAAGGTGCCGGAGCAGAAGTCACCAGTGCTCTGCCATTGACAGCTGCCGAGCAGGAAACTGTCAAGAAGGATGTTTTGAGTGCATTGGGTGGCAGCGCGGCTGTCAGCTTTAAAGTGGATCCTTCCATCCTTGGCGGATTGGTTATAAAAGTCGGCGACCGGGTTTTAGATGGTTCAGTCTCCGGACAACTGCAAAATCTGCGCCAGAGTTTGAACTAATTTATCTCTCTTAACCTGTCATCAAAGAGCGGCATGACTGCCGCTCTTTTGGTTTTAATTCCAGCCGTCTCATTGAGCGTCTTGGAATACGAATATGATTCAAGGTAGAATAGTGGCAAAGCCTATGACCGGATTTTTGAAACAATCTCTTCAGCAACTTCTTTCCGATGTGCCCTGCCAGTGGCGGTTGATGGGTGACTGGAATAATGCCCGAATCACCGGACTGGCGATGGATTCGCGTGCCGTTCAACCGGGCAATCTTTTCTTTGCCCTAACGGGAGAATATGCAGATGGTCACCAGTATATTCCGCAGGCTTTGGAACATGGCGCAGCCGGGATTGTAGGAGAAAAACCGGTTGAAGGATTGACCGTTCCCTATATACAAACAGCCAATTCCAGGGAGTTATTGGGATATATATCGGCGGCATTTTACGGATACCCGGCCCGCAACCTGATGGTCATCGGGGTGACCGGTACCGATGGGAAAACCACCACATCAAATTTAATTTTTCAAATCCTGCTGCAGGCAGGGTTGCATGCTGGAATTATCTCTACAGTAAATGCTGTGATTGGTGATGAAGTACTGGATACCGGTTTACACGTTACCACACCCGAAGCGCCGGACATTCAACGATATCTGGCACGAATGACAGGTGCCGGGATTTCTCACGTGGTGCTTGAATCGACATCGCATGGACTGGCGCAGCATCGGGTGACCGGATCGGAATTTGATATCGGCGTGGTTACCAATATCACCCATGAGCACCTCGATTTTCATGGTTCATATGAAAACTACCGACATGCCAAAGGTTTACTGTTTCGGATGTTGGAAGATACCACTGTCAAGACTCGCGGAAATCCGCGGCTGGCTGTTTTGAATAGGGATGATCTTTCATATGAGTATTTACATGGCATTTCCGGACGTAACCAGTGCAGCTACAGTGTTGTGGGTGATGCCGACATCTGGGCGGAAGAAATTCATTACACACCAGCCGGTATGGAATTTGTAATTTCGTCGTGCGAATGGAAGCAGCCTATCCAATGCAATCTGGTCGGTTCGTATAATGTATCCAATTGTCTGGCAGCATTTGCCGCGGCGGTTTTTGGTGTGGGTATTTCACCCCAAATTGCTGCTGATGGTATTAATGCTCTGCGGACAATACCCGGCCGCATGGAGCGCATCAATATGGGGCAAGATTTTACGGCTATTGTGGATTTTGCACATACGCCCAACGCCCTCTTGCGCGCATTGGAAACTGCCCGTCAGATGACTTCAGGCAGGGTTATTACCGTATTTGGCTCCGCCGGTCTTCGCGACCGTGAAAAACGCCGCATGATGGCAGAGGTGGCGCATAAAAACGCAGATATTTCTATTTTGACAGCCGAAGATCCCCGAACAGAATCACTGTCTTCGATCTTAGGCGAAATGGCATCTGCTGCCATTAACATGGGTGGCGTTGAAGGGAAATCCTTTTTCCGCATACCCGATAGACGTGAAGCCATCCGGCAGGCAGTGAATGAAGCTCGTCCGGGTGACCTGGTGATTTGCTGCGGAAAAGGCCATGAGCAATCCATGTGTTTTGGTACTGTAGAGTATCCATGGGATGATCGTACCGCACTGCGGGCGGCGCTGTCAGAAAGATTGGGAGTTGAGGGCCCATCCATGCCCATTTTGCCGGCCGCCGAATGAATTTCACATCTCCACTGTTTCTTTTTGCTTTTCTTCCTGTCACACTGACTGTCTATGGGATCGTCGGGGAGAAATGGCGTCCGTGGGTTTTCACACTGTCCAGTCTGGCATTCTGTCTGTGGGCCGGGCCTCTCTTATTCCCTGTATTTCTGCTATCAACCCTCGTTAATTATTTCCTCGGAAAACGTCTGCAAAAGGATCGTGAAAAGAATAATCCAACCCGGCAGCGATTAGTTGGCGGTATCATTTTCAACCTGGCGCTCATGCTGGGTTTCAAGCTTCTCGTTGCCTACGGTCCAGACTGGGTGAGTGCACTGAAAAATGCATGGCCGGGTTCTGGATTTGCCCGCCTTGAACCATATTTATTAAAGAGCATTGCACTTCCTGTTGGTATCTCTTTTTACTCTTTTCAGGCGGTGGCTTATCTGTTGGATATTGCCGCTGGCCGTTCTCCAGCCGCCGATAGTCTTCTGTATTTTACAGAATACATGTCGGCGTTTCCGAAAATTGTTGCAGGACCGATTACCCGCTACCGTCAGGTATTTGGTCAACTGGGTGGAAGAAAGTTTGATCTCAACCGGGCGGGAGAGGGTGCCAGACGGTTCATTTTGGGGCTTGCCAAAAAGGCCATCATTGCTGACCGCCTCAGTCTGATGGTGGATCACGGCGTTTTTGATCAGGCAATGCCGAATCTATCGGCTCCGAATGCCTGGTTGGTATTGCTTTGCTACACTCTGCAAATCTATTTCGATTTTTCCGGATATTCCGATATGGCCATTGGCCTGGGACAAATCTTTGGATTGCAGCTGCCGGAAAACTTCAACTACCCATACCAGGCAAAAAGCATATCTGAATTCTGGCGCCGCTGGCATATGACACTTTCTGGCTGGTTTCGTGAAGTGGTATTCTATCCACTGGAGCGTAAACGGGCGGGAGGAAATCGCTGGCTCAACCAGTATACAAATGTGCTTATCGTATTCTTCCTAACCGGTTTATGGCACGGTGTGACCATCAACTTCCTCATCTGGGGTGTATTGCATGGTATGGCTATTTGTATTGAAAACTCCCCGGCGGGTAAAGTGCTGCGCAAACTCCCTGGAGTTATTCAACATGCCTGGGCATTGATCATTGTCATGATTGGCTGGGTATTCTTCCGGTCAAACAGTCCGGCTTTTGCCATTGGATTTCTGCAAAACTTGATTGGATTGAACCCTCCGGCCGGGACTACTCCATATTCCATCCTGTATCCTCCAACGGCCAGTCTCTGGGCTATCCTCATCCTGGGTGTGGTGTTCTCGTTCCCGGCTGCCAATTTGATCTCAGAAATTGTGCAACAGGCGACTGGAATTCGGAAAAACTGGCTGCAAACCCTTTTCAGTCTCATTCTGCTGGCCGTCAGTTTGATTTTGGTGGCCGGATCCACATTTCAGCCGTATATTTATGGAAATTTTTAAGATGACGGAGAATACCGAACCGGTAAGCCGGAAGTTATCCTGGATTACGATCATCCCCCTGGCCGCTTTAATTATGCTGGGCGTTTTTGGGTTGTTCAGCCGATGGGCAACACCGATTGACCTGCTTTCACCGAATGGTGTCGGAACCAGTTTTGCCAGTCTGGTGGATTTCCCTGTGAATTACGGCCGCAGCTTCAATACGAATTTTATCTTCCGTGATTCTCTGATCCGCATGGATTACTGGATGCGCTATTTCGTACTGCATGAAACCGTTTTTCCGCAGGTACTCATGGGGCGGGATGGGTGGATGTATTACACCCATGAAGGAAATCTGGATTACTACCAGCGTGTTCATCCATTGACGGAAGCACAACAGCAAAGCATTCGTGATAATATGCTTTCCATTCAAAGCAAACTGGAAAAAGATGGTATTCGTTTTCTCTTTGTGATAGCTCCCAACAAGGAAACCATTTATCCAGAATACTTGCCGGATGGTATAGTTCGGGCGGAAAATCCCACATGGGCTGATCAGGTTCTCGTCAGCCTCGATGGAACCGGAATCCCCATTCTCGATTTGAGAAACACAATGCTTGCGGAAAAGGAAAAAGCGCCGGTTTACTTCAAGACCGATACGCATTGGAATCCAATCGGTGCAAGGGCGGCTTATGAAGCCATTCTTCTGGCTCTTCAGCCAGATTTCCCCATCCTTAAACCGCATCCACTGTCTGATTTTGATCAGGTGACAGAATCAACATCCGGGGATCTGGCCGGGTTAATTCACCTGAAAGGTGATATCACCGAACCGTTTACTGCTTTGCATGCCCGGTTTGAAAAACCATCCCGCGGATTGAAAAATCCGCCTGCCGGGCAGATGATCACGGTGATGCCCGATCAGGCTTTGCCAAAAGCGGTCATCTTCCGAGATTCGTTTTTTAACGGTCTTCAACCGTTCACTTCCGAACATTTCAGCCGGGTAGTGTATGTCTCTGACTTTTCCGTCGATTTGGGATTGGTGGCTGAGGAAAAACCGGATGTGGTTATTCTCGAATTGGCTGAAAGATATCTGGACCACCTGATTGAACCCGATGGACGACCGTGAAGCCGTAATGGCGATATCCGGATTGACAATTATAGAACGGGTATAATTAGCCAATTCGGAGACAGTTGGAGGATGGATGCAGCTGAGTGAACTCTCTCAGGCGATGGATGATTTTGTCCGATCAAAGGGCTGGTATGAACCTGACAGTCCCCGCCGGCAAACTCCACGAAATATTGCCATTTCCCTGTCGCTAGAAGCGGCGGAAATTTTAGAACATTTTCAATGGAATGAGCAAACTAAAAGCCGCGAAGAACTTTCTGGAGAATTGGCCGATGTAACTCTTTATCTTCTTCAATTGGCCCGATTGAATGATATTAATCTTGAAGATGCTGTTTTGCAGAAATTGAAAATCAATTACAACCGCACATGGGATACCCCTCAACCTGAGACGGAGAGATCTAAAAGGCGATGAAAGTAGCTGTTTTTGGCGGTGCTGGTGCCCGCCCCGAAGATGAGGATTATCAACAGGCAGTCAGACTTGGAGCTTACCTGGCAAATGCCGGACATATTGTGATGACTGGCGGCTATATCGGCATGATGGAGGCGGCGTCAAAAGGTGCGGCCGAAGCAGGCGGGCATGTTATCGGTGTGACCTGTGACGAAATTGAAGCCTTCAGGCCAACAAAACCGAACCGTTGGGTTAAAGAAGAGTGGCGGTTTGTCACCCTTACCGACCGGATGATGAACCTGGTCAGCCGGTGTGATGCTGCCATTGCCCTTCCAGGCGGTGTGGGAACATTGACGGAAATATCCGTTTTATGGAATCAGGTGCTTGTTCATGCCATCCCGGTAAAACCGGTAATTCTGATTGGACAGGGATGGAAGCAAATTTTTGATAGTATTTTTAGAGCACAGGATGAATACATCACGGCTCATGACCGCACGCTCATCAGCTTTGCTGCCGATATTGAATCGGCTGTCAGACTGTTGAGCGATGCCAATCTCTCTTGATCGAATGGTAAACAATGGCTGAAGAAAAACTCCCTACTCGCAGTGAAAATTATTCTGAATGGTATAACCAGTTAATCCAACGGGCCGAAATGGCCGATTATGCCCCTGTGCGTGGGTGCATGGTTGTACGTCCATACGGATGGGCGCTTTGGGAAAACATGCAGCAAAACCTGGACAAACGGTTCAAAGAAACCGGTCATGTGAATGCCGCATTCCCGTTGTTAATCCCCAAATCTTTCCTGGAAAAGGAAAAGGAACATGTAGAAGGATTTGCCCCCGAACTGGCTATTGTAACCATTGGCGGCGGGCAGGAACTGGAAGAACCTCTGGTAATTCGGCCGACATCCGAAACTGTTATCGGATATATGTATTCCAAATGGATCAAATCGTACCGTGACCTGCCTGTACTGATCAACCAGTGGGCGAATGTCGTCCGCTGGGAGATGCGCACACGGCTTTTCCTGCGTACCCTGGAATTCTACTGGCAGGAAGGGCATACTGCCCATGCCACCCAGAAGGAAGCCGAAGAAGAAACACTGAGGATGCTGGATGTGTATGCCGATTTTGCAGAAAAAGAGGCCGCCGTCCCGGTCATTCGCGGACGGAAAAGCGCCACAGAGCGGTTTGCCGGAGCCAAAGAGACGTACAGCATAGAAGCCATGATGGGAGATACCCGTGCTTTGCAGGCGGGTACGTCCCACTTTCTCGGCCAGAATTTCGCCAAAGCTTTTGATATCCAGTATCTTGATCTGAACAATCAACTCCAACATGTCTGGACAACTTCATGGGGACTTTCTACCCGTTTCGTAGGCGCCATCATCATGGCTCATGGTGATGATCAGGGATTGGTATTACCACCGCGGCTTGCTCCGTATCAGGTGGTGCTCATTCCGATTTATAAAAACGATGAAGAACGTTCAAAGGTTATGCCGGTGGTAGAAAAGTTGAAAGCTGAATTATCCGGTTTCCGTTTGAAGGTAGATGACCGATCAGAGGTCACCCCGGGCTTCAAATTCAACGATTGGGAACTCCGTGGAGTTCCGCTGCGCATCGAAGTCGGCCCGAAAGATGTGGAAAAAGGCACTTTTGCCATGGCACGCCGCGACATTCCCGGCCGGGATGGAAAATCTTTTGTTCCACAGGTCAATGCAGCCAGAACAGTGGGCGATATGTTAGACCAGATCCAGACCGGTATCTTCCAAAAAGCCGTGGACTTCCGCAAAGCTCATGTCTTTGATCCAAAATCCTATGATGAATTGAAAGAAGTTTTACAGGGAGGGTGGGCTTATTCCTGGTGGTGTGGAGACGCCGCCTGTGAAGCGAAAGTCAAGGAAGATACCAAAGCCACCACCCGCAATATCCCATTGGATCAAGAAGGTGGGAGCGGCAAGTGCATTGTTTGTGGAAAACCGGCGAGCGAAAAGGTATATTTCGCACGCGCGTATTGAACCATGCCGGCTGTTGAATTATCTCGATTGAAAAAACAGGCTGATGAACTGGCAGGCTGCCTTCAGCAGCCTGTTGAGTTTAAACGCCGCTTGACGGATCATCTGGAATTTTATGCCGACAGAGTCACCCGGCCGGGAAACATGGTTCGGCCGGCACCGTTGATTCCAAGGTATGGAGTCCCGCCGCTTTTTTTGCAGGCGGTGGAACAAGCTCTGCAAAAACCCGTGGAGGAAGATCCTCTATCCGGGTTGAAACTGGCAGAGGAGTTATGGAAAGACTCATATCTGGAGCCAAAGCTGGTGGCGGCTTCATTGATCGGTCTGGCTGCGCGAAAAGAGCCGCAAGCAGCCGCAAAACTACTGGTTCAATATTGCCTGCCGCAGGAAAATCCTCTGGTGCAGGAAGCTCTGTTGCAGCGAAGTGGAATGCAACTCCGGTTATCAAACCTGCAGGTCTGGTTTGACCTGGTGGAACGCTGGGTGAACTCGGAATTCCTGGCACAACAATTGATAGGTTTTCGGGCTTTACAAGGTGTGATCGAAGATCGTGATTTTGAAAATTTGCCGGTCATTTATCGTTTGTTGACCAACCCGGTGGAGCTGACCAGTAGAACAACCATGCATGAACTGGAGCCTCTGATCAACTCACTGGCGAGACGCTCACCAATCGAAACTGTCTATTTCCTCAGACAGTGCTACAACCGGACGGGGAATCCCATTCTGGGAAGATTGATCCGAAAATGCCTGCCCGCCTTTCCGGTGGAAAGTCAGGTGAGCCTGCGCAAGGTTATACAGGATCAGATTGACAGGTAAAAACGTGATTTCGGATATCTGGTATAATCTTTATCTTGACTGGTCCGGTTTGCGGTTCACACCGACTGCGAATCTGGAGACCTGCGAAAAATTCAAAAGGAGTGCAGAAGTCAAATGATTACAAAAGAAGCAAAGACCCAACTTATCGAACAGTTTCACCAACACGAAGGTGATACTGGTTCGGCTGAAGTGCAGATCGCCATTCTCTCCAAACGGATCGCACAATTGACCGAACACCTGCGCAGCAACAAGCAGGATCATTCCTCACGACGTGGTTTGCTCAAGATGGTTGGACATCGCCGCCGCCTGCTGGCCTACTTGCGCCGCAAAGACTACAGCCGCTATGTTGCCATCACCGAAAAACTGAGCATCCGCCAGAAGTAATGTGAATGTGAGAGCAGGCAAGTGGAGAAAACGCCAACTACCTGCTCTCTTAGCAAATTTTTTAGGTCCGCCGGTTGGGAATTGAAATTCGTTGAGGACGTTGTCCTCCCCGGCTTTCAGTCCCTGACAGGCGGGAAAAGGAAAGAAAGATGACACCAAATGTCAAACAGTTCACCGCCAATGTAGGCGGCAAATCGGTCGTCTTTGAGACCGGTAAACTGGCCGCACAGGCCGGCGGAGCCGTCACTGTACGATTGGACGACTCTGTTATTTTTGCTGCTGCCACTATGGGAGCGGAACCACGCGAGGGGCAGGATTTCTTCCCTCTGACCGTGGAATATGAAGAACGCATGTATGCCGGTGGGAGAATTCCCGGTTCCTTCTTCCGACGCGAAGGACGACCGAGCACTGAATCTATCCTGATCTCACGTCTCACAGACCGCCCGCTGCGCCCGCTATTTGATCAATCCATGCGTAATGAGGTTCAGGTTATCCTTTTCACCATATCATCAGATACGGAGAATCCCCTGGATATCCTGGCCATAAATGCAGCATCAGCAGCATTAATGATTTCTGATATCCCGTGGGCCGGGCCTGTTGGTGCCGTTCGTATTGGCCGTATAGACGGGAAACTGGTTGTAAATCCGACATATCCCGAGATCGAGAAATCCGATCTTGATTTGCGCATAGCCGGTACACGTGATGCCATCTTGATGGTGGAATGTGGTTCTGATGAGGTTTCTGAGGAAGATATGGTCGAAGCTCTGGCTTTCGGTCATAAATCCCTCCAACCACTTGTGGATGCCCAGCTTCAAATGGCAGCCGAAGTTGGAAAAGCCAAACGTGAAGTCCCTGTATTTCCTATTGATTCCGCCGTGGTGGATGAGGTTTTCGGAAAAGCAGCCGGTTTATTAAACAACGCATTGGATGCCCCTCATACCAAAGCCGAGCTCAATGAAGCGGTGGAAAAAATCAAAACCGATCTGTTGGCGGAAGCTGGTGAAGACGCTGAAAAGGCTAAAAAGGTCGGCGAGGCGTTTGAAGAAGTCTACAAACGAGTTGTTCGCGAGCGCATTCTGAAACAGGGCAAACGACCGGATGGACGTGCCTTGACGGAAATTCGCCCGATCTGGTGTGAAGTTGGTATCAGCCCGCGCGCGCACGGTTCCGGTCTGTTTACACGTGGAGAAACTCAGGTTTTGACCATGGCGACTCTGGGCACTCCCAAAGAAGCCCAGGAGCTTGATAATCTCTCCCCGGTGGATACCAAACGCTATATGCATCACTACAATTTCCCACCGTATTCCACTGGTGAGGTGAAAATGCTGCGAGGACAGTCTCGCCGCGAAATCGGTCATGGTGCCCTCGCTGAACGGGCTCTTGTTCCTGTTATCCCGGCGGAAGAATCCTTCCCCTATACCCTGCGTCTGGTTTCTGAGGTCATGTCATCCAACGGATCCTCATCGATGGCATCGGTTTGCGGTTCAACCCTGGCTCTGATGGATACCGGTGTACCGATTAAAGCCCCGGTAGCCGGTGTGGCCATGGGTCTAATCAAAGAAGGTGCTGATTACACCATCCTGACCGATATCCAGGGATTGGAAGATCACCTTGGCGATATGGACTTCAAAGTGGCTGGAACAGAAGCAGGCATTACGGCTTTGCAGATGGACATAAAAATCGCCGGAATTACTCCCGAGATCATGGCAAATGCCCTTGCTCAAGCCCGAACGGCTCGCCTGTTCATCATCAAAAAGATTACTGAAGTAATCCCTGAACCTCGCAAAGAATTGAAACCGCATGCTCCGCGTATTACGGTTTTGAAGGTTCCTGTGGATAAAATCGGCGCCATCATCGGCCCTGGCGGTAAAAACATCCGCAGCCTGCAGGAAGAAACCGGAACAAAGATCGATATTGACGATGATGGTACGGTTTACATTGCTGCTACAAATGGCGCCGGTGAATCGGTTGCCCGTGAACGTATTGAAGGATTGACCGAAACTCCTGAAATTGGCCGCATCTATACCGGGAAAGTTGTTCGTATCGCTGACTTTGGCGCTTTTGTACAGATCCTGCCGGGTGTTGATGGTATGGTGCATATCAGCCAGCTAGACTCAGAACGTGTCAACAAGGTGGAAGATATCGTCCAGATGGGCGACGATCTGACTGTTATGGTCACAGGAATTGATCCACAGGGCAAGATCCGCCTTTCGCGTCAGGCTGTTCTGGAAGGTTGGACTGTGGAAGAAGCCGCAGAACATGACCGCAAGGGCCGCCCAAATGGAGATCGCAACGGTGGTGACCGCGGCGGCCGCTCCGGTGGACGTTCATCCTTTGGCGGACGATCCGGTGGTGACCGTGACCGCGGTGGCGATCGGGGACATTCCCATCGGTAGTATCTGAAATTTGTAGTTCATAAAGCGGGCAGCGTTATCAAATGAACTGCCCGCTTTTTTTATTCCAGATCTATGAAAAGCAAGAATTTTGGATGGACAAAAAAGCCGAAAACCAGCCAGATGATAAAAAGAAAGAACAAACCATAATATGTGGCGCCAATCCAGATTTGGGAAAGGCTCAAATAGACAAACAGCCAGGAAACCGCAATGAATATAAACCAGACCAGGTTGGCCCAAAATGGCTGTTTCTGCCCCATCAACCAAACCCAGAACATGACAGGCAAAAGAAAGATAACCTGATCATATGATAATCCAGTCGGGTGAAATACATAGGCAGCAAAACCTCCCCAGGCCAACAGACCGAGTGATGGAAATTGCCCTCTCCACCACCGTATCATCAGCCAGATGGATAATCCCGCAAAGAGCAGTCCTAATAGAGAGTATGTCATAATCTCACCACCGGGGGATAGGGCGTGAACCAGTGGGGTTATGGGAATGCGCCCTCCGATGTATCCGGGGTAACGGCGCAGCAACCCCAGCCATTGCGGTATCCAATCGGGAACCAGTAAGAAGCTGAATAACAGAAAGAAGAGGCAACCGACAAAAAAACTTATCAGGACGGTTTTCTGTTTCTTTTTTAACGCGAGAAGAAAAAAGAAAATAAGATAAAACCAGGAAAACTGAGGTTTAATCGTTGCCCAGGCCATAAAGAAACCCAACAACCAGGCTTCAAACTGGTTTTTTGAATCCAGATGGGGCAGGCGGCCGGCTAGAACAATCAGACTGCAAATGACCGGCATGTTTAGATTGCCGAGTAGAAGTCCAAATGAGAGGGGATACAGGAATAACATGGATACAGGCAGCCAGGGAGGGGCTTTCTCAAAGCCGTATATCACTGCAGTGACCAGGCATAAGAGGGTAAATGCCATCCAGGCAGCCTGTGCAAGTGGGAAAGGCAGCCCCGCGAGTGGCAGAATCGGGATCAGCCCGTATGGCGGATAAACATACCGGAGTTGATCTTCGTTTTTATTGGCCAGGTGTTTCAAGATAGCCATCTGACTTTCCTCGCCAACTGATTCATCGTAGGGTGAGAGGCCGTCTGTAATGATGTGACGCCCGGCTACATAATAGATGAAAAAATCAGTCCCCAGGGTATTTTCGCTGGAGACTGAGGCAATAGCAGAAGTGAGCGCCAAAAGGAGGATCACCCAGACCAATACCAGAGAGATCCCTTTTGCCATGCGGTTCTTCGTAATCGAATCAACGGGCATGTTTGATTGAATCTTTCGTTTCAAGAGCAGCCAGTGCGGCTCTTGCACTGATCACCTGCGATTCCTGCCAACCGTCTTCTGAAACCATCCGGCGCAGATGATCCATCACCTCTTTCTGACTGGCTTCATCCAATAAGGCATACATCCGCCGAATCCGGGCTGGCCGGCGTGATAATATTTCTCCCCAGGTTTTTTCAAGGAATTCTGCATCCATATTGATATTAAATCCGATAATTCTATTTTAATAGATTTATTCTTCCTTATCTTGAAAATTCTCAGAGAGAAATCTATCCACTACTTGCGGATCAAACAGGATGCCGCGATTTTCTTCCAGATATTGCCGGGCTTTATCTTTTGGCCATGCTTTCCGATACGGACGATCACTGGTAAGAGCATCCCAAACATCCACTACCGCAAAAATCCGGGCAGAAAGGGGAATATCTTCTCCGGTCAATCCATGTGGATACCCTGACCCATTCCACCGTTCGTGGTGATAATAAGGAATTTCATATGCGTTTTTAAGAAATGGAATCCCGGTAAGGAGTTGATAGGCAAATACCGGGTGTTTTCGCATGATCTTCCACTCATCACTGGTAAGGGGTCCGGGTTTAAGTAAAATACTATCAGGCACGCCCATCTTGCCAATATCATGTAAAAAGGCACCACTCTGGAAGTTTTCCAGATCTTCACCCTGAAATCCGAAAGCTTTTGCTATTTGAAGGGACATAGCCACCACCCGATCGCAATGCCCTTTGGTTTCTTCATCACGTAATTCAAGCGCTTTTGCCCATCCGGTTATGGCAGATGTGTAAGCTTCCTGTAACTCCCTGTTACGGGTTTGCAGTTTTTCAAACAGTTCTGTTTTTTCGATTCCCACGGCAGTTTGGGTCAACAGTGCGTTGAAGTAGCTCATCCATTCATCATCAATATCTCTTAATGTACAGTAGGCTATTTCAACGATACCCTTTAATTCATCACCTGCCAGAATGGGAGATATAAATAATGTTTTAATTCCCTTCGATTGAAGCTCTTTCCAGATGATTTGATCTTCAATCCCCGAAGTAAAAAGAGCACTTTCTTTTTTCTGGCTGTGCATGCGAATACGATCATGGTTGATGTTGTCTTTGGCGCATTGACTTGTTTTCCCGAGGAGTAAAGCCCGAGATAATCTGGATTTTGTCGAATGTGGGTGGAAGAAATGAATGGAAGCTGCATCTGCACCAAGCTCCATGTGTATTTGATCAAGAATTGTCTGGGCGACAGACTTAAATGAGGTCGAAGTCAGAATGGCTGTATCAACTTTTCGAAGACTTGCCAGTTCATTAATCTTCTTTCGCTGTGTTCGTTCCACCTGTTTGTTTGTTGAAATATCTGTGATCACTGCCAGACTGCCGGTGAATTCGTCATTTTCACCGACCAGCCTCTGCGGAGATACCAGTACCGGTATGACAGAACCATTTTTAGACATCAATTCTGATTCATACGAATTCTGTAAACCCATCAACCGGGCAGTCCACTGGAAGGCAATATTCTCTTTTTCTGTCGGTGCAAAAAATTTAAAGATATCCATCCCACGTAATTCAGATTGAGAATAGCCGGTCATTTCTGCCAATCTGGGATTACCATACATAATCAGGCTGTTTTCATTAACCATGACAAGCCCTTCATTCATGGTTTCAACCAGATGCCTGTAGTTTTGTTCACTTTTCTGAATGGTTTTTTCACGTTCCTGTATGGCTTCTTTCATACGGGAAAAACTATCCAAAAGGCTCTTGATTTCCGGATCACTTGAAGAGGAAAGTGTTCCAGAAAATGTATGTGTGTAATCTCCTGCAGCGATCTGGCGGACCTCATCCGTAAGGACCCTTATTCCTTCCAGAATGTTTTGAGACAGCAGGCTTCCGGTAAATCCCAGGAGTATGATCAGTAAGGCTGCAATGACCAGATTTTCTTGCATGGATGATAAAACCATGCGTTTCACCTCATCTCGTTCAACCTGAACAAGCAGCCATCCGATAGATTGATTCTCGTTTGATATTTCATTGATGGCGGCAACATAAATCATGCCATTCAGACCAGAAAACTCCTTTATCCAACGATCTTTATTGCTCTCCAGAGAAAGTAAAAAATCATTGGAAGCAGGTTCGATATGAAGTGCATTCCCCTCTCTGGTATAAACCTTCCCATCTGAGCTGATAAAAACAGCTTTCCCGCTTTCACCAAACTGGATATTAAAAACAGAATCTAACAGGCGGGTAATATCCACAGTGCCACGAGCGATTCCTATCAGAGTGTTTGGTGAAGCTGAATCATAAATTGGTACGGCCAGATCTATCGCCCACTTTTGGGTACTTTGATCGAGTATCGGCGGACTGACATACATCTTCCCTGTTGAGGCGAATTGCCACCATTTTTCGTCAGCCTGAAAATAATCTGAAGTTTTATTGGTCATGGCTATGTTATAGCCATGACGATCGGTCACAAAGATCTCAATTTCCTTTTCATCAATCGATTGGATTTCCTGCAGAAAATGGCTCATGGGAGAATTGAGGATTTCGGTAATGAGCCTGTTTGTTTCTTTCGATGAGGTATCCGTCCAGTCGTTTTCACGATCATGGTACATCTCAAGTTGTTTTTCTACAGATAATGATTCATATTCCTGGTTCGCTGACTTAACTCCTGAAATGATATAAGGAGAAAAAGAAATCGTCTTCAGAATCTTTATCTCGTAATCAATTTCATCCACTACCAGTTGACTGGTTCTTTCTGATATTACAGAAATTTTCTCTCCTGTGGATCGTGTCAATGAATTTGAAAGATAGATGTAATTGATAACGGTTGTAATTCCGATGGAAAGACAAACGGCAGAGATAATGATAATGATGATTTTGCTTCTAATGCCAGGTGCTGCAATTCGCATATGTAGTCGAGTCATTTTCTTTTAAGTAAAAGCTTACTTGATGGAAAAAAGTTAACCTGATTCTACAATTGAATAACTGCAACCAGATTTATTGTACTGAAAAGCGGAATAATGAAAGTATAAAAACCCTAAAAAAAGAAAAAGCCTCTCTCATTTTTCGCGAGAGAGGCCTTTGGATTGGTGTGAAATTACTCTTCTTTCTTGGCCGCCAGCTCTTTCTGGCGGGCGGTAACGATTTCAGCCGTAATGTGGGCTGGAACAACCTCATAGTGGTCAAGTTCCATGTCAAACACCCCACGACCGCCGGTCATGGACCGGAGCTGGGTGGTGTAGCGCAGCATTTCCACCAACGGCACATGGGCTGTGACGGTTGAATGTCCGGCTTCGGTTTCCATACCCTGAACGCGTGCGCGGCGAGTGTTCAAGTCACCAAGCACATCACCCATATTCCCTTCAGGAACAGTGATTTTGACATTCATGATAGGTTCTTGAAGAACAGGATTGGCATCTTTGAAGGCTTGTTTGAAGGCTTCACGGCCGGCGATTTCAAAAGCGATTGGTTTGGAATCAACCGGATGTTCTTTGCCATCAAAGACGGACACGCGAACACCGGAGATCGGGTATCCGGCCAGAACGCCTTCTTTCATAACACTCAAAATACCTTTTTGAATGGATGAGCTGTAGCTTTGGGAGACAGCGCCACCGAACACATCCCAGGTGAAATCAAAATCTTTGTCGGGGCAGGGTTCAATGCGCAGAGCTACTTCACCAAATTGACCGGAACCGCCGGTCTGTTTCTTATGGCGGTAGGTAGCTTCTGCTTTCTTATTGCAGGCTTCTTTATACGGAACCTTGGGTTCTGAAATGATCAGGTTGACCTGGAATTTTTGCGCCGCCCGGCGGATGGCCACATCGATATGCTGGTCGCCCATGCCGGTCAAGATGGTTTGTAATGTGGTGGCATCATTATGCCATGAAAGTGTGAGGTCTTCTTCACACAGGCGGGTTAATGTGGGGCTGATCTTTGTTGAGTCTGCCTGTGTTTTGGGGAATACGGCGACCTGGTAGAGGGCTTTCGGGTACACCGGCAGAGGTAAGGTGAGCGGATGGGCTTTGTCGCTCAGGGTATTACCGGTGGAGGTTTCAGAGAGCTTGGGAACGACACCGATATCTCCACAGTGGAATAATTTCACCGGGATGGTTTCTTTACCGCGGGCAATACTCACCGTACCAAAACGTTCTTCCACACCTTTGTTCTGATTCCAGACATGGCTGTCTGATGCGATGGTTCCTGAATACAGGCGGAAGAATGTCTGTTTACCGACAAACGGATCGGCAGTAGTTTTCCAGACGTATGCTGCCAGAGGTCCGGTGTCTGAGGCTTTCAATTCTTCCTCTTTGTCCTTGTTCTGGGCAATAACTGCTGGTATATCGGCCGGTGACGGCATGTAGGAGACGATGGCATCCAGCAGAGGAGCCATTCCTGTTTCAATACCTAATGAACCGGTGAAGGCAGGAATGAAGCCGCAGGAGCGGACCATGCTGCATAAACCGCGTTGTACTTCTTCGGTTGTCAATTCGCCGCTTTCAAGGTATTTTTCAAGCAGGGCATCTTCACCTTCAGCCGCTGCTTCTACCAGAACGGTGCGGGCTTCTTCTGCTTCTGCCTTCAGATCTGCCGGAATATCAACCACAGTCTTTCCATCACCCTTATAGGCCTTCATGGTGATCAAGTCAATCACACCCTGGAATTCTGCTTTTTCTCCCCAGGGAAGTTGGACCGGAATGACACGTGTTGATGAAAACTCCTGGATGCTGGAAAGTGCTTTACGGAAGTTAGCATTATCGCGTTCCATCTTGTTGATCACTACGAAACGAGGCAGTTTCATGGTGTCACAATGATGCCAGGCAATTTCCGTTCCGACTTCAAGACCGGCAACCGAATCGATCAGGACCACCGCGCCATCCGCAACGCGCAGCGCCGAGATTACTTCGCCGATGAAATCGGTGTATCCCGGTGTATCCAGTAGGTTGATTTTGTGGTCTTTGTATTCCACCGGAATGACTGAGGTGGAAAGGGAAATTTTGCGCCGAATTTCTTCATCTTCAAAATCGGAAACAGTGGTGCCATCATCGATTTTACCGATACGAGTGGTCGCTCCGGTAAAATGGAGGCAGGCTTCGGCAAACATGGTCTTGCCGGCACCGCTATGTGAAACCAGCGCAATGTTGCGGATCGATTCAGTCGTATATTCTTTCATGAACGAACCCTTCCGAAGAAAAATGAGCTAATAACGCCGGATAATTTTATATGGATAGACGGTTTCTGTAAAGCAGACAAATGTCAGCATATTTCGCATACAAAAGCATACGATCTTCAGGAAGAAAGAGCCAAATTTGTCATTTTTCCGGGAAATCCAGGAAATCTGTGTTGTTGATATGATTAACACACCAATTGTTGAAAGCTTTTTTTATTGAGGTGAACCATTAAATCGATAAAGAGGTGGGTGGTCAGGTTGAACACAAACCTGCGGTATTTCCAGCGACCTCCCTGGGATACCCGTCAATCTCCGGTTGAATTGCTGGAATTCATAAAATCGCATCCGGCTGGCTGTGCGTTAGATATTGGCTGCGGGACTGGCACAAATTGCCTGACCCTGGCCCAGGCTGGCTGGCAGGTTTGTGGAGTAGATTATGCCTGGCGGGCAATTGATCAGGCCAGGGCGCGCCTGACTGCATCGAACCTGGTCGTTAATTTTATGGCGATAGATATTACGGCGGCAAAATTCTTTGATGGCTCTTTTGATCTTGTTCTGGATATTGGCTGTTACCACAGTTTTGATGAACCATTAAGAAAATCCTATCGTAGACTGGTCAGCCGTTGGTTAAAACCCGGAGGATATCTCCTCCTGTATGGGCACTGCCGGTCGGAAAACGGTTTGTCAACCACACAATTAACTGAAACGGATATCGTCTGGTTTCAGGAAACCCTTACCCTGGTGCATCGTAAGGATTGTGAAGATAAATGGGGGCGAAAAACGCTGTGGTTGTGTTTTATAAAACCTGCGCAATGAATTTTTCCATGCGCCAGGCCGGCTCTTCTACATTCCGGAGGATCCCCTTTTCATCGTGGTACGACCAGCGCCCCGCTTCATGTGCAACCACACGATAACCTAACCGGCTGTAAAGCCGGCGGGCGGCATAGTTGGTTTTACCCACATTCAAAGTGACCCATTTGAATCCCCGACGGATCAAATCTTCTTCCATCACATGCATCATACGGGTGCCCAATCCCGCTCCACGATATGGCGGACGGATGCGGAATGCATACATGTAAGCCCGCGAAAAACCATCAGCCAGTTCCTGACGTTCAGCATTCAGTTGGACGAATAGTTGCCCGATGATACCGTTTACCGGTTTATCTGCCACCCATAGAATGGATGAACCGATCTGAGACCGCTCAAATTCCATCAGGTAGACTTCACGGTAGCGGGTATATTCACCGTCCCATTCGAGGGCGGGTAAGTCGGTCTTCTGCAATTTGCGGATGGAAACATTTTCCACCCATTGTTTTTCTTCTACGCTGGTTTCCATAGATGGTTAAGGTTGTACGTGCATTATTCGTACCGTTGGATCAATGTGGATAAAAGCATGTTTTCCTCCACTTTATTTTTGATTTCGCCATTTAACCAGGCTGCCCGCAAAGTGTCCAGTATGGTGCGGTAATACGGCCCGCGTGGTATCCCCAGCTTTTCAAGATTCCGACCGTTGATGGTGGGATGGATATGTCTCCATGTGGTCAGATATTTCATGATGATTTCACCGCCCGGGTTATCTGGATTGAAGGCTGCCCCGGCTACGAGGGCGGTTTCAGGCTGGTTATCCAGGTAATTAACGATTTCTACAATCGATAGCGACTCCAACTCAGGCAAACGCGATTGAACGTTGGCGGACGATTCCAAAATACGGCAAAAGCTGGAGGGCAACTTCAGCCGCTGACATATGCTGGCCATCTGGGAAGAATTAAATGAATGGAAGAGTACCAGCCAGCAGAATTCTGCCGGAATGGTCTTTTCTTTTCGGTGTGTCAGTTTAAGGTGATTGATCAGATTATCCCAGTCTTTTGTTTGATCTTTCCCCCAATGTAGACCGGGGAAGATCGATTCCAATAAATTTAACTCCTCCAACCGCCGAAAAACCGCAGGCGGATCATCTTCCTGAAAGATCAGATTGAACTCATGACGAATCCGATCGCCAGAGACCTGACGCAGAAGATCGCTGGCCTGCTTGATCAATTCAAGCGTCCGGGATTCAATTCGAAAATGGAAGCGCTGCTCAAAACGGGCCGCCCGCAGCATACGGGTCGGATCATCTACAAATGACAGGGAATGCAGCACTCTGATCCGTTTTTGACGTAGGTCAGCCAGGCCACCCCAGAAGTCATACAGTTCGCCATGATGCCGTCCGTTAAGCCGCAGAGCCATGGTGTTGATGGTGAAATCCCGGCGGTGAAGGTCAAGCTTGATACTGCTGCGTTCAACAGTTGGGAGGGCGGTGGGATATTCGTAAAATTCTGTCCGGGCACTGATGAAGTCCAGCGCATCTGGAAATTCGGCCGTATTTAAAATCGATGATTCGGCCAATTGTTTCGAGAGTGTTTCAGCAATTTCTTTGATCTGCCACTTGGCTGTACCAAACCGACTGTGGGTTACTACACGGCCGCCGTATTCCTGACTCAGGAAATTTGCCAGTCGGATGGCATCGCCTTCGACCACAATATCAAAGTCAATACCGGAACGATCGAGCAGGAGATCTCGAACATAGCCACCTACGATATAAATTGGCAGGTGATGGTCTTCTGCTGCCTGTTTTATAATTTGCAACAAAGCCCTCCGGGCAGGCGGCAGAGATTGTTCAAGTTTATGAGCCAGGTTAATATGACCGGGCAGGCTGATCTGACCGTGATGCAGTGTTTTCAACAGGTCTGTGCGGGTAACAATGCCGATGACCTGTTTCTTGGAGGGGTCCACTACTGGAATCTGCCCCCAGCCTGTGGAGGTCATTACATCCTGTAAGGTTTCAATGGGATCATCGGGAGAAACAGTCACTTCTCCGGCTTCCATCAGACTGGATGTGGGCAGGTTGAGTTTATGTGAAATCGCCCGGTCAACTGCCCGCCGGGTAAGCAGACCAACAACCCGGCCGTCATTCACCACCGGATAACCCTCATAGCCATATTTTTGCATCAATGCCTGGGCTTCCTGAGTGGATGTTCCCGGTGAGATCAACAATGGCTTTCGGGACATGATTTTTCGAACACGTATAGATGGCTGCACACAGGTAGGCAATAAGGCATCCAGTTGTTTTTTCGTGGAATCCAGTAGATCCTGCAATGTGGCTGGCGTGATTTCGCCTGCCGGGTGAAGAAGGGCTGCACTGGCACGTTCATGCCCGCCGCCGCCGAATTCCCGGGCTATGCGGGCAACATCAATGCTGTCACTGGTAGAACGCGCAATGATACGAACCCCATCACGAGTGGTCACCAGCACAAAAAGTGCATCCGGATCCAGAAGGTCGCGCAATTTATGGGCGATGGATGAGATTTCTTCGTTCATGTCTTCTGCATGTCCGGTAACGGTGATCACCGTGTGGCCATGGATATGCCTGGGTTCTGCAGACGCCAGCAAGCGGTCATATAGTTGACGTTGGGCGGCTGATAGAGGAGGATTCAAGAAATCTGCCGCAATCTTCAAACTGGCACCCTGATCCATCAGGTAAGCGGCTGCCCGTATATCGCGCGAAGTTGTTGAGGCATACGTCAGTGAGCCGCTGTCTTCATAAATGCCCAACAGCAGCAACGTAGCCTGGATCGGGTTAAGGGATCCGTTATGAGCATGGATGTGTTCTACAAACAGGGTGGTGCAGGCGCCAGTTTTATCCAGCGAGATTTGCCAACCGGGTGATATGTCTCCCCGTTGATGATGATGGTCGATCACCCGGACGTGCGTCGAACGACGCATACCTTTTACTGTAACCAGTGATTGGGTATCCACCAGAATGATGGATTCGATGACTTCCCCGCTGAGGTCCTGTTGTTCAACAAAGGGAAGTTCAGCTCCATAGAGATTCAAGAAGGCCCGAACATTACGGTTTAAACGAGGCGGCAATACGGGAATCGTACCTTCATGCACGAGAGCTGCACCCAGAAGGGATCCAACAGCGTCAAAATCAGCCTGATCGTGAGTGAGGATCAATTGCATAACTGTATTTTATGCTAAAAAAGGGCCTGACATGAGATTCGGTTTGATCGTACTTTATGCGTTTTATTTGGTTACATAATAAAAGCTACTACAATTACCTGAGGATGATATTGAGGTTTACCCCCCTTTTTCACAGTTAGAAAAAGGCAGGGAAACGCGAGGAATGCATGACTGAAAAGAAAACATTACTGGCTGTTCTGGCTCACCCAGATGATGAGTCATTTGGAACGGGAGGTACACTGGCTTTATATGCCAGACAGGGTGTAGATGTATATCTGGTCTGCGCCACGCGGGGTGAAGTTGGCGAGATGCCGGAAGAAATGATGGCTGGATTTAAAACCATAGGTGAAAAACGCGAATCGGAATTACGCTGTGCCGGTGAGACTCTTGGTCTTAAATCCATCTTTTTCCTGGGTTACCGTGATTCGGGTATGCCGGGAACAGCAGATAATCATCATCCGCAGGCATTGGCTGCTCAACCCACCGAAGCTGTGGCCTGTGAGGTGGCGCAATTTATCCGCCGACTGAAGCCACAGGTGGTGATTACATTTGACCCGATAGGCGGATACTATCATCCCGATCATATTGCCATTCACAAAGCCACAGTTCGAGCATTTAACCTGGCTGGCGATCCATCATTTGATTGTGGAAACCTGAAACCTTATACCCCGCAGAAACTCTATTTCCAGACCATTTCGAGGCGTTTTCTTCGGTTCGCGGTTGGATTGTGGCGCCTTTTGGGGCGCGATCCACACAAATTTGGTACAAATCAGGATATTGACATGGCTGCGATTGCCGAGGTGGAATTCCCCATCACGGCACGCATTCACTGTCGGGATGTAGCGGATATCCGGGCCGCTGCGTCAGCCTGCCATGCCAGCCAGGGTGGAGCAGGCATGAGCGGTGGAATTGTCGGGTGGTTTCGCCGCCAATTTGATTCCACCGAAGATTACATGCGTGCCGTTCCGCCGGTAAAAAAAGGTGAAAAAGAAACCGATTTATTTGCCGGAGTGGTGTAATCGGCTGTCATCTTAACCGGCTAACTGTCTTTAATACTCACAGGTCAAATGCCGCATCTATTCCGTATCCCGGACGGGCAATATCCCGTTTGAATTCTGGATCGTTTGGATCACCTGTGAGGAATTGAATCTCGATATGAACCAATTTGATAGGCTCACCAGGATTTGCAAGGTGATGTAGATATACCTCGCGGGATGGCGATTGGATGGCCAGCTTATGTTTGTTTAGATAATCGATGATCCTTTTATATCCCATCCATTTTCTATCAGTTGGACCTTGATAGGTAACTGTCACAGCTTTTGCTCCGGGCAAGTCACGAAAGACAATCCCGGGAATGTCTTTTTTCTCTCGTACTGGCAGGCAGCAATCTATATCCATTTCTTCATCATATTGATGGTCATCATGAAACAGGACAAACGGTTCCCCGGCAGATATGCCGCCACAGGCAAGCATCAGTTTTTGAAGGTTGGGATGGATTTCTTCCTGTTTCCCATGGAAAGAAATGCTGGCTATGGGAATCATGGGCAAGGTTTTTTGCTTCAATTCCCCCACGAAAGTTTCATTGTCAACTGTTTCTTCGAGCATTGACTGCAGCTGATCCAATGTCAAACCCGCGTTTTCTCCTATTTTGCCTTCCTCGGCAATCCTGGTTTGCCAGTGTTTGATCAAATTCCGGGTATCCCGGTGTTTGGTCAACACATCTTTGATAATCTCCAGAGGAATTCCCAACCTGTGGAAACGGTGGATAATTTCAATTCTATGAAAGCATTTTTCATCGAAATAACGGCGTGATGTAAATTTATCAATTCGGGTGGGCAGAACCAGGCCTTCCTGATGGTATTGATGTAAAGTCTTACCGCTAACCCGTGATATCTTCGATACGTCTCCAATTGAATATTCCATTAATGCACTCCATTGAGAGTTTCAATCATATAGTCAATTAATTCTGAAGCCTGTTGAGCCTGCAATCCGTCATGTTTGTGCCATGTTATCATGTGTTTTCCCATGGAAACATCAGGCATGGATGTTTAATGTGATTTTCGTGCGTATAGACTTGGTTATCGGGTCTTCATCATCGATGACAGGAAACTGTATTTCGGTTAAATAATTCTCCGGATTGCCGGGTAGGATTTTCCCTTTCCCCCTGAGATAAATCTCTCTGGATGGTGGAACAATAGGGAAATCTTTCTTATTCAAATAGTCAACGATCTTCTGGTATGCCTTCCAGATTGTGCTGTAATCACCTTTGTGCATGATGGTGGCCATACGTTTTCCGGGCAGCGTCGAAAACTTAAATCCGGCGGCGGGTATTTTTCTTGATATCGGCAGGCAACACTCAATGTTCATGTTTTCATCGGCATGGTGGTCATCATGGTACAGGCAGAAGGCTGGACCGTTGATCACCGATTCAAAGACGGAGAAAAGGTGGGTCAAATGGCCATTTATTTCTGAATATTGCCCTTTAAAACGGATGGATGCCATGAATATGCCGGGAACATCTTTAATCACCACATCGCCAAGCGGTTCGGGCACCAGCTTTTCTTGCTGAATGAACGATTCAATCTTCTCCCGAATTAAGGAATACTCTGTAATTTGCCGGTCAACCTCTTTCAGCCTTTCCTCCATATATTCGATGATGCTACTATCATCTTTGCAGGTATCCAGTATTTCCTTGATTTTTTCAAGCGGGAATTCCAACTCTTTCAAACGGTTTATGGTTTCAACCCGGGTGAGAGATTCTTCGTTATAGTATCGATAGGATGTAAATTTATCAATACGGGTGGGAAGCAGGAGACCGATCTCATGGTAATACCGAAGGGTTTTTACCCCTAACCGGCAGATTTTTGAAAAGTCTCCGATCGAGTACTCCACAATCCACTCCTGTTCTCTCTATCTATTTTCGCTTAAATTGAAAGGAAATCAATATTTTTGTCCAAGGGTTATTTAAAAACCATACCCGGCAAGTTTTCACCGGGTATGGTTTATGGTCAGCCAAAAATTGGTAGAGGTTATCGCAGGTATTGGAAGGCTTTTTCTTCGTGTTTGGCAATTTCAGAAATCAAGTCTGACATTTTTTCCATGCAGGATGTTCCTGCCAGAATCTGATCCACAGCGGCATCGGTCAATTGACCGATCAACTCTCCACTCAGGGCAAATTCACACGACGCCTGTTCCCATTCTGGATGTTGGAATTCTTTTGCCAATTCTGATAACTCTTTGGAGAAACGGTCGCGGATAGCCTGATGGGTATCCGGATGATTGATCGGGTAGGATAGCAGGCGCTGGGGCGGCATGGGCACTGTACTGCACGTGAAAGTTACCAGAAAGGTCAGGCTTTCCTTGATCTGTTGTGGAAAGAGTTCGGCAGGCCAGTTCATAATATCTTTGGCCAAATGTCGCAAGCCTTTTATTCCCATAAATCCGACAGGTGGATTCAAGAACAGGCTGGCTTTCTTTTTTAATCCCTTTTCTGCAATTTCCTTCAGGGGCGCAATCTGATCTCCAAATTCCACAATGCAAAAGGTATTCTTTTTAACCTGACCGGGCATCTCGATATTCAATGACTCGCGCAGATCGTCAATGGTGATGGTCTTTACATTCAGGTGACCGTTGTCTTTTACATAGGCTTCCCCTCTTTCATTATCATAGCCCACCAACAACACATAGTGTTGCGGAATATGCATCTTGTGGTAGAAGCGGGGATAGTACGGCAGGTAGAACATATCCAGCATGCCCAGGATTACAGGAATCCCTCGGTCAACACTGGCACATATCTCCTTCCAGGCTGTTTTGAAACTCTTTCCTTCAGAAAACGTCCATTGATAACCCAAGATATCTGATAACAGTTCATGTTGAACGCGGCCAGTCCCATTCCCCCAACAGACCATCCGTTGAACGGGCGCTTTCTTATTTTTCAGATACATGAAACCGATCATACTTAAATCCATCAGGAAGTAACCGGGCAGTTGGTTCCCTGTTTTCCATTCATACATATCTTCAAGCCCATTAATCGGGCAGGCGAAATCGGCCACTTTGTGCGGTAACTCAATAATTGACATTCAACCCTCCGTTTGATTGAAGTGCTGATCAGCCTGTAAAGCTTAATCCCTCCAGTTACGGGAGAGTCAAGGGGTGAAGAATAATTCAGCAACCGCTGCCAGATGGGTTGAAAGCCTGCAGGATGTTGATTTATTCTGCCAATAACTCAACCCACAATGTTAAATAACCTGGACCCATCAAAGTCAAGCCTGTATGATTAAATTCCAAAAAACATTAAAACAACCTGGTAAACAAGAAAATATCCAAAGAAACTAAAAGGGAATCGTGTCTTTTTCCCGTCTGGTCGTGCCGGGTTATGCACCTTCTGATTATCATCGGTGTTTACTGCAGCCATGTGACTTTATCTTTGCAGGCTTCTTCTGTTTTTTTTCAGGACGGATGACATCGCCTTCTAAACGCCGCACCAGGATGCCCTGAATTTGACGATCGTCGGTTGTGTGGAATGACGGGATGAAAAAAAATCTCCTGTTTGTTCGCTGCCCCCTTTTTTATTGAATGATGACATGGGAAGAATCAGGGGCGGAAAACATCCGCCCCTGTAATGAATCTTTTCGTTTATCTGTTCGTTTTGAATTTCAAAAGTGAGTAAAGCGGGCAAAAGCCGATTAACCCGGTGAGAAGGGCAATCGCGCCAATAATGACCAGCACAATACCCGGCGTTCCGGTTACCATGTTGCTAACGAAAGCCGCTATTAATACCAATCCCAACACCACCCGGATAATCCGATCGACACTTGATTCGTTCATTTTCATTTCTTCCTCCAATTAACTATTTGCTACCAATATGATGATTTATATCCGCAATGGTTACAAAAATACCCGTGAATGAAGGATTTATGTGCAATGATGACTGGCTGATGCTTGTATGGCAGACAGTAAAGCAGCCCGGTGTTCCGGGGTGATGCACGTCTTACACGATTTCTTATACAGATTTATCGTCTCCCGAAGGGTTTTCACGGTGGCCGTGCAATTCGGGCAGGTTGCCAGGTGTTTTTCAGCTTCTTCCAGTATTTCTACTGGAAGATCCCCATCAATGTAATCAGAAATATAGCGGACGATATCTTCACATTTCATTCTGGTTTTTCCTGTCAATTTCCTATCAACCGTTCTGAGAAATAGTCAGATAATTTTTCCCTGAGCGCCAGCCGTGCGCGGTGAAGCCTGACCTTAACAGCTGTTTCAGTGAGACCTAGCACTTCAGCCGTTTGTTCGGTGCTCTGGTCTTCCATATCGCGCAGGAAAAAAACCACCCGGTATTTCATGGGTAACGCCTGAATAGCGTTTTTGAGATAATCTGCGGCTTCTCCATCTGTCAGCAGTTGTTCCGGCGATACATCCCAATCCACCAGATTGTGCGGAAGCGGAGCCGGGGTTTCGTCATCTGGTTCATCTTCGGGGAGTGGATCTTCTGGCCTGTTTCGCAGTCTGGCCATGGCGGCATTATAGGCAATACGATACAACCATGAACTGATTTTTGACCGTCCTTCAAAGCTCTCCCGGTGGGTTATAGCGGAAATAAAGGTTTCCTGCACTACATCTTCCGCCATAGTGGAATCGCCAAGCAGCTGAACGGCGAGTCGATAAATGGGGTCAGCATAGGTTTCGAAAAGTTCTGAAATAGCCGAAGAAGGATCGGCAGATTGGAACCGGGCGGTTAGTTCCTGTTCTCTGGTTATTTCGTTATTCATTAGATGTTCGATCCTGTCTTCGGTTACAGATTGTTTCAATTGTCCGCTGGCTGCACCACTGGTGTAAAGGTTAATCCATTTTCACCCTTATCCACAAGGATGGTTTCACCCGGTTTGAAATCTCCAGCCAATATTTTGATAGCCAGAGGGTCTTGCAGTTCACGTTGGATGGTGCGCTTAAGCGGGCGGGCACCGAAATCGGGGTCATATCCCATTTCTCCCAACCAGGTACGTGCGGCTGGAGTGACATCCAGCAGGAAGCCTTTTTCTTCCAGCAAGGCAGCCACACGCTTCAACTGTATACCCACTATTTCGGCAATATCCTCACGAGTCAGCGAGTGGAAAACTACAATCTCGTCGATACGGTTCAGGAACTCCGGCCGGAAGTGCACCTGCAGCACATGAGTGATTTCATCTCGTGAGACAGATTTCTGCCGGTCCATCCACAATTCGCTGCCCAGGTTGCTGGTCATTATGACGACCGTATTTCGGAAATCGACGGTGCGTCCCTGTCCGTCTGTCAAACGGCCGTCATCAAGAAGCTGCAGGAGGACATTGAACACCTCACTGTGTGCTTTTTCGATCTCATCAAACAAAATCACACTATACGGCCGTCGGCGGACGGCTTCTGTCAATTGGCCGCCTTCTTCATAGCCAACATAACCCGGAGGAGCACCGATCAATCGAGAGACGGTGTGCTTTTCCTGGTATTCGCTCATATCGATCCGAACCATAGCATGTTCATCGTCAAACAGGAACAACGCCAGGGCGCGGGCCAGCTCGGTTTTACCGACGCCGGTTGGACCAAGGAAAATGAATGAACCGATGGGGCGGTTGGGATCTTGCAGACCGGCACGGGCACGGCGGACCGCATTGGAAATCACCCGCAAGGCGTCTTGTTGACCAATGACCCTTTCGTGCAAACGATCTTCCATGTGGAGCAACTTCTGAGTTTCACCTTCCATCAATCGTGAAACAGGAATATGGGTCCAGGTAGAGACAATCTCAGCCACTTCTTCTGCATCCACCTCTTCTTTCAAGAGGGCACCCTGCTCCTGCAGGTGTTTCAGCTTTTGTTCGGCCTCTTTCTGCCGGTTCTCCAATTCGCGGAGTGTGCCGTATCGTAACCGGGCGGCTGTCTCCAGGTCAGCCCGTCGTTCTGCTTCTTCAATTTGATGGCGGGTTTGTTCAGTTTCTTCTTTGACTTTCCGCAAATCAGCGATGGCGGCTTTTTCATTGATCCAGCGGGTGGTCATCTGGGATGATTGCTCCTTAAGGTTGGCCACTTCATGGTCAATTTTGGCGAGACGTTCTTTTGAAGCTTTATCTTTCTCCTTTTGGAGTGCCTGCCGCTCAATTTCAAGCTGCATGATCTGGCGGTCAACCTCATCCAGAATCTGTGGTTTTGAATCGATTTCTGTACGCAGACGGGCAGCGGCTTCATCGATCAAATCAATGGCTTTATCCGGTAAATGGCGGTCAGTGATATAGCGGTTGGAAAGTGCGGCGGCAGCAATTACGGCGGCATCTGTGATGCGCACGCCATGGTGGACTTCGTAGCGCTCTTTCAAACCCCGCAAGATGCTGATCGTATTCTCGACATCCGGTTCTCCCACCACCACCGGTTGGAAGCGGCGTTCGAGGGCCGGGTCCTTTTCCACATTTTTACGGTATTCATCCAGTGTGGTGGCACCGATCAGATGAAGTTCGCCGCGGGCCAGCATAGGCTTGAGCATATTTCCGGCATCCATGGCGCCTTCTGCCGCGCCTGCGCCGACTACCGTATGCATTTCATCAATGAACAAAATGATATCGCCGGAGGATTCGGTGATTTCCTTGAGGACGGCTTTAAGGCGTTCTTCAAATTCGCCCCGGTATTTGGCACCGGCAATCAATGCGCCCATATCCAGCTGGACAAGACGCTTATTCTTCAATCCTTCCGGCACGTCGCCTTTAATGATCCGTTGGGCCAGGCCTTCCACAACAGCCGTCTTGCCTACACCAGGCTCGCCGATCAATGCCGGATTATTTTTGGTTCGCCGTGACAGAATCTGCACTACCCGGCGGATTTCTTCATCACGGCCGATCACCGGGTCGAGTTTTCCCTGACGTGCCATGGCCGTCAGATCGCGGCCGTATTTTTGCAGCGATTGATAGGTGCTTTCTGGATTCTGCGAGGAAACCCGCTGCGATCCGCGGACAGAGACCAGAGTTTTCAGAATGCTGTCTTTGGTGACTCCGAATTGTTCCAACCGCCGGGCTTCCGAACTCTCTGTAAGCGCCAGCAGAATATGCTCGGTGGAGGTGTAATCATCCTGCATACCACGGGCAAATCGCTCTGCTGCGTTCAAGATATCTGCTGATGTCCGTGATAATGATGTCTCACCAGAACCCGGACCGGTTATCTTGGGACGTGATTCGAGGTCTTTCTTGATATCTGCAATCAGACCGGCTGTGCTGCCGGATATCTTGGTCACCAGAGCTGGTACTACGCCATCGGATTGTTCGAGCAGGGCTAGCAATAAATGCGCCGGTTCAATAGTCTGGTGATTTAAGTCACTGGCCAGAGTCTGGGCGTGTAAAACAGCTTCCTGTGCTTTTTGGGTGTACTTATCGAGGTTCATAAGGGAATCTCCCTTCCTGTATTTATTTCACAGAGAGGTTAATCTTTGAGTATTGGATTAATGTCAGAGTTTTATTAGTTTTATATCAAATCCGGTTTTCACGCTCTTATCTTTTGAGAGAGAAGTATCATTTGACAGTGGCGAATGTTTACAGGTTTCGCCGGAATTTGCTACAATATTAAAAAATACATTAAAAGATGAGGTTGGCATGTCTACACGGCCTAGAATCCTGAATATTGCACATCGCGGGGCCCGATCACTGGCACCGGAAAATACCCTGGCGGCAGCACGAAAAGCATTCCACATAGGTGCAGATCTATGGGAATGTGATGTTACTCTGACATCAGACGGCGTTCCGGTAATACTGCACGATGATAATCTGAAACGAACATCGAACGCCGCATCGGTCTATCCGAATCGGAAACCCTGGAAGGTGCAGTCATTTTCGTTGGAAGAGCTGAAACGATTGGATTTCGGCTCGTGGTTTATCACCACCGATCCTTTTAAACAAATCAAGCTGGGTAATATCCAACCGGACGAATTGCAGAAATTTGTTGGTGAACCGATACTCACGCTGGAAGAAGCGCTGAGTTTTACCAGAGAAAATGACTGGCAGATCAATGTAGAGATCAAAGATCTGCAGGGGACACCGGGGGATGCCACTGTTGTAGAGAAGGTTCTGGCTTGCGTTCAAAACCTTCAAATGGAGGAGCGGGTTTGGCTGTCTTCTTTCAACCACCTGTACATTTCGAAGATCAAGAAACTGGTTCCAGCCATCCGTACCGGTGCCCTGGTGGAATGGTTGGATTTAAATCCTCTGGCACGGTTACACCAGACCGGTGCACAATCGTACAATCCTGGAATTCGCCTGGCAAATCCGCGGGTGGTGCGCAGTATTCGTGAACAGGGTTTTGATGTGTTTGTCTGGACGGTCAATAAAGAGGCTTCTATGCGTAAATTGATCAAAGCCGGAGTCAGTGGGATTTTCACCGATTTTCCGCAGGTATTAAAATCTGTTCTTGATAGTTATTCCCATTGAATCAGATTTCAATATCGTATTAAATATGCAATTTCTATGTGAGTATTCATATCATAATGTGTAAATCAAAAAAACAGGGAAAATAGAAATCCCTGTTTTTTTCTATCTTATTATGAATCACTCCTGACTGATACCTTCAGATGAGGTATGCCGTGATGATGTACCTTATCCCCAGCTAATGTGCGTCTTTATTCTTCCGGAGGATAAACCTTCTCCGGTTTGACACGACCTTTCGGACGCTCAATCAGTTCGAGAGTAATGCCCAGATATTTCTCGGTATCCAGATAGGCGTAATGACCGTCGCCATCTAGACCGAACCCGGAACCATCCATAGTCATGGGTAGGCCGGCTTCCTCAGCCTGTTTCAGGGCAGCCTGCATATCATCAACGAGCAAGCCAAAATGATGCACACCATAACCATGCTCACGGATGAAATCGGCATATACAGATTCGCCTTCCAGCGGCTCAATCAACTCGATGCGGGTGGGGCCAAAATACGAAAGGGCAATCCTTGAGGCATAGTTCGCCGGTTTTCCCATATAAGTCATATTTTTCACAAACGGTTTCTTATACGTATAGAACTGCCAAGGGCCGATACCGAACAACTTATAATACATTTCGACCACCGGCTCCAGTTTAGGAACCAGAATGCAAACCTGGGAAACGCCATTCTGTAAAAACGGTAAAGGTGTATTCATTCTTCCTCACAAGTAAATGATGCAAAAATTATAGCATCTGGCTGAAGCGAATTTTTATTTTTATCCTGCTGGTAAAATATTACCTATCTCCGATAGATGGATGTCCATTGAAAAAATACCTGCTCGCCCATCGTTTTGAATTGATCGTTGTTGTGCTGGTTCTGGCATCATCCTTCTATGTGGCTTTTGCCCCGGCAAACAACCTGATGAATTGGTACAGTACAGATGATGCTTTTTATTATTTTAAAACCGCGCAAAATGTATCAGAAGGATACGGACTAACTTTTGACAGGATCGGGCGTTCCAGCGGCTTCCATCCATTATGGATGTTGGTCTGCATACCTGTTTTTGCCCTGGCCCGGTTTGATCTGATGCTTCCCCTGCGGGTACTTGTTCTGGTAGCTGGCGTATTCAATGCCGGAACGGGGATTCTGCTTTATCGGATGACCAGGCGGGTGATCAGTGAACCGGCCGCCATCGTCACATCCTTCCTCTGGCTTTTAACACCCAGCATACAGGGAGTCACCTCACGACTGGGGATGGAAAGCACAATCAGTGCGTTTTTCATTGTCTTTCTGTTCCATGAAGTATCTGGATTTCAAGCAAATCAAAATACCTGGCAGGGAAGGTTGAAAGAAGTTCTACCTGTGGGCCTTGTGGCTGCGTTGACCATTCTCAGCCGCCTGGATAACATTTTTCTGGTGGGGATGGCGGGTATCTGGTTGGTGTTTCGCCGAAACCGGCTGAACGGGCTTTTACTGGCGGACATGGCTTTCTTCTATATAGCACCGATTGTCTCCGCGTTCTGGCGGTTAAAGCCCGGGGCTGATTATTACATGTACACCACAGCTGTCTATGTTCTTGTGGGGGTTTCTTTAATTATGAAACCCGTATTGTTTGAGTTGAGCGGGGTCTACCGCGCCCGGTCACAAAATTCCTGGCTTAGATTGGCTGTTCGCATACTGGTCAGCCTGGTGGTGACTGATGGTCTGGCATTCGGTCTGCTCACTGGCATGACGGCGATTGGGATCATCCCCGGATTTCCACGCTCAATTCCAATTGCAGACCTGGTCATCTCGGCGGTGATTATGCTGGTGATGCATGGTATTGACTGGTTTACCCATGGGAAAAAAGAGACCACAAACGATTCTGTGTCGCTGCGAACATGGAATTCATGGCTGCCTGAAGGATTGGGATATGCCTTACCAATTGCCGTTCTGATGGGCTTTTATTTTTGCTTCAATTATTTCTACTTTGGAACGCCGTCACCGGTTAGCGGCCAGATTAAACAATGGTGGGGTTCACTTCCGAACACGGTTTATGGCCGCCCTAATGAAGTTTGGGAAGGGCTTTTAGGTTTTCCGGAGAAGGAACGGGGGCCGTGGAATCCTCTGCTGTCATTGATCAATACCCGAATTGAGGATGCCGCCGAAGCAGCCGGAAAGACGGTTTTTGACGATCCCTTCCAGACACAAATGATTTTCCAGTGGACTCTCTTCTGCCTGGGTGCAGGATTGCTGATATATGTTTATCGAAGAAAAGTCCTTGCCAGTCTGTCAGCGCTGGTTATTCCGGCTTCCTTTGCCGGAGCGATGTGTCAGATTGTTTCGTATATGGGTACAAGCTATGTGAACACTCGTCCCTGGTATTGGGTTCAGGAGATGGTTTTGCTCGTCCTTCTGGGAGGTATACTGTTTGAAGCCGGGTTGACTGTCTTTTCCCGTCTGCATATGCCGGGGAATATCCAACAAACAATTGTGGTATTCTTTTCGTTGTTCCTGGTTTATATCTATGCCGCAGATTTAATCAGTTTCGTACCATATTATGTAAAACCGGGAAGGGAAAATTTATACCTGGCCGGTGTTGTGGCGTTGGAAAAAGAAACCCCGAAAGGTGCAAAGATTGGGTCAACGGGCGGTGGTGTGATAGCCTATTTTATCAAGGACCGCACCATCATCAATCTGGACGGCTTAATGAATTCGACCTATTACTTCCACCTTTTAAAACAGGGTAAAGCCAATCAATATATGGATGAAATTGGCATGCAATATCTACACGGCAACAAGTATATGATCACCAATTCCGATCCCTATATGGGATTGTTCAAAAACCGGGTGGAATTCATCAAAGATGTGTGGGGATCCGGTTTATACCGGTACCTTCCGGGCAAGTGAATTGAATTTGGCTATACTATAAATTGAATTACTGAAAACCCGATAATCTTCCCAAAAATTGATAAGGATTTGAGGTGAAAAATGAATACTGTTATTGAAGCAATTCAAGCGCAGGAAATTCTTGATTCACGCGGCAATCCTACTGTGGAAGTTGAAGTCATTCTGGCTGACGGAACCTGGGGACGAGCGGCTGTACCCTCCGGTGCATCCACCGGTATTCATGAAGCTCTTGAAATGCGCGATGGCGACAAAGGCCGTTATCTGGGCAAGGGTGTCTTGAAAGCTGTTGAAAATGTAAACACCCTGATTGCCGAAGAACTGGTCGGTTGGGATTCAGCCGAACAAAAAGCCATTGATACCACCTTAATCGAACTGGATGGAACCCCGAATAAATCCAAATTGGGTGCCAATGCCATTCTGGGCACCAGCCTGGCTGTAGCCAAAGCAGCAGCCTCCTCCCTGGGTCTGCCTCTATACCGATATATCGGTGGAGTATATGCCCACATATTGCCCGTTCCGATGATGAACATCCTCAACGGCGGCGCTCACACGGCCTGGCAATCCACCGATGCTCAGGAATTCATGATTATGCCGCTCGGTGCATCTTCCTTTGCAGAAGGTCTCCGCTGGGGTGCTGAAATCTATCACAATTTGAAAGCCGTCCTCAAAGCCCGCGGTTATACCACCCTGGTTGGTGATGAAGGCGGTTACGCCCCGGCTTTGAAAGCCAATGCAGAAGCTGTGGAAGTCATACTGGAAGCCATTACCAAAGCTGGTTACAAACCCGGTGAGCAGGTTGCCATTGCTCTAGACCCGGCAGCCTCCGAACTCTATGAGGAAGAAACCAGGACTTACAACCTTCGCAAAGAAGGCAAGAAATTGACTGGCGAACAGATGGTGGATTTCTGGAAGAACTGGGTCAACCAGTACCCGATCGTCTCTATTGAAGACGGCCTGGCTCAGGATGACTGGGATTCCTGGAAACTGATGGTCAAAGAACTGGGCAGCAGAATCCAGATTGTGGGCGATGATCTTTTGGTCACCAATCCGGAACGTGTCCGCCGCGCCATAAAAGAAAACGCTGCGAATGCGTTGCTTGTCAAATTGAACCAGATCGGTTCCCTGACTGAAACCATCGAAGCCGTGGAAACCTGTCATCGCGCCGGATGGCGGGCTGTCACGTCTCACCGCTCCGGAGAAACCGAAGACAGTACAATTGCCGACCTGGCAGTAGCCCTGAATATGGGTCAGATCAAGACCGGTGCTCCCGCCCGCTCTGACCGTGTAGCCAAATACAATCAGCTGCTGCGCATCGAAGCCGAACTTGGCGACACCGCCAAATATGCCGGCTGGAGCGCCATCCGCCGCGGGTAATGCCTGTTTGATCCCAAACTACGATTGTCCAAAAAGACCGTTTCGTTTTCTTCCAGATCTTTCACTGGCTGTTTATAACTGTCTTTTTAGAATTTATCTCATCCAATACTGCCAGAACGGTTTTGTTTTCCGGTATATCTGACATTGAATTTCCATAATGAATAAACCGGATGATGCCTTCTAGGTCAATGACGATGACAGCCGGCATACGTCCCAATTTCAGCAGATTGACCTCTTGTTGGTAAATATCTGCGATTTTTGATCCCGGATCGGCCAGTCCAATCATGGGCATTGCTTCTGATTCCCACAACCTGCGAAATGCGGCTGGTCCATCGGGCCCGATGATGATAATTTCAGCGTTTCTTTTTTGGAATTCTTGATAATCAAGGCGCAACTGCGCCAGGTGCCGGCGGCAGAATGGTCAGACAAAACCTCGGTTGAGTACCAGAACAATGTTCTTATGGTCTCGAAAATTCCGCAATTTAATGGGCGTATTCCGGGTATCGATCAGCTCAAAATCAGGTGCCAGATCACCGATGGCAATTTCTTTATCATGAGTGGAGATTTCGACAGGTTTTATTCGAATCGGCATATTTCTATTCCTCCTATGTCAATTCTTATTTTCCACGATGGTGAGAAACCTGTCCAATCCCTGTACAATCTGAGCCGTCTGATCTTCAAGACTGATCTGGGCTGGCCGGTCGCCTTCCTGCTCTCCGTACCAGCCAAATCCGGCATGGTTCCCACCATCAATACGAAGCCACTGAGTTGTGGCGGGGAAACGGGGCTTCCTGGTTTCCCATTCATCGGACGTAATCAGACCATCTTCAGAGCCAAAAATGGATAAAACCGGTATTGTGCTGTTTACCAGTTCATTGCCACCGGGGTAGGCAGCCAGAAACGCAATACCCCTGATGTGTGTTGGATTCTTGACCAGGTAACCCGCGGCCATGGATCCGCCCAGCGAATGGCCGGCGATCACCCATTGCGGTATTTCTGGATGATCATTGATCACCCAGTCTGCCCGATCTGATCCGAGAACAGCGAGATTTAATGGCATAGGGACGATGGCTGCCGACCAGCCTTTTTCAGCCAACTGATGGACCATGGGGGCATACGAACGATAGTCCACCCTGCCGCCGGGGTAGAAGATCAATCCTGTTTTTGCCGTTGAATGCATGGGTTGGAAAAACAAGTACCGTCCGCTTGTTACCTGTACCTGATCATCACTTTGCAAATAGGGAAGAGCTGCCGGGAGTGGTCCGACGGGTGACAGGGTGAACATATAGACTCCGGCCAATACCATGAGCAGCCCCACCGTGTAGGCCAGGAAGACCTGCACGGGATTGACCCTGGGTTTACGCTTCTTTTTACCTAAGGAAGGTTGGATTGGTGAGATAGGGTCATTCTCTTCCATTGAGGGCTTCCACGGCTTTCTGCCAGATGGCATCGAACATGGCCGTCGTCAGGCGGCCAGTCTGGGTGTTTTGGCGGCTGGGATGGTAGGAGGCTAACACCCAGGGAGAACCGTCATCCCAGTGATGGAACACTCCATGCCCGAAGGTGTACTGTGGAGATTTCTTCCCCAGAAGATTCAATGTTTCCTGAAAGGCGATGGAACCGAGGGCTACAATTCCTTTCAGGTTCGGAAGCAGGTCCATTTCCTGGCGAAGGTACGGGAGGCAGGCTGCGATTTCTTCTCTGGAGGGTTTGTTATCAGGCGGTGCGCACCGACAAACAGCGGTGATAAATACACCATGCAAAACAAGGGCATCATTTCGATCAACCGCAGTCGGCTGACTGGCCAACCCGGCGCGGTACAGGGCGGGGTATAAAAAATCACCGGAGGCATCCCCGGTGAACATCCGACCGGTTCGATTGGAACCGTGTGCTCCAGGTGCCAGTCCTATGATCATTATTCTGGCTGAGGGGTCGCCAAATCCGGGAACCGGCCTGCCCCAGTATTCCTGGTCACGGTAGGCACGGCGTTTTACGCGGGACACCTGTTCGCGCCAGGCCACCAGACGCGGACATTGGCGGCATGTTTGAATATTAACCTCCAGTTTTTGAATATCCAGGGATTCTGACATGTTTAAATCATACTCTGTCTGTTAGATAGTAATCAAACCAACAGCGGCCAGACAGGTAACCACACCCAACCATTGTCTCCGGCTGACGACTTCTTTGAGGACAATGGTGGTGATGATCACAGTCACTGCCGGGCCAAGCGATGATAAAACGGCTGCCACATCCAACCGGGTATATTGTCGGGCCAGCACATAAAACAGGTTTCCGCCCACATCCAGAATTCCACAGATAACTGCTGATGGATTGGAGGTCAGGCCGGGCAGTGGTTGTCGGTTGATCCATACCAGAACAAGACCGGTGATAAAGGCGACTGTACGGGCAATAACCAGCGGGGTAAATACTTTCCCGTGCTCCACATTACCGAGCAGGATCAGCCACCCGGCAAAACCAATCCCGGCCAGGACGGAAAGGGAAAATCCATCCTTGCCGGATGGATGAGAGGACTCTCCGCTGGATACCAGCCAGATCCCCAGAATGGCCAGAATAAAACCGGCCAGTTTTATCTGGGAAGGGATCCCTTCAAGTATGGTGCTGAATAAAACCGGTAAAGCTGTGCCAATGACGGAAGCTGTGGGGGCCACTACGGCAGCATTCCCTATTGCCAGTGACCGGTAAAACGCGGCAATCCCCAATGCGCCGCTCAAACCGCCCAGAATGGAAAAGATGATCCCGCGGGTGGAAGGGAACGATTCCCGGAAGATCAGTGCCGTGATGGCCATAAATACCAGTCCGGAAAAAGCTGAGAGCGCCAGCACCTGATACTGGCTCTGTTTGCGTGAGGCATACCCGCCGGCAAAGTCACCGCTGCCCCAGACAAGGGCAGAAAGAAGTCCAAAAAGAATGCCGAGGAATGATGATGACATGGTCATGAATTCTCTATTGAAAAATTTGTACTAAATGATAACCTACTTCTTCATTGTTTTCTTGACAATATAATGCTTTCGAGGATAATAAAACATATGTTTGATAATATAAAGATATCTGATCACTTTTCGGCAACCGAGAAAATTGTAGTTTATCCAGGAAATTGTCTGGATTTACTCACTCAAATTCCGGATGATACATTTCAGCTTGTTGTAACTTCACCACCTTATAATCTGGGGAAAGAATACGAAACTAAATTACATATTGATGATTACCTTCACCAACAAGCTGAAGTGATAAAAGAATGCGTTCGGTGTCTTTCACCATTTGGAAGTATTGCATGGCAGGTTGGTAATTATGTTGATAAAGGGGCTATTATCCCATTAGATTCAATTTTGTACCCAATTTTTTCTGACCTTGGACTAAAAATGCGCAATAGAATAATTTGGCATTTTGAACATGGGTTGCATTGCAGTAAGAGATTTTCTGGTAGATATGAAACAATCATTTGGTTTACAAAATCAGATGATTATATTTTCAACTTGGATCCTGTAAGGGTACCCCAAAAGTATCCTGGGAAGAAATATTTCAAAGGGCCAAAAGCAGGTCAATATTCAAGCAATCCATTAGGTAAAAACCCCGGGGATTTATGGATTATTCCCAACGTAAAAAGTAACCATGTTGAAAAAACTGAACATCCCTGTCAATATCCGGTAGAGTTAATTGAAAGACTTGTTTTATCATTGACCAATGAAGGTGATTGGGTTTTTGATCCATTTCTTGGTGTGGGATCATCCATTATTGCTGCTTTAAGGCACAATAGACGTGGTATAGGAGCAGAGGTATATCCAAAATATATTGATATAGCCCGGGATAGGATTATGGGTGAACTTAATGGGACATTGAAGACCCGTCCGATGAACAAACCGGTTTATGATCCAATTGAGGCTGGGAATAGCCTTACTATAGCACCATGGATTAAAGATAAAAATCAAATGGTACTCTTAGAAAAACCAACAAAAAATCAACAATACGGGGAAAAATGAAGATTTCGGAAATATATTCGCACTTAAACGGATTAGAGTATCTCCAAGTTCATAAAGTCCAACTTTGGGAAGAAATTAAAGAAGTAATTGAATTGATTGATGCAGAGAAATGTAAGACAAAAGTCTCAAAAGAGAAAACCATGCTTGGCAAGTTACTTTTTAGCCCAGTAGCATTAAATGCTGAATTTAAGTCTCTTTTACGAAAAAGGGGATGGGAAGAAAGTCGAGTTGGATATTGGGTAACCAAAAATGAAAAACTTATCAGAAAGACATTGACATTAAAACCCGATGAACAGAAACGTGTCATCTCAGAATCAGGGAATGAACCCATATTCAGTTATAACCAGACCGATTTTGTAAAAGAACGAATTGCTCTGGAAGTCCAATTTGGAAAGTACTCATTTGTTGCCTATGATCTTTTTGTAAAACATCTAGCCTTTTATATTGGTGATGAGATTGATGTGGGAATCGAAATTCTTCCGATGAAATCTTTGCAAATGCAAATGAGTTCAGGTGTCGCTTATTATGAAGGTGAATTTTATAATGTGATTCGTCAGGGGCGAGGCGTACCGGCGGTCCCATTGGTGATGGTTGGGATCAGCCAGTAATACCTATAGTATGAGCATGGCATCGCCAAAAGAGAAGAACCTGTATTTCATCTCAACAGCCGTTTGATAGGTTGACAGTATCCGTTCACGTCCGGCAAAGGCGCTCACCAGCATGATAAGTGACGACCTGGGCAGGTGGAAGTTGGTCACCATGGCATCGACAGCTTTGAAGGTATACCCCGGCAGGATGAATAATCCCGTTGAGCCCTGATACGGCGTCACAACCTCACCAGAATGGGCAGACTGGGCGGCGCTTTCGAGTGTGCGTACGCTGGTGGTACCCACAGCGATGATCCGTCCGCCTGCGGCTTTGGCGGTATTGATCTGACTGGCCGTCTCTGGAGTGACCTCGCACCACTCGGTATGGATCACGTGCTCATCGGCGTTTTCTTCTGTCACCGGGGCAAAGGTATCCAGCCCTACATGCAGGGTGACCTCCGCCAGGCCTATTCCCATGCCTTTCAACCGGTCGAGCAATTCGGGGGTGAAGTGGAGGCCGGCTGTGGGGGCAGCCGCCGAACCGGGTTGATCGGCATAAACAGTCTGATACCGGTTGGGGTCATTCAGGCGTTCATGGATATAAGGCGGCAGGGGCATCTCACCGGTTTTTTCCAGATAGGCTTCCACAGGCTCTGAGAAGCGCACCAGACGGCGTGACGCACCCAGGTCGGCCAGAATATCGACTTTTGTTGTACCGTTTGGAAGATAGAGGGTTTTTCCGGGGATCAACCGTTTTCCTCCAACCAGGGCTTCCCAGGTGGAATCGTCGGTGCGCTTAAGCAGAAGGATTTCTACTTTGCCGCCGGTCTCTTTTTGCGCATAGATGCGCGCTGGAATGACGCGGGTACGGTTGACCACCAGCAGGTCGCCGGGATGCAGGTAATCGGCAATATTCCAGAAGGTGGTATGGGTCAGATCTGGTTTGGAACGATCCAATACCAAAAGTCGCGAAGAATGCCGCGGTTCAAGCGGCGTCTGGGCGATGCGCTCAGGCGGAAGGTGATAGTCAAAATCGCTGGTTTTCACGGGTCAGATCAGCCGGGGTTGGTTGGTTTCTGGGAACAGAATACCGAAATGTTCATACGCAGCGCGGGTGGCAATGCGTCCCTGAGGGGTGCGGTCAATAAATCCCAATTGAAGCAAATAGGGTTCCACTACATCCATGATGGTATCCGGCTCTTCGCTGATTGAAGCGGCGATGGTATTCAAACCAACCGGTCCGCCGTTGTATTTTTCAATGATGGTCATCATTACCCGGCGATCGACGTCATCCAGACCGAGCAGGTCTACATTCATCAGATTAAGGGCTTCACCGGCCACAGAGCGGGTGATATGACCATCTGCCCTGACCTGGGCGAAATCACGGACCCGGCGCAGCAGACGCAGCGCCACACGGGGAGTACCCCGGGCGCGGCGGGCAACTTCTTCCACACCGTCATCGTCCACAGTGACATTCAGTTTTTTCGCCGCCCGCAGAATAATCTCACACATGGCGGGCTGGTCATAATAATCAAGCCGATACACGGCGCCGAAGCGAGCCCGCAGCGGCGAGCTGACCAGCGCCAGGCGTGTGGTGGCACCGATCACAGTGAATCGGGGCAATTTCAAGCGGATGGATCTGGCAGAAGGTCCTTTGCCGATAATAATATCCAGGGCATAATCTTCCATGGCAGGGTAAAGCACTTCTTCAATGGCACGCCCCAGACGGTGGATTTCGTCGATAAACAGGATATCTCCGGCATGCAGATTGGTCAGAATGGCAGCCAGGTCACCGGCACGTTCCACCGCAGGGCCGGCGGTGATTTTGATGTTTACGTTCATTTCATTGGCCAGAACGTGTGCCAGTGTGGTTTTTCCCAGGCCCGGAGGCCCGTAGAACAAAACATGATCCAGTGGTTCTGTCCGGCGGTGGGCGGCGGCGATTAAAATCTGAAGGTTTTCTTTTACCTGTGTCTGGCCGATCAACTCATCCAATGAGCGGGGTCGCAGGGCGAGGTCATTGCGGTCATCGGGCCGCTGTTCAGGCTGAATAATTCGTTCCGAGGTTTCTGCCATGTAGAAAATTATATCAGGCTATAATAAGCGCGAAAGGAACCGCCATGACGAACATTTACCCTTCTCCCCATCCGTTGGTTGCCCATAAACTATCCATCCTCCGGGATGTAAACACAGAACCCAAAAAATTCCGTCAGCTTGTCCGCGAACTGGGCGCTCTTCTGACCTATGAAGCTACAACTGACCTGCAAATGTCCCCCATTGACGTTCAGACGCCTATGGGGACAGCAAAGTGCCATGAACTGGCCATGAAGATTGGCCTTATCCCGATTTTGCGTGCCGGATTGGGATTGGTGGAGGGTGTATGGGAATTGATCCCCACCGCTGAGGTCTGGCATATTGGTCTGTACCGCGATGAAAAGACCCTCCAACCGGTGGAATACTACAATAAATTGCCGGTCGAACCGACTGTATCTGTCTGCCTGGTGTTGGATCCGATGCTGGCAACCGGCGGGTCGGCGGTTGCCACAGTAGATATTTTGAAACGCTGGGGCGTGAAACGCATCAAATTTGTCGGTCTGATCGGTGCACCGGAAGGCATTAAAGCGCTGCAAATTGCACATCCCGATGTGGATATTCATCTGGCGGCGGTGGATGATCACCTGAACGAGAAGGGGTATATCGTTCCCGGTCTCGGTGATGCCGGTGACCGTCAGTTTGGAACAGCCTGAGAATAAAAGAAGCGGCAGACCAGATAAAAAAAGTCTGCCGCTTTTGATTCATTTTATAAATCGTTATGCCCGTTCGTTGGCCGCGTTGACAATGGCGATGAAATCGGGTTTCAAGCTGGCGCCGCCGACGAGACCGCCGTCGATATCGGGCATGCCAAACAATTCAGCCGCATTGGCACCGGTGACCGAGCCGCCGTATAGAATGCGGATGGCATCTGCATTGGCTTTGCCAAACAGAGAAACTAATTCAGCCCGGATGATGGCACAGACATTCTGGGCATCCTGGGCCGTGGCCGCGCGGCCGGTGCCGATAGCCCAGACAGGTTCGTAGGCGATCACCAGTTTGGCCGGATCGCTGACAACCACTCCCGCCAGGCCACCTTTCAACTGGCGGGTTACAACTTCTTTGGTCTTGCCGGCTTCATTTTCTGACAATGTTTCGCCTACGCAGACGATGGGAAGAAGGCCGGCTGCCTGAGCGGCTTTTACTTTCTTGTTCACAGTTTCATCGGTTTCGCCGAAATACTGGCGGCGTTCCGAGTGGCCGATGATTACATAATCGCAAAATTCTTTAACCATGCTGGCGGAAATCTCGCCGGTGAATGCACCAGAGGCTTCCCAGTGTAAATTCTGGGCGCCCAATCCAATATTGGTGTCTTTGATCAGGTCATGAACAGAGGAAAGGCAGGTGAAGGTTGGGCAGAGTACCCGTTCCACTTTCACAGCAGCTTTCAAACCGGGGAGCAATTCAGTGACCAGTGCTTTGGCCTGATCGGCTGTCTTGTTCATTTTCCAATTGCCTGCAACCATGGGAGTACGCATGTTTTACCTCGTTTAGAAGAAAGATACCGCATTAATGCGGGTTGTTTTGACAATATCCCCGGCGGGATTATAGCGCAATTGGTGGTTGACGGGGAAGACTTGTCCCGGTATGATGAAAGCGCCAGGCTGGCTGGATGATCGCGTCATCACCTTGAGTGGTGCCGAGGAAAGTCCGCGCTGCACAGGGCAGGGTGACGGGTAACCCCCGCCGCGGGTAACCGTGGGACAGGGCCACAGAAACATACCGCTTCCGTGAGGGAGTAAGGGTGAAAAGGCGGTGTAAAAGACCACCGGCGACGCCGTGATGCGCCGGCCAGGCAACCCCCACCAGCAGCAAGGTCAAGCAGGGATGAAGCGCTCTTCGGAGTGCGGGGAGCGGCCCGTTCCCCCGTTTCGGCGATAATCCCGGGTAGACTGCTTGAGCGGTATGGCAACATACCGTCGAGAGAGATGATCATCCACGAGGAGACCGTCTGTGAAGATACCTCTCCTCCGGACAGAACGCGGCTTACAGGCCAACCAGACACAAAAAAGCCCTTCGACAGAAAGGCTTTTTTGTTTTTTCTTAGTGGTTGTACGTTACTTCGCTTTTCCATTTGTGGTCACACCAGACCGTTCACTCGCAGCCTTTACAAAGGCATAGAACAGAGGATGCGGCCGGTTGGGGCGGCTGAGAAATTCGGGGTGGAACTGGGTTCCGACCATAAAAGGATGGTCTATGATTTCTGATATTTCCACCAATCGACCGTCTGGCGATAAACCGGAGAGCCGCATGCCAGCTTCTTCCAGTTGAGTGCGGTAGGCATTGTTGAATTCGAAGCGGTGCCGGTGGCGTTCTTCAACCTGATCAACTCCATAGGCTTCCCGGGCGATGGAACCGGCTTTCAAATGGCAGGGATACAGGCCGAGACGCATGGTCCCGCCTTTATCGGTGATGGATGTCTGCTCGGGCATCAGATCAATGACCGGGTCGGGAGTGGCGCGGTCAAATTCTGTAGAATTGGCTTCTTCCTTATGCAGAACATTGCGAGCCATTTCCACCACCATCACCTGCATTCCCAGACACAGGCCCAGGTATGGGATTTTATTGATGCGTGCATAATGGGCGGTCTGAATTTTCCCCTCAATTCCACGGCTGCCAAAACCGCCGGGAACGACAATTCCATCCACATCTTTCAGGGCATCCCAGTTGCGGCCTTTTTCCAATTCAGCCGAATGCACCCATCGTAAATCTACTTCTACACCGAGGTGCAGTCCGGCGTGTTTGATCGCTTCACGGACAGACAGATAGGCATCGTGCAATTCTACGTATTTTCCCACAAGCGCTATTTTGACTACCGGTTTTTCCTTGTTGACCTGATTGACAAGGTGTTCCCATTCTTTCCAGTCTGGTTTTTCCCGTGCCTCCAACCCCATGCGCTGCAGGAGATATTCACCGATATTGGCTTTTTCTAACAATAACGGGATTTCATACAACACAGGCGTGGTGACCATCGGGAAAACCGCTTTCTTTTCCACATCGCAGAACAGGGCAATTTTCTCGCACAAATCGTCTTCCACCGGGTAATCAGAGCGGGCAACAATGATGTCAGGAGAAATTCCCAGTGACCGAAGTTCACGGACTGAGTGCTGTGTTGGTTTGGTTTTCAGTTCTCCGGTGGCACCGATATACGGCAGCCACGTGACGTGTATGTATAAAGTGTTTTCCCGCCCGAAATCGCTGCGTAACTGACGGATCGCTTCCAAAAATGGCTGACTTTCGATATCGCCAACCGTGCCGCCAACTTCCACCAGAACAATTTCAGCGCCTGTGGTTTTCGCTACCAGACCGATACGGCGTTTGATCTCATTGGTAATATGGGGAATCACTTGAATGGTTCCGCCCAGGTAGTCACCGCGGCGTTCGTTGCTGATCACTTCGGCATAGACCTGACCCGTGGTAATGTTGCATACCCGATTCAGGCGGATGTCAATGAAGCGTTCATAATGTCCCAGATCCAGGTCGGTTTCGGCTCCGTCATCGAGAACAAAGACCTCGCCATGCTGGTAAGGGCTCATAGTACCAGGGTCAACGTTGATATATGGATCCAATTTTTGCACAGCAACCTTGAAGCCGCGTTCTTTCAATAGCCGGCCGACGGCGGCAGCTGTAACCCCTTTGCCTACAGAACTAACAACACCGCCTGTAAAAAAGATATATTTGGTTGCCATAAATGGATCCTTTCTACAAATGGAAATAAGAAGATGGTTAAATTAAAAGAGAAGTGGGGAGGGCCGTTGAATGGGCGCCTCCCCACTTTTGGATTGCGTCTGGAAATGAGTAAACGATTGGTTTCTTTCGCCCGCCCATGTCCTATGATGTCTTGATCTTGTTGGTTAGGGTACGGGAGAAAATTTCATCCCGTTCCTGTGCTTCAGCGCGTTTGTGTTTTTCCTGGGCAATGGCGCGTTTAGATTTGGCTTTGCCCATGGCATTGCGATAGGCAATTTCCATGGCTGTCAGTTCAGGTTCAGACGGTGTTTCAGTTTGCAGGTAAGCTGTGTAATCTTCCTCAGCTGATTCACGGCGGCGTCCACCTTTGCGTTCACCGCGGGGAGCACCACTTCCGGCGGGTTTGGCTTTGGGAGCCTCTTCTGTTTTTTCAGGTTCAGGAAGCAGGGCTTTCATGCTCAGTTTAATCTGCTTCTTCTTGCGGTCTACGTCTAGAATCATGGCTTGAATTTCATCGCCTTCTTTGACCACATCTTCAGCTGCTTTGACGAAGCCATGAGCCATTTCACTGATATGAACCAACCCGGGGCGTTCGGCACCAATTTCCACAAATACACCGAATTTTTCAATACGAACGACCTTGCCGGTAACCGTCATATCTTTTTTAAGATCGCGCCAATCGAATTCCATGGGTTTGATCATGGTCAATTCAACGCGGCCTTCTTTGATACGTTTTACCCAAACATCAATTTCCTGACCGGGTTTAAGAATTTCTTCCACACCTTTGGGGGTTCCATCTGCAGCAGGTGGGAGCTGTGAAACATGGAGATAAGCAGGTGACTTTTCTCCAATGTCAACCAGGGCTCCGGCCAGACTGGTTTTTACTACTTTTCCAGTGAAGTGAGTTTTTATTTTCAATTCGCTGGTTGAGGTTTCCGATTGCGCATCGATCGTTTCCATCGCGCCTATCTCCATATAATTACAAAAGTTAATGACGCCAGATTATACCCCCTTCAAGGCTAAACCGTCAAACCGAAGTTAACTATTTGGAGAAATTGCCTGCTTTAATCTGATTTCATTCTTCATCTTCGTCATCAGGAAAGATATCTTGCAGAAAATTTCACAGCTCCTAAAAGAAATATCTGATTAACCGGTCAGATTTATTGATTTGGTGAAAAAGTTGGTTTTGTTTTAACAGGTTTTCCTGATACCGTCATAAAAAAATCCGCCCGATGAACGGACGGATTTTTGCCAAAGGTCAATATCTATTTTGTTGTCAGTAACTCAATCGCCTTTTTCAATTGCGCATCATTTCGAGCTTTGATATCTTCATCGGTCAATTTGATGGAAATATCTGGTTCCAATCCTTTTTTATTGATCTGCCGCTCTTTCGGCGTCAGCCAGCGGGCTACTGTAATGCGCACTGCTCCTTCTTCATTATCCAACGGAATCCAGTTTTGAACGGATCCTTTGCCATATGATTTTTCACCAACCAGTTTCGCCCGACCGGTATCTTGAAGAGCCCCCGCCACAATTTCAGAGGCGCTGGCTGAACCGCCGTTGATTAAAACAACCATGGGGATATCTCTGGCAATGCCACCGGGAATTGTATTAAATGTCTTTTTCTCGCCATTGCCATACTGTTCATACATAACTACATCGCTGTTCATAAACTGCGAAGCCACTTCAATGGCTGTGTTCAAGAATCCGCCGCCATTGTTGCGTAAATCCAGTATTAATCCTTTGGGATTTTCCTTTTGCAGTGTCTTGATGGCTGTCTTCATCTCATCGGTTGTTTTTTCACCGAAGGTCAACAGATCAATATAGGCAATACCGCCATCCAGCATTTTGCTTTCCACGCTGTTCATCTGGATTTTTGCCCGCTTGACGGTGACGACGATGGGTTCATCCTGATCTTTTCGTTTCAGTTTCAATGTGACTTCCGTATTGGCCGGACCGCGAATCTGTTTGAGAACGAGATTGCCATCGATACCGGTCATATCTTTTCCGTTAACTTCCAATACCATATCACCGGGTTTCAATCCGGCCTGTTCTGCTGGAGAATTGGGGAAGAAACTGATGAAAGTGACATAGTCGCCGGTGACATCAACAACAGCACCGATACCTTCATACTCACCTTCCAACGGATCAGACATCTGCTGGTACTCAGTTGGGTCCATATAGGATGAATGCGGGTCATTCAGCGATTGCATCATCCCCCGAATGGCTCCCTGCATCATTTTTTCATCATTCACAGGCTGTTCCACAAATTCCTGATGAACCAGGTCCCAGGCCTGCCAGAAGGGCTTAAAAAGTTCTTCACGGCTTATGGTCTTTTCTTTATCTGTTGAGCTGGAAAGAGTATTAAGACCCGGCAAACTCAATGTGGATACAATCCGGTCGGGGATATATAGTCCAACAACAACGCCACCTGTGAACAAACCCAACACCAGGAGTGTGGCCAGCATGGCATACATAATGATGCGAATTGGTTTCATCTGTTCATACCTGCAATTCTTAAATGGATTTAGTCCATCCCACTTTCATCAGAATTATCCTCCAAAAGAGGGTGATTTGGTTTTTCTTGTAGATGCTTCACTCTTTCAGAAAGCTCCTGAAGGCTGCGGTCTTCTTTTTCCCAGGGTTTCTGCAATGTTGATCCAGCTTTACGCCAGAGGTCCATATGCTGCCGGGTGCCTTTACCCTTGAACATGGACCATAAGGCAATATTAATAAAGATGATTAATCCCACCAACAGGTATGGGGCGATATCCATGAGACTCATGTTTTTCAGCCTCCATTATGTCCGTTCGATGAAAACACGTCAGGAAGGTCTTGAATGCGCGGGATGCACTCATCATAGTCCCACGAAAGCTGGGTTGATCCTACCCGAATGGTTCCCATTCCCAAAGAACGGGCGGTTGCCAGGTTGGATTGCGAATCGTCCAGCATGATACAACGTGCAGGATCAGATTCGGCCAGGGATACAGCTTTGCTGAACGCTTCAGGCATGGGTTTGCAATGAGGATCTATATCATGGATGTCAATGATCTTTTCAAATAACGGAAGAATTTCCAGAGCCTTCAAAACGCGGTAGGCATGATTCCGGTCGGCATTGGTGAAAATTACTTTTTTCTGCGGGTAAGTGGAGAGCATCTTCCCCAGTTGCGGGTCGGGTTTGAGGTAATCCTGCATGGGAATATCGTGAACAAAATCAAGATAATCCTGCGGGTCCACATCATAAAGGGCGATCAGACCCCGCAGGGTTGTGCCGTATGTATTGAACAGGTTGGCGCGTAATGTTGGGATGGTTTCCCAGTCCAGACCGAGGCGGATATGCATATACAGGCCAATACGTTCGCGAATTGCCTGCCAGATTCCGGTGGAAGATTCATACAGCGTATCATCCAGATCGAAAAGAAGGGTGGTGTAATTTTCTGAATGTAGCAATCGGTTTCCTTTCGGCTGCCGCAGCCGAAATTCGCTTTAGGCAGACAGGTTGATTATAATCATGCCGGGCAGGCTTGCGTGACCATACAAATATTACCCGATGAAGTGGCTTCACAGATTGCCGCCGGAGAGGTTGTGGAACGACCCGCTTCGGTGGTGAAGGAACTGGTCGAGAATGCACTCGATGCCGGTGCAACGTCGATTCACATAAAAGTGGATGCCGCCGGCAAACGTTTGATTGAAGTTAGTGATGACGGCTGCGGAATTTCGATGGAAGAAATGCGTATCGCCATGGCACGGCATGCCACCAGCAAATTACGCCGTGCAGAGGACCTTTTCCATATCACTTCACTGGGTTTTCGCGGGGAAGCACTGGCTTCCATCGCGTCTGTGTCTCGCATGACCCTTGAATCAAAAACCAGGACTGAAAAAACAGGTGCCCGGTTAATTGTAGAAGGGGGAAAGGAGAGCCAGTTCGAACCGGCCGGTCTCCCCGGTGGAACCACTGTACGGGTGGAAGATCTGTTCCTCACGGTTCCCGCCCGTTTGAAATTCCTGAAAACCGATGCCACAGAACGGTCGCAAATAGATAGTCTTGTGGCTCGCTATGCTCTGGCTTATCCGGATGTCCGTTTTCAACTGGTGCAGGATGGGCATTCCAGCCTGTCAACACCCGGTAATGGGAATCGACGGGAAGTTCTGGCAGGGCTTTATGGGGTTGACCTGGCCAGACAGATGATCGAAGTCCTGCTACAGGAAGAGAATTTGAATCTCACCGGTTTTATCAGCCCGGTATCGGTCACCCGTGCCACCCGCCGTGATATTACCTTCTTTGTCAACGGCCGCTGGGTTCAGGATCCGGCGCTGAGCAGTGCATTGGTGCAGGCATATCACACAATGCTTATGGTTGGCCGGTATCCGGCGGCTGCCCTGTTTTTAAAGCTCGAACCGGAAGAAGTGGATGTGAATGTGCACCCGGCCAAGGCAGAAGTGCGTTTTCGAAGCCAGGATAAGGTTTTCAGTGTGGTACAGAGAGGTGTCCGCCGGGCTCTACTGGCTTCTTCACCGGTTCCCTATATCCAGCCGTCTCGCTGGGAAATGTCTTCTCCACAACCACCGCTGGTTTCTCCTGATTGGCAGATGGCCGTGGAAGCCAAGCCACCGGCGGATGCCCACGAAGAGCCGGGTTTACAGCCGCCATCCACTATGCCGCAGCCGCCTGTTTTCTCTGCAGGAATTTTGCCGCTGCTAAGGTTGGTCGGGCAAATCGGAGCCACCTACCTGGTGGCGGAAGCTCCTGATGGGCTGTATTTAATTGATCAACATGCTGCCCATGAACGGATTTTATTCGAACGGATGATGCACAGCACCCGGGGAACATTGCCTTCTCAGACTCTCCTGCAACCAGAGGTGGTTGAACTCCCCCCGCAATCATCCCGATTTATTTCAGAACAGATTTCTGTACTAAATCAATATGGATTTGATATTGAACCATTTGGTCCACATGCTTTTAGAGTCAGAGCCATACCAGCATTGTTGACCAACCTGCATCCATCCGCTGCACTGTCTACTCTGGTGGAAGATTTTGAAGAAGACGAAGCTCCCTTGCAGAATCAACGGGAAGCCCGGCTGGTGGCGCGTATATGCAAACGGGCTGCGGTAAAAGCCGGACAACTTCTTTCAGAAGAAGAGCAAAAAGCATTATTGTTGGACCTGGAAGCCTGTCAGTCTCCGCGCACCTGCCCCCACGGCCGGCCGACCATGATTCATCTATCCATTGATCTATTGGAACGGCAATTTGGCCGCCGGGGAGCCCGCTAGGCGAGTATCTGTCGGCAGAGTTCGGGCATTCCTTTTGCCACATCCACAGGCAGAACAACCTCCGCAACCGAATCCAGGAAGGTGGGGGTGAGATTCATGATGACAATCTGCGCCCCTTTTTGAAATCCTTCCAATGGCAGCGATGAGGCAGGCATCACTTCAAGCGAGGTACCAGCCACCAGAATCACATCAGCCTGCTGGCAGGAAAACTCTGCCTGTTCCCAGGCGTCTACGGGAAGCATCTCTTCATACAGGATGATATCGGGTTTCAGGAATGCTCCGCAGCGCGGGCAGACGGGCAGAATGTGCTCCTTAAGCCATCGGTCCAGGTAATCATCGACTTTTTCGATCTTTTGGCATGTCAGACAAACCAGGTGATTCATATTGCCATGCAGTTCGATCACATCAGAAGCTCCGGCTTTCTGATGCAAACCATCAATATTCTGCGTAATTATGGTTTCAAGCCGGTTGGAAGATTGAAGTTGAGCCAGGGCGTAGTGAGCGGGGTTGGGTGAGGCTTGGAAAATTTGGCCGGTTAAAGGTTCAAGCCAGTCAAAAAAAGCCTGTGGCCGTTCCCTGAAAGCTGTCAGAGAAGCGACTTCCATGGGATCAAACGTATTCCACAATCCGCTGGACGCAGACCGAAAATCAGGAATTCCCGATGGCACAGAGATTCCTGCTCCGGTGAATGCCACAACTCTTCTCCCCGGACGGAAGAGACGGGCGGCTGTGTGATACCTCTCTTCTAAATCATCAGGGAAGATCACTTTTTAGCCAGAATTGTCTCCGCAAGGCGAACAAACTGCTGGGAAAGCAGGCTTTCTGGTTGCAGTACAGAGAGCGGGACAGACCGCGTGGCCGCCTGGTAAGCCAGTTCAGGAGCTGGAGGCATTAATAAAGCGATGGGTACTCCCAGAGCTTCTTGCATCTGGGGTAAAGTCAATTGAATATCTGAGCGGGCCCGGTTAACTGCCACAACAGTGACTTTGCGAGATTTGCCAAACCCGAGCGAATCCATCTCCTGCATCATGGCTTTTGTGCGCCGCATGGTGGTGGGATCGGGATCAACAACCAGAACGGCTTCATTGCAGATGCCCAGAATTCGCCGCCAGTTTGGATTGCAGGGTGAACCAATATCCAGAAGGAGATACTCACTCATGTCCGTCAATTCACGGAGCAGGGCATCCAACTGGGCGACATTGGCCGATGTTTCCTGATCTTTCAATTTTGGCGATGCCATTAATAAATGAATGCCGTATGTCGTCAGGATCAATTCATTCTTGACCAGATTGCGGTTGATGTTTTCAGGTGTGGTCGTAATGATTTTATTCAAACCTTCCGAATCGGAATGCCCGAGTTCCCAGGCCCATGATCCATAACCGGGAATAGTCTCGACTGCGGCCGTAAACTTCTGTGTCTTGTTGTATATGGAGATAGCCAGATTGAGAACCAGGGTAGATACGCCCAACCCGCCGCGCGATGCCATGAATCCCATAACCGTACAATCCGATTGTACGGTCTTTGCTTTGCTGGCTGCCCGACTTAATACGGCTTTTACATGTGCCACCAGTTCAGCCGGGTGAATGGGTTTGGTAAGGTAATCATCAACACCGGTTTCATAACCGGTAATTTTATCTTCAATACCCGCCTTGGCTGTAAACATTAAAACCGGGATTGTGCTGATGGCGGTATCCTGGCGAATATTCTTCATCACCTGATACCCATCCATATCGGGCATCATTATATCCAGAATAATCAGGTTAGGCCGTTCGCTGTGTGCAAGGGTTAACGCCTGCTGGCCGTTACTGGCCGCAACGATTTGGAATCCTCCCCGTTCAAGGATCAAACCAACCAGTCGAAGGGTCTCTAAATCATCATCGACGATAAGAATTTTCTCCGCCATATACCCTCACCTTTATGCGAAATCCCAAGTCAGTCTAGCATAATCCCAAAGTATCGACAAGCGTTAAGTATCTGAAAGGATTTTAATTTATTTTAATGAATATAGTGAAAAAAGGGAAATTTTATTTTTTATCGATTGAAATTCAGTGAGCATTGCTATAATGACCGTGTGAATCTCCCTGATTTCCAAAAGAATTGTTCGGATTACTGTCATCTTTCATTGGATAAACCCATTCTTGTCGGTTTTTCCGGTGGAGCCGATAGTCTCAGTTTACTGATTTTGCTGCAAAGGGCCGGTTTTGAGGTTTTTGCCGCGCATTTTAATCATCACTTACGCGATGAAGCCGATCGTGATGAGCAGGCAGCCGGAAAGATGGCTGCGTCACTGGGCATTCCTTTCTTTTCTGGCAGTGGAGATGTCAATGCGCTGGTGAAGGAAAAGAAGCTTTCTGTCGAAGAAGCTGCCCGGCAGTCACGGTATCAGTGGCTTCTTGACCAGGCTGAGATGCTGGGTGTTCAAGCCGTGGCTGTTGCCCATACGGCGGATGACCAGGTAGAGACAGTGTTGATGCACTTGTTAAGAGGAACAGGATTGGATGGATTGACCGGAATGCCTTTTCGTCAAATCTTTCCCCTGTGGAATCCCCGGCTGCCGGTTGTCAGACCCTTACTGAGCATCTGGCGCAAAGACACCGAAGCCATCTGCAAGGATAGTGGATTGGTCCCTGTGCAGGATGAGAGTAACCAATCCACCCGGTATTTCCGCAATCGGATTCGATTGGAATTGATTCCATACTTGCAGGAATACAACCCGCAGATAAAAAACCACCTTTTACAAACTGCCTGTATCCTGGCAGATGAACAGTCTATCATTGAAATGACCAAAGAAGATGCCTGGGCGAAGAGCTTGCATCAAAAGGGGGATCGATGGGTTTCGATGAACAGGCAACCTCTGGAAACATTCTCTGAGGGACTTCGCCGGTCAACATTACGGCGTGCACTCGTGGAATTGAAACCAGATATCCGGGATATTGATTTTCAAATTACCGAGCGATTATCTGAATTCGTTCTGCATGGAACACGATCAGGTGAAATGCATGTTTTTTCTGACATCTGGGCAGAAGCCTCCACTGGAGGAATAACCCTTTGGCGGGGAAGGCCAGGCTTGAGCCAGATGTATCCACAACTTGAAGCAGGGAAAGAACTCCAATTGACCATCCCCGGAATTTGGACATTTCCAGGTTGGCGCATTGAATTGTGTAACGATGAATTATTCTCTGCCCTTGAAGCCATACATCAAGGTGGATCAACCGACCATGTATGGTTGGATGCAGACCGTTTATCTCTCCCATTATTACTTAGAAGAGCATATGCAGGAGAACGAATTGCACCTCTGGGAATGGGCGGTAAGACTCAAAAATTATCTGATTATTGGGTTAATCATAAAATTCCCCGACTGGCAAGACAAAACTGGCCGCTAGTCGTCAGCGGTAGTGACATCATCTGGGTGGCCGGGGTAGGTATCAGCGAAAAAGCGGCGGTCACCCCGGAGACTAGGCAGGTTGTGCGGCTTTCTCTTCAGATTCACCAGCCAGGCGGCTGAGTTTATAACTGATTTCCCGCCATTGTATTTTTGAAATCCCCAATTTCTGGCGGACTTTATCTTTATCCATTCCTGACTGCCAGTCATTAAGGGCACAGGTCCAACGGCACATATCAAATGAGATATGCTTGGTTATGCCGGCAGATTTGCCGATATCTTCCAACAAGTATTCGAGTCGGCGCGGTGACCAGGGGAATATTTCATCTGTTGGTTTGTATTGTGCGAGGTATTCTTTGTAGGCTTCCACCCAATCAGACGTGACCGGAATTTTGCGTTCCTTATAGCGGCTGCCAGGATTGGCATAGCGGATGAAAAGCTGCGGTCCGCCGGGTGCTTCAAGATCAACATGATTGATTTTGAGAGCCAGGCATTCTCCCTTCTTGATTCCAGTTGTCAAAAGAAGGGAAAGTAAGGCATATGGACGGGCATCCGGTTTACCTGACGTATGCCAGGCAGCGGCTGTATCAATTGCCAGCGCAGTCTCTTCGGGGGTCAATACTTCAGGGAAGCGGCTGACTGCGCTCTGTTGAAGAACTCTTTCTGCGGGATCCGATATTACTACTCCTCCGTGGTTTAACCAGCGGAAAAAGGACTTGATCGAGGTGATGCGGCGTGAAAGACTCTTGGGGCTGCATGGTACTCCACGGTCATGTTGAAGCCAATGAAGAAAATCATTAATCTCTTTTGTGGTGACTGAATTCACCTTTCGGTCGTCAGAAAAATGGTTGATGAATAATTGAAGATCACCGGCAAACGCCTTGATGGTGTGTTCCGATCGTCCCTTGTCGCGAAGGTACATTTTCCATCCTTCCAGGGCGTCGTTCAATGATGTGTCAGGTGTGATGTGAAAACTGGATGAAATCGCAGGTTGACCGGACATATTCCCTCCGCTTATTTGCGTATAGTCTTGATCACTATAGCAGGAAAAAACCGTGATGTCAAATTGAAAATGTCAAAAAATATTTTATGGCTGGAAAATGGCTGTTTGTATCAGATTCCAGGCTGAATTTTGATCCAAAAGAAGTACCTGTTCACCTCCGGGCATTGTGAAAGGCACGGCTTCTTTGGTAGATAACGCAAACCGGTTGATCCGCTGCCCGGCATATATTGCTGTAGATGATGGTGCCAGAGAGAAAAGGTCGTCCATAGAGAGGTCCGTTTCTACATGAGGCAGGTAAGCGTTATACAATTCCCCGATTCGTTCATTTGCCCGAATTTCCATGAGGCGGTTGAATACGGCCACAAGTACTTCTTGAGTTCGCCGCATCCGATCCGGTTCACCGCCAGCCGTATCGCGCACATACCAGAGTGCGGTCTGGCTGTCCATCTGATTGACACCCGGTTCCGCGTCACACCATCCATCAACAGCCTGCGGTAAACTGCAGCGGCTGATCAATTGACTGGCTACCTGAACTTTTATATTCCCGATGGAATCGAGAATTTCTGCAAAGTTACGGGCATCCACCAGAAGGTATTTATTCGCCCGGAACCCCAGGTTATATTCCAATGTATCCATTACCTTCCCGGCGCCACCGAAGGATATTGCATTATTCAACCGTTCCATGCCCACATCAGGAATATTCACATACAGAGTAGATGGGATGGATAGCAGGCTGGCTGTTGATTGTCGGGTATTTACAGACAAAACTGTAATTGAATCGGCATGCAGAATACTGTCATTAAGATCCACTCCCAGTAGCAAAATACGTAATTGCCCCTCTGGATATGGGTTTTGCCACGGCACCCGGACAGGTGTTTCGGGGAAGCGCACACCCGGTAGGGACTGGATGGGAGTGATGGTTGAGGTGGGTACAGGGGTGGGTGGTAAGGTTGGAGTGAATGACGGTGTAATTGAAGGAAGTTCAATTGTGGGTGTTATTGTTGGAGGAGAAATGGTTTGTGTTGATGAAATGATTGGTTGTTTATTTTCCGGCGTCTCGGTTACCGGGTGTATTTCAATGGCTGTGCCAAAAATCACACAACCGTAGAGGAAAAATACGACAGAAAGAAGGCAGGCTGTCAGTCGTTTGTGAACGGTTTTTATTGGATGCAGCTTGTTCTTAATCATTTCACGGGAGAGGCTGTTGACCTGGATAGTGATGGAACCATCAAAATATCACCGGCATGCAGGGCTGTCCCGAAAGACAGGCAATTGCCGGTGATCAGATCAACTTCAGTGACTTTGAATAACACACCCAATTTGAAAAGTGTGTCACCTGGTTTTAATGTATATCGCACCCAACCTGCCGGATAATCACAAGGCCGCAAGGTGATTGTGGGGGTTAGTGTAATTGTCGGAGTATATGTGATGGTTGGGGTCAGTGTGGGCGGTGGAGGAGGGAGGTAAATAATCGTTCCGGGCAAGGCGCCAGGTCTGCTCAGACAATTGGCTGCCATTACATCTGCCAGTTGAGCCATTCGCTCCCCTGCCAGTAATTCCAATGAATCACCTGTTTTCATCTCATAAGGCAACCAACCTTCAGGTTGTGGGCATACTGTGGGTGAAGAAGTTTCTTCAGGTACTTCTGTTTCTTCTACCAAAGGCTGTAATTCTGTTGGTGCCTCGGTTGATTCTGGCACCTGTGATGGAGGCAAAGGCGAAGGTTGTTGACCAAACGTAAATTTCTCATAACCAGCCAGTATGACTGCACCAGTCACCAGCAATGCGGCAATCAGAGCAATCAACAGGCCTTCAAGAAGAGAGGGATTTCGTTTCAAAAGTTCCTCTAATTTTTATTCTGATTCTCTGAATGAACAGGAAGCAAAACAGAGAATGTGGTTGATATTCCTGGTTCACTGTCTACCCAGATCCGTCCACCATGCGCTTCAATCAGGGTTTTTGAAGCTGCCAATCCACCGTTCACCTCACCTAATCCCGGCACAATCCGTCCATGCAAATTTTCATCCAGAGAGAATACTTTGGGCATATCTGATGGCGATATTCCGCCGCCATGATCAGTAACTTCGATCATCAGGTAAGGTTCAGCACTCTCTTCATGGACTTCCACACACAATTCAACTGATCCATTCCGTGGGGTGACCTTACCCGCGTTTTGAAGAAGGTACACAATCACCTTTTTCAAGGCTTCATGGTAGGTCTGTAGATACGGCAGAACTGGAGGAAGTTCCAACTTTAATGATATTTCTTTTTCCATAAATCCGGCAGAGACAGTGGCCACCGCCTGGTCAATGGCATTACCCAGATCCATTTTTTCGGGTTCCAGGTCGATGACGCCGCTGTTAAGTACACTCAGATCCGCAAGATCATCCATGATTAAACGCAGTTTTTCCAATGCCGACCGCATATTTGCCATGGAAGTTTGGCTGGCTTCGCGAGTCTCCTGTATGTTCTCTCCCGAGATCATGAGATCGACATATCCGGTAATGGCCGCCAATGGATTGCGGATTTCTGTAATGAGGTTGTTGAATTTGCGCAGACCTTCGACAGAAGCATTGGAAATAGACGACCGTTTTTGCATTTCTTTTAAGCGGTGTCGAGAATCTTGCAACAAGGTTTGCAACCGGGCAATTTCTGCTCGGGCTAGAGATAATTCCTCCACCATTCTGGTTTCATCGGCTTGAGGTTGGATCTGTTTTTCCCTTGACTCTTCGGCAATCGCCTCAAGTAAAAGACGGTTCTCATTGCGCAGCCGGTCAATCTCTGATTCAGAAGCCTGCTGCAATGTCAACATTTGCAGGGTACTTCGTTCGGGCATGACCTGGACGGCAGAAAGTCGAAGCGAATCCAAATTTGCCTGTAACATTTGATTCGCTGATTGCAATGCATCAATTTCCTGTGACAGGCGAATCAATTCCTGCCGCTCACGAATGGCCGTTTCGTTATTATGGAAAATATGAGACAGTGCGGCAGCTGTTGGTGTGAATTGCTGAAGCGATTCCATTAGGAAGGAAGGTGACGGTGTCGTACGCAGAAGCACAGCCGAACCCCAGGGGGCAACGGAATTTTTCAATGGCATAATGGCTACAGAATTGATTTCAGGCATTTTCAACCGATCGGAATACCGGGACAATTCCAGGGCATTTTCATTTGAGGTACGGATGATGGAAAGCTCGGCGGCCGTTAAGCTGCTCATTGTGCGGGGGAAATCTTCTGCAGCGAATTCTCGTGGTTCCAGCCAAGACTGCGTGGAAAGATTATAGCCGGCTGTCATGCGGATCACACCTGGCTTTTCGGTTAATTGAAAGAAGGCGCACCCCTGTGAATCTAAAGACTGGCAAAGCATCCGCGCAATGGCTTCCTGCTGTCGGACGATATCCAGATTGGCTACTGCGGCCAGCCAGGCATTAATTTCATCAGGTACAGCATGCCGGGTTGTTTTTTCCATGATTTGATCAAACGGTCCAGCTGTCTGCAAAGCAGGTTCTTGCAGGTCATAACGGCGGGCCAACAGCGGAAGCAGCGGAAAAGCGCATAAAACTCCCAGCCGGGCAGCCCCACTAATATCACCCTTTGGTGTGACGGTCGCCAGGCTGAGCGTGAAACCAATCAACATCAAGGCCATCATCCCGATGCCATATGTCCAGATGGATGGCTTGCACCTTAAAATCAAGAAAGTAAAAAAGACCAGAACAAGGATCAACAGGAAATGCCAGCAAAGGTCAGCCAGACCGGCATTAAAACCCGAAGCGCTTGCCGGAAAGAAAAATTCAACAGAAGCGGTGATTACCGGAATAAGAATGGAGAAGGTAATGGCACCAATGGTACTGGTTTTGTTCGGATTTGGAATCAACCAGAGCCAGGCTGACCAGATTACCAGCAACGAGACAGAAGTCCGTTCGATCAGTGCATACGTTTCAGATGGTAAAAACGCACCAATACTGGGAATAACAATATAGACGAGCGGCAGAAGGCTGGCAGCCATCAAGATGGTCAGTCCAACCAGTGTTTTCCCGGGAATGGGAAGGTCATTGACCCGAAAAGCCGTCCAAACCGACAATAAGCATGCAGAAATGGAATAGACGAGTATCAAATAATAAAGTAGATTACCCGGGAAGGAACTGAGTATATCGAAAACTGTCTGTGGGGTGATGTCCATTGATGCTCAGCCTGAAAAATTATAGCATGGGGCTGTCTTGAAACCTGAATGCCAGATACGTCAGGATGCTTTGGCAGTGACTATGCATATTCAATCCTTTCACCAACCAGCAACACCTGTTGAATCGAAAAATGGCATGCATGAATCGTTCCAGGCAGAGGTATTACCGGCATGGTGTATACGAATATTGAGCCTGGTACCGAGGAAACAAGGCTGTACCTGATACTTGAATGGTGATTAAAAATTCGTAAGGTATAATACAAACCTTGGATTAAATACGAACATTGGTAAAAATGTTTTTATACAGTTCTAAATTAGAATTCTGTTCAGCAAGATTCCTTTTTTGAATACACCTTCTATGCGTATTGCTTATGTCTCTTTGCACTGGCCTCGCACGAAAAACAGCGGTGTCGGTCGGAAAATCATTGACCAGATGGCAGCCTGGAGACAACATGGTCATACTGTTCAATTTTTCTCACATCACAATGATGTGAATGATATTGAAGCGCTCGTTGATGGCACAAATATCATCTACCAGGCTCCAAAGGGAATAGTAGGACGGCCAATTCTTGAAATCAATCGATGTCTGGCGGCATCCAGATTGGTCAATGCTCTGCGGGAGTATTCGCCTGACCTGATTTACCTGCGATGGAGCATGTATGTTTTCCCCTCCCATCGTATGTTTCAGATCGCTCCGGTTGTGGTTGAAATCAATACAAACGATGTGACCCAGCATAAGATGCTTGGGCCGGTCCTTTCTACATATAACCGGTTAACCCGAGGAATTTATTATTCAAAGGCTTCCGGCCTGGTTTTTGTTTCAGGTGAATTAATTAAATCGAACGAATTTACTTCATTTTCATCTCCCAAGAAAGTCATACCCAATGCTATAAATCTGTCAGAAAATCTTCCTCTGGAAGCACCTAAGAATGAACGCCCTCGACTTGGATTCATTGGCACACCGGATATTCCCTGGCAGGGTGTCGATAAACTGGTCCGGTTGGCTGAACTATGCCCGGAGTTGGATGTTGATGTAATTGGTTTTGATTCTCTGGAAGGTTGGACGAAATTACCACCCAATCTGTATCTGCACGGCTATTTAAGTAAGAAAGAAGCCCGAGAAATTTTGGCCGGGGTCGATGTTGGTATGGGAACCCTGGCTCTTCATCGAAAAGCGATGAATGAGGCATCAGCCTTGAAAATTCGTGAATACCTGGCCTATGGGATTCCGATCATCTTACCGTATGAAGAGACTTCTCTAGTCGGTGTCAATCTTGATACAATTCTGAGAATTCCAAATACAGAAGACAACATTGAAACGAGTTGGGAAAGTATTCGTGATTTTGCATTCTCAATGCGAGGAAAACGGGTAAAGCCCGAACAGATCGCTCCTTTTGTTGGATCTGAATTCATTGAATCAGAACGGTTGAACTTCTTTATCAAATGTATTGATGGTTACAATAAAAGTAATGAAAAATAACCAGATGAATTCCAAAGATGCAGGCTGTTTTTCTCTACAAAACGTAAATCTCGTTGTTTATATTTTTATTTCAATTTTCTTTTTCCTAGCGGCCTATGATTTTTATCAGGGTTTTATTTTGATTGGAAATCCTCCATCACTGGCTTCAAAGAGGTTTGTGGTCTTTTGTATCGTTTCATTAATACCTCTAGCAGCCTGGGTTTATGGTTTAACACTGGCTTATCATGGCAATCTGGGGAGGAAACTGGAAAAGGTTGAAAAACAGGCCATTTCGCGAATTCCGTTTTATGGACGGGTCATTCTGGCTATCCTTTCTCTTTTATTCCCAACAATCCTTTTCCTTTATTCACCATTTGGTAATTTTTCTTTCATTTACTGGCTGCGCCTTTTCACTTTACTTGGTTTTAGTGTCCTTGCTGCACTATTTCTTTTTAATGAGGATATAACCATCCAATGGCTACTCAAAGCGTCTGGAATGGTTCTTTTCTCCACGGTTATATTTATTATCGGAGATTGGTTGACGGGTGTCTCGGATTACCCGTTTTCATTAGCCTGGTCTGAAGGAAATCGGTTCTGGGACTATTCCATTATGTTTGGAATGTCTCGATATATCAATCCAAGTGGAAAGACGATTGTTCCATTTCTAGAAGCTGGCCGACAGTTGCTCTGGGCAATCCCGTTTATTTTCCCATCTATAGGGATTTGGGGAATGCGGTTATGGAATGTAATAGTATGGGTGATTCCTCCCCTGGTGTTGGGCTTTATTACTGTATTCCAAAAATCGACATTCAAAAAAGAATGGGTTTGGCAGATTGGATTTGCCCTCTGGCTTTTTGTATTCTTAAGCCAGGGTCCGATATATCCGCCTTTGATTATCTGTGCTATTCTTGTGGTCATTGGACTAAAAAATAGAGGTATTCTGGTTCCTGCCTTGTTTATTGCCGTGGCATCTTATTATGCACGGATTTCCCGCTGGACATGGATGTATGCTCCGGGATTATGGGCAGGATTGCAGGCTCTTCTCGAAATCCAAAATCCTTCCTTTATTAAAAATCGTTGGAGAGAGCTGATCCGGCCTGTTGTGCTGGGTCTCTCAGGTTTGGTAGGCGCCGAATTAGTAGCCCGAATGATTTCCATGTTCTCCAAAGGGCAGATAGCCACAGAAGGATCGGTAACTTCCGTTGTGGTTAGTTCATTCGATTTTGCACAGCCAATGCTCTGGGACCGCCTGTTCCCAAACCCGACATATGCACCAGGAATTCTGCTTGGATACGTCTGGGTGGGCGGACCATTGTTGCTGTTTATGGCTTATATGATTATTAAGAGAATCTGGAAAACAAATTGGATGCAAAATGCATCATTGTTGATCGTTCTCGGAGCTTTTTCACTTATTGGAATTATCATCAGCGTTAAGATAGGTGGAGGAAGTAATCTTCATAACCTGGATTTGCTATGGGTGACTCTCACTCTGATTGTGGGTTGGTTTTTTCGTAACTGGTTGGATGCTGGATTGCCGGGTTTGCGTGAGTCAAAAATCGTATTGGCTGTTACCTGTTTTGCTATTGTCATGCCAATGACTACGATGATCCAGTATGGAGAGCCTTTTTCGAAACCGGCAGATTACTTTGTTACAAGTTCCCTGGCAAAACTGCAGGCTGAAGTTGCTGCTGCTAAAACTAAAGGTGAGGTCTTGTTTATGGACCAACGCCAGTTATTAACTTTTGGTTATGTCAAAGATGTTCCCCTGGTGGCAGAATATGAGAAGAAACTGGTAATGGATCAGGCCATGAGTGGCAATGCGGCTTATTTTGCGGAGTTCTACAAGGATCTACAAAATCACCGATTCTCCTTGATAGTCAGTGAACCCTTGCGTAAATCCATGGCCGATGAAGATATTCGGAATTTTGCCGAGGAAAATAACTCCTGGGTTTATTGGGTTTCCCGTCCTTTGCTAAAATACTATAAACCAAAAGTAACATATGATGAAGTTGGTGTTCAATTGCTAATTCCGCGTGAGAATTGATATGACACATTTGGAGCCTGACCAACATCGCGGATGGACTCATCTGCGATGGGTTTTGTTTTTCCTTTTTCTTTCTATTCAATCTATTCCAACTCTGATGTGGATAGCGGCACTTCCTGCAGATCCAAAAAATAGTATTTTGTTTGGATTCAGCCTGGCCCGACTGGGGCTTTTACTGGCGACAGGATTAGCCGGACTATTTTTCCTCATTGCTGCCATTCTTACCGGGAAAAAAGAATCGCGATTGCAATCTGTGTTTCAAGACCGATGGAGTGAGGGAAGAACTTTTTACTGGCTTGAAGGGATTGCCATACTTATTGCATTGACCGCCTGGATTTTTCTTGTGGTTTTGCATTCCGGACCGGATGGAGGAAATAATGCTTTATTCATCCGATTTCAACCATTTCTGGTATGGATGATTGCCCTGGGATTTCAATGTTCCATCTGGTTTTGGGTGCAATGTTACGGTTGGCATCCTGAAAGAATTACCCGTTTCCATCCGGTATTCATTTCCACTGGTGTTGTTTCTGCTGTATTTCTTGTATTGACAGCTCTAATCGGATTCTCCGGTTGGGGAATTACTCCGGATATTTTCTACTGGGGGAATCCGGGTGTGCCTCTTTTGTCATGGCAGGTATGGGGCTCAATGGCGGCGGGATTAATCTTATTAACAATACTGGTTAGTTTTCCTGTTATCCGTGAGTACCAGAAGCGATTAGATTGGATCATTGGTGGTGGATTGTATGTTATCGCGTTGATTTTATGGCTTTCTCAGCCAATTCCGCATAGTTATTTCTTCCCGACACCACGTGCTCCGAATTTTCAGCTTTACCCATATTCAGATGCCGGTTTTTATGATTACACCTCTCAATCTTTGTTGATTGGTGAAGGTTTTCTTAATGGACAGATCGTAACACGCCCACTATATATTCTGTTCCTGGCAATTCTCCATGGAATCCAGGGGCAAAATTTCAACGAAATCATTATTCTTCAAACATTTGTATTGGCCATTTTCCCTGCTTCACTCTACTGGCTGGGCCGCTCAATGCGTTCACGTGAAGCTGGTCTCGCTGCTGGATTATTGGCCATTTTTCGTGAGATGAACGCCATTGCGGCAACACCATTGACTGAAGTCAGCCATTCGAAAATGCTGATGACCGATTCTCTGACAGGTCTTGGTATATGCCTTTTTTGTCTTGCGGTTTTCCGTTGGTCAAGAAAAACCGGTATTCGCCCGGTACGTTCAACTCTTATTGGTGGATTTCTTGGTCTACTTCTCTTGTTGAGATCGCAGGCAATTTTCTTGATTCCAGTTGTGCTTCTTCTTTTGATTTTACAAAAAAAGGGCGGATGGAGGGGAGTCTTCCTGGAAGCCGGATTGTTCCTGGCCGGTGCCATTCTGGCCGTTTCACCCTGGATAATCCGAAATGGATTAAATACGGGTGATTATGCTTTTGACCAACCATCACAGGCTGTCTATATTGCACAACGCTTTGCCGGTAGCGTTTCAGAATCCGAGAATATTCACCTGGCAGCCAAAAGCAGTGAAGTGAATGGTCACATCTTAAATTATGTTATTAACCATCCTGTGGACGTTGTGAAGTTTATCGGGGCACATTTTATTAATAATGAATTGGATACACTCGTTGTTCTTCCCCTTAAGGTTTCTTTATTTGATTTTCACGATAACCTCCAAATATCTACGCTTTTCTGGTTGGATGGCATCAAGGGAATTTCTGGATGGCAATGGTTGTTCCTGGCAATAAACCTCATCTTTATTGCCATCGGAATTGGGTCATCCTGGAGCAAGTGGAAATGGGCTGGATTGTTGCCGTTGGCTTTCCAAATTGCTTATTCATTGAGTAGTGCAGTAGCACGGATTTCAGGCTGGCGATTTATCCAACCAGTGGACTGGATAGGTTATTTCTATTTTTGTCTGGGATTTTCCGAGTTGATTGTGATAATTTTCGCCGGCTCAAATTTATCTTTACGTCCTCGAGAGAAAGATACCCGCGAAGTTCCATCCGGGATGATGACAAAACGGTCAGTTTATATTTCACTGGCAGTCACTTTATTTGCCGGTATGCAACTACCAATAGCGGAATGGATTATTCCACAGCGGTACACTTCGTTCACTCTGGAGTCAGCCATTCAAGTTGCCCATGAAGCACCAAAATTTGAACAGGTGATCGGGTCAGATGAAGAATTCCTGAAACAATCAGGAGCCGTGCGATTAATTGGACGAGCGCTTTACCCCCGTTGGTATAAATCAGGTGGGGGTGAACCTGGCAGCGGTTGGGCTGCTTATAAGGCACGTGATGATGCCCACCTTGGATTTATGACGGTTGGGCCGGATGGTGATCACCAGATGATGCTTAGCCAGACGAAATCTCCTACACTGTTTCCTCATGCCTCTGATGTAATCGTATATGGCTGCAAGAAAAATGGTTTCATAGATGTCAAGCTTGTGGTAGGATACACCCAGCCTGATATATTTGCCTATACATCTGATCATCCTTCAAACCATTGTGATCAACAGCCATGAACATTGATAGTCTCCTGCACTCCAACGAAGAGAAAATTTGCGTCGTAATCCCGGCTTATCGGGTAGCCAACCATATCGAAGCTGTGATCCAGGGACTTCCTGAATGGATATGGAAGATCATTGTTGTGGATGATAAAAGTCCAGATGATCTGGCTCAACGGGTGGAGGGATTGCATAATGACCGGGTGGAATTACTGCGTCATGAAGTCAATCAGGGTGTTGGCGGCGCAGTCGTAACTGGTTTCAATCGGGCATTGGATCTGGGTGCTACTCTCCTGGTCAAAATGGATGGAGATGGACAGATGGATCCAGCATTCTTACCGGCTTTACTTGAACCAATTCTGGTTGGACGGGCGGATTTTGTGAAAGGCAACCGTTTTGGCCGTTTGGAATCTATTGCCAGAATGCCTTTTCATCGCCGGATGGGGAACCTGTTCTGGTCTTTTATGGCGAAAGTTGGCAGTGGTTATTGGAATGTTTTTGATCCAAACAATGGGTATCTGGCGGTGGATGCTGATGTCTACCAGAGACTCGATAAAAAGTACCTGCACCCACGGTATTTCTTTGAGACAAGTCTACTTGTGGAACTTAATCTGGTAAGGGCTGTCGCGGAAGAAGTTCCTATGCCAGCCATTTATGCAGGCGAACCAAGTTCTTTGTCTGTTTTTCAGGTGATCGTCACTTTCCCCTGGCTGTTGCTGTCCCGTTTCTTCCGCCGAATCTGGCTGCAGTATTTTGTTCTGAACTTTTCTGTGGGATCTATTTTCTTAACGCTGGGAAGTATCATGTCATTATTTGGGATTATCTGGGGAGCTGTCTGGTGGGCCAGATCCCTGGTGACCGGGATATCAGCAACAGCCGGGACCGTAATGGTGGCTTCGCTTCCCCTTATCCTGGGATTTCAAATGTTGATTCAAGCCTTAACGCTTGATGTTCAATCTGTTCCCAGAACTACCCTGTCTGTTTATTCCTCCCGGAGACAATCTGCTGCACAGGCATTGCAGGTTAACCGATGAAACCCGGATACATACTTCCTCGAGTAATTCGTCATTTTCTCCCGGAAAAGGTCACACGAGCGCTTTTATTGCGAGGGGTGATAATTCGGCCTGGTTTAGAGACTCGGGCACCTGAGGAAGCGGCTGCCCGCTACCAACGAGAACTTCTGGCCATAGGGACGGATATTTCGGGAAAACATGTCTTAATCTTTGGATACGGCGGCAGGTTTGCACTGGCATGCCACCTCTTGAAAATGGGCGCAAGCCATATTACTCTGTGCGAGTATGCCGCTCGGCCGGATGAAAAAGCCAACGCATTATTGTTGCCAGAATTTGAAAAATACCTTTCCACACATTTTGGTAAAACCATACCGAGGACTGAATGGATAACCCTGTTACAGGGGGACATCCGGGAATTGGCGATTGATCCTCGTCTACAAAAGGCGGATATTGTTTGTAGTACTTCCGTATTTGAACATCTATCTGATCCTTCTGGAATTCTGGATGCTTTAACAGGTATCACTAACGAAAAAGGCATACATATCCATTTTATTGACTTACGCGATCATTTCTTTAAATATCCCTTTGAAATGCTTACGTATGACAGGGAAACCTGGACACGCTGGTTAAATCCAACTAGCAACTTGAATCGTTGGCGTTTGCCAGCGTATGAAAACCTGTTTAAAGACAGATTTGACCAGGTTGATATTCAAATATTGGAACGAAATTTAACAACCTGGAACGTAATTTCCGACAATGTTTTACCAGAATTCAAGACAGGCGATGCTCAAATCGATTCTGTAACACAGATTCGGGTGATGGCCAGACAGAAGAAATGAGGTTTGCATCGTGAATTTTCTTCTTCGCAACTTTCAAGATTTCTTCATTCTGGGTATCTGGTGCGTCATGTGGATGGTTGGAGGTTATGGACTGGCACGATACGCTTTTCGAATACCGAATCGCGAACAGGTGATGACCGGCATTGCCCTTGGCTTGATTATTGACACCTGGCTGGCTAATATCCTTACTCTTTTTATACCGGCAGTTCCCGCTTTCTGGCTATCTGCCGGGTTGACCCTGTTGATCGGATTCATATTTTCTCTGGGAACCCGAATAAATGATTGGTTCAAAAGCACTATTCCCTGGGGACAATTGGTTTGTTTTGCCATCATTACTTATATTTTCACAGCCATGTCCCGTGGACTGGCAATTTACGATGACTATGCTCATTTACCGACCCTTTCCATGATGGCAGCCGGAGATCTTCCTCCGCATTTCCCTCTTGACCCAACTGTGCCCTATGGTTATCACTATTTTTTGATGCTTTTTGCCGCACAATGGATGCGACTGGGAGGACTCTATCCCTGGAATGCATTGGACCTGGTCCGCGGTATCTCCTTTGGCTTGATGATTATCCTTTCGTACCTGTGGGTCAGCCGATTAACATTCAGTAAGGTTGGTGGTCTGGTTGGCGCCATGATGGCTGCATTTGGCATGGGCACCCGCTGGATATTACTCCTTCTGCCTGAAAGTGTAATCAATTGGCTGGGGCAGGGGATGGAACTGATTGGCAGTGGACGTTTGACCGGCGACACACTCTATACAGCCATTAATAATAATTGGGGTATAGAAGGTGCCGGACCGATTGGATATCCTTTTGCCTTTGCTAATGGTATTCTTGCCCCCGGAGTAATGAACCATGGTCCGAACGGATCCATTGGGGTGGTGTTGATATTGCTTTTGTTATTGCTCTTTAATCGCTGGCGCGGTTGGCGGGGAGCCGTTGTCACGGTTGCATTACTTGCAGCCAATCTCCTTATTGGTGAGACCGGTAGTATTCTTATGCTCGGCGGAATGGGATTGGTGATTCTTATAAGAATTATCCAGACAAAATCTCTGAAATTACCAAAACCGATGTGGATCTGGTTACTGGTTCTGGCAACTGGCAGTTTGATCGGATTTCTACAGGGCGGCGCTTTGAAGGATATTGCAGCTAGTATGTTGGATCCAGAAGCGGCATCCTATCAAACCGTGGGTTTCAGAATCATCTGGCCTCCAGAAATCGTGTCATCCCATCTGGGTGTTTTGTCATTGATTAAACCAGGCCAGCTCATTGTGGCTTTGATTGAACTGGGTCCAGCTTTGTTGGTTTTTCCATTGCTTATGATCTATGGATGGAAAGCTTACAAAGCCTCGCGCTGGTTTGAAGCTGCTTTCATTGGATCAGGACTGATAAGCCTGTTAATGATTGTAGTGGAGTTTTCCGGATCGACCGGTGTACGAAATACTTCGCGCTTGTATCAATTCGTTGGTTTGTCTTTGTTCTATTTTGTACCACTTGCCTGGATGTATGTTTCCCGGCGAAAAGATACCATAAAAATCCTGGCAGCTGGTACAGCCATGATTATTATGCTGGGCGGCTTTGTTTTAACGGGAATCCAACTTCCTGCCATTCAACAGCCTGTCTATTCCTATTTCCTTTCTGATCTTGATGTACAAATGGAAAGAGATTACTGGAACAAATTGGAACCAGGTGCACTCGTGTTTGATCCAATTGTTTCACGAGCGGCGACGATATTTGCCCGGGGATCAAATGCCAACTATACCTGGTATAAATCCAAACCAGAATGGGAAAAGATTACAGCGTCACCTGACCCATATTCATTGAGGGCTGGCGGCTATCAATACGCCTACTTTGACCAAAAAGCTTGGGATGAAATTCCCCAGGACGCATTAAAAAAGTTCAATGATCCATGTGTGAAGACAATCAAAGAAGTAGAAGATTGGCGTCACGATTTTCGTAAATTGATTGATGTGAGTGCCTGTGTATATTAAAAATCAGAATTTGCTTCTTTTTCTCTGTAAATGGAGGGAACCTAATTAAAAACTGGGGACCATTTCCGGGTTATTTATTAAGAAATGATTGATCCAGGGATTATTTCCAATGTATTTATATACTGGCTAATTTCAAGTCAAAACAGCCATTAAAATCAAATTGCAATTTCTCGTTATTATTCGTTCCTGGAGAAATTAGTTGAACAAGGTTGACGATTTATCGAAAAAGAAAGACTGATTTTCGATGTAGATATATCGCGAACATCTATTTCAATCCATCTGATAATTGAACTGTATAATATCTTCCTTCATCATGAAATTACAAATTTTTATTCAAAAAAAAGGTTGGATGGTACCTCTAGTTTTTCTCGGTGTGGTACTGGTTACCTATGGCTATCAATTAACCCGAATGGGTTTATATTGGGATGATTGGGAAATCATCTATCTGGACCACTTTAATAATCCCAAAGCATACTGGGATTATTTTCTGTATGCCCGGCCGCTGACAAGCTGGTTGTATCTTTTACTCGGTCCAATTGTGGGAATGAGGCCAATTGCCTGGCAGATAACGAACATCCTTCTCAGGTGGTTGGGGATGGTCGGATTTTGGTGGGCGTTTCGTATGGTTTGGCCCAAACGGTCTTTTGAAATCGGATGGATTTGCCTGCTCCTGGCAATCTATCCTGCGTTTACCCAGCATTCCGTAGCGCTAACATATTCCCGCCATTTTGCCTGTATTGCATTATTCTCCGTCTCACTGGGTTTGAACCTGCTGGCAATTCATAATCCCAAACGATGGTGGGTTTTTACAGGCCTGGCAGTTTTTGCCTCTCTCCTCCAATTAATTACACTTGAATATTTCTTCGGTTGGGAATTGATACGGCCGATCCTTATCTGGATTTACCTGCAAAAGCGCAATCAGGATTGGAAATCCAATCTAAAAACGCTGATGGTTCAATGGTTCCCCTATGTCATCGTTCTGCTAATTTTTGGTGGTTATCGTTTTATCTGGTATCCATTGGTTTCTCCAAATCCTGAAGCCAACGCACCTGTTTTATTCGAGCGACTTTCATCCAATCCGATCGGTGAAACGATAAAGTTTGCGAACCTCATTCTTCAAGATCTTATCCATCTGAATATTGATAACTGGCTGGCTCCCATTGACCCTGATGCTTTTGAGTTGAAAGCAAAAGCCAATTGGCTTTCCTGGGGTTCTGCTGCATTGATCACTGTCATATGCGCCTGGCTTCTTATACGAACAACGGAGAATAATGATGAAAACCAGAATGAAAAGGATGGGTTTTGCCAATCAGCCATATTGATAGGCTTAATTGCTGTCTTAGCAGGGGGTGTACCAGTTTGGATCACCGGACGGCAATCCATTGGCGGCCCTTGGGCAGACAGATTTGCATTAGGACCTATGCTGGGGGCAGTTATTTTACTTACCGGTTGTATCTATTGGTTTGCACGCCGTCGTTTTCAACAAACCCTATTATTGGGTTTGATATTTGGTTTTGCCCTCTCTGCTCAAATGCAGACTGTGAATAAATACCGATTAAGTTGGGATAATCAGAGGGATTTTTACTGGCAACTAGCCTGGCGCGCTCCCGCCATAAAACCGGGAACGGCTGTCATTGCACCCTCCATGTCTTTTGCGCTGGTAAATGATTTACATATTGGTTTTGCACTTAATACAATATATGACCAGGGGGGAAAATCTTTTGAAGCACCTTTGTGGTTCTTTAGAGAAGGTGGCCTGGTTGGTGATTTAATCCCGGCATTGAAACCTGGTGTTCCCATTGATTACAAATATCTGACTGCGCATTTCCAGGGAACTACAGACCAAATTCTCGCTATTGATTATTCATATGGCACAACCTGTCTGCATGTCGCCACAGAAGAAGATTTATATCGGAAAGACCTTTCCAGCGATGCCCGAAAACTGGTAAAACTTGGAAAACCCGAATTTATTGAAACAAAACCACAGAGAGCATCCATTCCGCCTGTTACCATTTTTGGGCCTGAACCAGTGCATGGATGGTGCTATCTTTACCAAAAAATGGAAATAGCCCGTCAGGAAAATGACTGGAATGAGACCGCCCGATTGGCTGATGAAGCCAGCGCGAAGGGAATGACCCCCAAGTCGTACGTTGAATACACTCCATCCATTCTGGCATACCTTCATACCGGACAGTATGAAAAAGCTCTGGATGCTTCCAGGGCTGCACAGTCCATGAACAGTGATCAATCTATGTATATTTGTTCATTATGGAAGAATAATAAAGCCATGGTTTCTGATGAATCAGTATTCACAAGTTCATGGAAAACCATGCAATGTGATGTACCGGCTGAAACGGAGGCGCAATAAATGGAAAAGTCTGCGTCTCCCTTGAGTATTAAAAACTTATACCGAAAATCCTGGGTTCTTCCGCTGCTTCTGGCAATCACCTTGTTTGTTGCATATGGCTTTCAGGTTTTTCATCTGGGGTTTTATTGGGATGATTGGGAAGATGTATTTCTTTACAAATTACACTCCTCGGCGGAATTTTTTCATTATTTCGCATATGATCGCCCCACAACGATCTGGGTTTATCTTCTCTTTTTCCCATTATTTGGATTATCACCGGCAAAATGGCAAATTTTTAATCTGATACTTCGATATTTGTCCATTCTTGGATTATGGTGGACGTTCTGCCAGGTTTGGCCTCGCAGAAAATATGAAATTGGCTGGCTGGCATTATTACTGGCAATTTTTCCGGGTTTCTTTCAACAGACAATTTCTGTTACTTACAGCAGGCATTTTGCCGCCCTGGCATTGTTTGGCTTTTCGTTGGTTTTCTCCATTCTGGCATGGCGTTATCGCCGCTGGTATCTTCCATTTACATTGGTTGCGGTAATAGCTTCTTTTGCCCAAATGATGACAATCGAGTACTTTGTGGGGCTTGAAGTAATTCGGCCATTTCTTTTCTGGGTCTTATTCCGCCACGAAATTCCGAATCGTCGAAAACGAATTTTCCTTGTTATTAAGTTATGGCTTCCGTATGTTATTCCCCTTCTAGGTTTTTTTGCCTGGAGATTTTTCCTTTTCAAACCAGCTCCTGGTACAGATGATCCGAATGGAACCATCAGTCTGTCTCAATTACGCGCTGATCCATTTGGTTTGATTCTGCATTTGATTCAAAACATCCTCCAGGATTTTATTTATCTACTGGTGTTTATCTGGTCTCAGACAATCGATTCCAATGAGATTGATCTGGCATCAAAAGCCCTATGGTTAAGCTGGATTGCAGGGGGTGTGGTTGCCCTTGTTGCCGCATGGCTGCTGGGTAAGGAGGAAAACCCCTCTGAAAATCCTGAATCTGATCATCATTTGTTTGTTAAGGACTGGTTGATATTGGGGGGAGTATCAATTCTGGCCGGAGGTTTGCCAGTATGGCTCACAGACCGTCAAATTATTGTTGGACAATGGTCTGATCGATTCTCTTTAGGTCCAATGCTCGGAATTTGCCTGCTTGTTATTGTTTTGATCATACTGCTGGGTTACAAACGGATACAAAAATCTGTCTTGCTTGGTATTCTTCTGGCATTATCCCTATCAACACAAATTCGCACCGTAAACCGATATCGTTTGAATTGGGATATCCAGAAAGATTATTACTGGCAGTTCTTCTGGCGGGTACCTTCGATGAAGCCGGGCACAGCGCTTTTTGGTACAAAGATGCCTTTTGGTCTTATTGCCGATTATTCTGTCAGTTATGCCATGAATGCCATTTATTCCCCTGATATGAACGTATCCCATATTCCCTACTGGTTCTTTAGTTCCATGCGGGCTTATGGGAATGATATCCCTGATTTTGTTCCTGATTTGCCTGTGAATTATTCTATGCGGAATCTTCGCTTTACAGGGTCAACATCCAATGGCATTGTTCCACACTATAAAGCCGGAAGTGCGTGTGTTCGAATCCTTAAACCAGAAGATAAATATTCACCATTTTTAACTCCGGAAGAGGTCAAGCTAGCGCAAATTTCAAATTTGGACCAGATTTTACGAGAAAACTCTGATACACGTGTTTCACCGGAAGAAATATTCGGACCGGAACCAGAGCATGACTGGTGTTATTTCTATCAGAAGGCTGAGCTGGCTCGTCAATATGGAGATTGGGAAACAATTGTTGAACTCGGAGATCAAGTGGAGAAAAACGGATTTACCCCGGCAGTGGGCATGGAGTATGAACCTTTTATAGAAGGCTACGCCCACCAGGGAAAATGGGAAACCGCTTATCTGCTAACTAAAAAAGCAAACGACCTGACGAATAATATGGGAAAAACCCTCTGTTATGACTGGAACCGTCTCGAGCCGGTTATCCATGAAAATGACGCTGCTTCCCACGAATGGGTTGATCGAGTTCAATCTGACCTGAATTGTCAACAGTTTGGTAATTTGTCAGATTAGTGAAGTCAGCAGTTGATTTAATGATTCTGCGGCATGGTTGATATGATACCGGGCGGCGGTCTGTGCAAATTTGTCAGGCAGGGACAACCGACCAGATAAATGGTCATCAATCAGCCGGGCTAATTGTCCGGCTATCCCAGAGACATCATCGGGCCTGACTGTCTGACAGCCTAACTGTTCGATTAAATCGGCTGATCCACCGGATGCGGGGGTAAGCCCCAGGATTGGTTTATTGAAAGCAAGGTAGTCAACCAGTTTACTTGGCAGAAATACGCTGGTAGATTCCGAAGGGGCATCTATAACCAGAAGGACATCTGCTTTCCGGCAAAAGTCCTGACTGGCAGAGAAGGAAACCGGCCCCTCAAACAATACAGTATCTGACAATCCCATGTGCTGTACTTTTTGGCGGTACTCTTCTGAAATTGGACCGACAAAACGGATTTTGAATGTACCTTTGTAGGCAGGTTCGGCGGCCAGCTTTTGGGCAGCTTCCAGCAGCGAATCAGGTTTGCGGTGACCGTAGAAGTTTCCTGTGTAGACAAATTCAAGTGGGGAAGATACATTTTTTTCTGAATTGGAGGATACATCAGGTTCAAATCCGTGCGGGATGACATGCACTTTTTTCTGCCATTCCTGTGGATATTTCTTCATTACCAGATCGGACGTTTGTTGCGTGACAAAAATGACTGCATCTGCTCTGCCTATGACGGCTTCTTCCATATCCAGACAGGTGTTTTTTACAAACCTGGAGTTAAGTAGAAAAGGACTATCTGCCCAGGGATCGCTGAAATGAGCTACCCAGGGTAGATGGTTGTTTTCAGCGAACTGCAAACCGGCCAAATGATCTGTCCAGGGTTGGGCAAAACTGATAAACGCATCATATTTCGTTGAGGCGGCCAAAAGATCACACTTACGAAAAGCGGCATTCTTCCAGACATACCGGGTATCCGGAAGGTAGGCAATGGCTGGGAAAATCCGGATCAGACCGCGCACCAGTATCCAATCTTCCAGTGAGGGAACCGGAAATTTCTTTACTCGGCCGTTGGCTGGCCGATTAAAAGAATCATCCAGTATGATCCGTTCTGGCCGCAGAGAGGTATGGTCTACACAGACTACATCAACCTGCCAATCGAAATCAGTCAAGGATGCCAACAGCCGGGATACCTGAATGGAACGGGGCATAACAATGGGCGGCATGCACCAGGAAAGTGCAAGAAGTCTTTTCATTAAAATTTCCCCTGATTTCTCATTTCTAACGCCTGCGAATAAGTCAGGGAAGGGATGCCCCGATCGTGAACAATCTGCAAGGTTTCAAAAAATCCGGGATCATCCACAACATGGGATGGATCAACATAAAAATTGAGAAGGCCGCATATTTTCCATGTCAGCAAATCTTCGATAGTTGAGCGAAAGACAGCGGCAAATTGAGGCGTGACCTTCCGTTCAGAAGGATTATTGATATAGGAATAAGAATCCAGAACAGAGAACGGCGCACGGGAGCTGCCAATCACGGGAAATTCCACCCAATCGTTATCCACCCAAATTGGACCTTTCTCAAAAGAAACAAACGGAGTGGTCTGGGTTGAGAAACGTTCTCCAAGTGTTTTTAATACTGGTCGAATCAAATTTCTTTGCATGGATAAAGGGACACGTCCAAAATGCGGTGCACGGAAACCGCCCGGGTCTCGACCAATAATTTTGGTAACAGCACCATGACCCTTGTTTACATCTTCGGCAATTTGATGCGGTTCCATTCGATGATAGAACGTGGTGGAACTATACACACCGTTCTCGACCACTGTATGGGGCAGGTATCCATGATTCAGGAACTCGGAACCTTTAGCTCCTATCGATTTATAAATTGTGCTGTTCGTTTCAAGTATGCTTCCAGGAACAGCGTAGGTACGTTGGATTTTTCTTTTCTCCAACCAATCATCGATTAAAAGGGCTGCCCTGGCATCTTTATCGGTGTCGCAGTCAAATGATAATAATAAATATAAGCGGGTAAATCCCTGCCGTTGGGCTAATGTAGTGTATCGGTTCCAGAATACTCTTGGGAACATTCTCCCCAAGCGGTCTATCAACCAGATATTCCATGAAATATTGCTCAAACCGGTTTCCTCGCGACAATATAGATGACAGATTTGAATGGATTCCAGAAGGATAACCAGTAATACCCTTTCAAAATCCAGAGAAGATGGAATTTTCGAAGGGTTAATATCTTTTCCTTCAACCTGGAAGAATGAATGAGATCGGGGTTATCCAGTTTGATTATCTCAGGTATTTCTGATTGGAATCCGGCATTACGCAATGCTTTTTGAATACCCCATCCAGTTACATAATGAATATCTTCATCGAAGAATTTCGGGTCTAACCCATGATGGAGAATGTAATTATGGGCAAGTTTTCTGGGAAATAACGGCAGCCACGGAAGGTGATAGTGGGCTTCCTGCCGGAATGCCAGATAGTTTGGGGCAATAGTGATAAATGTTCCACCCGGTTTAAGTAGTCTGAAAGCTTCTTTAATCAAGAGTTTGAAATCCGGGACATGTTCGAGAATATTCCAGGCGGTTACAACATCAAAGCTGTTTTGAGGCAAACCGGTATTCTGACCATCAGCCAGGAGAAAGATTTTTTCAGGGATATCCTTCGGACGTTCCAGAGGGAGGCGTTTTCTGGCAAAATTAATATCATACTCGGCGATATCCAGCCCCAATGCCTCCAGCCCTGAATTCCGGCAAACAATGACAAATGAACCGTACCCACAGCCGATATCGAGAATTTTTTGGCCTTCCGATATTCCTGTTACATCCTGCACCTGCCGTAATTGTGTTTTGGCCAGTTCAAAACCGACATAATCCTGAAAATGCCTTTCCATATGTTCAGGAGTGAAGATGCCGGTGTATTTTTCTTTAATGTGTTGTCTTATGTCATCTTCGAGATAATTAATCATAAAAATCCTTGTTTCGAAGGTTTTTTTTATTTAAGTATTGGGTTTGTAAGTTCTGTAAATTTGAATTTATTCATTGCCAAAAGAACGACAAAATATACTATGGCAGAACATCCAACCATCATAAGCAAGGTAAACAGGTTAAAAGGAATCACTTGAAGAGCGATACCCAAGAATATTGCCATAATTGTTCCAGATACTAAATATTTTGAAATATTAATGTAATCGTACAAATCCTTTTCTTTTATACCGGTGGATGGCACTAATCGAATTAATAGTAAATCCATTAAAGCATACGTAAAAGTGGTGTTTAGTGCAGCGGCAAATATACCAAGATATGGGATCAATAAAATATTTAATCCTGAGTTGACCAATGCACAGATGGTAGTAATTAGGAAAATTGTCTTTGGAGTTTGATAAATATATGCCAGATATAATACTGGTGCGCAAAATTGAGAAATAAATATACCAAGAAGGATAAAGAGAGAAATATGGAGTGGAAGCGCAAAAACATTTTTTCCAAAATATCCCAATGTGGGAGATCCGATTAATAATAGTCCAAAAAAAATGGGTATGCCAAGTATACAAAAAGCATTGGAGTATTTTCGACTTACTTTTGACAAACCAGCAGGATCACCTGAATTCTTGAATGTTGCCATCAATGGATATAACATTGACCAGAATGGAGCACCAACTGCAAGAATAATATTGGCTAGTTGATATGAAGCGCCATAAACTCCAACGGAGGTCGAGTTGGTTAATGCACCCAAAATGGCCCTGTCTCCAGTGCTTATAAATGTAACACTCAATGTTGAGGCGACAATCGGCAGCCCCCATCGTGCGATATTCAACTGTTCTTGAAGAGTATTGAATTCTCCCCAGAACTCAATTTCACCAATTATTAATAAATAAATTTCCATTCCCAGGCAAGATAAGACACGCAAGAAAACTGTCAATTGAATAAGTTGCAGGAGATTTCCGCCAGAGGTCAAAATGGCATAAACCCCAAAGATGTAAATTATGGCTTGAACAATTTGGGAAATTGAATAGGCCACCATACGGAGCCTGGCTCTCAGAAAATCACGGATAACCTGCTCCAGGGCAGAAAAAATAACCAACCCAGCCCCCCATTGAATAATGCTATTGGCCCAATCGACTTTAAAAAAGAATTGATTGATCTGGTTGGTAAAAATCAAAAAAAATGATCCTAAAATTGTTGAGGAAATACCTACGAGTAAAATGGAAGACCGGTATCGCCTGCTAAGAACTTTAATTTCAATCTTCCCGGAATACTCTCTAATTACATAAAAACCCAAACCCAAACCTGCAAGGGTTAAAAGATAGGAGGATAATGTCTGTATTTGGGTATTTACCCCATATGCTTCCGCTGATAGATATTTGATCATTAATGGGAATACAATAAATGAACTCACCCGATTAATGAATTCGGAGGCAAATCGAGAGATGAGATTAGTGCTGTGTTTTATATTAGGAATTCGAAAATTCATATAGCCTAATCATATAGTATAGATATCCCCATTTTTTTATATTGCTCTTCATAGTATTTATAGGCAAAGCGATCCAGGATTGTTCCTCCGCAGCCAGTGTAAAACATTCTATAAATACCTTCGTTTGTTTTAAAAACAAAAGGATGTGCAACTTCATGTCTTTCTTTTAAATTGTAAGGATTTGGTGAAATTACGGGTTCGATTATATTCCATTCAAGAGAATCATCCGAAACAGCTCGAAATATTTTATCCTTTATTGGCATATTATTTGACCCCCGAAAAAACATATTCCAAAGACCATTAATCTTTATGACAGACGGATTGTTAACAATTAACCTGCAACCTTCGCTTCCGAAATTTAGTCGAATACCAGGTTCTATTCTCCAGTGTAAACCATCAATGGATGTGGCACTACAAATATTTTGTTTAAAAATAGATCCACGGTAGACTGAAAAGTACATTCGATATGAACCATCAGGTAAGTCGATGATTGATGTATCTGATACCCCAACAATCTCATTGGAGGTAGTTTCTTCCATACACATAGATGACGAGATTCGCATGCCAGGTTCTATTTCCCATTTTTCCCGAGAAGTTGATATCGCTGAATAAATACCTGGAATACCGTCAGTAGATTTCGCTGTAAAGTAAAGTCGCCAGAACCCATTAACTTTTTTCAAGAAAGGTGCTCGTATTTGCGTCAAACCGTTGTTAAGTTGATCACTTGAGAGAATGAAATTTTTATGTGAATTCCAATTTTTAAGATCTAATGATGTGCATTGGATAATATGCGAAACCCAACGATCTTGTTTTTGTACCGATGCATGGTAAAACAATTCATATAGACCATGTAAATCATCTGGTTGATGGATAAAACAGTAGAACGAACCATCAAATGGATTGAATTTATTCTTTTCAAGACGAACACCTTTGTCTCTTTTCCAATCAATACCATTCGATGAATAAGCACTAAAAACTCGATCATGAGGAACATAAAACTGCTCAACCCACTCAGGGAATTTATTCATATTGGTTTTTCTGCTTCATAGATTCTCCATATGCTATATTTTGATTGCAAGAATTGATAAATATGGAGAGCATCCATTATTTTTCTTTTAAAACCTTTAGATTGGATTGTATCAAGTTCCGCTGTAATTTCTTTGGCGGTAAAACCTTGAGTATTTAACCAATTAAATAGTTGATGTTTCGAAAAAACATGATGATGAATTTCCCAATTGCGTTTGCGTTCCTTGCAATTGTGATCAATCATTTCTAAAACATCCTTGCGATACGTAAAAATAGCAAGAACACCCCCGGGTTTAAGTACTCGAAACGATTCTGAAATAACAATCGCAGGATTTGGCATGTAGTCGAAAGCGCCTTGATTAAAAATGAGATCAAATGTGTTGTTTTTGAATGGTAATCCATCTGCGCTGCAATATGTATCGATATCAGAACCAGTTTGATATAGAAGATTCGGAACGTCACAACCCGTGTAATGGCCTCCCAACTGGTCAATATGATTTCTATATAAGGCGCCACCACAACCAGTCTCCAGGACTAAATCATCAGGTTTAATCTTATCGGTGAGATATTGAATAACAAATGGGTAACAGGTACCTTTTCCCATAATGTCATTATTTCCTTAAACTTTGACCCAGCTTGCGAAGGTAGTAAAGAAAAGGCTTTTGCAGGATCCTACCTCGGTATATTGGATATAAAACCCCACCGAAACTTTTCTTAAAATCAGTCAGACCTTTACGTTTTCCCGATGTCTCACCGGGAAATCCTTCTCCACTTTCATACAGAATCAAATTATTCTCCAATGCCCATTGTATAGCATGCCAATGGAGCAAGTTGTTAACACCAGAAGTTGATTTTCCTTCTCCAGCGGCTGTCCATCCAGACATGGCTTCCTTAAATACTGCTTCATTGTCTGCTGCTACTACAACATCATCTTTTTCTGCAAAAAAACAAACAGCTCTGCCAGTTGTAATAAATTTTTTCCATATCAGCTCAAAATACGCAAAAGGGTGTGGTTGGACGTTTGTACGAGTGTATGTGCGACAATGAAGGTCGTAATAAATATTTAAATCTTCTTCACCCATGGCCCGCCTGACAGTGAATCCGGTTTTTTCTGCTTTTCGTATGTGGGTACGACAATATCCCTCGAAATTATTCCATATCTCATCTTTCGATTTTTGTAGATCAATTATGTATGTTTGAGATGGCGTGTTTTCAAACCCCCACTCAATTAATGGATTTACATGAATTTGAGAACCTGGCCTAAGAAAGGGAGTTAATGGAGAGAGGAAAAAGCGAATTTCTTCAGCGTTTTGTTCTTTCGCTAATTCCCTGATTTTTTCCAAAGCAATTTGTGAAACGCGTTCTTTTTGTTTTTTTGATAAATCTGAGGAAAAGGCAATTCCACCCATAGATTCGAGAGAACAATTAGGTAAAATTCGAGCAAATGGACGATTGATCCGATGTAAAGGAATAATGGCTAATATTTCACCGCTGTCATTTTCATCAACCAAGGCAAAACTTAAATCGGATTTTCCCGGCCATGTGGCAATAGCATCTTGCATGTCATACGTATGGTAAAGCCAGCCTGTTGGAGATAAGTCAATGAATTTATCCCATTTTTCCTGGTTAATTTCTTCTCTCGAGCGATACGTTAATTGTTCGACGGAAAAATGATAAGAAGAAGTATTGTCCATCGATGGTATTATAACTGAATTGAAATTTTCGCCTTCTGGCGATAATAAATGAATTTTTTGAGGATTACTTTGACCAAACGGCTTTTAGTTATACTTAATTATCCGATCTCTGATATCTTAAAAAAAGGCGAATATCCAGCCGGTTATTACAACCCTGGTGATGTTTTTGATGAAATCCATATCCTATTGACAGTGCGCGATACTGTTGATGAGGAAAAAATGCAATTTACCGGTGGGCGTGCCAGGGTTTTTGTTCACTCCATACCGGCTCCATCAATGAAACGATCTCTGGGTTGGCAGCCTTTCCTGTTGCGGAAATGGGTTGCTGATTGCATAGAATTCACAAGAGATCTTTCACCTAACTTAATCCGAGTACATAACAGTTTTATCCAGGGTTACCTTGCCAGTGAGATTAAACGTGTTCTGGGAATTCCCTATGTATTATCACTGCATGGAACATTCGATAGGGATGAGCTCAGCACCCCTATGCAGAAATTAATCCACCTCTTTCGGATGAAACTGGAGCGTATATCCATTCGCAATTCAGATGCCGTGATCGCTGTATATCAACCTATCATCCGTTACGCACGTGAATACGGCGCAACGAATATTCATCTTATATATAATCCAGTGGCTGTTTCGAATACGAATACAAAGACCACCTACAAATTATCCAATCCGCCCAAAATAATAACGATCAACCGACAAATAAAAGAAAAAAATCCAGAAAATATCATCCGTGCCATCAAGAACATTGACTGTCAATACTTCATTGTTGGAGATGGAATGATTCATGAACAACTTGAAAATGTTGCCAGAGAGACAGGTGTTGAAAAGAAAGTAAGCTTTATCAAAGCTGTTCCCAATGCTGAGCTGTTGAAAATGCTCTCTGATTGCGATTTACTGGTTTCGCATTGTGATGGATGGGGAATCTCGAAATCGATGATTGAAGGTGCATTGATTGGTATGCCGATCATTATGAATCATCATCCGGTGAAACCCGTTCCTGATTTTCAAGGCGGTTGGGTGGAATTATGCGACAATACTCCTGATGGGTATGAGGTTGCCATACGAAACCTGTTAGAAAGTGAAGAAAGGCGAATTGCCCTGGGAAACAAGGCGCAAAAATTTGCCCATGAGAACTTTGACCCGGATGAGATCATATCAAGAATTTCAACCATCTATCGTTCTCTGATGTTGCCCTGATATGTGATGTGAATCAAGGTGTAAATAAAAACGAGGAAAAGCAGACAGATATGAATGTTATGACAATCGTCGGAGCCAGACCACAATTTATCAAGGCTGCTCCTTTATGTGCTGAGTTGACAAGCCGAGGTCATAAAAACGTATTCGTACATACGGGACAACATTATGATTACAGTCTGTCAAAAGTATTTTTTGATGAATTACAGATTCCTGAACCTGATTACAATCTGGAAATTGGGCCGCTTTCACCTGTTAAACAAATATCCGGGATGATGAATTCACTTGAGACTATTTTAATAACAGAAAAACCAACCTGTGCTCTGGTATTTGGAGATACGAACTCAACCCTGGCAGCTTCTTTGGCAGCGATGAAATGCGAAATTCCGATTATCCACATTGAAGGTGGTGAACGGAATTTCACACGCGACATGAAAATTGTCCCGGCTACCACAATACCTGAAGAAAGCAACCGGGTCTTAGTTGATCATATCAGCTCAGTAATTTTTTGTGCTTCGAAACGAGCTGTGGAAAACCTTGCCAGAGAGGCAATTACGGATAATGTCCTCTGGGCAGGGGATATTTCGTTGGATACTTATTCATTAATTAGTCAGATTCCTTCGAATAAGTCAGATATCCTGGAGAGATTGAATATTAGGTCAGGAGAATTTGCCCTTGCCACAGTACATCGGGCAATAAATACAGATATTCCCGAAAGATTAGTTGAAATTCTGAAGGGTTTATCAAAATCTGAAATTCCAGTCATTTTTCCAATTCACCCAAGAACTCGAAAAGTGATGGTTGAATCAAATCTGTTCAGTCGATTTACTCAGAGCTCGAACCTGCGGATTGTTGATCCAGTTGGTTATTTTGATATGTTGGCTCTGGAAAAGAATGCCAGAATAATCATAACTGATTCTGGTGGGGTAATTCGTGAGGCATTTTTCTCCAAAGTCCCCAGTGTCATTGTTGACGAAACAACCGAATGGATTGACCTGGTTCAGACTGGATGGAGTCGTCTGGTCGGCGCGGATTCTCAAAAAATTTGTGAGTATATCCACTTGTTAAAAAAACCTGAAAATTGGGAGCCAGTTCTTGGTGATGGAACTGCCCGAAAGAAGATAGTGTCATATCTGGAAAATTGGAGCCATAAATGATCGCAGCTGAAAGAATTTTAATTTTGGGTGCACATCCTGATGATGGCGAATTTGGGTGTGGTGGGACTATTGCGCGGTTTTGCCATGAAGGGAAAAAGGTGTATTACGCCGTTTTTTCTCTTTGTGAAAAATCAATTCCTGAAGGATTTCCGAAAGATATCTTATTATCAGAGTTTAAAACATCTACTTCAATCCTTGGTATCCCAGCAGAGAATCTGTTTATCCATAACTATGAAGTACGCTTTTTCCCAACTGTCCGCCAGGAAATTCTTGAAGATCTGGTAAACATACGAAAAAAGATTAATCCAGATCTGGTTCTCCTTCCGTCGACCAGTGATTTGCATCAGGACCACAAGACTTTATCCGAAGAAGGTATTCGAGCGTTTAAAGGAACAAGTATTCTTGGGTATGAAATGGCATGGAATAATCGGGTATTCAGCACCGAAGCGTTCATTCATCTATCAAAAAACCATATCGACAAAAAAGTGGAAGCATTGCAGGCCTACAAATCTCAAACTTTCCGTAGTTATTCGAAAGATTCATTCATTCGCAGCCTGGCTGAAGTAAGAGGAACACAGATTTCATCAGAATTTGCTGAAGCATTTGAAGTTATCTATTGCATTCTCAAGTAGGGGATGTGAAATGCTAATTGGAAAAATAACCCGCTTACGCGCACTTGAAAAACAGGATATGCCCCTGTTACAAAAATGGATGAATGATCCGAACCTGACAAAATGGCTGGGACCTCGATTCCCCATTTCCTTGGAAGAACAAAACCGCTGGTATGACAAATTGGTTACTGATCCAACAAAACGCAAGCTGCTCATTGAAGACCTACAGGGACGGGCGATAGGGCTCGTCAGTTTGATGGATATCAATTTTAAAGACAGAAGTGCTGAATTTGGAATTTATCTGGGTGAAAGACCGGCCATTGGAAAAGGTCAGGGTAAAGATGCGTCCATAACCATGATGAAATTTGCATTTTCAGAATTGGGTTTGCATCGGTTATTTTTATATGTATTTGAAGAGAACACACGCGCCATTGCGAGTTTTGAGGAATGCGGCTTTCGAACAGAAGCGGTTTTGAGGGAAAACGTTTTTTATGAAGGGAAATTCCATAATCAATTAATCATGGGTTTACTTTCTGAGGACTTCAAATCCATTATTAGTCTGGCAGAATAATAATGAAGGTCGGTATACATCAACCCAATTATGTTCCCTGGTGCGGGTACTTTACCAAAATTGCTTATTGTGATTTGTTTATTTTTCTTGATGATGCTGAAATATCACCAGGACAAAGCTATGTTTACCGATCGATGCTAAGGGATCAGAATAAGACCTTCTGGCTTTCAGAACCAAGCACTCGGCATCAGAATCAGAAGATTATGGATGTTACTTTCTCCAATCCACACTGGGCACAGTCACATCTGGCTCGCCTATCACAAACGTATTGTAAAGCCCCCTTTTTTAAACAAATAATGAATCTGATTTCACCAATCTATTCAGATACGGGAAAGCTGCTGGCGCCGTTCAATATTCGGCTTACCAGAACAATTTGTGAGTATCTTGATATCAAGACAAAAACAGTATTGTCCAGTGAATTACTACCTGAGGGAACAAGTGATGAGAGGTTGATTTCATTGGTATCTCGTGTGAATGGCACCACCTATGTTTCAGGCAAAGGTGGTCAAAATTACCAGGACCCGGAAAAATTTGAAAAAGCAAGATTGGGACTGGAAATAAAAACTTATCAGCCAATTCCATACACACAAATTCATGGTGAATTCATTGGCGGATTAAGTATCCTGGATTGTTTGTTTAACTTGGGGAGAGATGCCCGTTCAATTCTGCAGTATCAATGAAAAACTTCCAAGGTAATGAAATGAAGCTCATGATCAATATGGAGATTTCATATTTCATTAATAATTTGTAGATGAGGCTCTATTTGCTCTTTTTTGAACGATCTATAATTATTAATGACCTATGTCTTTGAACGGTAAATTTCTCTCCTTTTGTAAAGGTTATCTTAGCCTCATAACAGTTCTGAGGAAAAATATTGGAGAAAACTATGATCAAAATCGGTGTCATCGGTTATGGGTACTGGGGACCAAATCTTGTCAGAAATTTTGCTGAGACCAATGATTCATCTGTAACCTATGTGAGCGATAAAAGAACAGACCGTTTGAAACTTGTCCAATCGCGATACCCCAATACAACTGTGGTGGAAGATCCAGATGATCTGATTTCTACTCCAGATGTTGATGCTGTTGTAATTTCGACTCCTGTCTCAACCCATTTTGATTTGGCCGTTAAAGCCCTTCGAGCCGGAAAACATGTGCTTGTGGAAAAGCCCATGACATGCACTGTCGAGGAAGGTGAAAAGCTGTTGGAAGAAGCCGCCAGGGCGCAAAAAACGTTGATGGTTGACCATACCTTTATTTACACACCGGCTGTTGTAAAAATCAAAGAACTGGTATCCAATGGAGATTTGGGCCGGCTTCTCTATTATGATTCCGTAAGGGTTAACCTTGGTCTATTCCAGCACGATGTTAATGTGCTCTGGGACCTGGCTGTGCATGATCTGTCTATTATGGATTTTATTCTGGGAGAACAACCCACTGCTGTTTCGGCAACAGGCGTGGCCCATCTGAATAATCAACCGGAAGATGTTGCCTATATCACCTGCTATCTGCGGAATAATCTGATTGCTCATTTCCACGTGAATTGGATGGCGCCAGTTAAAGTCCGCCGGACATTAATTGGCGGTGACAGGCAAATGATTGTTTATGATGACCTTGAACCCAGTGAAAAAGTCAAAGTATATGATAAGGGTGTAAGCCTGAATGAAGGACCTGAAGGTGTCTACCAGATGTTGGTGAGCTACCGGAGCGGCGATATGTGGGCACCACATCTGGCTACCACTGAAGCGTTAAAAAACGAAGCATCCCACTTCATCGATTGCATTACAAATGGAAAGAAACCCCAGACAGATGGTGAAATGGGTTTACGGATTGTAAAAATACTGGAAGCGGCCGATAAATCTCTGGATAACCGCGGACAACCTGTACAAATAAACTAACTTTATGGGAGAACCTGATGACCATTCCTTTTGTTGATCTTAAAGCCCAATACCATAGCATAAAACCGGAAATTGATGCGGCGGTTTTTCGCGTTTTAGAATCTTCCCAATTTATCCTGGGCGCAGAAGTGGCTGCTTTCGAAAAAGAATTCGCGGCATTTTGCGGCGTTGAGAATGCCATCGGTGTTAATAGCGGAACTTCTGCTTTGCATCTGGCTTTATTGGCTGCCGGAATTGGCCCGGGAGATGAAGTTATTACGGTCTCATTTACCTTCGTTGCCACGGTGGCTGCCATCTGCTATACGGGAGCCAGACCGGTCTTCGTTGATATTAACCCGCATTCATTTACAATGGATCCGGAGAAAATTGAAGCTGCCATAACCAAAAAGACAAAAGCCATTCTTCCCGTCCATTTGTATGGTCAATGCGCAGATATGGATCCCATTTTGGCTATAGCGAAAAAACATAATCTTGTGGTGATAGAAGATTCTGCCCAGGCGCATGGAGCGGAATACAAAGGCAGGAAAGCCGGCTCTATGGGTGATCTGGGTTGCTTCAGCTTCTACCCTGGGAAAAATCTTGGAGCTTATGGTGAAGGTGGAATGATCACGACAAACAATCCAGACTATACCCGAACCATACGCATGCTGCGTGACTGGGGAGCTGAAAAGAAATACCAGCATGTACTTAAAGGGTATAACTACCGTCTGGAAGGGATTCAGGGTGCCATTCTGAATGTCAAATTAAAATACCTCGACCAATGGTCTGAAGCCAGAAGGAATCATGCCGCCCTCTATTCAAAATTACTCGCAGGCAGCAAGGTCGTAACCCCAGAGACAATGCCTTATGGGAAACCCGTCTTTCATGTCTATGCCGTCAGAACAACTGCACGTGAAGAATTGATGGCTCATTTGACCAAAGATGGTATTCAACATGGCATTCACTATCCATTCCCAGTGCACATGCTTCCTGCGCATGCAGACCTGGGGTATAAGGCTGGTGACTTCCCCGAATCAGAAAAAGCTGCCAGCCAGGTTCTTTCTTTGCCAATGTTTGCTGAATTGACAGATGATCAGATCCAGACTGTAGCAGACTCCATCCAAAAATGGAGTAGGGGATAAGCAGAACGAATAACCAAAAAATCTGGGGTTGCAGTGTAGGAATAAATCACTGCAACCTCTTTTTCAATGAAGGATCAATTCGTCAAATTTGAAATGATAGAATAAAAAAAACTGGTCAATACAATATCATTCAAGTATTTTCTCTGAAAATTGAAAATCTACCTTCCGGTGGAATAATTCTCAATTTTCGATAAAGAACCGTTGTGAGGCGAATCAATAGCGATAAATGGAAAAAATTCTTTTTCTGACACGTTCTTTAAATATCGGCGGCGCAGAGCGTCAATTACTAACGTTAACTAAATCGTTAGATCAGACACGGTTTAATCCTGTGGTTGTTACTTTTTACTCCGGGGGAACTTTATTAAGTGAATTTCAAGCAAAAGGAATACGCGTTCGTTCCGCATCAAAAGGGGGCCGATGGGATGTGACTGGTTTTATTCACACTCTGCTTAATATCATTCATGAAGAAAAACCTGATATCATCATGTCTTTTTTAGTGGCAGCGAATATTCTGTCTATTTTTATAAAACCATTCGTAAAGGATGTAAGAGTCATAATTTCGATTCGTCATTCGTATCTTCGAAAAGAAGATTACGACTTTCTTTCCACCCTGCTTTATTGGTTGGAAGATCATTTTGCCAGATTTAGTGATCGCATAATCATCAATTCATATATAGGGGCAAAACTCGCTATCGAAAGGGGAATCCCTGGTAAAAAGATTGTAGTTATCCCCAACGGCATTGACACAGATACCTTTATTTCCGATCAGACTATCCGTGAAAAAAAGAGAAATGAATTGAAATTCCGCCCCGATGAGATTGTAATCGGTATTATTGGCAGACTTGACCCCGTTAAGGATCACCGTTCGTTTATCAAAGCCGCTTCAATACTTCATGGAAAAAACACAAACCTGCGTTTCCTCATTGTCGGGGACGGAAATCCTCAATATTATGACCTGCTGAAACAAGACATAAGAAGTTCTAATCTTGAGACAGTGGTGCAAATAATCCCGGCTGAAACAAATCCGGTTCCGATTTATAATGCTCTGGATATTTGTGTCTCCTCATCAGTAGGTGAAGGGTTCTCAAATGTAATTGCCGAAGCCATGTCATGCCAGGTTCCCTGTGTGGTGACTGAAGTCGGTGATTCTCCCCATATTGTCGGTGAAACCGGGTATACAACCCCTGCCGGGAATCCGAATTCTCTGGCAGATGCCATCTTAAGAATGGCAGAATTGCCCCGAGATGATCGGAAAAATCTGGGGAAAATGGCAAGACTTCGTATTGAAAAGGAATTCAGTGTGGCAAAAATGGTATCTGCCACTTCTGCCGAGTTTGATTCACCAGGATAATTTGAATTGAAACCCATTAATGAGCAAAACATGGAGCAAAGTGCTGAAATAAACTATCGGGGAGCTCGTCAGGCACATTATGACCAAATGGCCAAAGGGCTTGATGGTTGGACAGGTCTGGGAGGGTACTACCATCGCCGGATTCTGGAAATCTATCGGTTTTTGGTTTCCCCAAAATTACGCGTGTTGGAAATTGGCTGTGGGCAGGGTGATCTGCTCGCCGGATTGCAACCATCTTCGGGGGTTGGCATTGATTTTTCTGGAGAAATGGTCAAACGCGCGTCAGCCCGCCATCAGGAACTGCTTTTCTTTCAGGCTGACGCCATGCATATAGGTTTGAAAGAGCCTTTTGATGTAATTATCCTTTCCGATCTCCTGAACGATCTCTGGGATGTACAAACTGTTTTCAAGGAAGTACGCCGCCTCTCTCATCCTCGGACACGGATAATCATTAATATTTACAGTCGGTTGTGGGAGCTTCCATTGGGGTTGGCTCAATTTTTGCATATGGCTAAACCCTCTCTGTATCAAAACTGGTTGACAGTTGAGGATATCGCCAACCTGTTGAATCTCGAGAATCTGGAAGTGATTCGCTCATGGCATGAGATACTCTGGCCGGTAACAACCCCTGTTATTGACTTGTTCTTTAATAAATTCCTGGTGAAAATTTGGCCTTTCAATTTTCTTGCACTCACCAACATGATGATCGCCCGCCCGGAACCGGATACTCAATCAATCCAGAAACCAATTGTTTCGGTCATTGTTCCTGCGCGGAATGAATCGGGGAATATTCCGCAAATCATGAAACGGGTTCCGGAAATGGGTGGGGGAACCGAAATTGTATTCGTGGAAGGCAATTCCACAGATGACACATTTTCTGCCATCCAGAGGGAAGTAGCGGCTCACCCGGAACGCCGTTGCCAGATCTGGCAGCAAACAGGAAAAGGCAAGGGTGATGCTGTACGTTTAGGTTACAGTAAGGCAAAGGGTGATATTTTCATGATTCTAGATGCAGATCTTACAGTGCCACCAGAAGATCTGCCACGGTTTTATGACGCCCTTGTAGAAGGCAAGGGAGATTTTATTAATGGGGTGCGGCTTGTGTATCCCATGGAAAAACAGGCAATGCGGTTCTTTAACCTGCTCGGAAATAAATTCTTTTCTATGGCTTTTTCCTGGCTTTTAGGACAATCAGTGAAAGATACGCTTTGTGGAACGAAAGTTTTACGCAGGGATGACTATGAGTTGATTGCCCGTAACCGTAACTATTTCGGAAATTTTGATCCTTTTGGCGATTTTGACCTCTTATTTGGAGCTGCTAAACAGACATTAAAAATAATTGATCTTCCTATCCGTTACCGCGAACGAACGTACGGCACCACAAATATTCAACGATGGAGTCACGGTTGGCTGCTCTTAAAAATGGTATCTTTTGCCGCCAGCCGGATTAAGTTCATATGATTGGTTTCTTGAAAATCCGAACCCATAGACAGGTGATTTTTCTTATTCCCTGGCTGGTTGGTGCACTTGCCGGATTATGTTCACTAATCTATTTATTGGCTATTCCGGCAGATTCCAAAAACTCAATTTTGCTTGGATTCTCCTTATTCCGGTTATTGGAAGCTCTGATCATATTTGTTGGAACGATTGGTTTTTCCGTTATTTGTACACATATTGCCCGTGATTTTGAGTTCACATCACAAGTTTTACACATTTCTGGATGGGAATCAGATCGACCATGGAGCATACTGACTGCCTGGTGTGGAATCCTGGCTTCGCTCATTGTCATATTCTTCGGGAACCAGATATTTCCGGGATCTGTCCAGGTTCTTCAACGGATATCTCCAATCATTTACTGGTTGGCAGTCTTTTTTTTGTCCTTCTTATTGATATATTTCTTCTGGATAGAAAAATCACAATTAGTTGAAAACCTGAGAAACCTGTATGCAATTAGTCTGTTTTTTCTGTTGGCAATTTTGTGCATTGGTTTGATTTTCTTTCCTTCGAATATTGGATTAATACTTCGAAAGGGAAGTCTGCTTATTCCCTTTTTGTTTATCTGGCTTTTTCATTTTGCATATCGACAGAAAACAAAATGGCAAAACCTTATTGTATTCTTGCTATTGGTAATTCTCTTTGGTGGCTCCCTGATCGGGGTTTGGGCCAGTGGTATTACTGACTTAAATATAATCGGAGGATTGCTTCCCTATAACGATGCCAATGGATACTATCATGGCGCCAGATTGCTTTCTGTAGGGCTGCCTTTTCATGATTTTTCAGCGAGACGGCCATTGTTTCCGGCAGTCCTCGGAATTTTTTATGCATTAGGCAATGAAAACCTCCAATTTGCCATTGCATGCACAATACTTCTGATCATACTGGCTGTTTATTTTTCTGCTAAAGAAATCAAACAAAGCAGCGGCCCATTACTGGCGGGTATTTTTATCGTTGGCGTTTTCCTGTTCATACGCCGATTCATTGGTTCCACAATGAGCGAGATTCTGGGATTACCCCTCGGAATAATAGGTTTTGGGCTTCTGTGGCGCAGCGCCTCTCGAAAAAAGGTGGGCGATGCTTTTTGGGGGACATTACTTCTATGCCTCGGCTTGATTGCCAGAGCAGGGCCTTTTTTTATTCTTCCAATGCTGGTCATCTGGAGCGGTTGGTTTTTCCGAAAAGACTCACGATTTAATATCAAATCGGCCGTAATAATAGCCTTAGCTGTAATTATTGGTTTTTGCATTCACCTGACCATTTTTAATTTTTTGGCTGGCGAAAATTCCTCATCTATGGGAAATTTTTCATATACCCTTTATGGTCTGGTGGCGGGTGGAAAAGGGTGGAAACAATATGGTATTGATCATCCTGAATTATTGAATATGGTTGAACCCGAACTTTCCAGAACGTTGTACCGGTATTCATTAGAATCCTTTAGAAACAATCCTTTAGGATTAATCCAGGGTGCAATTGTTTACTGGAAGGCTTTTTTCAGTATGGAATGGTATGGGATGTTTGGTTTCATAGAAGGGATTTCACTGACAGAAACCATGATCGGTAGAATTCTTATGGCTTTGGTCTCGTTCATTGGAGTAAGCCTGGGAATGTGGCATTTAAAGAAGCCTGCCAATTCCATGGTTATGGCGGGTTTTGTCGGGATAATTCTCTCTGTCCCATTTGTACCTCCGCTTGATGCTGAGATTAGAACATATGCCGCCGGGATTCCGTGGTTCATTGGTCTGGCTTTGATCGGGTTGACTGAATTATCTGACCTGTTGTCTATTAAAAAGCATCATCTATTATCGAATGATCTTGAAAATGATCATTCTTATGGAATCAGGGTTTTTGCTGCCATACTGGTTTGCTTTTTGATTATTGGCCCGTTATTCGTGCATTTCACAAGGCATGCTCCAATTCTTGATAAAACTAATGGGTGTAACGATGGGGAAGAGCGCGTGGTCACTATACTTTCCAGGGGATCTCTTTTGAATATTGAAGGAGATGATAATTTACCAAAGACTTTTGTCCCCAACCTGCGAAAATCCGATCTAGTGGTGAGCATGCATGATTCACCCATGTATGATCTGGGAATGCGTTTATTATCAATACCCGAAGGTGCTTCATTCCTTCAATCCTACGATTGGGAAGCCGGGAAATTTGTGTATATATGGGGAGAAACCAGGTTGTTTACGGAAAACCAGGGGTGGGTGGAATTATGCGGCAGGCGAGATAAGGGTTCTGAAGAATACCCACTTTTCCATGCCGAATCTGCTCGATTACTCACTGACCAGGTGAGCAATGAGTTACGATAACCGTTTCCCGGTTACTCATGTGATAACAGGTCTCGGTGTCGGTGGAGCCGAGATGATGTTGTATAAACTGCTGTCCGTCATTGACCGCAAGAAGTACCCGCCGCATGTCATTTCATTAACAGATGTAGGAGAAATTGGAAAACGGATCAGTTCATTGGGAATATCCGTGAAATCGCTTGGCATGAAACCCGGGCGTTTTGGTTTTTCTGATGTTGAAAGACTTGTCAACCTGGTTCGCGATCAAAAACCGGCCGTTGTACAAACATGGATGTATCATGCAGACCTGATGGGTGGATGGGCCGCCAAAAAAGCCGGGAGTCACAATATTGCCTGGAATATTCGCAATAGCACCCTCGATCGGAAAACAAGCAAGGCATCCACTATGTTGATTGTGCGACTCTGCGCCCTGCTTTCTCATTCCATCCCTGAGCGGATCATTGTATGTTCGCAGGCTGCTGCGGACATTCATCAGAAAATTGGATACAATCCGCGAAAAATGCAGGTTATCCCCAATGGATTTGATCTTTCAACATTCAAACCCGATCAGACCATTGGTCAAATATTGCGAAAGCAACTTGGACTAAACCCTTCTGTTCCGGTTGTTGGTCTGGCGGCCCGGTACGATGAACAAAAAGACCATCCCACGTTTATTTCTTCCGCAGGAATCATTTTACAGTCCATTCCAGAAACCCATTTCCTGCTATGCGGTGATGGCATAACTTCGGAAAACTCACAAATTGTGCAGCAAATAAAAAATACCGGGCATGAAGGACACTTCCACTTGCTGGGACGTCAAACAAAAATGCAGGAATTTCATCTGGCCTGTAATATCGCTGTGTCTTCATCGGCCTATGGCGAATCCTTTTCCAATGTTCTGGGTGAAGCAATGGCCTGTGGAATTCCCTGTGTTTCGACCAGGGTCGGAGGAGTTGAAGAGGTGCTGGGAAATACCGGTCGAATTGTGCCACCTCACGATCCTGAAAGCCTTGCCAACGCTGTCATAGAGATCCTTCAATTGCCAGAACAGGTGCGGAATGAGATGGGATTAGCTGGGCGGAAGCGGATCGTGGAGAACTTTGATATTAACGCCATTGCCCGATCATATATGCAAATGTGGGGAGAATTGAGTGCCGCCAATGAATGATGCTGAGGGGTACAACGAACGCCTTTTTTCCCGGGGTATTCGGGCTCGTATGCACCTGGCGAGATTCGCCTGGCTGAAACAGGTGGCGTCTTCCTACGATTGCGGTCAACCTCAGCGGGTTGTGGAATTGGGTTGTTTTGACGGCAGATCGATTGAATGGCTGCCGTTCAAGCTGGCTTTATACGACGGTTTTGATGCCAATTGGGAGGGCGGACTGGACATAGGTCGGAAGTATTATTCCGGGAAGGAAAACATCCATTTCCACCAATGCTCTACACCCAATGAAATGGCTTTGCATATTGGACGTTATGATATTGCCATATCATTGGAAACAATGGAACACGTCCCTTCCCATATGGTGGCTGACTATTTATCGATCCTGGCAAATAATACTTCGAAAGCAGCTTTTTTCAGTGTACCCAATGAGATTGGTCTTCCTTTTTTCGCCAAGTATGCGGCAAAAAAACTCTTCTATCGAGATAGCAAAGATGAACCTTATTCATTCACCGAATTCTGGAATGAGGTGATTGGCCAAACAGACAAAGTGCATCGTAATGAGCATAAAGGTTTTGATTTTCGTCAATTTATTCAACAGGTCGAAAACAGATTTGTAATTAAAAAGATAACCGGCATTCCATTTTACTGGCTGCCAGCCAGCCTGTCATTTACTATAGGGATTGTGGCCGAACCGAAGTAATTTTGATCGCTGGTATACTACGGAAATTGATCGTCTTCATGGATGCAAACGATAGAAAAAATAAGGATAAAAATGTGCGGAATAACCGGATTTCTTGATACCTCGCGGGAACAAACCACAGCTGAATTGGAAACCAATGTCACCCGTATGTCTGATGCCATTATCCACCGGGGACCAGATGACAGTGGCCAATTTGTAGATTCTGCCTGTGGGATTGCCTTCGGTTTTCGCCGTCTTGCCATTGTTGATTTGACTCCGACCGGCCACCAACCTATGATTTCGGCCAGTGGTCGTTTTGTCATGGTATTTAACGGTGAAATTTACAACTATGCCGAAATGAGGAATGAATTAATTGCGGCAGGTGTGGCTTTTAGAGGAACTTCTGATTCTGAGGTTATGGTTGAGGCGATAGACGCATGGGGATTGGAACCCTCTGTACGCCGTTTCAACGGTCAATTTGCTTTCGCCATTTGGGATCGGAGGGACCGGGTACTTCATCTCGTCCGTGACCGGGTGGGAGTTAAACCCTTGTATTACGGTTGGAGCGGGAAGGTTTTACTTTTCGGCTCCGAACTAAAGTGTTTACGAGCATATCCCGGTTTTTCTGGCGATATAGATCGCAATGCACTGGCATTATTTACCCGCCATAACTACATCCCGGCACCCTTCTCGATTTTCCGTAATGTTTTTAAGCAAACACCTGGAACAATATTGACGTTTCCTTTTGACAAGCCTGGATATTTGCCAGAACCACGAACTTACTGGTCAGTCCGGACTGTCGTTGAAGCCGGACTTGCCAATCCATTCACGGGTTCCGAAGCGGAAGCAGAAGAACAGTTGGAATCATTACTCCGAGAATCGGTTCGTCTGCGTATGATGGCGGATGTGCCGCTGGGTGCGTTCCTTTCTGGTGGTGTAGACTCATCGGCTATCGTAGCGTTAATGCAGGCGGAAAGTACCCGGCCGGTCAAGACATTCACCATTGGATTTCATGAAGATGAATACAATGAAGCAGACCATGCCCGCAAGGTGGCCGAACATCTTAAAACTGAACATACCGATTTGATGGTTACACCTGAGGAAGCACGGGCGGTAATCCCACTGTTGCCAACCATGTACGATGAACCATTCTCTGATTCCTCCCAGATCCCCACATATCTGGTCTCACAACTGACGCGGAAATATGTTACTGTCAGCCTTTCCGGGGACGGTGGTGATGAACTCTTTGCTGGTTATAACCGGTATTTCTGGGGAAATGATATCTGGTCAAAGATCGGTTGGATGGGCTCTGGTGTTCGCGGGGCAATGGCTGGAAGTATGCGACTGCTCTCGCCCAATACATGGGACGGAATTTTCCATACATTTAAACCGGTAATTCCCAAATCATTACGTGTGCCAACCGCCGGCGAAAAAATGAAAAAAGTGGCTGATGTGGTATCAGTCAATTCGCAATATGATCTTTATTACCGTCTGGTCTCTCACTGGAAAAATCCAGAGAATTTAGTAAAAGGAAGCAAAGAACCGCTCACACCCCTGACGGACCGGTCCACGTGGCCGAATATTCCGGATTTTACACGCTGGATGATGTACATGGATCTGATCACTTACCTGCCAGATGATATTCTGGCCAAGGTAGATCGTGCCAGCATGGCTGTCAGCCTGGAAGCCCGGGTGCCGTACCTGGACGATCATCGGGTGATCGAATTTGCCTGGCAGCTGCCTATGAGTATGAAAATCAAAAACGGGGTTGGAAAATGGCTCTTGCGGCAAGTGCTTTACAAACATGTTCCGCAGAATTTGATTGAACGCCCCAAGATGGGGTTTGGTGTTCCTATTGATTCCTGGCTGCGAGGCCCATTGCGTGATTGGGCTGAAGACCTGCTGGATGAAAATCGGATGCGTGCTGAAGGATTTTTTGATCCGGCACCGGTGCGGCAATTATGGCGTGAGCATCTTGCTGGAACGCACAATAATCAATATTACCTCTGGGATATTTTAGTATTCCAGGAATGGCTGCGGGCTCAAGTTCCTCAGACTCAAATGTGAAAACTTTACTTTTTGCGAATACAGCCTGGTATTTATACAACTTCCGACTGCCTCTGGCTATGGCTTTACGTGCTGAGGGGCACAATGTCGTTTTAGTTTCTCCCGGTGATGAATATTCGCAACAACTTAAGGAAGCCGGATTTAAATGGATTGATTTCCCGTTTTCTCGGAAAGGCCAAAACCCAATTCAAGAAATAGGAACGATTTTACGTCTGGCAAAGTTATACCGTGAGGAAAAACCTGACCTGGTACATCACTTTACCGTGAAGTGTGTTCTGTATGGATCTCTTGCTGCAAAGCTGACAGGAATTCGAAGGGTAGTGAATTCCATCACTGGCCTTGGGTACCTCTTTATTGGCAACAACCTTTCTCTCCGTATTATCCGTCCAATAGTTCTGACAATGTACCGAATTGGGTTGAAATCAAGCCAGGTGATCTTTCAGAATGAGGATGACCTGCGGCAGTTCCAGCAATATAACCTGGTGGAAAAAAAGCAGGTGAATATTATCCGCGGCTCTGGAGTGGATATTCAGCGTTTCACTCCCACACCTGAACCTGATGGACGCAAAGTAGTGGTCTTACCGGCGCGCATGCTCTGGGATAAAGGAGTAGCCGAGTTCGTGCAGGCAGCCCGCATATTAGGAAAAGAGAACCTGAATGCGATCTTTGTGCTGGTTGGTGATACATATACAGAAAATCCAGCTGCTGTCCCTGAAGCAATGCTGCGGGAATGGCAATCAGAAGGTGTAGTGGAATGGTGGGGCTGGCAGAGTGATATGCCCGGAGTCTATGCAAAATCTCATATTGTCTGCCTGCCTTCCTATCGCGAAGGATTACCGAAAACTTTAATTGAAGCAGCAGCCTGTGCCCGTCCGCTGGTGGCATTTGATGCTCCGGGTTCCCGTGAGGTGGTCATTAACGGTGATACAGGTTTACTTGCACGATTCAAAGACGCCGGAGATCTGGCTGACTGTCTGCGGAAACTCCTGATGGATGCAGAAGGAAGGCACCGGATGGGGTTAAATGCGCGAATTTTAGCAGAGAAAGAATTTTCAACTGATCGGATTGTCCGTGAAACTCTGACAGTTTATAGTAAACTTCAGGGGGACGGAATAACAGAATGAATTCTAGCGCTGTCGAATATTCAGGCCTTTTTCAAGCCATTTTGGTCAGTCTTCTCTTAACTATAGGGACAGGATATCTCGGAATCCTGATCGCCCGGCGCGTCAAACTGATGGACTATCCGGGAGCGGCACCCTATAAACAGCATAAAGTGGCCATGCCTTACGCAGGTGGAATAGCACTGATGCTGTCACTTTCCATTTTGGTGTTGGTCACAGGTTTATGGCAGGATCCTGATATTCGAAAAATGCTGATTTCTGCCCTGATCATTTTTGCCTTTGGTATTTGGGACGATTACAAGCGTCTTGGTGCATTACCGAAATTTATCGGTCAATTGGCTGCCGCAATTTTAATGGTCGTTTCCGGATTATCCATCCAGATTCTGGAGTCACATACTTTTTTCTTCGGTGGATCCGGAATTGTCTACGTCATTTTGGATCGTTTCCTCACAATCTTCTGGATTGTTGGCATTACGAATGCATTCAATCTGGTTGACAGTATGGATGGACTTGCCGTCGGTTTGAGCGGCTGGGCATTTACCTTTTTTGCCCTGGCGACAATCGAATCTGGCCAACATCTTCTTTCCATCATGAGTGCCATTCTGGTTGGTATCTGCCTGGCGATTTTCCTTTACAATTCCAATCCGGCCAAAATGTTTCTGGGAGATTCGGGAGCTCAGACTTTGGGCTTCCTGCTGGCTGTAATGGCCATCTATTACAATCCATTGGGGAGCTATCAGTCCTCTTCTTATCTGGTGCCTATACTGCTGACCGGTGTACCGATTTTCGATACGACGATGGTCACGATTTCACGGTTCCGCCGGGGAATTCCATTTTATAAAGGCAATCGCGATCACACATACCACCGGTTGGTAGCGCTTGGATTGGATCCCAGCCGGGCAGTATTCTTGATGCACCTTGCTGCATTGATATTGGATTGTATGGCCTTCATGGCTGTCTCCTTTACGCCCGTATGGGCAAACAGTGTACTGGTGCTGGCCATATTGGTGGGGATCGGTCTGATTATCTTCTTTGAAAAATCTATAAAATAAACCAGGGTATTACACCCATGTTCAAATCACTTGGAAAAGAACTGGTTAACTGCGGGGAAAAGTATTTATTACCCCTACTATTTATTTATATTTTCTGGTTCAGTCTCTCTTCCGGGAATGAAATATTGTTACTGCCTGGAAACATAACGGTAAACCGCATTATTCTTCTATTGTTTCCTGCAATAATTGGTCTGGCCAGTTTGGGAGCATTAATACTTTCGATTATTAGAAAACCAATGGTTGATTCTCGGATATCAACTATTACTGGCAATGCGAAACAAGTTGAGTCGATTAATCTGTATTTACCGGTTGCCTGGCTGGTACTACTGGTAATCAGCTTTCTAACTCCGGGAATTCTGGGATCTCGATGGCCGATTTATGTAAGGATAGATCCGCTATTGAGATTGGCATTTGTTACCGTCAGTGCGGCGTGGATATTCTGGTTATTTAAAACGCGCAAACCTCGAAACGGTCTATCAGAATGGGATTGGCAGCCATGGGCAGCTGGCCTACTTCTGGGTTCTTTGATCATCATCTTTTGTCTGTTGGTAGGCATCACTGGCAAAGGGATAGGTGTTGGAACGCAATACTGGGGAAAATCTGGAGTCCCTTTCTTGCACTGGCAGATGGGTCTTTCATGGATCTTGATGCTGATCTGGTTGCGGGTAAACGGTGGAAAGAAAGATCAGGTTCCCTGGCTGCAGGATGTTATTCTATTTACTATCCTGTGGTTGACGGCTTTCTATATCTGGAAAGGAATACCGACTCCAATCAGCCGCTATGTTACGGCAGCCTATCCACCCAATTATGCCAATTACCCGTTTTCTGATGCGGGTGATTATATGTTGCAGGCGCAGGCTATCTGGACGGGAAATGGATTTTCCTTTGGTTTCATTGATAAACCCCTTCATCTTACATTTCTCTCCATCCTCAGTCTCATTGCCGGAGCAGACTATTCCCGAATGATTCTCTTTCAGGTGGGCGTTCTGGCCATCATGCCCGGTCTGGTTTATCTGATTGCTGCAAAATTGCACTCGCGTCTATCAGGAATTTTTGCCGGTCTGTCTGTAATTTTTATGCAAAGCAACAATCTGGCGATCTCCAGCAGCATCCAGGCAACCAACGTCAAGATGACCATGTCGGAATCATTAACTGCCATGCTGCTAATGGTGCTATGCCTTTGTATTATCAACTGGTGGAAGAATCCCCGTTCTTTGCTGGCGTACCCGGCATTGGCAGGAACAATCCTCGGTTTGAATGGATTGGTCCGTTTGAATGGCCTGGTTATTCTTCCATTTATCTTGATTGCCTGGATAGTTATTAATGGAATCAAGCGGAAAACTACCTGGATTTCCGCTCTTATTTTTGTCCTTTTCTGCATTCTTCCGTTCGCCCCGTGGGCTTTACGCAACAAGATCGTGTACGATGATCCATTCCGTTCATTTTCCAGCAAAACGATGGGGGTTATTTTCAAACACCGGATCAACCCTGTCCTAAATGATACCGGTGACATGGTACCCTCGCCAGAAGCTGATGACTCTGATGTCAATGCAGTTGCACCTGCGCAAACCACGTTAGAAGTTTTGCTTAACCAATTCATTCATACTGGTTTTCATAATCTGGTGGCGGTTGGGTTATCCTTACCGGCATCTCCTTACCACACAACACTTGATGAGACTATCCGCCTACCATATTGGGATCAGGAATGGGACGGTGGCTTTACACAAAACGGTCAATTAACTCTGGCGATAAATATGGCGATTGTTGTCGCCGGATTTTCATTCGGGTGGAAAAAAAGCCGATCTGTTTCCATTGTTCCATTGATTATTCTCGGCGGCTATTTGATTGCCAATACTGCATCACTGGTTTCAGGTGGTCGTTACATCATACCGGTAGATTGGATCGTACCATTCTATTTCTCAATTGGAATCACCGGACTAACATTGTGGCTGTTTGACCTGGAATCTGTACAACAACCAGATAGAATTGTAGAAAACAACCTGTGGAAAACCGGTGCCTGGCTTTGGTCTTACATAGGTCTGGCGTTAGTAATTGCCTGCCTTCCTACTGTTTTGAGTTTGTCCATTCCCAAGAGATATCTTCCCGCGGATAACACTGCTGTGATGAATGAAATGCGAAAAATGCATCTGAACTTGCCGGCCGCAATTTCTTCGGCAGAACTCGAAAAATTCGTCTCGAATAAAGAGGCATCATTCAAATTGGGGATGGCTATGTTTCCCCGGTGGATGAAAACCGGAGAAGGTGATACAGGTGGAAATGGTTCAGCTTTCAGCGCAATGCCTTATGATCACCTTTCATTCTCTGTTATTTCGTCTGGCAAAGGTCCGTTTGACGTTGTATTGCCAATCAATGAGCCAGTACGGTATTTCCCCAATGCTTCAGATGTGATTCTGATTGGCTGTCAGACAAATTCATTTTTTAATGCTGCTGTTGTTGTATTACGAACACCTCAGCCGGTAGTTTTAGTGCGTCCAGATATCAAACGTCTTGAATGTCCCCTTCCACAACCATGAAATCACGTCGAATTTTCACTGTTTGTTCAATACTTACTGCTTTTGAAGCCCTGGCTTCGATAGTCTGGCTGGCATTAATGCCTGCTGAAGCCGGAAACGCGCTGGCATTTGGGTATTCTCTTCAAAGGCTTATGCTCATGACCGGCCTGTTAATTTTGATGTTAACCGCAGGCTGGTTTGCCCGGAAAATTATTAACTCCCCTGAATTTCTGGTTGGAATAGAAAAAATCGCTGGCAAAGCTAGCGTGATTCTCTCTGCCGGTTTACTACTTGTTATTACCTGGGTTCTGGTTTTTTCCCCTTCATACCAGTGGGGACGATGGGGCGGTTACAAAGAACGACTGTTACCCATTCTGATATGGATATTGTTGTTCAGTATCCAATTGATGGTTATTTGTGTCTGGTTAATAAAACAGAAATATCCGGTTTCGATTGTTAAAGTGATAAGAACTGACGCTGGAATGATCAATTCATGGCGGATTGTGCTATGCATTGTGTCAGTATTTGTGGTTGCCGTGGCTGTTTTTCGACTTGGTATCACTCCTGATATTGTGTATTGGAATAATTTTAATGTTCCCATTTTGGGTATACAGATTATTGGTGTTCTAGTATTCTCTCTCCTTTTCTTGGGCGCGTTATCTACAACCGGTTTCTTCTCTAATCGTCATCAACTGTCTGATTTTGTTATTGGTATTTTGATCTGGGGTTTTGCCATAATTCTGTGGACGCAAACCCCCATGCCACATAGCTATTTCTCACCCGGGCCGTATTCGCCCAATGGCGAAATGTATCCCTTTTCTGACGCGGCAGGATACGATACCTCGGCACATAGAGCGATTATCGGAGAAGGTCTTGGTTCAAAACGATATGTAGATAAACCGCTTTATATTGCCTTTCTGACAGGCATCCATTTGTTGGCTGGAAACCGTATGGACACAGTTGTGGGTGTTCAGGTTGCCGTAGTTGCCTTATTACCCGTTTTACTTTACCTCCTGGGAAAAAGAACACACAGCCGGCTAGCTGGTTTTCTGGCCGCAGGATTTATTATTTTTCGAGAAGTAAACAATATTCAGGGAACACTCCTGGTGCTCTCTACCAATACCAGGGTACTCATGAGTGAATCACTGGTAACCTTGCTGCTGGCAATTTTTGTGTATACATTTACGATCTGGGTAAATAATCGCCAGGATAAAAAATACCTGGCTTGTGCCGGCGGAGTACTGGGACTTGCAGCCCTTGTACGTTTGAATCCCCTTCTGCTATTACCGATAGCAGCGGGTGCAATTCTTTTACTATTTTGGAAACAGTGGAAGCAAGGATTGATCAACGTGGTTTTATTCGCCGGCTTTTTCCTTTTGGCAATACTTCCATGGACGGTGCAATCCTATGTCCAACATGGCAAATTGTTATATTTCCAGTCAACATTCCATGGTGTGGTCATGGAACAGCGTGCATTCTATGCATTGAATACACCTTCTCCGAAACCAGTTCCTGAAAGCACTCTTTCCCCCACATCACAACCAAATCCAACATTAGCTCAAAAACCATCTGACTCTGAAAAAGCTGTGTCTACTAACAAGACCTGGATAAGGATTACAGGAATTACCAGGTATGTTTCAGCTCATTTCTTTCATAATGTAATCAGTGCTGCTGCGGTTTTCCCTGTTGATGTTACTTTGGAGTCTCTGGAGAAGACTATAAAAGCTCCAGGTTCTTATTGGAGTCTGGAATGGATTGGGGGATTTAATGCCGGGCAGATAATCCCCTTTATCCTGACAATGCTCATTTTTTCGCTTGGCATGGCTTCCGGTTGGATTAAGTGTGGTTTTTCTGGTATTGTACCGGCCGGATTCTTTGTTTCCTACAGCCTGGCTACTGCTGCAGCCCGAACATCCGGTGGACGATATATCCTTCCGGCAGATTGGGTTTTCCTGTTGTACTTTGCTTTTGGTCTTGCACAGATAGTTATTTGGATCAATTTGTGGCTGAATAATAACCTGTTTACAACCGTACTTGTGCCGGTTGAGAATGATCCTGCTGAAAATAGAAAAATGTTACCGTTGGTTAATCTGGCTGTCATATTTCTCCTAATCGGTGGAACACCGACCATTTTTGACAGATTTATTTCTCCCCGATATACAATTCTCGATAAAACCAGTATCCGGCAAGAGTGGAGTGAAGATTGGATGCTTCGATCACTCGATATTACCCGGGAAGAGTGGGATGCTTTTATCACTCAACCTGATGCGGTTGTTTATGAAGGCAGGGGACTTTATCCCCGTTTTTATCCTCAAAATCAGGGAGAACCAGACCGGTTTTCATCTGCCCGGGCTCAAGCCTTTCCGCGTTTGGTGATGGATGTGGTAGGACCTCAGGGAAATATGAGTGGTGTATTGCCATTGGATAAAGCCCCGGAACCCATTCCCAATGGTTCTGATGTAACTGTTGTTGGTTGTCGTTCGAAATTGAATGATGACTGGTTTGCCGTTATTATCGAAGGACAGGATGGCATGACCCTGCGTCGGTCTCCAAAGACCAGATGGACCTGCCCGGCAACTCTGCCTGTGTGTGACGATAACCGCGTTTGCCAGTAATCTTAAAAATGGTCCGGGTGGAATTCCGGTCTTGACCGGGTAGTACAACCGTTTTATAATTCAACAATTGAATTTAGGACGGCGCAATGGGACTCAACCCTGACTCCGCTAGAGACCTGATACTTTTAGAACATATAGAGCAAAATCCGGATGCCACTCAGGCGAGTCTGGCAGCGCAGGTGGGTGTGGCTGTTGGAACGGTTAACTGGCATCTTAAGCGCTTGGTGGCAAAAGGATACGTAAAAGTCCGGCATGCAGAAAGACGCAAACTCCGGTACATCATTACGCCTGACGGCATTGCCCTCCGAGCCAATCTGACAGTGGATTACATCCAGAATTCGTTCCGTCTGTATCGCCTTGTTCGGGAACGGATGGAGACTACTCTTCAACAAGTCCGCCAGGCTGGATATGATCAGGTGACCCTGACTGGTGATGGGGATGTGGCGGATGTATGCCGTCTAACCTGTGCTGAACAAAATATAAAAATACTTGAATCTGGTCAAGTCCCCCACCTTACGATCAACGGTTTAAAAATATTCACCGAATGGCCTGATGGGAAAGACCCATCTTCGTCCAATATATCGGATTCTATTCGCATAGAGCACCTGGAAGGAGACAGTCAAACGAAATGACATCGAAAACAAACCAGGATTTTTGGAAATCAAAAAAAGTTTGTGTAACCGGCGGAGCTGGTTTTCTCGGCTCATTTATCGTTGAGAAACTGAAACAGCGCGGCGCAAAAGAAATTTTCATCCCAACCATCGAAGAATATGATCTTGTCAATGGTGATGATGTGCGCCGGGTACTGGATACCAGTAAACCTGACATCGTGATTCATCTGGCCGCCCAGGTAGGAGGAATTGGTGCCAACCGGGAACACCCTGCTGATTTTGTTTACAGCAATGCCATGATGGGTTTGCAGCTTATTCATGAATCATGGAAACGCGGCATCGAAAAATTCGTGTGCCTGGGTACCATCTGCGCGTACCCAAAATTTACTCCAGTGCCTTTCAAAGAAGAGAATCTGTGGAATGGTTACCCGGAAGAGACCAATGCTCCATATGGATTGGCAAAGAAGCTTCTTCTGGTGCAGTCACAGGCATACCGGCAGCAATACGGATTCAACTGCATTTACCTTTTGCCGGTCAACCTATATGGCCCGCGTGATAATTTCCGTCTGGATAGCTCGCATGTAATTCCGGCACTTATTCGCAAATGCGTTGAAGCACAGGAAGCCGGAGCGGATTCCATTGAAGTCTGGGGGGACGGGTCACCAACCCGGGAATTTCTGTATGTAGAAGATGCCGCTGAAGGTATTTTGATGGCGGCTGAAAGATACAACGGACCAGAACCAGTCAATCTGGGTTCTGGTAATGAAATCTCCATCAAAGATCTTGTCAATTTGATTGCCCGATTGACGGGATTCAACGGGAAAATCATCTGGGATGCCAGCAAGCCGAATGGGCAGCCCCGCCGTGGGTTGGATACGACCCGTGCCTGGGACTATTTTGGTTTTCGAGCTCAGATGAGCTTTGAAGACGGCCTGCGCCGGACCATTGACTGGTACCGTGCCAACAAATCATCGATCAAATAGAGATTGGTAAATGTAAGATGACGGTTGAAAGTAATGCTTTGGTGAAAGCTGAAGCACCCCGTACAGTTGTAATTAAGCCGGTGAATGGCTGGGCTGCGTTGAACCTGAAAGATCTATGGGTCTACCGCGAATTGATCTATTTTCTCACCTGGAGAAACCTGAAAGTTCGCTATAAACAAACAGCGCTGGGGGCTGCCTGGGCAATTTTGCAGCCATTCCTCACCATGGTGGTCTTCAGTATCTTCTTTGGCAATCTGGCCAAGGTTCCATCAGATGGTGTGCCTTACCCGATTTTCTCGTATACTGCCTTGCTCCCCTGGACGCTGTTCTCAAAAGCTTTGACAGATGCCGCCCATTCCTTGGTGCAGAGCAGTCACATGATTACCAAAGTGTATTTCCCCCGGTTGATACTGCCTCTGGCCTCCATTCTTTCCGGGTTGGTGGACTTTGCCCTGGCATTCATTGTGCTGTTTGGCATGATGATATTTTATGGCATGATGCCAACGGCCAATGTCTGGACGATCATCCCCTTTGTTCTTCTGGCATTAATTACAGCCCTGGGTGTTGGTATCTGGCTTTCAGCCATGAATGTCCTCTATCGAGATATTGGGTATGTTCTGCCTTTCCTGACCCAGTTCTGGATGACCCTGACACCAATTGCCTATCCGGCAAGTCTGCTGCCTGAAAAATGGCGGCTGATCTATGCACTCAACCCCATGACAGGGGTAGTGGAAGGTTTCCGCTGGGCCTTGCTGGGTTCGGCTGCAAGCGCGCCAACCGGAATGCTGGCGGTTTCAACAGGTATATCATTCCTGATTCTGATCACTGGTTTATATTACTTCCGTAGAATGGAACGGCGTTTTGCCGATATGGTGTAACCATGAGCGATATAGCCATCCATGCGGAAAACCTTGGAAAACAATACATCATTGGTCAACGACCTGCCGCATATACAACCCTGCGTGAAACATTATCCACAGCTTTCTCGTCATCCGTAAAAAAACTGGGGGATGGACGAGGAGAAAACAACAAGTTCTGGGCTCTCAAAGATGTGTCTTTTGATGTGCAACAGGGACAGGTACTGGGAGTCATTGGCCGAAATGGAGCGGGTAAGAGCACGTTACTCAAACTCCTCTCGCGTGTGACTGATCCGACAGAAGGAAGGGCTGTGATCAATGGCCGGGTGGGTTCACTTCTAGAAGTAGGCACCGGTTTTCACCCGGAATTGACCGGCCGCGAAAATATCTCGCTTAATGGCGCCATCCTCGGTATGAAACACTCCGAAGTTGAACGCAAATTTGATGAGATCGTTTCGTTTGCCGAAGTGGAACAATTTATTGACACTCCAGTAAAACGATACTCCAGCGGCATGTACCTGCGCCTGGCATTTGCCGTGGCAGCACACCTCGAGCCGGAAATTCTTGTGGTGGATGAAGTTCTTGCCGTAGGGGATGCTGAATTTCAGCGAAAATGCCTTGGCAAGATGAGTGATGTGGCTCACCAGGGACGTACCGTTCTCTTTGTCAGCCATAATATGTCTGCTATTTTACGATTAACTGATGAGACTATTGTGATTGAAAAGGGCCATCTGGCCATGCGGGCTCCGACACCACAGGCTGTGGACTACTATCTCTCGGCCGGGTTTTCACAGGAAGGACAGCGGACCTGGCTGCCGGATGAAATACCGGCGGATGCGGCGCCATTCAAACCTGTGTCCATCCGGGTTCGCAATCCTCAAGGGAATGTGGTGGATACACTCCGTTCGACAGAACCTGTGACAATCGAAATCGAATACGAACTTGATGCTCCCATAACAGGTTTGCGTGTGGGTATGTATCTGCTCAGTATGCGCGGTGAATATATTTTGACCAGCTTTGACACGGACGATCCTGAGCAATTTGATCGGAAATCAATCCGTAAAGCCGGTCATTATGTCAGCCGATGTACGCTTCCGGCTGATATGCTAAACGAAGGCCGTTTTATGATCGCGGTGAATGCCAGCACCTTCCGAGTAAAACGGTATTTCCAGGATGAACAGGCTCTTACGTTTAATATAGATGCTGCCGGTGCCCCCGGTATGCATTGGCCGGAACCCCGGTTGGGCCCGATTCGTCCACGTCTGACCTGGAACATTGAGGAAGTGTAAAAATGACAGCGGCAGCAGCAGGAAAAGATGTTGTAAAAGAAATACTGGGTCAAATTCCCTTTACCGTTGAACTGTACTGGCTTATTCGTCAACGCGGAAAGGCCATTAACAGCCATTTCAGTCTGCGGCACCTTCAGGATGCCTTGCCTGACATGGTTCAGGATGCCCTTGAATTGCGTAAAACGGCACCGGCAGGCAAAAAGATTTTTATCTTTGCTACATTACATTACTGGATAGAACATGCCGCTTTGACAGGTATTGCTCTGGCGGCACAGGGGCATGATGTTACCCTCGGGTACCTGGCTCAATCAGACTGGCAAAAACCGATTTCTCGTTTTGATCTGCGCAGACAGGATCTGTATGCCCGCAAGGTACTCAGCGCGGCAGATCCTGTGATGCGGTCAATTTCATTTGTCAGTGGAAGAATACCCTTTGCACCTGTCTCGGATGAAATCAGTAAGCTGGTTCAGCAGGTGAGTGAATTTGATACCCAGTACTCTTTGCAGATAGAAGAAATCGACCAGAAAAATGAGGTCTACCAGTTGAGGAAGGAACGCAACGAAGAGGCAGCCCTCACAGCTTATTCGTATATGAAGGAAAACAAACCCGATGTGGTGATCGTTCCAAATGGGACCATTCAGGAACTGGGTGTGGTCTATCGCATAGCACGATTACTTAAAATACCTGTGACAACGTATGAATTTAGCGATCAACGCCAGCGTATCTGGTTGGCCCAGAATAATGAGGTCATGCGCCAGGATACCGATGCCCTGTGGAGAGCCCGGCAGAACACGGCGTTGAAAGAAGATCAGTTTGAACGGCTGCGTTCCATGTTGATGGCCCGTCAACACGGCGCTATGTGGGAGAACTTCGCCCGGCAATGGCAGGGAACTCCGTCACAGGGAGGCGAAAGCGCCCGAAAGGCACTTGGTCTTGACAATCGTCCGGTTGTTTTACTGGCTACAAATGTTCTGGGTGACAGCCTGACACTCGGGCGTCATCTCTTCAGCAAAACCATGGCGGAGTGGATCAGCCGGACCGTGCAGTATTTTGCCGGTCGTCCTGATGTGCAATTGGTAATCCGCGTTCATCCGGGTGAAGTATTGACACACGGAACGTCCATGATGAAGGTGGTTCACGAAGTATTTCCCAAATTGCCGGAACACATCCGGTTGATTGGCCCGTCGGAAAAAGTGAATACCTACGATCTGATTGAGGTGGCTGATGTCGGCTTGGTCTATACCACCACTGTCGGGTTGGAAATGGCCATGAATGGTGTGCCGGTTATTGTAGCCGCCCAGACTCATTACCGAAATCGCGGATTTACCCTTGATCCTGATTCGTGGGTAGCCTATTACAAAACACTGGGGCAGGTTTTACAGAATCCGGCAGCTCATCGGTTGAACCGCCAGCAGGTGGAAAAAGCCTGGATGTATGCCTACCGCTGGTTCTTTGAATTCCCGCTTCCGTATCCGTGGCACCTTGTGCGGCTGTGGGACGATTACAAGGCTCACCCTCTGAAAAGTGTGGTGGGTCCGGATCATAATACTGAATTTGATGCAACATTCCGATATCTGACGGGTGAACCCATCAACTGGGTTTCCTCAGAAACCGGTCAGGAGTAACAGTGGATAACAAGGATGTTAAACAGCAGGTCCGATCCTTCTACGATCAGGTAGGTTGGAAGATGGTCGGAGATGGCATCTACCAGAATGCCCGTTATGAAGATCTGCGCCCGGTTTCACGCGAATACATTCACCGCTGTCATTTGCGGGTCAACCGTCATTTGAAGCCATCCGGCAACTTATTGCTGGATGCCGGTTCCGGGCCGGTGCAGTACCCGGAGTATCTGACATATTCAGACGGTTATCAGCACCGGGTTTGTTTGGATATCTCCATTCTGGCTTTGAAAGAAGCCCGCAATCGTCTGGGTGACCACGGTTTATTTGTGGTGGCCGATGTGGCCAATTTACCATTCAAGCCTGAAGTATTTGACGGTCTGGTTTCCCTTCATACCCTGCATCATTTGCCGCTGCCGGATCAAAAGAAAGCGTATTTTGACTTCCTGCGGGTTCTAAAACCAGACTGTACAGCCGTGGTGGTTAACGGATGGACGGATTCTCCGCTAATGCGCCTGGCCAGGCCATTTGTGAGATTCATGGAATGGTTTGGAAAGACACTCTCCGGGCAGCATGGTGAAGATAAAGAAACAGTGTTGAAATCAGCCTGTTTTGGAGTGGAACCACCAAGGAAGGAACCAACCGGTACATTTATCAAGAAATTCAGTCCGGAATGGATGAAAACAGAAATTGCTCCGCAGGCCAGATATGAAATATTTTGCTGGCGGAGCGTGAATGTACGTTACCTTCGGGCAATTGTTCATGCCGTTTTCGGTGGCAAAATCTATCTTAAAATGTTATACCGGATGGAAGAGTGGTTCCCGAGATTTTTCGGTGAAAAGGGGCAATATCCCCTGATTGTTCTATATAAATAAGGCACATGTGCCAGATTTTGGAGTGATACATGGATTGGTCAAAACAGGTTGTACTCGTAACCGGTGGCACCGGATCGTTTGGAAAAAAAATGATCAAGATTTTGCTGGAAGAATACCATCCAGCAAAAATCATTGTCTACAGCCGTGACGAATTGAAACAACATGAAATGCGTGTTGCCGGTTATGAACATCCCAGCCTGCGGTATTTTATTGGTGATGTGCGTGACCAACAACGTCTTCGTCGGGCTTTCCACGGAGTAAGCCTGGTAGTGCATGCCGCCGCCTTGAAACAGGTTCCTGCCTGTGAATATAATCCCATGGAAGCCATCAAGACGAATATCCTCGGTTCGAGTAATGTCGTCGATGCCGCTCTGGATGCCGGTGTCGAAAAGGTGATTGCCTTAAGCACGGATAAAGCAGTCAATCCGGTAAACCTCTATGGCGCCACCAAACTGGCCGCAGAAAAACTATTTGTTCAATCCAATGCGTACGCCGGTGGGACTGCCACCCGCTTTTCCTGTGTGCGGTATGGAAATGTTGTAGGCAGCCGCGGTAGTGTGGTGCCGATCTTCATCAAACAACGGCAAAATGGGATATTGACCATCACGGATGATCGGATGACCCGCTTCTGGATTTCGTTGGAACAGGGTGTGCGCTTCACTTTGCGTTGCTCAGAGCAGATGTCTGGCGGGGAAGTATTTGTCCCGAAAATTCCCAGCACCACCATTACCGATCTGGCCAAAGCCATAGCTCCAGACGCCAGGATCAATATTATAGGCATCCGGCCGGGCGAAAAATTGCATGAAGTATTGATTTCGGAAGACGAAAATCGCAATACGATTGAATTGGACGACATGTTTGTTGTTCAACCGGCGGAAGCCTATTGGTTTGGCCGTGAGTGGGAAAAACGGGGCAAACCACTTCCTTCAGATTACCGGTATGCCAGTAATACCAATACAGAATGGCTGAATGTTGACCAGATTCGGGAACTGGTGGCGCCATTTGAGAATAATGGAGATTCGGGCAACGCAGAATGAACCGACTATTGGTCACCGGAGCGAGCGGATTGCTGGGAATCAACCTGGCACTGCGCGAATCAGCGCACCGGGATGTGATCGGTGTTACTCATTCGCATAGTTTAACTGGAGTGCCATTTAACGTCAGGCAGGTCAATTTGACGGCTGATGGTGCGATTGCCCGGATGATCGAAGAAATCCGACCGGATGTGGTAATCCACTGTGCGGCCATGGCGGATATCGATAGTTGTGAAAAACAACCGGAACAGGCAGAGCTGGTCAATTCAGTGGTGCCGGGAGTGCTGGCGGATATTTGCGACAAACAGGATATCCGTCTGGTGCATCTTTCTACCGATGCCGTGTTTGACGGCACCAGGGGAGATTATCTGGAAACTGATAGTCCACACCCGTTATCGGTGTATGCCCAAACCAAACTGAAAGGTGAACAGGCTGTTTTAGATGCCTGTCCAGATGCCATTGTAGCCCGGGTGAATTTTTACGGCTGGAGTCTGACGGGAAAAAGGAGCCTGGCGGAATTTTTTTACAATAATCTTTCCGCCGGTCATACGGTTAATGGCTTCACCGATGTGGAATTCTGTCCGTTATTTGTCAACCACCTGGCTGACTTGTTGATGAGCCTGGCCGATAGTTACCACACTGGATTGTTCCATGTGGTAAGCCCTGTATCGTTGAGTAAATATGAATTTGGCTGCCGAATCGCCAATGCCTTCGGTTTTGATGATCATCTCATCAATCCGGTATCTGTGAAGAATGGCGGACTTGTCGCCCGGCGTTCACCCAAATTGACGCTCAATACAGACAAATTAAAAGATGCTCTTCAGATCGTACTTCCCGGCGTGGAAGAGGGCATCCATGCTTTCTTCGAACAATACCTGACCGGTTTCCCACGAAAACTACAGGAATACCTGAAGAGAAGTGAATAACTACGGAGGAACTTCTATGGAAATCCGCATTGGAAATCATGTGATTGGAAATGACCACCCCACTTATTTCATCGCTGATATTGCCGCCAACCATGATGGAAGCCTGGAAAGAGCCAAAATGCTTATCCGTCTGGCAAAAGAGGCAGGAGCCGATGCGGCCAAGTTTCAGAATTTTCAGGCTCCGAAAATCGTCTCAGACTATGGATTCAAATCCATGGGTGGGCAGGTATCTCACCAGGCAAAATGGAAAAAAACAGTTTTTGAAGTATATAAAGACGCTTCGGTTCCGTTTGAGTGGACACCGGTTTTGAAAGAGGAATGCGATAAGGTGGGGATTGATTATTTCTCATCACCGTATGATTTTGAAGCCATTGATTACCTCGATCCGTTTGTTCCCGCTTACAAAATTGGTTCAGGTGATATCAATTGGCCCGAGGCACTGGAACACATGGCCCGGAAGAATAAACCCGTGCTTCTGGCAACTGGTGCATCTGATATCGGTGATGTGCAACGGGCCGTCCACATTTTACTGGCTATCAATCCGCAGCTTGTGTTAATGCAGTGTAATACCAATTACACTGCCAGCCTGGAAAACTTCAATCACTTGCACCTTCGGGTACTGACCACTTATCACAGCATGTATCCTGACCTGATTCTGGGACTTTCTGATCACACTCCCGGGCATGCTTCCATACTGGGGGCGGTGGCTCTGGGTGCACGGGTCATTGAAAAACATTTTACCGACGATAATTCACGCGAAGGTCCTGATCATGCATTTGCCATGAACCCGAAGAGCTGGGAGGATATGGTTGTGAACACCCGCCAGTTGGAGCGGGCGCTGGGATCCGGTGATAAGTTTGTGGCCGAGAATGAAAAACAGACGGTATATCTGCAGCGCCGCTGCCTGAGGGCAGCTCGCGACTTAAAGGCTGGAGACGTGATTTCTCGTGAGATGATCGATGTGCTGCGTCCGGTTGCTCCCGGGGCCATATTGCCGAACGAACTGGATGCCGTAATCGGTACGCGATTGCTGAATGATCTTCCTGCCGGCAAGGAAATCTGCTGGACAGACCTGGGTCGGGCATAGAATCGTCTGAGGTCAGATGCGCATTCTGTATGCTTCGCGGGGGTTGGGAGTTCACGATGAACGGTTTTTGCGGGTTCTTTCCGCATCTGACCATGATGTGTTCTTCCTGCCGTTGACCCGATATACTGCTCCGGGATTGGCACTTCCGGGAAATATCCGTCAGATATTTATCCCGACAGAAAAAGAGACAACCACCCATACTATCGCCAGTTTGTTGGATCGATGGCAGATAGACCTGGTGCATGCCGGTCCGATGCATGATGTAGCCCGGGCTGTGGCATTCAGTGGATTCAGCCCGCTGGTCAGCATGTCGTGGGGATTTGACATGCTGTGGGATGCCGAGCGTGAATTACTCATCTGGATGGCTATTAAAGAAACTTTGGAACATACCACGGTTTTCTTCTGTGATGCCAATAGTGTGAAAACCAAAGCCATTAATGAATATGGGTTCGATCCCGAACGGATCGTTGTTTTTCCATGGGGGGTTGATCACAACCTGTTCTATCCAACTGGACGGCGCGCCGGCAGGTCTGCCAATGAACCGCTGCGCCTTTTTTCCAACCGCACCTGGGAAGATCAGTATGGTGTTGACGTACTGGTTGATGGGCTGATCCGAGCCGGTAAGACCGGCCTACAATTTAAAGCTGTGCTGGCAGGGGATGGTTCCCTGAAAGCAACATTGCAGGAAAAGATCAAGAATTCTCCGATCTCCCGGCAGGTGCAATTTGTGGGGCGGATCTCACAGGAGGATTTACCCGGTTATTATAACGAAGCTGATGTATATATCAGTGCATCGCATGTTGACGGTTCATCACTTTCCCTTATGGAAGCCATGTCCTGCGGGGCCGTGCCGTTGGTCAGTAATATTCCCAGCAACCGGGAATGGGTTGAAGATGGGGTATCTGGATATCTATTTGAAGATGGTGATGACGTTCAACTGGCAGCCCGTCTGCTGGCATTGGATAAAGTCAGGCAGAATATGCCGGAGATCAGCCGGCGTGCCCTGGCCATAGCTGAGGAACGGGCGGATTGGAATAAGAATCAGAAGATCATGCTGAATGGATATGAACTGGCCATGCGGCTTCACCACGGAAATGTGTCATGATCTCGAGGAAACAACTCACCCGTTGGGATGGATTACTTCTCATCCTTCTGTTTATTGCCGGTTTTTGGTTGACAGCGATATCGGTCAATAAACCGGTGCATCCGGCAGAAGATGCCGCCATGCTGATGCGGTATTCCCAGCATTTGGCACAGGGTTACGGCATTGTCTGGAACATCGGTCAGCCGCCGGTGGATGGAGCTACGGATTTTCTCTTCATGGTAGTGCTGGCTGGTTTCTACGCCCTGGGCAACGGGCTTGAGTCCACAGTGCTCTGGGTTTGTGGCATCGCTCATATTCTCACCACCATGATTGTTTATTTTGGCATCCGCCGATATTTCAAGGGTGGCATTCTTTCGGCTGTGTTGACGGCTGTTTTCCTGCTATTGGGTTCAGGGTTGAGATATACCGAAGCCTGTTTTGGTACACCCTTTTTTGCCTTTTTCTGTGCCTTGAGCTGGCTTTTAGCCCAGATGGTTGTGGAACAGCCCCGGTCAATTGGGCGGGCTGCGGCATTTTCCCTGAGCTGCTTGCTAATGGGTTTGACTCGGCCTGAAGGCGTGCTGGTTGCCGGGTTTATGCTGGCTGCCATTCTTTTCAAGTTGGGATGGAAGCTGTCAAAACGGTTAATCCTTATATTCTGCAGCATGTTCCTGTTTCTTGGCGGAGCCTATTTCCTGTGGCGCTGGAATTACTTTGGCTATCCACTACCCAATCCGTTTTATAAAAAAGGGGGAGGACGGTTATACCCGGACAGCCTGAGTGAAGCGGTAAAAGGTGTTCTGGAAATGAGCTTCCCCTTCTGGTTGATCTATGCTGCCGGAATTCTCGGCATGATCTGGGCGGGATGGAACAAATTCGTGTTGCAGGCAAATTGGTTCGGCGTGCTGAGTGAATTTATCAAACGCTTCTTCATTCCTGAAAAACGCAGGATATTGGTATCGGTGACAAGAACGATAGGAATGATCCTGTTGCTGGCCTGTCTGATTGGCCTGTTCAGACAATCTTCCAGTTTGCATGCGCAACTTATCTTTGGACGTTATTCCGCATCCTACGCCGGTTTGCTGACAGCTCTTCTGGTGACCGGAATGCTGGCTCTGTTTGTGGAAAGATGGCTGCCGGTGAATAACCCGCACACAATCAAAACGGATACCATGAACCCACTGGCAATGGATTGGAAAAATGGCATTCGTTCCACAATTTATGTTCTCATCCCGGTTGTGGGATTTACTCTGATGTGGGTGCTGCTATCCAACGAGATGAATTACCTCTGGCGGTTCCAGTATCCTATTCTGCCAGTCATTCTGATGAGTTGGCCGCTCATTGCGATTGACCTCTGGGCCGGTTTGAGTCTGCCTGAACCTGAAACATGGTCACCATCAATCAGAGGTTTGGTCATACTTGCCGGATTAGTTCTTGGCATTGGATTGGCATTTTCACAGACTGATCGCTGGCAGATCACCTATCAATCGGATGGGCGTTATGAGGTGGCTCAATACCTGTCTCAATATGCAGACAAGCACTATACCCTTGCTTCCACGGAGGCAGGTCTGCTGCCTCTATACTCCGGATGGCAGGCTGTGGATACGTGGGGATTAAACGATGCCTGGATTGCCCACAATGGTGGGATAACAATGGATTATCTTGCCAGGGTAAACCCGGAAGTGATTATGTTCCATGCTGATTTTTCACCGGTCAACCCGCAAAAAGAACCTGCAGATGCCTGGGGTTCCATGCTGAACATACTGGATACCTATGCCCGCGATCATCAGTACATTCTTGCTGCTGCTTATGGTGACAACCCGGTGGATACCCATTATTATTATGTTCGCCCTGATTTTCCTGAAAGCCGCGATATTGTGACATTCATCCAGAGTCTGGATGGTGGTGCATACCATTATGGGGCGCATACACTGGATTACAACAAATTAACCTGGAAGAAGGATACGGATGCCAAATAAACAACACACGGTCGCCCTGGTGCAGGCACGAATGAGTTCGAGCCGTCTGCCGGGTAAAGTGCTCAAAGAAATTAATGGTAAACCAATGATTGCACGGGTGGTTGAACGAACCCGTCTGGCAAAAAGTGTAGATTATGTGGCCGTGGCCACAACCACCGATGCAGCTGATGATGCCGTTGAAGCCTGGTGCAGGGAATCACAGACGGCCTGCTACCGCGGCAGTATGTTCGATGTGTTAGACCGCTTTTATCAGGCAGCCAGATTGTACGCTGCCGATATTGTTGTACGGGTAACGGCAGACTGCCCGGTGATTGACCCCGGAGTGATTGATGAAACCGTAGCTGCATTCCATGCTCAGGGTGCTGATTTTGCCGCCAACCGCCTGCCGCCTCCCTGGGGACGCACATATCCGATTGGATTGGATACCGAAGTCTGCCTGTTTTCTGCCCTGGAACGAGCCTGGAAGGAAGCCCGCGAAGCTCATGAGCGCGAGCATGTTATGCCATATCTCTACGATACTCCCGGCCGGTTTAAAATTTACCAGTTGAACACCACTCCTGATTATGGATCACTACGCTGGACGGTGGATACTCCCGAGGATCTTGATTTTATCCGGCGGGTGTTTGAATATTTACCCGATAAGGAAAATTTCTCATGGCTGGATGTGCTGGCCGTGACACAGGCACATCCTGAATTGAATGCCATCAATGCCGAGATCAAACACAAAGTGTTCAACGATGTGGATGCGAGGATGACACATTGATTTCCATTTTCACTGCACCTAAACCATTCACCAATCCGCATATCGCCATTATTCAGCGAAATGCCATTCGTTCATGGAAAGCTGTTGGCGCCGAAGTCATTCTGGTGGGTGATGATGAAGGTGTGGCAGAGGCAGCCCGTGATTTGGATGTCATCCACAAACCTGAAGTGGTCCGAAACGCGTACGGTACACCTAAAATTGATTCTATCTTTGCACTTGGCCGAGAGGCGGCCAGCGGTGAAATGCTGGCGTACATTAATACAGATGTGATGCTGCTTCCGGATTTCATGGACACTGCCATGCGGCTGGCTGAACAGGAAAAACAATTTCTAATCATTGGTCAACGTTGGGACCTGGATGTACGCCAGGAACTGGATTTTTCTGATGGCTGGGTTGACCGACTTCAGAAGGATATTAAAACCCGGGCACGCCGGCATCCACGCGGCGGAAGCGATTATTTCCTTTTCCCCCGGCAGGTTTTTACATACATTCCACCGTTTGCCATCGGCCGGGCGGGTTGGGACAATTGGATGATTTATGAAGCCCGGCAGCGCGGCTGGAAGGTTATCGATGGCAGTGCTGACATCAATATCATCCATCAGGATCACGATTACAGTCATCTTCCTGGCGGCAAACCGCATTACAAACTACCTGAATCATTTGAAAATGTCAAAGCAGGCGGAGGCAATCGGACAATATTTACACTGGATGATTGCAATTATGTTTTGAAAGAGCAAAAATTGGAACGTTTCCCCGGTTCCTGGAAAAAATTCTGGCGTGAGGTGGAGATCATACCTCTGGTTCGCTGGCATTCTTCATTTTTTACAAATATTTTCTTTGCTTTGTTTCACCCGAAAAAGGCCTATCGCGAATGGCGTTCCCAACTGTCTTCCCGGCAGGCGTGATCCATCGTGGTATAAATCAGACTTGGAGAAAAAACGCATGCGTGTTGGACAAAACCCGGCCAAGTATGTGAAAACTGTTGCCCGCCCGGAACGAATCACCGTGGCAGTGTTGAATTACGTTCCTTTCCTGAGTGGTTTCTACTCTGATGCACTGGATGTTTTGAAAGTCTGTCTGGAAAGCGCCCGAAAAGAACCCGGACTGCCTTTTGACTTGTTGGTTTTTGATAATGGATCCTGTGAAGAGGTCAAGAATTACCTTGTTAATGAACAAGATGAAGGACGCATTCAATATCTGTTTCTTTCCGAGAAGAATCTTGGCAAAGGCGGCGCCTGGAACATCATGCTCTCTGGAGCGCCGGGTGAAATCGTTGCCTATGCCGATAGCGACTGCCTTTTCTATCCCGGCTGGCTGGCCGAATCCATTAAACTGTTGGAGACTTTCCCCAATGTAGGTATGGTGACAGCCCGGCCATTTCGGACCAATCCAGATTTTTACACCAGCACTTTGGAATGGGGCGAAAAACAGAATGCGGTGGAACACGGGCAATTCATCCCCTGGGAGACCTTCCTTGAATTTGACCGCTCCATCGGCCAGTCAGATGAGGAAATCAAACAGCATTATGAATTGAGTGAAGACGTCTGCCTGACATGTAATGGTGTGCAGGCGCTTGCCGGAGCTTCTCACTGGCAATTCACTGCCCGCAAGGATGTGCTGGCTCAATTCCTTCCGTTTGATATGGACCGCCCGATGGGGCAGGTCAAGCAGTTGGACCAGCGGGTAAATGCCGCCGGGTATCTCCGGCTTATGCCGGTTAAACCGTATGCTATGAATATGTCCAACACATTGCGCAACGTTCCGGGGATCGATCCCAGAGGAAGCGGTCAGGCCGCGCCGCGTCCATCAAACCGGAGATTCCTTGACTTTCCTCCTGTTCGCAAAATCTTATTATCGTTGTATGATGCCATTTTCCGCTGGTACTATGACCGCCCGGCGGCGAAATAAGGAGAATCTTCCGCATGCCGGATAAGAAAACCATCTTTATCAGTGCTGATCACGGCCTGGCTATTGTGTATTTTTTACAGAGTGATGTTGTTCCGACCTTGTTGAAAGCCGGAGCAGATGTAGTCATCCTCACCGATGACGGATTGAAAGAACAGATCGAAAAACGTTTCGGGCAGCCCGGTGTAATTATTGAAGGACTGCGAATGAAACAGTGCCGCAAGTATAGCGATACGGTTGATCCCTCGGCACAGTGGTGGTTGAATTTCCTGCGGCGGGTGGGGGCATCCAATCGAATCAACGTCGAAGCTCTGACCAGCCACGTACGGCAGGTGGATGTGGAAGCTTCAAAACGCCGCCGGACGATTATGCCATTCATGAAGGCGGCCGTTGGATTAATGCGCCATTCCAAAGCCGCCCGAACATTGATCTACCGTGCTCAGTTGAAATACAGCCCGGATTTATACACCGACCTGTTTGAAAAATACAAACCAGACCTGGTCATTGCCAGTACACCCGGCTGGCGGTTGGACCGCTATCTGCTCCGGCAGGCGGCCCGGCGCGGTGTGAAAACGGCTGCCGTGGTAGTCGGCTGGGATAACCCCAGCAGCTACAGTCTTCCGGGTGCTCCTGTTGATTGGATCACCTGCTGGTCAGAAATCCAGAAACAGGAACTGGTGGAAGGTGATGACTGGTTACCTGAACGGGTAAATGTGGGTGGGATTCCATCTTATGATGGGTATTTCCACAAAAAGTGGTTGATGTCGCGCGATGAGTATTTTAAACTGCACAATCTGGATCCGAACCGTAAACTGCTCTCTTATGCCAGCAGCTTTATCACCTTCTCGCCCAACATTCAGAATATTGAAGCTCTGGCGCGGCTGGTTTCAGAGGATAAACTGGCGGAACCATCTCAATTGCTCATCCGTCTGCACCCCAACCATTTCATGAGTGAACCATTGTTTGCCGCAGAACGCGAAAAAGTACGGGAAATGGTCAGGCAGATGCCGCATGTGCATCTGGTGGAACCGGTTCCTCTTGGCGGTGAATTGGGATATTACTCTGGTGAAGATATGCCTGAAAAAACATCCATGATGGCCTATTCAGATGTGTTTCTAACGGTATATTCAACTATGGTGGTGGAAGAAGCCATACATGGAAAGCCGATTGTCGCTGTCTGCATTGACGCCCCCGGCGGCTGGAATCAACCCGGACGTTTCTCGCTTCCGCTTTCACAGATCGGAGAATGGCCTACCCACCAGCGTTTCCGCAAAGCAAGAGCCGGACGGGTGGCGTTGAATGAAGAAGAGTTGCGTACGGCCATCAACCTCTATTTGCAAAATCCAGAAGCAGACCGGGCGCAGCAGGAGCAATTCATTCATGATGAGGTCACGTTTACCGATGGAACAGCCGGGAAACGCACCGGCGAGTTTCTGGCTTCTTTGCTCGATAAGCCCAAACCGGAGGATTTCCGATGAAATTCCTGATTGCGGGTTTTGGTTCGATAGGAAGGCGCCACCTGCGCAACCTGCGCACCCTCGGTGAAACTGATATCGTATTGTTGCGTTCACATAAGTCTACCCTGCCGGATGATGAGATCGCTGAATTGCCAGTCGAAACCGATATAGATGCCGCACTCAGCCATAAACCGGATGCCGTGATCATTTCCAATCCGACTGCACTGCATCTGGATGTGGCCATCCCGGCAGCAAAGGCTGGCTGCGCCATTCTTATGGAAAAACCTGTGTCCCATTCGCTCGACAGGCTGGAGGAGTTCAGAAAAGCCGCCGAAACGGGCGGCAGCCGGGTGCTGATGGGGTATCAGTTTCGCTTTCATCCCGGATTACACAAGGTAGAAAATTGGCTGTCAGATGGCTTGATCGGACGGCCGTTATCGTTCAGAGCTCAATGGGGCGAGTACCTCCCCAACTGGCATCCATGGGAGGATTACCGTGCCAGCTATACCTCGCGCTCGGACCTGGGCGGCGGAGTTGTGGTCACCCTGAGTCACCCGGTGGATTATTTGCGGTGGTTGCTGGGGGACGTGAAGTCTCTCTGGGCTTTTTCCGGACGGATCAGCGATCTGGAAATTCAGGTGGAAGACTATGCCGAAATCGGTCTGCAATTCAAGAATGGGGCCGTTGGAAGTCTTCATATGGATTATTATCAGCAGCCGCCATCACATACAATGGAAATCACCGGGACACAAGGCCGCATCCTCTGGGACAATGCCGATGGCTGTGCCCGTTTGTTCCGCAGTGAAACAGGCAGCTGGCAGGATGTTTCCCTTCCGGCTAATTTTGACCGCAACGACCTTTTCATTGCGGAGATGCGGCATTTTCTTGATGTTGTTAAGAAGCAGGCGGAGCCAATCTGCACGATGGCCGATGGGGAAGCCGCGTTGAAAATATGCCTGGCGGTGCATCAGTCTGCCTCTAAACGTCAAATAATAGAAATCGCTTAGCTGCCGTGGAAAAACCTAAGAACAATACTCGATCGTGGTTCCCCTTTCTGACAACAGGATACTTTATCCTGCTAACCATTTTCATGACCTGGCCTCTCGTTACTCACATGGGGAGCCAGTTGACCGGGCAGGTGGGGGATAATATCTATTTTGTCTGGATGATCGGCTGGTTCAAGAAGGCCCTGTTTGACCTGCATGTCAATCCGTTCAATGTCTGGTTCCTGAACTATCCTGAAGGCTGGAGTCTGGCATATACCGAAATCACCCCGGCACAGCTGCTGCTGGCAGTCCCTTTCAGCCTGTTTGCCAGCCCGACGTTTGCCTACAATGCCGCACATATGTTGTCATTCATTTTGAGCGGATTAATTATGTCTCTGTGGATACGCCGGTTGACCCATTCCAATGGTGCTGCACTTGTGTCTGGCACGGCGTATGCCTTTCTACCGTTCCATTTTGCACATTTTCTCATTGGTCATTTAAACCTGTCTGGCTTGCAGTGGTTTCCGTTGTTCTTCTGGGGATTTTTTGATTTGCTGGTCAGCCACTCGGAAAATAATGAAGTATCTCCACTGACAGATAATGCAAAAGAAACCGATGGTACTGTTCGGAGTGCCATTTTAAGAGCCGGCCTCGGATTGGGTTTAATCGCCCTGACCAGTCAGTATTATTTATATATGACCATTCTGATCGCGGTTTTTATTTTTGCGATTTATATCTTGTTCATCAATCGGCCGGCTTTAAAACAAAAGTCTTTCTGGATTCGCTGGGTAATTACCGGATTGGTGGCTCTGCCATTGATAGCCGCTGCCGTTGCACCGTATGTCAGCCTGGCAGGTAAAGGTGAATTGCCTGACCGTGACCTGGGTATTGTGCGTCCATATTCTGCCGGCCTGACCGATTTTTTGTTGCCTTCTACAGATCATTTCCTCTGGGGTTCCTGGATTGGTCAACATTTTAACCGCGATATGTGGGTCGAAGGTACTCTGTATATCGGTTTATTTACCACCCTGCTGGCCATCTATGGCTGGACCAGAAGGAAAAAACTAAAACAGGAGCCAATATTGATCCTGATGGCGGCTGGTGGAGCCCTGGCCTTACTCCTTGCCATGGGAACCGACGTCCATTGGAATGGTACCCCGGTGGAAATAGCGACACCGGCATTTTTGCAAAGTTTCTATCCCAAGCCGACTCTGCCGATTCCACTCCCCGGTTTGCTCCTGTTCAAGTATTTTCCTTTCTATGCCAAATTGCGTGCACTCATGCGTTTTGGTATCTTTGTTTTGCTTTTTATTTGTACCGGTGCCGGACTGGGTGCGTCTGAATTGTTGAAACACATGACTTTGCGTTGGAAACCGATCATGGCCGCCGGACTGATTGGATTGGTGTTATTCGATTTTTATCCAGGTCCCTATACGGAATTTACAACTGTGCAGGCCCGGCCGGTGGATGTCTGGCTGGCCAGTCAATCGGGTGATGGCGCTGTGGCACAAATGCCTTTTTCCATTGCCGAAGACCAGGAACATACCTATTACACCCTGGTGCATGGGAAACCGTATATCGGCGGATTTTTCAATGCCTTCCCTCCGGCACAATACAAACGAATCAAACCCATTCTGTTAAATTTCCCGGATCAAGAGAGTGTTGACCTGTTGCGGGAATTGAAGGTCCGATGGGTGCTGGTAGATCCTGCTTATTACCCGGATTGGGAAAAAACGAAAGCTGAGATTGAACGGTTCGGATTTTCCGAAGAGGCTCAACCCGGGGGGATGGCCGTCTTTTCGATGCAGGTGGAGAAGTGAAAAGCAATCCGGGCATTAAATTAACGTTACTGGCAGCCATCGTCGGAATGACATTGGCTGCCTGGAGCACCCGGTTGGGACCGGGAGTCGGCGGTGATGCCACCATCTATCTGACCTCCGCCCAGAACCTGGCCAAAGGAATAGGTTTGGGACTGGTTCAACCGGATGGATCTTTCCGGCTATTGCCATATTCGGCACCATTGTTCCCGCTGATTCTTTCTCCGTTTTCGGCGGTACAGTTGGATTTGACGGTTGTCTCCCGTTGGTTCAATATTCTTCTGTTTGGCGGGTTAATTTTTCTGATTGGATTTTCGTCTTTAAAAGCATTCGGTGGGAATTGGATTGCCATTTTACCCGCCTGGCTGGCAGCCTGCTCTCCCATTTTATTACCCGTCTATTCATGGGCTATGGCGGAACCGGTCACTATGTTGCTCGGATTTGCCGGGCTGATCCTCATTCTGGGTCATCTGGATGAACCATACCCGAACCGATGGAGCTGGCCTGAATGGGCAGGACTACTTCTGGGATTGGCAGCGGCAGCTCGTTATTCGGCGGCGGCTTTTCTGGCAGCCGGGGCGGTGATTTGCCTGTTCTGGCCTGCCTGGCCCTTTTACAAGCGATTGCTTACCGCTTTTCGAACGGGATTGGTGGGTATCATCCCGCTGGGTATCTGGGTGCTGGTGCAGATAGGGCAGACGGCCTCTGTCAGCGCGCGTTCCATGTTGACGATAGCGGAAATGGGGGGACGGTTTATGCTTTTCTGGCCGCAATTTGTTTCTGCCATGCTGGTCTGGCTGCTGCCGGCATCTTTTCAGGAAGGTTTATCATATCCGATGTGGATTCAGGCGGTACCTGTGGTCTTCTTTCTTTTCATTCTGGCTGCAGGATCGATCTGGGTTAATGTGAAAGGGCAAAATAAGTTGACAGGCCGCCTGGTGAATATGTTGTGGATATTTGCCGGGATTTATTCAGCTGTATTACTGCTGGTTTATCTGACTACATATCCACCCATTACGATCGACAATCGGATGCTGTCACCGGTGCACATAGCGGTGATCTGGATCGCCGCTGTATTATTGATTTCTTTATGGGGAGAACCTGAGAACAAGACCTGGCAGATTGTCTTTGCCCTGGCAATGCTGGTTTTTGTGGGTTGGTATGGTTGGCGGACGGTTCGGATTGTCCGGCAAAATGCCGAAACCGGGCTGGGGTATAACTCTATCGCCTGGCAACAATCAAAGATCATTGCAGCAGTAAAGGCAATTCCGGAGAGCCAGAATCTGGTCACGAATGAGACCATGGCGTTGCTGTACCTGACAGGACGGGTGGCCAAACCGGTGGGTGAGATTTATGCCGACAAACCGGTTTATCCATTTTCGAGATATGGTGATGGACCAGAGGGGAATGATCCTGCTGAGGCAGAGTTCAAGAAGGGCGACAGCCTGTTGGTGGTGTTTAATTCATTGGAAAACCAATTTGAATCGATTTATGGTGACCGGGCAAAAGAACGGGCGGAGACGTTTGTCAACGGTCTGCGGGTGGATGCCTTTGGGGATGACGGCGCCATTTATGATTACCCGGTTGATTATTCAAAATAACATCAATCCCATTAATGCAGGGTAGAAGCATCCGGCAGGAGACATAACCGAAAACATAGGTACTGTCTCCGGATGCTTCTACCGCAGGCGTAATTCAAGTATAAACACCGGTAGACGCAGGCGGACATGGTGGGGCTTTCGTGGCTGATGGTTCCACCCACCTTCATCACACAGTAAAAAAAAGACCTCATTATCAATGAGGTCTGACATCTTGATATTACTTTTTCTATTTCAAAACTTTCTGGACAACCGGAAGGATATTTTTCTTCACATCCTCATCATTATGAGGTACCGGTATGTTTTCTGCAAAATACCAGGTTTCTTCATGAACGATGGTTTCATCCAGTTCCAGAGTTTTGTACTGGCCAAGAGTTTCCAATTCAAGGCATTCCTTGTTTGTCCAGCTCTGGAGATTGGTACCAAAGTCAACATATTCGGCCCCAGGAATGCGTTGGAAAAACTTGAAGAAAGCGGCATGCTTGAAGACACAGGCAGCCCAACCGGTTTCATTCATCACGGCAACCTTGGTTGGAATGGTATCTGCCTGCTGGCGAAGGAGAATATAATCGTCACCCCAGGTAAAACGGGGATCGGTCATGCGGGTATACGGCCAGATGGCGATGCAATGGGACGGCAGAAGCAGGCCAGGAGTGAAATTGCGCGGAGAGACGGGCAGAACTGCCACACCGCCGGCTGCCATAACGGATAATGCCCAGGGTGCTAATTTAATGGGCCACAGCCCGCAATTCTTGATGCTATTGCGGACAACGACTTTGGGTTCCTTTTCATCCATGTGAATTTCCATGGATTTTTGCAATCCAGTGTTGGTTTCAACGTCTGATGTCACTTTGACACCGTCGGCAAGCTCTTTGACTTTTACCGGAAAATTGTCTGGATAATAGGTGCGTTTGGCTAATTCCGGGGCAGCCCAAAGACGATGACCACCGTACCCAACATATTCTTTGCCGCCAATGGTTCCAATTTCATCTGGATTATTGTAGAAGAGGTTCTCTTTACCCTTGAAACCGCAAGATACAACCCGCGGACCCACGTCTGTTGTGACAACGATCTGGATGATTGAATTATCAATCTGGATACAGTTTTTCCAACCAGCATAAGTGATCTTTTCAATCTTCATGATTTTTAAGTCCCTCTTTTGAAATGGTCTGAGAACAATGTCCATTATAATTACGTTCGTCTTTAATGCGAACTCATGAGGAAACAATTGTCACAAATTAAGAAGATTTCCGGGAAAATTCCGGTCAAATGGCACCCTTTTCTTTTCTGGGGATCACTGTTGATTATTCTGGCGGCTGGACTGGCCGCACTGGTGTACGCCACACCCTTTGGCCCCGGATTGATTAATGATTCAGTAGTGTATATTGGCGGGGCGGAAAATATCCTTGCCGGAAACGGGTACAGCCGAACTTCTGGCGGCGGTGAAATCAAACCATTGACGGTCAATGTACCGCTGTATTCTTACACTCTGGCGGCTGTCGCAAAGACCGGGATTGACCTGATTAAAGCCGGCTGGGTAATCAGTCTGACATGCTTCATATTAAATTGTTTACTGGCAACCTGGATAGCGCTTCGGTTGACCCGGTCAAAGGCCTGGGCTGTTTTTGCTGTCCTCCTGATGGTTGCATCCGAGTCGGTCTTAAGGGCACATACATTTGCCCTTAGTGAACCAGAGTTCATCACCCTGATGCTGGCTTCTTTATTATTGCTGACCTATGCCATCGAGCGAAAAGGTTGGTATTACGCGGCCGGTGCGGGAATTTTGGTCAGCCTGACATATATGACCCGGTATATCGGTCTGTCTTTGATCGCAACAGGTGTGATGGCTTTCTTTGTTTCCCCAAAGACCTGGAAGGATCGCCTGACCAAGATGGGCTGGTTCTTGTCTTTTGCTCTATTGGGCGGGATTATCTGGTTTATTCGAAATCTTTTGGTGTCAGGGAATGCGGCCAATCGCAGTCTGCTTTACCACCCGCTGACGGCGGATAAACTTCAGGAAGGCGTTCAGACTTTTACGACCTTTCTCTTTCCCGAACGATTGAACCTTTACTCCAGGGCTCCCGGACTGTGGGGCGGATTCGCGGTTCTGATAGTCTTTCTTCTTGTTTTTCTTGTATACCGCCTGTGGCGGGCTATTGAAAGATCTGCCAGTCTTCAGATGGAAACAGGCAGACAGATGGCGTTCATCATTACCATACAGGCATTTTTCTACTTTGTTGTGCTCCTTTTATCCCTCACGTTTCTGGATGCCAGCACAGCATTGGAAAACCGCATTCTGGTACCTGCATTTATCTGTCTGATCTTGTTGTTCGTTTATCTACTGAACCTTTTATGGGAACGCAACGAAGCAGGCACCTGGCTATCACTGATTCTGGCTGTTGCAGTTCTCCTATCCTGGGGATACGATGGACGCCGGGCGGTGATTGACCTTCATGCCGATGGCCAGGGATACGCCAGTGCCTATTACCGGAATTCAGAAACCATCGATGCCCTTAAACGCATGCCTGTTCGCACCATCTGGACGAACAGGGTTCCGGCTGTCAATTTGCTGGCAGATCGGGCTGCCTACGCTCTGCTGGCACCCATTGACCCGTTGACCCGACAAAAACGCCCTGATTATGAAAGCTCTCTGCAGGGTATTCGCAAGTCTGTACTGGATGGAAAAGCCATCCTGGTTGTTTTTGAAGCCCGGCAGGTTTTGGATGACCCGGTGGAAGGTCTCTGGTTAAAAGATTTGACAAAAGACATCCCGGTTGTTTTTGAATCGGATGACGGGATGATATTCGCGGTGGAAAAATAGAAAGTCAGGAAAAACTATGACAAATATTCTTGATAAGTTTCGTATGGATGGACAGGCGGCAGTGGTTACCGGTGGCGCCGGCCTGTTGGGGAAACAATTTAGCCGAACACTGGCAGAGGCTGGTGCCGGGGTTGTAGTGGCAGACTTGAATGCCGAAGCGGCAGAAGCTGTGGCTGCATCCATCCGGAAAGATGGCTATAAAGCGATCGGCGTGGGCGTTAATGTGGTGGATAAGAAATCTGTGAATGCTCTTGTGGTTACCACCATTAAAGAATATGGACGGCTGGACGCGTTGGTTTGCAGTGCCGCCATGGATCCGAAATTCGATCCCGAACATGCCGGAGAGAATCGCAATTCATTTGAAGATTACCCGGTGGAATCTTTCAGACAGGCCCTGGATGTAAATTTGACCGGTCTATTCCTGTGCGCCCAGGCAGCCGTCATCCCTATGTTGAAACAGGATCATGGCTCGATCATCAACATCTGCTCAACCTACGGGTTGGTCGGACCTGATCAGCGGATTTATATCAAACCGGACCAGCCGCAGCAGTTCAAACCGGTGTATTACTCTGTGACAAAATCAGGGGTTCTTGGTCTGACACGTTATCTGGCGACATACTATGCCGGCCGGAATATTCGGGCCAATGCCTTAACCCCCGGTGGTATTTATAACAATCATGATGAATTGTTTGTCAAGAATTATTCTGCCCGCACAGTACTGGGGCGGATGGCTCACATAGATGAAATGAACGGTGCCGTGTTGTTCCTGGCTTCCGACGCTTCATCGTATATGACCGGTTCCAATCTGGTGGTAGATGGGGGTTGGACAGCATGGTAAAGCAGCCGGAAGTACTGGCGATCATTCCCGCACGTGGCGGTTCCAAGGGGATCCCCCGGAAGAATATCAAGGAATTTGCCGGATATCCGTTGATCGCCTACAGCATTGCGGCGGGATTGCATGCTGAAACTGTAACCCGCACCATCCTGTCAACAGATGACGAAGAAATCGCCTCTGTTGCCCGGCAGTGGGGTGCGGAGACGCCCTTCCTGCGGCCGGCCGAGCTGGCCTCTGACGGAGCTCTGGATTTGCCGGTTTATCAACATGCTTTGAAGTGGCTGGAAGAAAAAGAAGGATATAAACCGGATGTTGTGGTTCAACTGCGGCCGACATCTCCGGTCAGACCGGTGGATTGTGTAGATCGAGCTGTGACCATGCTTTTGCAAAACCCGGAAGCTGATTGTGTCCGCGGGGTTGTGCCTGCCGGGCAAAACCCATACAAAATGTGGCGGCGCGATGAGAAAAGCGGCCAGATTTCCCCATTGCTGCATGTTCCGGGTATTCCGGAACCTTTCAATGCTCCCCGGCAGATCCTACCACCCGTATACTGGCAGACGGGTCACATTGATGCCATCCGGCCGGAATCAATTTTGGTCAAAAATTCCATGACCGGCGATCGGATTCTGGGTATGGTAATTGATCCCCAGTACACCATCGATATTGATACTCCCAAGGATTGGGCTCGCTCCGAATGGCTGGTCTGGCATGGAGGATTGCAGTTTGTTGACCCGGCCAAAAAACCGCGCAGGCAGATGCCTGAAAAGATAGATTTGATGGTCTTTGATTTCGACGGCGTTATTACCGATAACCGCGTCTGGGTGGATGAGAACGGATTTGAACGGGTAGCCGCCAACCGTAGTGACAGCCTGGGAGTTCGACTGTTATCCGAAGCCGGGCTGGAGATGATGATCCTCTCGATGGAAGTCAACAAAGTGGTGGCTGCACGGGCGAAAAAGATGGGAATTGCCGCATTACATGGAATTAATGATAAAGTTACTACCCTGCGCAATTTGCTGAAAGATAGACAAATTCCGGCTGAAAATGTGATCTATGTAGGCAACGATACCAATGATCTGGACTGTTTCCGACTGGTCGGGTATGCTGTGGCAGTGGGAGACGCCCAGCCAGAGGTCAAACGGGCGGCAGATCTGGTATTATCACAAACCGGTGGTCATGGTGCAGTTCGAGAAATCTGTGACCTCATTTTACAGACAAGAAAACTCAGAGGCTGAAAATGGCAAGAGAGCTAAAAATTGGTAACAAACTTATTGGCGATGGACATCCCACCTATGTGGTGGCAGAAATTGGCATCAATCACAACGGCGATATTGAAAATGCTAAAAAGATGATCGACGCGGCCAAACATGCCGGTGTTGATGCTGTTAAATTCCAGAAACGCACACCGGAGTTATGTGTGCCGGATAATCAAAAAAATCAAATGCGGGAAACACCCTGGGGTTACATCACTTATCTGGATTACCGCTACAAAGTGGAATTCGGTGAAAAGGAATACCGCGAAATTGACCGATATTGCAAGCAAGTGGGAATGGATTGGTTTGCCTCTGTTTGGGATGAAAACTCCGTTGATTTCCTGGAAGCCTTTGACCCAATATGCTATAAAATCCCTTCTGCTTCGCTAACGGATTCAAATTTGTTGAAGAAAATTCGTTCCACTGGCCGCCCCGCCATTCTCTCGACGGGTATGTCAACCATGGAACAGATTCGAAAAGCGGTTGGTGTGATCGGGTTGGAGAAATTAATCATTACACACGCCACCAGCACATATCCCTGTGAACCGGAAGAATTGAATTTACGCATGATTGATACTCTGCGTAAAGAGTTTCCCTGCCCGATTGGGTATTCAGGGCATGAGGTCGGACTGATCCCATCGGTACTGGCTGCCGGTATGGGCGCCTGCATGGTGGAACGTCATATCACCCTGGACCGGGCCATGTGGGGCGGCGACCAGGCTGCCTCTGTTGAACCCAGTGGATTTGAAAGACTGGTAAAATATATCCGCGTTGCTGAGCAATCACTCGGCGATGGCGTCAAGAAAGTTTACGATAGTGAACTTCCATCTTTGAAAAAACTTCGCCGGGTTCAAGAATAACACCGGCAAAGGAATGTGAGTGAGTTATGATCCACGGAATGCATCTATTAAGCAGTGTTTTAGGTAAACCCGCCCTGTATCTTGATCCGGGTTCTGGAAGTTTCATTCTTCAGGTTCTACTGGCTGCCTTACTTGGAGGCGGTTTTGCCATAAAAGCATATTGGAAAAATATTAAGAAAATCTTCGTGAAGTCTTCTCCCGAAGAATCGGATGAGGAAGAAGAAACCGACGAAGATTCGAAATAACCGAGAAGTCCAAAATGACATCATCGAAAATATCTGAACCACGGCGGACTTTTAGTCAACCGTGGTATTTTCATCCCCTGCTATTCGGAATCTATCCAATAGTGGCATTGCTCGCTGCTAATATCAGTCAGATTCGTCCTGAAGCAGCCATTCGGTCGTTTTTAATCAGCTTTGTTTTGGCTGTTATTGTCTTCGGGTTGTCTCTGCTCATTATAAAAAACAAGTCCATTGCGGCCATTTTTTCCTCGTTTTTGTTTATTCTGTTTTACTCTTACGGACATGTCTACCAGCTGATTGAAGGGAAGATGATTGGCGGACTGGATATCGGCCGTCACCGTTTTCTCGGGTTTCTCTGGTTGGCACTATTGGTTGTGGGCGTGTGGCTGATTTTTAGAAAAGCACGCAAAGCAGATACGTTCAACCGGTTGTTGAATACCGTTTCCATCATCCTGTTGGTGTTGCCTCTTTTCAATATCGGTGAATTTGAAATCAGGGCGGCCAATGTGGCCAGAGGTGGGAACACCGTAAAAGCCGCTTCTATCACCTCTGCGGCGGGAAAAAACCTTGATCCAGAAACACTGCCAGATGTGTATTACATCATTTTGGATGGATACAGCCGGGATGATATTCTGAAACAACTTTACAACTACGACAATTCGAGTTTTTATGCCCAGTTAAAGCAATTGGGTTTTGTCATTCCTGACTGTGCACAGAGTAATTACGCCCGTACGGCACTCTCCATTTCTTCCGCATTGCATATGGACTATATCCAGGACTTTAGCACTCTCTATAAACAGGGAGATCAAAGTCTGGATATGCCGGTTTATCTGGATTACATCCAGCACAGCCCGGTGCGCAGTCATCTGGCAGAATTTGGCTATAAGATGGTGGCATTTGAAACCGGCTACTTCTGGAACGAAGTGACCGATGCCGATGTGTATATCATCGCCAATAACAATCCCCTCGAGAAAGTCAAACAGGGGCGGGATGTCTCAGAATTTGAGATGATGTATTTGAGAACTACGGCATTCCGAACGGTGGATGAATTGAAATCGAAATTCACACAGAACATTGTGAAGAATATCCGAACTCCAGAAGAGAAACATCACGACCAGGTGGTGTTTGCACTGGATCAACTGGGGCAGGTGCCCAATCTGCCGGGCAAAAAGTTCGTGTATGCCCACATTGTGGCGCCCCACGCTCCATTTGTTTTCAGCCCTGACGGCCGGTACATTTCCAATGGCGCGGTGAATCCGGGGTATCTGGATGCCATATCTTATGTCAACTCGCGGATCATTCCGATTGTCAAATCTATTATTGACAATTCCAAAGTACCTCCGGTAATCATCATCCAGGGTGATCATGGTTGGGATGCCGACCACCGCATGCAGATTCTTAACGCCTATTATTTACCAGATGGCGGATCCAGCAAAATTTACAACACCATCACCCCGGTTAATACCTTTCGGACTGTATTTAACGAATATTTCGGTGATTCATTCCCTCTGTTGAAAGACGTCAGTTATTTCTCTGATGACGAAGCTCCGTATGCGTTTAAAGAAATTCCTCATACCTGTTCGAGCGGAAATCCTCCGCCGTCGAAGCCATAACGATGACCGTGGATTTATCCTGGAATCGCAATGTTGAACGTGTCAAACGGATCATTACCCGGAAGCAGAATGATGCCAGGGTAAAGAATTTGGCATGCCAGATATCTGGAGCTTCCCATAGCAGTTCCGGAAATGGACCGGTACTGTTATTTAATGCCTCAACCCGACTGGGCGGCATGAGTCAAAATGCGGCATTCCAATTATTAACCGGTTGGGGTCTGCAACTGGAAGGCATTCCGGTTGTCCATTTTGTATGCAAAAGCGGTCTTTCACGTTGCGTTTTAGGAACCAACCGCGACAAGCCCTATCAAAAGCCGCCCTGTAAGACGTGTTTTCACCAATCTGTTGTGAATACGACGGATGCACGGGTTGTCTATCTGCAGCCAGAAGAAAATGTCGATCTTCATCAGAAAATTAAAAACCTGCCTCTGGCCGATTTGATGATTTTTTCGTTCAACGGAATACCTTTAGGAGAACTGGTATTGCCTTCACTCCGGTGGGTGTTGCGCCGGAACACGTTGACCGATGATGCGGAAACAACCTGGTTGTTCCGTGAATATATACTCTCCGCTTATCAAGTGATTGACCAGGTTTCCCGGACTCTGGAGGATCTTAAGCCATCGGCGGTGGTGTTGTTCAACGGACAGTTTTATCCGGAGGCATCAGCAGCCTGGGCTGCCCGCCAGCGGGGTATCAGGGTGATTTCACACGAAGTCGGTTTGATGCCATTTACCGGTTATTTCACCACAGGTGAAGCTACCGCATACCCAATTGACATCCCTCGGGATTTTGAGCTTTCAGATGAACAGAATGCCCGGTTGGATGCCTACCTGTCAAAACGGTTCCAGGGTGACTTCAGTATGGCCGGCATCCGGTTCTGGCCGGAGATGAAAGGATTGGACGAAGGTTTTCTTAAAAAAGCCGCCGGTTTCAAACAAATCGTTCCAGTATTTACCAATGTGATCTTTGATACCAGTCAGGGACACGCCAACACTCTGTTTGCGGATATGTTTGCCTGGTTGGATGAGCTTCTTTTGATCATCAAGAAACATCCAGAGACACTATTTGTCATCAGGGCTCACCCGGATGAAAAGCGGCCGGGAAAGGAAAGCCGTGAGACAGTGGCCGGTTGGGTGTCTGCCAGCGGATGCCGAAATCTACCCAATGTGCAGTTTGTGGATTCAAGCGAACCTTTCAGCTCATATGATCTGATCCGGCGTTCCAAGTTCATCCTCTTTTATAATTCAACCATTGGACTGGAAGCCAGCATCATGGGTATGCCTGTTCTGTGTGCTGGTAAAGCCCGTTTCACGCAGGTCCCTTCTGTCTTTTTCCCGTCGTCAGCAGAAGAATATCTGAAAATGGCCGAGGATTTTCTAACTTCAGAAAGCGTTAAAGCTCCAGCAGAACATCAGCGCAATGCCCGTCGCTTCCTGTATTACCAGATTTTCAAATCATCCCTGCCGTTTAATGCTTTTCTTCAAGATGATCCTTTCTGGAAGGGGTATGTAAATCTCAAACCATTTACGGTTGAAGATTTACGACGGAAGAATTCACCGACGATGGATACCATTTTGCACGGAATTTTAGAAAACGGAGATTTTCTGCTCCCGGAATGAAACCGACCTGTTCGATCGTCATTCGCGCGTATAACGAGGAAAAACACATTGGTCGTTTGCTCACAGGAATCTTTCAGCAAACCATCAAAGATGTACAGGTGGTTCTGGTTGATTCTGGTTCTACAGACGATACGGTGGCCATTGCTTCGCGATATCCGGTGGACGTGGTACACATCAAACCGGAGGATTTTACTTTTGGTTATTCACTTAATCAGGGAATTCGCCAATGCACAGCCGACAGGGTGGTCTTTGCCAGTGCACATGTCTACCCTGTATATCCTGATTGGCTGGAAAAATTGATTCAACCTCTGGAAAACCCGCAGGTGGCATTGACCTATGGCAAACAACGCGGCATGGAGACGACCAAGTTTTCAGAGCACATGATCTTTCAACAATGGTTTCCGGACCATTCTGTGAAACGACAGGATCATCCTTTTTGCAACAATGCCAATGCGGCCATACGCCGTGAATTATGGGAACAACACCCCTATGATGAGACTATTCCGGCATTGGAAGATTTAGCCTGGGCGAATTGGGCTCAGAAACAAGGTTACCAGGTGGCCTATGTGAGCGAAGCTGAAATCATTCATGTGCACAATGAAACCTGGGCGGGTATCTTCAACCGGTACAGGCGCGAGGGGATGGCGTTTAAGCGCATTTATCCCCAGGAGAAATTTAGTTTATTTGATTTATTCCGGTTGTTTCTGGCAAATGCGGCTAATGATTTACGCCAGGTAAGACGGTTTACCCTGCCTTCATATGTAATTTCTTCTCCTTCGACGAGCTCTCCTTCGACAGGCTCAGGAACCGGATCCTTGGCAGGCTTTTCTTCGACGAGCTCAGGAAGCGGTTCTTCGACAGGCTCTCCTTCGACGAGCTCAGGAAGCGGTCCTTCGACAGGCTCTCCTTCGACAGGCTCAGGAACCGGAACATTGATGAAGGCGGCCAGGAATAAAAATGGGATAATACACCGTACGTATGAAATCATCCGGTTCCGCTGGGCGCAATTCCGGGGTACCTATCTCGGTTATCGGCAGTCGTCCACGCAGTTATCATGGAAATTGAAGCAAACATTCTACTATCCCAAAGGAACGTCCATTCCCGTGGAGGCAAAAACCAGAAATGTTGACCCCATTCTGTATCATGAATTATCTGGTTCGAACAAACAAGGGAGGTCTGAATGAGCCTTGATCACGTTGTTGCCCTGGTTCCCATGCGTCACCATTCCCAACGAGTGCCCGGGAAGAACTATCGCTTGCTGGCCGGAAAACCGCTGTACCATCATATTGTGGAATCCCTGTTACAGTGTCCGGAAATTTCTAAGATTGTTATAGACACAGACAGTCCGGATATAAAGGAAGGTGTTGCCAGCCAGTTCCCTTCTGTGGATGTATTGGAACGACCCGAACATCTGCGGGCTGATGATATCTCGATGAATGAAGTGCTGTTGTACGATTCTTCCCGCTATCCGGCTGACCTCTACCTGCAGACCCACAGCACCAATCCTATGTTAAAAGTTGAATCCATTCGTTCGGCTGTAAAATTTATGCAGGCAAATTACCCGGCATACGATAGCCTGTTTTCAGTAACAAAAGTCCAGCGTCGGTTGTATGATGCCCTTACCCGGCCGATCAACCATAACCCGAATATTCTGCTGCAAACGCAGGATTTGCCCCCCGTTTATGAAGAGAACTCCTGTATCTATATTTTCACCCGCGAGACAATTGAAAAGCGGCGCACCCGTATAGGCGATCGTCCGTATATGTTTGTTCTGGATGGCGCTGAAGCCTGGGATATTGACAACGAGCTGGATTTCCGCATCGCAGATCTGATGATGCATGCCCGGTAAACTACAACCTCAAATAGATGGAAATTGCAACCGGTCTATCCGGCTGCCTGTGAAGGTATAATTTCCACGAAAGAAAACTATGCCTACAATATTAATCTCTGCTCCGTACATGATGCCGTCCATAAACCGGTTCACCGGTATTCTGCATAAATATGGTTGTGAAACCATTGTGGCAGATGTTAATGAACGGCTCTCAGAAGAAGAAATCTTACGATATGCCGGGAAGTTTGACGGCGTGATCTGCGGTGACGACCGCTTTACCCCGAAGGCTATTGACGCCTGCCTGCCGCGGCTGAAGGTCATTTCAAAATGGGGGACTGGTATTGATTCAATTGATAAAGCCTATAGCGAAAAGGTTGGCGTTACCGTAAGGAATACAACCAATGCCTTTACCCTGCCGGTTTCTGATACGGTGATGGGTTTAATGCTCAGTTTTGCCCGCGGGATACCCTGGATGAACCGCGACGTCAAAAAAGGTCTGTGGACGAAATACCTGGGCCGGTCTTTGAGTGAATGCACATTGGGTGTTGTGGGTGTGGGAAACATTGGTAAGGCCGTTATCCGACGGGCGCGTGCCTTTGGCATGAAGATTTTAGGTAACGATATCATCCCAATTGCCCTTGATTTTATTGTAGAAAATGGGGTCGAAATGACCACGTTGGAAGATCTACTGGGTCGGGCGGATTTCATTTCCCTGAATTGCGACCTTAATCCCACCAGTTTCCATATTATTAATCATCAAACGTTGGAATGGATTAAACCGGGTGCCGTATTGATCAACACAGCACGCGGTCCACTGGTGGAAGAAGCTGCTCTCGTGGAAGGATTACGGTCTGGCCTGCTGGGTGGAGCCGGATTTGATGTGTTTGAAATCGAACCTTTACCGGCTGATTCGCCTTTGCTGACTTTTGATAATGTACTGCTTTCCGCGCACAATTCCAATGCCAGTCCGGCCGCCTGGGAACGCGTACACCGTAACACCATCCATAATCTGCTGACAGATCTCGGGATCAAACACGATGATCTTGATTCCATTATGGCAGAATCGTTGAAAACCAACTCATCTGAACCTTTAAAGGGATAATCTTATGTCAGAAAAATCTCGAACCGTATTGATAACAGGAGCGGCTGGCGGGATCGGGCGTGCATCGGTTAAATTATTTACCGATTCCGGCTGGATCGTCATCGGTGTTGACCGTTCTGATTTCGGTGAAGGATTCCCGGCTAATGGTTTATTTGTAAAAGCGGATATCTCTGATCCGAAAGCCATGGATGTAATTTATGGTAAAGCCAAAGAATTCAAACCCTCATTGGATGCCGTTGTCAATAATGCCGCCTATCAGGTGAATAAACCACTATTGGAACATACCGTCGAAGATTGGGATCTGGTTATGGCATCCAATCTGCGCTCTGTCTTCCTGGGAACAAAACTGGCCATTCCCCTGTTACGTGCAGCAGGAGGGGGAGCCATTGTTAACGTTTCCAGTGTCCATGCGGTGGCAACGTCTGTTGGCGTATCAGCTTATGCAGCCAGCAAAGGCGGTCTCCTTGCCTTGACTCGCGCCATGGCGATTGAGTTTGCTAAAGATAACGTGAGGGTGAACGCCATTCTTCCTGGCGCAGTGGATACCCCCATGCTGCGGGATGGAATGAACCGGGGACATGCCGCCGGTGGAACCCTGCAGGAACGCCTGGAAAATCTGGCACGTAAAACCGTCAATGGACGAATTGGCCAACCCATCGAAATTGCCCATGCTATTTACTTTATGGCAGATAACACGCAATCATCCTTTGTCACCGGCCAGGCTCTGGTCGTTGACGGCGGCGCCACCGCCCGGTTAAGCACCGAATGAGCGGTCTACGAGAATCGGCCAAACAGGCTCTTCCACAGCCTGTACTTCATGGTCTTCGTGATTCCAGGGATGCCATTCAACGCTGGGCGCAATGGCCTTCTGCTACGCTGGATCCTCGCCGTCGTGACAGCATTGAGAGATTGGTTGCACTGAAGGATAGCCGCAAAGGAGAACGTTGTTTCATCATTGGCAATGGTCCCAGTCTCAAGCAGATGGACCTGTCGCCATTGAAGAATGAAAATACGATCGGAATGAATCGCTTTTATCTCATGTTTCCTGAACTGGGATTCAAAACAACCTATTTCGTTTCGATCAATGATCTTGTGGTGGAGCAGTGCGCCGCCGATTTGCAGGAACTGGATATTCCCACGTTTATTTCCTGGCGCGGCCGCCAATGGGTGCAGCCCCGGAAAGAGCTGTACTATCTGTTCACCACATATACCGGCCCTAAATTCGCTACGGATATCCGCGGGCGGTTATGGGAAGGGGCTACTGTCACGTATGTGTCAATGCAAATCGCTTTCCACCTCGGCTTTCAGCAGGTAATTTTGATCGGTGTTGACCACAATTTTGCCACCAAAGGCAAACCGAACACCACGGTTGTCAGTCAGGGGGACGATCCCAATCATTTCTCTGGTAACTATTTTGGCAAGGGATTCCGATGGCAACTGCCCGATCTGGATACTTCAGAACAGGGGTATATCCGGGCTCGGGAAGCCTACCGGGAAGCCGGCCGTGAAATTCTGGATGCCACCGTAGGCGGCAAGCTGACTGTTTACCCAAAAGTTGAGTTTGCCAGTCTCTTCAAATCCTGATATGGATGCGCTTCCACGGGTAACCATTGTTACGCCATCTTATAACCAGGCTGCCTATCTGGAGCAGACGATTTGTTCTGTTCTGGATCAGGGGTATGAAAACCTGGAATACTTTGTTGTAGACGGCGGTTCAACAGATGGAAGTCAGGCTATCATTGGGAAATATGCCTCCCGAATTGATTGGTGGGTTTCAGAAACGGATTTAGGGCAGGCGGAAGCGATCAACAAGGGATTTACCCGTGCGACGGGTGATTATATTGCCTGGATAAATTCTGATGACCTGTATCAGCCGGGTGCCATCCTTTCTGCTGTGAAAACACTGGAAGATCATCCGCGCGCCTGTATGGCTTTTGGGGATGTACTGTCCATAGATGCCGAAGGGCATCCTTTTAATTTGATGACATACGGTGATTGGACTCTGAAAGACCTGATGTGTTTCAACATTATCGGGCAGCCAGGCGTATTCATGCGCCGGTCAGACCAATTGAAAGCCGGTTTATTGGACCTGTCTTACCGATTCCTGCTGGATCATCACCTGTGGCTTCGCATTGCCCAATATGGAGAGATGGTGTATGTTCCGCAGACCTGGGCATCGGCGCGTATCCATGCCAAAGCCAAGAATGTAGCTCTGGCACGGGGATTTGGTCAGGAAGCCTATCAACTGGCAGCGTGGATGCCGTACCAACCCGGGCTGGCCGATCTGTATAAAAAGAACCGCCGCCGTATCTGGGCGGGGGCCAACCGGATGAACGGACGTTATCTTCTGGACGGTGGGGAACCCTGGAAAGCCCTGCGGGCATATATCCGGAGTTTTATACAGTTTCCACCAATCGCACTTTCTGAATGGCGCCGCATTGGGTATGCGGCTGTTAGTCTGTTCTTCAACGTTGAAAAACTAAAACTACAGTATCTGGAACGTCGCAAGAATACCCTTTTTGATACAACAGACGATTCTGAAGATGATGGTACGATTGAAAAATAACATAATGCTGACTAATATTGAAACACCCACCCGATTGTTTGATCGATCCGTCTGGCTGCGCCGGATTACTGTTCTGCTTCTTGTAATTCTGGCGCTGGTGATTCGTTTCTACGATCTGGATGACCTTCCCCTTGATTTTCATTCCACCCGTCAAATGCACTCTGCCCTTATGGCCCGCGGTATGTATTACCAGACGAGGACCGATATCCCTGACTGGCAGAAGACAGCTTCCCTCCAACAATGGAAAGCAGAGGGTTTGATCGAACCACCGATCATGGAAAGTCTGACTGCGCTAGGGTATCAGATGGTTGGCCGCGACGATCTGCGGATTCCTCGGGTTCTTTCCATCCTCTTCTGGATGCTCGGTGCATTGCCGTTGTATAGACTGGCACGTGGTTTGATTAGCCACAACGGGGCAGTTTTTGCCCTGGCTTTCTACCTGATTCTTCCTTATGGAGCGGAGGCAAGCCGTGCGTTCCAGCCAGATCCTCTGATGGTTTCCTGTATTCTATGGGCGGTCTGGGCAGCCTGGCGATGGTCTTCTGAACCGGGTTGGAAGTGGGCGCTTGTTGCCGGTCTGTTGGCCGGACTGGCTGTGCTGGTCAAATCGGTGGCTGCCTTCTTTGTGGCCGGCGCCTGGGCCGGATTGCTGCTTTCGACCTGGGGAATCAAACGCATACTGAAAAGTATCCCATTCTATGTGGCCGTAATTCTGGCGGCGCTTCCGTTTGCTGGGTTTACCTATTATGGATTGAAAATCAGCGGTGAGATGGCCGGGCAGTTCAGTCTGCGTTTCTTCCCAAATCTATGGATCGATCCAGTCTGGTATTTGCGTTGGAATGGCGAAATCAGCAGTGTAGTCGGTTTTGAATGGTTCCTGGCATCTCTGGCCGGGGTATTCTTAATGCAAAAACCATCCGGCCGGTGGATGATGTTTGGTTTGTTTGCCGGGTATGTGGCTTTTAGTTTTACCCTTCCGTATCACGCGATGACACATGATTATTATCAGGAACCGCTTATTCCCGTTGTCGCTCTGGGAGCCGGTGCCATGATTGCCGCCGTGATCTCAAAACTGGATGGTCCGCGCTGGTTGTATTCTTTTGCCATACTCGGATTGCTGGTCTTCTGGGTGGGTATTAAAGCCTGGGATGTGCGTGTGACGCTTAAACGCAATGACTACCGTGGAGAGCCGAAACTCTGGCAGGAATTGGGAGATAAACTTGGCCACGATTCACATGTGCTGGCCATAACCCAGGATTACGGATACCGATTGGAATACTGGGGCTGGCTTACACCCCAGAATTGGATGAATTCCGGAGATTTCATGGTTCGCGAATTAGCTGGCCAGCAATTTGACCGGGCAAAACTTTTTCAGGAACAGGTGGAAGGTAAAGATTATTTCTTGGTCACATCCTTTGCCGAATATGACAGCCAGGCGGAATTCAAACAGATGATGGACTCAACTTTCCCGGTTTTGGAACATACGGATGATTACTTGATTTATGACCTGAAACATCCACTGCCTGCCAGGTCAGCACCAACGGAGACTCCGTGAACAATCCTCAGCCTTTTTACAAGCGGCGTTTTTTTCAGGGTGCCTTGCTGGCTCTGGTCATTTTATGCGGTTTCGGCATCCGCATATTTGATCTTACCGATCCGCCATTGGATTTTCACCCCACCCGTCAATTACGCTCGGCCATTCTTGCCAGGTCGTTTTATTATGAATGGAATCCATCAGCTGATCCGGTACTGCGAGACAAAGCCGTTAATATGGGCAACTCTCTGGAAGTATATGAACCGCCCATTCTTGAAGCTCTGGTAGCCGGTGTTTATCTCATGGCCGGGCAGGAGATCTGGTGGGTTTCACGCATACTCAATGCAATCTTCTGGTGCATCGGTGGTTTGACTCTTTTCTGGATTGCCCGACGCTATGCCGGTTTCTTTGCCAGCCTTGCAGGCCTGGCATTCTATCTTTACCTGCCATTTTCGATTCTGGCCAGCCGCTCATTTCAGCCAGACCCCTGGATGGTGATGTGGCTTCTGCTTTCGATTGCCAGTCTCATGCGCTGGATGGACACCCACCGGTGGATAGATGCGGTAACTGCCGGCTTGCTGGCCGGGATGGCGGTTCTGGTCAAAATGATTACCGTGTTCCCCCTGGTGTTGATCTGGGCGGGAGTAATCCTGTTTCGTAAAGACGGCCGACTGTGGTTGAGGAAACCGCAATTGTATGCCGCCGTGGGACTGGCAGCTGTTCCATCCGTCATTTTTTATATTATCAATCTGGGGCAACGCTCTTCCAGCTTCTTCTCTTTCTGGACGGTGGCGCTTTCTCATCTCGTGCTCGAATCAAACTTCTATGCGGATTGGTTGGTGATGCTTCACAACCAGTTCGCCCTCACAAACATTCTGCTCTCTTTGCTGGGAATTGCCCTCGCCAAACGGGAATTCAAGGTTGTGCTGACAGGCGGATGGATTGGATATTTTATCTACGGATTATTCTTCCCCTACCAGATGGTCACACATGAGTATTACCACCTGATGGTGATCCCGTTGATTGGTTTATCACTGACACCAGTGGCAGATGCCCTGTTTTCCCGCCTTGAGGTGCAGCACTGGTTCTGGCAGACTGTGGCAGTGGGTGTATTGATTTGTGCCAGTGGATATTGTCTCTATGTCAGCCGTTCTGTGATGGTGGCGCAAAACTATGCGGGCGAACCACTTGCCTGGAAAAAAATCGGCGAAGCCATCCCGGCAGACGGCAAGTTGATCGCCCTGACCAGTGAATACGGAAACCGTCTCATGTATTACGGCTGGCGGGGAATCGCCGGTTACTGGCCAGACAGCGGTGATCTGCGTCTCTTCAACCTGGCTGGCAGCGCACCGACGGATTTTGAGAGTTATTTCAAAGACAAGACCAGCGGAATGGATTATTTCCTGATCACTATGTTCTCAGAGTTCGATGCCCAACCGGATCTCAAGAATGAACTGACATCAAAGTATCCTGTTTTGAGTGAGGGAGATGGATATCTTCTATTTGATTTGCGTCACCCGAAATGAGCATGCCTGAAAATACCCATCTTCCCCTGGTGACCGTTGTCACCCCGTCCTTCAATCAAGCGGAGTTCCTCGAACGAACCATTCGTTCTGTGGTGGAGCAAGACTATCCGAACCTGGAATACATTATCATTGACGGCGGCTCAACAGATGGAAGCCTGGATATCATCAAGAAGTACTCCACTCGAATCAAAGAATGGGTGAGCGAACCAGATAAAGGGCAGACTGATGCCATTAATAAGGGATTTGCCCGCGCCAACGGTCAGATTCTGGCGTGGCTTAATTCCGATGATACTTATAATCCCGGTGCAGTTTCAGAAGCTGTTAAATTTTTACAGGATCACCCCGACGTTGGCCTTGTATACAGTCAGGCCAGTTATATTGATGCTCAAGACAGGGTAATCGGTTCTTTCCCGGCGGCGCAAACAGACCGGAAACGGATGCTGCAAGGGTATGTCCATATTCCCCAGCAAACCACCTTCTTTCGGGCTGACCTCTGGAAAAAAATCGGTCCATTGGACACATCATTTTTCTTTGCGATGGATTATGACCTGTGGGTGCGGTTGTCATCCCTGGCTCCGTTGGTGTATTGTCCGCAATACAACTGGGCGAATTTCCGTCTGCATCAGCAAGGTAAAACTGTGGCGGCGGATGACCGCTGCTGGCCGGAGATGCTGCGTGTGCATCGGCGCGAGGGTGGTTCATGGTTCTCTATCATACAAATGAAATACTATCTGCGGCGGATACTGGCTCCCCTAATCACCCGAAGACGAACGTCCATGTTCGAAAATACAACAAAATAGTTTGAAACTCGTAGATTGTTATAATGATAGAGGAGATGGAACATGGACAATAAGCCTAACCGAAGTATTACGCCCTATACTGGCGGGTTTCTCCCGGAAATTGGTCTGCGAATCAAATTGATCTTAAAACTATTGGGTGACCGCCGGGTGAATATCTTCTTGAAAGCCATCCCGGTAGCCTCCCTGGTTTATCTGGTATTTCCAGATCTGGCTATCGGTCCGGTGGATGATGCGTTGGTCATTTGGCTGGCATCCAATTTATTTGTAGAACTATGTCCTGATGAAGTAGTGGAAGAGCATTTGAAGAAACTTCATCATGTTAACCTGCCGGGAGAAACAGCTGACCCTGTACCACCTGCTTCTTCTGCAGAATCAAAAATGGATGTGGTGGATGCCGAGTTCCAGGATGTGGATGAAGAATAAATAGAGATGGTAGAACTAAAGGCGGATCGGAATTTTCGATCCGCCTTTTTTTATTAATTTCGCAGACTGTGAATGGGTGCCGGTATCTTTCCGCCGAATTCCACAAACCGTTTGGATTTACCGACATTCCGAACAGGGGCAATGGCGCTTTCTCCGAAGAGCCCGCCGAAGGAAACCATTTCTCCGGCTTCTTTGCCCGGCACCGGGATAATGCGCACGGCGGTGGTTTTGTTGTTGATCATGCCGATGGCCATCTCATCTGCCATAATGGCAGAAATGGTGGCGGCATCCACCGATCCGGGAATGGCGATCATATCCAAACCAACCGAGCAGACACAGGTCATGGCTTCCAGTTTTTCCAACACCAGGCTGCCGTCGCGGACAGCATATGCCAGGGTTCGGTCTTCACAGACCGGGATGAAAGCACCGCTCAACCCGCCGACACTCTGGCTGGCAAAAGTGCCGCCTTTCTTGACGGCGTCATTCAACATGGCAATAATGGCTGTTGAACCGGGTGCACCCACGGCATCAACACCCAGAATCTGCATGATTTCCCCAACACTGTCGCCGATATTCGGGGTGGGTGCGAGTGACAGGTCCACCACACCAAAGGGAATACTGAGTGTTTTTGCCACCTGACGGCCGATCAATTCACCGCTGCGAGTTACCCGAAAGGCAGTTCGTTTGATTTCTTCCGCCAGGTCATGCAACCCCAGGTTTTCTCGGCCCGATTGGGTGATTTTACGTTCCAATGCACGGGCGATTACCCCCGGACCGCTGACACCCACATTGATCATCACCTCGTGCTGTCCCAGTCCATGCACAGCACCGGCCATAAAAGGATTATCCCCCGGCTGGTTTGTGAAAACGACGAATTTGGCGGCGCCAAACCCGCCTTGATCGGCGGTCTTTTCGGCCAGGTCTTTAACGGTTTGACCGAGAAGGACAATGGCGTCCATGTTAATACCGCTGCGGGTGGTGCCAACATTCACGGATGAACAGACTTTCCTGGTGCGGCAGAGGGCTTCGGGGATGGCATCGATCATTTCACGGTCCCAGCGGGTGAACCCGTTGGAGACGTCCGCGGAAAATCCGCCCAGAATGTCCACTCCCACGTTGGCGGCAGCTTCATCCAGCGCGATGGCCATATCCACAAAATCGTCAGCTTTAAATCCGGCACCAACATGAGAAATAGGCGTTACGGCAATCCGTTTGTTGACCACCGGGATGGCATATTCACTGCTGATGGCTTCGCAGGTGGATACCAGATTGGCTGCATGGTGTTCAATTTTTTTCTTGATCGCCTGGCAGGTGGCGGCAGCGTCTTCGCGGTGGCAATCCAGCAGGCTGATCCCCATCGTGACGGCACGTACATCCAGATTTTCCTTCTGGATCATATCAACGGTATTGAGAATTTCATCGGATTGAATCATAGGTGGTTTCCTGTCTCTGCCGCTTTAGTGGATGGGTAAGTTGATCTCATTAACCGCACGGAAAATGTCATAATGCTGTAAGACAATCCTGAGCCCTTTTTCACGGGCAAAATCCTGCAAATCACGGCGGATAGCTTCCATAGAGGGACATTTGCTCAGGTCGGTGATCAGGATCATCACATATTCGCCGTTGGCGCTCGTTGTTGACAGGTCAAGGATATTGATGTTGTTGTTGGCGCAGAAGGATGAAACTGTGGCAACAAAACCGACCCGGTCAGGTCCGGTGGCCGTGAGCACATAGGCATTATCTGGTATGGTCTTGCCAGAGGGACGGCCGTCTACGTCAACTTTTTTCACGGCGACATCAATGGCCGTCTCGCTGCGGGCATCCACCTCAGCCAGTTTGCGTTCAATGTCGCGGTGACTGACGGAAGATGGAAAGGAGGCCAGCAGGATCATGGTGAAATAACCGCAGAGAACACTCTGGCGGATATCAGCGATATTGCCGTCCAGATCGCAGATGGATTGAGAAACTTCGTGCACAATGCCAACTCGATCGCGCGACATGATGGAAATGACATATTGGTTCTGGTTTGTTCGCATGAGAGACATCCTTACCTGTGGAAATAGGTAAGTTTACCTTAAAGGACACCCTCATGGAATGACCTTTTGGATTATCTTTCATTGCCTGAAAATCTGTGGCTGGATTACTGGATTACGCCGAGCTCCCGGCCAACTTTCCTGAAAATTTCCAATCCTTTATCCAGATCGTCGCGGGAATGGGCAGCCGAAATCATCACCCTGATGCGGGCTTTACCTTTGGGGACTGTGGGGAAGCCTAATGCCATGGCAAATACACCGTTCTCGAATAAAGACCGGCTGAACTGCTGCGCCAGCAGTGCTTCTCCCAGCATAATGGGGGTGATGGGGGTTGTGCTCACACCGGTATCGAAGCCGAGGTTCTTCATCTCTGCTTTGAAATATCGGGCATTGTCCCACAGGCGGTCTACCAGCTCTGTAGATTCCTCTAATACGTCCAATGCAGCAATGCAGGCGGCCGCATCCGGCGGGGTGACAGCCGATGAAAACAGGAAAGGCCGCCCGCGCTGACGCAGCCAGTCCACAATCACCGGTTTACCAGCCACCACGCCGCCCATCACACCGAACGCTTTTGACATGGTTCCCACTTCAATATCCACTTTGCCATGCAGGTGGAAATGGTCTACAATGCCGCGGCCGCCGGTACCCAGAACTCCTTCGCCGTGGGCATCATCCACCATGAGCAAGATGTCGTAGTTCTCAGCGATGGCATAGATTTTATCCAACGGAGCCACGTCACCATCCATGCTGAACACCCCGTCTGTCACAATCAAGGCACGGCGGTAGGTGCCGGCTGCTTCTTTGATGACCTGTTCCAATGATGCCGGGTCTGCATGGGCAAACCGGATGATCTTTGCACCGGATAGCCGCGCCCCATCAATGATGCTGGCGTGGTTAAGTTCGTCTGAAAAGATCACATCCTCTTTTCCCACGAGGGCAGGGATGACGGCCAGATTGGCGCAAAACCCGGATTGAAACGTGATGGCGGCATCTACTTTTTTAAACGCCGCCATTCGCCTTTCCAATTCAAGGTGCACTTCCATTGTTCCGGCGATGGATCGCACAGCGGCCGGACCAATTCCGTACCGGTTGATGGCTTCCTGTGCCGCCTTCAAGAGGCGGGGGTGATTGGCAAATCCAAGGTAATTATTGGAGCAAAAGTTGAGTGATTTCTTGCCGTCTACCACCAGCCAGGCACCCTGCGGACTGCCAATAGTGCGGATGCGGTTGTAAAGACCGGCTTGCTGAAGGGTATCCAGCTCTTCCTGTATCCAATTCAAACGATTTGCCATGATATCCACCTCGTACTTTCGTAGAATTTATTGGTTGGTTTTCTATGAGTAAAAACGGTCATCCTCTGCGACGACCGAGGATGACCAGTATCCCCAGGGGAATGAAAACAATCGAGCCGCAAAATGGCAGGAATCCTCTTGATTGCATTGGGGTTGGGGATGGTTCTGCCGGTTGAACGGTCGGTTTTGAGGATTGAGGCTCGCTGGGGGAAGACTTGGCATTGAAAGTCTGAAAATCGTCCACATATATCACACCGCTGTTCCCCTTTTCTCCTGCAGGAAAACCAAAGGCGAATCCGGTGATTTCTCCGGGATGGTTGAAGACAGAGCCGCCGCCCGTTTCCCAATCCACCCGTTTCAGGTCAGACCAGAGTGTTTGTACGGTTAACCATTTTCCGGCATCCTGTAATGGAATTTCTCGGGCATATGTGGCGCGATCGCCGTTTGGACCGGTGAATACATCCAGGTGAAGGACAACACCCGGTTCGTCCACCTTTAGCATGAATTGAACGCCATCAGATTTGCTTAAATCGTGAGGCGAATCATAAAAAGAAGAACAGGTTGCCCAGGAACTCGCAGGTACATTGAATGCGATCTGTAAACCCTGTTTTCCTGAAAATGCCGCAGCTGGACTGGCCTGGCAGTCAAGAGCGGTTGTTCCGGTAGCTTCGTCCACTGAAGCTTCCCAGGGGGGCTGGTCAGATTCAAAATCGAATAACATTCCTTCAACCGCACCAGCCGGTGACCCGGAAGACTGGTTATTTTGACCATCATCTGGGATCATGGCAGGTGTTTCTGCGGTTGAGGGTTCAACTGGTTGAGCTGCACCGGCTGATTTCCATCGGTTATAAAAGATGTTCAACATGGGCAGAAATTCCGCCGTGGCTTTCTGGTTGCCCTGCCTGGACGGATGGTCGTCTTCAGATGGGTAATACTCTGTATTTCGTTTGTCATTAACGGCGTGTTCGATAATGCCATTCACAAAACGGTGGTGGTTATTGGGTCCGGTCAGCACATTGTAGAAATCAAAAACAGCCACGTTGGGTAGAGTGTAGTTGTTTTCTTTCAGCCAGTCATTCACCAGCCAACCGGTCAATGCGCGGGCATTGGCGGCATGGGTGGAATCAATCAACGGTGGGGCTGTGATCAGGACGAACAGTTTGTCAGGCCGGGTTTTAAAGTATTGCAATATTTCGTTGTAAATATACTTGGCATTCCCTACGTTCAGATCGCTGCCGGGGGTCGGAGGATCATCTGGATTTCCTTCAAGGGCGGAATTGGGAAAACACGACTTAAAGAGGATGATCTGGTTTTCACCCCCCGGATCAGCCAGTGTACGCTCATAGGGTGAATGAAGGTCGTTTTCATTAAATACCGCTTGCATAATCTGCGGGGTATTGGGGCTGCGGAACCATTCTGGCCAGTTGGGAATATCCGTCCGGTCGCCAATGGAATCGGGACCCCAGCCGTAATTGGTATCACTGGGGAAATAGTTGTTTTGCTGCAGGGCACGTGCCAGTCCGCCGTTTTCGTCATTCAACCAATTTTCGCCGGTGGAATGATGGATGAAAATCAGTTTCACCGTGTCTTTGGGAGGATTGGCATTAATTTCTTGATTCAGCTGTTCAGTTGGAATAAACGCCAGGCTGGAAAAGACCAATAATATTATCGTCAAAATAAACATGAAACGTTTCATGATCGATCTCCTTCCCATTCTGGGATAGAGGATGGCAAACTGAAAACGTTCATCCATTGATTTTTCCTGTTTTGATTATACAAATCTGGCCGGTCAAATATCAAATGGAAACCGGCAGATAAAAAAAATTCCCCCGGGAAGACCGGGGGAACTAAGGTTACAACGTGATTCTAAAGGATCAGACCCATCTCAACAAGAATCTGGCGGATTCTATCTTCTGCTCCCGGTTTGATCTCGACCGCTGTTGGACCAAAACTTTCGCCCAGGAAACGGGCGGCTGAGCTTTCTTTCAGACGGCGGATAACCTGCGGGTCGCTGACCCGCAGCAGCATGACCTCGCCAATACGCACCTGGGAACCAGCCTGTTCCCAGGTATGCAGGGCATTGCGGACATTTGGCGGGATTGCTCCGCGGGAGTATTTGTGGAGCATCCGCTCCAACATGGTGGGTGTTAGACCCTGTTCCTGGGCTGTAGCCAGCCCGGAGGCTGAAATGCGATAGAGATACCCTTTGCCCTGATAATCCACAGGCTGGGCAAACCGGGCGATCTGATAGCGGGTCGCCAGATTAAACCTCGGTGGGGCAAGGATTTCACCCGCTCGATTGATTTGAAGCGGTGTGGAATTATCCTTTGCCTCAATGATTTCCATGTCACCATTTATGGCAGGCCACCAGGGAGACAGGCGGAAACGTACAATTCCCGGTGTTGGGCGTGTCAATTCAACCAGACCCAGCCAGTACAGTAAACCGGTAATGTAGAAGCGCAGCAAGGCTCCTTCCACTCTGTCCCAGCTTTCAAAACCTTTAAGATATTCACCGGTGCGGCTTTCGCGAATGAACCAGGAATCATATTCTCCGCCGCTGCGTTGAAAATCGGGATCTTTTTGCTTGGCTGCAGCCACAAATTCCGTGAGATCCATCCAATCATCACCAGCCACAGAATTGATCAATTCGATAATGCGTTCACGGGTATCTGCCGGATCATTTGTCCAGGTTCCTTCAAATTCAAGTCCGCGCAGCATACGCAGCTCGTTAAACTCCATGGAACCCCGCCATGCCTGGATGAGGATGTATAAACCCTGCGGACGTGAGGATTCGAGGAACCGGCGAATGGCTTCAGGTTGAATGTTATTCTGGTCGTCCAGACATTTCAGGCAGCGCAGCCAGGCTACCAGAACCGGGGTGGGCACAGCGCCTCGACGGGGAGGCAAATCTTCCACGGCTTCACCGGAACGCAAAGCCGCTAGTACGGTGCAGGCCTGTTCCAGCACACCATCTCGGTAGAACCAGATGCGGCTTTCCTGAGCCTGGGTGGAGAATGTGGGTGATGTCGGTTGATCCTCGCCTTCCAGATCGGTAAGTGCAGCATAGATTTCGTCGGGCAGGTAGATCATATCTTCCGGTCTGCCGCCGCCACCCAGGAAAGCCCGTCCGATCCATCCTCTATACCAGAGAATTTCGGCTACTGAGATCGGATTCAGTTCGGGGTGTTCCCGCTCACGGCGGCCGACACCCATGGTACGGATTTCTCCGTACGTGCGTTCGAACAGGGTGGAAGACACCCGTCCACGTTTTTGGATCAGGGCGCGCAGGGCAGACTGGGCTTCCGGGGGCAGGTTGGATGCCAGATTTTGCACAGCTTCGACATCTGATGCTTTAATTTGCAGGGCAGCCAGTATCACTTCGCTGTCATCTGGCAGATCATGAATTTCCCAGGAAGAGGCGACAAATTTAAGGAAGCCGAGATCGGCATCTTGGAGGGTTTGGGTTATATCGGGCACGGTACCTTTTGTATGTTTTTTATAGGATTAATTCAATTGCTTTTGGCACTACTTCTAACGATAATTCTGTAACATGTGATGTAAAACCGGCAAAAATTTCACCGTCTGCATGAATCCATAAAGGTTTGTTTGACTTTATTTCTATCTTTTTAAAGGTGCCGGTTTTTACATAATTTAATCCGGCATGGGTTCCTTTGAGAAAATGAGGTATGGCAGAAAACATGGCTAACCGGGGAATCACACCAACAAGCGTATAGTTCAGCACTCCATCATCTTGCACTGCATCGGGAGCCAGAAGAAAACCTCCGCCTTCTCTTCTCCCATTGCACACCGTGAACATCAATGTTTCCTGGTCAACAGGTTCTCCATCTATTGTACCGGTAATTCGGAATGGATGGTAGTTTTCTACCATTGTACGAAAAACGGCTAAAAAGTAAATCATGAATCCCTGAAAAACAAGAACTTCGCGGGAATGAAAATTGACGGCGGAATCAAACCCCATGCCCAGGGTGTTCATCCAATATTCAACCCGCCCAGCATCATCTTTTACACTGGCGACATCGATCATCCTGGGGGTTCCGGAGTACACCTTGCGCAGTGCCTCTTCAGAATTTCGAGGAATGCCCATGGTTCCGGCAAAATCATTCCCGGAACCAACCGGAACAATACCCAGTTGAGGGCGAGAGGCGGATGGTATGGACATTAATCCATTGATGACTTCGTGAATGGTGCCGTCGCCACCCATGGCGATGACACGTTTATACCCCTGTTCGCCTGCTTTGGTGGCAATTTCTGAAGCATGACCCGGATAGACCGTACCAGACCAATCAGCTCCTCCGAGTTCATCAGCAACCCGACGCAAGGTGGAAGCCACCGGCCAAGCGCGGCCCAGGTTGGCAATTGGATTAAAGATGATTAATGTCTCATGTGTCATATTAGACGCACGCTCCGCCGATTGAATAGAACTCAATTATAACCGCATTCAATTTGACCAAAAACCTTGAGAACGGTATAATTTTTCTACTGGCTACGCATTCTTATTGATAGGGGTGTTATGGCGCTGCAAGGGAATCTCCGAGACTTTCCATTTGCACAACTGCTTAATCTCGTTAATTTAGCGCGCAAAACTGGAATGTTGGAAATTATACAAAAGGGAGAAACAGCTCACGTTTACTTCCGGGATGGCCGTCTGGCATGTGCTTTGATGGCTAATGAAGATTCCTCTCTTGCATCGGTTCTTTACCAGAATCAACGAATTAGCCCGAATTTGTACCGGGCTATAAAAAATAAGGGTGGCGCTATCTGGGATAAGGAACTGGGGTTGCAACTGATCAATGCCGGTTTTGTCTCCCGTGAAACGATCTTGAACAGTCTTCAACAGCATCATGTTTCTGTGATTCGCCGGTTGTTTACATGGCAGGAAGGTGTGTTTCGTTTCATCCCCAACGAACCGCCGCCTGAAGATAAGATCGCCCTCAATATGGAATTGGAAAACCTGATCATGGAGGGTTCGCGGCACATTCAGGAAATGGAAATCCTCATGGATGAGCTTCCCAATCTGGATGTCTCTCTTAAATTCTCAGAACGGCCGGAAAACAACCTGCGAAAGGTCAACCTGACTGTTGAAGAATGGAAAGTGGTCTCATTCGTTAATCCAAAGAACTCCATTCGTCAAATAGCCCAGGCAACCTCAATGGATGACCTGCAAATTCGTCGCGTAGTTTATGGTCTGCTCCAGGCAGGTCTGGTGGAGGTATTGAAAACAGAGCAGGCCCGCCAGTTACCACAAACGCAACTCCTGCCCAACCAGTCCAAGGACGAGCAGAGATCACTTGTAAATCGGTTGATTACCCGAATTAGAGGTTTATAAACTGTGGCTGGTTCAGATTCTCAAGTTCAGACTGTGAAGATGGTCATTACCGGGCCTTTCAATGCCGGAAAGACTGAATTTATCCGCACTGTCAGTGAAATTGAAGTGGTCTCCACTGAACAAAATATTTCGAGTGATGCAGAAAAAGTCAAACAAACAACCACCGTCGCCCTCGATTTTGGCCGCCTGACCATCGACAAATCATTGGTGCTCCATTTGTTTGGCACTCCAGGTCAGCGGCGTTTTGAATTTATGTGGGATATACTGGCTGAGGGAATGCTGGGGTACATCTTGATGGTAGACAGCACCCGCCCCGAAACATTCCGGGAAGCCCGATATATTCTTGATACTTTTTCAGATCATTCGGATACGCCTTTTGTGGTGGCTGTTAATAAACAAGATCTGGAAGATGCCTGGGATGTCGAGGATATTCGGCATGCTTTGCGGTTAAAAGATGATATTCCGGTTTTACCCTGTGTTGCCACAGAAATGAAACCGGTAAAAAACGTTCTACTGAGCCTTCTCCATATCATTCAAAAACGATTGGAAGAGGAATAGGACGGGATTTTAGAAGGATTTCGTCATGACTGACCCATTCGGTTCCCCTGAAGTGAATGCAATCTTCCAGAAGGGGATAAGAGAGATTCTCACGGGGGATCAACCTGGCGCTTTCACCTATGGAAATGGCGTAGAAATTGAAACGATTCAACGGATTGCCCATCAGGCGGTTGATACTTATGGATTTGTGTCTGCCTGCGGACTTTTCCTCCGCAGTGGATGTGCCGCCTTTAAATATCTTGTTAGAGATTACGGGAAGGCAATTGACATTGACAGCCTCGAATTTCGACTGCAACCTCCCCGTAAGCGTTTGATGGATGGAATTCGGAAAGTGGTTGGATTACTGGAACATTGGCACACAGCCAGTTTCTCTATCCGTCAATCAGACGATGATGTGGAAATTATCATGCAATCCAATCTGGCAGTTGATGCACAGGGTACCAACCAGATTTGGCTGCATTTTCTTGCCGGGCTTATTCAGGAACTGCTTTACTGGGCAGGCGGCGGAAAACAATATCCGTTTCAAATCCTCCCCATTGATGCTGATTCAGACGTGATTATTCAATTTCGGCTGCTGCCGGTGGATTGACCGTTTCTGCCTTACGGGTTTTATTAACGAGAAAGATACCGGCAAATACAAGGATACCGCCGGCAATCTGGAAAGCATTAAGGGGTTCCCCGGCTATGGGAATTGCCAGCAGGGCTGATATGACCGGTGAGGCGATCATGGTGGGTGATACGATCGAAGCGGGAATATGGCCGAGGGCATACGTCATAAAAAAGTATCCGCACACCTGTGAAACAATTCCGGCACATAAGAAAAGAACCCAGGTTTTTGGCGGGTAACCGCTGAGCGGGGCTCCACTCAACAGGCATATCACTAACAACGTTATGGCACTTCCGGCAGCGATCAAACCAGTGCTGGTAAGGGCATCTACTCTGGAACGCGATTTCTGGGTGATCAGGTAATATGCCGCGAAAAAAAATGAAGATAGCAGGGCAAGGGCATCACCTTTACTGAAAGCTGGATGCAAGAACAGGTTGGAACCAAAGATACAGGTGGTTCCAGAAATCACAAGGCAAAGACCTATCCAGAACCACCCCGGGAGCTTTTGTTTCCAAATAAGCCAGGAGATTAATGCCACCCAGATAGGGGCAATGTAGTTCAGCAGATTGGCATTGGCAATTGTAGTGTATGAGATGGCCGTGCTCCATGAGGCATGGTCAAGTGCTGTGATGAATCCGGCGGCCAGTGGGCCTAACAACCAGCGCTTATCGATTGTCGATTTCCCGCCGGATTTGAAATAAATTATCGGTAGAAGAATAATTGCCGCCGTAGCCATCCGGTAGAAAGACGTTACCACGCCGGGTGCCTGGGCTGTGCGCACAAATATGGCGGACATGGATAAACATAACACACTCAGTCCAAGAGCAATATACGGAACCGGTTTTCGGAATGCTGGCATGGTGGAAAAACTTTCAAAGGGAGGGATGGGTCAGAAAGGCCAGGTTTCCAATAAACCGGGAAGTTCTGAAAGGGTGGCGATTGTCTGGTCTGGAAGGATGGTATCGACATGAGAATGGATTGCTGATTTGTTGACCCGCCGGGTAATCCAGACATTGTGCATGCCAAGATTTTTGGATCCGAGGATATCAGCGGCCAGTGTATCACCGACCATCACCGATCGCTGTGGTGTAACGGACATTGCCTGGAAAGCCAGTTGAAAGATATAGGGATGCGGTTTTCGAAACCCTGCCGCAGCGGATGTATTGATGTAGTCAAAAAATGGTCTGATGCCGGCATTATCCACCAGAACTTGAACATCCCAATCATCACCGGCGTTCGAAATAATACCCATCCGGTAACCGGCGTTTTTCAGTATTTTCAAAGTGTCAAGTGTGTCTTCTTCAATTTTCCAGCAGGCCTGTGTAACGGCATACATCCGGGCGAGATGGGGACGCATCTGCTGGCTGGTAATACCGGTCAAACCCTGCCGTTCCAGTACAATCCGCAGAACCTGTTCGGTTGTAAATTCTGTTAACTCGGTTTCCCGTTCGGAATGATAGGCTTCGAGGCGGGAAAGGAATTCGGAAAGAAAAACATCTTTATTGAGGGTAAAACCACTCTCAAGCAATGAGGCGGCCAGCTCTTGATAGGCATGTGCCATTACATCGGGTAGGTACCCGTCGAAATAGATCAGAGTGCTGCCGAGGTCAAAAAAGATAACATCAATGTTCGGGTTTTTCATAACCCGATAATTCTACCCGGTTAATACCCTTTTTCCGGATCAAACCGGTTGAACAATGGGACATTCTCGAGAAAACGCTGGATATTCGCGCAGAACAGGTCCACAGCGCGATTGTTGTAATGTGGACTGACGCCGCCGACATGGGGTGAAATAATCAGATTAGGCACCTTCCAGAGAGGGCTGTTGGCTGGCAGTGGCTCCTCTGGAAAAACGTCAACCGCTGCACCGGCGATAATTTTCTTCTCCAGGGCTTCCTTCAGGGCAGCCAGATCGGTTATGCCGCCGCGGCTCAAATCAATAAAGTAGGCTGAAGATTTCATGGCAGAAAACTCATCTGTGCTGAACAGATTGCGGGTCCCTGGTGTGAGCGGTAAAGCCAGAACGACAAAATCACATTCCTTGATCATGGATTTCAACGCTTCGATGGGATAGAGGCGTGTGAAGAAATCACCGTCGGGGTCGCCCTGTCCGGCAGGGATATAGCCGTCATCCTTGAGCAGTTTCAGGTCGCGTTTTGCCGCAAGAACCGTAACCTGATATGGCAGTAGAAGGCGGGCAAGTTCACGGTTGATGCTGCCATATCCAACCAGTCCAACAGTGCTGCCGCGTAATTCGTGCAGTTTGTAGAATTCCCACCGTTTGTCCGGCCAAAGTGATTTTGACTGATTCTCAACCATCAACTTGATATTGGACCCCAGCATCAGCATCATGGTCATGGCATACTCCGCCATTTGGGGGGCATTGGCACCACTCATGGTGGTGGCGGTCAGACCGGCCTTTGACATGATGGGTTTATTAATGGCATAGTCAATGCCTGTATAGTGAAATTGCACCCATTTCAGGTTGGGCGCCAGATCGGGTTCCGGCAGAACAGAATCGGTGTAGAGAATATCAGTTTTTGACCAGACGTCATCCGGAATCTCTCCGGGCAAATGTGCACGAATAGCCGTAACTTTTAGCGAAGGGGAGATTGATTTTATCTTTTCAATCTGTTGATCCGTAAAAGGCATGGTGATCAATACATGGAGAGTTTCAGCCGTCATTTGAGATATATTCCTTCTGGGTCAAGTTCTTTTCGCAGAATACGAATTTCCTCTTCTGTAGGAGGTTTCGTTATGGTTTCGCACCGATCACATTTCAACACCCAACCGGTATTATTTTTCGCTTCATCTAATGATCTTCCGGGATGAAGGGCGGTCAACACCAGCTCGCCAGATTCATCAGGTTGGAGGATGCCGATATCGGTCACCACCGCCTGTGGACCCTTGCCCCGAAGGTTTAATCGGTCTCGCTCACCCTGGCCTGTGAAAAAACCGGCAGATGTACAGAAGTCTACCTTTTCCGGGAAGCGGCGTTTCTGGTGAGGTGTGATGATATAGCAACGGTTAGCCCAGGCAGCGATTTCACGGGAGCCGCCTGAACCGGGCAGGCGGGTTTTTGGTTGCGCATAGTCGCCTATCACTGTGGCATTGATATTTCCAAACCGATCTATCTGTGCGCCGCCGAGAAATCCAACATCTACATTTCCGCGCTGCAGATAAAGCGTGAAAATATCATACATACTGCAAACGGATGTTGCACCTGACACAAGAGTGGGATCGCCAATGGATAAGGGCAGACGAGCCGGCCGGGCGCCAATTACCCCGGCTTCATAAATCATCTGCAAATGGGGTGCATGCGTTCGCTGGGCCAGATTACAGGCCAGATTGGGTAAGCCCACACCAACAAAAACCACATCTCCATCTTGTAAAAGACGGGCAGAATTAACGATCATCAATTCGGTGGAAGAATAATCAATACTGGCCATAGTTCACCGGAACACTCATCTGTTCATGGACGGCCAGTCGGGAATGGGTGGTTTCACCGAGTTTTTTCCAGTAGACATCCCGGTCGGGAACGCCATATACCCACTCATCCAGGTATTGCTGCACAGATTCAGACGTTTCACTGATTTTGTCCCATTCCAGATAAAACTCATTATCACGATCATAATATCCCTGTGTATAGCTGGGATGGCTGCAAAATGGCACATGGCAAACGGCATCCACAATCAAATCGGGAATAATGGTGCGGTTGGGATCGGACCGGATAACATCTTCCGGCACAATCTCTTCCACGGTCAGAATTACATGTTCAGCGGCAAAAGCGGCTTCCTTTTGTTCACCCAGAATGCCCCAAATCTGGGCGTTTCCATTGATGTCTGCCCTCTGGGCATGGATGATGGCAACATCTGGATTGAGCGGTGGAACAACCACCACTGATTTGCCGGAATAAGGATCCGTTACCCGTTTGAAATTTGGATTGACGTTTTCAAGATCGAAAGCCCCGGTTTCATTCATAGGTAAAAACGGCAAGCCGGAAGCTCCGGCCTGCAGACGGGTGATCATGGCAAAATGGGAATATTCTTCAATTTCCAGAAGTCCCTTTTCCACTAAAGATCGTAAATTCCGCAGTGATCCCACTCCGGGGTTGCCCATATAAGAAAAAATGATCTTGCGGGCACACCCGGCAGCGGCCATCTGCTCATAAATCAGGTCAGGTGTGGCACGTGCCAGGGTAAGGTTCTTGCGGCCCTGACGGATAATTTCGTGCCCGGCGGCAAATGGAATCAGATGGGTAAACCCGGCCGCATAGACCAGGTCACCATCATGCACATATTGACTGACGGCTTCTTTGAGCGAACACAGTTTGCCCATGCGCGCCCCTAGGCTTTGCGGATGCGGGTGCGGATCTGTTCATGCATATAGAGTTGGACGTAATACAAACCTCCGGCGTTCTTTCCACTGGAACCTGAACCTTTCCATCCGCCAAAGGGTTGGAAACCCGGCCAGGCGCCGGTTGTGGCACCCTGCGGCCGGTTGGCATAGTTCACACCTGCCTCGATTCGGTCAAAGAAAGTGGCAATTTCATCATCATTACCGTAAATTCCGGCAGTCAGGCCGTAGGAAACATTATTGGCATGCTGGATAGCTTCATCCAGATTTTTCACTTTGCCGATAGTGGAAATGGGAAGGAACATTTCGTGTTTCCAGAGTTTATGGGTGTAGGGAAGGTTTTCAACCAACGTGGGAGCACAGAAGTAACCTTTAGCCAGGGCTCCATCTGTGAGTATTTTCCCGCCGGTGAGAATTTTTCCGGAATGTCTCAAGTCATCCACAAAGTTCTGAAAGTCGTTATAAGACTTCTTATTAATCACCGGTCCCAGGGTGATTTTGCGGTCGGTAGGATCACCGATGGTCAATTTATTGGTGGCATCCACCAGTCTGGCTACCAGGGCATCGTATATCTGTTCTTCAATATAAATGCGGGATCCGGCGGAACACTTCTGCCCCTGCAACCCGAAAGCCGAGCGGATGATACCCACAGTGGCGGTCTCAAGATCGGCATGGCGGGTAACGATGACAGGGTTTTTGCCGCCCAATTCCAGAATGGCCGGACGGACCCATTGACCGGCGGCGAAATCACGGTACAGCTTCATCCCCACGTCATATGAACCAGTAAAGGTGACACCGGCAACATCCGGGTGTTCGATCAGGGCCTGGCCAAGTGTTGAGCCGCCTCCAGTAACATAATTGAAGACACCGGCGGGTAGACCGGCATCGCGGAAGCACTCTGCCAGCAGGCGTGCCGTCCAGGGTGTATCTGAAGCGGGTTTCATCACGATAGTATTACCGGCGGCCAGGGCGGCACCGGCAGGACCGCCGGTGAGGGCACAGGGGAAATTGAATGGACTGATCACCAGCCAGACGCCATAGGGCCGCAGAACTGATATGTTGTCTGCCTTGTAGCCTACCAGTGGATCATGTCCCATTTCATATACAAAACCCTTATGGGCTTCTACCTGATCGCAGGCATACCGAATCAGATCAGCTGTTTCGGCTGCATCACCCAGTGCTTCCGTCCGGTTCTTGCCGACTTCCATGGCCATGACGGCACCAAATTCATAGATGCGTTCATCCATTAATGAGGCGGCTTTTCTGAGAAGCTCTATTCGTTTTTCCCAGGGGGTATGCGACCAGCCCGGAAATGCCTTTTTGGCTGCTGCAATAGCCTGGTTGGCGGTTTCACTTCCACCTTTCTGAAAAACACCCAGAACCACATCGGTATCCACCGGAGAAATATCGTTAAACTTTTCGTCTGTTTTTACATCTTTGCCATCAATGAACATGGCATGTTCTTCACCCAGATGGTTTTTCTTGTCTTTCAGCGCTTCTTCAAACCGGGTATGTAATTCTTCCGGGGGATTGAACATTGTTGCATAGGTCAACTTAAACGCGGACGATTCAGCCATCGTTTCAAGCCTCCACACATGAATTTGTCGATAATAATATCTTCAGTATAGTCAAAGGGATGTCTCAAGTCAAAAATTACGGACGATCTATCTAGAGACTGATCACCTTATCCGCTTTTTGAAGTGATTCAAGGATATCCGGCATGCCACCGATGATCCCGACTTTAACGTTATCTGTGACGCCGAATGTGTCGGTGCAGGTTTTGCAAATAATCAGGTTAACACCGCGTGATTCCATTTCTTTCAATTGAGGTAGAACGCGAGAGCCCTCGCAGGTCAGGTGTACTCCCTCGGTATAAAACAGAATCCGGTCAGGTAGAATACCTGAAGCCAGAGTAAGTGTCAGATATTTTTCAGTAAGAGCCTGTTGTAATTCAGCCGGGCCATCACCCATGCCATTGCGTGTAAAAAGCAGTACAGTGGATTGTGTCATGTTAACCTCTTTGGGATGGAATAATGAAATTTGTTGTTAATCAGTTTGATGATAATCCAATTCAATTTCCTTCGAAACATAGAATTTGCGCATACGCATTGGTTCGATTAAACTGAATGCTATGGCTGATTTTTCGACCTATATTGGAATTGACGTTCAGGCTGTTCAAAAGCCTTACTTTTACACGGCTTTAAACGGGAATCTGGAGACAATTGCCTGCGGTCATGGACGTTTGGGAGATGTACTGGCTTACCTCGCTGGGCAATCAACGGCCCTTGTGGCTATTAATGCCCCGGTTTCAGCTCAAATACCAGAGGATAGTTTATACCAGGAAGGCTTGTTTTCACCGGAACAAATAAAACAAACAGTTGTTGCCCGTACCGGTGATAGTGAACTTACCGCTCGGGGATTCCAATTTTTCCAGCCTGTTGGGAATGTGAAGAAACTTCCTTTGTGGGTGGAGCGCAGCCTGGAATTGACAGCTGGAATGAAACAACTTGGATATGATAATACCGGTGAAAGAAATAAACGATCTTTTTTTGAAACACAGAGTGATGCAGGTTACTGGCTGGCAACCGGAACCATGCCGTATGAATCTCGGTCACTCGAAGGACGGCTTCAACGCCAACTTCTTTTGTATGAATTCGGTTTCCCCCTGAAAGACCCGATGGTTTTTCTGGAAGAATTTACCCGCTATCGCTTGCGCACATCCCAGGTTCCCATGGAGCAAATTCTCCCGGCGCATGAACTTCGGGCGATTTTTTCCGCAGCTACGGCATGGCTGGTAGATATGCGGCCTGACGCCGTGGAATGTGTGGGACAACCCGGTCAGGGGGAAATTATCATACCAAAAGAGTTTTCAAAGAAGTAATTCTGAGGGGAGCTCGTGGAAAGGGAAGATATGGATTTTTGAAATCATGTCGTGATTTCAAGATTTCTGATTTCCAACCAGGCAGACTGAGGATTGGCTTCCAGGCCGAATCGGATGGCGCCGTTTGATGAATAACTGGCATACTGATTGTCGATCCAGATCACCAATCCGAGCGGCGGGCAGGGTGACAGGTTTGTATCACGGATCATTTTTTTATCGATCATAAATTGAACTTTGTCATCCAGCCAGATCAACTCATATTCATGCCAGTATGAGGGGGTAATATCTGCTTTTTGTGATTCTTCATGAATAAAACAGGATGTCAATCGGCGTAGTTGGCGTGAAACAGGGCGAAAGAATAACAAAGGTAAAACGGGCAGCCCAAATAGAAACAATACAGGCGGGATTTTTCTTGATGAAAAAACAGAAGCCATCAGACCGTTGTTTTCTGTTTCTTGCGAAAAACTGAGATCGTTTTTAGGAGAACCGTAGAAAAACCAGGCCGCCTGCGGCAGGCAGGGAAGGCGCAATCCGGAACCTTTTATCCCGATGCCAGCGGAGAATGGATCATTCCACAGGCCAAATCCCCATGTCCCCGGAAGGATATTGTCACTCACACGGGCCTGTAAAGAAATTTTCACTGGCGGGTGGAATCTGAAGTTTTTCCGTTGAATGTGAGTACACGTATCCATCTGGGCCAGACGATACGTTTTTTGATCGCCTGCTGGAATGACAAATTGAAAAGTATTTCTCACGGAAGAATCGATCAGATTGACCTGACCGTGGAAATAATAGTTATCCGGGTGATCACCCATGTAAGATTGTGTCAGTGACATAATGCCATTATTCTCATTATGGTTCTTTCTCGCAAATATACGTGAATGTTTACGACAAATGAACCAGGCAAGTGACCCAAAAAGAAACCGTGAATTATTTTTCCTGCTTCATGGTTTCAATGATAAATGTATAAATGAATTCAGGCCAATTGGAAACGCTCGACTATTCCGGATAGTTGATTCGCCAGTGTTGACAACCGTTTTGCCGAGGTGGAGACTTCCTGCACCTGGGCACTCATCTCTTCAGCTGAAGCAGACACTTCTTCAACAGCGGCTGAGTTTTGTTCAGAAACAGACGCGATATTCTCAATAGCCTGGGTGACTTCATTAGAACCGGCAGCCATTTCTTCTGTAGCGGCTGTGTTTTGTTCCACAACGGAGGAAACAGATTCAACAGCAGAAACCAGTTCAGAGGCTGATTTAGCCATGTTTTCTGCCGCAATTGCGGCTTCTCTGGCCTGAATACTGACTGTCTCATTGGATGTGAGAATTTCCTGGAGAGCAGCACCTGACTGATTAGCCAGTAAGACCCCGGCATCCACTTCTTTAGAGCCTTTTGTCATGGCTTCTACAGCTTCGGATACGGTTTGCTGAATATCTTTTACCAGATCAGCAATTTCGCGAGTGGAAGATGAAGACCGTTCTGCCAGCTTGCGAACTTCATCAGCAACAACAGAAAAGCCTTTTCCAGCTTCGCCAGCGCGGGCGGCTTCAATGGCTGCATTGAGAGCCAGAAGATTTGTTTGTGAGGCGATATCTTCAATGGTTGTCACGATATCCCCGATTTGATCTGATCGTGAACCCATCTCCTGTACTTTGTTGGCTGAAAGGTCTACGGCTGTTTTTATAGATTGCATACCGGCAAGTGTTTGGTTCACCGTTTCATATCCACGGCGGGCAGCATCGGCTGCGCCAGTGGAACCCTGTACCATTTGGTCAATGTTACCGGTAACCTGTTTTATAGCGTCAGACAACTGATTGGTGAGGGCAAATGCCCTGGCTGTGGCGGATGCCTGTTCTTCGGCACCTTTGGCGACACCGTCAATTGCCCGTCCCATTTGTTCGATAGATGACGCCGTCCGGCTGATGGCTTCTGACTGTTGAGTTGTACCCGCCGCCACCTGCTGAATGGTAGTCGAAATCTGACTGGTAGCCAGTCCCGACTCGTGAGACGCATTGGCTAATTGCATCGATGCTTCCTGTACTCGCCGGGAGGCTTCTGCCACCTCGGCCAGGGTGGTGTTCAAGTTTTGAACCATTTGCAGCAGGGTATTTCCCAGCTTGTCATCGGAATTCTTCGGTTGAACATTTATGGCAAGGTTGTTTTTGGCTATGGCATCTGCGATCTCGGACATTTCGGTCAAGTATTTTCGTGATGTGAGAACCCCCCTGGCCAACTCGCCGAATTCATCTTTTCTTGTCAGCAATTGATTCCGCAATTTGTCATTTGTGACCACAAGGGTGATGCTTCCCTGTTTCAATGTATTCAAGGCGCCTAGCACCGCTGACATGGGTTTATTGATGCTGTCTGTGATGGTATAGACAATCAATACCGCCATGACAAGACAAATAATACATCCGCCAATGAGAATAATCAGCGTTTTCTGATGTGTGTCAACGGCGGAGTCATAGGATAGTTGAGCCTGTTTGGCACTTAAAACGTTCAAATCTGATATCGTTGCAGTCAGTTTTAATCCAATGGAAGATAATCTTCCATTCACAGCCAGACTCTTTTGGGCAGAAGATTTATCACCATTTGAGATAAATCTCATCACCTCGCTGGCTGCCGTTTTATACTCAGGCCATTGTTCTGTAAACTGGTTAATCAGGGTGGTCTCTTCCGCCGTTAATTTCTGGGTTGCCAGATAATCTAATATGGAATCAATTTTATATGTGGCAGATTTGTAATCAGATATGACCGTGGTATCTTCGGGGATGGCGATAAATTGGTAAATATCCCCCCTGATTTGACTGAGCCCATCGTTCATTTCATCGATTTTGTCGTAAACCATCTGCTGACGGCTGTACATCGAGTCTAGATTACTGCGGATATCTGTAATTCCCTTCCCACCGAGCAACGCTATGACGATCATGAGGAAGATGAGGATACCAAAACCGCTGATCAATTTCGAAAATGTGCGTAAATTGTTGACAAATGTCATCTTCCACCTCACTTCAGATCTATTGTCAACAGGAGTCGCAAATTGATGGTGCCTGCCTGCTAGAAGAGTGCAGACTGAAATTTCCCCTTTGACTTTTTACAATCGTACATGAATCGAGATAAATATCCTGTAAATCTCACATGTATTATGAATTAATATGTTTTTCAAATTTGATTGAGAAACACCCGGCGCAGGAAATTCAGCAACTCTTGAGGATACTATGCGTATACAGATTAATTGTTTGATGGTCAGCTGGCACAATCTTAGTTAAATGCCGGGTTGGGGTTGGGATTGGTTTCGATTTATAATACCGTATCTATTAAGATTATTTTCATGTTCAGGAGCAAGCCTCATGTTGGATATCAATCTCATTCGTGAAAATCCCGATACCGTTCGAAAAGCCCTGCAGCTTCGGAATATGGATACAGAGGTCGTATCTCGCATTCTGGAGATTGACCAACAGCGCCGCAGCCTGTTGACCAAAGCGGAATCGCTGAAAAGCGAGCGGAATACCGTTTCAAAAGAAATTTCCCAGGTCAAGGATCCTGAACAGCGGAAGGCGAAAATTGAAGCCATGCGGGTAGTGGGCGATCAGATTGCCGTTCTGGATGAACAAATTCGCAAGGTGGAAGCTGATCAGATCGACCTGCTTTCCGGCATCCCCAACCTGCCGGCGGATGATACTCCAATCGGTAAGGATGATTCTGAGAACATTGTTGTCAGAGTGATCGGCGAACAACCGAAATATGATTTCACACCGATTCCCCATTGGGATCTGGGTCCAAAGCTGGGAATTATTAACTTTGACCAGGGTGTAAAGATCACCGGATCACGATTTTATGTACTATCCGGAGCGGGAGCCCGTTTACAGCGTGCATTGATCGCCTACATGTTGGACCTGCACATTAAACAGGGTTACCGAGAGCAATACCTTCCCTTTATGGTGAAAGGGGATGTGCTTTACGGATCAGGTCAGCTTCCCAAATTTGCTGACAATCTGTATCGCGACCATGAAGAAGATTTCTGGATGGTCCCCACGGCAGAAGTGCCGCTGACCGGCATTCACATGGGAGACATTCTGGATGATGCCAGTCTGCCGCTGCGGTATACCGCCTATACTCCCTGTTTCCGGCGCGAAAAAATGAGCGCCGGACGCGACGTTCGCGGAATTAAACGCGGCCATCAATTTGATAAGGTGGAAATGTACATTTTCTGCCGGCCGGAGGAGAGTGCCAGAGAACTGGATAAGATGGTGGCAGATGCCGAAGCCACCTGCAAAGGGTTGGGATTGACCTACCGAATCAAACGGTTGTGCACCGGCGATCTCGGATTCAACGCCCGAATCACGTATGATGTAGAAGTCTGGGCGCCAGGCTGCGGTGAATGGTTGGAAGTCTCCTCGGTTTCCAATGTGGAAGATTTTCAGGCTCGTCGCGCTAACATCAAATATAAACCCGCTGATGGTGGAAAGAACCGTCTGGTTCACACCCTCAACGGTTCCGGTCTGGGTTTGCCGCGTACGTTGATCTCTGTGATGGAAACTTACCAGCAGTCGGATGGCAGTATTGCCATACCTGAAGTCTTGCGCCCCTGGATGGGCGGCATTGAAGTAATCCGGTAGTCCGTATTCTGATGAACACAGTCGCACTGGCCATTTTTCAATCTGTTATCTTTACTGTCATGGTGCTGGGTCTGCTCAGCCTGCTGACAAACCTGGTTCCCGGGCTGGTGATCATCTGGGCGGGTGCGCTGGTTTACGGAATTTATGAGGTCATCACCAAAACCTATACAATCGGCGGAATCATCCTGTTTGTGGCGATTACCGGCCTGATGGCGTTTGGCAGTGTGGTAGATAATATTCTAATGGGCGCCACAGCCAAACAGGCCGGGGCATCCTGGCTGGCCATCGGCCTATCTATGCTGGCAGGTATTGCCGGAAGTTTTATCCCCTTCCTGTTTCCGTTTGGCGGTCTGGTCTGTGCACTGGCAGCCCTGTTCATTGTGGAAGTTATCCGATTGAAAAACTGGCGTGATGCTATGAAATCCACAAAGAGCATGATGGTTGGCTGTGGTTTCTCCATTCTAGCCCGGTTTGGAATTGGCATTTTGATGATCTTACTCTGGCTTATCTGGGTTGTTATTGGATAGATTGCCATCATGTTCCCTGATGACAACAGGGGAAAATAAATAATAAAATCCGTCCAAGATTCCTTGGACGGATGTATTTAAACCGACTGGTTGATTAGCTTTTTAACTTCTCTGCCCCAGCATGGCGTTGATCTGGAACAGGGCATTGGTTGAATCACCGCTCATTTTTAACCATTCCATAATTTCACTGGCATGTTTCTCTTCTTCCACCTGTTCAGCCACGAACCAGTTCAGAAAAGTTTGACTGGCATAATCATTGTCCTTTACAGCGATGCTGTACAAAAGATTGATCCGGGCGGTTACACTCTTTTCGTGTTCGAGAACCTGTTCAAAAACCGCCTGTGGCGATTTGAATTCTGATGGCGGTTGATCTATGGCCTGTAAGATAACATGATCACCGCGATCATTGAGATATTCAAAAAACTTCAGGGCATGTTCCTGTTCTTCACGGGCCTGTTTTTTCATCCATGAGGCGAAACCGGGAAGATTCTTGGCTTCAAAGTGAGCGGCCATGGAAAGGTAAAGATACGCAGAATACAACTCATGTTTGATCTGTGCATTCATTTCACCGGCTAAATTTTTGCTTAACATATTTCCTCCATTTTTCCCTTTGGTTACTTATTGTCAATGAAATCTTATGAACATACTGAACTTAATCTTCCTGATCAGAGGGATATTATTCAGGTGGTTTCATCAAGAAACATCTTTATGTATAGTATATAGAGTCAGGTGGGGAAATTAAAGCCAGCGTACAACCATTCTTAGCGAAATCAGAATGGTTGCAAATAAATATTTGATGGGGAAAAGTGGGAAAGTATTAATGGCATTCTTTTATCTTTTTCGGGAAGCCAGATACAGGGCGATGGATCCGGATACGGCGGCATTCAATGATTCGATATGACCGGTCATGGGCAGTCGGGCGATGGTGTCACAGGATCGGCGGACGAGTGGACGCATTCCTTCTGCCTCGCTGCCTACGACCAATGCCAGAGAACCATCCAACCACACATCCGCAATATCTACGGCATCCAAACCGGCATCCAGGCCGATGACCCAGATATTGGCCTGTTTCAATTCGGAAATAGCCTGAGCAAGGTTTGTGGCTGCAATGAGCAGGTGCTCACAGGCGCCGGATGAGGCGTGTACAACCGCCGGTGTTACACCCGCTGCGCTGTGCGCTGGAATGATCACACCATGTACACCGAAGGCTTCTGCCGAACGCAGCAGAGTTCCCAGGTTTTGAGGGTCCTGCAGGGTATCCAGAATCAAAATGAACGGGGGCTCCCCCTTCTTTTCTGCAGCCTTCAGGATGGCACGCAGGTCAACATAGGGGTAGGGGGATGTTTCCAGGGCGATTCCCTGAGGATTGCCCCCCAGGGAATCGATTTTCTGTCGATTTACACGCTCCACAGGAATTTTCATTCCACGGGCAAACGTAAGGATTTCAGCGATCACCCCTTTTTCATCAATACCTGTGGCCAGCATTAATCGGAAACACTGACGTCGATGAACAGATAATGTCTCAAAAACCGGGTTACGTCCGGTAATCCATTCACGCACGGAATTATGCCCTGTGCCAGGTTGTACCATCTTTGCTGTCTTCGAGAACAATTCCCATAGAAGACAGACGGTCGCGGATTTGGTCGCTGAAGGCGAAGAGTTTTTGTTTACGCATCTCAGTGCGTAATTCCACCAGATAATCGATGAAGGGGGCAGCCGATTGGTCTTCTCCAGTTTCCTTTTCAAGAATCAGGCCAAAAACGCCGCATAATTCATTTAAGACCGCCTGAGCCGGTTTGAGAATCTCATCGGAGGCGCCATCAGCCCGTGCCTGATTGATCACCCGCACCAGATCAAACAGATTGCCCAACGCTCCGGCGCTGTTGAAATCATCATCCATGTTTTCGATAAAGGCATCGCGGGTCTTTTTAATTTGTTCGTCAAGCGATTTCTTCACGTCTTCCGACGTATTAGAAGCACCGGGCAAAGCCGGTTTAAGAGCAGAACGCAGCCGTTCCAGGCCTTTTTCTGCCGCACCGATGACCTCATCATTGAAGGTTAGTGGACTGCGATAACCGGAATTTAATACCATCAACCGCAGGGTACTGGCAGAATGTTTTGATAAAAATTCATCGATGGACACCAGGTTGCCAATTGATTTTGACATTTTTTCGCCAGAGAGCGTGAGCATGCCATTATGAACCCAATAGCGTGAGAATGGTTTTCCGGTGAACGATTCACTCTGGGCGATTTCATTCTCGTGATGTGGAAAAATCAGGTCATTGCCGCCGCCGTGAATGTCAATCTGTTCACCAAGATGTGCCAGATTCATAGCCGAGCACTCGATGTGCCAACCGGGGCGTCCGCGTCCCCAGGCGGTATCCCAGGCGGGCTCGTCGGGTTTGGCAGCTTTCCAGAGGGCGAAATCCATGGGATGTTCCTTGCGATCGTCCACATCAATACGAGCACCTGCCTGCATTTCATCCAATTTACGGCCAGAGAGTTTGCCGTAATCCTCATCACGGGTGACCCGGAAATACACATCACCGTCTTTGGGATAGGCGTAACCTTTGTCGATCAATCCTTGAATCATTTCAAGGATCTGCGGCATCTCCTGTGTGGCACGCGGATTGAATGTAGCCGGCAGGATATTCAGATCCGCCAGATGTCGGCGAAATTCTTTTATATATCCTTCGGCCAGTTCGAATGGGTCAACCCCCTGCTGATTGGCGCGGTTGATGATTTTGTCATCAACATCCGTAAAATTCATTACATGGTTGACCGAATAGCCGCGATATTCAAGGTAACGTTTGATGATGTCAAACACCAATGATGACATGGCGTGACCGATGTGGGCGTTGCTGTAAACCGTTGGTCCGCAAACGTACATGCGTACTTTATGCGGTTCAATGGTGACGAAATCTTCTTTTTTTCTCGTCAATGTGTTGTAAATCTTAATTCCCATGAAAATTACTCCTGGCTTGAATACAGCCGGTCCTCAGGCCTTGCAAAAATCATGCGGCCGGCGGCCGTTTGCAGTACTTTTGTGACAATGACATTCAATTGTTGGTTCAGACACCGCTGACCATTTTCAATTACAACCATTGTGCCGTCATCCATATACCCGACACCCTGCCCGGCTTCCTTGCCTTCTTGAATCACCCGAATGTTAAGAATTTCACCGGGCAGCAAAACTGATTTTACCGCATTCGCCAATTCGTTTACATTCAGGATGGTTACACCCTGCAACTCCGCGACCCGGTTCAGGTTATAGTCATTTGTGAGAATCGGACAGCGGAGCTGACGTGCCAGGGTGATTAATTTATCATCCACCTCGCGGATCCCTTCCACATCAATATCGCTGATGCGTACCGGAATAGTCGGTTCCTTTTGGAGCTGAGACAGAACTTCCATCCCGCGGCGTCCGCGCTGGCGGCGCATACTGTCAGCCGAATCGGCGATGTATTGAAGCTCATTCAAGACAAAGCGGGGAATTAGCAGGGAACCGGGTAAAAAACCAGTGCGGGCAATATCGGCAATACGCCCGTCTATGATCACACTGGTATCCAGAAGGATCGTTCGGCTCTCTGCCCAGCCGGATCCGCCGGTGTCACTCGTATGTTCCGAATTGCCGCGTGGAAATACTCCGTGAAGCACAGAGTAGAGATCATTCTGTCTCATGACAAAGACAGAAATACCCAGGTAGCTGAATACCAGCACACCAATGAACGGAAGGACTTCTCCGAGGGGTTTGGGCAGCATCGAAAGAGGGAACGATGACAGAGCCGCAATAAGCAGCCCGCATACCAGGCCGGCCAGTCCGGCAAATAATTGCTGGGGTGACAGCCTTCCGAGCAGGCTCTTTACATCTCGAATGGGACGGGTGGTCAGGTAAGGCGTCAGCACGAGGCCTGCCAGTGCACCGACCAATCCAAATGTAAATGTATATTGCTCTGTATTCAATGCCTGCATACCGCTAACCGGTGCAGCCATCTGTCCAAACGAAGAACCCCAATACACACCAAGAAAAGAAAAAGCAATCATTCCAATGAGACGAATAATAAAATCAGAACTCATCGAGGTCTCCTGTTAAAGATTTTTGTTAATGTTCTGAATAAAAAATGAAAATAAAACCGTAAAACGATGATAGCATGCAACCAGAAGCGGGTCAAATGGACAATTGGTTGTTTTTCGATGATTTTTCAGATTGCATCTGGTTCAGGTATTGAGAATTCGGCATGAAACAGGCTGCCATACTACAATGAGATAATGAACAGCCTTGAACCAGATTATCTGCTGCATAACCGTTACCGAATCACCCGAATTCTGGGCAAAGGTGGTATGGGAACGGTTTACCTGGCAAATGACCTTACTCTGGAAAAGGTGGCGGCGGTCAAAGAAAATATTAATCGGGGAGACGATAGCGCAAATCAGTTCCTCCTGGAAGCCCACCTGCTTGCGGCACTTCATCATCCCAATTTGCCGAGAGTGACCGATTATTTCATTGAAGGTTCCTATCAGTATCTGGTGATGGATTATCTGCCCGGTGATGATTTACAGTCCATCCTGGAACGTGAAGGACGCCAGCCGTTGGAAAAAGTGCTGGTCTGGGCGGACCAACTGGCTGATGCACTCATTTATATGCATTCCTGCAAACCGCCAGTCATTCACCGTGATATAAAACCGGCCAATATCAAACTTCAAGAGGATGGTTCGGCAGCTCTGGTTGATTTTGGCATTGCCAAAGTGGCTGAAGCATCTCAGAAAACCTCAGCAGGAGCAATGGGATTTACACCCGGTTTTGCTCCTCCTGAACAAACAGGTGGTGGACATACCGGCTCTTTTTCCGATCAATATGCCCTGGCGGCCACAATTTACACGCTGTTGACTGGAAACCGGCCAACAGATAGTGTCAGGCGGGCTCTGGAAGGTGAACAAGTCAAGCCAGCCCGATCTTTGAATCCTGAGATTCCGGAAAATATCTCGGATGCTCTGCATGTGGCTCTGGCTTTGAATCCGTCAGACCGATTCTCGTCTGTTCAGGAATTTAAAAAGGCATTGCATGATCCGGCATTTCGACTTAATGATCGTGCAGGTCAATCACCTGCCTTGCCTGACAACAAAAATAGACCCGTCTGGTTTGTTCCGGCTATGGTGTTAATAGGATTTCTGGTTCTGGCGATTGCCGTGTTTTCTCTTGCGGCCATGTTTAAACTTGTGTCATCACCTGCCAAAATGGTCATACCCGTTGAAAGCAATCCAGTTCACGAGACGATCCCCATAGAGACCGTCCAACGGTCAGCTGTATACAATCCTCCCAAAACATCGACAGAGATCATCCTTTCAGAGACTCTGCCGGCTGTGAATTCTTCTGTCGTCCCCAGACGGATAGGGGGTGGTAAATGGTTGGCTTATTCGAGTAATCAGGCAGATGAAAAAAACTGGCAAATCTGGTTAATGCAAATCGGGTTGAATTCTGCCGGAAAACCCATTCCCCTGACTACCCGGCAGTTGACGTTTGATGCAGGAGATAAAACCACGCCTGCATGGTCACCTGACGGCAAATATGTGCTCTATTCGGCTCTGGGAGCCGGTGATCAAAAACAACTGGGTTTGGATATTTGGAAAATTCCTGTTGACGGCGGCCAACCAGTTGACATAACCAACAGGGAAGGGGATGATCTGTATCCCGCCTGGTCACCGGATGGAAAATGGATCAGCTTTTCCAATAACGGCCGTGAAGATGGTGTATCTCAGTTGTATTTTATGAATCCAGACGGGGGCGATCAAGAAAGAATCAGTTTAAATTACGAAGAAATGCAGGGCATCTGGACGCCGAATATGCAGAGCCTATTCTATGTGATTAATACCAATGGTCATCAATATTTTTATCTAAGGGATGCTGAAACAGCCTATAAAACCCCGCAACCATATGACCCGAATCAAGCGTTTGGTCGTTTGGGACAGGTCTTTGACCCTGCTTTTTCCCCGGATGGGAGTTTGCTGGCTTACACTCGCATCAAAGGGCGATTCAAGCAAATTGGTGTTGCCAGTTTCGCTCAACGAGGTGCTTCCACTTCACTGGTTACCACCAGCGGGCAGGATTATGATCCCTGCTGGTCGCCGGATGGAAGGTGGATTGCTTTTACGTCGGAACGTGATGGTATACCGCAAATATATATCATGACCGCCGCCGGTTTGTTGCAAACGAATGTGAGCCATATGTCAGCCCGGGAGACTGCCCCTGCCTGGCAGCCGTGATCATTCCGGGTGGGTGGAGCGGGGACGTTTTTGTTGCGGTTTCTTTTTATTAATGCGATGTTTTCGAACGGCGGGCGTTGGTTTTCCGGCTGTAGGGTTAAGCAATAGATTTAATTGAAATATTGCCTGCCCGTCATATTCACGGCGGCCGCAAACATCACAAACCCAGGCAGGAAAATCAGGCACAGTGATCAAATCTTCGTTCAACCAGGTAAGATAGGTGATCTTGCGATAGTGCATGATACCCGCCTGACATTCAGAGCAGGGGATACCGCGTGCTTGTAAATCGTCAACCATCGATACCTACTTTCAATTTTTCTGCATCCGCTGATATGAGGGCTGCCTTGCTGGTACCCAAACGGTCTGCACCGGCATGGATTAACGCCAGGGTTTTTTCGAGCGTATGAATTCCAGCAGAAGCCTTCACCTTCATTGTAGTACCCACGACACGCCGCATCAAATCAACATCTTCCACAGTAGCTCCGGCACTTGAAAAACCGGTGCTGGTTTTCACAAAATCAGCCTTACCGGCCTGCGCCAGAAGACAGGCTATGATCTTTTCATCTCTTGTGAGCAGCGAAGTTTCGAGAATCACTTTGATAATTTTACCTTTGGAATGCACGGCATCGGCAACGGCTGTAATATCGTCAAGTACTGCCTGATATTCTCCAGCTTTCAACTGGCCTACAGACAGCACCATATCAATTTCTGATGCCCCCATTTCTATATAGGTAATTGCTTCAAAAACTTTCGTCTTGGTTAAAAACCCTCCCAGGGGAAAACCGGCAATGCTTCCTACTGTGATGGTGCTGTTTTTCAACAGATCAGCCACCAATGGCAGATAAACCGGGTTTGTATAGACTCCGGCAATATTCCATTGCAAAGCTTCTGCACAAAGTTTCCGTACGTCTTCAGGTGTAGCCTCTGGTTTATGCAGGGCAGAATCCAGATACCTGGCCACCGGCTGCACAAGAGCTCCGCAATTCGCCGGCAAAGGGGGAAGCTCCCGGCTGTATTCTTCAGCCTGCGAAATAATGTCAGATATGTTTTTCATGGACCCTCATTCACAGCCGCTTTAACAATGTTCGGATGAGACAGGACATGGGCATTCTTCAATGGCCAATAGATGGCCAGTGCTTTACCAACGATTTTGTCCATTGTGACAAATCCCCAGGCATGAGAATCAGACGATTGATTGCGATTATCACCCAGAACAAATACAGCACCTTCAGGCACTTCCCATACGCCATTATACGCAGGGGGTGCAGCGATATATGGTTCATCCAGCATAAAATCATTGACACTGACTTTACCGTTCGTCACTTTCACTACATCCCCGGGGAGACCAATTAGCCGTTTAATGTAATCTTCTGTAGGCGAATAATGGAAAACAATGATATCACCGCGGCTCATGGCATTTAATTTATAGGCCATTTTATTAACGAGCAAGAATTCACCTGGTTCCAGGGTGGGGCGCATGCTGATATTTTCAACGCGGACCCGGGCTATGACTGTATCAATCAAAACATAGAGCACCACGGCAAGAACCAATGTTTGAACGAGTTCCAGCAAAAATGAAGCAAAAGGAGATTTTTTATAACCGGAAGCTGACTCAACAGATTGATCTGCCGTTGAGATTGGTGGTTCTAATGGTGCCGATTTCCCCTGTACGGGTTGTAAATTATCCATATGTTCTATATCGATTTTAGATCTCACCAATAGACTTCAAGCGCGATAGTGAGTTCATCTTTCTCAAGAATTTTTAGTTTCAAATACTTTTACCAGTTTCTCCCACTCGGGAATGGAAAGAGTTTCTGCCCGTCTCATGGGATCAATCCCGGCAGTGCTCAATAGTACCGCAGTTTTCTCTGGCTGTAAGGCCATTCCAGCCGATATGGAATTTCGCAGTGTTTTCCGTTTCTGACTGAATCCGGCTTTAATGACGCGAAAGAACAGGTCAAGCTGACCTTGTGAGATCAGCGGCTGGGGATGGATGTCTACCCGCACGCAGGCAGAATCAACAGCCGGAGGCGGATAAAATGCACCGGCAGGGAGCTTCCCGGTGATGGCTGGTTTGCCGTATACCTGAACACTCAACGCCAAAAGACTCATATCGCCAGGGGCGGCACAGATTCGCTCTGCCACTTCACGTTGCACCGTGAGAAACAGGCGAGCCGGTTTGATCGGAGATTCGAGAAGGTACCGGATAACCGCCGATGTGATGTAATACGGAATGTTCGCCACTACAAAATAACCTGGCTTAAGGGCGAGACCATCCAGTGGAATTTCCAGAATATCACCCTGAACAATGTGTACATTTTCACAGGGAGATAAGGCTTCATTCAGAACCGGGATCAGATTCTTATCAATTTCAATGGCTGTCACCTGATGGGCTGTTCTGGCGAGAGTCCAGGTCAGGCTGCCGAGGCCGGCACCAATTTCGAGGACATCCGTTTCTGGTGAAACACCGGACGATTGAACAATCTGGTTCAGGATGGACTGATCTAAAAGAAAGTTTTGCCCCAGCGATTTTCGTGGCTTAACATCAAACTTTTTCATCAAGGCAAAGTAATCTGGTGGTTGTATGGTCATGGCAGCACATCCGGTACGTTGGCAGGGGCAGGATTGAGGAAGTAAATCGTGACCGTCTGATGCCAATTTACAAAGTCTTCTTCTCCATAACCCAGGTCAATCCAATATTTGCCCGGAATACCCCCGCCGGTATCAGCCACAGTGCCCACTCCATAACCGGGGATATAAATCTGTGTTCCGGCAAAAATTTTGTACCAGGCAGGTGAAACGGCAATTACACCTTTTGCCAATGGGGTTCCACTGGCCGTTCCCGTACTGCAATGATCGTACCCCTGCCGGCAGGGGGAATACGATGTGGCATAAACCTCTTCTATGCGGTAGTAATCCAGTGATTCTGACCCGATATCCACCGACCGTACAACTGGTTTTGTTCCCACGTTGGTAATTTGCTTTACTGGTTCACGGACTAAAACTTTTCCCTCGTCGTTGCGGCTGGTTTCTTCTCCATTCGTAAACTTCACGCGTTGTCTGAAGATCTCCAATCCATTTTCTCCCGCCTGAACGATTTCGCTTTCGCCCTGATTCATGTCTTCTTTATAAACCGGTTCATTTTTAAATGCTACTGCACTACCCATCAACTCCATGACTTCGCTGTTTCTGAAAATCTTTATTGGTTTTCCAACGGGAACGGGTTGATCGAAGGCTGGATCGGTTGTATCGAGGGCGGTCAGGGCATATCCGGTTTCCGCCAATGCTTCACCAACTGTTGCGGCGGCGGTGCGAATCTGTCGTGTGGTTTTTCCATCCTTTACCGGCACGGAACGGGTGCTGTTAATTGTCACGTTAAGATCACCCACCAGAAGGGTATCTACCGATGGGTTAACTTTATCTACGGTTGTCAGGTGATAACCGGCTTCCCAAAGAGCCTGGCCAAGCGTGGCGGCTGAACTCAGAAACGAAGATTGTTTGTTGTTCTGGTTAACTGTGACACGGGATGCCGGGATGATTTGAATCACCCGGTTGGATGCAGGCAGCAAAGGTTGGTCGGGCAGGTAGCGTTGACCGTCTACCAGAATCCTGTCACCGGGGTAAAGCCGGATGCCGGCTTTCTGTAAAATGTTCCCCGGCCGCAAGTCAGCTGATCGAACCGGCGGAAGTCCACCGGTGGAACGTACCAGAATTGTACTGGCTGGCAGGTCGGCATTGGGATCATAAGTCATTAACCACAGGCCAATCAGACCAATACCCAGAAAAATACAGGCCAGTGAGATATTCTTTCCAAATTTCTCGAGCATATTTCGCATTGTAACATGCCGGATTATCAAAAACACCCGGATTAATCCGGGTGTTTAGTGCCGAGACTGGGAATCGGACCCAGGACACCACAATTTTCAGTCGTGTGCTCTACCAACTGAGCTATCTCGGCAAGTGGGTGTATTCTACATGAAGTAGGGGGGTGTGTCAAGCGATCAGGGAAATTTACGAGCTTTTCTTCCAGACACGCTTAAGCGCTGAAAGCATTTCCCCGGCATGTTGATACCTGTCTGCCGGGTCATTTTTTACTGCATGGTCAATGATCTCAGCAATTTCTGCCGGGATAGAGGCATCCCTCTGGCGAATGGGGATGATATCTCCATTTAAAATTACATCCAATGGATCTTTACCGTGACTGAAATTCCGGGGAAATTCACCGGTCAACAGGTTATACATGGTGGCACCAAGCGCCCAGATATCTGTTTCAGGCCGTGCATATTTAAAATCAATCACCTGTTCCCGGGGAATATATGGATAGGAGCCCATTGATGAGCCGGTGACCGTCATACCGCTCAACCCATTCATAATGAAGCTTTTCGATAAGCCGAAATCGGAAACCTTGGTTACCAGATTTTTCCCTGATGTACTGAGCAGAATATTCTGGGGTTTGAGGTCGCGATGGATATGTCCTTCATTATGGGCAAAGGTTAATGCTTCAAGGGTTTGCAGCATGGAAAGGATAAGGAAATTCGCCTGGACCTTCCCACCGCGTCGAAGGGTTTCCAGGTTACCTACATTGCAGTATTCCATCACAAAATAGAAGATACCATTCCGGTAACCAGATTCAATGAAATCCACCATATTATGGTGTTTTATGTTTCTGGCTTCCATTGTTTCGGCAAGGAAGCGTTCTTGTCGTTCAACGCTGGCTGCCGTTTTGGGCAGCATGAGTTTCAAAACCGCCTGTTTTCCAGTTGAACGATGATTGATCAGGTAGGATGCGCCGAATACCCCGGCACCCAACACCCTGACAATATCGAAATCTGAGAATTCAACAGGTTTTTCCAGCGTAAATCCACGCTTTATCAAGTTTATGGTGAAACTGCCGTCAGATTGCCGGATATGCCGGTTTTCTTCCAGGAATTGTTGCAGCAGGTCAAACGGGCTCGCATTTGCTGTCTTCTGGCAGATTTCGCAGATATAGGTACCGCCGCGGGCAGCGCCTATTTCGGTAGAGACATCCCGGCCGCATTTCTGGCATCGTACCGGACTGGTAACCAAATCAGGAGATTGAATCATGATATTAAACCGGGTATCTCCTGTTGTAATCACATCACCGTTCTTCAGGTCTACCCAGGGGAATTTGTAACGGGCAAGAGCTTGTTCCGGAGTCTCGTTGACATCCCTTCCGCCTACTTTTTTATTGTTTACATACGTCCCATTCAGGCTGCCCAGATCTTGCAGACGGACATTGGGAGGATTGACTTCCATGATGAAATGGTGGCGGGAAAGATAATTGTCATCTTCAATGCAGAGATGACAATCACTCATCCGTCCTACCATGAATGTGTCATGTTCTTCGTAAGAGAAAATCCTTTTTCTGCCCTGTGTGTTCGATACGTCGATCGTAACCTTTGCACCCATAAACCCCGCTCCTTCAGGATTTACTATTATAAGACCAATTGTATATTTTTTATCTCCACTTTCAAATTGGGGGTGTCATTTCACACTGTCATTTATCACAACTCAAAAATAACCATAAAAAAACAAATATAATCAAAGAAATACCGATTGCGAAAGCGATTCAATAATCTCACGCCGGGAGGAAAGAGTGACGCGAGTATTCGTGGAGCAATACACCAGTAAAGAAATTGTAAATGTTGATGTTTCAGGATGCAATCCAGAAGATTGCATTCAAGTATTGAATGAAGCGACCAGGTTGATCAAGGAAAAACCACGCAATTCGGTGTTAATCCTGGCAAATGTTCAAGATACCCATTACACAAAAGAAACCGTACTGGCCGTCAAGAATTTTGCCATGTCAAATACCCCGTATGTAAAAGGTTCAGCTGTATTGGGAATTGATGGAGCAAAACAGGCTATTCTGGCAACGGTTCGATTCTTAACACTTCATGAGATCAAATCGTTTGATACCCGTGAAGAGGCCAAAGACTGGCTGGTCAGCCTGTAACCCCCGTGATTTTTCAGGTAAAGCTGAATTGATTTTATCTGCCCAGTGCCCGGATTATCACAACCATCCAAAGACCTGCGACGGCACAAATTGTTTCTGTAGTTGATCCGGCAATTGCCAGCAGTGGACTGATCCATGAGTGCAGCAGCGCATACGGAGTGAGGCATGGAGAGGCTGCCATGGCGTATTCCACTCTATGTTTACGCATAGCCGCGGCGGTTAAAGCCAGCCCGATGGGGATGGACATGGGCCACAGGCTGGCATTCCCACCCAGCTCCAGGGCGGTAGAGAAGCGGAGCGGCCAAAAACCATACATCAGGAATGAAATCACGAAAGCCAGAGTAACCGGCAAAAACACCCTGAAAACTTCTCTTATCCGGCCTTTCTGGTAGGCTTCCACCAGCCAGAAAATACCCACTACCATACCTGTTTGAGGTTTTACTGCCAGTAGAAAAAGCCCGATTTGCGGCGGCAGGATGAATCCTAGAGCAACTATCCAATCAATATTTCCATCGAGCATCAGTTGAAACACAGGTGGTGATAACAGGATAAAAACGATACCAACGGGTCTGGCTCCAAATCGATGAGCTACAAGCACCAGTATAACCAGTGTGGCGACTGTCAAGATAGCACGACCGACTGCTTCGGGTAATAGGAGCAGAGGAATCATGGGGATCAACACCCAGGGAGCGTTATAAAAGATCGGGTTATCAAATGGATTTTTCCCCTGGATCATGGCCAATGCCCCAGGGCGGTACAGGTTATGCCAGTCTGGCGCTTCTGGCAGAGTAAACGTTAATAGAATAACCAGACCGATGAATAACAATAGGCCAACGAGTATTGTTGATCTGTTTGACGTATGTAAAACAGATTTCCATTTTTCTACAATTTGATTCATCTTGTGATCCCGAAAATGAAATAATTCGTGTATTTGAGTCTGCAAGTTACCTGCCAGCTGTGTTGACATACATGGACAAGAATATAGACAATTTTTATGATACCGGGTTTGACTTTCATCTATACCACGGCTAGAATCAAATTACCTTAAGATAACCGCGGGTTGGTCTCGTTCCTGCAACGGATCCACTATGACTAAATGGAATAATAAATTTATTATTGGCCTCACCGGGAATATTGGAACAGGGAAAAGTGAAGTCAGAAAGATTCTTCAGTGCCTTGGGGCACTGGGTATTGATGCAGACCTGATCGCGCGGCAAGTTGCAGAGCCCAACGGAAGCGCCTACGGTCCAATTCTGACCCATTTTGGCCCGGAATTTACCACACCTGACCAACGCCTTGACAGGGCAGCCCTGGCTAATCTTGTATTTCGCCAGCCAGAAAAATTGGCGGAATTGGAGAACATTATCCATCCGCTGGTTAAGGCTGAAGTGGATAGGATCATTGAGGAAACCACATCCCCCGTAATTGTTATTGAAGCCATTAAGCTGATTGAATCCAGCCTGTCAAGTCAATGCGATGAACTCTGGGTAACCGATGCTCCTTTGGAAATTCGACTGGCACGATTAACACTGTTCCGGGAAATGAGTGAGGAAGATGCCCGCACACGCATTCAGGCGCAGGCTCCGCAGGAAGAAAAATTGAAACTGGCTACGGTAATTATTCAAAATGACGGCACACTGGAAGACCTGCTGCTTCAGGTGAAGCATGCCTGGGAGACCCATGTTCCTGATTCATTCCGTCTGGCCATACAGGATGATAATTGTGTCTGAGTTTCTAAGCCAGCTTCTATTTCTTGTTCAGCGTCTGACCTGGTTGAGTGTATTAGATTTGACTTTGGTCACGTTGATCTTTTTTGCCATTCTACTGGTAGTGCGGGATACCCAAGCAGTGACATTGTTGCGCGGGGTGGTCTTGCTGATTATCCTGATCAGTTTGATGACCAGCTTGATCAATCTGCCGGCATTTTCCTGGCTGGTGAAAAATGCCCTCCCAGTTTTATTACTCTCCATACCTGTTATTTTTGCACCAGAGATCCGGCGTGGTCTTGAGAAGTTGGGTAGAGCAGGTGGTGGTCCTGCCGGGATGCTTTCGCATCAAATTCCCGGCACAGACGGATCCCTTCAACAAACCGTCAAAGCTGTTACCACAGCCTGTGCCCGGCTTTCCGCCCGCCAACACGGAGCATTGATCATTTTACAGCGCGGCGATTCCCTGAGAGATTATATTCAGACCGGTGTTGTTCTTAATGCCCGGGTTTCACCTGAATTATTAATGCAGATTTTTTACCCGAATACACCTCTGCATGATGGTGCCGTAATTATCTCCAATAACCTGATTGTAGCCGGATCATGCGTCATGCCGTTATCTGCCTCCGGTATTCTTAACCGAACACCTGACCGCCAGATGGGACTTCGTCACCGTGCCGCTCTGGGTATTTCAGAAGCCAGTGATGCGGTGGCTGTGGTAGTCTCCGAGGAAACCGGGTCGATCTCCATTGCTCACGGAGGCCGGATGATCCGCCGCCTTGACAGTGAACGCCTGGAAAACATTCTTCTGGCTTTTTACCGGCCGGAGGAGTCATCTTCGCGTAATAGTGGATGGTTGAAACGTGTTCTGCGTATTCCATCCATCAAACAGCCAGAGGATTAGTCCTGCCAAATGCAAAAAATCACCCGCTATATTCCCACTTTTCTTCTAGCATTGGCTTTATCTGTTGCGGTATGGATTTTGGCCATCACAGCAGAAGACCCGGCTGAAGTGCGTGCATATCCATACCCGGTCTCTATTGAAATCATCGGGCAGGATCCTAGCTTTCTGTTGACCAATGAACCGGCTAAAACTCTGACCATAAACCTGCGAGCTCCCCGTTCTATCTGGACGAACCTGCTTACAGATAAATCCTCTGTCCGGGCTGTGGTTGACCTATCTGGCATGTCGGCCGGTCCGCATACCGTGCCTGTTCAGATACAAATTGCACAAAGGCCGGTTGAAATCGTAAGCTATTCTCCGTCTAATGTGGATGTCAAACTTGAACCGCTGTCTAATCGATCTCTACCGATAACACTTGTAGTGCGGGGTGACCCGGCTGTAGGGTTCAGGGCAGATACGCCTGAGATGAATAAAACCAGTACCATCGTTAGCGGGCCTGAAAGTACGGTCAAGCGTGTACAGGTGGTACGAGCCGTTCTGGATCAATCACAGGCTCATGAGGATATCGAACAGACAGTCACCTTGCAGGCATTGGATAACAATGATCTACCTGTGAGCGGCGTGACACTTAACCCTGACCGGGTTCAAATAACCGAAAAAATCATCCAGCGCGGCGGTTACCGAAATGTGGTTGTAAAAGTGGAAACGACAGGTATTCTGGCCAATGGATACCGATTAACAAATATTTCCGCCTATCCACCTTCTGTCACCGTATTTTCAACCGATCCAAAAATTGTAGACAGCCTGCCGGGGTATGTTGAGACAATTCCCATAAACCTGGCCGGTTTGAAAGAAGACAAGGACATGCGCATATCCTTAAACCTGCCGCCAGGTGTCTCCATCGTGGGTGATCAGACGGTGAACGTTCAGGTCGGGGTATCCACGATCGACAGCAGTGTCACTTTGAATGGAATGCGAGTGGAGATAATTGGTGTCGGGCAGGGGTTGCAGGCTAAACCATCTCCGGAGTTTGTGGATGTGATCATTTCTGGCCCGATCCCCTTGTTGGATAACCTGCTGGCCAGTGATGTGCATGTCTACGTAGATATGACGGATGACCTGGCAGGCACGTATCAGCGGAAACCGCAGGTGGAAGTGAGAATTCCGGATTTGAAACTCCAATCCATCATTCCGGGTTCTATTCAGATCACTTTAGAGAGTAAAATAACCACCCTTACCCCAACTATTCCAAATGGAAAAGGTCCTGAATGACAAAACCTGTTGTTGCCCTGGTCGGGCGCCCAAATGTGGGAAAAAGTACTCTCTTCAACCGGTTATCCGGTGAACCGCGGGCTATTGTTGATAATATCCCCGGAACTACTCGCGACCGGCTGTTTGGTGAATCTTCCTGGAATGGAATTTCATTCGACATTATCGATACCGGAGGAATTGATCCTTCCAGCTCACGCAAAGATCCATTATCCATAGGTTCTTCTGATTACATCAAACAAATCCGTTCACAGGCTGAAATGGCTGTGCAGGAAGCAGATGTGATTCTGTTTATCACCGATGCCTCAACGGGTGTGACACCTGCGGATATTGAAGTAGCTGAAATGCTGCGACGCAATCAGAAAGAAGTGGACGGACGTTTTCGACCGCCGGTTCTACTGGTGGTCAATAAAGCGGATTCTGCCGGATTGCGGTCTAATGCGGTTGATTTTCACGAACTGGGTATGGGGGAACCTTACGCCATTTCGGCTGTTCATGGAACTGGTACCGGTGATCTGCTGGATGCCCTGGTGGCGGAATTCCCGGAAGCCGTGGAAGAGGAAGAAGACGATTCCATCAAAGTCGCCATCGTCGGAAAACCAAATGTGGGGAAATCCAGTCTGCTAAACAGACTGGCCGGGGAGGAAAGGGCTATTGTCAGTCCAATTGCCGGCACCACCCGCGACGCCATCGATACACAAATTGAATACAACGGGATCAAACTTACTCTTATCGATACAGCCGGCATCCGCAAGCGTGGGAAAGTGGAACCCGGAGTTGAAAAATTCAGTGTCATCCGGTCTATGCGTTCCATAGAAAGGGCTGATGTGGCCATTCTGGTTCTGGATGCCACCGAGGGATTAAGCGCACAGGATGCCCATATTGCCGGATACATCGTGGAAGCCTGGAAAAGCGCCGTGGTGGTGGTGAATAAATGGGATGCTATTGAGAAAGACACCTATACGATGGCACAATACACTGCCAAGATACAGGAAGACTTGAAGTTTATGGATTATGTGCCGATCCTGTTTATCTCAGCCAAAACCAACCAGCGGGTTGACCAGGTACTTCCCATGGTCATCCGTGTACAGGAAGAGCGTCTTGCCCGGCTGACCACTTCACAACTGAATCGGATTATTCAATCAGCACAGGATGCGCATGCTTCACCGGCACACAAAGGCCGCTCCCTGCGCATGTACTATGGAACACAGGTACGCAGCGATCCGCCGACGTTCCTTATCTATGTCAACGATCCAGCCCTGGCGCATTTTACCTACATTCGCTATCTGGAAAATGCCATTCGGAAGGAATACAACTTCATAGGCACACCGATTCGCGTAATCATGCGGCCGCGCCGCTAGAATGATTAAAAACGAAGGCGTACCTCAATACGAAGTACGCCTTTTTGTTGTTTACTCAAAAACAAATACTAATAACCGCTTTTAATTTCGGCGCCTTCCATAATTTTTACACCGCCGCTCGTGCCAATACGCGTGGCCCCAGCTTCAATCATGGCCAGAACATCTTCACGGGTGCGAACACCGCCGGCCGCTTTAACGCCCATATCCGGGCCAACTGTTTTGCGCATAAGGGCAACATCAGCCACTGTAGCGCCGGCTGAATTGAATCCGGTAGAGGTTTTCACAAAATCGGCACCAACTTCCTTGCAGATCTGGCAGGCTTTGACTTTTTCGTCATCGGTCAGGAGGCAGGTTTCAATGATTACTTTGACGATGACTTTATGGGCATGGGCAGCCTTGACCACGGCAGCAATGTCTTCTTTTACCAGAGCCAGGTTGCCAGATTTCATAGCACCTACATTCATGACCATATCAATTTCTGAAGCACCAGCGGCAATAGCCTGTTCAGTTTCGTAAGCTTTAACTGAGGGCAGGGTGGCACCCAGGGGGAAGCCGACCGTACTGCTCAATTTGACATCTGTACCTTTCAACAATTTGGCGCACTGGGCGATATTGGTGGCATTCACGCAGATGGCTGCGAAGTTGTATTTTATGGCTTCTTCACATAATTTGGCGATTTGTGGAACAGAGGCTTCCTGTTTCAATAATGTGTGATCGATATATTTGGCGAGTTGGGCAGAAGTCAATTTAATAGTCATTTGATATTCCTCTTTCCAATAATAGGGTGTGAAATAATTCTATACCTCTCGGTATTACGTGTCAATTTGATATGAACAACACTAGACCTCCTGGCAACCAGAAGGTCTAGAATTCGAGATTTTTTACGAAATTACAGATCCCGGTACATACCGGGTAATTGCCACACGCGAACAGCGGCTTCAAGTTGAATACGGATTGACATTTTGGATTGGCCCCAGCGCCGGTCGGCGAAATAAATGGGGATTTCACTGAAATGGAAACCCAATTTGGTGGCTACGTAGACCATTTCAACCTGAAAGATATACCCGTTTGATCGGATTCGGTCCAGTGGCATGGCATTGAGTGTGCTGCTTTTCCACAGACGGAAGCCGCCGGTCACATCGCGGAGCTTCAAACCAAGAATTGTGCGTGCATAAAAATTCCCGAATCCTGAAAGAGCCTTCCGCCAGAGGGGCCAGCGTTCATCCAGTTTGCCGCCTGTCACATATCGGGAACCGAGTGCCATATCGCAGGTTTCGAGGGCTTTTACCAGTTCAACAACTTTTTCCGGTGGATGGGAAAAATCTGCATCCATCTGCCCAACGGCTTCCGCTCCGTTTTGAATGGCTTTCTGGAACCCTTGAATATAAGCGGAACCCAACCCCAGTTTGCCAGCCCGGTGCAATACACTGACGCGTCCGTCATATTTCTTTCCGAGTTCTTCGGCAATATTACCGGTTCCATCCGGGCTGTTATCGTCTACCACCAGAATGGAAAGATCTGTTAGTGGAAGATTGAAAAGCTTTTCCACCAGAATAGGCAGGTTAACTGCCTCGTTATATGTGGGAATGACAATAGTTGTTTTCACAATATATCCAGTACAAAAATAGTGACTTCATCAAGTAGGTGGCCTTACTCTATCACAGCGGTTAATCAGTGTCAAGAAATGCCGGGATACCGGCAAAGGCGGGTGTCTTTTATAATGGAATGGTGAGACCCATTTTCCAAAAATTTCTAATCGTTCTCTTTCTGATATTGTGGGGGGTATTCTGTCAGTTTGATAATCGGATTTCAATACAATTACGACAGGCCGACCGCCTTATGACGGCAGGACAGGGTGAGGCAGCCGAGTCCATTTTGTTACATATACAGAAAGCTGAACCCTGGCGAAAGCTGAATTGGTCTCGGCTGGCCGGGCTTTATCTTCAGCAAGGGAAATGGGATAAGGCGGAACGTGTGCTGGAACCGCTTGAAAAAAGACAGATGCTGGATTCAAATGGATGGTTAACCCTGGCATCAGTCTATTTGCACGAAGGCAAAGAGGATGAGGCGGAGAAAGGTCTTATAAGGGCTGTCTCAAAATCTCAAACAGTAGATGAATCGCAGTCGTCCGCTGGTGCATTAGTGCGTTTTTATCGATCAAAATTCAGGTTTGCAGAGGCTCTGACCGCTTTACGTGGTCTCTCCAAGAACTATCCAGAAACGGAAAAAAGCAGGGCTGAGGAAATATTTTTACAGACGGTTTTACAACCCGAAACCGGACTTGCTGAATGGGTTGCCTGGTCCGATAAGCCAGAATGGATGCAGGTGTGGGGACAGGCCATGAATGACGGAATCCGTACCGGGGATGAAACTATGCGTTGGATGGCTTTTGGCCGGGCTTACGGAGCCGCGGGGCAGTGGGATCTGGCGGAATACTGCCTGGCAAAGACTGTCGAGATAACCCCGGATTACGCGGAAGCCTACGGGCTTCTGGCTGAAGCCCGGCAACAACAGGGTAAAGACGGCCGCCCGGATATCGAAAAAGCCCTGCAGATTTCACCGAAATCAACAGTCGTCCGACTCCTATCGGCCATTTTTTATCGGCGTCAGCATGCCTATACAACCGCTGTTGGTTTGCTGCAAGAGAATATCGATAATGAACCTGATAATCCCATCTGGTTCCAGGAGATGGGTCAGACACTGGCTGAAGCAGGACGGCTAGAGGAAGCAGAAATGTATTACCAGAAAGCCATCGATCTGACTCCAACAGAAGTTTCCCGATATTTATCGGCTATAAAGTTCCATCTTCAATATGAATATCGGATCGATGAAGCGGCGCTACCTCTGGCGTTGCAGGCTGCCGCTCTGGAACCAGACAGGGCGGATACCCAGGATGCTCTGGGTCAGGTCTATTTTGCCCTGGGGGATCTGACCAAAGCTGATGCTGCCTTTTCAACAGCGTGTCAAAAGGACGGAAGGTATGTGCCGGTCTGGCTCCATATCGGTCAATCTGCCATTGCCCGGAATAATTTTGCGCAGGCAAAAGATGCTCTTTTGAAAGTTATCTCGATGGACAAAGAATCCACTGAAGGCCGGGTGGCCGCCCGATTGTTGAAACAGTATTTCGCTATTGGCGATGGCGGATCGGAGTCGCCAGATTGAGTGTGTTAAAATTCGCCTTCTGCATAAGACTGACTTTTTTATCAGGTATGTATGAAAGTTTTTTTTGATACAGTTGGCTGCCGCCTGAACCAGAGTGAGATTGAACGCATGGCGCGGGAATTCCGTTTCGCCGGTCACACCATTGTTGGAAGCATGAATGAGGCTGATCTGGTGGTTGTAAACACCTGTTCGGTTACTTCACAGGCAGCTTCCGATTCGCGGCAAAAGATCAGACAGGCTGCGCGGATTTCACCCCGAGCTCAGATCATCGCCACCGGATGCTGGGCTACACTTGAACCGGATGCTGCTGCAGCCTTATCTGAATATACCCGTGTGGTTTTGAATGATAAGAAAGATGAATTGGCCGGGAATTTTCTGGGATTTGATTATGCGGCCATGGATCTCTCTTTGATCGAACGGGAAACCCTCCCCGGAACCAGGCACCGGACTCGGGCTTTTATAAAAGTTCAGGATGGCTGTGATGCCTTCTGTACGTTCTGTGTCACCCGGATTGCCCGGGGAAAATCACGTGGAGAGCCGGTTGACCGTATACTGGCCGATGTGCAGTCTGCGCTGGCTGGCGGGGCGAAAGAGATTGTGCTTACAGGTGTTCAACTTGGTTCCTGGGGAAAACATTTTTCCGAACCGAAGAATCTGTCAGAACTGGTCAGGTTAATTCTGGGGGAGGCAGATGTTCCGCGGCTGAGGTTTTCGTCCATTGAACCATGGGATATGGATGCTGAGTTTTTCCGTCTGTTTGATGACCGCCGAATCTGTCGTCATCTGCATATTGCCATTCAATCCGGATCCGCTGCAACCTTGAAACGCATGGGGCGCCGGATAACGCCGTCAGAATTCATGATGTTGCTGGACCAGGCCCGTCAAATTGATGACAACTTTGCCATCACCACTGATGTGATCGCCGGGTTCCCCGGTGAGACCCTCGCAGAATTTGAAGAAAGCCTGGATTTCATTCAAAAGGCTGCGTTTTCAGGGGGACATGTTTTTCCGTATTCTGCCCGGCAGGGTACACCGGCAGCCAGTTTCCCGGACCAGGTTCAATCAAAGGAACGGAAGATAAGAGCCGCCCGAGTCCGTGATGTGCTGGCTGAATCTACAAAACACTATCAACTTTGCCAGGTGGGTAAAACAGTCCAAGTTCTGTGGGAAGTTGCCCGGCCTCAAGATGGTGGATACATTCTGGATGGATTTTGCGAAAACTATGTCAAAGTGCGCGCTTTTTCACGAGAAAAACGCATCAATTGTATTGACTCTGTTCACCTTGAAGGAGTAACCACATCAGCTATAAGCGGAGACATCTGCCCGTAGAAAAAGCGGCCCCAATTTGCTGAACTGGGACCGCTCTGATTAGGAAAAAGTCGATCAGAATTTGATGGTGCCGATGGTGTCTTTTAACACTGAAGCTGATCGTTTTAATCCGGCAATCTCTTCTTCATTGAGATCCAGATGAATGGTGCGTTCAATACCACCCTGGTCAATGACACTGGGGAGGCTCAAATACACATCCTTAATGCCGTAATAATCTTCAATATATGTAGAGACGGAAAGGACAGTGGCCTGATCGCGCAATATGGCTTCAACAATGCGCATTAACCCCGATGCAATGGCATAGTATGTGGAGCCTTTGCGGGTAATGATTTCGTAAGCGGCATCACGGGTTTGAGTGAAGATGGATTCCAGACCTTCCTGCCTGCAGCCCATATCATTCGCAGCGCAGTAATCTGGAAGGCGCATGCCGGCAATATTGGCCAATGACCAGACCGGGACTTCGCTATCCCCATGTTCTCCAATAATATAAGCATGGACACTGCGGGGATCCACTTCAAAAGTTTGACTGAGCAGGTAGCGGAACCGGGCGGTATCGAGAATCGTGCCGCTGCCAATCACCCGGTTGGCGGGCAATCCGGAAAATTTCCAGGTGGCATAGGTTAAAACATCGACCGGATTTGTGGCCACAAGAATGATTCCACCTGGATTGTTTTTTACAACATTTTCTACTATGGATCGGAAAATTCCAGCATTACGTTGGATTAAATCCAACCTGGTTTCTCCAGGACGCTGGGCGCTGCCGGCTGTTATCACGGTAATTGCCGCACCGGCACAGTCCTCGTAACTGCCTGCCCAGATTCGGGTAGGGGAATGCATGGGTACCGCATGATTAAGGTCCATGGCTTCCCCCTCTGCCTTACTTACATTGGCATCAATCAACACTATTTCTGATGCCAAACCACTCATTAATAGCGCATATGCAAATGTTGCGCCAACGTTTCCAGTTCCGACAACGGCTACTTTTCTGGGATGGTGATTGGTTAGAACCATATTTGGAACCTCCGGGTAATTTATTCTATATGGTTGATCCGAATGAATTTATCCTATTTATTATATATAAATAAGATAAACAATATCTATTATACACAATTTCTTATATTGTGTAAATCTTCCAAGATTTTATTAATCATAGATCGATATATAATTTAATAATTCGAAATATTCGGGTTGTTGACAACGTAATTTTCATCATGAAAGGGGATATATGACAATACCACCGGTAACAGCTGATATTTGGAAAGAATTGATTCTTCGTAAGAAAGTATTTGAATTTGATTACCTTGCCCTGCAAATGCTGCTGGGCAAACTAGCGACCGATGTTCAGAAAGATCCTTCGCCCGCAAAAATCGAACAATCTGTAAGCCGCCTTTATGAATTGATGATCCTGAATCAGAATAATCCGGCTGCCAGGCGTGATTTACAGAAATTGAATGCTTAGGGGGAAATAACCATGATCAAGGTCCTGTATTCTGTCGATGAAGTCTCGGATATGATCAAACACGGAGCCCGATTGTTGTTAGCTGGAGATGAGACAGTATTAAGTCAATTACCCACAGGAAATTGGGTTGCCGGAACAAGTCCATATTTCATGGGAGACAATGGTGGCGAAACTTCAAAAGAAAAAATCATGGTCACCCAATTGCCAGAGTATGTCACAGAAACAAGCATAAAAACATACGATCGGCAATCCATTGCTTCTATTTACAGTGATATTCCTGCGAATGGTTTTGGCTTCCTGATTATCCCGGCTTTTACAGAAATTCATATGTCTTTCGCGATTAATGCCCCGGATTTTCCTGGATTTACCACAAAACCACTCCTTGGATGGGTATCTGGTGTGTTGCTGGATGACCTGGGAAAAACCACTCCCAAAGTGATCAACGGAAAAACCGGTGAAAAAATCGAGGATCGAGCCTTGATGATGGCTGTAACGTTGCCTGCCGACAAATTGGCCGATATTCGAATGCTTAATATTTTCAAACAGGGAACCGGCGATTCCATTGTCTTCACTGTCGATGGTTTTGAGGTGACACAGGTAATTGTTGATGGCAAATCAATGAATTTTGCAGATTATCTTGTCGAAAAGAGCATAGATACCAGACTGCCGTTGGTGGCAGATTATAGTGGGGCAGGGATCAACATCAGTATCAAATCCATCGATAAGGAGAAAAAGAGCGTTTCCTTCTATGCTCCGGTATTCAAGGATGTTCAATACCGGTTCGCCCAACCTGTTGACCAGTATTTCCAGGAATTTATGACTCAGGTGCTGATTGATGATTATGCTGAGTTTTCATCATCGAACACCGCCAATCAGAAGACGATGCTTTTCTCATGCAATTGCATTCTCAATTATTTGTATTCAAACCTTGAAGGAATGCGCACAGGAGATATGGTAGGACCGATCACATTCGGTGAGATTGCCTATCAATTGCTTAACCAGACATTGGTCTATCTGACAATTCACTCGATCTAGATTGGATCAACCTGATGAGACCCCGGCCTGCTCCCGGGGTCTCTCATTTTTAATTAATCCAGGCAAATACAGTCTTATAATGAAGGACGTACAACAACAGGGTTTATGCAAGGAAAACACAATACCATGTCTCAAATACCAGAACCGCCCAAAAAGAAGATTACCACCCAGACGTTCCTCCAGATGAAGAAGAATGGGCAGAAAATTGCCATGATCACAGCCTATGATGCTCAGACAGCGGAAATTGCTGATGAAAGCGGCATACCATCAATACTGGTTGGTGATTCTCTTGGCATGGTAGTGCTGGGTTATGAAACCACACTGCAGGTTACCATGGAAGATATGCTTCATCACTGCAAAGCTGTGGCACGTGGATCGAAAAATGCGCTTTTGGTTGGCGACTTACCCTTCCTTTCTTATCAGGTTTCGCTGGAAGAAGCTGTTCGAAATTCCGGCCGACTGTTGCAGGAAGGTGGAATGCATGCCGTTAAACTTGAGGGTGGACGTGAACGAGCGGATGCTGTGAGGGCCATCGTATCAACGGGGATTCCTGTCATGGGACATCTCGGTTTGACACCGCAATCAGTCAACAAATTCGGCGGATTTGGTGTACAGGCCAATACGGCTGCGGCAGCCCAACGTCTCCTGGAAGATGCTCTGATCCTGCAGCAATCCGGTTGTTTTAGCATTGTTCTTGAATCCATTCCGGCGCGGTTGGCAGAACTTGTATCCAAACGTTTGGATATCCCAACCATCGGCATTGGAGCTGGTGCCGGCTGTGATGGTCAGGTTTTGGTTTCACCAGATTTGCTCGGGCTCTTCAGCCGCTTTACTCCCCGTTTTGTGAAGAAATATGCCAATCTTCATCAGGATATTCAGAAGGCATTTTCGGCTTATCTATTGGATGTTCAAAACGGAGTATTCCCTGGAGTGGAAAACTCGTATGAAATGTCTGATGTTGAGTGGGAAGAGACTTTACGAATAATCCACTGATCCTATGACTGAACCAATTTTAATGATCGGCACCGGCGCGCTGGCTTGCCTTTTCGCGGGGCGTCTCTCTCGCAGCGGCTTTCCCGTTGTGATGACGGGGTCCTGGAAAACAGGACTTGAGGCTCTTCGCAAACAGGGCGTTATGCTCATTGAAGGAAAAGAGAAATCTGTCTTTCCGGTAGAAGTTCTGGATATCACAGAGACTTCCAGATTCTTTCCGAGAGCATTATTACTGACAAAAGCCTATCAAACATTCGAAGCCCTGAAAAGAGTTCAACCTTTTCTTCCGGAAGATGGAACAGTACTTTCCCTTCAGAATGGGCTTACTGCCCGAAGTCTAATGGTAGAGGTTATCGGAGAATCCCGTGCCATATCAGGTATCACCACCTGTGCCGCCGAGCTGGTTGAACCGGGGATTGTGAATTTTCATGGAGGTTCTTCCATTTTTCTCGGATCACATCCAGCCGCCGCCTGGTATCGAGATGTATTTCAAGCTGCAGGATTTTCTGTATCCACCACGTCAGCCATTCAGAAAATGATATGGGAAAAAGCCATCATCAATTCTGCTGCCAACCCGGTTGGAGCACTCCTGCGGATGAAAAATGGCGAAATGAGTTGTTCTCAGGAAGTTGGATACCTGTTGGATGACCTCATTAATGAAGCCTGTCAGGTAGCAAACCTGGAAGGCTGCGATATTAACCCGGCAGAAATCTCTATTCGATTGCAGACTATTCTCCGAGAGTCATCTGCCAATCGATGTTCCATGCTTCAAGATGTTCTACATGGACGGGATACAGAAATCGAAGAAATTAATGGAGCGATTGTGTCTCTGGCGAAGAAACACGGCATTGATGTTCCTGTACAACGTACAATAACAAGACTGGTTAGGTCTATTAATAGTGAGGTTGATTAATCATGGAAATCGTAAGAACTCTGGAAGAATTGCATGCAGCCCGTAAAAAATTGGAAGGTACTGTTGGATTGGTTCCAACCATGGGGTTCCTACATGCAGGTCATATTTCACTGGTGAAAAAAGCGGCAGAAACCTGCTCACATGTGGTTGTCAGTATTTTCGTGAATCCGACCCAATTTGGTCCAACGGAAGATTTCGCTGCATATCCTCGTGATCTTGATAAAGATGTGGCATTGTTAAAAGAAGCCGGAGTGGATATTGTCTGGGCTCCCACTGAAGATGTCATGTATCCTGCCGGTTATCAGACCTACATCACGGTAGAAGATGTCACCCGTGTTTTGGAGGGTGCCATGCGGCCTACCCATTTCAAAGGTGTAACGACAGTGGTGGCCAAATTATTCAATGCCGTTCAACCTGACAAAGCATTCTTTGGTCAGAAAGATGCCCAGCAGGTAGTGGTGCTCTCACGCATGGTGAAAGATCTGAACTACAACCTTGAGATGGTGGTCTGTCCGATTGTCCGGGAACAAGATGGACTGGCTCTTTCGAGCCGAAACACCTATCTTGACACCGCCCAACGAAAAGCCGCTGTGGTGCTTTCGCGTTCCTTGCGCAAAGCGCGCGCCGTTTTTGCTTCAGGAGAACGTTCCAGCCGGGTGATTCGCGCCGAGATGGACACTCTGTTCGCTGCCGAACCACTGGTAAAGGTTCAATACATATCCATCGCCGACCCGGACACTTTGCAGGAAGTGGAAAAAATTGACAGGCTGGCACTTGTCTCGATGGCAGTCTATGTGGGTAAAACCCGCCTGATCGATAATACAATCCTGGGAAAAATTGATACTGGATTGGATGATCTACACCCATAGTATAAGTTTGATACCAAGATTACCCTTGATTTATCTTGTAGACAGTGATTGATGAATGTATAATCTATCGCTTTGTGGCAAAAAGTAAGAAGGAATTATGGTGGAGAATAAAAGCCAGGATTCTGGCGGACATATGAATATCGAAGAAGATAGCGGCACTACCGTATTACGGCACGATTCAAAATACGTACCCAACCGTTCATTGCAAACCATGCTCTTTGGACGTCCACTGGCAACAGCCGACGCACCAGATCAGACCATTGGGAAAGCCATTGGATTAGCCGTTTTCTCGTCGGATGCCTTGTCATCTGTGGCTTATGCCCCTCAGGAAATGCTAATAATTTTAGCTGCTGCTGGAACGACCGCTTTTGGTATATCGGTTCCTCTGGCTTTCGCTATTTGTATCCTGCTTGTAATTCTGACACTTTCTTATGAGCAAACCATCCATGCTTATCCAGGCGGCGGTGGAGCTTATATCGTCTCACGAGATAATCTAGGAGAAATGCCAGCGCAGATTGCGGCGGCAGCATTACTGACTGATTATATTCTGACAGTGGCTGTCTCTGTTTCTTCTGGTGTGGCACAGGTCACTTCAGCATTTCCAGATCTTTTACGTTTCAAAGTTGAGATTGGTGTTGCCATGGTTTTATTAATCATGATGATCAACTTGCGGGGCGTTAAAGAATCTGGATATGCTTTTGCTGTTCCAACGTACTTTTTCCTGGTTTCAATGTTTATTACTATCGGGTTTGGTTTATTCCGTTACCTGACAGGTACTTTAGGTCAGGTTGTGGATCCCCCTCGTGATTTCATTGATACCCAGACAGTTCTGCAACCCATTACTCTGTTCTTGATTTTGAAGGCATTCGCCAGTGGCACCACTGCTCTTACCGGAGTTGAAGCCATATCCAATGGGATCATGGCTTTTAAGGAACCCCGAAGCTCAAATGCCGGTAAAACCTTGATCTTGATGGCTGCCATTCTTGGTTCCATGATGTTAGGAATTACTTTCTTAGCCAATCATATAGGCGCTTTACCCTCAGATGAAGAAACTCTCATTTCTCAACTGGCGCGTACGGCATTTGATTCGCGTGGAATTTTCTACCTGATGGTTATTACCGCCACTACGGTTATTCTTGTCATGGCGGCCAATACGGCCTTTGCTGATTTCCCTCGTTTGAGTGCCCTGGTTGGTAAGGATGGTTTTCTTCCCCGGCAATTGGCTTTCCGCGGAAGCCGTCTGGTGTATTCCCGGGGTATCGTTGTGTTGGCCGGTATTGCGTCATTGCTGATCATCATCTTCCAGGCTTCTGTAACAAAATTAATCCCGCTGTACGCCATTGGTGTATTCTTGAGTTTTACCCTTTCTCAGGCTGGCATGGCTCATCGTTGGTGGAAGAGTGGAAAACTGAAACCCGGTGAAGAGATCGTCGAAAAAGGTTCTACCATTCATCATGATGACCGGTGGCTGTTTAAGATGATCGTGAATGGTTTTGGTTCTGTTTGTACGCTGGTTGTTATGGCGGTGTTCGCCATCACCAAGTTTACAGATGGCGCGTATGTCGTGATCATCTTGCTGCCTGTTCTGGTTTACATTTTTTATTCCATTCACCGGCATTACCGGAATCTGGCGCAGCGTCTTTCGATGGATACATTCGTATCCGCCGGGCGGATTTCACGCCACCGGGTGATATTGCCGATTGGCGGTGTGCATCGCGGAACATTGGCTGCCCTCAGGTACGCCAAAACTTTGTCTGATGATATTACGGCTGTCCATGTCTCCATTGATGAAGAAGAGACAACTAAGATCAAACAGAAATGGGAAATCTGGGGTGATGGAACACGACTCGTGATCTTGGAATCCCCCTACCGGGTGTTCATTGAACCATTGTTGAAATACATTGATGAGATTGATGAAACGCGGCAGGCGAATGATATTATCACTATTGTGGTACCAGAGTTCGTTCCACGGCATATGATGTCAAATGCCCTGCATACTCAAACAGCGGTTGAATTGCGTATGGCTTTGCGATTCCGCAAAGATATTGTGATCACCAATGTCCCATATCAGGTGGACTAGGGAGAAGAGAAGATGAAAGTGATAGTTATTGGTTGCGGCCGGCTTGGTGCAGAACTGGCATATAACCTGTATAAACGCGGCCATGAAGTATCTGTGATTGATAATGTTCCTGCTTCATTCAACAATCTCCCTGCAGATTTCCAGGGGCGACTGAATGAAGGGGAAGCCCTCAGTCAGGATGTATTGCACAGGGCGGGCATTGAAAAAGCTGATGCGGTGGCGGCGGTCACAAATTCGGATTCGTTGAATGCTGTGGCTGCTTATATTGCCCGATCGGTGTATAAAGTCCCGAATGTTCTGGCTCGCAATTACGATCCACGAACCCGAGAGTTATTTGAATATTTTGGACTACAAACCGTCAGCTCAACCAGTTGGGGGGCCCAGCGAATGGAAGAGCTAATATTCCATTCGGACATCAGAACCGTCTTCTCCGCCGGAAATGGAGAGGTGGAGCTCTACGAGGTGGTGATCAATGATATCTGGGATGGGAAGACTCTTAATGAACTGATTGATTGTGACGATTGTCTCCCAGTATCTTTGACTCGCGCCGGCCGGGCGGTTATTCCTTCTCGGGATACCAAAGTTCGCTCCGGTGATGTAGCGCTGTTCAGCGCAACGTTTGAAGGAATTGAAAACTTGCGCCGCCGTCTGAAGAACGTGGATAAGCAGGAGGCCTGACATGTTTGTTGTAATTGTTGGCGGCGGTCGGACTGGAACCCAGCTTGCCAAAACTTTAATCCAGCAGAATCATACAGTTCATGTCGTTGAGAACCGTTCTGATGTATTATCCATGATCCATCGGGAATTGCCTACAGAATCAGTATTCCAGGGCAATCCCATTGATCCAATCATCCTCGACCAGGCAGGTATTAAAGATGCCGATGTTCTGGCAGCCGTTACCACTCGTGATGAAGTTAATCTGGCTGTCTGTCATTACGCCCGCCTGAAATATAACGTCCCGCGGACAATTGCCCGTGTCAATAATCCACGCGATGCCTGGTTATTTGACGACGTATTCAGCGTGGATGTGTCTGTCAACCAATCGGCCATTATGTCACATATTATCGAAGAAGAAATGTCAATGGGTGACATGATGACTCTCTTGAAATTGCGCCGGGGAAATTATTCGCTGGTAACAGAAAAAATTCCCGAAGGAGCGAAAGCCATAGGCATGATGCTTAAGGATGCCGGTCTGCCTGAACATTGTGTTATTGCGGCCATCATTCGCAAAGGTGAAGTCATCGTTCCGCGGGGTGTTTCCGTTTTTGAGAAAGATGACGAAATCCTATCAGTGACCGATCCCGAAGGAGCATTGCAGCTCTCCGAGCTGTTTGATGCGCCCAAAAAAGCAAATTGATCGGTACAGAAAGGTATGAGGCCCGATTCTGTCAGACGCATGAAACTTGACTGACAGCCTTCCATCGGTTACAATGCTACCTCTTGTACTGAGTTGTATTTGCAATCTTCCTTGTTTGAAAGGGTAAAGCATGACCAAACGGACGTATCAACCCAAAATTCGCCGGCGTGTGCGCGTTCATGGATTCCGCGAACGCATGTCCACCGCAGATGGCCGCGAAGTATTAAAACGCCGCCGACTTAAAGGCCGCCATAAACTGACTGTATCGATGAACAATCATGTGAAACGGATTCGCTGGTAGAGTGGATTCGATAATGTACCGGTTTCTCAATCAGAAATCAGTACAGGGAAATTTCCGTGTTGACGTTCAGGAAATAAGGTAGATGGGTGAAACGCAGGTTTCGCCTGACCCGATCCAACGATATCAAGCGGGTGCGGCGCGCAGGTAAATCGTATGCCCACCCGCTTGTCGTGTTGGTTGTTTCAACCGCTTCAGAGAATACTCATCGCATAGCCATCATTACAGGAAAATCTGTAGGCGGAGCGGTGGAGAGAAATCTTATCCGCCGGAGGTTGCGAGCTATATGCGATCATTTGTTACCAGAAATGAAACCGGGTTTTGAAGCCGTACTCATTGCCCGGGGACCATCGCAAAAAGCAGAGTTCCGTGATCTCGAGAATGTTGTAAGCAGTGTGTTTCAACGTGCTGGTTTGATCAATATTTCAAATGGATGAAGAATCTGAAGTCTTAGAACGGTATCACGACGAACCACGAGTTCGTGACATCCCTTTAACAATCCAAAATGTTCCGCGTCTTATTCTGTGTGGATTGATCCGTGGATACCAGGCGATTATCAGTCCAGCGATGCCGCCTGATACCTGCCGATTTTATCCTTCTTGTTCGCATTATGGCTATCAGGCCATATACAAATACGGAGCATTCAAGGGAACAGGAATGGCGATCTGGCGGATTTTACGATGTAATCCATTCAATCCGGGTGGGTATGACCCGGTTCCTTAATTGAATGCACCTGGTGAAGAAAGTCAAAAAATGCATAAGAGAAGAATTTCGTTATTACTCCTTTTTGTAACTTTTTCTTTTCTGCTGTCTGCCTGTGGTGGAACTCCGGCACCAGCATCCTGGCCGGAAAGCCTGGTTGTTGACAAAGCGACTTTGCAGAAATTAACCACTGATCAGGCTATTGCAGACAAACAGGTCGATACGCTTTTTGTATCTTCCGGTTCATTTGTGTATGCTATCAATGCAGAAACCGGTCAGGAAATTGGAAGATATCCTGAAAAAGCGGAAGGCACCAATATGTATGCCTCTGCCCCCGCTTTATTAAATGGCTCTTTATATGTAGGTGACTATTCCTCACAATTCCATAGTATTGACCCGACAACCCGCCTGCAAAAATGGGTAAAGAAAGATGCCACCGGACGGTTTATCGCCTCGCCGGTGATGATCGATGATCTTATTCTGGCGCCCAATGCCGATGGTCACCTGTATGCTTATAACAGTAACGGCGAAGTTCGATGGAAATTTGCCGCCTCCAATGGCATCTGGAGCACCCCGGTGACCGACGGAAAGACCGTATTTATCTCTTCAATGGATCGAAAATTGTATGCCATTGATCCCGGAGCAGAAGGGAAAGTCCTCTGGACGGTTGATCTGGGCGGTTCGGTGGTTTTCAGCCAGGTACTTGGCAAAGATGGAAACCTGTATATTGGTACATTAAATAATGAAATCTTCTCCATTGCATCTGACAGCGGCAAAATCAACTGGCAGGTGAAAACCAGTGGTGGTGTCTGGTCTCCTGTTGTGGTGGATAACGATAAGATATTCGCTGGTGATCAATCTGGAAAGGTTTTTGCCCTTTCTTCTAAAGATGGAAGCAAAATTTGGGAAACCGATGCCGGTTCTCCGGTTGTAGGTGGACTGGCTTTAACCGATAAAGGTCTGTTTGTTGGCACTCAAAATGGTGATGCCCTGTGCATTTCTGTTAACGGCCAGAAGGTATGGACACAGACGGTTGGTGGTAAACTTTATGCCACACCTGTAGTCAGTGGCAACAATGTCATTTTTGGCGTTTTTGAAGGCGACAAATCTCTGGCTGCGCTGGACGAAAACGGTAAACTGGTTTGGACCTTTACTCCCTCCAAATAGAGGATCAATATGTGGGATGCTTTTGTCGGTTTCATGATTAATGTTCTGCTCTATATCTACAGTCTACTGGGGCAGAACTTTGGTATTGCCATCATTGTCTTCACCATCGTAGTCCGTCTGGCGACTCATCCTTTAACAGTAAAACAGTTGAAGGGTTCGACAGCCATGGCTGAGATGCAGAAAGATAAACGATGGATCGAAGCTCAAAAGAAATACAAAAATGATAAAGAGAAGCTATCACAGGAACAGATGAAGCTTTATCAGGAATTGGGAATCAATCCATTGGCAAGTTGTTTGCCCACATTGATCCAATTGCCCATCATTATTGCCCTGTATCAGGCGGTCATTCAATCACTGACCAATTCTCCATTGGAAGTGCTCAAATTGACCAATCATATCTACACGGGTTTTTTGAATATTGGAACATTGCTCCCTCTGAACAATCGCTTCCTCTGGATGGATTTGGGAACACCTGATCTGATTCATATTCCTGGGTTGCCTTTCCCGATCCCCATTCTGGCCATTCTGGTGGTCATCACCACCTATATTCAATCCAAGCTGACCACCCCTCCTCCTGCCAGTCCGGATGACCAAAGTGCCCAGATCAGTGGCATGATGACCATTTATATGCCATTATTAATGGGATATATGGCTTTTACACTGGCTTCAGGTCTTTCTTTATATTTTGTAGCTTCAAATATCATTGGTATTCTGCAATATGCAGCTCTTGGCAAGGTCAATTGGAGAAATTTATTGCCTTCCCGTAAACCTGCCAAAGCCTGACTTTTAGAACCTGGGAGCGAACATGGGACAAGAGAAAACTACACTCGAAATCATCGCCCCGACTGTGGATGAAGCTGTAAACCGTGGGGTTTCTCAACTTGGAATTACCCGCGACGCGGTAGATGTTGAAATTCTAGATTCAGGAAGCAAAGGTCTGTTTGGTCTGGGTGGCCGGCAGGCAAGGGTGCGACTCGTATTAAAACAAGAATCTAGTGCAGAAGTTTCCGCGCCGGGCAGTTTTCCCGGGAAGAAAAGCACAATGCCTGCGGCGGAATCATCCACCATTGCTGCGAATGAAGATGCCGTGTTGCAGACATCCCGTGAGACGGTCAAAGAACTTTTGGAAAAGATGAAAGTCTTTGCCACTGTAACCGCACACTATACTGAACCGGAAGAATCTGGTGAAGAACGTCAGGTACTTGTGGATATCAATGGTGATGATCTTTCCATTTTGATCGGCCGGCGTACCGAAACGCTCAACGCCCTGCAATACATCGCCAGCCTGATTGTGAGCAAAAAACTGGAAAAATGGGTTCCCCTGGTGATCGATATTCAGGGGTACAGGTCACGGCGAACACGCCAGCTTCAACAATTAGCCCGCCGAATGGCCGAGCAGGCGGTTCATACCGGAAAACGCCAGACACTTGAACCCATGCCGGCCAATGAACGCCGTATCATCCATATGGAACTTTCATCATTTGATCAGGTGATCACCGAAAGCACGGGTGAAGAACCAAACCGCAAGGTAACGATCGTTCCAAAAAAATAGCCAGCATTCATAGAAAAGAAAGCCGGAGGTATATTTATGAATCCGACTCAATCTGATCAAAGCCCTCATCGACCGCTTCGAGCGGTCGATATCATTATCAAGAAACGCGACGGGCTGTCTCTTTCCAAGGAAGAAATTGATTTCTTCATTAAAGGATACACAGCCGGTGAAATCCCCGATTATCAGGCATCGGCTTTATTAATGGCCATTCTCCTGCGCGGTATGACTGACCAGGAAGCGACTGATCTAACGATGGCCATGGCTCATTCCGGAGAAATCCTGGATCTGTCGCCCATTCTTGGCAATGCCGTTGACAAGCATTCCACCGGGGGAGTGGGAGATAAAACCACGCTGGTGGTTGAACCTGTTGTGGCGACCTGTGGTTTGAAAGTGGCAAAAATGTCTGGCCGGGGTCTGGGTTTTAGCGGCGGCACATTAGACAAACTTGAATCCATTCCCGGTTATCGTGTGAATCTTTCACGCCAGGAATTTTTAGACCAGGTTTCTCGAATCGGGATTGTGTTATCCGGTCAAAGTGCCGATCTGGCTCCGGCTGATGGAAAGCTTTACGCCCTTCGAGATGTGACTGGAACAGTACCATCCATTCCATTGATTGCATCGTCCATTATGAGCAAGAAAATTGCCGCCGGCGCCCATACGATTGTTCTGGATGTAAAAACCGGCAATGGTGCTTTCATGGAAACGCTAGATGATGCACGGAAACTGGCACGTCTTATGGTGTCTATTGGACGGCTATCCGGTCGAAAAGTGATTGCTCTCTTGTCTGATATGAACCAACCGCTTGGTTGTGCTGTGGGAAATGCCCTTGAGTTGGCCGAAGCCATTGATACACTGCATGGCGGCGGTCCTCATGATTTCAGGGAACATTGTCTGGAGGCTGCCGGTTACCTGCTGGTAGCCAGTGGTAAATCTGCGAGTCTTGCCGAGGCTAAATCAATGGCAGCCCGTGCTCTGTCAGATGATTCTGCATTTGAAAAGTTCCGTTTGCTTGTTCAGGCTCAGGGTGGGGATATCCGGGTGGTGGATGATCCTTCTCTGCTGCCAAAGGCAGCTGTAATCGAAACGATACGAGCCGAACAGGCTGGATGGATTTCTGGAATACATGCTCGAGTAATCGGTGAAACCGTCATTACACTGGGAGGCGGGCGCGCCAGAAAGACGGATTCGATTGACCATTCCGTCGGTGTTGTTGTCCATGTGAAGGTGGGAGATCAAGTAGAAGCCGGACAGCCTCTGGTGACTATTCACGCGAAGAATCAGGCAGATTTGGGGATAGCGAAAGACCGGATTCTTTCGGCCATTTCCTGGAGCGATCGGAAAACGGAATCTCTCCCATTGTTTTACGGGGTTATTGAATAACAGAGACTGCCATGAATTTTGCATCCAGGGCGGAATACCGCGATCGAATTGAAAAGGTGGTCATTTATATTCATGACCACATCAGTGAACCGCTGGATTTGCATACTGTGGCGGAGGTCAGTCACTTTTCTCCTTACCATTTCCATCGAGTTTTTCATGGGGCAATGGGGGAAACTCCGCAGGATTACATCAACCGGCTTCGGTTGGAACGGGCGGCGAATTATCTGACCAAAGCTCGCGAGATGTCCATCACCAATGTTGCTATGGCCTGCGGTTTTTCATCTCCTTCTACATTTGCCCGATCATTCAAACAACACTTTGGCGTGACCGCCCGTGAATACCTGCGCGGCTGGTATTTGAGTTCGCTCGCAGATGCCTGCGGTTCTCAGGTTTGCACGATGACGGTAGAAGATCGTCACGAATGGAATGTCAATATTCGTGAAGTGCCTGCCATGCACCTGGCGTATCTGACGTACTTGAAAGGGTACAACCCGGTTGAAATATGTAAAACCTGGGAACGATTGGATACCTGGGCAATTTCCCATTCTGCCTATACCGAATCAACATTGCGGCTGGGTATTTCAATGGACGACCCATTGATCACACCGGCAGGGAAATGCCGGTACATGGCCGCCATAACCATTCCACCGGCCATCAAAAAAGACCGGGTAATTGGGATTTTAGACGTGCCCGCCATGACGTGTGCCATTTTCCATGTAACTTGCCGAGGAGACGAGATTCAGAGGAATTATCAGGCCATTTATAAAGACTGGCTCCCCGACAGCGGTATGCAGCCGGCAGATTTCCCCTGTTATGAAGTTTATCGGGACGTATCCGAGGCAACGTACGACGGAATTTTCAACATGGATATTTATATCCCATTGAAACCCATGTAGCATCGCAAGAATTGCAAAATTTATCCCAAGATTTGGGAAGTTTTCGGCTGCCGAACACCTTACCATAGAGATCAATACATCTCAATTGGAGGAAGAATGGAGTCTGTAAATAACATTCATGTGAAATTCCACCATGTGGTACTGCGTGGAAGCGCCGAAATGATTGGCCGTCAACAGGGTGAGATGATCCGTCCTGTTCCGGGTGCCGTCGAATACTTTGGTTCAGGTCCTGTCATACCGGCCAGCGCGCCAGTAGACAAAACTATCCGCCTGATGGAAACGTATTGCCCGGGATTGGTAGATGAGTTGACCGGTTTCAGCGAAGCGGCCGGATTCCCTCTGGAGAAACTTGTCTATCTTTCCATGACTCATATTGGCGGAACGTATTGCAGTCATTTTGCCGTACGACCGACGGTAACAACCACCGGGCATACGTTAATTGGGCGTAATTACGATTTCGGCCATAAAGTGGATGATCTTAAATTGACGACAGTTTTTCCCGAAGGGCGATATGCCAGCATGGGGTTCCCCACGTTGTTCTTTGGACGAAATGATGGTTTGAATGAAAAGGGTCTATCCATCACCATGTCTGTTGGAGGGATGCCGGTGGGTATCATGCCCGGGCAGCGGCCGCCCCTGCAGGAAGGTCTGCAATTCTGGGCGTTGGTCCGGACACTGTTGGATACCTGTAAAAATGTGGAAGAAGCGGAAGCCTGCTTTACTGAATTCCCGTGCAGTGGAAATCCGATCATAATCGCGGCCGATTCAAATGGAAATATCTCTCGGATGGAAGCGCTGGGTCCGCACAAAACGATCAAGAGGGCAGAAAGTGCCACCCCGTTTATGGCGGCTACGAACCACTATCAATCTGTAGAACTGGCACAGCTTGATTCAACATGTATGGCAAATTCGGATGTCCGTTTGCAGGCCATCCACCGGTTCGTACAGGAAAATTCAGGCAAGATGACCCCGGAGAAAATTAAAGACTTTCTGGGAACCCCATATCCTGCTGGATTGTGTACCCATTTCTATTCAGAGTTCTTTGGAACCCTGCATTCCTGTGTATTCGATTTGGAAGATCGGTCTGCTGAAATAACCTTTGGCTCGCCAGCGGTGAATGAATGGCGCCGTTTTGACTTCAAGAATCCCCAGCCGGGTGAGTTTGATGTGGTTCTTCCAGACGAACATTCGACCAGAGAATTCTGGGCAGCAGAAAAGAAGTAATTGACTGCGAAAAAATCGGGTGGTGGCATTTATAAGAAGCACCACCCGATTTCTGTTAATTCTTATGCAGATCGTCGCCGATCATGGAAAAGACTTCGTAGGTATTCTTGTTCTTTTTTGCCTGGTACATGGCATCGTCTGCAGAACCCAGAAGCCTGTTAGAGGTTGTACCGTGATGTGGATACAGGCTTATCCCGATGGATACGGTAACCTCTGGTTTTGTGGGATACAGGTCAATCCCTTTGTTGATATCCCTGACGATTCGATCGGCAATCTGAACAACCTCATCTTGTGTTTTTATTGATTCCATCAAGATGACAAATTCATCACCGCCAATCCGGGCGACAGTATCCAATTCACGAACATGTTTCTGCAGTATTCCGGCAATCTGAACCAGAAGCAGATCACCGGCCGCATGTCCGCAAGTATCGTTGATTTTTTTGAAGTTATCCAGATCTATAAACAATACGGCAATCATTGTTCCATACCGTTGAGCTCGGAAAATCGCCTGGTCGAGGCGGTCAAAGAGCAAAAAACGGTTGGGCAGAGATGTCAACACATCATGTGTAGCCAGGAATTGAAGATCGTTCTCAATCTGTTTTAGTTCGTTGATTTCCCGGGTAATGCCAAATAGACCGTAAATTTCCCCATTCTTCTTTCGTAAAGGGTGTTTGGTCGATGAGGTCCAGTTTTTCGTACCATCGGGCCTGTTAAAACATTCAACCAACCCGATGATCGGTTGACCTGTTTCCATGATCCTCATTTCTTCCAAACGGGTTTTTTCTCCAAATTCCTGACCAAATAAATCGGTATCCGTTTTCCCGATCAGGTCTTCTGGATTCTCATAACCAAGCGAATTAGCCAACCGCCGGCTTACTCGCATCAACCTGCATTGCCGATCTTTAAAATAAACACTGTCCCCCATATTATCCATAATTGCCTGGAATAATTGACTGGCATCATTGAAATCATCAGAGATTCCGGGGTGGGGCATAGTCAAATCCATTTGCACCTGCAATTCTGGATTAACCTGTGCAAAACACATTTTGTAAACCTTTACAAAATTCATTATATTACAAATTTGTAAGGTTAGTATATAGTTATAAATAGGTTATGACAATTGGAAAAATGGCACAATTATGTGAGTATTACATCACTTTATTATTTGTTGAGCCTGTGATTTTTGTTTATGCCCTCGATCAGATGCATGCCTGTCAAGCAGCTGCATCAGGAAAATGTTTTATCTATGACTGCTCAGAATGATTGGAGTTGACTTATTCTGTTTCGTTGACCCTCATGCATTTCTATGGCATAATCTGAAACATAAATGCATTGATGGAAACGAGTATGTCTGATATGTGGACGCAGCGAACCCGGGCAAGGTGAAAGCCGGGTGTCAACAACGGGCAGAAAATCCTTCCGGAGCAGCGATCTGAACACGGTGTTACCGCCAGTAAGGGAGCCGTCATTGCCAGACGTTATCCAGGGCACAGAGATAAATGCGTCTCTGACCGAGCGCCAGTTTTCTTACTGGAAGCAGGGTGGTACCGCGGGAATTTCTCCCGCCCCTGAATGGGGCGGGAGTTTTTATTTTCTGGAGGCCGGATGTTTAAAAATGTTTCACCAAAAGTAGATGTAGTCAAAATGGAAGAGGCCATCCTTCAAATGTGGAAGGAAAAAGACATTTTCCATAAATCCGTCAAACAACGTGAAGGCGGGCCCAGTTATGTGTTCTTCGAAGGTCCTCCGACGGCCAACGGACATCCCGGCGTGCATCATGTTCTGGCACGGTCATTTAAAGATATGTTCCCACGTTATAAAACCATGCGCGGTTACCACAGTATCCGCCGGGGTGGATGGGATACCCACGGTCTTCCGGTTGAAATAGAAGTGGAAAAGAAACTGGGCTTCACCAATAAACAGCAGATCGAAGCCTATGGAATTGACAAATTCAATGCGCTATGCCGTGAGTCAGCTTTCTCCTACATTCAGGAATGGGAGAAAATGACCGACCGGATGGGTTACTGGGCAGACATGGAAACCGCCTATGTGACCTACAAAAACAGCTATATTGAATCAATCTGGTGGATTCTGAAAAACTTCTGGGATAAAGATCTGCTCTACCAGGGTTTTAAAGTTGTACCTTATTGTCCACGCTGCGGCACCCCGCTTTCAGACCATGAGGTCGCTCTGGGGTATGATGACGCCGAAGATCCGTCTGTGTTTGTGCGCATGCGCCTGATTGACGATCCAGATACGTCGCTGTTGATCTGGACGACCACACCCTGGACGCTTCCTTCAAATGCCGCTGTGGCTGCCCATCCTGATGTAACCTATGTGGTGGTGGAACGCAGTCTGGAAGATGGCCGGAAAGAAAAATTAATCATGGCTGAGGCGCTTGTGGCAAAAGTCCTTGGCGATGAACCGTATACCATTGTCAAAAAGATGCCTGGCAAAGCTCTGGAGGGGATGAAGTATACGCCTCTCTACAATTTCATCAAGTTGGATAAACCCGCCCATTTTGTTGCGCTGGCAGATTATGTATCCACAGAAGATGGCACCGGTCTTGTTCACACCGCTCCTGCCTATGGTGCAGAAGATATGATGTTGGGGAATGCCGTGGGGCTGCCGGTCATTCAGGCGGTTGGACCCGATGGCAAATTCCTACCCGAGGTTACCCCGTGGGCCGGTGTGTTTATTAAAGACGCCGATCCATCGATCATGGATGATCTGAAAAAACGCGGATTGCTCTTCCGGCGCGGCACAATTGTACATACCTATCCATTCTGCTGGCGCTGCAAGACTCCGCTGTTGTATTTTGCCCGGCCAACCTGGTACATTCGCACCAGCCGCCTGAAAGACCGCCTTGTCGGATTGAACGACACTATCAACTGGTATCCCGGTCATATCAAGAATGGCCGGTTTGGCAACTGGCTGGCCAATAATATTGACTGGGCACTCGGCCGCGAACGTTACTGGGGAACTCCATTGCCCGTCTGGCAGTGCCAGGAGTGCGGCAAGCAGGAATGTATCGGCTCTGTGGAAGAACTCTCCAAAAAATCTGGCCGTGATCTGAAAGAACTGGACCTGCACCGGCCGCATGTGGATAACATCACATATACCTGCCCGGATTGCAAAGGTACCATGCATCGCGTACCGGAATTAATCGACGTCTGGTTCGATTCTGGATCCATGCCCTATGCCCAGTGGCACTATCCGTTTGAAAATCAAAAAGAATTCAAAGAGCAATTCCCGGCAGACTATATCTGTGAAGCGGTTGACCAGACGCGCGGGTGGTTCTATTCACTGCACGCCATAAGCACGTTATTGAATGATTCGGTTTGTTTTAAGAACGTCATTTGCCTGGGTTTGATCCTGGATGGCGAAGGACAGAAAATGTCCAAATCCCGCGGCAACGTGGTCAGTCCGTGGGATATTCTGGATGTTCATGGTGCAGATGCCTTCCGTTGGTATCTGTATACCGCCAGCCCGGCCGGACAGGAACGCCGTTTCTCAGCAGATCTGGTAGGCGAGGTGATCCGCACGTTCACCCTGACCCTGTGGAACACTTATTCGTTCTTTGTTAATTATGCCAATCTGGATGGTTGGACTCCGGATAAGAACGCGAAGGTCGAATACAGTCCTTTGGATCAATGGCTGCGGTCAGCACTGCATACCCTTGTCCGCGATGTGACCAATGCGTATGAGAATTATGACAGTCTGGCTGCTACCCGTCCGATTGAGACTTTTGTTGACCAACTCTCCAACTGGTATCTACGCCGATCACGCCGCCGTTTCTGGAAGACCGAATCAGACGCTGACAAACAGGCAGCCTATGCCACTCTCTATGAGGCGTTGGTCACATTGAGCAAATTGCTGGCTCCGGCCATGCCGTTCCTGGCGGAAGAACTTTACCAGAATCTGGTTCGATCGTTTGATCCGAATGCTCCCGAATCGGTGCATCTGGCAGATTGGCCTGAAGTTGACCTATCTGTGGTGGATGAAAAGCTGAACCGCGAAATGGCACTGGTGATGAAGCTGGCTTCACTTGGACATGCCGCCCGCAACAAAGCCAACCGGAAAGTTCGCCAGCCTCTGGCAGAATGTGCTTTCTCCACAGGTAGTGCTGAAGAAGGACGCATCATCAAGCAATATGCCGATATCCTGACGGACGAATTGAACGTCAAGAAAGTACGCGCCCTGAATGCCGCCGGTGAAGCTGTCTCTTACTCGCTTAATCCGCTTCCAAAACAGCTGGGTCAAAAGTACGGTCCGAAATTCCCGGCCATCCGGCAGGCTGTTCTTGCGCTTAACCCGGAAGAAGCCGCCCGGCTGCTGTTGGAAGGTAAAAATGTGACAGTAAAGGCGGCAGGTGAATCCTTTGAACTGCTTCCGGACGAAGTCGAGGTGCGCGCCAATGCTCGCGAAGGTTTTGCCGTGGCAAATGAAGGTGCCTCTCTGGCCGCACTGGTGACTGATCTCAATGAAGACCTGATCCTGGAAGGATTGGCCCGCGAAGTCGTCCGCCGCATACAAGATTTGCGGAAGACGGCCGGTTTGGAAATCTCTGACCGGATTCAGGTGTTGTATACCGCCACACCGAAACTGGCACAGGCTGTTGAAGCATATAAAGAATACATCACAGCCGAAACCTTGACGGTGAAAATTGGTTCGGGAACACCCGCTCAAAACATGGCTGTTGTCACCGATTCGTTTGATGGCGAAACGCTTACGGTAGGTCTCGCCAAAGCATAAAAAGAATATCTTTGCAGCCAGCCGGTTCTGATACTCGGAACCGGCTGGTTCTTTATTAAGTGAGTTCCAGGTTCTACCCAGTCAAACGGAAAATGTTTACAATAACCTGACGTAAGGTTTGTTTGAGATAAGGTAAAATTGCATCCGCTGTTATGGGAGATTTGTCATTGACTAAGACTATAAAAAATTACCTGTTTTTATTTATCGTTTCGGGGGTGTTAACGGCACTTGACCAGTGGAGCAAATATGCCATTCGTACGAACCTTTCTCTTGGTGAGATCTGGTCTCCCTGGGATTGGATGACTCCGTATGCCCGCTTTGTTCACTGGCAGAATACCGGTGTAGCTTTCGGCATGTTTCAGGGGAATGGAAATATCTTTGCGGTGCTTTCTGCCGCTGTCAGTGTGATCATCATCTATTATTACCCGCGGGTAATAGGTGACAGCAAGTTGCTGCGCCTGGTTACGTCAATATTACTGGCCGGGTCGCTCGGTAATTTCTTTGACCGGGTGACTGTGGGTTATGTAACTGATTTCATTTCCATTGGAAATTTCCCGGTTTTCAATATTGCCGATTCTTGCATCTCAGTGGGTGTGGTTATATTGTTGATCTATGTCTGGTTCGAAGAACGTAAAGATAAGAAAAAACAACAGGCGGATGCTGTTCTTGAACCGGTTGATGACAAAGAAGACAGGGAAGACTGAAACGATTGACGGAAAAACGGACCACCTTCGTCTTTTCAGAAACACAACCCATGCGGCTGGATGTCTACCTGACCAGCCAACTGCCGCATCTTTCCCGCTCGCGGATTCAAAACCTGATCCGTGATTTTTGTATTGAAGTAAATGGCCAGCTTCCCCAGAAGACGGGTATGCTTCTGGAAGGTGGTGAAGAAATCCTGGTTATTGAACCTGAAATCGAGACAGCCTCCGTAGAGCCAGAGAATATCCCCCTCGATATCATTTTTGAGAACGATGACTTATTGATCATCAATAAACCAGCCGGAATGGTTGTGCATCCGGCCATAGGTCATTTCACCGGAACTTTGGTCAATGCCGCCCTTGGCCATGATCCTGACCTGGAAGGGGTGGGGGGAGAAAAACGACCAGGTATCGTTCACCGTTTGGATAAAGATACCTCCGGACTCATTGTGATTGCCAAGAATGACTCTGCCCATCAATGGCTGCAGGGACAGTTCAAGGAAAGGACTGTCAAGAAAACGTATATTACCCTGGTGGATGGACATCCGCGCACACCCAACGGCCGGATTGAAACCCCCATCGGGCGCGATCCATCACACAGGCAAAAAATGGCCGTTACACCAGAGAGCCGCGGCAGGCCATCTGTAACCGAATATTTCACACGCGAGACCTTTCCACAGCATACGCTGCTGGAAGTGCATATCCTTACCGGGCGGACGCACCAGATCAGGGTGCACATGGCTTTTGTCGGCTGCCCGGTAGCTGGAGATACTGTGTATGGTCGAAAGAAAGTCACCCTGCCATTAACACGGCAATTTCTGCATGCTTCCCGGCTGGAAATCTGTCTGCCCGGCGAAAACCGGCCGCGCACTTTTGAAGCTCCGCTGCCGGTGGATCTGCAGACCTGTCTGGATGAGTTACGGAAGCAATAAACCTGGAGGCAATAATGGATGTTATAGATCTTCGCAGTGACACTGTAAGCCATCCTACTCCTGAAATGCGGCAGGCTATGGCCAGCGCGGAAGTGGGCGATGATGTCTATGGAGACGATCCCACCGTCAACCGTTTGCAAGAGCTGGCGGCACGGAAGATGGGCAAAGAGGCTGCCCTGTTTGTCTCTTCGGGAACCATGGGAAACTTAATTGGTGTTCTGGCGCAATGCCAGCGGGGTGACGAGGCGATCATGGGAACATTGGCTCACACCTTTCTATTCGAACAGGGTGGAATCTCTGCGCTTGGGGGTGTGTTTCCACATACCATTCCCAATCAGCCCGATGGAACCTTGAAACTGGACGATATTGAAAGCGCTATCCGCGGGGAAGATGTCCATTTCCCAATTTCCCGATTGATCCTTCTGGAAAACACGCATAACCGCTGCGGTGGCGTGGTGCTTACCCCCGACTATACACGGCAGGTGGCGGCACTGGCGAAGAAACACACTATGAATCTGCATCTCGACGGTGCCCGAATATTTAATGCGGCCGCCGCTCTGGGAGTTGAGGCATCTGAATTGGCAAAACCGGCAGATACTGTCACATTTTGCCTGAGCAAGGCATTATGTGCACCCGTTGGGTCGATGTTATGTGGATCCAAAGAATTCATCTATAAAGCACGGCGTTTGCGGAAACAGCTTGGCGGAGGAATGCGGCAGGCGGGTGTTCTGGCGGCCGCAGGAATCATTGCCATTGAAAAAATGTCTTTGCGTCTGGGGGAAGATCATGCCCGGGCTCGCAGACTGGCTGAGGGAATGGCCAATATACCGGGTTTCCATTTGGATTTTGGAATGCCCTCCACGAATATGGTGTTTGTATCGGTGGATGAATCGATTAAATATTCAGCCCGTGAAATAGCTGAAAGATTATCTGCAGACGGAATTAAAGTCGGTGTGACCGGCGATCGGCGTTTTCGACTGGTTACCCATTATTGGATCAACGATGCGGCGGTGGAAAAAACACTCTCTGCATTCGCTCGGCTGAGTAAATAGGCAGGACGTTCCGTACTATAATTCGCCGGTACCTAATCGCCGGTTTATACCAATAGTCAGGAAGAGGTGATCGAATGAAGGAATACTTTACTTTCGAAGAAATTGATCTGGCTGCCCAGGCTGTTCAAAAGAGATTACATTACAAACCACGTGTCAGCCTGATTCTGGGTTCTGGATTGGGCGATATGGCCAATACGATTGAATCTCCGGATATTATCCCGTTCAAAGATATTCCCAATTGGCCTGAAGCCACCGCACCCGGCCATGTCGGCCGGCTTGTGGTGGGAAAATTGGAAAATCAGGAAGTCATGGTGCTTCAGGGACGCCTGCATTACTATGAAGGCTATTCTATGGCAGAGGTGACTCTTCCCATCCGGGTGATGCAACGTCTGGGGATCGAAATCCTGGTTTTGACCAATGCTGCCGGCGGAGTGAATCCCGGTTTTTCCGCCGGTGATGTAATGCTGATCACAGATCACATCGGGATGGTCACCATGACGGGACTTAACCCGTTACGCGGTCCAAACCTGGATCAATTTGGCGTTCGTTTCCCGGATGTCAGTCAGGTGTATGACCGAAAGTTACAGGCTTTAGCCCGCAAGGCTGCCCAGGAGACCAATACCCCGATGCAGGAAGGTGTTTATGTCAATCTGTCGGGTCCGTCATTTGAAACTCCTGCTGATTTACGTTTTCTTCGCACCATTGGCGCTGATGCAGTAGGTATGTCAACTGTTCCCGAAGCCATTGTGGCCGTCCACGGCCATACCCGTGTGCTCGGACTTTCCGGTATCAGTAATAAAGCCAGTCTGGATGGTTCAACTATAACCACTGGTGAAGAGGTACTGGAAGCAGGAAAAGTGCTGGTTCCAAAGATGGAGCGCATTATCCGGGCATTTTTACGCAACCTCGATTAACCTTTCGATTGGCATTATCCTTGCAGAAGGAATGTTATCCGTTTATCGGGCGGCCAGTTTTGTATTTAACTTATCGGCTGGGATGAGCATGCAGCGATGATCGAAACACTTGGATTCCTGACCAAAAATGAGGTCTGGATATATATACTTGCCGGGGGGATCGGGCTTCTTTACTTGCGCAAGGTTGTTCAGGCATTGGAAGAGCGGCGGGCCGCCGTTTTTGGTTTGGAACGCGAGAATGCCAACCGTCAACTGGCTTCAGCCGGTTCCATGTTCGGGTTGATGGTACTGCTGGCTGCTGCCGAATTTGTGCTGGTGACCTTCGTTTCACCGTTCATGCCTCAGGAAAAAATCCTGCCGACACCAACCATGAACCTGCTTGCAACTCCAACAGTCACCCTGCCTCCGGCCAGCGCCAGTCCGGCAGCTGCCGGAACAGGAACGCCGGTGCCAGCGAAGTCCAATGGCTGTATTCCAGGTCAATTGGAGTTTACGAATGTGGTTCCCGGACAGGAATTTAGCAAAACAATCAAACTGAAGGGCACCACAAATGTTCCGGGTTTCGGCTTTTATAAATATGAATACGGACAACCTGGGCAAAACAACTGGGTGACCATTGCTGCAGGCAATGAAATCAAAATTGATGCAGAAATTGGTGCCTGGAATATTTCCCAATTACCACAGGGAGATTATGAATTGCGGTTGGTAGTTATCAACCAGCAGAATGAATCCCTGCCGCCCTGTGTTGTACCGATTCGAATTCTGTCTTCCCAATAACTGGAGGTTCTTTTCATGCCTGAAGTCGAAATTCGCCCGGCAGTCGTAAGTGACCTGCCTTTGCTCAGCAACCTGGAACATCATTACCAGACCAATAAGGTCTGGCAGATGGAACGTTCAACAGCCGATGGGCAAATCAGAGTCCAATTCCGCGAGATAACTCTCCCAAGGAATATCCGGGTGGAGTATCCACACCAGCCAAACCTCGTTCACAGTCCGCAGAATTCCTATTCTGTGGTTTTAGAAGCTGTGTTAAACAATACACCGGTTGGATATATCACCATCTGGCAGCAGCTTGCATCAAATGCAGCCTGGATTCGTGATCTTGTCGTGCGAGAGCGTAATCGTCGGCAGGGAATTGGTACGGCGTTAATTCTAGCCGGGCAGGAATGGGCTGGCCGTAAACACCTGAAACGTATGATTATCGAAATGCAAAGTAAAAATTATCCTGGTATTCAATTGGTGAGAAAACTGGGTTTTGATTTCTGCGGATACAATGATAACTACTTTGAAAATCAGGATATTGCCATCCTGTTTTCACGGGTGATTAAAACATTGAATTCCTGATTATTTATGAATACCTGGGTAACCGGTCTTCTTGTTTTCTTCCGTACCACCAGCCAGATTCTCTCGGCGGGTATTGCTATTACAGCTTTTTCCCTGTTGCTGTATGGTCTGACATTTAACCTGCGCGATCGGGTTGCACGGACATTTGCTTTGATCATGATCAGCGTGGCTGTCATATTTACGGGTGAAGCTCTGGCCAGTACATCCACTGATTTGGTAGAAGCCGAATTCTGGCTGAAGTTCTCTTATGTTGGAATCACGCTTTTGCCCGCCATCTATTTGAATTTTTCTGATGCCATTCTGGCAACCACAGGACGGCCGAGCCGGTGGCGGCGTAAACTGGCTATTCGTATGTCTTATATTGCCAGTCTGGTCTTTCTTCTGGCTTTGCCCTTGGGTTTGCTAGTGGGAGAATCATCGTCGGAAATCTCAAGCGCACCGCATCTCAGCCCGACGATTTTTACCGGATTCCTCTTCCTGTACTATTTTGTAACCATGGTAATGGCATGGATCAATTTTGTGCGTTCCTATATGCGCACCACCACACCGACCAGCCGCCGTCGAATGGCTTACCTTATCACCGGAGCACTGGCACCGGCCATTGGATCATTCCCATTTCTACTGTATAACTCGCAGATCGCTCTCGAGCATTCTCTGGCTTTCTGGACGATTTCTGCCCTGAGCAACTTGATCATGGGGGGATTGATTGTATTGATGGCTTATTCTGTAGCTTTCTTTGGTGTCCCCTGGCCAGACAGGGTAGTTAAAAGCCGCCTGTTGAAGTGGATCATTCGCGGTCCAGTTACGGCAATTATTACACTTGGGCTGGTCACAGTTGTACGGCGGGCAGGGAATGTCTTTGGTAATCCGTACAGCGGTATGGTCCCGTTCATCATGGTAATTGCGATACTGCTATGTGAATACATGGTCACATTGTTTTCACCGGTATGGGAGCGGCTGCTTTTTTATGGAAATGATCAGAAAGACCTGGAGTTACTCAATAATCTGGAACAACGGCTGGTCACCCGCAATGACCTCAGCCAATTCCTTGAAATGATCCTGGCTGCCGTCCGCGACCGACTTCAAGCAGGCGGAGCATTTATTGCCGCCATCAATGGAGACGGCATGGAGCTGGTCAAAACGACAGGCAATATCGATTGGTTGGATGAAGAAAACAGTTCTGTTGAACTTGTTGAGCTTGTCCGTCAGACGAACAATTCAATGGAAACGTTCCTGTGGAATAAAACCCTGATACTTCCGCTTTATCATCAGGAAACAGATGATTCTTCTGAGTTGCTGGGTTTGCTGGGTGTAACAGGGATAAAATCGGAACATCTGGAACTCGAACAAAAACAAAGTCTGGAACAACTGGCTTTCCGGGCGACCATTGCGCTACGTGATCGGCATATTCAACAACAATTATTCCGCTCGCTTGAACAATTAACACCGGATATTGATTATCTGTCAGAGTTACGGGCTGCCGGACGGTATGAACCAGAGCATGTACTTGATATTACCCGTCCAGTGGATGAAGAGATGACCACCTGGGTCAAAGATGCCCTGACGCATTACTGGGGTGGTCCTCGCCTTACGGAGAGCCCGTTGTTAAGCCTCAAAATTGTTCAAGATATGCTGGAGACGCATGATGGTAATTATCCGAATGCACTCCGTGCGCTCTTAAAAACTGCCATCGAAAAAGTCCGCCCCGGTGGAGAACGACGGTTTACCGGTGAATGGATGTTGTATAACATTCTGGAAATGAAATTTCTCGAAGGTAAGAAGGTGCGTGAAATTGCCACAAAGCTTGCGATGTCAGAAGCTGATTTATATCGCAAGCAGAGGGTAGCATTGGAAGCAGTCGCAAGAGAAATCGCACAAATGGAAAAAGAAGCCAGGGAATCTCACACAAATTGAAACATTAATGAACATTCTGGCGTAGATTAAGCTATAATTATTCGGAGTTTTTTACTGGCTTTATTGTCAGTCGGAGGGTTTTTATATGGTGGGGAAACCTCAAACAATCCCGATAGAAATTATGCAGGATGAAATGGACGAAGGTTGGTGGGCAGCCGTTCTGGCTGACGAGGAAAGCTCTACAAGCGATTTCACAGACACACCCGTTATGGCTCAACAATCAACAGAACTTATGCTGGTTGACTGGAAACGGGTTAAATCCATCTTTGAAAACGATGAGATCATTGAACTTCAGGTTTATGGATATAACCGTGGCGGTCTTCTGGTTCAAGATCATGGAATTCAGGGATTTGTACCTGTTTCGCATCTGATTGAAATGCCTTGCGGTGTGGATGAAGAAGAACGAAAAGCCACACTATCAGAATACATTGGCCGTTCATTGAGTTTGAAAGTTATTGAATGCGAACCATCATTGGATCGGATTGTTCTTTCCGAGCGGGCGGCTCAGGCTGGTGAAGGCCGACGGAAGCAACTTTTCAGCAGCTTGAAAATTGGCGATGTTGTTAAAGGGAAAGTCACTAACATTACGGATTTCGGTGTTTTCCTTGACCTGGGCGGTGTGGAAGGTTTGATTCATGTTTCAGAGCTTTCCTGGGGACGTGTCCAACACCCCGGTGATATTCTCTCCATCGGCGATTGTGCTGAAGCCATGGTTTTACAGATCAACGAAGAGACATCAAGGGTAGCCCTGTCTTACAAACGGCTGCAAAAAAACCCTTGGGATTTGGTTTCAGCGAAATATGTACCTGGTGATGAAGTACCGGCTTTTGTAACCACGATCACCCGCTTTGGGGTGTTTGCCCGTCTTAACGAAGGTATTGAGGGATTGATCCATATCTCATCAATCGAGTTTGATCAGACCTCCCAGACTCTTGAAGAGTTATTCTCTCCTGGAATGCCCATAAAGGTACAAATCTTGCATATAGATCCAGACCGACGAAGACTCGGTCTGGGATATATACAGAACTGATGATTTCAAACATTCCTGAAGACGAAAATCCCTCCGGCGAAATACCTGCCGAAGAGATCGATACAGCATCTCTGCCTGTTTTTACCGATACCCATGATGCAGGTTTTGAGTGGACCGGTAAAGACGGTATAGGTGTCATTCTTATCATAACCAGTATACTGATCTTGTTTGGTCTGACACAGATCAGCTCAGGTGCATTCCTTACTCCTTTCACGGCATTCTTGAGGCGTTGGCTGGGATGGGGCAGTGTGTTATTTGCCCTGCAATGCGGTTATGCCGGTGTGGCGGCTCTCCGTCAACCACATGGTACACGTTCATATCCTTTGATTCAGATTCTCGGGGCTGAAGGAATGTTGTTTTCCCTGATGGCTCTATTATCCGTGTGGGGTGGTAATTCGGTTGACCGGGCAGCGGCCGGACAGGACGGCGGTCTGGTGGGTTGGGGATTGGCGCGTATGGGCGAATTTCTCCTTCCCGGTGTTTTTAATATACTGCTCTGGTTCAGTCTGCTCATCGTAACAACAGTCGCCACCTTATGGCCAATACGACACAGCATTGTAAAAAAGGCCGTTGTCCGGATGACACCTCCTCAAGCCAGATCGCAACAACCACTGCATACAAAACAGCCTTCACCGGTCGAAGAAGAACCCCCAATACAGAAACCCATTCCCCATTCATTAGACAGCCTGGCAGAAATCCTCAAAGAGGATGAAATGACGAATGATGCAGCCCCTGCACAGGCAGATATCATTCATACGGCTGAATCAGGGAAGAATGGTATCGTCCGCCTCCCTCCAATAAATTTGCTTGCCCGCGAACAGGTGGAGAAACCCGATCCACAGGTGATTCACCAATTGGCGGAACAAATTGAAGTAACCCTCAATGAATTCGGCGTACCGTCAACAGTCACCGGATATCGGATCGGCCCTACGGTGACACAATTTGCCGTTGAGCCCGGCTTTATTGAAAAAGTTGGAATAGACGGCAATATTACCCAGCAGAAAATCCGGGTAGCTCAAATATCCGCTCTGTCACGTGATCTGGCATTGGCGCTTAAAGCCAAACGTTTGCGAATTGAAGCGCCAGTTCCCGGCCAATCATTTCTCGGAATTGAGATTCCCAATACCAATAATACTGTCGTGCGGCTTCGGCCCATCCTTGAATCTGAGTTATTTACCAGAACCAAATCCCCGTTAACTCTTGCACTGGGCAAGGATGTATCAGGAAACCCTGTAGTGGCAGACCTGGCCAGAATGCCCCATCTTCTGGTAGCCGGCACAACCGGTTCAGGCAAGTCAGTTTGTATCAGTGCTATGATCAGTTGTCTGATCATGAATAATTCTCCGGCCGATTTACGTATGGCCATCCTTGATCCGAAAAAAGTTGAACTTGTTCGATTTAACGGACTTCCACACCTTCTGGGTCATGTAGAAACCACTGTTGAGCGCATGCTGGCCGTTCTTCGATGGGCGGTTGTGGAGATGGAAAACCGGTATAAATTACTGGAAACCCAGAAAGCCCGTGATATTGATGCTTATAACCGAAAAATGCAACGGAAGGGAATGGAACCCCTTCCACGAATCATCATTCTGGTCGATGAAATGGCCGACTTGATGATGGCCGCCCCTGATCAGACCGAACAGAATGTGGTGCGGCTGGCGCAGATGGCACGCGGTGTAGGCATTCATCTGGTGGTAGCCACCCAACGTCCCAGTACTGACGTTTTGACCGGTGTGATCAAAGCAAATTTTCCGGCACGTATTGCTTTTACAGTGGCATCAGCCATTGATTCCCGTGTTATTTTGGATACCAATGGAGCCGAGACCCTGCTTGGCCGTGGCGACATGCTCTTTCTTAATTCGGATGCCAGTTCACCGCAGCGTGTTCAGGGCGTTATGGTTACCGACACAGAAATAGATAAGATCGTCACTTTCTGGCGAAAAATTTGTCCGCCTGCAGAAGATTCTGCCGAGCCAGCCTGTCCATGGGAAAACCTGGTGCCGAATGACGAAGAATTGTCGGGAGATGCCCTGGTGGAGCAGGCTGTGGACATGGTGAGGGGGATGCAAAAAGCGAGCGCTTCGCTGTTGCAAAGAAAATTGCGCATAGGATATCCGCGGGCTGCCAGGCTGATGGATGAATTGGAAAAACTTGGCGTGGTTGGACCGCAAAATCCAGGCGGACGCGAACGTGATGTGCTTGTAAGCCGTGATGATGATTCTTCCGGTGGTGATGAGGAAGGTGAAGGTAAATTCAAATAATCTTTTTACCCTGCATACCTTGCTTGACAGGATTTGCCGGGTAGGATAGCATAAGCCATCACAATCATGCAGCATACAGGTGCACAATTCGTGGAACAGGCCAGTCAAACTCCTCCAAAATCCGTTGAAGAATTCCTCCGTTTTCATTCCAAAGGTATACTGGATAAGATTGGAGGTTTCTTTCTAAAACTGGGGGTGCACCCCAATACCGTGACAATTCTGGGGCTTGTGGGGAATTTTATAGGAGCCGGATGCCTGGCATTTGGTCATATTACAATCGGTGGAATTGTGGTTCTGTTGTGCGGTCCTCTGGATGCACTGGATGGAGCAATTGCCCGCTTGCGCGGAGATTCAAGCACGTTTGGTGCCTTTGTAGATTCGGTTACCGACCGTTATTCCGAATTGATCATTCTCTGCGGCTTGCTTGTCCATTTTCTGCTGATAAATGATGCATTGAGCTGCGCTGTGGTGTATCTGGCGGCAGCTGGTTCTGTGTTGGTTTCTTATGTAAAAGCTCGGGCTGAATCGCTGAACTATACTGCAAAAGTGGGTATCTTGACCCGGGTTGAACGGTATCTGGTCCTTGCCCCGCTGTTGGTGGTCAATCAGCCTGTTATTGCCGTCTGGATCATTGCCATTTTAGCCAATTTCACCGCTTTACAGCGAATCTGGTTTGTACGTAAACAGGCGTATGATCAGATTTCTTCTCAAAAGTAATCCTCGAAAGGTAGTCAGTTAAAATGCCACAAGGTTTTGCCATTGGTCCTTTATATGTTCATTATTATGGTGTCATCATTATGCTCGGGGCGTTGCTGGCTGCCTGGCTGGCTACTCGGCTGGCGGTAAAGTACGGGCAAAACCCTGATGTCATCTGGGATGCATTACCCTGGATATTAATCGCAGGAATTGTTGGCGCCCGCCTGTGGCATGTGCTGACTCCTCCTGCTTCCATGCAGGCTCGTGGATGGGGATCGAACTATTACTTTACTCATCCCCTGGACGCGTTGGCCATCTGGAATGGTGGATTGGGAATTCCCGGTGCTGTAATTGGTGGTGCTCTGGCACTTTATATTTATTGCCGGAAGACAAAAATCAATTTTGGCATCATGACCGATATGATTGCTCCTGGATTGGCGCTTGGGCAGGCGATCGGGCGTTGGGGAAACTTTATCAATCAGGAATTATATGGTGCTCCCAGCAACCTTCCCTGGGCTATCACCATTGATCCAGCTTACCGGCTTCCGGCCTATCAAGATGTGGCTACTTATCATCCATTATTCTTATATGAATCCATCTGGAATCTCCTCAACATGGGGCTGCTTCTCTGGATGGGAAAGAAATTTGCCAGAATTTTACGTCCGGGAGATATTTTCCTGACCTATCTTATTGTCTATCCGGTGGGACGTTTCTTACTGGAATTCCTGCGGTTGGATCCATCTCCTGTGGCAGGTTTGAATATCAATCAGACATTAATGGGCCTCACCGCCCTGGGCGCCAGTATCGTATTGCTTGTTCGTCTGCGTAATCGACCACTTTCTGTGGATGAAGAGGAAACAGAAGCAGAAGAATCTGGTAATGCTGAGGCTGTACAAATCGAATCTGATTCTGAAAAGGAATGAACAGACCGTCTATAATATGAGTACCTGGTATGAGGTACTTGAATTCGAATGATATTCGCTGAAAATCTCAGCAAACAGTTTGACGATATCCTGGCTGTTGACCATATTCATCTAAATGTGGGTGCCGGGAAAGTACTCGTTCTGCTTGGTCCTAATGGCGCCGGGAAGACGACCACTGTTCGTATGTTGACATCAGTTCTGCGCCCGACCACGGGGACAGCACGGGTGGCAGGGTATGATGTGGTCCGGGAAGCCAGTCATGTTCGGGCTTCTGTGGGTGTTCTCACGGAACATCACGGTCTTTACGGTAGGATGAATGCCCGTGAATATCTGCGATTCTATGGAAGCCTGTATAACCTGTCGGATAAATTGATTGCCGACCGCACCTCAGAATTATTGACCACCTTTGGACTGGCTTTTGCGGCTTCGAAACGATTGGGTGAGTATTCCAAAGGTATGCGTCAGAAACTGGCACTGGTGCGGGCAATGCTTCACGATCCGCCGGTTCTTTTGTTGGACGAACCCACGTCTGCCATGGATCCGGAAAGCGCAAAGACTGTTCGAGATGCCATCAAGAATCTGAAGGCATCGCATCGCACCATACTCTTGTGTACCCATAACCTGGCAGAGGCAGAGCAACTGGCCGACCAGATCGCCATTATTCGCCTGGGAAAGATCATTTATCAGGGCGAAACAACCCGATTGAAACGTGAATTATTGGGATCACCCGTCTATGAAGCCCGGTTTTCAGGAAACTTAAATGGGTATTCTCCAAATCTGCCTGACGGTGTGAAGATACTGACGCGCGGTGAGAAGTCACTACAATTTATGGTGGAGGACCCGGAGACAACCAATCCTTTACTCATGAGTGACATGGTTAATGCCGGCCTTCAGATTGTCTCTTTCCACGAGATGACCCGCAGCCTTGAACAGGCTTACCTGGAAGCCATTTCGCGGGATCGTGAGGAAATCCATGCATAATGCCCTGCATCCAGTACTGGTGATCTCATCACGTGAGGTGCGCGATCAATTTCGAGATTGGCGGATTATCTTTCCCATCATCGGGTTGACACTGCTGTTCCCGTTTTTGATGAATTTTACAGCCAGTCAGATGCTGGGATTTGTGAATAAATACGGTGCAACCATTATCGGCGAGAGACTTATTCCTTTTCTGTTGATGATCGTGGGATTTTTCCCCATTTCTGTCTCTCTGGTGATTGCTCTTGAATCCTTTGTAGGTGAAAAAGAGCGCGGCAGCATTGAACCGCTATTGAACACACCGCTGGAAGACTGGCAGCTGTATCTGGGTAAGTTGATTTCTTCCACGGTGCCCCCGCTTTTATCCAGTTACCTGGGAATGTCGGTATACCTGACCGGATTGGTCATCTCGCATATTCCGATTCCTGACCCACAATTACTGATCCTGGTGGTCTGCATGACAACCGTACAGGCGTTTATGATGGTGGCTGGGGCTGTGGTTGTTTCATGCCAGGCAACTTCAGTACGGTCAGCCAATCTTCTGTCCAGTTTCATCATTCTGCCGGTTGCCTTCCTCATCCAGGGTGAAAGCGTGGTGATGTTCTGGGGAAACTATGCCACGCTCTGGTGGGTGGTAGTAGGATTGTCGATTTTTTCTATTCTTCTGATCAGGGTCGGGCTGGCTCATTTCCAACGGGAAGAATTGCTTGGACGCGAGATTGATGTGCTGAATTTCAGGTGGGGCTGGCGGGTATTCTGCAGCCAATTTACCGAAAACGCAACTGATCTTGCCGATTGGTACCGCCGGGTCATACCGGCTACAATATCACGGATGCGATTGGCTGTACTTGTTTCTGTGATTATTGGGATTGGTGCTGTAATCACCGGCAGCTATCTGGTCTCCATGTTCCCTCTCGTTCTTCCAAAAGGTGGATCGAATTTTCCAGAAAATCTTCAAAAATTGATGGAATACTGGCCGATTTTTTCTTTTGCTCCGGCTTTGTCCATCTGGTGGCAAAACGTGCGGGCACTATTGGTCGGTCTGTTACTTGGAGCATTTTCGTTTGGAATTCTTGGACTGCTCCCTCTCTATATTACCCTGGCCATTATCGGATACCTGTATCAGGTTCTATTAAACAACGGCTTGCCGTCTGCCCTACTGATTACAGGGTTGGTTTTGCCTCATGGCATTATTGAGATTCCTGCCGCTATTCTGGCAACAGCTGCTGTGGTGTATGCCGGTGCACGCATGGCTACCCCAACGGTGACCGAAACATTCGGTGAAACATGGGTGCGCTCATTGGCAGATTGGACTAAGATCATGATCGGCGTGGTTATGCCGCTTCTGGCTCTGGCGGCACTTGTTGAGACATGGATCACCCCCCAGATAGCTGTACAACTGTTCCGTTGACGTAAACTAGAATACCAGCTGCTACCAGCCTGTCAGAAATTCTTTCCATTCTCCGTTTTGCTGCAGGTGGTGTCCGAAAACATACATCGCTGTAGTCGGTGGTTCATGTGGAATGTGCAGGAGATGCATGCCTACCTCATCGAGTGTCTTTCCACCCTTATGATGATTGCAACTGGCACAGGCAGCCACTACATTAGTCCAGGTATGAGAACCGCCTTGATGACGGGGAATCACATGGTCGATGGTTAATGTTGTCGAGTGTTTACCGCAATATTGACAGGTGTAATTGTCCCGGCGGAATACCTCTCGCCGATTCAATTGGTTATGTGGACGTGGACGCAGGATCATTTTTTCCAACCGAATAATGGATGGACGCGGATAATCATGATTAACGGTATGAATTACACCCCTCCCGTTCATCACCAACGAAGCCTTATCGGCGAGTATCAATCCTATCGCCCGCCGGGTATTGCAGACATGTATCGGTTCAAAGTTTGCATTGAGAACCAGAACAAGCTCATCCATTTCTGCTTCCTGGATAGGATTATAGCACCGGGAAGAGGAATGGCTGAATTTTAACGATTATCTTTCATTCGACACAATCACCAGACCGTAACTGTGTTCACCAAAAACAAAATTCCAGGCTTTATTGGGAAAATAGACCTGAAGCGCTGTCCCTGGAAAAAACTCGAGCAAATGATCTGTGATGATCTGAATATCCCCTGTCTCTGCTTTGGATTCCTGCACAACTGCAATGACATGAAACTTCTCAAATTCATCAATGAATTCGACCAGATACTCATAGGCCGCCCGGCGCGACCGCACTTTGCATAACGGAGTGGGCAGGCCATCTTCAAGAGAAAAGATAGAATGAATTCCCAGAATAGATGCCGCATTTGCCTGCGCGGCATCCACCAACCCCATCGGAACCAGTGGTTTGAGATCAGGAAGGATCATGGTGGAGTAAATTGTTGAACAATCTTCGCGAATGATCTGTTCAATATCGGCCGGTGATCTGCCAGATAAAGCCAGACCGGCGGCTTTTTCTACGAGAAAACCGACACCTATCCCGATCGATTGGGTATCAATCATCACCAGACGCGGCGGAGCAGAGGCTGCCTTGATCAACTTCAGGATCTGGTTAGGGAAAGCCGAAATCGAGCCGGAGGTAAGGATAGCAATGATGCTTCCGGACGTTTGACTGACTTTTTGAAGAGTTGATTGAACTTCCTGATCCGTACCTGCCAACAGGCGATATCCTTCAGGATGAGTCCCTTCAACCGGCATTAGAGGAACAACCTGAATCAGGTCATCCCCCGGAAATGTTTTATGAATGGTTTGAACAGCCGAGTCAGTGAGGATGGTGATGGGCGGCATAGATGTTATTCAATCATAAAAATGAACTGGTAATGTGGTTGGCCACCTTCGTGTACTTCAATTTCATGGTTGGGATACTGGTTGCGGATACCATCTGTGATTCGGTTGACATCATTCCGGGAAATGTTGGAACCGTAAAAAATGGTGATCCGTTCACGGTCGGCGGTATTTGCGCTTTCCAATAATCTGGTGCAGGCTTCTTCCAGGGTGGGTGAGGCATTGACCAATTTCCCATTCAACAAGGCGATGACCTCGCCTGATTTTACATCCACTCCGTTTATTTCCACTGTACGTGTCGCTACCGTAACCTCACCGGTTTCCACTTCAGTAATCGCTTCATTCATTTCCTCTACCACATGATCAAAATCAGCATCGCCAACGAGCCGAAGCATGGCGGAAAGGCCTTGAGGAACAGTTTTTGCGGGAATTACAGCAACTTTTTTCACGGTCACAGAAGCGGCTGTCTGGGCTGCCATCACGATATTTTTATTGTTTGGGAGAATTATGATTTTATCGGTAGGCAGGTTCTCTAGTGCATGTAAAATCTCTTCGGTGGATGGATTCATGGTCTGACCACCTTCGACAATGGCTGCCACACCCAGACTGGCAAAAATGCGGGAGATTCCTTTACCGGGTGAAACCGCCACAACGGCGATATGACCGGGTTCGACTGGTGCAAGTGTGATCTTTTGTTCACTACTTTCCTGACGGTCTTCCATTTGCGCCAGCAGGTTCTCCATGGCAACTTTGGTCACCGTACCAAGTTTTAAGGTGTATTCGATAGGTTCATATTTCTTCTCTGTAGGCACATGGATATGCATGCGGTACATACCATCGCCTTCTCCGACCTGTATCGATGTACCGATTTCACTGAGACCTTCATAAAACTGTTCCAGGTTCAGGGGGGCATCTGGACGGAAATCTACCACCACCTCGAAATCCTGACCGGGTTCAACCTCTTCCAAGGTCTCATCGAGTTTCATGGCAGCCAGGGGTTGAACAGTGGTCAGAGCCGTTTCAATTGGCAGGCCTTTCATATGGCGCAGCATACCTTCCAACAGGAAGAAGAGCCCTTTGCCGCCAGAATCAACGACACCAGCCTGTTTAAGAATCGGCAGTAATTCGGGGGTATGTTGAACCGAATCATCGGCTGCCTTGACAATCGTTTCCAGCATTTGCATCAGATCGGTTGTTTCCAGAGCGGCCTGTTTGGCTGCAATGGATACATCCTTAATAACCGTCAGAATTGTTCCTTCAACAGGGCGGACAACACCTTTATAGGCAGTTGCCCGGCTTTCGTCTAATGCCCGGGCAAAAACCTCAACATCCATTGAATCAAGGCTATCCAATCCGCGGGCAAATCCACGCCAGATTTGTGAAAGGATCACCCCTGAATTGCCGCGAGCGCCCATCAAGGCACCCTGGGCAACGGCGTGCGCCATCTTACCTACATTTTTCTCACCGGAGTTGGCAATTTCGCTGTAAGCTGCCTGCATGGTTAGAAGCATATTTGTTCCGGTGTCACCATCAGGAACAGGAAATACATTCAGAGCGTTGATCGTCTGCTGGTTGGTTTTAACCCAGGTCATAGCGGCTTCAATCAGTTCTTTTAACCCCTGACCATCGATGGATGTGCATGTGACGGTTGTCTGTGTGGTCAACACAGGGGAGTTTTCCAATTCGTTACTCATAGAGCTCCTAAAAATGACAGATGATGGCAAAGCTAATCGGGATTACTGATGCGAAGTCCGCGGACATGCACATCAACATGGCTGACAGGGATACCCAGGGCTCGTTGAACCTGGTACACAACACTATCAGCGACACTGCTGGCAACAGAGGTGATCCGGGTGCCATATTCGATAATGATGTACAGGTCAATTTGAATTGCCTTGCCATCATAGTGAACTTCAACACCCAGCGTAGGATCTTTAACCAGAACCTGGGCAAGACCCTCGACCAGATTTTTTGCTGCAAGCCCCACAACTCCATAGGATTCCAGTGCCGATTGGCAGGCGATGGTGGCTATGGCATGGTGTGAGACATAGATGTTTCCGTATTTATTGTTACTTTCGCTCATGGACGATACCCTCTCTGATATACTTAACCTGTTTTCTTGAGCAAAGATACGAATTGTGGTAAAATGCCGTTTTGCAGTACATGAAAATGCTGTTTGCAATCAAGATTTGAAAGGATTTCAAGATGGCACGGTGTGAATGTTGTGGGAAAACGACCACATTTGGTCACAATCGAAGTTTCTCCCAGCGCGCCACAAACCGCATCTTTCGTCCCAACCTTCAGAAGATCTCGGTCTATGATAAAGGACGCAAGGTTCAGATGGTGGTTTGCGCAAGATGCATGCGGACAATGGTGAAAGTTTCATAATCTCCATTTGTTCAAAAAATTTCGCAACAAAGGTCACGGCAAAGGCCGTGATTTTTGTTTAATCCAGCGCTTTTCGAAGCGCACGGACTCCTTCCATGGCACCCAGGGGATGCTTGAATATTGAGGTAGCCGCCACAAAAATATCAGCACCGGCTTCATTCAATTCTTTAATATTGTCTGCTGTAACACCGCCGTCTACTTCAATAGAAGCATTTGGATTGATCGAATCCAGAAGAGAACGCATCTGTTTAACACGTTTGACTGTCTCCGGCTGGAAACTCTGACCGGAATAGCCGGGATTTACCGACATCAATAACACATAATCTACCAGGTGTACAACAGCAGAGGAGGCTTCAACCGGTGTCCCCGGATTAAGCACCAGACCTGTTTTGACACCCAGACTGCGAACTACCTGAAGCGTTCGATGAATATTCGGATTGCCTTCAAGATGCACTGACAGGCATCCGGCACCCGCACGGGCAAAAATTTCAACGAATTTATCGGCATTATCAATCATTAAATGCACATCCAGCGGCAAACTGGTGATGCGTTTACAGGTCTCAACAATGAACGGCCCCATGGTCATGTTGGGGACAAAATGACCATCCATAACATCGATATGAATCCAATCAACACCGGCTTTTTCAACAGTACGAATCTCTTCGCCCAACCGGGAGAAGTCAGCTGAAAGAATAGAAGGTGAAAGAATTACGGACATAAAAATAATCCTAATGTTGTAGTGAACTGATAAAAAGGTAAATATAGGTCCAGTAAGGGATCAAACCGCCCACGGCGGCAACCGCCAGAATACCCAACCCAACTGATACCCAGTCCAATTCCCTGGCTTCCTGTTTTATTCTTTCCCACAGATCGGCACCAACCGATTGACGGATGGAATACCGTTGCGGATTCGCGCGATGAACTGCCGCAACGGGTGGTTCCACGACTGGAACAGACACCGGATTTGAATCAGGTATTCTTCCAAATGTCGAAAGAACCTGTCCGAATTGATCTGCCGTCCGGTAACGAGCAGACGGTTCTTTGGATAGAACCTTTAGCAAGATTCGTTCCAGCGCAGGGGGAATATCCGGCCGAATTTGCCGCGGAGGGATGGGAGGTTCATCACGATGCATACGCGCCAATTCGGTGGCATTATCTGCATTGAGCGGCAGTTGACCGGTCAACATTTCGTAGAGAACCACACCCAGTGAATACACATCAGAAGCAGGTGATGGTGCATAGCCAGAAGCCTGTTCGGGCGAGAAATATTGCGGGGATCCCCAGACAACATCACTCTTTTCATCCGGGTGGATCCCGGCAAGGGCACGAGCAATCCCAAAATCAGTGACTTTGAGCTGACCTTCAGGGGTAACCAGCATATTGTGCGGTTTAACATCACAATGCACAATGCCAGACCGATGGGCATGACCCAGGCCTGCGCATGCCTGCAATATTAACGGAATGGCTTCTTCGATCGAGAAGGGACCGTGTTGTTTGATGACTGTCTTCAGGTCGGTTCCGGGGACAAATTCCATCACAATAAACAGACGGTCATGATCCAGACCGAAATCATGCACAGTGACAATGTTGGGGTGAGATATATTGGCTGCCGCTCTGGCTTCCTGACGGAAACGCTCGCGGAAGGTTTCATCTTTGCCAAAATCGGAGCGTAAAACTTTAATGGCAACCTGTCGCTCCAGCATCAAATCTCGAGCCCGGTATACCACAGCGGTTCCTCCGCTGCCCAGAGTCTGCAATAATTGATAACGATTCGATAGAATCGGATTTGTAGAAATAGGCGATGTCATCTTTGGGGATTATAACATGCAGCCTGCCTGAAGGTTCCGGCTGGCTTTATTCCCATGTATAATTTGACACCATGACGATGCAAAAAATCCTGAAAGAGAATCCCACAACCATACTACTGACAGCCGCACTGGCGGCGGCTCTGGCGCATTTCGGAGGTTGGGGCGATACCTGGGTATTTATTCTGGCTGCTCTGGGTGTAATCCCTCTGGCAGGGTATATCGGTTCAGCTACCGAAGCTCTGGCACATTACACTGGACCGAAAATCGGTGGGCTTTTGAATGCCACTCTGGGAAATGCAGCAGAATTGATCATTACACTCGTGGCTATCCGCGAAGGATTGCTTGAATTGGTAAAAGCCTCCATTACCGGTTCCATTCTGGGAAATTTGTTGCTTGTCATGGGTACCTCTATGCTGCTTGGCGGTTTGAAAAACGGAAGTCAGCGATTTGACCGGAAACAGGCGGGGAATTATGCAGTCTTGCTGGCTATGACAATTATGGCACTGGTGATTCCTTCCTTTTTCGGGCATTCCATGGGTGATGAGGGCTCGGTTGGTGTCGAAACTCTCAGCCTCGGTGTTGCCGGGGTGATGATCGTCTTATATGTGCTGGGTATCATATACAGTCTGAAATACAATAATTCCCCCATATCGGCCGGTCAGGAAGAAACCTCACATTCCAAACCGACTTATAGCAAAACAGCCGCTGTGATAGTGCTGGTGATAGCCACTCTGGGAGTGGTATTGCTCAGTGAATTACTGGTTGGTGCTGTTGAAAGCGTGGTAAGTCAGTTTGGTTTGTCTGAATTCTTCATTGGGATCATCCTTATTCCCATTGTTGGTAATGTGGCTGAACATCTGGTGGCAGTTCAGGCTGCCATCGGCAACAAAATGGAATTAAGCATTGAAATTTCATTGTCATCAAGCCTGCAAGTAGCCCTGTTTGTGTCTCCTCTTCTGGTTTTTATCAGCCTGGCGATGGGACATCCTTTGACGCTTATGTTCAATCCATTCGAGCTTGTCTCACTGGGAGCTGGTGTTGTTATTGCCGCCCTCGTATCCATGGATGGTGAGTCTAACTGGCTGGAAGGTGCTTCTTTGCTTGCTGTTTACCTGATTCTTGGTCTGGCATTTTTCCTTCTCCCGGTGGCTATCCAATGAGATCATCGTCGGGAATTCGATTTACATCTGGGATGTTTGTAGCTTCCTTATTCTTTGGCCTTATCTTGATGGTGCTTTGCCTGGGTTCATTGTTCATTTTTCGTCCGGCAGGCAGTTCAACAGCGCCAAATGCCATTTTTACCGTCATTCCTGCTCCCACTGCTACAGTCATCCTTCCAACGGAAGTCTCACCAACGCCAACACTCTCACCGGAAGAAATGGCCTCCGGTAAAATTGATATAGGTGTGATGGTGCAAATTACGGGAACAGAAGGCGACGGCCTCAGGTTGCGGGCTGAACCAGGGGTATCGGCGGCTCCTGTTGTTTTAGGGAAAGATGGCGAACAATTCCTGGTGAAAGATGGTCCGTCGCATAAAGATGGATATAACTGGTGGAAACTGGAATCTCCCAAAGACGGATCCCGGTCTGGCTGGGCGGCGGCCGATTACCTGGCAGTTGTCCCTGAGAATTGAGGAATCATGTCCAACCTGCCAAAAGACATTACTGCCGATAAATCCAAACAGGAATTGACAGTCATCTGGAAGGATGGTCACATCAGCCGGTACCCGTTCACCTTATTGCGGGCGGGATGTCCGTGTGCTGTTTGCCGCGGCGGGCATGAGAAAATGAGTCAAGACCCTGATCCGGCAGTATTTGATGTTCTACTTCCCGATTCACCGGCTGTTCACCTGCGAAGAGCCGATACAGTTGGTACGTATGCACTGGCGTTTGAATGGGAAGATGGACATCATGAAGGAATCTTCAGTTGGGACTATCTGCGGGCACTTTGTCCGTGTGATATCTGCCGGGGTTGACCACTTGACGGATAGGGGGATAGTCTATGCATGTTGCAAAATAGTTGCACGCAATAACGGATAATCTTATAATTGACACATTGCATAATCCGAATCAGTTTGGATACAGGGAAGAGGAGTAGGGACTGGACACTCAGGGTTATCCCCCAGAAGAACAAACCTGGCAGGAAACGGAAAAACCGTTACTTGCAGGTTCAATATTGGCTAACCGCTATCTGATTCAAGATGTAATCGGAGCGGGGGGAATGGGTTCTGTCTATAGAGCCAGAGATATGCATTTTTCCAATGCCGTCAAGCTGGTTGCTGTTAAAGAAATGATCAACCAGACCCGTGACCCTGCTTTGCGCCAGACCATGCTGATGAATTTTGAGCGTGAAGCCAATATTCTGGTATCGTTGAATCATATATCTATCCCGAAGATATTCGACTTTTTCGAGGTTAATGAACGGTATTATCTTGTTCAAGAATATATTGACGGCAAGGATCTTGAAAAATATCTGGCTGATGTGAAGGGGAACATACCTGAAGACCAGGTGATCGGCTGGGCTATTGAAATGTGCAATGTGCTCGAATTTTTGCATAACCATAAACCCGAGCCTATTATTTTCCGTGATGTAAAACCTTCTAACATCATGGTCAATCGGAATGATCATATCGTTTTGATTGACTTTGGAATTGCCAAAGTTTTTAAAGTTGGACAAAAAGGGACCATGATCGGGACGGAAGGTTACGCTCCTCCCGAACAATACCGGGGTGAAGCCAATCCAACCGTTGATATTTATGCTCTGGGAGCTACTCTCCATCATCTGTTGACGAAGAAAGATCCCCGAATCGAAGCCCCGTTTACTTTCAGTGAACGTCCTATCAGACAAATCAACCCTGCGGTTTCAACTGAATTGGAAGCTGTGATCAATACCTCACTAGCTTACAATGCCAAAGACCGATACCCGACAGCGGCAGCCATGAAAGAAGCCTTAATGGCGGTTGCCGGACGCAAAGGGATTCCGACGATCCCTCATTATGCTGTTGCCCAGCCACAGCAAATATCGCTGGCACCGGAGAGTGATATCAAACCGGTGTGGAAGTTTGAATGCGAGGATGAAATCAGGGCAACTCCATTAGTTGACGGCGGACTTGCCTACATTGGTGTGTATGACAATAACATGTATGCTTTAGACGCCAATGATGGATCTTTTCGATGGAAATTCCCCTCCGAGGGCGGCATCGTTTCTCAGCCTGTCTTGCAGGAAGGCAAACTGATCTTTGGTTCAGAGGATCACCATGTCTATGCGGTTGGCGCCCGAAATGGTAAGGAAGTCTGGAAAGTACAGACCGGCGGCCCTGTGCGCAGTTCAGGCCGGGTGGCGGAAGGTCATGTATTTATCGGCTCAGATGATGGTTACCTTTATGCCATCAACCTGACCACCAATAAAGTATCATGGCGGGTGGAAACACAAGATGCCATACGATCAACACCATGTATCACCGATGATTTTATTTATTTTGGCAGCGAAAGCGGCGAGATGACCTGTTGTGATTTCCGGGGTACTGTAAAGTTCCGGTTTACGGCCAAAAGGGCGATTACGTCTTCTCCGTTGATCACAAACAACCGCATCTTCTTTGGTTCAGTGGATTCCACTTTCTATGCTCTCGATGCGAAAACGGGTTGGACGATCTGGCGGTTTAGAATGGGTAAAGGATCTGTGTCATCTCCCTGCACGGCGGATGGTTTACTTTTCTTTGGGTCCGCAGATGGAAACATCTACAGTGTTGATGGTGCCAATGGACGCGAAATCTGGCGGTTCAAGACAGATCATCAGGTCAGCGGTTCGCCAGTAATCTATCGGGATAATCTGATTTGCGGTTCAGCCGATGGCTATCTTTACTGCCTTGAATATCGGTCAGGCCGCATGCGCTGGAAATACCCCACCCGAGGGCCCATCACCGGAACACCAATCGTGTATAATGACATTATATATTTTGGCTCGGTGGATCACACTTTCTATGCCTTACCAGTCTGACCCAAAAAAATCTTTTATTGGGAAAAATATATGAATTTGGGTCGATTATTCCGAAAAAAGGATGAAACCGGTGATATGAAAACACCCCCGGTCACCGACGAATTACCCAGGCCAAGTGTAAAGACTCGTGAACACCATATGGTTGGACAGTACACTTTCGGTACCTGTCAATCAGTAGGGAAGCAGAGGGAACATAATGAAGATGCACTTTTCGCATTCAGTTCTGTCTTGCGTGAAGGAACTTCAGAATTCCCCTTCGGCCTGTTTATGGTAGCTGATGGAATGGGCGGGCACCAGCATGGAGAAGTAGCCAGCGGAGCCGCCATTAAAGCTTTAAGCAGTTTCCTTATGGAAAAATTGATTGTTCCAATGTTGAATGGATCTGCTGCTTCGATGGATACAAGCATGCAGGAACTTATGGAACAGGGGATTGAAGCTGCCCAGGATGCCGTTGTTCGCACTGCACCTGGTGGTGGAACAACTTTAACGGCTGCTCTTGTCATTGGTGACCAGGTGACTTTCGGGCATGTTGGTGACAGCCGTGCGTATTTTAGCCGCATGGATGGGGAGCTAGAACCCGTCACAAAAGATCATTCCCTAGTGAAACGGCTGCTTGAATTGGGGCAGATTTCTGAAAAAGAGGCGAGCGTTCATCCTCAGCGGAATGTGTTGTATCGCGCTGTTGGTCAAACCGAGCCATACCGGCCGGATATTGAAACCCTGACGTTCCCGGCTCCTGGTTCTATGCTCATATGCAGCGATGGGCTCTGGGGTGTTGTCGGTAAGACAAACCTTCAAAAAATCCTTCGAAAATCCGGCTCTCCCATGGAAATATGCCAGAAGATGGTGGATATGGCCAACCAGGCTGGCGGCCCGGATAATATTTCTGTAATCCTGGTTCAAAATTTCGATTAACGGGAGAAAATTCGAATGGGGGCTGGTCTTTTTGAGACACTCGGATTATCCAATAATGCGTCTCCTGATGAGATTCGGCATGCTTATTTTGATGCTGCCAGACGATTGCATCCCGATGCCAATCCTTCACCGGATGCCGCCAATCAGTTCATGGCTATTCAAAAAGCCTATGACGTTCTTTCCAACACGGAAAAACGGATTGACTACTTGATCTCGCAGGCCATTAATGAAGGTCGTCCACCTGTCATTGCCCAAGCACAATTTTCCATAGAATCTTTACAGGCAATTCCAGAAGAACAATACATTTATGCTCTTTTGGAAATTATTAATACCGAAGAAGCCAAAGCTCATGTGTTACCCACAAGTAGTGTCTGCCTAGTGATCGATCGATCTACATCCATGCAGGATAAACGCATTGATATGGTTAAAAAAGCCGCCTACGAGCTGATGAAGCAGCTGCGGCAGGATGACTGGGTTTCGATTGTGACCTTCAGTGATCGTGCTGAGCAAGTCATTCCGCCGACACGGGTGAAAAAATCCATGTTGTCTGACCCGAGGATTGCCAGCATTCAGACAGGCGGAGGTACCGAGATATTGCGGGGATTGGAATGCGGACTGGATGTATTAACTCAAACAAGCAATAAAGACACGAACCGTCATTTAATATTAATGACCGATGGTCACACATACGGCGATGAAGAGGAATGCCTCCAATTAGCTCAACAGGCTGGTGATAAAGGCATCATCATCAGTGCACTTGGATTTGGAAGCGAATGGAATGATACATTCCTTGACCGTCTGACCGGTTTGAGTGGTGGAACAGCCAGATTGGTAACCAGTGTTGATGAACTACGGCAGTTTATTCGATCGCAAGTTGCTTCATTAAGCAAAGTTTATGCCTGCAACCTGAATTTGCATATTGAAGGTTCACCACAGGCTACACTGGTGGATATGTTCCGAATATACCCGGATGCAAGTCCATTACCGGTGGATATACAGGCGCGTCTGGGAAATCTACCCTTTAATGACCGGATTAAGATATTGCTTGAATATAAAATCGCACCAAAATTGAATGAAGGTGAAACCATCACATTGCTTCAGGGTATATTAACGATGGAAATTCCTACCCGGAAAGAACCCTTGAACCGGATCGAAATTTCTTTGAGGCGCACAGTACGGGAAGACCAGGAAAAGTCTATACCTCCAAGGGAACTGGTGGAGGCAATTGAGAAGCTAACCCTGTATCGCCTGCAAGAAAAAGCCCGGGAAGAGGAAGCTGCTGGAGATCATGTGAATGCCACCCGGCACCTGAAAAACCTGGCAACCCGGCTTCTTCAAAAGAAGGAAAGCGATAATTTGGGTAAAATGGTCCTCTCAGAGGCGGAAAAAATCCAGAGTGGAAAGGGCTATAGCCCGGAAGCAGAGAAACGAATCAAGTACGGAACCCGAGCACTGTTGTTACCCATGGCGAAAGAATCGAAAAATGATTAAATGTCCCAACTGTCATCATAAAGAACGAAATGGCACTCTGTTTTGTTCTGAGTGCGGTGCAGAAATCTTCAATGTAATCCCCGATGGCGTCAGCGAAGTCGTTCTTGAGTTCATTGAAACCGGAAAAAAACTCAGGTTGAAAGAAAATCGCGAATATACGATCGGGCGGATGGGTAAAACCCAGGCACTTATTCCCGATGTTGACCTTTCACAGTATGGTGCATTTCAAAAAGGTGTATCCCGCCTTCACGCCATAATCAAGACATATCCCGGGAAATGCATGATCATTGACCTTGATTCTGCCAATGGAACAAAAATCAATGGTGAGAGAATTGCCGCATATGTAGATACTCCATTGAAGAATGGTGATACGATTAACCTTGGGTCATTTAAGATCCTTTTGCATATTTCTGATCAACATGTTACGGAGAAATTATGCCCAGTGTAATTTTGCATATTATGAATGAAGACCCGGTGTTGGGCGAAATTGATGATATGCCCGGTATCACCGATACCATCATCCTTGTGAAAAATCCCCGCAAGCGAGATGGTAAAGATATGGCTCACCTTGATCCAAATGTAATGACAGTCATCTGGCCGATTTCCCGCATTAACTTTATTGAAGTTCTTCCCAGCGGAGAAGAAGAGGAAATCATTACACACGTTAGAGAGTAATCCATGGCAGATGATTCATTAAAAAATCGTGTTGTTTTAGTGGTGGATGATGAAGAGCGGATGGCTCATTTCGTGCGCCTTAATCTGGAGCAGGATGGTTTTCAGGTCGTAGAGGCATACCGTGGTTTGGATGCCATTCAAAAAATGCGTGATTCAATGCCCGACCTGATCCTGTTGGATGTGATGATGCCGGATATTGACGGGTTTGAAGCGCTGCAAATGATCCGCGAGTTTAGCAGTGTTCCCGTTATTATGCTGACCGCCAAAGGCGAAGAGGAAGACAAAGTTCGCGGGCTCGAACTGGGCGCCGATGATTACATCACCAAACCATTCAGTCCGCGCGAGCTGTCCAGCCGAGTAAAAGCTGTAATGCGCCGGGCAGAAATGGGTACAGCGTCACCCACTCATGAAATGATCGACGTGGATGAACACTTGAAACTTGACTTTGGTAAACGGGAAGTGTGGGTAGACGGCAAGATTGTCAAATTACGTCCAACAGAATACCGTCTGCTTTATCACCTGGTACAAAATGCCGGCTGGGTGCTCACATACGATCAACTTTTGGCCAAAGTATGGGGTTATGAATATCGTGATGAACCGCATTATGTAAGGCTTTATATCAATTATCTACGGCAGAAGTTGGAACCTGATCTGGCGAACCCGCGGTATATTTTCACCGAACGCGGTGTTGGATACCGGTTTGTGGATTTCAAACGGGAAAAGAACAGCCAGAAATTATCTGAAGAAGGGTGATAGAAACAGTTAGTCTGTTAAAAATGCCGGGGTTTTCCCGGCATTTTTTATAGGTATTCATTTTGGGACCGTATTCCAGTGTTTTTAAAAATGGTAGTGGCAGCATCCTTCATATAGATTTCTGATATTGTTTTTGTATTTTGTTAATACTTTGTATTTATTATGATCATTGAAAAATAAACTTTATCTTATGGAGGTTGAAATGGCTAATATCGTGCGTTTTGAACCTATGCGTGAAATGGTACGGATGAGTGATGCAATGGACAGATTGTTCGAGAATATCTATGGCCGTGGTTGGCATGACGGTGATCTTTTTGAATCCCCGTCTGTCGATATGTACCAGACCGAAAATGACATTGTTGTCAAGGCTTCACTGCCCGGTATGAAAGCGGAAGATATTCAGATCTCTGTTGTGGGTGATGTTCTGACCCTGCGCGGCAAAATAGACGCTGAAGAAGAAGTCAAAGATGCGTCTTACCATATTCGGGAACGCCGCAGCGGAAGCTTTGCCCGATCATTGCCGCTTCCGTCGGCTGTGCAATCGGATAAAGCCAAAGCAGAGTTTGAGAACGGGGTACTCACCCTGACGATGCCTAAAGCAGAGGAAATGCGTCCAAAGACCATTACCGTCAAAGCAAAGTAAAACAAACACAATACCGGAGAGAACCTCCGGTATTGTATTTAAATTTGTAACCTTTTGGTATCAGATTTCTCTAAAGAATAAACATGACTATAGGTAGCAATAAACAATGTTGTACCATAGGTTTAATGTAATCATCGTATAAGGAGTAGAAAATGGGAAGTAGCGAACCAATCCATGTTACGGATGCTGAATTTGAAAAAGTGGTTTTGAAATCCAACCTGCCTGTTCTGGTTGACTTTTGGGCACCCTGGTGTGGGCCTTGCCGTATGGTTGCCCCTGTGTTGGATAAACTGGCCAAAGAAATGGAAGGCAAATTGATTATTGCCAAAGTTAATACCGATGAGAATCCTCAATGGGCTACCCGGTATGGAGTACAGGGAATCCCCACCATGTTGATGGTATCCGGCGGGAAAGTGGTTCATTCACAGGTTGGCGCATTGCCTGAGGGTATGCTGCGAGACGTGGTTAACCAATTTTTAGACGTCGTAAAGTCAGCTGCACCGGCAGCCTGAACATGACATAAAAAAGACCGGCACCCTAAGTTAAGGGTGCCGGTCTTTTGTTTTATTTATTCCTCACGCAACCGCTGGATGTGGGCGCCCATAGCCGCCAGTTTTGTATCTATTGATTCGTAACCGCGATCAATCTGGCCGATATTGCGGATCTGTGACTTACCTTGAGCTGAAAGAGCTGCCAGCACCAGCGCCATACCGGCACGTATATCAGGGCTTTCCATTTTTTCACAATAGAGCTGACTGGGTCCTTGAACAATACATCGGTGCGGATCGCACATAACGATTTTAGCACCCATACCCACGAGCTTGTCAGTGAAATACATGCGGCTCGGGTACATCCAATCATGGAATAAAACCATACCGTTGGATTGGGTGGCAATCACGATACTGATACTCATAAGGTCGGTCGGAAAAGCCGGCCAGGGCATCACGCTGATTTCAGGAACCATGCCGCCAAGGTCACTCTCGATGCAAAGCGGCTGTTCTTTAGGAACAATAATATCTTCCCCGTCAACATTCCAGATTACGCCCAGGCGACCCATTACAAGGCGAATCATATCCAGGTATTTAACACCGGCGTTGCGTACCCGGATGGAACCTTTGGTTACCACTGCCGCACCCACATGACTGATTACTTCGAGGTAATCAGGGCCGATCGTAAATTCACCACCATGCAATCTTTCCACGCCATCCACTTTAAGGGTATTTGAACCAATGTGGTAGACATGGGCACCCAGGGTGTTTAGAAAATGACAGAGTTCCTGAATATGCGGTTCTGAAGCGGCATTCCGGATGACGGAGCTTCCCCGGGCTGTAACGCAGGCCATAATGGCATTCTCTGTCGCCGTAACAGACGCCTCATCCAACAGGATATCAGCGCCATGAAGACCATGTGCATGGAAGTGGAATGTGCGGTCATATTCAACTTCGGCACCCATTTTTTTCAAGGCCAGAAGGTGGGTATCCACCCGACGACGTCCGATGACGTCACCACCTGGAGGCGGCAAATGCAGCTCGCCGGTACGGGCGGTCATTGGGCCGGCCAAAAGAATGGAGGCCCGAATCCGGCGGCAAATATCGGGGTCAAGATCGGCCGGGCGCACTTCCTTTGCCTGCACACGCCAGGTGTGATCGCCAATTTCATCAATGCTTACACCCAGGCTTTCCAGCAAGGCACGCATGGTTTGTACATCACGGATATAGGGAACATTATGCAAGATGACCGGTTCATCTGTTAGCAGACAGGCCGCCAGGAGCGGCAGTGCGGCATTTTTATTACCAGATGGTGTTACTTCTCCCGAGAGAGGAATGCCCCCTTCAATGATGAACTTTTCCATGGCACCTCCAGTACGAAGATATTTGAGTTACTAGGCACAGTTCGATTTTGGCAAGTATACTTGAAAATGATTGCAGGGATTGTGCCGGAAATGATGATTATTGGTGGGCGGCCAGTACCTGCGGAGGTTGAATGACAAAGAATAGAAAAATCCTGATCGCAGCCATATTGCTGACGGGGTTATGCAGTGTCTCTTTGGCAGCGGTGCTGCTTTTCAATTCACCGATATTCAAACCGGCAGAAAAATCACCAACACCCGTAGTGATTTCAACAATTCAAACGGAGTTAAATCTATCCAACCTGAAAATAACGCGTACACCTTTTGCAGGAAAAAGGTCTATTCCATTTCAATCGGTTGTTTTGATTACAGCCCTTTATTATGAGAATGGGTCTCTTCAGGAGGGATGGACAGGATCAGGTACATTTATAACAAAAGACGGCCTGATACTGACAAATGCCCACGTGGTTCTATCGGATGAGAATTTCAAAGTGGATATGTTGACGATAGCTCCAACGGTCAGTGCAGATGAAAAACCACAACCATCTTATATCGCAAAAGTTGTACAGGCGGATGCCAGCCTGGATCTGGCCATATTAAAAATTGCCAGTGACCTCAACGGGAATCCGGTTGATCCAAAAACGTTAAATTTCCCGGCAGTGAAACTGGGTGATTCAGACTCATTGACTTTAGGAGATAAACTAACCATTCTGGGTTATCCAGGTATAGGCGGCGATACAATCACTCTAACCAGTGGTGAGGTGGCCGGTTTTACGGGTGAAACCGGTATTGGAAATAGGGCTTTTATAAAAACATCAGCCACTATAGCCGGCGGGAACAGCGGCGGCCTGGCAGCCAATGATGCCGGTGAACTGGTGGGCATTCCCACTCAATTGGGATCTGGAAGTGATACGGGGATTGTAGATTGCCGGAATCTGGCTGATACAAACGGGGATGGCGTTATTGACGAAAATGATACGTGTATACCGACCGGTGGTTTTATCAATTCCCTGCGTCCTGTGAATCTAGCCCGACCTTTGATTGAAGCAGCAAAACGTGGTGAGGTGAATATTCTGTCTGATTCCGAAGCGCCCAGCAAAGAGGAATCACCGGATTCGGGTGGTGTGTTGTATACGGATGATTTTTCTACTACGAACACCGGTTGGACCGTTCAAAATGATACCGATGGGTATGTGGGATACGGTGATCGAAATTATATAATTCAGGTTACCAGCCCGCAGATGATTTTATCTGGCACATCTGGTTATGAAGCTGCAAACGTGGTCATTGATGTAAGTGTTCAGGTCATTCAGGGAACCGGAAAGGGAGATTTTGGCCTGATTTGCCGGCAGCAATCTGACGGCAGCAATTATGCCTTTGAGATCCGGGAAGACGGCTACGCCTCCATCTGGAAGAACAATTCGGGTACGATCAGCCCGCTGGTTGACTGGAAATATTTCCCGGAGGTTCAACAAAATTCAATAAAAAGATTGACCGCAGCCTGCGTCGGCCGGCAACTTGGCCTGGGAATTGATGGAAAGATGCTCATATCTACGTCTGACAGCGATTTTTCAACCGGTGATACCGGGTTGATTGCCGGAACATGGGATATCGCTGGATTAACGGTGGCATTTGACGATTTTCAAATTCGATCACCAAAATAAAATACCGGGGATTTATATGGCAATAATCAATACAGAAAAAGCATCGATTTTTTATCTTGATCCGCGTCCAATGAATCGGCCGGTCATATTTTTGCTTCACGGATTGGGAACAGAAGCCAGCAGCTGGACCTATCAGATAGAGGCGTTGGAAGATGCAGGATTTCGCCCCATAGCTCCTGATTTACCCGGTTTTGGCCGATCACGATTTTTCGGTGACCGTTGGAGCATTCGGTACACTTCCGCGGCTATTGTTTCGATGGCAGATAACCTGGGAATCGATCGATTTCATATTGCCGGCATATCCATGGGTGGAACAATTGCCCTGCAAACGGCAATAGATCACCCTGACCGTCTGCTCAGCCTGGTGTTAATCAATACATTTGCATCTTTGCATCCCAAAAGATGGAATGAATGGGTATACCTTGTCAGGCGCTATATTCGCGCCTGGTTTCGTGGAGCCGGAGCACAGGCTGAATTAACAGCCAACCGTATATTCCCCCGGCCGGATCAGGAAGAACTACGCCGGGAGTTGGTCAGCCATATTCGTCAAACTGATCCGCAGGTTTACAAACAGGCTATGCGGGAATTGGGTTTATATGATGCCAGAAAATCCCTGAACAGAATTCAAATTCACTCATTGTTGATCACTGGTAGGGATGACACCACGGTTCCCCTGGAAAACCAGCATGATCTGGCTACTGGTATTGATGGCTGCCGGCAGGTGTTTATTGCCAATGCAGGTCATGGAGTTATCATTGATCAACCAGAAGAAGTTAATCGGTATCTGGTAGAATTCTTAAGACTTCATTCTAACTGAATTCAGCCTATTTAAGGAATAATGGGATAAAATTTCTTGAGGTTGAATTAATGCCCTTCCGGTAGGAGGTAGTATGCCCGATATTGTTTCATCGATTACGAAAGACCTTACAGATAAGATCAAATCTTTTCAACCTCAAGTTGAAATTCGTGATGTCGGTATTGTTATAGAAGCAGGTGATGGAATCGCCCGAGCTGACGGACTCTCCACGGTTAAATCCCAGGAATTGGTTCAATTTTCGAACGGTGTAATGGGGATTGCCTTCAACCTGGAAAAAGATAGTGTCGGTATTATCATTCTGGGTGATTATTCCACTATTACAGAAGGCATGCAGGTTCGGGCAACCGGACGTATCGCCTCAGTACCGGTCGGTGATGGACTTATTGGCCGTGTTGTAAATGCCCTTGGTGAGCCAGTGGATGGAAAAGGCGCGGTCGATTTCAGCCGGTATTTACCCATCGAACGGATCGCCCCGAATGTGGTCGAACGCCAGGATGTGGATACCCCGGTTCAGACAGGTATCAAACCCATTGATGCCATGATCCCCATCGGCCGCGGTCAACGCGAGCTGATCATTGGTGACCGACAGACGGGCAAGACAGCCCTGGCCATTGACACGATCATCAATCAAAAAGGCAAAGACCTGATTTGCATTTATGTTGCCATCGGTCAAAAGAAATCTTCCGTTGCCCGTACTATCGCCCTCCTGGAAAAATACGGTGCCATGAGCCACACGATCGTTGTTATTGCGGCGGCAGATGAACCGGCGGCCATGCAATACATCGCCCCGTATTCCGGATGCGCCATTGGAGAAGACTTCATGGAACGGGGTAAAGATGCCCTGGTGATCTATGATGATATTTCAAAACATGCCTGGGCTTACCGCCAGGTTTCCCTGCTATTACGCCGTCCACCAGGCCGCGAGGCTTACCCGGGTGATGTTTTTTATCTCCACAGCCGTCTATTGGAACGGGCAGCCCGCCTGGCTAACAGGTATGTGATTGTTCCTAAAGATTTTTCTGCTGGTCTGGCTAAAGAAAGTGATGCTGTTGACGGTGCCGTTTATGGAGGTCCGCGTTCTCTTCACGATGCTGAAACAGCTTTAAAAGCTCGCAGCGATGCGGATGCGTATAAAGTCGTAAAGGTGGAAGGCAGCGGTGGTTCGTTAACGGCTTTGCCGATCATTGAAACCCTGCTGGGTGATGTATCTGCCTATATCCCCACGAATGTCATCTCCATTACAGATGGCCAGATCTATCTGGAATCGAACCTTTTCAATGCCGGTATTCGTCCCGCTGTGAATGTGGGTATCTCAGTCTCCCGGGTGGGTGGGTCTGCCCAGACCAAAGCCATGAAACAGGTGGCATCTCGTTTGCGCCTCGATATGGCTGCCTACCGTGATCTGGCTGCCTTTGCCATGTTCGGTTCTGATCTAGATAAATCAACACAGGCTCAATTGAACCGCGGTCAGCGTTTGCAGGAAATTTTGAAACAACTGCAATACGAACCCATGTCACTGGAACAGCAGGTGACAGTGCTCTTTGCCGGTACCAACGGGTTTGCTGATCAGATCCCTGTGGAGAAAATGCGCCAGTGGGAAAGTGCCATGCTGCGTTTCATGGAAACCAGCTACCCGGCGTTGGGTAAAGATATTGCTGAAAAGAAGATGATCACCCCGGAAACTGACAAGAAACTCCGGGAAGCTCTAAAGACATTCAATGCTTCATTTGTCGCTTAACAGAGTGAAGTAGAGGACGTTAATCAATGGCTTCTGCCCGTGAAATGCGGCTCCGAATTCGGAGCGTAAAGAGTATTGCCCAGGTGACCAGTGCACTGGAGACCGTCAGCGCGGCTAAAGTGCGGCGGGCTATTGCAGCCGTCAATGCCACCCGCCCTTATGCGGAAAAATCCTGGAAGCTGCTCGTCCATCTGGCCCGTCAGCCAGGTCATACCAGTCTTCATCCGCTGCTGGCTGGACGAAGTGAGGTAAAGAAAATCTTAGTAGTTTTGATTAGCGGCGACCGCGGTCTTGCCGGAGCGTTTAATGCCAATATTGTCAAAGACACTCTGGATCATTTCCGAAATTTTCCGGCTCAAGTGAGTTATATTGCCGTTGGACGAAAAGGTCGTGATATGCTTCTTCGCCGGAGACGCGAGGTCATCGCTGAGTTTAGTGACATACCGATTGCACCATCCTTTGCCAGCCTGTCTGCGGTCGGCCACCTTGTAGTTGACGAATATTTGCAGGGTAGAGTGGATGAAGTCTACCTGGCATATACAGATTTCCATTCAATGGTGAAACAGGATACGGTTATTCGCAAACTGGTTCCACTTGATGTTCAATATGCGGATGATCGGGTGGTGGCATATAACGTGACCCATCATAAAACCACATCCGTTTTTGATTTCGAACCGGATGATTCGCAGATATTAAGCGGAATTATTGCACGTTTCACTGAACTTCAGGTGTACCAGGCAATTCTTACTTCGCAGGCCAGTGAACAGGCAGCCCGTATGGTTTCCATGCGCAATGCCACGGATAACGCCCGCGAATTGATTTCTTCATTACAGATGGATTACAACAAAGCCCGCCAGCAGGCCATTACGAACGATATGCTGGATATTACCGGCGGCGCAGAAGCCATGGCCGCCATGACAAAGACCAAGGAGACCGCGTAAAGCGGATAATACTGGGAGGTTGTATGGAATATCAAACCGGGCGGGTTGTGCAGGTTCAAGGTAGTGTGGTGGATGTCGAATTCTCCATTGAGAATATGCCTGATATGTTTGAAGCCCTGGAAGTGGTCTCAACGGATGGACCTTCCATTATTTTGGAAGTTGAGAAACATATGGGCGATAATCTTGTCCGTTGTGTTGCTATGGACACCACCGATGGGATGCAGAGAAATTCTGTCGTTAAACGGACGGGCGCTCCCATTAAAGTCCCTGTAGGCCCTGATATTCTGGGCCGGGTGTTTAATGTACTGGGGAATGTTGTTGATAATAAAGGCGATGTGAAAGCCGAAGCGTATTATCCCATTCACCGCGCTGCACCAAAATTTGAAGAACAATCCACCCGTGTGGAAGTTTTTGAAACTGGTCTGAAAGTAATTGACCTGATTGCTCCCTTTACAAAAGGCGGCAAGACTGGAATTTTTGGCGGTGCCGGTGTGGGAAAAACCGTCATCATTATGGAATTGATCCGCTCGATTGCCACCGTGCATCAGGGCAATTCTGTGTTTGCCGGTGTGGGTGAACGAACCCGCGAAGGTACACAACTTTACAAAGAAATGCTCGAATCGGGCGTTATGAAAGACACCGTAATGGTGTACGGGCAGATGAATGAACCTTCTGGCGTGCGCCTGCGTGTTGCCCTCTCTGCTCTGGCTATGGCCGAGTATTTCCGCGATCAGGGCAAGGACGTACTGTTATTCATTGACAATATTTTCCGCTTCACTATGTCAGGCTCAGAAGTATCTGCCTTGCTCGGTCGTATGCCATCCGCTGTGGGTTATCAACCTACGCTGGCCACAGAGATGGGTGAATTGCAGGAACGCATCACTTCTACCCGCACCGGATCAATCACATCTATGCAGGCCGTCTATGTGCCGGCGGATGATTACTCAGACCCGGCTCCAGTGGCAACCTTCACACACCTGGATGCCACCATTGCTCTTGAACGGGCAATTTCTGAAAAAGGAATTTATCCGGCGGTTGATCCGCTGGCATCCACATCCCGGATCCTTGACCCGAAGATCGTGGGCGATGAACACTACAATACGGCCCGTGAAGTACAACGGATTCTGCAGCGTTACAAAGACCTGCAGGATATTATTGCCATCCTCGGCATTGACGAAGTGAGTGAAGAAGACAAGATCATCGTCTCACGCGCACGCAAGATTGAACGGTTCTTCTCGCAGCCCATGTCAGTGGCTGAGCAGTTTACTGGCATTCCCGGGCGGTATGTTCCACTACGCGATACCATCCGCAGTTTCCGTGAAATTTTGGATGGCAAACATGATGACCTGCCCGAACAGGCTTTCAGCATGGTCGGTACGATTGAAGATGCCATTGAAAAAGCCAAAACGCTGGCTGGTTAAGGAGTAAAACATGCCTATTCGTTGTGAAGTCGTTTCGCAGGATCGCATCGTCTTTCAGGGCGATGTTGATATCGTCAACCTTCCAGGATTGGATGGTGACATGGGTATCCTGCCGAATCACTCACCGGTGTTGACGCTGCTGCGATATGGCGTTATCTCCATTAAGACGAAAACGGATGAACAGTTCTTCACAGTTGCCGGTGGGGTGGCAGAAGTTCAACCTGATCAGGTGACCATCCTGGCAGATGCCGCTGAAAATGTCGATGAGATTGATATCCAGCGCGCAGAATCAGCCCGTAAGCGTGCTGAAGAGGCACTGGCAAAAACACCTCAAACCGCAACGGATGAATACCTGGCCATCCAGGCCGCCATGCGGCGGTCGAACTTGCGATTGGATGCCGCCAGGCGATTCAAGAGCCAAAAGCGGACCCATTAACAGAAAAATATGAGAGGATAACCCACCTATGCCCGGTTTTACCCGCGAATTAGGCATCGACCTGGGCACGATGAATATTGTGGTTGCTGAAGGCAGCCAGATTCTTCTGCAAGAACCTACTGTCGTTGCCATCATTCCCGATGAAATGAAAATGGTTGAATGGGGGCAGGCAGCCAGCGACATGATCGGCCGTGTTCCTGAATCAATTGAAGTGGTCCGCCCACTTCAGCACGGTGTTATTGCCGAGTATGAAATCACCGAGAACCTGCTGGGTTTTCTGGTTAAGAAGATATGCGGTCCCATGTTCCTTTTCCGGCCGCGTGTAATGGTCACTGTTCCTTATGGCGTGACCAGCGTGGAAAGCCGGGCTGTGCAGGAAGCCAGCCTGGGGGCTGGTTCACGCGATGTTGCCCTTATCCAACAGCCTTTGGCGGCTGCTCTGGGGATTGATCTGCCTATTGGGACGCCTACCGGGAATATGGTCATCAGCATGGGCGGTGGTACCATGCAGGCGGCTGTGCTGTCTATGTATTCTATCGTTACCGCTGAAACCTCAACCGCAGGTGGATTGCGTTTTGACGATGCCATCATCACGTATACCCGCCGAAAATACGGCGTAATCATCGGTCAACCGACGGCTGAATTACTAAAGATCAAGATAGGGTCGGTTATTCCGCAGGATCAACAACAGGCCATGGAAGTGCAGGGACAGGACCAGGTTTCCGGACTTCCGCGGCCAGTCAATCTGACGACTGACGATTTATTGGAAGCCCTTCAGGAACCCATGACGGAGGTGGTCAATACCGCCCGCAAGGTACTGGAGAAGACCCCCCCTGAATTATTATCCGATATTATTGACCGCGGTGTGGCGTTATGCGGCGGCGGATCTTTGCTGCGCGGGGTAGACAAGTACCTGACGAAAGCACTGGGAATTCCAGCCTATCTTGTGGATAATCCATTGACCTGCACAGCTGAAGGAGCTGCCAAAGCACAATCAATGCGCGATTTATTGCGGCGCAGCCTGCCATCGGTTTAATGGGCAATGTGTAAGGCCTGATTCACCGGTCTGGTTTTACAAATAATATGTCATATGCTCCAATTGGAGTATCGGGCTGACTGTTTCCACACGAATGTTTTCTGGAACATTTAATGCGACCGGTGCATAATTCAGGATGGCTTTAATTCCTGCCTGCACAAGTTGATCTGCCACTGATTGAGCCGCGCGGGAAGGGACTGTGATCATGGCAACCATAATCCCTTCTTGGCGGATGATTTCCACCATTTTGTCTGTTGAAATTATGGGTAGTGTGCCTATCATCTTGCCGATCTTGGCCGGGTCATTATCGAATACATACCGGATGTGGAAACCGCGTTCGGCAAACCCTGGATAACGGGCAATGGCATGACCCAGATCGCCTGAACCAACGAGTGCCACATTCCAAATGCGGTCTACTTTTAAAATCTGACGAATACGAGCGCTCAGATAGTTAATGTCATATCCGCTGCCCTGTTTTCCAAATCCACCGAAAAAAGAAAGGTCTTTGCGCACCTGGGCTGCGGTGATGAAAGATTGTTCCCCCAGCTCCTGGGAAGATGTTATGGTTTTTCCCTGCCTGGACAAGTGCTGAAGTGTTTGCAGGTAAATGGGTAATCGGGAAACAACGATATCAGGAATGTTTTTGTCAGTCATGGAAATCTCATTTTCCAGTGTAATGGGCAGATATCTTGCATGAAAATGATCTTAACTTTATCATACTCATCCGGGTAGTACAAAAGCATGAGTAAAGAATCGAAGCCATCGAAATCTATTTTACTGGGAACGAACTATGTTCCTTATAATGTCCGGTTTTCCAGCCGGGCGCAGCGTTGGCGGTTATCGGTAACAGCCGATTATGTGGAAGTTGTGCTGCCGGAAGGTTCAAGATTACGGCCTGAAAAACTGTTACGAGAGTATGCCTCCTGGATTCTGGAAAAGCAGGCTGCCCTGCAAAAACGGAAAAAGCGTCAGTCAAAAAAAGCATTGCCGGAGGGGCAGATTCTTTTGCAGGGAAAACCCATGCTTCTTGAGATTAAACCAGCCAGTCTGACAGAACGGCAGCAGGTCATTCACTATCCGGGGCGGATAAAGGTGGTTAGCGGAAAATATGCCCCCGAAGTGATTTTGAGAAAATGGCTTGCCCGCGAGGCTGAAACAGCCATATTTCACCAGGTACAGATAAGAGCAAAACAGATGGGTGTACATCCATCCCGTCTGACGATTCGAAACCAGCGTACCCGATGGGGATCCTGCTCAACACGTGGAACTCTGAGCTTTAACTGGCGGTTAATTATGGCGCCGCCCGAAGTGCTCGATTATGTGGTTGTCCATGAATTGGCTCATATGAAGGAACAAAACCATTCTAAAGCTTTCTGGTCTATTGTGGCTCATTATTGCCCGGAATATTTGATACACCGTAACTGGTTAAAACAAAACCAGGCCGCCATGTGGCCTGGTTTGTTTGAGGATTAGGTCAGTTTGCCTTACCGGTCGTTCCGGCGCATCAGCATAAACATATAATACAGGATCGAAGAGACTGCCTGGGCTGCCGCTGCTACATAGGTTAATGCAGCTGCATCCAGAACACTGTTTATTCCGGTCATTTGCTCAAAACCGATAAAACCACTCGTCTGAAGGGCGGCTTTTGCCCGGCTGGTGGCATTCAATTCAACCGGGAGGGTGATAATGGCAAAGACAGCTGTCAGGGCGAAGAGGATCAGACCGAAGATGGCGATTTTTTCACCGATCGGAGTCGACAAAATCAAACCAATCATAAAGATGATCGGACCAAGCCATGAGCCCAACTGTACGGTCGGAACCAATGCCGTGCGCAGCACGAGTGGAAAGTAGTGCTCATTATCCTGGATGGCATGACCTGCTTCATGAGCGGCTACACCGGCTGCCGCAATGGACGGTGTGGAATAGATTTCCGGGCTGAGCCGCAACGTTTTTGAACCAGGATCATAATGATCGCTTAAGGTACCGCTTACCTGTTCTATCCTTACATCATGAAGCCCATTAGAATCCAATAACCTGCGGGCTACCTGGGCTCCGGTCAGACCGGTATAGTTATGCACTTTGGAATATTTATTAAAGGCGGATTTTACCTTTGCCTGTGCCCATAGACCTAACAATAGAGCTGGCAGGGAAAACATTAAATAAGTGAAGTAAGACCCGTACCATTGAATTTGAGGAAACATCTTCCGTTCCTTTCTTTGCTTTTCACGTATTGTACATCATCAGAATTTGAGAAATATATGAATCGAATTAGAAATGGATAAACAATTCCGGGGTTCCCGACTTTCCAGTCTGGGGAATAAAACAAAAACTCATCCATATTTGTCAATCTTATGTAATTCCAATAAATGTGAATAGAATAATAATGATTGAAATATCCATCTTCTACTGGAACAAGACAGAATATGCCTGGAACTGTATTGTTGATTGATGATGATAAGCTGATGCGCCGAAGTCTGGCGTTTAATTTACAGCAGGCTGGTTATGTGGTTTCCACGGCAGCCGATGCGGAAGCCGGGTTGGAAATCATTCGACAACATAGACCAGACCTGGTGATTCTGGATATTGGTCTACCAGGAATGGATGGTATGGACGCACTGAAAATCATCCGCGACCAGTTAGGTGTGCCGGTTATTCTGTTGACTGCCCGGCGCCGTGGCGTGGATGAAATATTAGGCTTGGAACTCGGAGCAGATGATTACATCACCAAGCCATTCGATTTTGAGGTTCTTCAGGCGCACATTAAAGCTGTGCTGCGGCGTACGTCGGGTATCAAGGATGCGCCTTCGGGTTTGACTGAGGTAAATTTGGGCGACCTGTATATCAACCCGGCCGCTCATCAGGTGAGCCTGAATGGGCAGGAGCTAAATCTTTCTCCCAAAGAATTCGATTTGTTGTACCTGCTAGCTTCTAATTCAGGCAAGGTTCTAACAACGAATGATATTTTGACACGTGTGTGGGGCGCCGAGTTTGAAGGTCAACCACAGGTTGTGTACGTGCATATCCGCTGGCTGAGGGAAAAACTGGGTGATACCAGTCTTGAATCACCACGGATACAAACGATTCGCGGTATCGGGTATAAATATTTGCCAAAGGCGATATGAATTTTCATTCCCTGCGTTTTCGATTGATTCTTAATAATCTGTTACCTTTCCTGTTGATCATGCCCATCGTGGGTCTGCTCATGGTGTATTTACTGGAAACGCAGGGTATCGTTGCCAGTGTCTCACGCGATTTGAACCAACAAGCCCTTTTGGTTGCCGATACAGCCAGTATGCAATCCAGCATCTGGGTAGATAGAAATTCTGCTCAGGCATTTCTCGTGAGAATCAGCCCGAGATTAAGCGCCCGGGTAATGCTATTGGATTCTGGCGGGCGTATGCTCGTTTCCAGCAACCCGGCAGACGAAGGATTGATCGGCAAGATCCTGTATTCCGGTCAGTATTCGTCACAATCTGGAACGGAAAATAAACAGACCAATCTGCCATCTCAATTCAGCGAAGTAGTCGTTCCGGTTGTTCGGTCAGATGGCCTTTTGCTTGGATATGTTCGCATGGATAACCCGTTAACGAACATTTACCAACGTTCTTTACAATTACGGCAGATCACCCTCTGGGTGGTTGGACTTGGTTTGATTCTTGGAATCGGTATGGGATGGCTGCTTTCGCGTGACCTGGCTCAACAATTACAGGCAGCCACCAAAGCGGTTACCAGTCTGGCTACCGGGCAAACATTAACCCTTCTGGATGATAAAAAGAAACCGAAAGAGATCAGTCAACTTTATCAGGCCTTTAATACTCTGGTTACACGTCTGAGAAACCTGGAAGATAACCGTAAACGGCTTTTGGCTAACCTGGTGCATGAAATTGGACGTCCACTAGGCTCTATACAATCTGCGGTCCAGGCTCTGAAAGGCGGGGCTGACAGCGACAGCGAGTTGAGGGCTGATCTTCTGGATGGCATGGCAGGAGAAATTCACCGGTTGGACCATCTGGTGGGTGAACTTGCCAACCTGCATAACGAACTGGCCGGTACTCTCCTGTTAAACCGTGCACCGGTAGAAGCTGGGGTTTGGTTGCAGAAAATTATTGAGACATACCACCAGCAGGCTATTGATAAAGGAATAACATGGGAGTGCCAGATACAATCCGATCTGCCTGTACTCAATCTGGATGCAGACCAATTGACTCTTGCCGTTCAAAATTTAATCAGTAATGCCATCCGGTATACACCATCAGGCGGGAAGATAACCATTACATCCAAAATCGCCAGTAAGAAATTTGTTATTGATGTAAAGGATACCGGTCCAGGCATCCCACAGGAAGAACAAAAAAAGATTTTCGAACCTTTTACACGGGGAAGTACTGCACGGCGTTTTTCTCAGGGAATGGGGCTCGGTTTGACGATTGCGAAAGACCTGGTGGAAGCACATGGGGGACAAATTGTTTTGACCAGTGAACCGGGATCTGGAAGTCTGTTCCGAATCATCATACCGGTTCAAGGAACTTAAGGTTCTCTTAAGCCTTTCTTCAGGATTTCATAAGGATTTTTCACTTCACTTCAGGTATCTTATTATTTGAAGAGAACTAAAAACGGAGGTTGTATTAAGAATGAAACGTTTATCTATAGTCGCAAGCAGTTTAGTGATATTTACACTTCTTATTTCGGCATGCAGTTTTACTATGCCAACAATTACAAAAACGAAACCGGCTCCGGCTGGAAGGTCGGCTCCAGCCAGTTCTGAGCCAAAGTCATCTGCTCCGACAGCCACTCTGGCTCCAGAGACGTCTTCCACGGCAGTCTCGAATGATCTATCAGGGTTGGATGCGTATGAATCCACACTCACAAGTGTATATGAACGTGTGAACCCATCTGTCGTAAGTATTGAGATGACGGCCAAGGTTAAATCCAGTATTCCTCAATTAGATTTACCCGATAATTTTCCGGATATCCCGCAGTTTTCTTTTCCTGATAATAATGGTTCTGAGGAGAAATTACAGCAGGGCATTGGTTCTGGATTTGTCTGGGATAAAGAAGGTCATATTGTGACCAACAACCACGTGGTGGATAATGCTGAAAGCATTACTGTCACCTTTGAAGATGGAACCAGCTTACCCGGCAAGGTTTTAGGGACCGATCGAAACAGCGATCTGGCGGTTGTTCAGGTGGATAAATCCAAAGTTGATCTGAAGCCTGTAGAACTGGCCGATTCAAACAAATTAAAGGTTGGCAATCTGGTCATGGCCATCGGTAATCCATTCGGTCTGGAAGGCAGTTTCAGTGTAGGTGTGGTTTCTGCTCTGGGTCGTTCATTACCTGTGGATGAAGCCTCAACAACCGGAACTACCGGCAGTTATTCCATCCCTGATGTCATCCAGACTGATGCCCCGATTAATCCGGGCAACTCGGGTGGTGTGCTGGTCAATTCACGCGGTCAGGTCGTCGGAGTGACAACCGCTATAGAATCCCCTGTGCGTGCCAATGCGGGTATAGGTTTTGCTGTACCCTCCGCAATCATCCAGAAGGTTGTCCCTGCGCTTATCCAGGATGGAAAATACACGTACACCTACCTGGGTCTGGCTGGCGGAACACTGACATCTGATCTGGCTGTTGCCATGGGATTGAAGGAAACGCAGCGCGGCATCCTGGTCAATTCAATCAACCCTAATACTCCTGCGGATAAGGCTGGATTGAGAGGTTCCGACAAGGAAACACAAATCCAGGGTCAAAAAGTCAAGGTAGGTGGTGATGTCATTACACGGATTGATGGTCAGGAATTGAAGAAATTCGAAGATTTAGTCAGTTACCTGGCCCGATCGACAGTAGTAGGTCAGGTAGTGACCCTGGATATTATCCGCGATGGCAAAGAGCAGTCTGTCAAAGTCACGCTGGAAGCCCGGCCAACCGCTGAAAAAACTGCTGTTCCCGAGGAATCTTCCATTAAGGGCAACGCCTGGCTGGGTGTATCTCTTTACACTGTTTCACCTGACGTTGTGAAAGCCATGAACTTAAGTGAAAGTACAAAAGGTGCCCTGATTCAATCCATCGAGAAAGACAGCCCGGCCGATAAAGCCGGTCTCCACGGCGGAGATAAACCCGTAACAATTGATAATGAACAAATCATGGTCGGCGGCGACATCATTACCGCCATAAATGGTGACGCCGTCGAAAATGTTCAAGATGTTCGCAGTAAAATCCTGCGGGCCAGCCCGGGTGATGAGGTCAAATTGACCATCCTTCGGGATGGGTCGGAAAAGGAAATTACCGTTAAGTTGGAAGAACGACCGGCCCAATAACATTGTGGTTGCACTATCAGAGAACGCCCCGGATCCCTCCCGGGGTGTTCTCTTTAATGATCAAATATCCATAATTGACGGGAGTACCGGGTGAAATGGTAATCGAGGGGAATTAATTTGTATCCGCTGGATTCTAAAATATTTTGTTGATCCATCGATAAGAGAAGTGGGGTGATTACAAAAATTTTTCCTTTCCAGACAGTGGATTCTTGCACGGTCTGCCAATCTGCCTGCCAGACGGAAGGAACGATGGATGAATCCTTGATCACTTCATCAAAGAAAAAATTGTAATACCCGGCTTCATAGGGGTTAATCACCAGAACCATGCTGCCAGGTAACCAGTGAGTGTGGATATATGCAGAAATTCCATCTGCGTTGCCTTTGGTACCGCTGTAATACGTTACCAGGGCGGGCAGATCAATAAGCAGGATCAAACATACCAGTATGGCTGGGATCATCCGTTTTTGTGGCGTGAACAACATGGATGTAGAGGAGAACCGGTCTTGCAGCCAATGATTCAGACTGGATAACCCTATTCCGGCTGTCATCAACAAAACGGGAAGAAATGGAAGCCATTGACGAGGCATAAAGAAGTATTGTTTGAACACATCCAAGGCCATAATTACCGCCATCTGAAGAATGACGCTGACCATCAACCATATGCCAGAGGAACGTGGTTTCTTCAGTAAGACGATTAGCCCTCCAATTTGCAGCAGGCAGCATGTCAGACCCCACACCCAGCTCCATTCCAGACTGTTTGAGTAAAAAGGCAGCCAGCCTAAACCTGTGAAAACAGTCTGCCAGAAAGAAATGCCGGTTTCTAAGAATGGATTCGCAAATGTCACCCGGCCGCTGAACAGGAAGAAACCAATGGCAAAAGATAGCAAAATTACGGTGGCACTCCATAACAGATGACGGAAAATCATCTGACGGTTTGGTCGGATTTCGTCAGAAAACAGAAACCACACCAGACCGTTGACCAGGACCAACAGCACATACATGTGAAAGAAAACACCAATGACGGTGGTGATCGTAAAAATTGACCACATGCGGGCGGTCGGGTTTTTCATAGCCCGATACAATGTATATGTTGACAGGACATAAAAGAGGGTCAGAGAAGAATAAAAACGGAGTTCTTGAGAATACTGGATATGGAACGGGGAAATTGCCAGAAGAAATACGGCATAAAGGGCTGTCTTCTGATCTGTGAGTTCTTTGAAAAAGAAGTAACAGACCGGCAGAGTAAGCGTTCCCCAGATGACCGATGGGAATCGCAGAATGGCGTTAGACGTCCCGATGCGGCTGGCCAGCCAGGTGAACACGTAATCCAGCGGCATAGCCATCACATGTGATTGAACAATGGGAACGATATCTGCCAGATTGCGAGCTTTGGTCACCCCGAACACACCCACTTCGTCATACCAGAGAATGTCATTGCCGAGTTGAAAAAGACGCAGCAAAAATCCGAGCAATATGACGGCCAGAAGTAATTTATACTTTCTGATGAAGCAGAATACCGGATGGGTTTTAGACGTGTCCATTTGGGAAGAACGCATTTTCTTGGATGAGATTGATACAATTCTACCTGTGAAATACCCTGGTCTGTTAAAAGCCGATAGGCAAAACATCGGGCTTTGATAAAGAGGACAATTGGAAAAGCCGTTGCCAAATAGGAAAATTCGTTCCATCTTTCGTCCATGGATGGTAGTTCTGGTTCTGGCGGGTTTGTACAGCCTGTCTGTGCTGGCCAGGAATGATTGGAATCCGATGACCTTTGTGGTTATTGGTAAACAATTTGATCCTTCACACGGAATAACAACAATGGGGTATGACGGCCAGTTCGCTTACCAGATAGCTGTCAACCCGGCCGGGGCGGCTCCATATCTGGATATTCCGGCTTACCGGTACCAGCGGATCGGGTATCCCATACTATCCCGCTGGCTCAGCCTGGGTAATCCTGGAGTTATCCCGTGGATGATGATCTTCATCAATATGACCAGTTTGACCCTCGGGACGCTGGCAACCGAATGGCTGTTGACGGAACACAACCACAACCGCTGGTTTGCCCTGGTATACGGTCTGTTTGCCGGACAGTTGTTATCACTGCGCCTTGACTTGACTGAACCGATGGCTTTCATGCTGGTGCAGTGGGGTGTGCTTTTCTTTGATCGGAAACGTTTGGGTTGGAGTGGATTTTTCTTCGCCCTGGCCGGTCTGACCCGTGAACTGACCCTGCTTTTCCCGGCCGCCTGCACCTTATCTTTGTTGTTTCATAATAAAAAATGGAAAGGCGCCGGTTGGGGACTGGCTGTATTGGCTCCATTTGCAGCCTGGCAGATTTTCCTCTTCAACTGGCTGGGAAACTGGGGTGTTAATTCCGGTGGCGAGCGGGCCAGTTCATTTGAATGGATCCCTTTTCATGGCTGGTGGGGATATCACACACCAGAGACGCAGATTTTTTTCCTATTCTCCATCTTTGTGCTGTTGGTGGCATTGATACCGGCCACAGTGGGTATTATTACCGCTATAAAAAATCTATGGCAAAGACAATGCACTGCAGGGGTTTGGATCTTATTGGCAAACAGCCTGATCTTTCCCTTTTTGCCCACGTCCAATGTGCTTAATCCGCCCGGTCTGGTGCGTATGGTGATTGGCCTGGTGGCTGCAGTTTTGGATTATGGCGCGTTGGAAGGATCACTAAATGCCCTGCGATTCAGTCTTTTGTGGTTATTCCTGCTGGCTTTTGGAGAAGGATTGGTGGCCATCTATTGAAAGGTGAAATGCTGATTGTATTTCAGTGAAGTCAGCCTATAAAATATTATTGATGGTGATAATGAAAGAACATGGGGGAAAACAACGCCGAATAGAATAAGGAGAAATCTATGAGAAGGTTATTTTTCCTGATATTGCCTATGATAGCCTGTTCACTCTTCAGTCCAACAAATGACCTTGTTCAAAACGCCGTGCAAACAACACTAATGGCAGAAAACAACCAGGTAAAGGCGGCAAATGCCACTCTTGAAGCAGAGAATGCTGGATTAAAAAGCACACAACAAACCGTATTGGGGATGATTCCGGTCACTGGCGGTGGTCCTGATGGTGTGGTTGAAATCCAACAGCCTTCCATCTATGCACCAAAGACGGATGGATTTTATCTCGTTGGGAGCGAGATCAGCCCGGGGCGATGGCGGACTGAAAGTGGTCATAACGATTGTTACTGGGAAATAACGACAGTCAATGGAAATGTATTGGGGAATTATTATGGGTTGAGTGGAGGTGATTTAATTGTTCCCCCGAATGGGTATCAGATTGATTTTAAGAATTGCGGAACAATACGATTTATACAAAGATAATTTATTCGAATGATTTGCAAAAACTAATTCAGAAAGACCAACTTAAAAATACTATTTTCCCTGCGAGATTGATGTAAGAGAAAAAATTCGAGAGATCAGCCTGGGGGACGTCTAATATGGTTGGAAAATATAATTAAAGATTTTTCTTCTAAATTTCAGGAATAACGTCACCTGTTAATTGGATTTCTTGTACTATTTATCTTCCGTATAATTGTTTTAAAACCATTTTATAGGAATAGTAGTTGATTTCTGAGTAATTTCCTGACAATCAGTTGAGAAGGGGTGATGTAGTTTGTCCTAATTAACTTGCCTGTTTCTAAATAATGACATCCCAGGGGAGATGGATTCTGTTGATGATCCCGGCCATTCAGATGATTATTTAGAATTACGCAAGTGGGTAAAAGCAAGTGTGGCTTTATAGAAAGGGGATAAACTATGGCGACATGTGCACTGTGTCAACGAAGTGGTTTTCTATTATCGATAGATCAAAACGAACTTTGTGCTTCCTGTTCGAGTGTTTTTAATAATAATTATGACTTACTACATAGTTACCGAAGACAACTTTCTTATTGTCGGCAGTCGAAAGATATTCTCGGTTTTATGTTGTCAAAATTTCTGGTTATGCAAAATTTGCATGAGATATTATCGGATAAGGATATAAGATCAAAGTGGGAAAAAATCATCAAAAGTGATCTTGATGCATATTTATCATTTCTCAAAAATCGTGGATATATCCAGAAAGCCAATCCATACGAAATATTGGAAAAAGAACTATCGGATGCCGAAATGAAAAGCATGCTCGAACAGGTCAATCAACAGCCGGGGGAGAATAAGCTGGAATCAGCGAGGAAGATCCTGCATTATTTTCCGGATATTCTTAACACGTTTAAAAATAAGGAATACTACGTTTGCTCTGATCGTGGAAAAGCATTGGCCGAATTTCATTTAATATCTCAGAAAAGTTGGAATTATGAGACGGCAAAAGTGATCTTCTTTTTGGTTTCAAAACGAGCATTTTTATTGGCATTGCAGCTTATGGTAAATCATGCGGTCTCTCAAATAGAAACCCATGAAAGCGATATGGATTGGAAAGAATATGATCCAGAAGTAGATACATCAATCATGAATATCATTTATCAAAGGGATTTATCGAAGTATTCCTTGACCAAAGAAGATGAAGCTTTGTCCAGAGATTTCACCGCTTATTCGATGATTTTCAAAGACGAAGCCTTTGAAGATACTATTATTGGCCCTGATATTTCTTTGAATGAGAATTTCTACAGGTCTGTAACAGATACAATTTCCTTTTGCAGGGCTCAATATGAAATGCATCGGATACGTTCAATCAAAAAATATGTGAGGAGTATTCAAGTAGAAACAGCCAATGATAATTATGTGTGTCCTGCCTGCAAAGCGGCGGCAGAAAAGCTGTACACCATTAATTCAATTCCTGATATCCCCATAACAGAATGTACATCCGAAGTGGGTTGTCGATGCAATATTCATGCATTAGTTTGATCTTTGGAATATTGATTTAAAATTCTGATTCTGGTTGAGTACCTTAAAAAAACTAAATAAGATCAGGATTAAGAAATTTTACTTAAACGTTAGACCGGTGATGGATACGAATATTAATAAAAGATCCATAAATAAAAGAATCGCCAAAATGGGATATATCCAACATCTGACGTTTCCGGTCTTATCATGAACTAGAGGCTTACTCTGTTTCTGGTTTAAATTTAACGGAAGACGAGTAATACGGTTGAACTTAAGAAATAATAATGGTGCAAGGACTAAGAAAAGGTAATTTAGTATTAGTAACCAGTCAGGATAATAACCTTTGAGTACTCCTCCATTTGCCTGAACACGGAACAGATAAAAACACATTAATGTATTAATGATGATTCCGGCCAGAACCAAACCTGATAAAGGTTTGACTCTCTTCAAACCCTCCATCCAATCCCAGCCGGATTCTTGATGCCCGGTTAACCCCAGATTTGTAAACACACCAATCAGAGCAGACGACGTGTTCACCAACATGTCCGTCCAGCCATAAGTGCGGCCGGGGTGGATGCCCTGTTCCAGTTCGTCAACAACACCCAGCATGGAGGCGCAAATAAACACAAGGATGAGCATTCCACCGCCCCTGTAATCCTTTTTCATGGCAAAATACACCAGCCAGGCCATCAGGATGTACTCTGGGATATGGATATGCTTGTTGGGATTGGCTTCCAGCCTGAAAATAGCCAGCACGATGACCGCGCTGGGTATCATGTACAGTAATTTCGTCCAACCCAGTTTTGATCGCCAGAGGTAGACTACGTAACCTGCGCCCAGGAGGATGACAATCACCAGAGGGATCTTTCCGGCAAACAGAAGACCAAAACGGGCTTCGATGAACCGGTAGATGTAGATGGCATTGGGGATCAACAGGGTATAAATAGCAATCAATCCCCACAACACGGCTCGCGATTGAATACGGGAACGGGGTTGTGGGGATTGATCAGTCATCGAAATTGATAGGCGTCCCCGGGGAGGCTCGAACTCCCGCTTCTAGCTCCGGAGGCTAGCGCTCTATCCACTGAGCTACGGGGACGGATGTGCTTATTTTATCACAGGCGAATCCGGTTTGAGAATAATCTTTGTGCGTGTCAGGGTCAGGTCACTGGGTTCCAATCCGAGTGCCGCCAGCACCTCGTCTGCGCGTCCTGTAGCGCCTTCACGTGCCTGCAGGGTCATCTCCAGATGACCTTGACCAGATGGTTCTTCCACAGCTTGAAGATTGATAATTAATGGACGCAGATCATACGGTTTTCCGCGGCGTTCCCGCGGCAGGGTTTCGGCATCCAGCAACCGGGCGACTGACTCTTGAGCTTTTCTAAAAAGTTCCACAGACAGGGTTCCGGAGCGGTATTCTGAGGCATCTACACGGGTTTGCAGGGCCGGGGTGGATAATGGCACCACGACAGCCGTAAGAGCGCGCAGGCCGGATGGAGCAGCGCGATTAATCCGATCACAGAACTCGTTCAGGTCTGGCGGGTCGATGAACCAGAAGTCAGCCAGTTCCTGTTCGCTGTTTACACCCAATGGTAATGCACTGGCCAGGTTGATGCGCGGACCGGGATTGAATCCCTGGGTATATGCCAGGTTCAATTTTGCCCGCCGGATGACGCGCTCCCAGATCTTTTGCAGGTCAAGGGCACCGGTATAAATCAATGAACCAGACTTGGAAAAAGTCACCCTCACCCGGGTAAGCACAGGTTGTGGAACAGGTCTAACAGGAGTATTTGTTTCCATATCAGTTGACCTCCTGCTGTACTTTCTTTTTAGGGTGGGTG
>NZ_BBYA01000002.1 GCF_001050275.1 Leptolinea tardivitalis
GGGTGGGCGGGCAATTCCATTCGCCCGGTTTGATGCCGGTCTTAATGGCGGCATACGACGTCAAAATTCCACAATTATGGCAGCCTTCCCGGCAGTCATCGCGGATTTCACCCTTGAGACTCATCTCATAATCATGTTTTAAGTATTCCAGCTCTATGCCGCTCCCAAGATGCTGCCAGGGCAGAATTTCATCCAGATCGCGCGGTCGATGGCTGTAAGCAAAAGGATCAATACCGCACTCGGCAAACGCCTGCTGCCACAGGTCAAACCGGAAACAATCCTGCCAGGCATCGAAACGGCAGCCAAGCTCCCAGGCGCGGCGGATCACCTGTGCTGTCCGACGGTCACCGCGGGATAGCCAGGCTTCAAGCAAACTCGATTCGGGGTCAGCCCAGGTCATCTTCAGTCCGGGGCTGCGCAATTCATTGCGCAAAAAAGCCAGTTTCTCCCGGATGGCATCTGTGTTATCACAGGTGGCCCATTGGAAGGGGGTGTGTGGCTTGGGAATGAACGTGCTCACCCCGGCGTGTACTTTTACCCGGCCGCCGATTTTCTTCCGACCGATGGCATAAACCTGTTTGCACAGGTCAGCAATGGCGGCCACATCTTCCATGGTTTCAGATGGATGGCCGATCATAAAATACAGTTTGATGGAAGTCCAACCACGGTCAAATATCTCTCCGGCTGTCTGTAAGAGCTGTTCGGTGGAGACTGGTTTATTAATGATGCGGCGCATGCGTTCTGTAGCCGCCTCAGGAGCGAGTGTGAACCCCCCGGAGGGGCGCAGGTCATGGAGTTCTTCCATAAGATCAACGGAGAAGGATTCAATACGCAGGGAGGGAAGTGAGACAGTAATCTGCCGCCCGGCAAAACGGTCAAGGATGGCCTGTGTCAATTCGGTAATATGCGTATAGTCTGACGAGGATAAAGAGAGAAGAGCCACTTCCTCATAACCGGTCTGTTCCAAAGCTTCTTCGATGGCATTGACCACCTCTTCCACTGGACGTTCTCGCACCGGACGTAAGATATGTCCGGCCTGACAGAAACGGCAGCCCCGGCTGCAGCCGCGCATGATTTCAACAGCCACCCGGTTGTGTACAGTGTCAATATTCGGCACAAGAAAGCGGGTTACCGGAGGAGGCAGCGGAACAGCGAAACGTTTTAATATCTGTACAGGGGCATGAGAGTTATTCGTTTTGAAATCCGTCACCTGTCCGGTAGATGAATATTCCACATTGTAAAAAGATGGGATATACATCCCTTTAATTCCGGCCAGACGTTCCAGTAATTCCTGTTTGGTTCCGCCCGATCTTTTCCATTCCTGCCAGCAGGAGATCAGGTCATCCATCACGGCTTCACCATCACCCAGGAAGAAGGCATCCATAAAGGGTGCCAGAGATTCAGGATTGAATGTCGAGTGGCCGCCGGCAATGATCAATGGATAGGTTTCATCCCGCTCTGCGGACAGAAAAGGCAGTCCGGCAAGATCAAAAGCGTTCAGTACATTCGTATACAGTGTTTCGTATGGAACGGAAACCCCGATGATATCAAATGCTGTCAGTGGATTCTTGCTTTCCAATGAGTAGAGCGGAATACTGGCAGAACGCATTTCATCTTCCATATCCTTCCAGGGAAGGTAGGAACGTTCAGCCAGAGTATCTTCACGGCGATTGATGCAATCGTACAGAATGGAAATACCCAGATTGGGCAGGCCGATATCATAGATTTCCGGGAAGAGCAGCGCCACTCGTGTTTTAACGCTGCGCCAGTCTTTTTGAACCTGATTGTATTCACCGCCTACATATCGGCCGGGTTTTTGCACTTTTAATAACACCCGTTGTAACCGGGAGGATATCTCGGATGAAGAAATCAAACAAAATCTCCTGGAACGTATTATTTAACCGGATGGATTTTACCCGATTTTATAATGTTCCTTTATACATACCGCCATCTACCGGCAGCATTACACCTGTCAAATAGGAAGCTGCAGGAGAAAGAAGAAATACGGCGGATCGGGCAAATTCTTCTGGTGTCGCCATACGTCCTAACGGAGATTCAGCCGATTGCTTGCGCACTTCTTCGTCAATGGTTGTATGGTTGTTGGCCGCACGGATTGACAGCAAATCCGTTACCCGTTCTGTTGTCGTCCAACCGGGAAGGATGGAATTGAAACGGATCCCTTCATGCCCCAGCTCAAGCGCCAGGCTTTTGGTCAGGCCAATGGTGCCCAACCGTAATGAATTGGATAAAATCAGCCCTGAGATAGGCTGCTTGACGGAGATGGATGTGATGGTCAGCACACTGGCTGAATTTGACTTGCGAAGGTGGGGCAGGGCGGATCGGATCAAACGAACATGTGCCAACAGAACGAGGTCAAACGCTTTTTCCCAGGCGGCATCGTCAAAAGAATCAAAATTGCCGGCCGGTGGTCCGCCCGTGTTGGTAACCAGCAGATCAAGCGCTCCAAAATGGTTGATGGTCTGTGCCACAAGAAAATCAGGCACACCGGGATCAGCCATATCACCGGCCAGGGGGATGATTTCACCACCAGTCTCTGATCGCAGGGTTTCTGCCGCTTTGTTCAACCTTTGGGGATCACGGCTGTTGATGGCCAGACGTGCACCTTCCAGAAGAAGCTGTCTGGCAGTAGCATACCCCAGTCCTTTACTGGCTCCGGTAATAAGGGCGACCTTATTTTTTAATCCAAGGTCCATTGTGTGCTCCTTACACGCATTCTATGCGGTATTGAAGAATTTCGATATCCGGCCAATGTGAGGCGGTGAAATCAACAACTTTTTGGAGGAAAGCCTGCACCTCGCCATTGTTTGTACTTAAAGCTGCACACTGGATCAAAGCTTCTTCATGTTGATCAAGCCGTCCCGTTTCTGCGGCGGCGATATTGAATTCACGATGGAGACGGGCGATGATGGGTTGTACCCGGCTGCGTTTCTGTTTCAATGAATGACAGTCAGGAATGGAAAGGTGAAGAGTGAGCAGTCCAATGGCCATAGGGCACCTTCATTCATTGTAGGGAAATCCGTTCATCTGTCAAACTGGAGTCAAACAGCTTGCATAAACACCTCCGCATGGTTACAATCTTCTGTCAGAATCGAAGGAACCACATGGACAATACCGAAAAGAAATACCAGGAAAATCTGGATTACCTGTATAAATTTGTTGATTACAGTCTGACCCGCAATCTGCAATATTCACCTGAAAAGTTCAATCTGGACCATATGCGCGAGCTGGCAGAGGCGCTGGGTAATCCGCAGAATGCCTTTCCGGTAATCCATATCGCCGGGACAAAAGGGAAAGGATCCACGGCGGCCATGATCGCCTCCATATTGATGGCAGCTGATTATCGGACCGGCTTTTACATTTCACCGCACTTGCAGGATTTTGCCGAACGTATTCAGGTGAATAATCTGCCGATTCCACATGCCGCATTCAACAGGCTGGTTGATGAAGTCAGACCGCATGTCGAAAAGATCGGACGTTTGACGACCTTCGAGATCACTACGGCGCTGGCCTTTGAAGCTTTCCGCAAACAACATGTGGATGTTGCCGTTGTTGAAACCGGCCTGGGCGGACGGCTTGATTCAACCAATATTGTTGACCCGGTTCTGTCGGTTATTACGTCTCTGTCAATGGACCACATGAAAATTCTGGGAGATACATTGGAAGAGATTGCCGCGGAAAAAGCCGGGATCATAAAACCAGGCAAACCGGTTGTCTCAGCACCGCAACAGTCGAATGCCCTGGCGGTATTGGAAACGAGGGCAGAAGAAACTGGCAGCAAGTTCATAGTAGTTGGACGTGATGTTAAAACAAAGGTGTTAAAACACACGCTGGATGGGCAATGGTTTGAAGTGAGAGTTACCCCTCATGAAGGGGAGCGCACGCAGAAACACCTTCCTGCAAGCGGGAATGGGGAACATGGAAATTTATTCCCCCGGGAATATGAAAAAGGGGTGGATTTCTTTATTCCTTTGTTGGGGCAGCATCAGGTGGATAATGCCGCGACGGCAATTGCAGCTATCATGCAGCTGCGTCAACTCGGGTTTGAGATCAGCGAGAAAGCAATGGAAGATGGGCTGGCACATGTTGTCTGGCCATGCCGCTTTGAGATTTTGAGCCGAAATCCTTTGCTTGTGGTTGATTCGGCGCATAATCGTGATTCAGCTCACAAGTTGCGTCAGGCCATTGAAGATTATTTCCCGGGAAAACCAGTCACCTTGATATTTGGGGCATCGGAAGATAAAGATATATCTGGCATGTTTGCTGAATTACTACCGATCTGTTCGCGATTGATCGTTACCCGATCCACACATCCGCGTGCTGCGGATATCAATACTCTGATAAAATCGGCTGGCTCATACTCCTGCGCGGTGATTTCAGCCGAAACTGTGGAGATAGCCCTGCAATTCAGTATAGACCCGGGCGAACCAGACGGCGTAGTTCTGGCAGCTGGAAGTCTGTTTGTAGCTGCAGCTGTCCGTTCAGCCTGGTTCAACAGACAGAAGTAAATTGAGTCATAATGATTGACAGAGAGAATTAATATGGACGAATGGAATACGGGAAACGGTAACGACGAATATTCAGCCGCTTTACATCAACGGACGGAAGAACTGTACCGCATTCCGAATGCTGTCAGCGATGATGAAGGCATCATCGAACTTCCAGGTGTTGTGCTCACCGATCTGGTCATCTTTCCGCGTCTTACACTCCCGGTTTTTCTAACACCCGGACCAAATCTGCTGGCCATTGAAGAGGCGCAGGAAAATGTTGAACCCGTTATCGGATTGATGAAGCGCGAATGGGAATTGGAATTTCCTGATTCAGGAAAGTATCTGGGTATTGGTATTGAAATGGTAGTTGGACGTATTCTTACCATGCCCGATGGCAATAGCTCTGCCCTGGTGCAAGGTCGGCGGCGGGTCGAAATTGTGGAAGTACTGGAAGATGGCCCTTTCCCTCGGGTTCGCGCCAAAATCATTGAGGAATCTGTGCGGGTAACCCGCCGAATTGACGCCCTCATGCGCACCACTCGCGATCTGTTTGAACGCTGTGTGCAGCTTGACCGCAGCCTTCCGGAAGAAGCTCATCTGGTTGCCATGAACATCAACGAACCCGGCTGGCTGGCGGATATGATCTGCACATCCATTTCCCTGTCTGTGCATGAACGCCAGAAGCTGCTGGTAATCCTGGACCCTGAAGAACGGCTGAAAAGGGTCAACTGGCTGCTGGCACAGGAGCTGGATGTATTGCAATTGGAAGATGAAATCCAGACACGTGTGCAGAGTGAGGTTGACCGCAGTCAGCGTGAATTTTATCTGCGCGAACAGATGAAGGCCATCCAGACGGAACTTGGCGAAGGGGATATCTGGACTCGCGAAATTAATGAATTAAAAGAAAAAATTCAGACGACTGACCTTCCTACGGAAGCCCGGTCAGCGGCACTGAAAGAGATTGAACGCCTAAATCAGATGCCTCAAATGGCACCGGAAGTTGGAATTATCCGAACATATCTTGATTGGATATTGGAACTTCCGTGGAATGTTTCCACAGAAGACAATCTGGATGTCAAGCACGCGGCGGAAATTCTGGAAAACTATCATTATGGGCTTGGAAAGGCAAAGGACCGCATTTTGGAATATATTGCAGTTCGCAGCCTGAAACCTAAGAAAGACCGCCAGCCGATTCTGTGCTTTGTGGGACCTCCGGGTACCGGCAAGACGTCACTGGGGCGTTCCATTGCAGAAGCTCTGGGACGCAAATTTGTGCGGTTATCGCTGGGAGGCGTGCGCGATGAAGCTGAAATTCGCGGTCACAGGCGCACGTATATCGGTGCATTACCGGGACGCATTCTTCAGACCATGCGGCGGGCAGGATCCATCAATCCACTCTTCATGTTGGATGAAATTGACAAGTTGGGTGCTGATTTCCGCGGCGATCCCTCAGCGGCTTTGTTAGAAGTGTTGGATCCGGAACAGAATAATGCGTTCTCCGATCATTATCTAGAGCTTTCCTTCGATCTTTCGAAGGTGATGTTCATCACCACAGCCAACAGTATGACCACCGTACCGCCGGCTCTTATGGATCGTATGGAATTAATCGAATTCCCCGGTTATATTGAAGAAGAAAAAGTTGAGATTGCCCGGCGGTTCCTGATACCCCGGCAGTTGGAAGAGAGCGGGCTGGAAGAGCATGAAACCCGCCTTCAAGAAGTTGCGCTTCGCAAGATTATCCGGGAATACACCTATGAAGCCGGCGTTCGTAATCTGGAACGTGAAATTGGCCGAACATGCCGTAAGATTGCCCGGTTGAAATCCGAAAAGAAAAAGTTTCCACGCCAGATCACCCCGACTGTTATTGAGAAATTCCTCGGTCCGCCAGAATTCTTCCAGACCGAAGCAGAACGGACAGATGAAGTTGGAGTGGCCACAGCCATTGCCTGGACGGAAAACGGCGGCGAGATTATGCCGGTGGAAGTGTTGATCCTTGATGGAAAAGGCAACATGCAGATAACCGGTCAGGTTGGGGATGTAATGCAGGAATCGGCACAGGCGGCTTTTTCCTATATGAAATCACGCTGCCATGAATTAATGATTGATCCCGAAGAATTTGAGCATCTGGATATTCATATCCATATCCCCGAAGGTGCCATACCCAAGGATGGCCCCAGCGCCGGCATCACCATTGCCACTTCACTCATTTCTGCCATCACCGAACGTCCAATTTACAAGGATGTGGGGATGACCGGAGAAATCACCCTCCGCGGACGGGTGCTCCCTATTGGAGGACTTAAGGAGAAGATTCTGGCCGCCCACAGGGCTGGTCTCAAACGCGTACTGATACCGGTAAGAAATCAGAAAGACCTGGTAGATGTGCCAAAGAAGGTGCTGTCTGATTTGAAGATCATCCCGGTGATGCATATGGATCAGGTATTAGAAGTGGCTCTGCACCCACCCGTAGAGCGCAAGCCTCGTCTGCGTGCAGATAAGAAATCAGTAAAGAAACGTGCCGCAAAAAAAGCGGAAAAGACAGAGACCACCCAGCCTGCCTCCTGATTGTATTCTGGTTAAGGACCTCATTACCATTTGATAATGGGGTCTTTTTTTATCATGGGAATTCTGCTGGAGAAAAGGCTCTGGACCACACCTGCGCATAGGTTCCATTCGGATCCCCAAACGGATCAACACCTGTGTTGCCTACATCGAGGTGAACATGTGGTGCGCCAACATCTTTGCCAGTCCGTCCATTCGTTCCGATGATCTGACCGTTAAAGACTTCCTGTAATTCTGTGATTAAAATGGTATCCAGATGACTATAGGTGACGGATTGAGGAATATTATCGATCATAACCACAACCTGATTCCCCATAGTCTCTGATTTCCTGGCGGCTGCCATGCCGAATCCCATGGACAGGACAAAATCACCTTTCTGCCCGCCAATATCCACACCATCGAGATTGTCGGTCATCTTGTTGGGCGGATGGTTGTATGTTTTCGGTGTCAATCCCGTACGGCCGCGCCAATCCAGGCCGTATCCAATACGCGGATCATGGTCAAAGAAACTGTAAATATATGGTGACCCTTTCAACGGGGGATAGGGCAGAAAGCCTTGCATTAACCCGATCAACATTGGTTCATTATCAGCTGTGACATTGAATGTATTGGAAAGCTTCATGAGATTTGTCTGGACCAGGTGCTGTTCGGGTACTTTGACTCCATGCATCTCATATGCAGGAATTGTGACTGATTTAACATAGCGGTTCTGGTAACTCATCGTTCCCACTTTTTCTTCACGGGCATCGGATATGGTCAATCCGACTGCATCACCCAGACGAATAGACTCATTGGCCATCGAGAAATTCCCCTCGGCATCAGACACAGCGCACATGGATACGGTCTTCTTCAAGGTGGCACAAACCTGAAAACCGGAGAGGCCGGGTTCCATGATTGTGATGGTCGTGCCATCTTTTGTAAGGGGATGGAAAAGAATATATCTCTCGAGAACCTTAACCAGATCAGGGTTCTGACGAAAGCGGGGATTTTTCGGATGGATCAGGCCGTCATAATACTTCATCTCGATATTATTCCGGGATCCTGATCCATCAATGTCAAAGAATAAAGTTCCCTGTAAGGTTACAGGCAAGGGAGTCGCTGTTGATGTGGGTGAAGGGAGCGGTGTGGCCGTGCGGGTAGGTCTTGGTGTTGAAGTGAATGGCACTTCTGTTGGCCGGGCAGCAGTTTCTAAGGATTTTTCGGTTTGTTGGCTCTGCGGCGATGTGCAGGCATACAGGATGAAAACCAATATGACAATAGCGGAAAAAAGGGTAAGCCTTTTCTTGCTCATTTTCCCCTCCACTTTTGATTATGAGACAGTCATATCACTATTTATTATAGGATATCGAAAAAAAAGTATTCCACTTTTCAGAAAAATGTGCTAAACTAGCAGTGACTAAAAAACTAAAATAGTCATAGGGTTACAGGTGAACAATGCCAAAATGGTTTTCTGAAATTGAAAAAGAAACAATCCGGCAGAAACTGATTGATCAGGGATACCGGCAATTTTCCCAATTTGGTTTTAAAAAAACCAACGTAGATGAAATAGCCAAGGCAGCAGGAATATCCAAGGGAGCTTTCTACCGGTTCTATGAATCCAAAGAAATGCTGTTCATGGATGTGATCGAACAGGTGGAACAGAAAGGCCGGGTTGAAATCATGACGGTTATCGAAGAGACGGGGCCGTCACCACGTGCCCGGTTGTATACCATCTTGAAGAAAGCTTTTGATCTGTTTGGCGAACTGCCTATCCTGCATTTCTTTACCAGCAGCGACTTTGACATGATTGCCACAGGCGTTCCTGCTCAAAAATTTCAAGAACATATTGCCAGTGATCAGGGTTTTTTCGACGAGCTATTTTCCCGCTGCCAAAAGGCTGGTATTCCCATCAAGGTGACATCAACCGAGATGGTCAACCTGCTGTACCCGCTGGTCATTGCCTTTCTGATGAAAAACAAACTGGATGGAAAGGGATTTGGATCGAATATCGATAGTCATCTTGAATTGATCGCCGCATATTGCCTGGGTGAAGTCACATTGCAGTTCACCACACCAGAGAGTGTGTTTGAAGAAAAAAAGAAGGGATGAAAGAATGAATTTGATTGAAACAGAAAATCTCGGAAAGACATATGGAAACGTCAAAGCCGTCGAGGGTCTTTCCCTCAAAGTTTCCGAGGGAGAAATTTATGCATTTCTCGGCTTGAATGGGGCAGGCAAGACAACCACCATTCGCATGCTTCTCGGCATGATACGGCCAACTGAAGGCCGGGCTGCGGTTCTGGGAACGCACGTACAACCGGGAGCCTGTCACCTCTGGCAGGATGTCGGTTATCTGGTGGAGACGCCGCATGCCTATCCTGAATTGACTGTTCGCGAAAACCTTGAAGTTGCGCGGCAATTGCATCCCGGTACACCTGCAAAGGCGGTCGATTCCATAATCGAACGATTGGGATTGAGTTCCTATGCTGACCGGCGGGCTGATGTCCTATCGCTGGGGAATGCCCAGAGGCTTGGACTGGCAAAAGCGTTGATCCATAAGCCGAGACTTCTCTTTTTGGATGAGCCGGCCAATGGTCTGGATCCGGCCGGCATCGTTGAGATTCGTGAATTGCTCTTTGAACTGACCCGAAATGAAGGGGTTACGGTGTTTATGTCTAGCCACATATTGGCCGAGGTATCCCGGTTGGCCGGGAGGATTGGCATTATCCACAATGGACACCTTATTCAGGAAATGAATATGGAAGAAATGGAAAAAAAACGTCAGCGCCGATTGCTTGTACAAACACGGAATAACCAGCCTGCCATGCAGGTTCTTCAATCTGTCGGGAAAAAGACCTGTGTTCCGTTGAATGGAACCCTGGTCTTGAATGATGACGAATCGATTAATATGCCGGACAGGGTCAATCAGATCCTGGTACAGGCAGGTTTCCCACCGACTCGTCTGCTGGTAGAAGAAGAAGAATTGGAAGATTATTTCCTCCGACTCGTTGGGGTTGGAAAAGGAATGGAAAATGGAAAATCTCATTAATATGATTCAGTTGGAATGGCTTAAAGCATATCGTTCGCGTATCCCGTTATGGACGACTATTGGAGCGATATTCCTTCCATCAGCTGTTGCCCTGATGATCATCATCTCGCGCAACCCTGAGGTTTCACGAAAACTTGGTGTGATCAGTGCCAAAGCGGACCTAATTGCATTTTCGGCCACTGATTGGTCTGCTTATCTGATACTGACGGCTCAGATTCTGGCGGCAGCCGGTTTCTTTATGTTTGTGGTCATACTGGCCTGGATATTTGGGCGTGAATTTGCGGATGGCACCCTCAAGGATCTGCTGGCTGTTCCGGTTCCGCGTACCATCATCCTGCTGGCAAAATTTCTGGTTTTTATTAGCTGGTCTTTTATCATGACACTGGTCATCCTTATCGTAAGTCTACTCACGGGAGCTATCATAGGTTTGCCCGGTGGATCGAATGGGATTATCTGGCAGGGGAGTCTGATAGTGCTGGCAACGGCTGGAATGGTGATGCTGGTTGTCATTCCATTTGCCCTGCTTGCCAGTGTGGGCAGGGGATACCTTCTGCCGTTGAGCATGGGCGTATTAACGTTGATTCTGGCAAATGTGGCGGCTGCCCTGGGAAGGGGTGATGTTTTTCCCTGGAGCATCCCTGGTTTGTATTCACAAAACACCGGGATGACCACATCCATAAGCTATATCATTGTTTTGATAACAGGTCTGCTCGGGTGGTATTTCACCAATATGTGGTGGAGCAAGTCTGATCAAAACCGATAATCCAAAAAACGAAAAAAACAGCCCGAATTTTCCGGGCTGTTTTTTGGTGATATCAAATTATTTTCCTTTGGCCTGTTTTTCACTCTGCAACGTACGGATACCGTTGCGTACCTGCGTAAGAGAACGTTCCATTTCCATCTCGAGTTTAGAGAGGGATTGGAGAACATATTCATCCGCCTCCATGCGGGTATTTTCTGCTTCGGCTTTGGCATCATTGATGATCTGATTTGCACGTGTTTGGGCAGCCTGCACCAGTGAATCTTGCTGGATAAGCTGCTCTCCTTTTTCTCGAGCCAGTGCAAGCGTCCGGTTGGCTTCTTCCTGTGCCTGCGCCATGATGCGATCTCGCTGGGCCAGTAATTGTTGGGCTTTTTTGATTTCATCTGGTATGGAAACCCGCATCTGGTCGATCAGATCCAGCATGCGATCTTCATCCACAACCACACTGTGGGTGAACCAGATCGATCGGCTTTCGTTGAACAATTCTTCCAGGCGGTCAACCAGATGTAAAATATCCATACCAACCTCCCAAGCGTACGCTGTGCCTTAAGTTGCAAGGAATGGGCCAGGCAGTCATCACCTTCCGGCCAGGGTTTAATCTCTTAAGGATGTCATGTGAATGTTGGTGCGTCCGTCCGCAATTTCAATAAATTTGTTTGTCAATGCTTCTGCCACATGAGGGGGAACCATGGTGGAAATATCGCCACCTAGAGACGCAATTTCACGAACCGTTGTAGAGGAAAGAAAGGTGTGTTCTTCATTGGTAATTAACGCCACTACTTCAATTTCCGGTGACAGGCGGTGGTTGGCGAGTGCCATTCTAAATTCATATTCAAAGTCTGAGAAAACCCGCAGACCGCGAACGATCACTTTGGCATCAATCTGTTTGGCAAAATCGACAGTCAATTTATTGTAGCCAACCACATTGATTCTGGGTTCATTTTCAAAGGTCTTTTTTGCCAGCGTCATGCGTTCTTCGGGTGAAAAAAGCATGTTTTTGAGGGACTTGTTGTATACGCCTACGATCACTTCATCGAAAAGTCTGGATGCCCGCCAGGCGATATCAATATGCCCGTAATGGATCGGGTCAAACGTTCCGGGGAAAAATGCGCGAATCATTTAGCTAACGTCTCCTTTGCCATTGCCCCAGAAATCACTCAAGGCTCCGGCAAGTTTCTTGTTTTCTGGATTATCCAGGGATGGATCAGTTTCAAAAACTTTCTGAGCGTGATGCCGTGCCAGTTCAATCAACCGGATATCCGTCAACTTGGCCATTCGAAGGTCGGCAAAACCAGATTGTCTTGTCCCGAGGAAATCGCCGGGCCCGCGCTGCTGCAGGTCTCTTTCGGCAAGGATGAACCCATCATTGGTTTCTTCCATCACTGCCAGACGTTCATTTTCGATGGCGGTATCAGAATCGGGGATAAGCAAACAGTATGACTGGGCATCACCCCTGCCAACCCGTCCACGGAACTGGTGAAGCTGGGAAAGACCGAAGCGATTGGCACTTTCAATCAACATTACTGTGGCATTGGGAACATCCACACCGACTTCAACAACCGAAGTGGATACCATGATTTTTGTCTCTCCATCACGGAAGGCATTCATGACAGCATCTTTTTCTTCCGGTTTCAAGCGCCCATGCATCAAACCGAGTTTGTAATTGGGGAAAATCTCTGTTTGCAGCCGATCGTATTCCTGGACGGCGGCGTTATTCTCATCACTGTCTTCACCCTGTTCGACCAATGGATAAATGATGAATGCCTGAAAGCCTTTGTCCACCTGTTTGCGGATCAGCTGGTAGGCGCGTTCTCGTTCCAATGGGTGTAAAACATGAGTTTCGATGGGCAGGCGTCCCCGGGGCATCTCATCCATTACAGACAGGTCAAGATCGCCGTAGATTGTCAGAGCAAGAGAGCGGGGAATGGGTGTGGCTGTCATCACCAGCAGATGGGGATTATCCCCTTTCTGCCGTAATGCAGCGCGCTGGGCTACGCCAAAGCGGTGCTGCTCATCGATAACCGCCAATTGAAGCTGCTTGAATGTAACCGGATCTTCGATTAGAGCGTGAGTACCGACAATGATCTTGATGGTTCCGTCTGCCAGTGCCTGGCGGATTTCAGCTTTCTCTGTTTCGGAGGTATCTCCAATGAGCAGGCGAATTTCTTCCGGTTTCAACGGTGCATTGTCGCCTTCTGTCAACAGGCGGCTCAATCCGCGGAAATGCTGGTCGGCCAGAATACTGGTGGGCGTCATGAAGGCAGATTGTGCCCCTTCACGAGTGATGAAAAGGGCGGCCAGCGCAGCCACGATAGTCTTTCCGGAGCCTACATCACCCTGTAACAGGCGATTCATGGGGCGGCCGGATGCCAGATCTGCCTGGATATCGGCCACTGCTTTCTTCTGGGCAGAGGTCAATTCGTAAGGCAGACGGGCAATTTGTTCATCCAACCAGCCTTCAGGCGATGTAAATACCCGGGCTGTGTTGGATTGCCATAAGGCTTTCTGACGGAGGACGCCCATTTGGAGGAGGAAGATTTCATCAAAAGCAATCCTTCGGCGGGCGTTATCAAGCTCTTGTAGTGAATCTGGGAAATGTACCTGTTGAAGGGCATCGGGAAGAGTTGTCAGATTGGCATCGTTACGGATTGAATCAGGCAGGTAATCGGTTACCCGGCGGGCATTGAAATCGACAGTTTGTTTCATTACCCGGCGCATAAATTTCTGTGTGATTCCAGCCGTGAGCGGGTAAACCGGACTGATGCGGTTCGTTGACAGATTCTCCGCTTCCAGCGGTTCTATTTCAGGGTTATCCATCATCAATCGCCCGAGATACTGCTTTACCGTACCGCTGACGGATACCTGATCTCCTGGATGATACTGATTGACAAGGAAACGCCGGTTGAACCAGGTGATGCGCAGATTGCCGGTTGAATCACCTATGACGGCTTCTACGATGCAAACCTTGCCGCTGCGGGCATCTCGGGCATGAATGGACTGGATCGTGCCGATCACCGTCAATGTATCGCCGTACATGATGCGGTTGATGGTTTTAGCCTGGCTGAAATCATGATAATCGCGCGGAAAGTTATACAACAAATCTTTCAGCGTATGCAGGTTCAGGTTGTGCAGCTTTTTGGCTGTTTCCTCGCCAATGCCATTAATTACAGTCAAAGGGGCATTAAGGGTGACTGGCGTAAGGGAATCGGGAAGGTGCGAACCAGGTGTTACCCGTCGAGGAGATACCGTTTCTCGATGGATCGGGGTTGTAGTGTGATGAATTGTCCGTGATGCCTGGTTGTGGAGATGGGCAGATGGAGCCTCGGAATTTGTTGGAGCCGGGATTTCTTCATTTTTCGGAGCAGGGGTGGCTTTGTGTACCGGGGGAGTGGCAACAGGTTTTTGAACCGGCTGTGGTACTGTATGAGGTTTTGATGGAGCAGAAACGGAGCCTGCCGCCGGCCTGGATACAGTATTCAAAGGGCCAGTAGATTTGCGAACCGGAGTCAAAGGACCGGTCGGTTTCTTTACAGACTGCGCAGGCGGCAGGGAAATGCCATCCAGATGAATATTCAGCTCCTGAATGATGTCCTGCCTGCGGCCGCCTTCTGCTGTGCTGTATTCTTCGAGGAGTTCCGTAACAGTTTTGATGGTATCAGCCGGTATGGATAGTGACCGGGCTTCGTTTTCCCAGTAAGGAACTACTTTATGCAATCCGCCAATGATGGCTGTGTTCTTAAAACCGCGTTCTTTTTCGAGGTTTAAAAATTTGGATAATGATTCAACAATTGATGGCATTAGAAGATTTTACCTTAATTAGCTGTTTCAAGTTTATCTGCCTGAGTAATGATGCAGATACTTGCCTTTTCACGCCCTGCCTGTACAATGGGATCAGGGATTGTACGAATGTCACTGGCATTGATCAGCGGTGGAAGCGGACTGATTGGCACCGCCCTGGCTCGATCGCTTCTTGTTCGAGGACACCGGGTTGTAATTTTAACGCGGAATTCAACAAAACAACCTACATATGGAGAGAGCGTTGTATGGGATGGGATTCATCCTGGACCCTGGATGGATTGGATAGGGAAAGCGGATTGGGTAGTAAATCTGGCGGGGGAAAACATCGGTGCTAAACCCTGGACGGAACGGCGCTGGCAGGAAATTCGGGAGAGTCGTGTATTTCCCGGTGAATTGTTGACAGAAGCCGTTATTCGATCGCCTGTTCGTCCATCAACATTTCTTCAAATGTCAGCCATTGGGTATTATGGCATCCAATCACCATCGGATAAATCTTCCTGGGACGAAACAACACCACCCGGTAATGATCGTTTGGCAAATCTATGCAAGGAATGGGAATCAAGTTCAGCCAAACTCGAATCACATAATGTCCGTCGGTTGATCATTCGCACTGGTCTGGTGCTTTCACACAGGGGTGGGGTGTTGCCGCGGCTTGTTCTTCCCTACCGGTTTTTTATAGGTGGTTCGTTGGGCGGCGGCCGGCAGATCTATTCATGGATCCATCTGGATGATCTGGTTCAGGGGATGCTTTTCTTGCTGGAAAATCCAGAAGCCAGAGGTCTGTATAACCTGACTTCACCGCAACCTGTGACTCAACACGAATTTGGGTGCATGATTGGCAGGGTATTACGCAGGCCGCATTGGATTTCTGTTCCTGCCATAATCATAAAGTTGATCCTGGGAGAGATGTCAACGCTTGTATTGGATGGCCAACGCGTTTTACCAGCCCGGCTGCTGCGTGACACCACCTTTCAATTTGCATTTCCCTCCATAGAATCGGCATTGGCCAATATTTACCAAAATCGAATCTGAACTTGCCGATTTTTCTCTATCGCCATACTGGTATAATCGGAGCGGAAAAATTCAGCGCCGGCGGCGCTTTAAGGTTGCGGAGGATACGGTGAATATTGACGATCAAGTAGAGTTGTTCATGCAAGGCACCGAATACGGGGATGAAGCCCTGAAACAGGCTATGAAGACGGAATTGAAACAACGTCTTCTGGAGGCTGAAAAAGAACACCGGCCGCTGCGTATTTATTGTGGTTTTGATCCGCGAAAAGCCGACCTACACCTGGGACATACGGTCCCTATGAATAAATTACGCCAATTTCAGGATTGTGGGCATGAAGTGACTTTTCTGATTGGCAATTTCACTTCTCTGATCGGAGATCCATCAGACAAGGATATTCTGCGTCCGCAATTAACCCCGGAAGAGGTGGCCGAAAACGGACGTACTTATGCCGAACAGGCCTTCCGTATTTTGGATCCGAAAAAGACGATCATCCGCTATAATGCCGAATGGTTGTCAAAACTTTCCTTTGCTGACCTGATCAAGCTGGCGTCCAATTTTACGGTGCAGCAATTCCTTACACGCGAGAATTTCAAACTTCGTTGGGAAAAAGGCGATGCTATTTACCTGCATGAAACATTCTACTCTATCATGCAGGGATACGATGCCTATGCTATGCGGTCTGATGTACAGGTGGGAGGCACTGACCAGCTTTTCAATATTGTCACGGCAGCCCGCAAGGTTATGACCTATATGGGTGAGAAACCCAATATTGCCATCATTCTCGGCATTCTGCCGGGAACCGACGGTGTTGTTAAAATGAGCAAATCACTCGGGAATCACATTCCTATCAATACAAATGCAGAAGATATGTTTGGCAAGGTGATGAGCATACCTGATTCTGCGATGCCGACCTATTCTCGCCTTATTACGCGATGGACCCCGGCAGATATCAAAGTGATCGAAGATGGACTGAAGGACGGTTCACTGCATCCGCGTGATGCTAAGATGAAATTGGCCCGTGAAGTGACAGCCTCTTTCTATGGTGAATCAGAAGCTGACCAGGCACAGGATGCTTTCATTCGTCTGTTCCAAAAACACGATGTACCTGATGAAGTTCCGGAAACTATAATCTCTCGTGATCAATCATTGCTAGACATACTGGTTGCCTGTCAGTTGGTTGGTTCGCGAAGCGACGGCCGCCGTATGGTGGAACAGAAGGGTGTAAAACTTGACGGTGTGGTATTAACCGATGGAAAAGAACCCCTACAGCATGAAGGTGTATTGCAGGTGGGAAAACGCCACTTTGTGCGTGTCAAGTTTGCCTGATCTGTAACCAGAGTGTTTATTGCATCATCACAGAATTGAGCAGATTTATGCCCAATTCTGTTGTTGTTTCAGCCGTATTTCCCTCGATGACCAGTGTCAGCGCCAGGGGAGTACCCTGCCATTGCTGGGTTGTTCCGGCAACAAACCAGTGGATCTGTCCTTCACTGGTGGGAACACTGGCGGTGGTATGCCACAACGGGGAATCGTCATCAGCATATTGCGATAAAGCCATCTGGATTCCATCCGATGTAAAAGATTGAGTTTTTTGTCCGGCAGGTAAAATGACCCAACCCTGAGCGGGTGTATCCACAGCCATGGCAATTCGTGGAGAGGGCCGCAATCCTTTTGCTGTAATCGATGCAGCTGCCAGTACCATTTGCAACGGTGTGGCGGTGGCGCTGTTATTCACCAGAATTGTGTCCTTTCGATCCAGCGCATGAAATGAGCTGGTTGGAGCCTGTGCAAGGGGAATATCCGGAAGGCTGAAGAACCCGGCCGCATTATAAATATCTTCCAACCGGTTGACAGTCAAGTGATCCATCAGGTCAAAAAGCGCTCCCGGGCAGCCGGCTTTTAATGCCTCTCCCCAGGTGGGAACGATCTTTTCATCCAACGTCAGGGCGCAGCCAAATCCATCAAGGTTGATGCGATCGGGGGTGGTATTCAAGGGGATTGTGCCGGATTGTGAAGCCAACACAAACGGTCCAATCGCGGTTCCTACTGGATAAACACCCTGAGTCACCCGATTGACCAGTGGACTATCCTGGCGGGTTGTCCATGACAGCCAGTTTTCATCCAGAGTGTTCGGATTAAAACCCGGTTGTGATGAAATAGCCAGAATTTCACCGGTGGAGGCATTCATCAGGATCGCGGCACCTTTCTTACCCTTAAGGGCTTGATCGGTTAGATTCTGGGTTTCTGTTTCGATGCTTAGCCGGATATCCAACCCTTCAGGAGGTTGTCCATACAACATCTGGCTGGACCATACTTGCATTGATGGATTGCCCTGCAAACCTCGCAGGTAATTATCATACGCCTGTTCAAGTCCACTCAATCCATACACGGGATGAGAATATCCTGTTGTTGCCGCAAGTCCCGGCAGGAAATATTTCCTCTGGAAATTTCCAGAAGTTCCAACGGATTCACTGATCGGTTTGCCTGAACGATCCACCAGCGAACCGCGCTGTACATATCGCTCGGCGATGGACCGTCTCGGATTATCTACCCGGTTCGAGAGATCATCAGAACGGATCACCGACCACCAGCCCGAAACGATGGAAGCGGCAACCATACCCATCAGAATCAGCTCACCGGTAAGAATAAATGGTTTCACATTAAGTGTATTAATTACCTGACGGCTGGATTGATGAGAAATTAAGAGCAAAATCCAAGCGGCCAGGAAGCCGGTCAGAAGAGAGGAGCCACCGTAGGATACAAATGGAAGGGTCACCCCGCTCAAAGGAAGCAAGCGAAGGTTGCCGCCGATAATGAATATACTTTGAATGGCAAAGTAGATGGAAATGCCGGCAGCCAGATTTCGCCGGTAAATATCTGCGGCATGCAGAGCGGTGTTCAATCCACGGCTGAAAAGCAGGGCAATGACAGAGAGCAGGCCAATGATGCCAATTAATCCGGTTTCTTCCGCTATGGCAGAAAAGATGAAGTCAGACTGCGCCACTGGGATGATTCCTGGGCTTCCAAGGCCTGGCCCGCGCCCAAATACACCGCCTGTTGCCACAGCAATAATCGACTGAACAATCTGGTACGACCGGCCTGAAGGGTCAAGCCAGGGGTTGATCCAGGCATCTATACGTATACGGATAACATCATAGAGCTGGTAACCGAACAAACCGGCCGCTGCCACCAGGAAGAGGCTGATAAGGATCACCCTCCGTCGTCCGGTGGCAAGATACACAATGAAGGTAAAGATCAAGATAAAGATGGTTGCCGTTCCCAGATCACGTTGAGCCAGAAGGATCAACAGTGACGTTCCCAGGATGACCAGTGCTGGCATAAGCCATTGAAGGAATGTCAATTGCCGCTGCATTCGAATATCTGCCAGGTATGCAGCCAGATAGACGATCAGGAGAAGCTTTAGCGGTTCGGAGGGTTGCAGGTAAAGGCCGAAGAATTGAAGCCACAGATGGGGTCCACTTCCTCCGGGATATGTGCCAATAAAAAAGGTCAAAGCCGTGAGGGCGAGTCCGCTGACAAGGCAGATGTATTTATATCGTCTCACCAATTCAAGGACAGCCGGACGGGCAGATAACAAGAGCAGAACGCCGAGGCAGACTGCCAGCCAGATAGTCTGACGAAGACCAAAGGAAGGAGATAACCGCCAGACTTCCAATAATCCCCAACCAGTCATAAGCATGATCAGCGGAAAGATGAATGGATCCCGGTCGGCCAGTGTTTTATTCAAGCTACGCCATGCCACGGCAGTACAGACAAGCCACGCGGCATATCCGATCCATTGTTCCCAGCGGTATGTAACCTGCCAGGAGTGCATGCGGGCAGCGGGTGCCAGAGTGATTGCGAGAGAATAAAAACACAGGAACCAGGCTGCCAGGGTGAGCAGACGGCTCTCAACTTGACTGTGATACGAAGTGGAAACAGGAAAAATGCGGATCAACTCGGTAAGTATTTATCCACCAGCAGGCGCACCTTTCGACGGGTTTCACTCTGAATCAGACCTGGATTGGTGATGATCGTGTCTTTTAGAGCGTCTCCGCATCCGCAGTTGCGTTTTTCTGGCAGTAACCCTACCAGATTTTCCAAAGCCTGTTGGGCAGCGTGGGTATTATTATTCAGGGTTTGAACAACCATTTCAACACTGACTGGTTCTGTGGATGTCCGCCAGACATCATAATCGGTGACATGTGCCAGCGTTACATAACAAATCTCGGCCTCACGTGCCAGGAAAACCTCTGGGCAGGCTGTCATACCGATGATTGACATTCCCCAGGAGCGGAATAAATTAGATTCGGCTTTTGTTGAAAAACGTGGACCTTCCACTGTGATTAATGTTCCGCCAGCGTGGGTGATTACACCGGTCTGCGAAACTGCTTGATAAACACGCGCGGTCAGATCTTCACAGTAAGGATTGGCTGTGCCAACATGCACCACCAGTCCATCACCAAAGAAAGATTGGAGGCGGTTGCGGCGTGTGAAATCAAAAACCTGATCTGGAATCACAATTTGGCCGGGGGCGTAATCTTCACGCAAGGAACCACATGCGCTGATACTGACAATTTGCGGAACCCCCAGCATTTTCATGGCATAAATGTTGGCACGGTAGTTAACTTCTGTCGGGTTGATGGTGTGCCCGATTCCGTGCCGGGCCAGAAATGCCACGCGTTTTTCATTCAGGGTTCCCACAACCAGTGGCGCACTGGGTTTCCCGAAGGGAGTATTCATTTCCAGGGTTTCAATATCTTTTAACGATGAGATGGCGTATAGACCTGAACCGCCAATAACACCTAATATGGGTGTGTTGGACATGATTCCTCCAAAGCTACGGCAAATTTTATTAATCTGAATCATAGCACAAGAATGTTCATCGAAAGTAACAGGTCGGGTGGATGATATACTATCTGAACATATGAGCCCATCCCATGAATCCTATGATCCTCATTATTTTGAGCCCTTATTTGCCGCTGAAGATCGTCATTTCTGGTTTTCAGCCCGGAATGATGTGATATGTTCATTAATTAATAAAAAACTCAGCACACCCAACGGGTTTCAATTCCTGGAGGTTGGTTGTGGAACAGGTAATGTTTTAAAAGCGATAGAACACAGATTCCCGTCCATTGCATTGACAGGAATGGACCTGTTTCATGAAGGATTGGACTATGCTCGACTGCGGGTAAGTTGCGGGCTTGTTCAGGGTGATCTTGCATACCCGCCTTTCAAGTCCCTTTTTGATATGGTTGGTATGTTTGATGTATTGGAACATATCGAAGATGACAGAACTGTCTTAATGCAAATCTACAACCTGATCAAACCCGGCGGTTATCTTTTCGTGACAGTCCCTGCTGATATGAATCTCTGGAGTTATTTTGATATTGCCAGTCATCATGTTCGACGATATTCATTAGTAGAGTTACGAGAAAAAATCACCGGTGCGGGATTTGCTGACGAATTTTCATCCGCCTATATTGCTGCCACTTATCCATTGGTATGGTTGGAACGACGGATTAAAGACATACTGTCTACCAATCAGGCAGACAGTATTCAGCGTCAGGCAGAAGATGACATAAAAATATACCCGGTGATCAATGAACTCTTGCGAGGGATATTAACTATTGAAGCCGGGTGGTTATCCAAAGGACGAGAATTGCCTTTTGGATCTTCACTGGTGATGATGGCGCGTAAACCGGTTATTTCGGAGCGATAAGGATTTTTAGAATCGCCTGGCCGCAGCGAATCTCATCTCCACTGATCACGACGGTTGGTGTGAAAACACGATCATCATTGAGAAACGTGCCGTTTGTGGAATTCAAATCTTCAAGCCACCATTGGTTATGGTGGTAGCTTAACCGTCCATGCCGTGAGGAAACCGTTTCATCTGTGACTGAATAATTGCAGAGAGGATCTCGCCCGATGACAATTTCGGGCACGTTAAATTCTACCGGATTGTTGTCATCTGTAATTGGTGTAATGGTTAAGAAAGGTACCTGTGCTGCCTTTACCAGTTCCGAATGCATCTGCAAATCTTGCCATAAAATGTATAAAACAGTAGCCAGAAACGCATAGAGCGTTATAGCTACCAGCAAACGGATGATTAAGACGACGATCCCGCTCATTGACCTTTCTTTTCTCCAGATGGTGTAAAGAATGGTTCAACCGGCCCAGTTTTCGAAGCGGAAGCGGCTGTATCCTGCCCGTAAACAAGAGGTACTCCGGCCAGTGATATCACATCACCGGGGTAGAGCGGTTGCTGCGAAATACGCACCGAGTTGACAAACGTACCTCCGGTGGAATTAAGATCAAAGATCACATACTGGCCTTTTATGGCTCGAATCTGGGCGTGTTCGCGGGAAATCCGTTGATCTTCAATCACAAGATCATTTTCCAACCGCCGTCCGATATTGAAAACTGATTGTGTGATTTGGACCGTCTGGAGCCCATTTACGATTAAATAGGCATTCTCCGGAAGAGCATCACCAAGGAAATTTTCTTCTGCCGGCGTAAGGGCGGGCATTGATGCAGTCCTGTCAAGCGAAGGGCTGGTCTCGCGGGCATCTCTTAGTCGAATTTCACCTTTGAGGAGCGTTGGATTTTCTCTGACCATAATTTGCGGCAATTGAATGACGGATTGCCCTGTCTCTTGCAGGATGGATCGCAAAATCTCATCAAATGAGAATCCATCCCACTCGATAAGAGCCCCGGATGGCACTTCCAGTACCAAATTATCGGGCAGGGTTGACTGGTTTGCCGGCGCTTCTTTTTGAAGGTAAGTCTGGACTGCTTCCGCCAATTGTGAAACCCGTGTGTCTTCCACCGGGTGATTGGATAATAGATGAGAACTGGATTCAACCAGAGACTTTAATCTGGATTCAATGGCATCAAAATTTATCTTCACGGTTTTATTATAATGAACTCGACGATTTGCAATAGTAGTATGAGGATTTCCTCATTTTCCACCCATATTTATTATCGGCGAATAATGTTTCACTGATTATTCTCTGGATGACTGATCACAGCCATCCGGGCGTTTGTGAGGGTGATAAGCGCATCAACCGGCAGACGGATATTCAAACCACGTTGGCCGCCGCTGATATGGATTTCATCAAAGTTCCTGGCTGATTGATCTAACCAAACCTGAAACCCCTTATTTAGTAAAGCAAGGGGAGATATTCCTCCGGCAAGCAAGCCGGTCAGTTTTTCTGCCTCTGCCTGGGTGGAAAGCTGCAATTTTTTCTCACCAACTGCGGAAGCCAGAGCCTTCAAGTCTACTTCACTGCCTCCTGGCACAACGGCCAGAATCGGTTTACCGGGTTTATTTCGAAGAACAACAATGGTTTTGAATACCTGTTTTGGAGAAACACCCAATAATCGGGCGGATTCAATGGCGCCTAATTTTTCTGCAGGTAATTCAAACGCCTGATATTTCACTTTTTTTGAATCCAGAAAACGGGTGACATTATTGATTGTCATGCAACCTCCGGCGCACAGGATTCGGTCGAATATAGATGGGGTTGCTAAAAATCCATCCGCGGCGTTTCCCCAGATAATTAATATATGCTTCCACCCTGTAAACTCCTGGCTGAGTGGTAACCAGAGCTCCATTGGTAGTATTCTGCCAGTGACGGATTACCTCCCCATTGCATAATAATTTCAATTCTGCCGTACGAGGGAGTTTGACCTGAAGAGTAACACCATCTTCAACCTTGATCTCATCACCCATAGATGCATTGCCTTTGCGGTTGTTTGCAGAAAAACGGAAACCTTTCGTCTGAGCAGCACGGTCGTAACCGATGAAGTTGTTCCCTCTGGCCAGAGCTGTCAGAATGGCACCCCGATCGTATGCTAAATCTCCACGAAGCGGGGTGGGTAAAAGAATGTGGTTATTAATGGCGGAAAAATGGAATGTGTACGGAAAAATCGTATGGTGGATGAAACCAAGACTTTTTTTCAAGGCATGAGAATCTGATCCGGCTACCGCAGAAACCGGTCTGCCGGATGCCAGCAGACGATCCCAGTTCTTCAAGGTTTCAGGGATTGGTCCGTGTGCCATAAATTGTGGAAAGAAGGCATAAAAAAGGGCTGAACCCCATCCACTTACAACAGTTTTCAATTCACTGAAGCCATTCCAGAGTTCAATCCCTGTAAATCCGGTGACTGACCAATCTTCCCACGATATATCTCCTTCACCAAAAAGGGGTAAGGCGGGGTCAATTGGGTGGGCAATGAAACTGCTTCCACCCGAAATGCGTACCTGGTTGATGAGATTCTGCGAATCTTGAGCAAAACCTGCCATTTCACGATTGGTGCCAAACACCAGAAGGTGGTTCTTTTGTGGATGTCTGGCTTGATTATGAACCTCTTCTCCAACGAGCATCAAGACCTGGCGTCCATTGAAGGTGTAGTAACCTTCTTTCCCATCGACCAAAACATTATGGTCGGTTACAATCAGGGCATCCAAACCTGCTTCACAGGCTGCCTGAGCAATTTCTTCATGACTGCCACTGCCATCTGAGTATTTTGAATGAATGTGGAGATTCAGACTGATTTCTTCCATTTTGGTTTGACGATTTGCTCCAGGTACAGGTATAATCAGGCTTTGCTTCAGGAGGATAAACGTGACGACTTATTTTGATATTGCGCTGATTATAATCTCGGTGACTCTAATCGTTAGTGTCATATTGCAGAACAAAGGTGTTGGACTGGGTGGTTTGACAGGTGCCGACACGGGTGGAGTATTCTCAGCCCGTCGTGGGATTGAAAAAACCCTGTTCTGGATCACGATCGTCCTCAGTGTTGTGTTTGTCATTCTGACACTGGTTACCATCGTCATCAGCAAATAACCGTAGAGCTATTGTTACGACCTCTGCGCAGATTTTTAAAGGGCGACGCTCCAAAGCCTGAAGCGCACGCCCTTTTTTCATTCTAATGATGAAGAACTTACGCTGGCAATTTGTAATCATATTTCTAACCGGTCTGGTGATCGGAATTTTGCTGCTGGGTGAGCAAAAAGACGTCGGATCCCTGGCAGCCACCCCACGTCCTGCACAGGGTGGTATTTACACAGAAGCTGTTGTGGGCAACCTGCAACGGCTGAACCCTCTGCTGGATAGTAAGAATCAACCAGATCGGGATATCGATCGTTTGCTGTTTAACGGTTTGGTCAAATTTGATTCCCGTGGCCTTCCCAAGGCTGATCTGGCCGAATCGTGGGGCATATCACAGGATGGTACAACCTATAATTTCACTCTTCGAAAAGACCTCAAATGGCATGACGGTCAGCCTGTTACGGCTGATGATGTCATTTTCACGGTTGAAACCATGCGCCAGGGTACGCCCACCCTCTCGTCTGACTTGCAGGATTTCTGGAAGTCTGTCGAAGTTAAAGGCTCCGGCTTGAACCTTCAATTTCGATTGAAGGAAGCCTTTTCACCATTCCTTGATTATGTCACTTTCGGAATCCTTCCAAAACATCTGTTGAATGGTCTCTCTGGAGATGCTTTTGTCAATTCTCCGTTCAACTTGCAGCCGGTGGGAACTGGTCCGTTCCAATTTGAGCGGTTGATTGTTGATAATGGCAATATCACCGGACTGGTTTTGCGAGCGTATAAAGATTACCATGGGCAAAAACCAAACCTCTCGCAGATCGTTTTCCTTTTTTATCCTGATTCTATTGGCGCTTTGACAGCGTATAAAGAGAACAGGGCGCAGGGTATCAGTCAATTAACACCAGATGTGTTACCCCAGGCATTAAATTATCCAAATCTGGCGTTGTATTCGGGAAGAAAACCTGAACTGACCATATTGCTTTTGAACCTGAAGAATACGGAAGTCCCCTTCTTCCAGGAAAAGGTCGTCCGAAAAGCCATTATGCAGAGCTTAAACCGACAATGGATGATCGATAATCTACTGCAAGGACAGGCTATCATCGCTGACGGCCCCATATTCCCTGGCACATGGGCATTTTATGACGGCATCAAACCAGTAGCCTTTGAGCCAGAAATTGCCACCCGTAACTTGAAAGAAGCCGGCTGGGTATTAGCCGGCGAGACGGATACCGTTCGATCGAAAAAGGATGTATTCCTTAAATTCAAATTATCCGTACCCGATATCGACCGCTACAAAAATTTGGCAGGCGCCATTCAACGAGATCTCGCTGCGGTAGGAATTCAAGTAGATCTTGAAGTGATGCCATTTGAATCGTTGATGTCGGATCGTTTAAATACCCGTTCATACCAGGCGGCGCTGGTTGATTTGAGCATGTCAAAATCTCCAGATCCTGATCCATATCCCTTCTGGGACCAGTCTCAATCGACCGGCGGGCAGAATTATTCACAATGGGATCAACGAGTCGCCAGTGAAATGGTAGAGCAGGCGCGCATCACCACGGATATCGATGAAAGAATGCGGCTTTACAGGAATTTCCAGTTGATCTTTGAGGATGAAATTCCGGCCATTCCCATGTTCTACCCGGTTTACACCTGGGGAGCGGATAATACTATCCGCGGGGTACGGATGGGACCTCTGTATGATTCATCAGACCGTTTCAACAACGTGACCGATTGGTATTTATCGCTTAATCCGATTACGGTACAGGTTACTCCAACCCCGTAGTTTATAATGCAGGTGTTATTTTATGACCGAGATGCTAAAACGAGATGTTGAGTATTTAAAAGCTTCTCCCTCTGAATTAGAGGCATACTTATTATCACATGACATCATCCGACAACTCCCGGATTTTTCATTCTCCGCCGGTGGTATCCTGCTGGCATATAAACGACTTGAATCAGCCAGTTTGATTAATGAGCAGGTGGAAGCGAATTGGAAAGAGATCCAGACAATACGAGATCATTGGAAAACTGCCTGGGCAACCAAATGTCATCAAGAATACAAGATGCGTCTCCGGCAATGGGGTGACTTTATTCTCGGATTCGCGTCTGACAAAAATGAACCGTCTACGGCATTCCGGCACCAGGTTCGCAATCGGGTGATCATGCATTTATTAGATTCAAGCAACCCGGCAATAACAGCGGAATTTGCCGAGAGTATTCAGCGAAAAGATAAAATCTTAGATAAATATTCTGTTGAGAATGATTTTGTATGGGAAAAAGAGGTCCAACCTGGATTTCCCAGAGAAGACTACTGGTATTTATACCGGGTTATGCGATATGAAAAGGATGGAAAATGATCCATTTTTTCACCGGCAAAGGCGACGATGGTCTGACCACCTGGATTGGGCGGGGTAGATTAAAGAAATATGATCTGCGTTTTGAAGCCCTTGGATCTGTAGATGAGGCTTCGGCGTCATTGGGTGTGGCTCGTTCTCTATCATCGACTCCCATGATAAAAGACCTTCTTTTACAAATTCAACGCGATCTGAGTTCTATGATGACAGAAGTTGCCTGTGACCCGGATCAGGCAGGTCGGTTTCGGACGATTACGGCAGAAAAAGTGACATGGCTTGAAGAACAAACTGATGCCGTTACACAGATGGTTGAACCTCCAAAAAGTTTTCTTATGTCTGGTGATACCGCCGGGGGAGGTGCCCTGGACCTGGCTCGAGCAGTAATCCGCAGGGCAGAGCGTCGGGTGATTGAACTGGCAGATTCCGGGGGAATACAAAACCCTGATATTGTTGCCTACCTTAACCGGTTGTCTTCCTTGATGTTTGTGTTGGAGCTACTTGAATTGAAAACCGCCGGTCAAATATCTCCCAGCCAGGCTGTTAAGCATTCTGACAAATGACCGGAACATTACTGAACAGCGGGGCAATTATTCTTGGAGGGGTAATCGGTCTCTTTTTGGGCTCCCGTTTCCCTGAAAAAGTAAAACAGTCCATTGTTCTGGCATTGGGGATGTTTACGATTTTGTTCGGTATCCAGTTGTTCTTGAAAACCGAAAATGCCATCATTCCATTGTTGAGTATTCTATTTGGTGTACTGACCGGTGAATGGTTGAATATTGAAGAACGATTGACTTCCTGGAGTTCATTTCTTGAGAGACGGTTTTTACCTAAAAACGCCGGGGAGAAAACCGGGAACGGAAATTTCGTTCAGGGCTTTTTATCAACAGCCTTGATTTACTGTTCTGGGCCAATGGCCATCCTGGGAGCAATACAGAATGGTTTGACTGGCGATATCAGCACGCTCTCGGTAAAGGCAGTTTTAGATGGATTCGCTTCACTGGCGTTTGCGTCCAGTTTGGGCATTGGAGTGGCTTTTTCAAGCATTCCTGTGTTGCTTTATCAGGGATGTATTTCTCTTTTTGCCTCACAGGTTCAAATGTTTTTATCAGATTCCATGATCAACGAGCTAACCTCGGTTGGCGGCATTATCCTGGCATCCATAGCCATCAGCAGCTTTCTGGATATCAAAAAGATACGCACGGCTAACTTCCTGCCGGCATTGATTTATGCTCCTTTGGTCACCTGGGTAATTCAAAGAATCTCATAAAAAAACGGTTCCTGATAGGAAAGATCAGGAACCGTTTCTTATAATCCGGTTTTGAGGTTACTGTTCCTTCAGGGCTTTTTCTACAGTCTCGATTAGTTTGGAAGAATCGACGAGTGTGCCATTAACCATGAAGTATGGAGTTCCATTAACCCCTTTGTTCTGTCCATATGTCATGTTATCTTTGACTTTCGCTGCATTCGTTCCATTATCAATACAGGTCTGGAAGGCGGCTGTGTCAAGAGAGAGATCTTTGGCAAATTGAAGAAAAAGGGAACGCGTGAAATTTCCCTTGTTCTCACCATTCTGGTTTTCAAATAACAAATCATGGTATTCCCAGAATTTGCCCTGGTCAGCCGCACAATACGCCGCTTCTGCCGCTTTGACTGATTCTTCTCCGATAAAGCTGAATGGGGTAAAGGTTACAAAAACCTTTCCTGTTTCAACATATTGTTTGACGAACTCTGGTTCGGCTTTTAAGGCAAATTCACGGCAATAAGGGCATTGGAAATCGGAAAATTCTTCCACTTTTACTTTGGCGTTTTTATTTCCCATAGAGTTATAGTCTGCCATGGGGCGCGGATTGGGTTTTACCACCTGCCTTTTGATGGAAGGCCAAATGAGGGCACCAGTGATCAGCAGGGCACCCACTGCAATAATGATAATGGTAATGGTATTCTGCCTTCGGCGGTCGGCTTCTCGTAATGCCTTCATTTCTTCTCGTTTGCTCATTTCGTCTCCTTGCACATTGATATCACTCCCCATTCTACCCGAGGTGGGCTTATTCGTCGATTTTCTGTATGGTGTTTTCGTGGAAATGTAAATTATTACTAAGGTTTGGGATATTCGTAAACGTAAACGGGAAAACTTTCGCCCGTCAATGTGAAACCGAGTGAATCATATAATGCCAGTGAGGCAATATTGTCACCCTGTGTGTTTACTGTAACCTGCCAGCTGTTCAATTTAAGGCTGTCTGTCAGCATCTGTCTGACTAATTCAAACCCGATATTCCTTCTCTGGAATTCAGGATTTACGGCCAGGCGGGCAAGATGGGTATTGATGGGAGTAGAGGTACTGATCTGATAGCCGATTATCTTACCGTCCAAAAGTGCCACTGAGGCCAGCGATGCTTTGTGGAATGCCAGAATGAGGGCGTCCAATGAATTTTGCCAGAGAGGTTTAAATGCCAGGCGGTCAACGGTGGCAACAGAAGGCAGGTCAAGAGCTGTCATAGGTCTTATGACCAAATTTTCAGGAATTGGTTTGGCCTGACGGATCTTAAAATCCCACCCAAGAACGACGATCTGTTGTCGTAATAGGAAGTTATTCGCTTCCAATGTTTTTTTGAACCATTCCTGCAAACCCAATCCAGCCAGAATGGGACGCGGTTCGCCTTCAAGATCCTTGAGACAGCGTTCCAAAAGAATGGGGAATAATTTCTCCGGTGGTAATTCCATCGAGGCTCCATACACTCGAATCCAGGCAACTCCAACCGGATCAACAGGCGCTGCCATAGCGGCAAGGATTTCTTTTTGTCGGAGTAAAAGATAGTATGGTTGGAAGCCAATCCATTCCAATGAAGTGCGCCAATCCAGATGATGTTGGATGTTGACACGGCTTTTGAAAAAAGTAGACAGGGCATTTAAGTCAGTGCCAACGGCCGGCCTGAGCAAAAATTTTCCGGTGGGAATATTATGCTGCATCCGATAATCCATATTGACTACTTGGGCATCATCCGAGATGCTACAGAGAACAACCAGCGAAGGAATTTTTCGCGCATGGTTAATTTCTCTTTAGTCCGGAGGGCATCTAGCATGGCACTCATGGCACCCAGGTTATCGCCTGTTTCCATTTCAAGAGCAGCGATGGTCTTGTGGACAATCGCCAGATTTTCTTTATCCCCTGTCTCTTCCAATTTCGATGCTGAAAGGCGAAAAAGCCGGAGGCTTTCTTTCTTCAATCCCAGTTCTTTATACGCAGCCGCCTGATTGCCCAATGCCAGTCCTTCCCGAAGTTTATCCCCGGCTTCCGAGAAAACATGCTCGGTACCAAGGCAGGCATCCAGGGCGGCCTGTGCTTCACCTGCCTGAAGCAACGCAACGCTTCGGTTGTTGGCCATTTCAGCGGCCATCAGCGTATCGTGATCTGCTTCAAATAAATGGCTTGCCTCAAGGAACATATCAGCCGCAGACTGGTAATTACTGGCTTCATAAGCCAGTTTTGCTTCTTCGCATAGTTGTATTGCTTGTTGACTCATGATTTAGAATGTGATCTCCAACAGCGATTCGGCAATACGACGAAGCTGGTCGGCGGGCATCTGACTCAGATTGTTGGCCAGTAAAAGGTATTGTCTGTTAATTGGATTCGTGACGAAATCAATCAGTTCCTTGGGAAGGTTTTCACGGGCAAGAAGGTCAATTTCTGCCTGAGATGGTTGATTAACCGAAGCTGGTTCTTTTTCCGCAGAGGAAACAGCTGGTTCATGTTTTGCTTGAACTGACTGGGTGGGCTCCACCATAGAAACGGGTTCTGCGGCAACCGGTTCAACTTTTTTCGGCGCAGGTCTTTCCGGTTCGGCTTTTTCAACCGGTTCGGGTTCCCGCGACTCTTCCTCTTCTTCTGTCTGGCGGGAAGATAGAGTGAATGGTTTGATGATCATATCCCTTGTTGGGATGGCATAACTATCAATCCAATCTTCCACACGGATCTGAAGAATGTGGGTAATATCTTCCAGATCTGTCACCGGGATAGGGATTTTACCGAGTTCATAGTCAGTGATCAATTCAAGCGGCAAATTGGTGGCCATGGAAAGGTCATCTCGTGAGAGGTTTTTACGCAAACGTGCCTGCATAATCATGGCTCCCAGTATGCGATTGCGGAGTTCAAGACGCTGACGCATGGTATCCACCCGGAGTTTGGGCATTTCATCTGACAGACTGGTTGAGCCAAAAAAATGATCTACTGGAACGGCATAAATGGCCGCCAGGGCTTCCAATTCCGGCAGGGTGGGGGTTATGGCGGCAGACTCCAAGTCTAGAAGATGTCTGGTATCCCATCCGAGCAGCGCACAGGCTTCCTCGGGTGTTCTACGGGCGTACAGACGAGCATCCACCACCAGAGCGGCCAGTTTATGTGCCCGAAGTGTTTTTACTTGAGGTTTAGATGCCAATGGTTATCTCCTCCGATTTCCCAGCATTTCATTCAGATTGGCGCCAAAGATTTCAGGCCCTAAACGGTAACCGGCTGCTTCAAGCCGCTGGCTGAATCCTGGGCGGATACCTGTTGGACGGAGCTCCCCGATAATGGTGCCATCCGGTTGAACTCCGGTTTGCTGATATTTGAAAATATCAGTCATGGTGATGGTATCACCTTCCATGCCAGATACCTCGGTAATGGCGGTAATTTTACGGGTTCCATCTTTCAAACGTGCCTGCTGAACGATAAGATCAATGGCTGCGGCAATCTGTTCGCGAAGAACCTTCACTGGCAGGTCAAGACCTGACATAAGGCACATTGTCTCCAGGCGGCTGACTGCATCACGGGGTGTATTGGCATGCAACGTCGTCAGAGAGCCATCATGCCCGGTGTTCATGGCTTGAAGCATATCCAGAGCTTCTCCACCGCGGCATTCACCCACGATAATCCTGTCTGGACGCATACGTAAACTGTTGCGTACTAAATCTCGAATCGAAACAGCATGCTGCCCATCAGAATTTGGCGGTTTGGTTTCAAGACGGACAACGTGAGGCTGCTGCAATTTCAATTCAGCAGCATCCTCAATCGTCACAATACGTTCGTTTGCTGGTATATAGCCAGAAAGAATGTTGAGGAAGGTTGTTTTTCCAGACCCGGTACCACCGGATACCAGGATATTCAACCGAGAAACTACACAGGCGCGCAGCATTTCAGCCATTCCACGAGTAATGGACCCCAGAGAGATCAACTGGTCCATGGTAAGTTTGTCTTTCATAAACTTCCGAATTGTGATAGATGGACCGTCGATAGCCACCGGTGGAATGACTGCATTAACACGCGATCCATCTGGCAGGCGGGCATCTACCGTAGGATTATCTATGTCAACATTTCGCCCCAGAGGCAAGATGATCTTGTCAATCACTCTAAGAACGGCATCATCATTTTCAAAATGGATATCTGTAAGCGTAAGCTTGCCGTTTTTTTCGATATAAACCATATTGGGACCGTTAACCATCACTTCACTGATGGTTGGGTCATCTAATAATGGTTGAATTGGGCCAAAACCCAGCATTTCATCAAGAATCTCTTTGAAGATCGCATTCCGAGCCTGTTCGGGAAGGTTGAGCCGGGTTGACTCATACGCCTGTTGCAGATATTGCTGAATGGCCTCACGCCGCTGGCGCGGTGATGGAGGACGGGCTTCTATCTCACGGGATATGGAATTAACCAGATAGGCTTTTAATTTTGCCTGATCTGTTGGATTAAGAGAATAACCACCAGAAGGAATCATTTTAGACCTTTTGCCGGCTTAACTTCTTCATCTGGCATGAGCCAGATGATCTGTTCGGTATTTACAGAAAGGAATCCGCTGAAATAAATCGCCTCTCCGGTAGGAGAAAACACCGTTGCATCTGTGACCGCAATAAACAGGTCTTTGCGGTTCAATTCATCTTTTACACGGTCTTCAGGGCGAATATGGATTTTTCCACGAATCAATTGATTTGTAGTCTGTATCGTTACATTGATGGGTTTCTTGGTTACAACCTGTGTAAAAATCTTACCTTTTTCTTCAAAATTGGAATACATTATTCCTTCTTTCCTTTCGCAGGAGCCGAGACTTCTGCCGGCATCAGGTATCCCAACCCGGAGCGGGTTACAATATGGCATGGGCTGTGGGGATTATCTTCCAATTTTTGCCGCAGGCGGGCAATGCTTACCCATAAAATTTCCTTGTCATCACGATATGATGGACCCCAGATGGCTGTCAACAATTCTTCACCGGTTAAAATCTGCCCGAGGTGGTGGGCAAATTGAATGAGCAGACGGTATTCCGTGGCGGATAAGAAGATGGCTTTATCCCCTTTCCAGACTTCAGCACGGGCAAAGTCGATTTTGAGGTCAAGATGTTGGAAGAAGCGTTCCCCCAAAGCCGTATCGTCTTTTCTTGCCCTGCGCAACACGGCCCGCACCCGGGCAACCAGTTCAGTGGCAGAAAATGGTTTGATCACATAATCATCGGCTCCCACATTCAAACCTTTAACACGATCCTGCTCTTCACCTTTGGCTGTTAACATGATGACCGGCACATTGGAAAATTGGCGGATGCGCTCGCATGTGGTAAAACCATCCATCCGGGGCATCATCACATCAAGTATGACCAGATCTGGCTTTTGCGATGAAACCAATTCAAGGGCATCTTCCCCATTCATGGCAAACAATACATCATATCCTTCTGCCTGTAGATTTACCTGCAGGAGGTGAATATATTGTTTTTCATCGTCTACCACCAGAATTTTTGCTGGCATTTTATTCTCCACATAATTAATTACGTCAGAGCCGGAAGCGTTATGGTAAATACCGACCCTTTACCTACTGTTGATTCTACTGATATTTTTCCCTTATGCGCAGCTATGATTTGCTGGCAGATATATAATCCAAGTCCACTTCCGCGGGCTTCCTTAGCCGACTGCGGATCACGGTAGAAACGCCAGAAAATTTTATCCAATGATTCCGGTGGAATTCCAGGGCCTTCATCGCGGAATTGGATAATTAAGTTTTGTTCATCAGAACGAATGGAAATCCACAGAGGTGAATCAGGCGCGTATTTGAATGAATTGGTCACAAGGTTTTCAAAAACCTGTTCCAACCGGCGTGGATCTGCTCTGACGGTTTTTAATGGTTGAATCACTTCAAGATGGGTAACCATTTCAGGATGATGGAGTGATGTTCTGGCGATAATGTTGTTCAATAAACCTTCAACCATTACAGGCTGCATATGCATTTCCAGCATGTTGCTTTGCAGGCGAGCGGAATCCAGAAGATTATCAATTAAATCCTGCAACTGGTCAGTCTCTGCATCAATGATTTTCAAAAACTCCTGACGGGTTTCTGCGTTCCAATTGGTATCAGGACGAAGAAGGGTAGTTGTGTACCCTTTGATAAAACCCAATGGACTGCGTAACTCATGGGTAATCATTGAAATGAAATTGTCCTGCAGTGTGGCTACCTTGCATTTTTCCGAAAGCTCCTCCACTTTCCTGCGGAGATTGATATTCCCAAGGATCAACCCGAGAACGGCAGCAAATCCCTGGGCCTGTTCAATATCCATGGGGGAATAATCCGGTCCGCCAAACCGGATCATAACTATGGCGCCCAATGTTTCTTCAGCAATGGAAAGAGGCATGGCGAGGCCGTACGGACAGTCTAATCGGTTCGATCCGGGGGTTTTTTTAGGCAGGGTAGTTATTGGGTGGTTTTCCTGGATAGCCTGCATAACGATGCTATCTCCCCAGGCGGTATCTGCTTCTGAAGAACGACCTCTACCAACGGCGCGGGCGTAGATTGGTTCAAGATTGCCGCCGCCATTCTTTTTATATACCACCAGATGATCATAGATCAAACCCATGCGGATTTGGTGAGCGAAATCATCCAATCCTGTTTTCCAATCATCTGGTTTGTTTAATTTTCCGAGTGAACGCAGTAAATAGATATTCGGGGTTTCTTCAATTTGTTCGGTTTGTGGAGGCATTTGGACTGAATCTCCTGCACCGATGAAGATTTTTTCAGGCCGCGCGCAATGTGAACTCAAATTCGCTTCCCTGATCAATAGCAGACCGTATGCGAATCACTGAACCATGGGCTTCAATGATTTTCCTCACCAACGCCAGACCTAATCCGGTTCCCCCATATCTGCGGGTAGAAGATCCGTCCAGCTGATGAAAAGGTTCGAAAATCTCATCAAAGCGATCCGCAGGAATGCCGATTCCGGTATCTTTCACAATGATCTTCACAGAATCTGAGTCTGCGGTGCAATTAAGTTCCACTTTTCCTTCTGAAGGTGTGAACTTGATTGCATTGTCCAGCAGTTGACCGATTGCCCAGGAGATTTTTTCTTCATCGATTTGAACTTTCGGCAAGTCGGTATCTGATACCAGATCAAGCTGAAGATGTTTCTCTTCTGCTTTAATCCGCGCACGGTTGACCAGGGTTTGACCCAGGCGGTGCATATCAATAGGCTGCAAGTTTAGGGCCACTTCTGTACCGTCTGCGTCTGAAAATAACAGCAGGTCTTCAATCAGCCTTTCCAATCGGTCAGAGGCTTTTTGCATCACTTTCAACGCATTCTGTTGATCGTCTGTCAGGGGGCCCAGAACCGATGTGATCATTAACTCAAGATAACCCTTAATATGGGTCATCGGTGTGCGCAATTCGTGGGAGATATTCGCCACGATATTGGCTTTCATACGGTTAAGATCTGCCAGCTTAATCATGGCAGCTTCCAGTTCAGCAGTTCGTTGTTTGACACGTAATTCCAGGCTGGCATTCGCGCTTTGCAGAGCAGAGCGTAATTGAATGATCTGTTCGGTGATAGCCTGATCGAGATCAGTTTTACTGATCATTTTTTCATTAACCAAAATCTGGCCTAAAAGGACGTTTTCCCCTTTTTCTCGAGCCATTTTTTGAAGGTAAATGGCATGGGTCAATTGCGCAGCTGTGATCAGACCACGCTCAATCAAGTATTCACCAAGGCGCGGAACCAGAGATTCCGGTGTAAGTCCCGAATTGTTTTGTGTTGGGTTTGATTCTATCTTTGTTTCCATATATCTAAAATAATTGTACCTGTAAAAAGATGAACCTCAAACGCCATGGTTGGATGGAATCTCAACCTTTCAATATAGTATCCAGAACAGAATTCAATTCTTCATTTGAATAGTAATAAATCACCAGGCTTCCGCCCTTTTTCCCGTGATTTACGGTCACACGAGTTCCCAAATGTTCCCGAAGTCGATTTTCAATTTCCTTGACTTCCACCGGAGGTTCCGGTTTTGGTTTTGAAGGCGTTTTTTCCCCACCGTATTTTTTGACCAGTTCTTCTGTCTGGCGAACACTCAGACCGTTGCGCAAGATGATCTGCAAGACGGCCGTTTGCGCCTGTGAAGTTGAAAGGCTCAATAGTGCCCGGGCATGCCCCTCACTGATTTCTCCGGAAAGAATGGCATTTTGAACCGCTTCTGGCAGTTTCAATAAACGCAGTGTGTTAGTGACCGCTACACGGCTTTTGCCAACTCTGAGGGCAATTTCGTCATGGGTGAGATTGAACTCTTCAGCCAATTGACGGTATGCTTCTGCGGTTTCAAGGGGCATCAGATCAGCCCGTTGAACATTTTCTATTAATGCTAATTCAAGGCGGTCACGATCGTTAGCTTCCCGGAGTATTACAGGAACAACATCGAGGCCTGCAATATGCGCAGCCCGCCATCGGCGTTCACCGGCAATCAGCACATATTGACCTTCGGCTTCTTTTGTCACGATCAGGGGTTGAAGGATGCCATGCTGTTTGATTGATTCTGCAAGCTCCTGGAGACCTTCTTCCACCATGATCGTACGCGGCTGTCGTGGATTGGGAATAATCTGGTTGATCGGAACAGACTCAACGCCTCCCCTGGGCTCATTCGAAGCCGGAATAATTGCATCTAATCCACGTCCTAACCCGCCTTTATATGCCATTTATTTCTCCTGCTCAACCACCTGGGGAATGGAAATACCATCTTGACCGAGAATCTCGCGTGCCAGTGCGGCGTATGCCTTTGCCGCGCCTGAATCGGGTGCATACATGGAAATGGGTATGCCATAAGAAGGGGCTTCTGCCAACCGGATGGAACGTGGAATAACCGACTGGAATACCTGAGTGGGGAAATGTTTTCGCACTTCGTTTACCACATCAATAGCCAGACGGGTACGTCCATCATACATGGTTAAAATCACCCCCCGGACGATGAGGCCAGGGTAGAGGGAATTTTTTACCCGGTTGATAGTCTGGGTGAGTTGCCCCAATCCTTCAAGAGCGAGGTATTCACATTGCACCGGGATGATTACACCATCCTTCGCCGCCATCAATCCGTTGACTGTCAGCAAACTCAGGGATGGCGGGCAATCAATGAGGATATAGTCATACCGGTCAGCCACACTGTTTACTACGTCACGCAAACGATTTTCACGATTTTGACCGTCAATCAATTCGACATCGGCACCAGCCAGGGCGGGAGAAGATGGTAAAAGGGAAATCTTAATCCGTGGATTGTGTAAGATATGAGGAGCCGCTTGAGCAGCACCTATCAATACCTCGTAGGTGCCTGTTTTTACTGTGTTTTTATCGATTCCCAGAGATGAAGTGGCGTTAGCCTGAGGATCAAGATCTACCAGTAAAACACGCTGCCCATAATACCCCAGAAAGGCACCCAGGTTGATGGCTGAGGTGGTTTTTCCCACACCGCCTTTTTGATTTACAAATGTAAAAATTTTTGTCATGTTCGTTGTTCCGCATCGAGAATTTCGGTACTGGCCATGGTTATTTCATATTCTGTGGGAATGCTGTCTATCCCTCGGCGGGTTACCGAACAGGATGCCAGTTGGACAGCAAACCGCCCGGCAATCCAGGGATCGCGGGTGGCAAAATATTTCGCAAAGAAACAGGCAGCGAAAATATCGCCAGCGCCTGTAGAATCTACTTCTTTGACACGGGGAGCAGGAAACCGACGGACATCACCATTCCAGTATATCCGAGCACCCTCTTCACCTTCTGTGATCGCAAGAACGCGAATGGACCGCAAAAATTCTTCAATACGATCTTCGTCGCCATTGATATCTTCAATGCTCAGTACAGCGGCTGTGGAATTTTGAAGAACAAAATCTGCTTCTGGCCATTCTGAAGCTGTTACCTGGCCAGCCATATCCCATGCGCGCATAAAACCCTGTGGGGTGACGCAAACGGTGCTTTCAGAAAATGAACGCGCCAGTGTGGGATCCACTTCCCGGGCAACAGGTCCAAGATGTACGATCGGGGTCTGCCGCCATATTTCTGGAACAGCCTGAAATTGGATTTGATCGGCTGTCTGATGCAGAACTTGAATCCGTCCTTCAGGTGTGTAGATATTTTCAAATGTGGTTGTTTTTTCCGATGGGAAACCGGTTATTGCAATTCCTTCAAATTCTGGAATCGGGTATGCCTCATCACAGGTGGTAACAATTCCCACTCGCAGCCCCAAGGCGCGAGCCGTAAGTGCAGAGTACAGTACAGTCCCCCCCGGTACCAATCCCTGTGGTGTGATATCGAGCGTAACATGACCGACCGCCAGATAATCGACCGGCTCAAGCTGCTTTTGATTAAACATAAGATGAATTATACCTGAAGCGATTGGTCAAAGTCCGAAGTCATGGAAGCGGTATTCTCACAGGACGAATTGCCACAATATGGACAGGTATTCCAGGGCAATTCCATGAGCTTCTGGCATTTTGGGCAGCTTTTTTTCAACCGGGTCTGACAGGTGGGGCAAACGATCCAATCTTCGCGGGTATGTCGCCCGCAGCCCGGGCAGGTGTTGATCTCTTCGATGGCTTTGAGGAGAGCTTCTTCTTCCAGGGTGCGTTGGTATTCTTCTTCCAGAGTCCTTTTGGGGCGCAGGATCAAGTACACCACAATACCCGGAATAGATAAAATTGCCACCACCAGAATTGCCAGAATGCGGGCAAAGCTATCTCGTGAACGGGACTTGATATCCCGATATGCCCAGTAAATCAGACTGATCCACAGAGCAACAAGAAAAGCGGCAGAAAATCCGACCAGGTATTGGAGAATTCCACTTAAGGCGGCAGGTTCAATGGGCATCAATGTTAATCCGGGTAAGGGCTAATCTTGATAGTTTTCTATCAGATCGCGAATTATCGTAACATGGGTCGGTGTGACAGGGATCAGTTTGCAACCTACAGAAAAGAGATCAGGATCCAATTGATGATCGCACCAGATAGCCTGTGCATTTAACTGCACTTCGCGTTCCCCATCCACCTCTTCGGGAAATTCCATGCGAATTTCAAGAAGTCTCCCTGGTTCAATGGGGGTTTCGCTGATCAATTGCAGACCTTCGGAAGTCAGATCGACCAGGTTGCCAATGAGATCGCCGGTTTTCCGGTCAAAAAGACGAAGGTAATGGATCAGGTGAATCCGATTGAATTTCCTTTTTTCAGGCATTTTCACCTCCGATTAAATTAGACCGGTGTTTTGCATTATATGCTGTTCATAACCCTTTTGCAACCACAACCAAGAGGCGGCGTTATAATTAATCTGCTGGGGATAAATATGAAAAATAAAGATATTGCCGTTATCCATCGAATCCAGGATTTTGACGTAAACGACCGGCCGAGGGAAAGACTGGCGGAAGTGGGTGCTGGTGCCTTAACAAATGCAGAGTTATTGGCCATTCTTTTACGCACCGGGTTACCCGGAGAGAATGCCGTTCAGGTGGGGCACCGCCTTCTCCGGCAATTTGGGGGGTTATCGGGGTTGCATCGGGCGACTTTTGATGAACTTTGTCATCAAAAAGGCATCAATATGGCCAAAGCCTGTCAGATCAAGGCTGCCATTGAGCTTGGACGCCGGCTTCCCAGAGAAGAGTCAGATGAGAAGCCAGTCATTAAAAGTCCATCAGATGCGGCCATTCTGATTCAATATGAAATGGCCGGACTTCCACAGGAAAACCTGTGGGTGTTTTTACTGGATACCCGCAACCGGGTGATAAAGATTGAAAAACTGTACCAGGGTTCATTGAATTCTTCTTCGGTCCGTATCGGTGAGCTTTTCAAAGCGGCATTAACCAACAATGCCGCATCCATCATCCTGGCACATAACCATCCAAGCGGAGATCCAACCCCCAGCCCAGAAGATGTCTCCCTTACCCGGGCAGCCCAACAGGCTGGGCGATTACTGGATATTGAAGTTCTCGATCATATTGTCATCGGGCTGAATAAATTTGTCTCCCTGAAAGACAGGGGGCTGGGTTTCATTTCTCAGTAAGAAAACAACTATTTCCTTACCAATCACGTTTTCGTAAAACTTTGAAAGGTTCTGCCAGATAATTTGGCTGCGCGCCAAGTTTAATCATCTCTATCATAATTGATCGAGATATGAAGGTATGTTCCTTCACCAGAATATTTCCTTTTGAATCTCTAATCGGTTCCACCAGCAGCATCCCCACTTCCAGATCTTCATGGGTAACCAATTCAATGCTGCGCAGTTCAGGCAGCGATTGAGCACTTTGCAGCGTTTTCAATGCATTGATGATTTCCTGGTGGTAGACCGAAGGTTTTGATTGCATGGTTACCAGTATCTGGTCGTGCAATAACCCCTGCATCATGAATTGATCATAATCTACACAGATTTTCAGAATATGCGATCCCATATCGACCTGATATTGATCAGGGTACGCTGGATTCAAACAAAGGTCATCGATCGATCGTCCCTGTCCGGCAATCATGCGGCTGATCTGTTCCAGCCGGGGGATTTTTTCTAGCAGTTTTCCCGCTGTGAATGGATGTTTTGAAAAAATTACCATTTCTGTTGCGCTCAAAGGCTGACCGGAGTCGATTTTTTCCAACATGGATTGGGGGAAAATAATCCATCCCAGTTGAGATAATGCAGCCGCCATTTCATACTGCCAGCTATCCTGGAATTTCATCTCCCGGCATATATGGGCGACCAGTTGTTGCATCCGCAGTGAGCGACCATAGGCCTTTGGGTTGACAATAGCCAATACTTCTGTGAGCAGACTGACAGATTCTTTTAGCGTTTTTTCAAGTAATTCTTTTTCTGCCATCACCAGTTGATACTGACGCAAACCGGCATCCAATGATTGGGCGATCATGTCGCCATTGCAGGGTTTTGTGAGAAATCGAAAGATTTGCCCCTGGTTGATGGCATCTATTGCTGTTGGAAGGTCGGTATTGCCTGTCAACATCATTCGGACAGAATTGGGTGCAATTTCTTTCACCTGCTCGAGAAATTTGATTCCATCCATTACAGGCATACGAAAATCTGTCACGATAACTGCATAAGGGCCGGAGATTCGTATTTTTTCCAACCCTTCGGCTCCACTTAAAGCCGTATCAATTTCATAACGAAAGTTTAGCTCGCGTTTGAGGGAATCCAGAAGGAGCATTTCGTCATCAACGAAGAGGATTTTTTTTGTCATGTTTTATTTCCATGGCAGGCTGATAATAAAAGTTGTTCCCCGGCCGACTTCTGTCTCAAATTCTATCGTACCACCATGTTTCTTGACTATTACAGAATAGCATATTGCCAAACCCTGTCCGGTGCCAATCCCAACATCTTTTGTCGTAAAGAAGGGATCAAATATCTTACTGCGAATCTTCTCCGGGATTCCTGAACCGTTGTCAGCCACACGTACTTCAATATTATGGTCAACCTGGCGGGTAGTTATTTCAATAACACCTTTTTTGTCTAATGAAGCATCATAGACTTCTTTGATTGCATAAACAGCGTTAATAATCAGATTGAGAATAACCTGACTTAAGTCACTGGGCAGACACTCTATCAATGGCAGATCAGTCTGGAGATTTGTCTTAATTTCTGCCACATTTTTCCATTCATTGCGAGATAGAGATAAAGCATTTTGAATGATCTGGTTAAGATTGGCCAATTCTTTTTCATCGGTACCTGGATGTGAAAAATAACGCATGGCTGAAACGATATGCGTAATTCGGTCGATGCCTTCCAGGGAATCGGCGATGGCTTTGGGTGCTTCCTGTCTGAAATACTCCAGGTGCGCTTCACTTGCCGCTTTTTCGAGAGAATAACCCATTTCAGGTGAAGCTGAATTGGATTTGATATATTGGTTAATTACCTTGACTTTATCAATCAGTTCCAAAATACCCTGTAACTGGTTGCCTAAAAATCGAAGGTTACTACCTACTAATTGAGTGGGAGTGTTGATTTCATGGGCAATTCCTGCTGCCATTTGCCCGATGGCTTCCATTTTATTGGATTGCCCCAACTTTTGTTCGAGGTGCCTTCGTTCTGTAATATCTGCACCTACGAGAAGAAATCCGGGATGCTCATCTTCGGTATTTAATGGTGTAAGGGTGATTCCCAATATCCTGTGATCATCATCAGATTTTTCCAGAATAATATCATCCATACGGATTTTCATATTCCTGGTGGAACATTCTTCTGTATCATGTTTCAAACGGTCCCAATCCCATTTTATGGGAAGTTCGAAAAAATTCCGTCCGATCACTTCGTTTGCGGATAAACCCAACAAGTCCGTGGCTACGTCATTCCACTCTGAAATGCTGTGATCGCTGGTAACTCCGATGATCATGGATGAGATGGAGCCGAGAATCTGATTGATCTCGTTATATGTCTCGATCAGAGCTTTTTCACTGAGTTCGCGTTCACGAATTTCATGTGTAAGGTTGAAATTTAACTCCTGCAATTCTGCTGTACGCTCTTTGATACGTTTTTCAAGATCATCGCGTGACTGACGGAGGCGGGTATCGTATTCTTCCAGGGAATCCAGCATATTATTGATTTCCTGTGAAAGGGATGAGATCTCATCAGATCCGCTGACGGGTACCCGGTTAAAAGGTTGAGCATCCAGATTGATGTTCCCAACAGAATGGCCTAGTGTTGCAATGCGTGAAATAACTTGCCGGTCAAGCAGCATATAAATGGCAAATACAAAGAATATGCAACCTAAAAAAACGACCACAATAAAAAAAAGGATTGTGGAATAACCCTGCCGATAAATATCCCTGTCCATACTGGTCCTGAGGATTAATACCGGTTGATCAGATACATCTTTTATCAAGGTATATCCGGCAATGGTCTGGCTATCTATTTCCTTGATATATGTTTCTGGCCGGGAGTTAGGAAGAAATGCGGCTGTTTTAAACTCGCGGCTGAGAGATGATTCTGAATAGGGTTCAATCTGGATGGCGGATTGGGTGGATTTTGAAAGATGTTCTGCATAATCGTCCCCAATAAACCGGCCAACCATAAGCAAGCCATGGTCAGGTCCAAGGTGTTTGCTGGTAAGAACAGGGTGAGACGCGAAGAGGAGAGACCCTTCATTCAATTGAATAAAACCAACAAATCCATCCGGTTGTTTGATTTTCGACATGAAGGTCTTATCTTCCAAAAGATTTTTAAGCTCGGGTGAAAGATCAATTCTCCTTTTTGTTTTCAGATCAATGGCAAACGAATTGTAGAGGTGATCTTGTTTATCAATAAAAAGAAAGAGATTCAAATTTAATCCGGCCAGTGTTTCGGGGATGATATTTGAATTCATGTAATTATTGTTCATATCTGCCATGAATTCATATGTGTCATCCCAGGCAGCATAATCGCCGGCTGTTGATAACAGATTATTATTTTCATTCGTCATCACATTGAAGGCACGTTGAACATTTTTCTTGCAATAATCGTCCTCGAGCAGATAGAGACTCTCTAATAGGATGAACCGTGACGCAACTACGATGAGGGTGATCAATAAAAGGGAGATGGTATATATAATGATCAGTGTTTTTTTACGCAGGGTCATAGTTAAAAGCAGACCGGGAATAAATGGAATGACTGCCATTATTATAAAAAACATATTCATGTCACTGGCATAAAAGTATATAAATTCTTTGCTGATTGAATTTTGTGAAAAATTTATGTGTTTTTTATTTACCTATTTCAACAAACGAAATATTGATTTATCACGAATTGGCCGGTATACTATTGGTCGGTAAAGGTTCAAAGGAAATCACATGCGTGTTAGCAGCCATTAATTTTTGAATTTTCTCAGGGAGCGTTTCGCTCGGTTTGTATTTAACCGGGGGCGTTGCCTCCGGTTTTTCTTTTCAAAAAAAGGCTGCTTCATGCTTACAGTGAACAAGGTTTCAAAATCCTTCGGGGTAAAACCCGTTTTAGTCGATGTCAGTTTTCAATTAAATGAAGGCCAAAAACTTGGTTTAATCGGGTTGAATGGCTGTGGAAAAACTACACTCCTGCAGATCATTACCGGCAGTCTCAAACAGGATGCCGGGAGTGTGACCTTCACTCCGGTTGATGTCCGGATTGGATATTTGATGCAGGGATTGGCGCTGCCTGACAATACAACAATTTTCAGTTACCTTAATCACCAACAGGGTGACCCGTTGGAATTAGCCAGGGAAGTCGAAAAACTGGCAGGCCAATTATCTGCCAGACCGCAGGATAAACAACTGGCAGACGCCTATGATCAGGCATTGACCAGGCTTCAATTGGCTGATGAGTCAACCAGTGATACCGAACAAACTTTGTCTATGCTCGGGTTGGGAGATATCCCGCCAGACACATTGATTCGTCAACTCAGTGGCGGACAAAAAACCCGCCTCGGGCTGGCAGGTGTGCTGCTTTCAAGGCCGCAATTGTTATTGTTGGATGAGCCGACCAATCATCTCGATATGGAGATGTTGGAGTGGCTGGAGGAGTGGATCCAAAAGATACGCTGCGCTGTTCTGCTGATTTCTCATGATCGTATGTTTCTTGATGATGTGGTGGATGGAATACTGGAATTGGATGAACACACTCATACAATTCGGGAATTTGCGGGTAACTACAGCGATTACCTCCAGCAGAAACGGGTTGAACGTGAAAAACAGTGGCAGGACTATGTCAATCAACAGGATGAAATCAGGCGTCTCCGTAAAGCGGCTGAAGGAGTTCGCGACCTGGCCCGGTATCATAAAGGCGGGAAGACTGATCCCAGAAAGGCAGATGGTTTCAGTATCGGGTTCTTCGCCAACCGTGGAAAAGAGACCACTCAGCGGGCGAAGAACCTGGAGAAACGTATCGAACATCTGTTGACTGATGAGCGGGTTGATAAACCATCTCGAACATGGCAGATGAAAGTGGATTTAGATACTGTCTCCGAATCCGGACGCGATGTTGTGGTGATGGAGAATTTATCCATAGGATATGGTGAACGTCTGTTATGCGGCCCAATCAACCAGACAATACGATATGGTGACAGGATTGTTCTGACCGGGGCCAATGGTTGTGGAAAATCGACATTATTGAAAACAATCATGAACCAGATTCCAGCCCTGGGTGGAATCTGCCGAATGGGGACAGGTGTGCACTGCGGCTACATGGCACAGGAACAGGAAACACTCAGCGTCAATCTCTCAGTTTTGCAGACCTTGCAGCAGGTTGGGAATCAATCTGAAACAGAAGTACGGTCGTTCCTTTCAAAATACCTTTTCATGGGAGATGATGTCTTCATTCCTGTTGGACAGCTTTCTTATGGAGAGAGAGTACGCCTTATGCTGGCCTGCCAGGTGGCACAGGGATGCAATCTGCTGCTTTTGGATGAGCCGATCAACCATCTGGATATTCCATCACGTGAACGTTTTGAACAGGCGCTTTCTGAATTTCAGGGGACTGTTCTGGCAGTGGTTCACGACCGTATGTTCATCAAGAATTTTGCTCGAACGGTTTGGAAGTTTGCCCATGGTCAAATCACACCTGACTACAAATGGAACTTATAATCAGAGAAAGCACTCTTTTTCAGGAGACAGGTCAGGAAATTGACAAATTTCTGGCAAAAACCGGTTTACAGGTACTTCATTATTGCTTTCTTGATAATGGTTTCTATTGCTCTGCGAATTGCTTTATTCCCTTATATGAATAACGATTTGAGTGTGGCAGTCATTCCCTGGTACCAATATCTACTGGATCATGGCGGACTGACGGGTATTCAGGGATTGGTGTATGGGTCATCGTATTTTCATCCGTATTCTTATTCGCCGGTGTATCTATATTCACTTCTCGCCGCCAGTCCGCTTACCCGTTATTATTCTCTCAGTGTTGTGATCAAAATTGTCTCGATCCTGTTTGACTATGTATCTGCCTTTTTTGCCCTGAGGCTCATCAGCCTGAAGTATCCGAATGGATGGCAGAGGTGGATCGGATTCTTTTTTGTGTTATTTGCTCCGACAGTTTTCATCAACAGTGCCTACTGGGGGCAATGTGATGGAATTTATGGCGCCTTCCTGATGGGAGCTCTATATTACCTGCTCGCCGATAAGAAACCGTTATCTCTGGGAGTCTTTTTCTCTGCCGTGCTTATAAAAATTCAGGCGTTGGTTTTGGCGCCAGTCTATGCTGCCCTGATGATAAAAAGGCAGATGGACTGGCGCTGGATATTTATCTGTCCTTTGATTTACATCCTCTGGATGGCGCCGGCATTCATGGCCGGATATCCTCTGAATGGAACTCTTCTTACCTTGACGGGCGAGACGAATGCCTTTAACCAACTGACTATGAATGCTCCCAATATCTTCGCATTTTTCCCCCATGCGCCCTATGAGGTATTCTCTCTGTTCGGTCTGGCATTGTCGGCTATTGTCTGCTTCATGTTGATATGGAGAGCGGCATGGTATCAAGATTCAATGTCAAATGAGCAGATAATCCTTTTGGCCGTGCTGGTTTCGATCGCCATGCCTTATTTCCTTCCCAGAATGCATGAACGATATTTTTATGCCGCCGCTTTGATTTCCCTCCTCTTACCGTTCTACCTTCCGAAACTGCGCCTGGTTCCTCTGGCATTGCAGGTGACATCGCTGCTCTCGTATACCTTCTTCCTGCGTGGATATGAGGTAGCACCGCTGTCTCTCCCGGCGGCGATTAATGGGATTGTGCTGATTTATCTAGGATTTTCATTTATCGCTTCGGTTGACAGGAAACCGGCAATATAGTAAACTTTTCCGCACGAAATTGGCGAGGTAGCTCAGTGGTAGAGCAGGGGACTCATAAGCCCTTGGTCGTGGGTCCAAATCCCACTCTCGCCACCATTTTCTCTGGAGAAGAGAATTCCCTGAAAGTCAGGAAACCGGAAGTCCTTGGTTCCCTGATTTTTCTTTAATCCAGGAGCTATTAAACGTGCCACCTGATAGAGAAGACAAAATCATCTTATTGAACTGTTTCTTCTGAAAAAAAACATATCTTGACTTAATTTAAGAGAACCGTGGGGGGAAATTTAAGATAACCGTCGGCAAAAAAATGTTGACTTTCTGCAGGGACGGCATAAAATCTGGTATGAAGGTCAGACCAAAATACCATGAACATACCAAACACCCCAATTGCCCGTAAGTCGCTTGCTGAGATTATTGCCGGAAAACTGGCAGCCAGCATTCTTGAAGGACGCCTCTCACAGGGGACACAGCTTGCTCCTGAAAGAGATCTGGTCAAAGAATTTGGCGTAAGCCGATCCACGCTTCGTGAAGCATTAAAGATTCTGCTTGACAGCCGCCTGATCGAATCTCGTGTCAGTGTAGGCTGGTTCGTGTGCGAAATCACGTCAAATAACCTGGCGAGGGCGCGCGAACTGGCATCATGGGCCCGATCTGAAACGGCGCCGGTAGTCCGGCCAGCCGGGCAGGAACCTCCCACCGGTCCACGGCGGCTGCCTGTCAACCCTGAAAAACCATTGCAAATCCCCAATTTGAAAACTGACCGTTCCGGAACCTTTCAATTGATTTCCTGGTGGGAACGGGAAAAAGTGGAAAATGCCCGCGTTATGGTGGTAGGGGCGGGTGCGCTGGGTAATGAAGTCATCAAGAACCTGGCACTCATGGGAGTGGGACACATCTTGATCGTTGATTTTGATACGATCGAAATGGCAAACCTGAGCCGGTCTGTACTCTTCCGTGAGAGTGATGCCTCACGCAACAAGGCCGAGGTTGCGGCGGCCCGGGCGAAAGAACTCAACCCGAATATCAAAGTGCAATACATCCACGGGGATATCACCAACCAGATAGGTCTCGGCGTTTTCAGACGCATGGATGTGATCATCGGTTGTCTGGATAACCGGGAAGCCCGCCTGGCTCTCAACCGGTTCGCCTACTGGGTAGGCAAACCCTGGGTTGATGGTGCCATTCAAGAGTTATATGGATTGGTGCGGGTATTTATCCCCGGAAAGGGTGCCTGTTTTGAATGCAGTCTCACTGAACAAGCCCGCCGTGACCTGGCCGTGCGTTATTCGTGCCCCTTACTGGCACGCGAAAATGTTTTACTGGGAAAAGTCCCCACCACACCGACCATTGCTTCCATAATAGGCGCCATGCAGGCGCAGGAGGCATTGAAAATCATTCATGGAATGCCGGTCGAACCGGGAAAAGTGACCCATTTCAATGGCCTCACCAACGAGATGCATACCTCTGCCTATACAGCGCGTGAAGATTGTGAAAGTCATTGGAGCTATGGTGAGATCACTGAACTGCCGTTGAATGCCGGTACCACAACGCTGGCTGAATTTGCCCGGATTGTCCAGGCAGATCTGGGACCTGAGACTGTGATCGAGTTGGACCAGGAATTGATCCTTTCGCTCACCTGTCCGCAATGTGGCACACGTGAAGAGGTTATCCGGCCAATGTCAGAGGTGGGATTCAAAGCGGCTCACTGCCCGGTTTGCGGCATTTTACGTGAAATTGAGATGACCCATACCATCACTGGCAAGGAATCATTTGCTCATCTTTCACTATCGGCGGCAGGCATACCACCATTGCATGTTCTGCGTGCGTTCAATGCTTTGGAATACCGGTTTTATGAATTAACCGGTGATTTAAAAGACACCCTGCATTTCCGTCATTTTGAACGTCAGGATAATCGTCTGATGGCTACAGCCATCCGTGAAACCATTCGTCTGCATGATGTAACGGTTTCTGACGAGCCATCCACCAATCCGGCACATGGCCGGGTAACCCTGTGGAAGGACTGATATGGAAATGGGCATGCAATCACCGGTGATCATACAGACAACCCATCATCGATTCACATCGGTTGTTCTGAGTTTTATCTTGAGAATAGGACTGGTATTTTTCCTTACTGTGGATGCCACCGCAGGTCTGGCGTATGTTCTGATTACCTTCGAATTCCGCTGGGGTGAGTTGATTCCATCTGTTCTGGCGGTATTTTCCGGTCTTTCTGCTGGATTTTTTTCCCGGTTGATCTTGCGAAAATGGGCACGTTTTTTTCGCTGGTTAATTTCTGTAATGGTTGTCACTGGCACGATGGCCGTGGCTGGTCTGGCGGGATTGCAGTGGTTGAAAGTTGACCTGACGCTTGTGCAATCTGCCCTGGTGCAACCAGATTTTTTTGTCCTGGTGTCGATGGGGTGCTTCACCGCCTGGCTGGTTGTCTTTGCCTGGCGGCGGAGGGTTGGGAAGAACTCTGCCATTGAAACCTCATCCACTTTTCCGGGTTCGACGTATTCCTCTGTTCAGGCTTCTTCTCCGGTGAATGACCGGTCAGTTATCACCAGACGGCCAGTTTCCCGCAGAAAACGATCTTTCTCCATTCTTCCCGATGATTTTAGAAGGCGATATTTTCGTAAGGGTACCTGGCGCCGTTGGCGCAGAGCAGTAAGAATCCAGTGGACATCATTTTGCCGCATGGTGGAAAAAGGATTTATCCGACCGCTTCAATCCATCTTTAGACCTGGAACTTCACCCAGCCGAACTGTTCATCAAAGAGCTGCAAGACTTCAAATTCAAGTTCCTGAACAGCGGATCACACCACCGACCTCATTTCCAACCCCCTTGCCCCGCAGGCATTCCACCCGAAAAGCTCACAAGACAGTACGGTTGATTGGAAAAGAAGAAATGCGGTGTCCGTATTGCCTTCAGATTATAGAACCCCATGATCCAAACGGAATTGTAGTCTGCCCCATATGCCACACAGCGCACCATAAGGAATGTTGGGATATCACCGGTTCCTGCCAGGTACCCCACAACCATGCCATGCTTTAACCCTGTTTTTGGAGGATTTTTATGTCTGACCGTTCCATCACGATCGTATTGCCAAATGGCGGAGCCCGCCGGGCGGATATCCCTTCAGATGTTGCTGTAGGAGATATCCTGACTGAACTGACATCTCTGTTGCAGCTTCCCACCATCGGCCCAGATGGCCGACCTATGGGATATCGGTTGGATAGCAAAGCCCTTGGTCGTGAATTATTGGAAACCGAAACGCTCGCGCAGGCGAATGTTCCGGATGGTGACAGGCTGATCCTCACAGCCGATATCACCGCGGGTGCCGGTTCGCTTGATCAGAGCCCCCGGATGCGTCGTCTGCGCGCAGACCATGAACTCATTCAGGAATTAAATGCCCGGAGCGATCTGATCTCAGTGGAAGCAAAATCAGCTTTCCCCGGAATGCCGCCGGAAAGGTACATTGTCACATTCAAATGCAAGTCTATTACAGGTATTGATGCGAAAGGTAATCCGAAGATCGGCGAACATCATCAGGTCGAAATCTACCTGCATGCACAGTATCCACAGCGCTGGCCGGGCATGAATTGGTTGACTCCTATCTGGCATCCAAATATTAATCACCTGAATGGCAGTGTTTGTATTGATGCCGCCTGGTGGGCGGCCAGCCGTTCACTGGACCGGCTGGTGATCATGCTGGGTGAAATGTTGCAGTACAAAAATTTTCATGATGATCCCACCAAGCCGCCATTCCCCTGGGATGCAGAAGCGGCCAAATGGTGCAGAGCATACCGCACCGTTCATCAGGGCGTCTTTCCGCTGGATAAACGGGAATTGCTTCGGCCTGAGAGGGTGAAACTCAAATCCATTGAACCGGCTCCCCGGCCAAAAGTGAAGCTTAAATTGAAATAACCGACATCAAGGTGCACCTTGTTTAGGAACTCAATGAAACCAAATGGAGGTAACAATGTCTGACAAAAATGTAACGTTTGTTTTGCCCTCAGGAGGCAGCCGAACCGCAGAAGTGCCCGATGACGTGGCTGTATCTGACCTTATTCCTGAACTGGCAACATCGCTTCAACTGCCTACAACTGGTCCGGATGGTCGTCCTATCAGCTACCGGTTGGATAGCAAAGCATTGGGCCGCGAACTGCAGGAGAGTGAAACTCTGGCTGCAGCCGGTGTACCGTCAGATGACCGTTTGATGGTCACAGCCGATATTACGGCGGGGTAATCGTTCCTGGCCAGGCGGCGTTCTGGTGGTCAGAGCCGCCTGGCAATACATCCAACGAGGTTCCTGTGAATCTGACATCACGAATTCGAATCGGTACAGATAATGGGTTGAAATTTCGGCATAACCGGGCGCCGTTTCACCGAGCACAATACTGGCTGCCACAGGTACGAGATGATCATGCCATTCCGGCAGTTCAGATCTTCCTGACCCAGCATGCCTTTATCCGGATATGCGCTCATGCCGGTTCGGATCTGCAAAATGAAGTGGGCGGATGGCTGGCCGGGAAGGCGTATCTGGATAAAGAAACCGGCAAACCATTCATAGTAATCAGTGTCGCATTACCAGCGGAATTCACTGTGCAGGGAAGTGCATCGCTCACCTTTACGCAGGAAAGTCAGGTAAAGCTGCATGCCATTTTAAATGAAGATTATCCAGATTTAATGCTGCTGGGATGGTTTCACACACATCCACGTATGGGAGTTTTCTTTTCAGAATGGGACCGATGGCTGCATGAAAATTTTTTCCCAGAACCGTGGCAGGTTGGACTGGTTATTGAACCATATAGCGCGGCGGGCGGCTTCTTCCAGAAACAGGAAGATGGCTCATTGAATACTCGGTGTTATTTTGGTTTCCATGAACTCTTCCAACGGCGCAGGCGGTCTATTGTGCACTGGCGGAATCTCATTCCGGCAGAAAACGAGATGAACTGAAACGAGGCAACTATGAGCCGATTTTTGAAAATATATTATTATGCGGTGCTGGGCGGGATTGGTGGTCTATTCGCCTGGCAGGTCAGCAATTTGACTGGACTATCGTTCACGTCTAATCTTTACTTTAATGCCCTGGTCGTGGGGGGATTCATCGGTTTTTTGATCGGTTTTATGATCGGTGCCGTGGAAGGAATCTCCGCCCGAAATTTGGAAAAGGCATTGACATCTGGTGCCATTATCGGCAGTCTGGGTCTGGTTGGCGGTGCACTTGGACTTCCGATTGCAGAAGGTTTTTTTCAAGCGATAGGCGGATTCGCTTGGGCTCGACCGCTGGGTTGGGGATTATTTGGGCTTTTGACCGGAACAGCCGCTGCTTATAAAGGCGGCGCCCAAATCTGGAAGGGAGCCGTTGGTGGTTTTGTGGGTGGAATCCTGGGAGGATTATTACTCGAATTTGCCCGCGGCAGCCTGGCTGATCCGCTGCTGGGTAAAGCAGCTGGTCTTGTGATGATGGGTATGGCGGTGGGAGGTTGTATCGCCTTAATTGTCTATACATTGTCAAAAGCCTGGTTTGAGGTAAAAACCGGCAAGTTGAAAGGAACAGAGTTCATCCTCGATAAATTCCTTCAACCCAATGGCCCATCTGCCATCATCGGGAGCAGTTCACTGAAAGCGGATATTGCCCTTCCTGACCCAGATATTGCCCCCCAACATGCCATGATGCAGGGTGGAGGCAATTATTTCAACCTCAAAGATATGAGCATGACCGGTACGTTTGTGAATAACAAGCGTATTGAACAAGCCCGGTTATCCAATCTTCAGGTTGTTCGAGTGGGGAACACCGAATTGGTGTACCACGAGAAGAGGTAGCTCGATTATGAATACAACACGAAAACTTTACGTTTCCACTACTCTGTTGTTGATAGCCGGTTTGTTAATGTCATTTCTGCCTGCTTCAACTGTTTTGCCGCAAAGTGATGACCTGACGATCAAGATTACTCAGGTGGATAATTCCAAATTCCCTCAAGTGACGTTATATGTCTCCGTTCTGAATAGAAAGGGTGAGCCTGTTGCTATAAACCCGGCTGACCTGGTCATCCGCGAAAATGGGAAAGTGATACCGGCCAGTAATGTCAAAGGAGCAGGCCAGGTAGGTCCATTAACCACATTGCTGGTGATGGATATTTCCGGCAGTATGAACAAAGGCGGCAAGATAGAATCAGCCAAAGCAGTAGCACGTGAATATGTTGCCCAGATGCGTGAAGGTGATTCTGCCGGAGTCATTCTATTCAACACGCAGGTGCGTACATTACAGATCATCAAAAGCGACCGCGGTCAGTTATCAAAAGCCCTCAATGAAATATCTGCTGGCGGTGATACTGCCATGTACGATGCGTTAATTACGGCCGTGAATCAATTGAACGGAATCACCGGGCGAAAAGCGATTCTCGTCTATACCGATGGATTGGATAACCGAAGTAAATCTACAGCCGATGATGTCATCTCAGCCATCGGAACAGGCGGATTAACCATTTCGACCGTTGGTTTCGGGGATGTGAATCAGGGGTTGGGTTCCCAGGAAGCACTGGACGAAGCTGCCTTGAAGAAACTTGCCAGTAAATCCGGTGGTTTGTATGGTTATGCGGCAAATCGAGATGAGTTAAGCGCGTTGTATGCCTCATTTGGCGCATCCATGCGAAGTGAGTACGCACTTACATACACATCGCCATATAGTCTCCGTAATGGAATCAACCGGTCGTTATCTGTTACGCTTGAATCACCTCTGGGAGGATTGTCACGGACTGGTGCATCTGCTACATATAATCCTGGAGGATTGATCCCGGAAGTACCGGTGAGCGGTTCCTGGTCAATTTTCTTTGGATTATTGCTATTTCTGGGAATACTCGCTGCCGCCCCCATGATTGTCCCAAGAATTCAGACGAAAATCCAGAAACCAAAACCGGCTGTGAAATTGAAAGAACCGAAAAAAGTCGCCATAAAATTAAAGGATTGAAAAAATTCGCCAAATAAATTGAGGCTGTCCCAAAAGTTACTTTTTGTCTTTTGAGACAGCCTCATATCTTGTACCGCTGTCAGTGTTATTCGTGTCAGAACAAATACTCAAAAAGCATAAGTGTTTTCGAAAGCCTCGGGTTCTTTTAATCAACGAGTTTGTTTTCAAACGAGGTGACATTACTCTATTGGTCACATTCTCTTATATGGCATCGGTTTTTCAACCAATTCATTGACAATTCTTGAAAAGAATTGCCCAAGTATCAGTTTCTTTTTTTGTTTCATGTGTTCCAAAGACGCCCCTACGGTTAATTACCAAATTTCTGTGAAATCCAACTCGCTGTAACTTACTGTGCTGTTTCGCCCGCGTTTTTTTGCCGAATAAAGGGCTCGATCTGCACATTCAAACAATTGATGGATTGTGTTCATGTTTTTATCAAAACTGGCGACTCCAATGGAAGCGGATAATGGGATCGATTGTTCATCGAAAACCATAATTGCCGTTTCTATTGTTTTACGCAAACGTTCAGCCGCCTCACGAGCATGGTCTTGAGGGGTATCTGGCAGAATGATGGCAAATTCATCTCCGCCGAAACGGGTGATCAGGTCAATTTGACGGAAGGTTTTTTTGCAGCAATTAGCAACTTTCTTGATAACGTCATCCCCAGCCGTGTGACCGTATGTATCATTGATATTTTTCAGGTAGTCTACATCTACCAGCAGCATGGATAGGGGAGCGCTGGTACGTATGGAACGGTGTATTTCACGTTGGCCTAATTCTTCAAAACCTCGCCGGTTATATAATCCCGTCAAAATGTCTGTAATGGCGATTTGCTGAAGCTCAGTATGCAATTGAGCATTTTGAATGGCTGCTGTGACAGTATCTGCAAAACTGACCAGTACATTTACATCATCTTCGGTAAATGAGAAGGCCTTCGCCGCACAGAGTTCAAGCACACCATAAACTTTTTCATGTTGCATCAATGGAGCCGTTATCCAACATTTTTGATCGGCAAGTGCCTGCTTTTTTGGAGAGAAGCTGATAGATTTCTCTTGCGTAATATCTTGAAAGAGGAGTGCTTTCTTTTCCGTTGCAGTTTTACCAGCCATTCCTTCATATGCGCCAATCTGAATGGTAAATACAGCTGGATCAGAAAAACCATACTGAGCCCTGACATGGAAGATGTGTTTTTGTTCGTCAAAAAGGAACAACAAACCTTTTTCAGCAGTAGGAATGGCGTTGGTGGCTGTTTCAATTATGCGTTCAAAGACTTCCTGTAGATTTAGCGTAGATGTCAATGTTGAAGCAGCCACCCGTAAATTCTCGGCTTCTTTTGCCCGATCATTGGCAAAAGCAATTGACATATTTTTTGATACAGCCAGGGCGACCTGATCAATGATCTGTTCGTAAAAATCCACCTCTTTTTTCTCAAAAGATCTGGGATTGAAATAGCCCAATACAGCCGATCCCAGATAAATACCATCGGCCATTAAGGGATGAAGGATGAATGCCTTAAAAGGATTATGGCGTTCGGCATTCTTTAGCGATTGATGTCGAGAGTCATCAGTAACTACAGCTTCTGAAAAATGGGCGAGCTTAGTGCTGAATTCAGGATCATTGGTGAGGTTTTGCAGAAGCTCGTTAGTTTTTTGATCTGCGGCTAATGCCAGTCCGTTCATGATTCTGCGCAAAGTTGGATGCGAGAAACTGATGATGATTCCATCTGGCAAAAGTGTCTCAAACAGTATTTTGATCTGTTCTGTGAGCATATCTTTCAAATCAGTCGTTTTCAGGGAGATCTGAGTCAGCTCGTTTATTAATGTCATCTGGAATTCACGTTTTTGAAGGCTTTCAATCAGAAGAGCATTTTCCAACGCCAGGGCTGCCCGTTTTGCATATGTATAGATAATTTTTCGAGCCTGTTCATCAAATCCATTAATTTCCGGACTTTCAAGATTCAGGACTCCGATGGCAGTATTGTTTATTACAAATGGAATATCATATTCAGATCTGGTGAGATGTGAATCAGGAAGATAATGTATGTCTTTGGAGGTATCTTCAATATAAATTGCTTTTTGTGATTTGATCGCTTCCATTGTCAGGCTGTGACCATCTACATCGTCCAATGGATGTGTCTGTTCAGATGGATACCCGGCCTGGGCAATTTGCTCCAGTTTGCCTGTGGTTTCATTAATCAACAGGATAGCAACATGGGCTGTTGAGAAATCCTGGTGAACAGTCTGGGTAATCTGATTGGCGAGGGACGAAATATCACTGGTGGTACTAAGCAGGGCAGTTGCGGCTTTAAAGAGTGCTGAAGTTTCTCTGGCTTTTTGATCAAGAGCTTCATACAGATTCGCGTTATTAATAGCTGTTGCAGCCAGGTCGGCAAAAGCCTGCAATCTGATGGCATCTTTTTCGCAGAAAAAGTTGGGGGAGCCACTATCAAGGTTAATTACACCTATGACTTTCCCTTTGGAACGCATTGGTGCACCAACATACGAGAGGATCCAATTGAATTCTGGTGCGGTCTTCCAATCTGGGAATAAGCGGGTATCTGGAATCACCAGTGGCAAGCCATTTTGCGTCATACGGCACAGAGATGGCATATCACATATTCTGGAAGATATATTCATGGTGAAATCATGCAATTCTTTTGTTTTGTACCCGCGGGCACGAACCACTTGAACAAATTCACCATTAATCAACATAATATTGGCCGAATCATGGGGAACGACTTTACCAACCAATTCCAGAATTTTTTCCAGCACATCATCCAGATGCAAAGAACTGCTTAACAGGGCAGACGAACTGATTAACGCATCGGCCAGTGTGCGTTCTTCGTCTTCCGCCTGAAGCAAATTTGATTGTTCGGGAATATGACGGTTGATGATCAGGCAGCCGGTTGTGGAGCTTGCTTTCAGAGAAGGTTGATAGACATCGATTTCTTGATAGAAAGAAGATCCGGTTTTCCGAATTCCCCGAATAGGAAGATTGGAAACATGACGGGCTTCATCTGATTCCAGGTCATGTTGAGAAATTTTCGGTAAATCATCGGGATGGATGATCATTTCGCGGGTGATATCGCCGCCAGAAAATTCCTCTACTGAGTAACCGTACATTTCGGCCGCGGCTGAGTTGGCAAAAATCACCCTGCCTTCTTCAGAAAACCAGACCACACCTATTGGTAATATCCCAAGCAGTTTCATCAGCAGGTGGGTTTCTTCCTGATCGAAAAGACGGTCAACAGTTTCCTGAAGATCGTTTTTCTTGCTGTTATCAGAATCCATTTACCCTGGCACTCTCTCTTCGTCCGAAAAGATGTTTCTGTTATTTTGCTATGTACTCCGCATTTCTACTATCGAGTATAGAGTATTTTTTGATAATTTACATCTGAATACAACGCTATAAGGTGGATTAATATCCATCAGAATAAATTTGAATAGTCTATCCTCCGACCTGACAGTCAATTCCATGTTGAGTATACATTGTATGAATCTTTTCCAACCGGTAAAGCAAATCAGCCTGTTTACCAAACAAAGGATTGGTTTCAAGTGGATAACTTCGGCCAAGACGCCGATATTTTTCACGGCCGAATTGATGGTAAGGCATCAGATGAATCTGATTAATCCCATTATCGGTGGCAATTTTCATGATGGCGAGAATATTTTCGTCATCATCATTCAATCCGGGGATCACAGGAAAGCGTATAACCACAGTTGCAGAGTTCTGGCAAAGCTTTACCAGATTTTCCAAAATCAGCGTATTGGGAACACCGGTCAATTGGTTGTGTTTTTCCGGATTTGTATGCTTGATATCAAAAAGAAAAAGGTCCGTGACAGGAAGGAATGCTTCGATAGTATCCCAGGGTGCATACCCGGTAGTTTCCATCGCTGTATGGATATTCCGATTGTAAAATGACTGCAATAAATCCAGGGAGAAATCGGGCTGATATAACGGTTCTCCGCCTGATAGAGTGATTCCGCCACCTGAACGCCGATAGGTATCCGCATCTTTCAGGCACTGCGCCAATACATCTGACGTTTCCATCCATGTGCCAGATATGCGCAGAGCCCTTGAAGGGCAGGCCTGTATGCAGGCTTCACAGAGCGTACATAATGAACGATCAATTTTTTCCAGCGGGTCTATCTGCACATTTAGATTGATTGCCGTTGACGGGCAGACAGAAATACACGTACCACATTGCTGACAAAGGGAAGATCGGAATTCAAGTTCTTGTTCAGGATTCTGAGATTCGGGATTGCAACACCATGGACAATCCAGGGGACATCCTTTGAGAAATACAACCGTACGTATGCCGGGGCCGTCATGAATGGAATACCGTTGCAGGTCAAAAACCAGACCTTTCAAAAAGCCATCTCCGCACGCGCTATGATGGAATCTTGAACATCTTTTCCCAGTTCAACAAATACTGCACTATATCCACCTACTCTGACAATAAGGTCACGGTATTCTGCCGGATTGGATTGAGCCTGGTGTAATTCATCAGAGCTGACTATTGTGTATTGAACTTCTACTCCTCCATCATCCATAAAGGATCGCACAAGATCCGCCCATTTGGATAGATCGCGCGGACTGCTGACAGCCGTGGCATTGAAACGTTGATTGAAGGTCACACCGTTGGGGGTGCGAAGACCATCTATGGCGCGGGCATTCGAACGGTGGGTGGCCGTAGGACCGAAATTGGGGGCAAAGGATGACGGGCTGGTAGCATCTGCCAGGCGTTCTCCATTCTTGCGTCCGTCGGGTGTGGCGCCCAGCCATTTTCCCAGTGGGATATAGTTGGCCATACTGATCAGACCCACAACAAACCGTCCCCCGCGGGGTGTAGAATGGCTTTCAAAAGCATCTGCCACCATATTGAAGTATCTGCGTGTCCAGGTATCAGCATAAGGATCATCGCATCCATATTTAGGGGCTTGAATGCACATCTGGCGTAGATGTTCATAACCGACCCAATCCGCTTTTAAAGCTGAAAGAAGTTCATCCCAGGTGGTTGCCTGTGTCTGGTAGAGCAGAGTGTCAATAGCAGAAAGGCAATCTCCAGCGTTGGCGAGACCCACCGCCAGACAGCCGGTCCAATCATAATGACAGCCGCCGGCATTGATATCGATGCCTGTTTTCCGAGTACCAGGATGGAGCAGATTGTGAACGACACATGGATAGTTCTGTGTGAACACAAGGTCATAGACGTTGTTGACGATGGCATTCATACGGACAAGGTGGTTGACTTGCTGCCGGACAGCATCCATAAAATCATTCATAGTAAGAAAATTTCGGGGATCCCCCGTGTGAGGCCCCACCTGGATTCCGTTGAGAGGGTTGACACCATCATAGAAAGCCAGTTCAATCGGTTTTGGGAGGTTGATCCAGCCGGTATTGGTGCGCCCATTTGTATCTATGCCGGTCATATTGGGATCCGTGATATTTTCCTGGCAGCCGACATCACCATAATGACGGGCATGATTAAGTTCCACATGGCACACCCCTGTCAGGGCAGGGATGATCGCATCATCATTCAAAAGAATCGGCTGCCCTCCGCCCAGGCGGATAACCTCAAGTGTGGCTTTCAAGAAAGAATCAGGAGTATTTCGGTGCAGGCGGACAGAGTGGTTGGGATCAATCAGATGAACATGCGCATAGGCTTCAAGAAGACGATATGACAGTTCATTTGTGCAGTCCTGACCGTTTTCATCTACTCCGCTGATATTGATTTTGTCATTGTTTCCCCCGCCGCTGCTGCTGGCACTCAGATTGAACCCGCGAGATTCATTCCACTTGAGGTAAAACATCTCCAATTGGAATTGGGCTTCCTCAGGGTTTGTGCTTTTCTGGAAGAATGGAAGCATAAACTGGTCGAACCGGCCGGCTGAATGTGAGTCGGCACCTTCCCCAATACCGGTGGCGTTGCGGAGAAATAGGAAGGATTGCAGTGCTTCCTGCCAGGTGTCAGCTGGGTAAGCTGGAACTTTATGGGCAATCCGTGCCATTTCCAACAATTCGGCTTTTCTACCGGCATCAGTTTCACGGGCGGCCAGATCCTCTGCATATTCGGCATTTCGCCGGGCATAGGTGATGATGGCATCGGAGGCGATCAGCATGGCCCGGTACTGACTGCGCCTGTCCATGTCTGTGATCGAGCCCGGATAGGATGCATCCAATTGGTCCAATTCTATCTGGATCTCCTGTTTGATTGCCAGGATACCTTTTCGCAGGAAAGTGACCTTATCCTGTATGGTGTGAGCCAGACCGTTTCCAATCAATGGGGAAGTCCGGTAACCCATGCCATACCGCAGAAAATGCCAGGCTTCCGGTTCGTTAGTTTTCAATTCATTGAAAAAGAAGGATTCGCGGCAAATACCTTTCCAGTAAGGGAGGATTTCTTTTGTGAATTCTTCCTGATCTGCCGGTGAAAATACATATCGTGTATCTGCGCCGGCCAGAGGATTAGACATCTGTCCATCCGGCTGATCACTCTCATCGGGGGAGAGAGGTAGAAAGAACGGGTTGAAATCCACACAATTTGGACCACTGGAGGAATTTCCCAGGAAAATCTGCCCGGGGAGCAGTCCGATGGATATTTCTTCCATGATTTTCTGGAAGGCCAGTGCACGCCGGATGGCCGGATGTTGACCGGCCGTCTGTCGGTAGGATTGTGTCACCAATTTTGCCTGTTGAAGTGACAATTTAAATTTGCCATCCTGCCAGCGTGGCAACATCAATTCGCGTAAAGACTGGACACGAACTTCAAATGCATTATCTGCTGATAGAAGCATTTTGTTGAAAAATTCACCGTGCCACGGAGAGTTTCTTCGTACCCACCAGGGGATTACAGAGTGGAAGGATTGTGTATTGGTCATCGTCATACCTTCATTATCTACGAATAAGGAGGAATACGAATAATCATGATCAAATGAACGCGTAATTTACGTGGAAAAATATCTGACTATACTTATTCTATTACGGATGGCGGAGGAACTTTTTCACTATGAAACTGGCTGTAATCGGTTTGGGCGGAATTGCAGAAAAAGGGTACCTTCCTGTGATCACCGGCATGGATACGCTCGAGTTATTCTTTCACAGCCGGCATATTGACCGTGTGGATGAATTGCGAAAACGATATCGGGTGGCAGGAGGTTCAGATCATTTTGAGGATGTTTTACGCTGGAAACCTGATGCTGCGTTGGTATTAACCCCGACAGAAACCCACTGTTCCATTGCCAATGAATTGATACAGCGGGGGATTGATGTATTTATGGAAAAACCTGTCTCTTATCATTCAGATGAAAATCAGTATCTGGCAGAAGAGGCTGATCGCTTGAATCGAATTTTAATGGTGGGATATAACCGCCGTTTCGCTCCCCTCACACTTCAGGCGAGAAAATTATGGAATAATCGCCATATCGGTATGGGGGTAATGGTTAAACACCGTTCATCGAATATCTTTCATGGTTTGCCGACGCATATGAATGAGGAATTTGTGCATGTCATTGATACCATGCGGTTTCTGTGTGGTGATGGGCATGCCCTGTCAACCTGGCACCGCCTGGCCGGCGACGGTCTTCTTATAGAAGCGGTCAGTGTGATTCAACTGGAAACCGGGGGGCTTGTCACCTTGCAGACATGTCTGGAGGGCGGCCTCTGGCAGGAGAATTATGCCCTGCATGGAGATAAAGTGAGCCTCGAACTGGATATGTTCTCTGAATTACGAGTGTTTGAAAATGGTGTTAAGAATTCCCTGCGGGAGCCTTATGATAGTTCGTGGAAAAGCAACCTGAAAGGGCGCGGTTTTGTGGATGAGATCGAGCACTTTTTATCCTGTATCAAGACAAGAAAGCAACCTGTATGCAATGGATGGGAAGCCTTAAAAACTCAGCTACTGACAGAAGAGATAATCCAAAGGGATAGTGCTTTACCAATAAAATAGCCAATGAATAAAGGCTGTCATTAATTTGAGGTGGCTGCCTGACCAGATAGCGGATTGTAAGCCTCGGTCATCTGATTGCGGAATTGACGGGTATACAGGTTATGGTATTTGCCGCCCTTCTTCAGCAATTCAGCATGGGTACCAATTTCGGCAATCGCTCCATTTTCAATCACCAGAATACGATCTGCTTTTTTAATCGTGCTCAATCGGTGCGCAACAATGAAGCTGGTACGCCCGTTCATCATGATCTCCATACCTTTTTGGATCTGGGCTTCGGTAAGGGTATCTACTGAACTGGTGGCTTCATCCATCACAAAAATTTCCGGTTGAGCCAGGATGGCGCGTGCCAGACTGATCAATTGCTTTTGTCCAACAGACAGCATATTGCCGCCTTCACCTACCGGTTCATCAAACCCTCTGGGGAATTTGGTAATGAAGTCTGCTGCACCAGCCATACGGGCCGCTGATTCAACTTCATCACGGGTGGCATTCAACCGGCCATACCGGATGTTTTCCGCAATTGTGCCTGAGAACAGATGGGGAGTCTGCAGGACAACACCGATGCGTGACTGGATGGCATACAATGAATAATCGCGGTAGTCACAGCCCCCGATCTTGATGGAACCGGAGGTGGGTTCATAGAACCGGCAAAGTAAATTGACAATGGTTGTCTTGCCGCCGCCGGTCGGACCGACCAATGCGATGGTTTCCCCGCGTTTGACTGAAAGAGAAAAATCCTTCAATACCGGGCTGCCGTCATCATAACTGAACGAGACATGATCGAACTGGATATCACCGGTGAGCTTTCCCGGATCGAAAGCATTTTCTCTGTCTAAAATTTCGGGGATGGCGTCTACCAGGGAAAAAATCCGTTCTGCTGATGCTATGGAAAGCTGGATTTCGGCATAGACACGGGCAAGATCCTGCACCGGCCACATCATAAAGGTGATGTAGGTTATGAATGCCTGAATGCCGCCAATTGTCATGGCTGAAGAGGTGAAATTTCCTCCTGTATACCAGACCACGGCACTGATAGCAATGGCGGAAACAATTTGAACTGTTGGTAGGAACAGAGCACTTAACCAGGCCGCCCGATAACTGGCTTTATACATTTCTCCCGTTATATGGGAGAATTCCGCCAGATTTTCCGATTCACGTCCCAGTGATTTGACCACGCGAACACCGGTGATGTTCTCGTTGAATGAACCAGTGATTTTTGAATTCAATTTACGAACAGTCCGGTAAGAATGCAAAATGCGCTTACGGAATTGGATGGCGATATATACCAGTATTGGAACCAGCACCAGTACGATTAATGCCAGCTGCCATTGGATAATGAACATGAAAACCAACGAAGTGGTGATATTCATCACCGCCCAGGTGGTATCCACCAGTCCCCAGGTGACCAGTTCGGCCACTCGATCGGAATCGGACGTCACACGAGACATAATCCAGCCGACCGGTGTCTTGCTGTAGTAGGAGAGCGAAAGGTCCTGCAGGTGGTTGAACATATTGCGGCGCAGGTCATACCGTACCCGTTCACCGAGTATCCCGGCCAGGTATATGAACAGGAACACCATTACAGATTGAATAATGGTCAACCCACCATATAGATAGAAAATGCGCAGCAGGGCTGAAATATCTTTTCCGGCAATACCCACGTCAATAATTTGTTTACCCAGGTAGGTGAAAAAGGCATCCAACACCGATACCAGCATGATGGTCGTCAAAAAACCGACCACCCATTTCCAATGTGGTGCGGTTAACGCGAGTATCCGCCGGAAGGTTTTTCCGCTGAACCGGGTTTGAAAATCTTCTTCTTCGAATGTCTCAATTTCTGACACTGGCTATCTCTCTTTCCAGTTCTTCTTCTACGCGTGTTTGGATTTCAAATATCTGCCGATACATTCCGGTCTGGTTTATCAGTTCGGAATGAGTTCCCCGCTGGGTGATGCATCCTTTATCCATAACCAGAATCAGGTCAGCCGATTGAATACTCTGGATTCGATGTGCAATGATGAATGTCGTACGGTCTTTCATCAGGGATTGCAGGGCAGATTGTATTTCAGCTTCTGTTTCTGTATCCACCGAAGATGTGGAATCGTCGAGGATTAGTATGCGGGGGTTTTTTAATAATGTGCGGGCAATGGCAATACGCTGTTTCTGACCGCCGGAAAGGGTTACCCCTTTTTCTCCAACTACCGTCCGGTACCCTTCAGGGAAGGAAAGAATGACATCGTGAATAGCTGCTGCACAGGCGGCTGCTTCAATCTCTTCTTTTGTGACCTTGCGGTCAACTCCATACGAAATGTTCTCTTCAATTGAACGGCTGAAAAGAAAGGGTTCCTGTTCCACAATGCCAATCTGATTACGCAACCAACGACGAGGAATCGTATTTAATTCCTGCCCGTCCAGGAATATACGCCCCGAGGTGTATTCATAAAAACGGGGCAGCAGGTTGACCAGAGTGGTTTTACCCGAACCGGTTGATCCAAGGAGAGCGATTACCTGACCTGGTTTTACAGAAAATGTAATGTTCTGCAGAGCAGTTGTACCGTCAGTGTAGGCAAAACCGACGTTTTCAAAATGGATTTCACCTTTGGCCTGCTCTGGATTGGTTAAGGTACCATCATCCAGCGGTTCGCGATCCTGTTTGATAATATCCATGACACGGCCATAGGAAACCATGCCGGTTGACATCTGCACAATTAAGCGGCCCAGGTTGCGCATGGGATAGATGATCCAGACGATTAATCCTGTGTAGGCCAGATATGTGCCAAGAGTGATTTCACCATGAATGGCCATTGAAGCGCCGGTGAAATAACCGTACAAAACCTGGGCTGTACATAAGACGTCAGTAACCGGCCAGAAGAAGGAATTCAAAATGAGCAGTCTCTTGCCGCGAATGAACTTCTCAAAGTTCTGGGTTTCAAATTTTTCTTTTTCAAAATCCTGACGGGCAAAAGCTTTCACCACACGCACACCGGCCAGGTTTTCCTGCAGGGCGGTGGATAAAACCGCTTCCTGTTCCTGGTAGGCTTCGTAGGCTTTGGAAATATAGTGGAAGAAGATGGTCGAGATTGCCACGACAATGGGTATCACCACCACAGACCGCCAGGCCAGGGAGGCGTTCAGGTTGATCAATGCGACGAAATTGACAATAAAAAGCAAAATGATACGCCCCACGCTGATAGCCTGATCAGCAAAGAATCGTTTGAGGGCATCAACATCAGAGGTGGAACGTTCGATCAGCTCACCGGTCTGGGTGTTGTCATGGTAGGTAAATGTGAGGTGCTGAATATGGTCATACAGATAATTACGCAGCCGCCGGGTGACACCTTCGGCCGTTCGGGAGGCAAAGGTGGCGGAAATAAATGTAAACCCGCCTTCGAGCGCTGCCAGTGCCAGAAAGCTGACAGCCAGCAGCGGTAATGCTACAGTGCTGGCACCGGAAAGGTATGTGTCTACAAAGTAACGCAGCAGAAAATAGGTGGCAGTTTTCGCCAGGGCCGCCATACCCTGGGCCAGAGTGGCAACCATGTATGTCGAGCGGAAACCGGTCATCAAACGCCAGAGACCGGCGAGACGATTTTTTGAATAAGCTCGTTTTAGATCATAGTTCAATGTATCAGTAGATGGCTGCATGATCGTTCATCCGATTCGTGTAACAGGGGAGAGCTATTTTACTCTGAAATAGAACAAAAGGTCAAATCAGGTGAGGTACGAGTGATGATGGATTTCAAAATAGCTCAATAGTGAATACGATGATTTGCACCTGTATTATGGCTCACAAAAGGCAGAAAATTTACCGATATGGGAATTAAATAGATCCCAGCTTGTTTAATTCAGTAGAGATGGCTCACTGTCTTCCTGCTTTTTTATATGGGTCTATCAGTACGGGTTTGTCATTCCTGCATATTCTCAAGTTGTTTTCCACAGCTTATTGACCTCGATCAGAGCATCAATCAGATACTGTTTCCAGGTCTCCTCATCGGCATCCATCGGCAGCCAGTAGGAATTTTTTCCGGCGCGGGAACGCAAAACAGGCAGGGTGGGCAGGTTCCGTGAAGTGGTTCCTTCTGGGAGAGCCGGGAATCTGAGGACGAGCTGATCGCTTTCCACTGTGACGGACGCCAGCCCGGCAGTTTCTGAAAGGATTTTTACTCGCAGCATATATAGCAAATTTTTCAACTGGTCGGGCAGCGGACCGAACCGGTCAACGAATTCATCGGCCATTGCCTCAATATCTTCTTCCGTACGAACATCCGCCAGACGTCGATAGAGACGCAGGCGCATGGTCTGGTCTTCCACATAATCCAGGGGAATGCCTACAGAAAGCGGCAGGTCAACGGCCACCGGCATCTGTACTTCGCGCATGTTAAGCTGGTCTTCTTCCAAAGCCGGCATACCCTCTGACTGGCGCAACTGGCGGACGGCGGACGCCAGCATGCGGGTATACAGATGGAAACCCACGGTGGCAATGACGCCATGTTGACGGTTGCCAAGAATTTCCCCGGCTCCGCGCATTTCAAGATCACGCATCGCGATGGAATATCCGGCACCCAGCTGGGTATTCTCGGCGATTACCTCAAGCCGCTCCTGGCCTTCGGGAGTGGGCGGTTTGCGGCGGTGGCGGAAGAAATAGGCATATGCCCGTTGGGCACCCCGGCCTACCCGTCCGCGAAGCTGGTACAACTGAGCCAGGCCAAATGTATCCCCACGGTCAACGATCAGAGTATTGGCATTGGGGATATCCAGACCGGATTCAATGATGGATGTACACAGCAGAATATCAATTTCACCGCGTGAGAACTGGTCCATTACACGTGCAAGTTCTCCCTCAGGCATTTGACCGTGGGCAACACCGACACGCGCTTCAGGCACCAACTGGTGCAGATGACTTTCCATCGCGTGGATGGTCTGCACCCGATTATGGACAAAAAAGATCTGGCCTTCGCGGTCCAGCTCCCGCATCACAGCCTGCCGAACCATGCGCGGGGAGTACGGCCCGATATGGGTGATGATAGGCAAACGTTCTTCCGGGGGGGTATTGATGGTCGAGATATCACGCACACCTGTCAAAGCCATGTAGAGCGTTCGGGGAATGGGTGTGGCGGTCAGGGTGAGCACGTCAATTTCTGTGCGCAACTTCTTGAAGTGTTCCTTGTGAGTGACACCGAAACGCTGCTCTTCATCAATGATGGCCAGACCGAGATCTTTAAAAATCACGTCTTGTGAAATCAGGCGGTGGGTGCCCACAATAATGTCAATTTCACCGCGCCAGAGCTTTCGGATGATTTCGTCTTGTTCTCGGGCAGATCGGAAACGTGAGAGCATCTCCACCTTCACCGGGAAGGCGGTCAGGCGCTGTCGAAAGGTTTCATAATGCTGCTGTGCCAGAACGGTGGTGGGGACAAGCACTGCCACCTGTTTCCCATCCATCACGGCTTTAAACGCTGCCCGCAAAGCAACTTCAGTCTTACCGTATCCTACATCACCGCACAACAAGCGATCCATAGGACGCGGTGCTTCCATATCTTTCTTGACAGAACGGATGGCGGCGAGCTGGTCTTTGGTTTCAATATAAGGAAAACTGGCCTCCAATTCATATTGCCAGGGGGTGTCGTTGTGGAAGGCATACCCTTCCGAAACCTGACGGCGGGCGTACAACTCCAACAATTCGTGGGCTACCTGCTGGACAGCTTCACTGGCATGTTGACGGGCGGTTGACCATTCTGTGGTACCCAGGCGGGTAGGGGTGGGCGGTTCTCCCCCCGGACCAATGTACCGGCTTAACCGGTCTGCCTGATGAACAGGGACAAACAGCTGGTCGCCGTTATCATATTCAATGCACAGGAATTCACCGGTAGTGTCGTCAATGTTGCGTTTGACCAGACCTACCAGCCGGCCAATGCCGTAATCCATGTGAACCACCCAGTCACCGGCTTTCAGGTCTGCATAACCGGCTTCCGGTGCTTCGGCAGATGGGGCGTGCCGCTGCCTGGCCTGGGGACGTTCCCAGCCGAATATTTCGCTGTCAGTCAGCAAAAGGGCAGCATGGTCATCGACATGCATCTCCCAGCCATCGCTTAATGTTCCATCAATGATCTCTGGCGTCTGAACGGTTCCGGTTTCATGCTGGCGTTCCCGCCACAGGTCGCATAAACGGGAGGCCTGCCGAGAGACGATCATCACCCGGCTATTTTCTTTAAGCCGGGTTTCGATATATTCGTTGAATGGTTTCAACCTCCCACCGAACCGTTGACCAGGCTGGATGACTTCGCCGAAATAACCAATTTCTGGCGAGGTACTGCGGCCCAGTTCTAACCAAGATTGTCCGGCCAGAGTGTCTTGTAATTCCGACCAGGTGTTATAAGGAATTGGATAATCTTCTTCCAGTACACCCTCTTTGATCATTTCTGACCGCAGCCTGACCGCCTGTTCCTCTATTTCATTGGCGGCCGTCTGTACAGCCATCAAATCATCAACCAAGATCAGGCTGCCGCGCGGCATATAGTCCAGAAGACTGGCATGAGCCGGATGTACCAGCGGCAGGTGATACTCGTCCACTTCGCCAGTGATGCCGATCCGGGAAGCGGCACCGGGAAGAACCTCTCGTGCCGGAGTGATCTGGAATTTTTCCAATTTGGCGATGGTACGCTGCGATACCGGATCAAATTGACGCAGGGTATCCACCTCATCACCAAAGAATTCTAAACGCACCGGGTATTGTTCTGCCGGAGGCCAGATATCCAGAATCCCGCCGCGACGAGAGAAATATCCCACTTCCAAGACAGTGTCGGCAGATTGAAATCCAATTTCGACCCACTGGCGTAGCAGGTCGTCAATTGAAAGTTGAGCCCCAACTTTTATGGTCTTAACCATCTTGATGAAATCACGGCGCGGTAATGTGCGCGCCATGACGGCCCGTACGGGGGCGAAAATCATGGGCGGGATGGCTGGTTTTTCTGATCCCAGCATGTGATATGGGATCAGGGATGCCAGGGTTTGCAGGCGTTCGCGCCGGGTGATATTTCCCCAAGAAGCCTGTTCGTAAAAGAGAGGGTTGGGTGCCGGAAAGGCCAGCCGGTTGGCTGTGGGATACCAGAATTTCAACTCATCCCCCAGCGTGAAAGCCCGTTCAGACCGGTCAGTGAGTACCAAAACGGGAGTTGCAACGTCTATCGCAAGAGCACAGGATACAGGCAGCCGGGCAGAACGAATCAATCCCAGTCCGGGAATGGTCTTTCCAGGACCCACGGAAGCAAGTATTTCAGCATAGCCTGGCAGATGGCGGATAAAGTCAAGCATGTCAGTTCTTTTCGACAGAACCGTTGTACCGGTTCATGGCTGTATCCAGCCCATCACGTATGAATACCAGTGCAGCATCGGCAGCGGCATCGAGCATTGAATCAAGCATCTGCTGATCTGTGGAGGAAAACGGCTGCAACACATAATCGGTCACTTCCATACGGCCGGGCGGCCGGCCAATGCCCATGCGAAGGCGGGCAAAATCCTGCGTTCCCAGCCGGTCGATGGTGGAGCCTAACCCTTTCTGTCCGCCCGATCCACCTGAGGGACGAATGCGCAGACTGCCAAATGGGATATCCATATCATCGTGGATGACCAGCAGATGGTCTATGGGGATCTTATAGAAATGCAGCAACCCGCTGACGGATTGGCCGGAAAGATTCATATAGGTCTGCGGTTTCGCTAGAATAATTCGGTTGCGTGAATCTTTATAGGTGGCTGTCAATGCGTTGGCCTGCATCTTTCCCAGAAAGACATCCAGCTTTTTACAAAGGCGGTCAATGGTCATAAAACCAATATTGTGGCGGGTATTCATATATTCCCGGCCGGGATTGCCGAAACCGACGATTAGATAGGTAGCCTGATCGGTTTCAGGTTGAGGTTTTCGAAGTAAACGAAACATGCCAGTTTTCCAATGATTTAAGATAATGATTTTTTGATGATCCAATAGACGGCAAACGCCAGGAATGATCCAATTCCGGCAATGCCCCCGCGAACCAGGCTGGAATTCAGGTCTGCTCTGGATAGCACGGCAGGATTGGCAGCGAAGACAGGTTGAGTAGGCCGTGGTGTGCGGGTGGGTACCTGTGTTTCCAGTGTGCTCATACTTTCAACTGCATTCAGCGTATTTGACGGGGTTGGAGTTTCGATCGGCGAATAATTACGCACCCGAATTCCTTTTATTTCTGCGGAGGTCGAAGTTCCATCTTTAAGGAATACGGAGACTCGCAGATCGTAAAATCCGTCAGTGATCGTACTGGTATCCCATTCGGTGATCTTTCCCGGATTAACCGCCTGGTCAGTTTCGGCAATTAAAAACCAGGTTTCTTTTGGGTCATTCGTGTACCGAAATTCAACCTCTGCGCGTTGAAATCCTTCCATCGCAGTAATCCCGTTAATCTCGACACGTCCTTGAAGTGCTTCACCGCCGCGCGGTGAAATTATGACCGGCTTTTTATCCGGCGCCTGTGCGTATCCAATAGCAGCAATCCAGAGGGCGGCTATCAATGAGATCAATGGGGACCATTTCGAAAGATGCATAGCATTTAATTCTATCATTACTCAAATCCATTTTTATTTAAAATTTTCCTGGCATTACTCTTGCGATCTTGTACGAGGTAATAAATCTTGATAGGGACAATGTGCTATAATTTTTTCAAATGAGCGAAGAACCTGCACAACAACCTGTTGAACCCGTTATCAAAGAAACAAGCGCTGTAACAGAAACCAGTCAAAATAAGGCGTTAATTTGGCTGGTTGTGATCATCATTCTGGTACTGGCGGCTCTGGCTGTGGGAACCATCTTTTTACTTCGCAGCGATGTCAGCACCACCGGGCACATCCGGGATATTTTCATCATCTTCATGGCGCTTGAATCCTTTATCATTGGTCTGGCGCTGATTGTTTTAATCGTTCAACTGGCGACCTTGATAAATCTGCTGCAAAATGAAATCAAACCGATCATCAACTCGACCAGTGAAACGGTCAACACCCTGAGGGGTACGGCTACATTTCTAAGCAATAATCTGGCAGAACCGGTGATTAAATTGAACGAGAGTGTCGCTGTCCTTCGCAAGCTGGTGGATTTTGTCAAGATTTGGAAATAGCGTTAACTGGCGTATTAACCGGTCATACGAATCGTGAAAGGAGAATAGAATGTCAGATCGTGATGAATTTGGAGCTTTTTTAGTGGGGTTTGTGGTTGGTGGTCTGGCCGGTGCTGTCACTGCACTCTTGCTTGCACCGCAATCCGGCGAAGAAACCCGGACAGTCATCAAAGAGAAAGCAATTGAATTGCGTGATGTTGCCACGGATTCCTATAACGAAGTCTATGATGCTGCCGAGGATTTTGTAAAGACAACCAAGGATAAAGCCGTTGAGTTGGGACATCAGGGCCAGGTTATCCTTGAGGAACAAAAAGGCAAACTGGTTGGAAAGAAAGAATCCAAACCGGCAGCCGAAGCCTGATCGACATTTGATAATCATGAAACCCCTGTCAGTGTATTTTGACAGGGGTTTCCTTTTTTTGAATAGATGAATATGCGTTTACAGTCAGGGCAGCAATCCGCGCAAGATGCTAAGGCTGGTAGGAATTTGTGCAATCAGATCGCTCGGTAAAATGGCGGCAGCATCCACATCTTCTGAGGCCAGGTCTCCGCAATTACCATGAATCCAGACTCCAAGTTGGGCGGCGGCAACCGGTTTGACTCCCTGTGCCAGGAAACCGGTGATCAAACCGGCCAGCAGGTCTCCGCTGCCAGCGCGGGCCAGGGATGGATTGGCACAGGTCGAAATGTACGCGTGTCCATCCGGTGAGGCGACCACGGTCAATGCACCTTTGAGAATGACGATCTGGTTCCATTCTTTGGCGAAATGGAGCGCCAGATCCAACCGTTTTTCCTGAATTTCTTTAACAGATAATCCGGTGAGGGCAGACATTTCTCCAGGATGGGGAGTGAGAATGCAATTAGCCGGAAGCATTTTCCACCATTCAGGGATATCTGCCAGTATGCGCAGGGCATCAGCATCTATCACCAACGGGGGTAAAGTCTGGTTTGATTTAGGTTTCACATCTTCCGGTTCTGTAGGAACGAATCCAATGACGCTGCCTTTTCCTTTTTTACCCGACGGACTGAGCAGCCTGGTGAGGAAATGCCGGGTTGTTTCTTCCGTCTCAAGACCGGGACCGATCAACATGGCACTCACTTTGTCCATATGTTTCTGAATTACCTCAACCCCCGACTCGGCGATTACGCCGGCTTCATGTGGCAACAAAAGCCAGGTCACTTCAGGGATTGCTCCGGCAATGGCTGTGTGGATCATGCCGGGGATGGCGGCTCGAACCAATCCGACACCACTTCGGTAGGCAGCTTCAGAAGCCAGGAGTACTGTTCCGGTATAGTTGATGGACCCGGCAACGATCATGGCTGTGCCAAATGTCCCTTTATGAGAATCCAACGGCCGCTTGGGAAGCAGTCCGGCCATTTTCAACGGTGTAATGATTTCATGCAGTCCTTCTTCCCAGGACGGCAGGTGTTTTTCAAAACCGATGGGAATATTGACCAGGTTCCCACAATATTCGAAAGCAGGGAAGGTTAATAAACCGGATTTTACGGCTGCCATACTGAGTGTGTAATCGCAATGCAGAGTCTCCGCAGCCACTTCGCCGGTGGAACAGTCAATACCACTGGGACAGTCTACCCCAAGAATGACGAGTCCCTCGGCATATTTATTCACCGCCTTCAAAAGAGATCGTATGGATTCATCCAGAGGTAAATGGGCGCCGGTACCCAGCACACCATCGAGCAGAAATTGGGCCTCACTGCACCACTTTTTCAAAGTGGAAAACTTTGGGTCTTCTGAATGTTTGACGAGTGTCCCGCCGGCTTCCGTGTAGCCTGTTGTCAGCGGATCAGCTTCATCGCGCTCTTTGATCAGATAAGCTCTGGTTGTCCATCCCTTTGACTGCAATTCACGCAAAGCGATTAAGGTATCGCCGCCGTTATTCCCTGATCCAACTAACCCTATTATGGAGCGTTCGGCATCCTCCTCGTATTCCATATAAAAACGGGTATCAATAAAGGAGGCAATCCCGGTCCCTGCCATCTCCATCATGGTTTCATAGGTATGACCGAGCTCATTGGCTTTCTTTTCCAGAGCACGCATCTGCTCAACGGTTGTTATTAACATAAGACTCCTTGTCAAGGAAAAAGGTAAAGTGTGTTTCTATCATACAGGTTTAACTGTTAAAATTCTAACCGGGATTTATAAGAAAGTTATATACCATTCTTCCACGAGCGAGCAACCTACCCATGAAAAAATATCTGTTATTTACCGTTTTTATTTCCGGGTTGACCAGTTTGGCCGTTGAAATGGCGGCCTCGCGCCTGATGGGGAATTATTTTGGTTCCAGTAATCTGGTGTGGGCCAGCATCATCGGTTTGATACTGATCTATTTAACCGTGGGGTACTTCATTGGCGGCAGCTGGGCAGACCGCTCTCCTCGTTATGGAACACTGTACCGTATTCTGGCCTGGGCAGGTTTGAGTGTGGCGGTAATTCCAGCCATCTCAAGACCTGTACTACGCTGGGCGGCGGATGCTTTTGATGCGATGCAATTGGGCGTATTGTTTGGATCTTTTGTGGCAGTCATGATCCTGTTTGTTATCCCGATCATCCTGTTGGGGACGTCATCTCCATTTGCCATCCGGCTGGCAATCCAAAATAACAATGAAGCCGGGCGTATTTCCGGGAAGATCTATGCCATTTCTACATTGGGTTCGTTCATTGGAACATTCATCCCTGTGCTTTTGCTCATTCCCACTGTGGGGACGTATCGAACCTTCCTGATACACGGGGCTGTCTTGCTGGTTTTTGCCCTTATTGGATTAAAACTGGAGGATGGGTGGAAGGCTCTCCTGCCTCTCTCATGGATGCCTATTGTTGTAATTATCCTGTTCTTTACGATGAATATTGGCCGTGACAAGAACAGTGTCGGAATGATCTATGAGACAGAATCTGCTTATAACTATATTCAGGTGCTTGAACAAGACGGCTTCCATATGCTGCGGTTGAATGACGGTCAGGGTGTGCATTCCATGTACCACCCGACGATTTATAATTATGCCGGTCCATGGGAACAGGTTCTTGTGGCACCTTTTTTTAATCCAGCGCCAGTCGAGGTGGCTGGCATCAACAGCATGGCCATAGTCGGACTGGCTGCAGGGACTACAGCCCGGCAGGCGATAAAGGTATACCCCAACATTTCGATTGACGGCTTTGAAATTGATCCGGAAATAGTGAAGGTAGGAAATACCTATTTTGGCATGAACCTGCCGCAATTACATGTTTTTGTGCAGGACGGCCGCTGGGGATTGGCACATTCAGGACGGAAATATCAGGTGATTAGTGTGGATGCCTATCGTCCGCCCTATATTCCCTGGCACCTCACCACCCGCGAATTTTTTCAGACGGTTCATGACCATCTGACCGAGGATGGTGTTATGGTCATAAATATTGGTCGTGCGCCAGACGACCGCCGCCTGATCAACTCGCTGGCATCCACCATACGAACAGATTTTGCCTCCATTCATGTGATGGATTTACCTGGTACATTCAATTCCATCCTGTTTGCATCGGTTAAACCAACCAATGCTGAAAACCTGGCGGCCAACTTTGACCAACTTCTGGCTTCCGGGAATACAGATCCGCTTCTTCTGGAGACGATGAATGTTACACTGGGAAACCTTCAAAAAGATCCTCCGGAAGCGCAGGTCTTCACCGATGACCTCGCTCCGGTGGAGGGTTTGACGAACAACATGATTTTAAAATTCCTGCTGGCTGGCGATGTGGAGATGTTGCAATGAACTTTCTTCAAAAAATTTTGACATATCTCGTTGTGATTCTGATCCCCGTTTTCCTTTTGATGACTTCTGTGCGGTTACTTTTATTCCCCGTGTTTACGCAATTGGAATATTATCGTCCCGGTTTCCCGGCAGATCCCTATGGTTTTACCCTTCAGGATCGGCAGAAATGGAGCCAGATATCCGTCGACTACCTGACAAATGCCGCTGGTATTGATTTCCTGGCCAATCAAAAACTGGATGAAAATACTCCGCTTTATAATGAACGGGAATTAAGCCATATGCAGGATGTAAAAAACCTTGTTCAGGTGATGTTGATTGTCTGGCCTTTAATTGGCATCTTCATCCTTTGTGTGGGAGTCGTTTCCATGCGAAGTGGATGGCTGGCGGATTTTTGGCTGGCCGTCAGCCGAGGAGGATGGACAGCGGTTGGTTTGATCGCAGCCATACTCATCGCCGTTATGGTCAGTTTTAATGCATTATTCACAGGATTTCACCGGATTTTTTTCAGTGGGGATACCTGGTTATTCCTTTACTCTGATTCACTGATTCGGCTTTTCCCGTTGATGTTCTGGCAGGATGCCTTCATTTTGATGGGGGCCATGGTGCTGATATTTGGCCTGGCACTTGGTTTCTTCGGTAGACGGCAATACCTTCATTCTTGAAGAATCAAAAAGACGGCGAAAGCCGTCTTTTTTTCTGGAATTAACTGTCTTATGCACCAAATTTGTTCAGACGCAAAGCGTGAGCCAAAGACAATGGCATATTATCAAGTGCCGGGAAAATACCCAGTCCGCCATGCATACAGGCTCGTTCACCAAATTCCTTTTCCGTATCCGGGCGGACCGAAGCTGGAGCCCAAAGCAAATATGGAACCGGATGCCATGAATGAGTCCTTAATTTTGCCGGGGTACTGTGGTCGCCGGTGATGACCAGCACGTCGGGATGAAGTCCAACGAGTTTGGGAAGGGCTGCATCAACACCTTCAATGATCTTCACCTTGCCATCAAAATTGCCATCTTCACCGTATGAATCTGATTTCTTGATATGCACAAAGAAGAAATCGTATTCATTCCAATGGTCCGCGACCGCTTTGAATTCATCCTCCGGTGTTTCTCCATCAAATTTAATCAAATCCATTCCTACGAGCTGGGCAACACCGCGATACATGGGGTAAACAGCCACACAGGCCGCCCGCAGGTTGTAAAGCTCTTTATAGGTTGGCAAACCAGGATCGGTGGCGAAGCCACGCAGGGTCAGCCCGTTGGCTTTTGGCTCATCTTTCATGAGCTTGTTAGCTTCTTCGATCCATTTATTGAAAAGATCGGCGGCTTTTTGCGCTGCACCGTTCTGGGCAACAACCTTCAGAGGGGCGGCACCGGTGCGTTGGGGATCAGTTTCTTCCAGATCAGGGGAAAGACCGGCTCCCCGCATCACCACCACAAAGCGGTATTCCTTTACATGTTTGACTTCGATTTCAACTCCGGGAATTTTGATTGATTTCAATCTTTCACAGATCGGGGCGGCTTCTTCTGACGAAATGCGTCCGGCACGACGATCAATAATTATTCCATTGGAATCCAGGGTACAAAAGTTTCCACGGGCTGCCACGTCTCCTTTGTTGACGGTTACGTTGACGCCGAATGCTTCCAAGACTCCACGGCCAACTTCTGTCTTGACGGGGTCGATCCCAAACAGACTCAAATGAGCCGGTCCGGAACCGGGAGTGATACCTGCGCTGATCGGGCATGATTGACCAAGGATGCCTTCAGCCGCCAATTTGTCCATATTGGGTGTATTGGCAGTTTCTAATTCAGTTTTTCCACCTGGTTCCATTGGCAGACCGCCCAATCCGTCCATTACCAGTAAAACGATTTTGCTATTGACAGGCGCCAGCAGAGATCCCAGATCTTCAATTTGCATATATGTCTCCTCGCACAATTTGGCAGATACAAATAAAACAGCGCAAGAAGTCTCTTGCGCTGTTTTTCACAAAAGAGCCTTCAATTCAATATTTTACCGCACTGCAACCGGGTTTTCAGAATCCAGTGAAGGATCAAAGATGTGCATGTTGTCCATATTGAATACCAGTTTTACCTTCTCACCAATGGTGAAGCGGGTCCGTGGATCAACACGGGCAACATAATTATGTGTACCAGAGACCAGGTTCAGGTTGATTTCATTACCCATTAACTCGATGATATCCACTTTAGCTTCCACTTCTGCGGCGTTTATATTGCTGGGAAGGAATTCGGGATTGTGGATATCTTCTGGGCGGATGCCAAAGATCACAGGTTTGCCATCATATGCCATGTATTTTTCCGCTTTGTTCGCAGGAATTTTCATGGAGAAGCCGTTCATTTCAACAAAGGCTTCCTTGTCTGCTTTGCGGATCTTGGCATCAAAGAAGTTCATGGCAGGTGAACCGATGAAACCGGCCACAAAGAGGTTGTCCGGGCGGTCATACAATGCCTGCGGAGTATCTAACTGCTGTAAAACACCTTTGTTCATTACAGCGATACGGGAAGCCATCGTCATGGCTTCTGTTTGATCGTGGGTTACATAAATGAAGGTGGTCTGCAAACTCTGATGCAATTTGCTGATCTGCGCACGGGTTTGGACTCTCAATTTGGCATCCAGGTTTGAGAGCGGTTCATCAAACAGGAAAACTTTTGGTTCCCGGACAATGGCGCGGCCTACAGCCACACGCTGACGCTGACCTCCGGAAAGTTCACGGGGGCGGCGTTTGAGTAATTGTTCAAGCCCCAGAATGCCTGCAGCTTCATTGACACGGCGGTTTATTTCTTCTTTCTTCACACCGCGGAGTTTTAAGCCGAATGCCATATTATCAAAAACCGTCATATGCGGGTAAAGGGCGTATGATTGAAATACCATGGCGATATCTCTATCCTTCGGAGGGGTGTCATTTACCCGGTTTTCTCCGATGAAAATATCGCCTTCTGTTACATCTTCGAGACCGGCCAGGCAGCGCAAGGCTGTGGTTTTACCACATCCGGATGGCCCCACCAGTACAAGGAATTCCTTGTCTTCTACGGTGATATCCAGATTGTTTAATGCCGTGAAATCACCAAACTTCTTGAATACATGATTGAAACGAACGCTTGCCATAAAACACCCTCCTAACGGAAAGAATATAGTGACTTTATTATACGGTTTTTCCAAAAAAGCGATAATCCATTTTGTCACACTGGAGGGTGACATTTTTCTGGTTATTTATAAAAAGAGGTCCGCTTTTACCGGCGGACCTCTTCAACTTCTTCATACCAGATGATGCGTTTCCCCATAATGGACCGCATTTTCCAACGGGTTGTTTTCGGGCAGGTTTGAAGTTCTTGAAAAATGGCATTCAGTCGTTCAATCACTGTTTCTTTTGAACCTGGTGGAAGTGTGATTTCTCCCGAAGTCACCATGTTGATGATCATTTTCACATTATCGGATACGGTTGTGTACAATCCCCAGTCATCTCCACACAGGTTGTGGAGGATTGACTGATTGATGTAATCTCCATCGGTACTGCCGAGGTTATGGTCAAGCAAAAGGGCACAAACATCCAATACATCCTTCCTGTTCATCTCGATGATCTGTGTTTTTGTCAACATCAATTCACAGAGAGGCAGGGTGAGGGAATCAATCTTCAACCGTTTTGACAGGGGGATCTGGTGGCACATCTCAAAAGTATCAATCAAGATATCCACCTGGCGGTGGTTGATTTCATCAAAATATAACTGGCGCCGGTCACCATATAGAGTATTCAGCGTCCGGTCTGCGGTATAACCGGATTTCTTGAAGAAGTCTTCAATGCTTCCCAGACTGGCCCAATCGGTCACGAAATCCAGATCACCGTAAGGGCGTTTCAACTCCGGTTTTCGGGTGGATGGGCAGCGTAAATGGACAGCCATACCGCCAAACAAACGCAACGTCAGGTTCTGCCTGTCGGCATCTTCCAGCAACCTGAGAGCTTCGGCCTGAAGATCAGTCAAAGGGATTAGTCTATGGTCACTCAACCGGAATTTCCTGATGAACCTTGTCGATATCGATGCCTACTTTTTTGCGATACGATTTGAACCCTATGTAGATAAAGAAAGCCGTCAGGTAAAGTGCGGCAATGAAGATGATCGAAGATGTATTCATTAAACCGATATTATAGAGGCGGTTCGGGTCAATCAGCCAGGCATACAGGAGGTAAATGAGGAATCCACCAAAGATAACCCCTGCGACGGAGATCAGCGGAAACCCGAAGATTTTGAATTTCGCTATTGGCGAAGCATTGTAGAGGTCAGGCTTCGAATACGGCAGGATGATGGCGGCAATGGTCGAGCCGAGGTAGGTGACAGCGATAACGAGCGTAGAATCCAGTGTCATGGATTGGAAGTTGAAAACATTCCATGCGAACAGGGCGGAAATAATGATGGATGGAATGACCATCAATAACAGGGCGATTACCGGAGTATGTGTACGCGGATTGACTTCACTTACCTTTTCGGGCAGTAGACGGTCAAAAGAGGCGGCAAAGATTACACGGGTAGAGCTGAGGAACACGGTGCCTGCCCAGCCAAACCACCATAGACTCATCAAAAGTATGATGCCCAGTTGAATAATTCGATTGGGGGTCAGGAATGCTGCCAGCAAGGCCGGATACGGCCAGACAGGCAGAGGAGCCGGAACAGAAGATGTTCCCCATAAGGCTCCCCACCAGGCTGCGTTGGCATTCATGTAAAAGTTCCACGTGATGGTTTTATTGATCAAGAATAGGAAAGAAATGGCCAATATGGTGGTGATGATTAATGCTCCGGCCATACCCCAAAGGTTGCGTCTGAAATCTGTAGCTCCGCGTACTTCACCATACAATGTGGAACCCCAGTTGGGCCACAGGTTGAAGAACACAATGAAGGGTATGGCACCGAAAATGGCAGCGAACGAACCACCTGTAAGGGGAGCTTCAGCTCCGGCGGCGGCACCGGCCGCAATGGTGGCATCATATATTCCGGGTGTTGTTCCCAATAGCCGGGGGGCTTCATGTTCTAATCCGGCTTTGAATGTTTCAGGCGAATTGAACGCAAGAAGAGAAAAAACTATGATCAGGCCGATGAGGCCGCCAAAAAAACAGTAACGTTGAATGCGGGCATAGGTTTTCATCCCCATCGAAATAAAGGCTGAGACAATCGCACACACCAATACCGCGGTGACGAATAATCCAAGCGGTGTTTGCCCGAACCACAAAGCGGCATCCTTAAATCCGATAAGGGCCAGGGTGGGGGTGATGACAATGTGCCGGAACATATCGCTATAAAGGGGAACCCATAACCACAGGATGAACCACCAGCCGGTGATGGAAAGGACGAAACCGATTCCACCTCCCAGAATGCGGCTCTGCCAGACGTAATCTCCACCAGACCGGGGCATTACTGCAATAAGGCTGGCATAAACAATGGTTTCAAAAAAAATGAAAATTGCACTGACAATCAGAGTGGGGAGCAGTCCACCCTTGAGGTAGAACATCTGACTGAAAATATACAAACCCAGTGTCACCAGATTGATTGAAAAAGTGGCATAGATAAAGGCATCCATTACCGACCAGGAGCGAACCAGACCGGTGGCTTTACGTACAAAAAGGTTGGAATCACTCTGCAATTTTTGACGCGGCATTTTCCACTCCTAACGATGAGGTGCTATCCATTCGTCAGCACAAAGCTCTTAATCTTGTTTTTTTCCAATACAACCAGAGCGCCAGATAAGAAACCCTGCTCATACATACTTCCGGGGTTGATACATAATGTCCGGCCAATGCGTGTAGTTGCCTTGCATTCATGAATGTGGCCGTGAAGGCCGAGCAGTGGTTGATGTTTTTCGAATGTCTCCCGGACGGCTTTGCTGCCTACGGGGGTTAATAAATTGCCTGCCAGCTTGGGGCGCAGGTCTTTTGTCAATTCGGGTGCTTCATCCAGCCCGGAATTGTATGGTGGAACATGCAGGTTAAATATACAATTTTGCATATTGTTGACCTGGGCTGTCATGGCTGTTAACCGATCAGCCAGGTCTTCTTCGGTAGATTCGCGAAAGGTATGCCAGGGGGTGGGATTCGTCCAACCGGAAGATATCATTTCGTGGTGATCATCAATCTGAACAACCCGTCCTTCGCAGTGTTCCACCTGTTTGCAGGATTTCACCAGGTCGTCCAATTCAAACATATCATCATTGCCGGGAGCGATAAAACAGCGAATTCCCGTACCCTTCAATTTTTCACAGGCATAATCCAGCCATTCTTCTGCTGTTTTTAGGACGAGTTTTATAAAAATTGGATTAATCAAATCAGGCTTCTTTTCGAATTCAGCCACTTCTTCCCGGGTAGTACGGTATGGATAATACCCCCGGCTGCGAATTCGTTTTTCCATTTCCTTCACTTCATCTTCACCATGCAAAATAGATTCCTGCTCCAATAAAACAGAACGAAACGTGCCGTGCCCATTCTCAATGATCGGAACAATGGCTTTACCGGTCATATCACCCCCTAGAATCAATACGTCTGCTTCGTAGAACTTACCGGCGCTGATGAATTTTTTCCAGCAGATTTCTGATCCATGGACATCGGTGGCAAAGAATAACTTGGTCAATTTTCTCGCAGCTCGAAAGGAAGTAATAGAAGCCCTGATTTTACTGTAGGAAGGTTATTTGTACAATCTCATCATTAAAAAAATATTAATACATTATTATACAAAATGTCTCACGTTGGTTGAAGAAAATGACTGTATTGAATGGTTAATAACAAAAGGAAGAATTGAATCATTGTGGGAATAATTGAAGAGAACTGATCGAAATAGAAGAGCAGAGGAGTGAGAACTGTTAATGATAATAACAAGATGAAATAGATACAACTCAACAACCGTGGAAGCATATGTTTAATTCGGAAGAACAGAAGGCAGGCGCAGAGAAGAAGAAGAAATCCGGTTCCTGCCTGAAGTCCAATCAGAATAATATACAAATCCAGAGATACATGGCCGCGAATATAATGCCCTGCCACCAATGGTTTGAGGATTTCCAATAAGACCGGTGAATTTTGAAATTTGACCAGAATGCGGAGAGAATCTGCCATGACCCAGATGCTCCAGGCGATCAGACCACCTACGAGAAATGAATGTATATAAAACGGAGAAAGTCGCGATTTTGCCAGCTCTTTTATTTTATGTAGCCAGCTTTGCGGTGATTCTGGAGCGAGGTACAAATCTTCATTACGAAGAAAATCCTGGAGATTTTCAGCCAGCAAGGTGATATCTGTGCGGTCTGAGGTTTGAATCACCTGATCCAGCCGTTCCTGAAGGCGTTGGCGTTCTGAATCTGAAAGGTCGTTGTCAAGAATTTCCTGAAACTCATCGAAAGCCTGATAGAGATGAGACCGCGGATCATGTGATATCGGTTGCCTGGTTTTGACATAGACTAAGACGATCAGAAGAAAAAAAACATAAACAACCGGTGCAGCAGGTGGATAAAAGTAATCATTGGTTGCTGTAATAAATTTGCCTACTTCATCAATAAACAAACCTATGCCGATACCAGATCCGGCTGCTGATACCTTATATATCCACCGGTTTGAAAACAGAAGCGGCAAGAGAGCACTGATAAACAGGATCAAACCTCCCCAGAGAACATGAGCAAAATGCAATTCGCCGCCGCCAATCTTTGGATAATTGGTGAGATGCAGAAAGAAGCGTGTTCCTGATACTGAAAAGGCAAAACTTAACATCAGGATCAGCAGGTAATTTTCTGCCTGGTCCCGGCGGATCAAATGACGCACAGGAGATAACATGGTTTTCATAGGGGTGGTTTATATGTACAGGTTGCGCTCATGGCACAGAAATCACACGATCTGGATGATTGATCCATCTGCCGGCCATACGGGATCAACATAGAGATGGATTTTACAGGCGTCATCATGCCTGATGAATTGATCTTGATATTGAGTGGCAGGCCGGCAAATAATGCGCCAAGTTGTCTGTGCCCTGTAGCGGCATCCCAATCTGGTGCTCCAGGACTGATCGGAATACCCGTTCTCAGGCCTGTCTGGTTCATCACGTCTTCTGACACCTGACACACAATTGTGCCGATACTATCAATCAGACAGGATGCCGATGCATCCATTGCGTATGCTAAGGCCGGATCTTCTTTGAATGAATTCGAGATCACTACATCCACTCCCGAACCGAGAGTAGCAAAAAAGACGATTGCACCATCTGCCGGTCTCAATGCTCTCTCTATTGTCTTTCCTTCCAGGCGGATATGTTCATCCAGATATATGAAGCGATGGTCTTTCCGATGCACCGGTTTGCATATCAGGGTTAATTCCGGTCTGGCCAAATCTGTAATAATCTGAATTGCCTTACGGGTGAGATCTGCAAGTTCCGGTCTGCGTTTCATGAGAATATCCGGCCGGGATCCCTGTACACTCAATACACGGTCAACTGTGACTTCTGGAATTTGATATGTCAACAGTCGTTGTTTGATAAGTTCGGGATAGCCTGATGGGCAGGTGTAAACTTGCATTGTCGTGATTTTCTTCATGCTTATTGAAATTATGCGATGAAAAAAAGAATATCGGAATACAGGGCAGGAATGGATTAGAATCAGGATATCAGGATCCCTCCCAAAAATCACCTGTTTTCATCGTTTCTTTTGATTTTAAGATGTAATACGAAAATATTCCATGAGCGTTGTAGATTTGTATTAAAACAAACGATTTTGGTTTCTTCGGAGTTTTTCGCTTTTCCGATTTGTTGTCGTTTTTGCAGCCCTATGACCGGATATATGGCAGGAAGAAGGATGGAGCTCTATGATCAATTCCAGATTTGCCTTAGGTGTGATGGTACGGGAAGTAAAACGGCCGACATTCGAAGAATCTCTGGAACGCATTCACGATATGGGGTTCGAATGTGTACAATTCAATTTGAATGTACTCGGTCTGCCTACGGTGCCGGCTTCACTGCCACACGGCAAAGCGGGAGAAATAGGCGCTTCTTTCTGGGCGTATGGTTTGAGTCTGGCGGCCATTTCAGGAACGTTCAATACGGCTCATCCTGATCCTGATGTTCGAAAAGCCGGTGTTACCGGGATTCGCACCTTATGCGAAGCTGCCGGTGATATGGGGACGCAGGTGGTCACTCTCAGCACCGGTACATGTAATCCAGACCATATGTGGCGGTCTCATCCGAATAATGATTCCACGGAAGCGTGGAAGGTGATGATATCAACCTATCGTGAATTGGTGCGAATTGCCGAATCAAACTCTGTATTGCTGGCATTTGAACCGGAAGTCACCAATATTGTCAACACTGTTGACAAAGCGGTTCGCCTTTTGGATGAAATAAGTTCAGATAACTTGAAAATTGTTATGGATCCGGCTAATTTATTGTTTCCCCAGGATATAGAACGCCAGCAGGAGATCTTCGAAGATGCGTTTTCACGGCTGGGCAAGTTCATAGTCCTGGCGCATGCCAAAGATGTCGGTGAATATGATGCCAGTATTGATGAATTGGTGCGGCTTCCAGCAGGAAAAGGAAAATTGGACTATGTCTGCTATCTGCGATTGCTGAAAGAATCCGATTTCCAGGGACCCATAATCATTCACAATCTGCCCGAAGAGGAAATGCCTGTGAGTCTGGAGTTCCTGAATTCAACACTATCCCGGGTATGAAAGAGACTTTTCTATCAGGATTTTGACTCAATCCCGGGGTTTTGTATGCATCTGTATCTGATAACAGGGCAATAAGCCGGGAAACGGTCATAGTTTCCAAGATAGAGCATAAATTTTTCTATTAATAAGCTGGAACAGGACCACAATGGAGAGACGTATGGAAAAGGACGCTTCGCTTTGGTGGAAAACCGGAGTTATCTACCAGATTTATCCCCGTAGTTTTCAGGACAGCAACGCCGATGGCATTGGCGATCTGCAGGGAGTGATCAACCGTATGGATTATCTGGCCAAAACACTGGGGGTGGATGCCATCTGGTTGTCTCCCTTCTACCCGTCTCCCCAGGCTGATTTTGGGTATGACGTGTCTGACTATTGTGATGTTGACCCGATTTTCGGGAACCTTGCTGTTTTTGACCGGTTGGTGAGAGAAGCCCATGAACGGGGCATGAAGGTGATCATCGATATTGTCCCCAACCATACTTCTGACCGGCATCCGTGGTTTCTCGAATCACGGTCAAGCAGAGACAATCCCAAACGAGACTGGTATATCTGGCGGGATGCCAGGCCAGATGGTACACCTCCGAATAACTGGCTGGCGGTATTTGGAGGATCTTCCTGGGAATGGGATGAGACAACAGGCCAGTACTATATGCATTCTTTTTTGAAAGAACAACCTGATCTGAATTGGCGCAATCCTCTTGTTCGTCAGGCAATGTTTGATATCTACCGCTTCTGGCTGGATCGCGGTGTAGACGGTTTCCGAATTGATGTGGCACATTACATTCTTAAAGATCCTGAATTTCGCGATAATCCAATCAACCGGGATCCATCAAAAGGTGAGTTAAAGAAAACCGGTGACTATGACAAACTGTTGCATATATACGACAAGGGACATCCTGATGTGCACGCTGTCTATCAGGAATTACGGGAAATACTGGATTCCTACTCCCCTCCACGATATTCTGTGGGCGAAATTCATATAGCAGATTGGAAAACATGGGCGACGTATTACGGCCAGAACAACGATGAATTGCATATGCCCTTCAATTTCGCCCTCCTGGTCGCGCCCTGGAAGGCAACCGTTCTTCGCAAAATCGTAGAAAACGTGGAAAAAGTAACTCCCTCGTGGGGATGGCCGAATTATGTACTGGGTAATCATGACGAGCCGCGCATTGCCGGACGTTATGGGCCATTGATCGCCCGACAGGCGGCCATGCTGCTTCTGACACTTCGCGGTACCCCCACACTCTACAATGGCGATGAGTTCGGCCAGACCAATGTGACCATTCCATTGGAGGAACAAAAAGATCCCTGGGGCAAACGTGTTCCGGGTACTGGCAGAGATCAGAACCGTACACCCAATCAGTGGACGGCTGGACCCAATGCTGGTTTCACATCAGAAGGTGTCACGCCCTGGCTTCCACTGGCGGATGATTACAAAACAATCAATATGGAGACCGAATTAAAAGACCCGACATCCATGTTGAATCTTTATCGGCGCCTTCTGGCGTTCCGGAAACAATCAAAAGCCCTGCACTCTGGTCGTTATGAGAGCATTGACCCCGTGCCAGAAAATTGCTTCGCCTATCTGCGAGAAGCCGGGGATGAAAAAATCATCACCGTCTTTAATCTGGGAGATACCACCATGCGCCTCAATTTGCGGCGTTTCGGCAGACTGGAGATTATCGTTTCAACTGGCATGGACCGGTCAGGATTGGCTGAGAGTGATCATATCGACCTCTCGCCGTGGGAAGGTCTGGTATTACGGGTACTGGCTGATAAGAAATCCTGATTCTATCTGTGGCGTTTTTATTCCAACCAGGCAGATTGGTGTGCCTTCAGTTGGATTGATTCTGATCCCTGTGGAATTACTGTATTGGTCAGCAGTTCCTTTCGGGGAGAGACATCCAATACTCCGGCAAGGGCTACACTGACAGTATCTTCACCAAGATTATGAAGAGCCATCATCCTGCGGCTGCCATCTTCACGGAGATAACAGAGTACTGAAGGATTGCCTGCATCGATAAATTTGATCTGGCTGCCAGCCAGGAATGATCGTTCCTTGCGCAGACGGATAAGATGTTTCATGAAGTTCAAAAAAGAAGACGGGTCCTTTTGCTGGTCAGCCACATTCACCTTTTGCGGGTTGTAGGTCGGACTATTGATCACCGGGGCATATAGCCGATTGGAATCGGAGAAGCCGGCATTGGGTGCCTCAGCTGACCATTGCATGGGAGTGCGAACGCCGTTTCGATCAAAAAGGTCGATATTGTCGCCCATGCCGATTTCATCCCCGTAATATATGATAGGGGTTCCCGGCAGAGAGAAGAGAATGGCTTCGGCCTGCCTCATTTTTGCAGGATCATTATCCATGAGTGGAGCAAATCGGCGGCGGATACCCAGATTCAGTTTCATCTTCGGATCCGGAGCGTATTGCTGCCACATCCAATCGCGTTCTTCCGGAGTGACCATCTCCAACGTCAACTCATCATGGTTGCGCAGGAAAGTGCACCACTGGCAGCCTTCAGGAATGGACGGTGTGTTTTCAATCGCCCATTGGATGGGAGCTGGATCGCCTTTTTTCATGGCCATATAGATGCGCGGCATCAATGGGAAATGGAAGGCCATCGTAAATTCATCACCATCACCAAAATACTCGCGTACGTCTGCCGGCCATTGATTGGCTTCTGCCAGCAGAATCCGACCGGGAAATTCGGCATCCAGTACTTTGCGGATTTTTTTCAGGTAATCATGAGTTTCAGGTAAATTTTCGCAGTTTGTGCCTTCCCGCTCAAATAAATAGGGAACGGCATCTGCCCGAAAACCGTCCAATCCCAACTTCGCCCAAAAGCGCATTACATTAAGCATTTCTTCCTGCAGAGCTGGATTGCGATAATTCAAATCAGGCTGTGATGCAAAAAAACGGTGCCAGTAATACTCGCCTACTTCAGGGGAATAGGTCCAATTGGAAGGCTCGGTATCTACAAAGATGATACGGGCATCGGCAAATTCTTTGCCTGTTTTGCTCCACACATAGTAATCCTTGTAGGGTGAAGATGGATCTTTGAGGGCAGCCTGAAACCAGTGATGCTGATCAGATGTGTGGTTGAGAACCAGGTCAGCCACCACATGTATTCCACGTTTGTGGGCTTCATCAAGCAATTTCTTCAAATCTTCTATTGTCCCAAAATCGGGATGTATATGCATGTAATCGGCAATATCGTATCCGTCATCTTTCAGCGGGGATGGATACATAGGGAGAAGCCACAGGCAATCGACGCCAAGGTCTTTGAGGTAATCCAGTTTTTCAATCAAACCGGGAATATCGCCATTTCCATCATTGTTGCTGTCACGGTAAGCACGGACGTACACTTCATAAAAGATGGCATTCTGATACCAGTTGTCTGTCATAGTAATTCCTTGTCAATGGATTAGAAACCCTGATAAACAAAAGCGGCAGATGGGATATTGCTCCAAAGAATACTTAATACTACACATAAAATACCCAATCCAACCACTACAGATTGCACAGGTCGAGGGAAGGAAAAAACCGTTCGTTCTTCACCATGTTTTTCTTGAAAAGCATCGAGGAAAAATGAAACCATGAGGGCAGCCATCGGAAATACCAGTTCCAACAGGCGAAAACGAGTGGTGCCACCGCCGGTGAATAACGACAAACAAAATCCGGCGGCCAGTTTCAAACTGCCGGCGGCGAAAAGCATCCAGGTTGGCAGCAGCAGACAATATACCCGCAGAGAAAAAAGGATCTGTTTCCATCGTGGTTGTTTTTTCGGTGAAATGAATCCGGGTTTCTGAGAGATCAAATGGTCTGCCATTTGATACAGGCTGTGCAGTGCACCCCATGCCAGCAAGGCCAGGGTAGCATTATGCCAAATCCCGCTGACCAGCATGGTTACCAATGGCGGCAGTATGATACGCGCCGGTTTGCCGGCAGAAAATCCTCGCCGGATGAGAAATCTCTGGATGGGGAAGAAGATATAGTCTCGCAGCCAGAAGGATAATGACATATGCCAGCGGTTCCAGAAATCCAGCATATTGTGCGCGAAAAACGGCTGCTTGAAATTCGGCGATAAACGGATTCCGAAGAGGAGACTGATTCCCCGTACAAGGCCGGTATAACCGGCGAAATCGTTATACAACCAGATTCCGTAGATCAATATCGCAATCCACCGGTCGCTGGCGGCGAATTCCATCGGGCGGGCGAATATTCCTTCAGGTAAGAGTGTCACGAGAGTACCGGCAATGACCAGCTTGCGGAAAAGTCCGGTCAGAATCAGCCAGCCGCCTTCGGCCAGCTCGTTGTTCCCCACGAGGCGGTTTTGTTTGATCTGTGGAAGCAGATTTTTTCCTCGTTCAATTGGACCTGAGATCAGGTGTGGGAAGTACGCCAGGAAAAGGCCAAAATCAACCAGGTCATGTTCTGGTGAGATTTGCTTTTGATACACTTCGACCAGATAGGCAATGGCCTGAAGGGTATAAAAGGAAAATCCGATAGGCAGAAGGATTTTGGTGGAGAGTGAAGTTCCACCTGATAAAACCCTGAGGATCAGGTCAATGTAGCCGGTGGCAGCGAATCGGAAAAAGAGCAATCCAGCGGTATTCAATCCAATACCAGCCCACAGCCAGGCTTTTTTATGTAAAATTCCTGCCGCTATTCTCCGGGCAATCAGGTAATTAATCAGAATGGAGCTGCCCAGTATGACGGCAAATTCCCAGCGCCAGGACGCGGCGAAATAGAGCGAACAAAGCAGCAGCCAGATGTTCTGCCCGCGCCGGGGAAGCAGGTGATACACCCCCAATGCCGCGGCCAAAAAGTACACAAATGGAAGACTAATGATTTCCATATTCATTATTCCAAATCGTATGGGTTGAGGTGTCATGCTGCAAGACTCCCGCGATCTTGCGGGCAACCCATACGCTGAAAGATTCTGCGCCGCTGGTATTGAGGTGTTTCACATCATTCCATTGAGAATCACGAATCAACGAACCGATTTCTTCCTGGGAATAAATAAAAGGCACACGGTAAACATCAATGCGATTCTGAACCGGAGCTCGGAAAGCTGTGTAGTATTTTCTTTCGCTGCCTTCCACATAATCGGGTAAAAAGCCGGGATACACAGGCACTTCCAGAAGAATGATATGCACACCCTGATCTTTTAATGCCATGACTTCATCCAGCCCCGAAAGGTCTTCTGCATTCAATTTAAACTTGGGGATGAAGCTGGTGGTATCAATGGTCAGGGTATTGCCGGTATATTGAAGGAATCCATCTGGAGCGAGTTGTTGAAGCATACGGCTGCGCAATGCCTGGTAATCGGGATCGAGTGCAACCCGTATTTGTCCCAGAAAGCGATAGAAGAGGGAATTTTCCGTGAGCCAACCGCCGGGGTTTTGATCTGTCAGGTTGTGTCTTACCCAGGGATCATCTGTCAACGGGCGGGCCAGCTCACCGAAATCACGGGAGAAATCGCGGGCAGAAATACCGAGGACCAGCATTTTAGGATGGTAACGGTACACCAGTAATGTGGCAATTCTGCCAGCCGGTCCGGCTGTCAGAGTGCCAAGGCTGAAGTTATAACAATGAAGTGTTTCACCCGTCAGTTTTTGATATTCATCCGAAAACACACCTGGATTGATGGCTGTATCCAGCTGGGAACTGCCCAGAAAAAGGCAGTCAACCGGTTGCTGTTTGACAAGTCTGTCAAGTGCCTGGACCTTGATATCCATCTCTGCATTGGCTGTACCCAGCAACGGTTCTGGCCATAGATTTGCCTGGATTCCGAGACGGACAATACCTTCTCCAGTCAACAGCACAACAATCAGGAATAAAATGGCACCCAACAGCACACCGCCGAATGGCGGTGTGATTTGCAAAGAAGCAAACGATGATGGTACCTTTCGGGTTGTATTCGTAGTGCAGCCTCTTAGAGTTTTGGCAGAACGATATTTTGCTGTCCCTGGTATTTACCCTTCTTGTCGGCATAAGAAATTTCGCAGCCTTCATCAGCTTCGAAGAAGAGAACCTGGGCAATACCTTCATTGGAATAAATCTTGGCTGGAAGTGGAGTGGTATTGCTGATTTCCAGCGTAACATAACCTTCCCATTCTGGTTCGAAGGGGGTTACATTGACAATGATGCCGCAGCGGGCGTAGGTGCTTTTCCCGAGGCAGATGGTCAATACGCTGCGGGGAATGCGCATATATTCTACCGTCCGGGCAAGGGCGAAGGAGTTGGGGGGGATCACACAAACATCTCCCTTGAAATCGACCATTGACCGTGGATCGAATTCTTTCGGATCGACAACGGCAGAGAAAACGTTGGTGAATATTTTGTATTCATCTGCCACACGGATATCATATCCGTAGGACGAAACTCCATACGAAATCACCCCCTGCCGGATCTGTCGGTCAGCGAAGGGTTCGATCATTTTATGTTCTTGTGCCATCTTGCGGATCCAGCTATCCGATTTAAGTCCCATTTCGTGCTCCTCAAGGTATTGGATTTATTCCAGTGGAAAATTCCCACGAGTGGATAAGACAGTTCTCAGCCTTGCCAGAATGTCTGCGGCAGATTTTTCGATTCCACGGACTTTTTCCATATAGTTGCGCGCGGTTGAAGAATCGGTCAACCCCTGGCAATTAATCCGCACATTGTATCCGGCTGCCGTGATGGCGGCTTTGGCCAATTCACCGGCGGAACCGGCGTCGGATATGGCGTTGATGTTCCCGGCCTCAGCCACTTCCAGAGCCAGTTGCATGGCCTGCAAGGCTTGTTCTGCGGTCTTGATTGGAACATCAATGGCTGTGCGGGTGGCTTTCTCCATCTCTTGAGCCCGTTGGGTTTGTTCTTCCTGGGTTTCTTTTGGTAATTTACTGGCAGTAATAAATGCTTCAAACGCGGCAGAATCTTCCTGCATAGAGGTTAATAACTTAAGGCGCAATGCTTCTGACTGTTCAATGATTAGCTTCATACGGGATTCAACAGCGGCATATTTCTTTTTGCCGATTGTTAACCGGGCTACCATGCTTACCAGACTGGCTGCCGCCGAACCGGCATATGCGGCTGCCGCGCCGCCGCCGGGAGTGGGTGTTTCGGCAGACAACTGATCCAGGAAATCTTTGCCCGGAATGGCAGGGACTGCGGCTTTTTCCAACCGTACCTGATTCAATTTCTCTTCGAGAATCTGATCCGGTTCAAAACCATCGAGCTGCAGATACCAGGCGGCGGAATCACGAAGAGCATCCTGCGGGATCAGGCCAACCAGTTCGCTGTGATGCACAGCCACACCGTAGCGAGCGGCTTCAGAACGTACCGCTTCCATCACCCGGAAAACCGGAGTCTGACGGAAATTGGTAAGGTTCATGGAAACCTGCGCGCGGCCTTCGACCAGAAGTCCCAGCGCTTTGACGTATCGGAAACCGCCGGACGAATTACGCACCGATCTGGCGATCTTCTGTGCAATGGTAACATCATTGGTAGTCAGGTAGATATTGAAGGCAATCAATGGAGCGCGGGCGCCAATCACGGTTGCACCAGCGGTGGAAACTTTCGAAGGCCCGAAATCTGGATTACGGTCCGGGTTCACACCCATCTCAATTTTCAAGGCTTCATATTCCCCGCGCCGGATGTTTTCCAGGTTCTGACGTTCAGGGCGAGCGGCGGCCGCTTCATATAAATAGACCGGAATGGATAATTCATCACCCACACGTTTCCCTAAACGGCGGGCCATCTCCACGCATTCCTGCATGGTCACTCCGCTGATGGGCACAAACGGAACCACATCTGTCGCTCCGATGCGGGGGTGTTCGCCGGTATGCTGGTCGAGATTGATCAGTTTTCCTGCGGTTTTAATGGCTTGAAAGGCCGCTTCTTCCACAGCACCGGGCGTGCCTACATAGGTTACAACTGTACGATTATGGTCAAGGTCAGAGTGATGGTCAAGGATATGGATGCCATTCACAGAACGGATGGCGGACATGATCTGTTCCACCACATCCGGACGACGTGCTTCAGAAAAATTGGGAATGCATTCCACAATTGGATCAGGCATATGTCCCTCGTGATCTTCAGGATTACGGTAATTATACCGAATGAACATGCGCTGCTTTTATTCTTGATGAAAATCCGGGGGTGTTCCGATGGGATAGTGTGTAGAACCCATTTGCGGAGGGCGTTGGAATCTGCCTTCGACGAGCTCAGGCAGCGGAAGAGTCAGACAATTTAAGCTCAGGCAGCGGAAGGCGGCAATTGCGTTGAAGATCAAGTAGCGGAAGAGTCAGTTGAGTTGAAACTCGGCAGCGGAAGGCGGCAATTGCGTTGAAGATCAGGCATCGGGAAAGTTACTTGAGTTGACGATCAGACATCGGAGGAGGCAAACTGTTGAAGATCGGGCAGTGGAGTAAAGGTAGGAGAAAAATTCGCTATACTTAAGTTATGTGCGGACGTTTTACGATTGCTTTTGATCTGGCTGATTTGAGTGATGAGCTTGGGTTGAGTGAAATCCCTTTGAACTGGGAACCGCGATACAACGTGGCACCTGGCCAGCCGGTTCTGGCCGCCACTGACGCAGTGTCTCGAAAGGCAGAATGGCTGCGCTGGGGGTTGATCCCTTCGTGGGCAAAAGATCCGGCTATTGGCTACAAGCTAATTAATGCCCGGGCGGAAACTCTGACGGAGAAACCATCCTTTCGTCAGGCATTTCAAAAGAGGCGCTGCCTGATCTTCGCCGATGGATTCTATGAATGGCAGAAACCGGCTTTCGGAAAAGGCAAGACGCAGCCTTATTATTTCAAAAGAAAAGACGGCCGGCCTTTTGCTTTTGCCGGGTTGTGGGAAATCTGGCAGCCAGATGGTGAGGTGGAGCCAATAAAAACCTGCACTATCATCACCACCAGCGCCAACGAGGTTGTATCTCCGGTGCATGAGCGCATGCCGGTTATGCTTTTAAAAGAGGATGCCTGGAACTGGGTAAAAGGCGGGCAGGGGGTTGAACTGCCGCGTTTACTGGCTCCGTTTAATCCGGCGTTAATGGAAACCTATCCGGTGGGACCGTATGTAAGCAAGCCGGGATATGAGGCGGCCATATGCAGGTCAAATATTGAACCGTGAATTTTGAAAGCCACCGAATTGATTCATCTTTGTAAAGCCTTTTTGACGAAAAAATTGAACGAACCTGATAAGAGGTGTAAAATAATAAAAACAAAACCCATGCGATGAAGCTCGCAGGTATACCATATTATTTGGTTAATGGCTTCTACCTTTTGGTAGAAGCTTTTTTCATAAATAGAGACGAATTGCTTTTATTCCGAAAAATCTTTCTAAATGACAATCTGTATTGCAATTCATAAAGAGAAAATGGTCCATCGATTTTCAAGAATAGGAGTTAGAGATGATTGTTAAAGACTTTATGCAGAAAGATTTTATGGTTGTATCAACTCGAAGTTCATTACGAACCATTGCTGAAGTTATGATCCAAAAAAAGGTAGAAACAGTCTTTGTTGTAGAGAATGAAAAAGTTTTAGGTGTTCTGGGAATTCGCGATTTGTTTACTCTACCAATTCCTGCAAGTTTTGGAGGCCCTATGCAACGACAGGTAGAGGAAAGTCTTATTAATAGGTGGACAGAGACGCCTGTTGAAAATTTGATGAACCCTGATGTGATTCGTATCCCGGAGGATTATCCATTAATGTTAGCCGCAGAAATGATGGTTAATCGAGGCAAGCATCCATTGGCTGTTATGCAAGGAGAAAAAATGGTAGGAACAATAGACAGGCGAGATATTGTTCAAGCTTTGCTGATGCTTAATACCCAAAAATAACAGGAAAATCGAATGGTATGAATTCTGCCAGAATCGTCCAATACACGGCATTGCGTTTCTGTAAAAAATAAGAATTCCGCTATCACATAGGATGACACAAGATTTCTATTTTTAATATAGGTTTGGGTATATAAGTCCCAAACTTTGGAGAAGCATGACTATGGAAATAAACGACAAGATTGAAGAGAGTCCCAAGACCTGGTTAAATCGGAATGTAATAGGAATGGCATTAGCCAGTTTTTTTAGCGATGCTGGACACGAAGCGGCGACATCGATCTTACCTTTATTCTTGATTTCAATTGGAGCACCTGCTGCATCGCTTGGTTTTATTGAGGGTGTGGCCGATGCTGTTTCATCCTTTGTAAAATTGGGGGCAGGTTGGTTTAGTGATCGAATTGGACGGCGGAAACCAATTGCTGTACTTGGTTATTTACTTACAGGGATCACCACTGGGCTATTTGCATTGGCTCATAGCTGGGGAAGCATCCTGCTAATAAGAACGGTTGGTTGGTTTGGTAGAGGAATTAGAGGTCCGGTTCGCGATGCCATGTTGGCTGAATCCGTTTCTCCCGAAGCTCGTGGAAGGGCATTTGGTTTTCACCGTGCGGGAGATACTCTGGGAGCAGTAACTGGCCCAATTTTAGCCTTAGGATTGACTGCTTTACTTGCGGGACATAATGGTTCGGAGACAACATACCGGCAAATCTTCTGGATCACACTCATCCCTGGCATTTTATCTGCCTTATCTTTTGCTTTCTTTATTAAAGAACAAACTCGTACTCCAGCTCGGAACGGGAACCTTTTCCAAACCATTTCCACTCTTCCAAAGCGATTCAAGATATTCTTGATTGGGGTCGGTATTTTTGGCGCGGGAGATTTTGCACACAGTCTGCTGACGTTACGTGCGATTGAAGTATTAACACCTGATTTAGGTGCAAAAGTTGCGGGGCAAACAGCGATTGCTCTTTATATCCTTCACAATGTTTTTTACGCAGGAATGTCTTATCCAATTGGTGCATTATCCGATCGTATTGGAAAACGAGGTTTATTAACACTGGGCTATTTACTTGCAGCAATCATGGGAATAGGTTGGATTGTCTCTGTTCCGTCTGTTTGGATGTTAGGTTTACTTTTCGGGTTAGGCGGCACTTTCATTGCTGCTGAAGATGCACTGGAAGGAGCTTTAGCAGCTGATTTATTACCTGAAGATGTTCGAGGTACCGGGTATGGCGTATTAGCTACCATAAATGGGTTGGGTGACTTTTTATCCAGTGTCATCGTTGGAGCATTGTGGTCGGCATTTAATCCTATTGTCGGATTCACCTACGCCACAGTATTATTCGCTCTAGGTGCTCTTATTATTTACAAAGCAAGGTGATTATTTAATATATTAAAGACATACAAGATTCCGCCTGTATTCGGTTATATCTTTATAAGATCTTTACAGGCAAGAATGATTATCTAAATTATTTATCGTTGTCACAGAGCGGTAAAACAGCCATGCAGCGTCGCATGGCTTCAAAACATTTATGGAATGCTCCTTCAGCCGGATAAGGAAAATTCAATTGAATTGATCGAGAGGTTTCTTTTTCGATAATATTAAAACAAATATGTGAATGGATTATTGATCCTGCATACTCTAAAGTTGCAATTTGGGTTAATGGATACTCCTGTTTACTGTCATTTTTTAATTCTGATTCAGAGATTACGAGTGCACGATTGTCAGTCACAATTAATACTCGGGCAAAACCAGTATTTTCATACCAGGATGGCCACAAAGCCCAGGCAAATGCAATTTCATCCGGTTTTAGAAGAGTGTGAAGTATCTCAGAAAAATGTTGATTCAGAGAATTTTCCAATTGTGGATTATTACTGGCTGGATCAACAAGAGCCGGAAGATCCGTTGGGTGAGAAATTACGGCCCGACGCAAAGTTTTGGGATTGATATTTTGGGGTAAAAATTTGGCCAATATCTCCGTCATTTCTAAAAGAGCAGACCGAGAATATAGTGGTGCTTCCCATTCTAGAATTTCAACACCTTTAGAGGCTTCCCAGGAGGTTTGTAGAAGCATTACCTCTTCCCCTATTTGATCGCACTTGAAACTGATCAAACGTTCCAATGGGCCTATTTTCGCATTAAAGCCGTAACGAACTCCACTATCTCCCAATGGCACTAACTCAACAAGCTGGATTAATCGTTGAGTCGTTAAAATCAGAACACCTGCATTGATTTTTTCTCTACCAAGCCAGGATTTATGTTTGAGACTTCGCATAGGGGGACGGTAGAGAGCGTAAAGAATACGTTCATCATCAGCCAGATGTTCACTTACATAATGCTGGATATGATAAGGGAGCTGGAAAAAAGTGTATTCAGCAGGTGTGTAATGCTCTGTTTCGTCATAGCCTGTAATATGATGGTGAGAATCGACGGGTTTCCAGGTAGGTTGAGAAGCTGGCTGAAACCCTGCCTTATTAATCAAACGGAAATTGCGAGCCGATTCCTTTATTATTGGTTTTATTGTCTTCGTATCCAACCAGGTTATTGCACCATCTTTTGACGGCTGAAAATAACGAGACAACTCGGTACGTTGTGGATCTGAAAGATCGGTATATGAAGTTACTGCTTTGAAATTATCATCCGCTACAGAAACAGCCAACAGGAATGGTGGTGTTCCGTTAGTTTGTACTCCGCCTAAAATGCGTGCAGGAACTTGCGTTTTCGGCGGATGAGAAGCATTGCCCAGAAGAATAACCTGCAGTGGATCCCCCTGGGATGTAATTGTATTTGGAAGAAATCCGATATCGAAAGGTAATACAATTTCTGGATATAGTATTCTGGCGAGCCGTAATTGATTTTGTTCTGTAGAATAATACTGACCTGTCGGCCGCCCAGGTTGACTCATTTCGATATCAAAAATTGTCTCTTCCATTTTTACCAATTATTTCCTTACATATCTTTCAGAGTTGATCAAACCACATAACCGGGTTGATTAACTCGGAACTGGAATAATATTTCTGGTTGTTTTAATAAAGGTGAATTATTCTGAACTGGTATTAAGGATTGGATTATTTAAATAAAAAGCCTCCACTGAAGAATTCAGTAGAGGCTATCAGTCAAAGGACGGTTTCGGGTGAGCCTCATCACCAACGGAAATTATTATAAATCATAATTTCGACTTTTTATTGACGGGAAATTTTTCGATGCTTATAATAAATATAGCGATGAGACTCGCAAAAAAGCAGCATACTGCCAAAATTGGCTGATAGTCTCTATACAACCTGTTGGGTGTATAGAGACTTTTTGATTAAGAAGCAACACAGATGGTTTTCCATTTTTCATAATGAGAATTTGATGCGCTTTTCAATTATTTCGAAGAAACAAAATCTTTTTCTTTATGAAATACGAGCTATTCAAGAAATAATGGTTCCCGTTTTATCAAAAGTGCAAATTACTTGAATTCATTGGAATGTCGAAATGTGAAGAAAGATAACCAGGGAAAATTACAAGGAGATAGATATTTATGTCAGTCAAGATTATCTTAGTACGTCATGGTCAAACTGAATGGAATAGAATTGAACGATTTCGTGGTAGGTACGATATACCTCTTAATCAAACTGGACTTGATCAGGCAACCAGAACGGGCATGAAAATATCGAAAAAATGGAAACCCACTGCTATTTACTCCAGTCCGATGGGGAGAGCTTTAGAAACAGCCAAAAAGATCGGAGAGTTCTGTGATTTGCCGGTAGTTCCTTGCGATGGATTGAATGATATTGATTATGGTGAATGGCAGGGATTGACACCTGAAGACGTAAATAAAAGATGGCCTGATTTACTTAAGGTGTGGTATGAAATACCAGAAATGGCGTATATTCCTGAAGGCGAGAGCCTGACCCAGGTAAAAGAGCGTGCCATGAGCACAATCAGAGAATTATGTGAAAAACACCCTGACAGCACGATTGTTCTGGTAAGTCATACAGTTGTTAATCGCATGATATTATTGTCTATTCTTGGAGCAGGGAAGGATCATTTCTGGCGAATTCATCAAGATCCATGTGCGATTAATATTTTTGAACAAAACCATACTTTTTATAACGTAGTCTGTTGGAATGATACATGTCATCTAGATGTTTGAGGGTTCATTATCAGGCATAACGATTTATTGAAAAACTGGGGATATTAAATTGATTTACCATATATGGTTTCTTTTTAGAAAGTGAAAATCATGGAACTGCCGGTCATCATCAAAGGGATCATCATGGGTTTTTCCATTGCAGCTCCGGTCGGGCCAATCGGGGTACTGTGCATTCGGCGGACGCTGAGCAGCGGGCGTATCTCCGGCCTGGTATCCGGGCTTGGAGCTGCCACCGCCGATGGAATGTACGGATGTGTGGCTGCGTTCGGACTGACATTCATCTCCAGTTTTTTAGTCAGCCAGCAGTTCTGGCTGCGTTTGATTGGCGGCGCTTTTCTAATTTACCTTGGCGTGAAAACTCTATTTTCACGGCCGGCGGAGCAGGCGGCCAATGCATCCAGCACGTCTATCTGGGGAGATTATTTATCCACCTTTTTTCTGACGATCACTAACCCGATGACTATTCTGTCTTTTGCTGCTGTGTTTGCCGGAATGGGACTGGCTGCGACTAATGGAGGGTATACCTCAGCCGGCCTGCTCGTGTTGGGTGTGGTGATCGGGTCGGCGTTGTGGTGGTTGTGCCTTTCGGGTCTGGTCAGCCTGTTCCGGCAGAAATTTACCGCCACCGGCTTGATCTGGGTCAATCGCATATCCGGATTGATCATTGTGGTGTTCGGTCTGGCGGCAGTGGGCAGCCTGCTGCAGATGACCGGAAAAATTGGATAAAAATTACCCTGAAAAATCCTTGACTACAGGGTACTATCTGGTAAAATCTTGTCCGTTGCCTCCATCGTCTAGGGGACCAGGACGCAGCCCTTTCAAGGCTAAAACCAGAGTTCGAATCTCTGTGGAGGCACTGGTGACGCAAAAAAGACGTCACAAGAAATGGGATCCCTATCCCGACCGATTAAACCGCCGGGGAACCGGCGGTTTTCAACCCCCAACTTCCCCGCAACTCGGGTCAATGAAACAAGACGCGGTCTGCGGCGAAGTGAAGATTGGAGAGGCGTAATGAAATATGCCATTTTGGAATGTGGCGGCAAGCAGTACAAAGCCGTCGAAGGTACCACAATTGATGTGGACCGCATGACCGTCGAAGCCGGCCAGGAAATCAGCCTGGATTCGGTTTTAATGGTTGTTGACGGTGATACCGTCAAAGTAGGCACGCCCAGCGTCAAAGGGGCCACCATCAAAGCCACCGTAGAAGATGAGGTTAAAGGTCCGAAAGTGGTGGTTTTCAAATACCGCCCGAAGAAACGCATCCGTGTCAAAACTGGTCACCGCGCGAAATATACCCGCTTGATGATCAAATCGATCGTACTGGAGTAGGAACAATGGCACATAAAAAAGGCGGCGGTTCAACCCGCAACGGACGCGATAGTAATTCACAGCGGCTGGGCGTGAAGAAGTTCGCTGGAGAGCATGTTCTCTCAGGCAACATCCTCGTGCGCCAGCGTGGTACTCACATCAAACCCGGTCATAATGTTGACATCGGAAAAGATGATACCCTCTTTGCGACTGCAGAAGGTGTCGTAGTGTTTGCCACCCTGCCGAACGGCCAGAAAATGGTCTCGGTTGACCCTGTTACAGAAACAGCGGCGGCATAACAAAAGGCAAGGCTGCTGCACCGTCAACCATCAGATGGATTGCCGGATGCAGTCAATTCCTTTGAAAGGATGGTAATTCGTAATGAAAAAGGGTATTCACCCAACGTATTACACCGATGCCCAGGTGATTTGCGCCTGCGGCAATACCTGGACAACAGGCTCCACCAAGAAAGTGATTCACACCGAGGTGTGCTCAAAATGCCACCCGTTCTTTACCGGCCAGCAGCAGCGTATTCTGGATGTTGAAGGACAGGTTGACCGCTTCTACAAAAAATTGCAGGCTCGTCAGGATATTGTTGATTCTCAAAAAGCCCGCGAGAGCGCTAAAGTCTCACCCGAACGACCCATTGCCGAACTGGCACTGGGCAACCGTCCGACTGATGCCCTCTCTAAAGCCGGAATTACCAATGTTGGTCAGTTCCTTGCAAAGTTAGGCGAGGGTGAAGATGCCGTTCTGGCTATTGAAGGCTTCGGCCGCAAATCTCTGATTGATCTCAAGAAAAAATTGCGCCAGATGGGATACGAACTCCCGGTTGGTGCCGAAGAAGCCGCTGCTTAAGCGCAACGGACAGAAAAACACTTCAGGCAGGTACGAAAATTACCTGCCTGAAATTTTTAATATGCCGGGTGAAGGTTTGGTATAGAATTAATCCAAAAATATTCTGAGGATGGCATGACGGATACGATTGGTTCTCTTGAAGTAGTATGCGGTTCGATGTTCTGCGGCAAGACGGATGAATTGATCAGGCGTCTCAGACGGGCTGTGATCGCACGAAAGAAAGTGCAGGTTTTTAAACCGGCCATCGATATGCGCTATTCAGCAGAACAGATTAATTCACACGCCGGGTCTGCTTTTGATGCAGTTCCTATTGCCACGGCGCGGGAAATCCTTTCTCTTTTGGAACCCGATGTCACGGTCGTCGGGATTGATGAAGCTCAATTTCTCGATGATGCCATTCTGGATGTCATCGATGAATTAATAGAAAAAGGTATCCGTGTAATTGTAGCTGGTTTGGATACGGATTTCCGAGCAGAACCCTTCGGCTGCATGCCTGTATTGATGGCCAAGGCAGAGCGCGTGGATAAATTGCAGGCAATCTGCATGGTCTGTGGCGGTCCGGCCAGCCGGACACAACGATTGGTCAATGGGAAGCCTGCCCGTTATAGTGACCCGGTTGTTATTGTGGGAGCAGCAGAAATGTATGAAGCCCGCTGCCGCGCCCACCATGAAGTCCCCCGATCTTGACGCCAATTTCTTACAGGTAAATAGAGGATTCCTCCATGAAAGATTATCGCGATTTTTTAGCTGAAGTCTTGATTCCTGAAGATAAATTACAGAAACGGATCACCGAATTAGGGGCGGAAATCAGCCGTGATTATGCCGGTAAAGAAATTTTATTAATTTGCATCCTGCGGGGCGGTGTAATGTTCCTGACGGACCTGATCCGTCATATTGATACACCGCTTGCGATTGAGTTTATGGCCGTCTCCTCTTACGGGGTGGGAGGGCGAGAATCTCAAGGACAGGTTCGCATCACTCTTGATCTGAATTGTTCCATTCAAGACAAGCATGTCATTCTGGTTGAAGATATTATTGACAGCGGTCACACTCTGGCATCAGTGATAGAACTCCTTGAAACCAGAGATCCGGCCAGCCTGTGTATCTGTACCCTGTTGGATAAAGTGGAACGCCGCGAAGTTAATGTGCCGGTGAAATACACTGGATTCACGATCCCGAATAAATTCGTTTTTGGATATGGTCTTGATATCGATGATTTCTACCGCAACCTTCCCTTTATTGGAGTGGTTGACCTGGAGCGATACCAACCATAATCCATTGGACTTGTGCCTATGATTAAACAGGCAAATACGTCTTCCCTGGACATAATTTTTCGTCTGCGGGATGTTATTGAACCTTCAGCCGATGCCTGGCTGGTGGGTGGTTCGGTGCGCGATCAACTGGCTGGAAAACTCAGCCATGATATTGATCTGATATTTCCTTTTGATCCGCGTCAGATTGCCCGGCAGGCAGCAGATAGACTGGGTGGCAACTTTTTCACCCTGGATGATTCCCGAGGCATGTACCGGATTCTGATAACAGAAAATGGGCAAACCGATGTGGTTGATTTCGGGCGTTTTCAGGCAGAAACACTTGAGGAAGACCTGAAAAATCGCGATTTTACGATTAATGCGGTGGCATATCGGCTGCATAATCCCACTGATTGGAAGGATCCGCTGGGGGGAAGGCAGGACCTTAAAGACAGACTGCTTAGGCCTTGTTCCGAGCATGCTTTTATCAATGATCCTGTGCGAACCATTCGGGCCGCCCGAATGGCGCTTGGATTCAATTTGCACATGGTTCCCGGCGTTATCCAGATGATCCGGGAAGCCAGTCTGGGTTTGAAGCATGTATCTGCTGAACGAAAAAGGGATGAATTTTTCAAACTGTTAGACAGCCCACATCCGGCCAGTGCCATTCGGCTGTTGGATTCGTTCAATGTTCTTCCTCAATTAATCCCGGAATTGATTGAACTCAAAGGAGTTCAACAATCCCTTCCGCACACCATGAATGTCTGGGAGCACACCCTGTCTGCTGTCAAACATCTGGATCAATTGCTAGACCTGTTCATTGCACCGGAAGGTATGCTGGAAGACGGTGGAAACCTGATGCTTGGATTGACCGCCGGGAAATTGGGTAAATTCAGGCAGGATATTCAAAAGCATTACAACCACTCGCTTAATCCATTCCGAACCCGTAAAAGTCTTGGATTGCTGGGCGCGTTATTACACGATATTGGTAAGCCAGTCACGGCAAAAACGGGTGAGGATGGCCGGATCCATTTTTATGGACATCAGACGGTTGGTGCTGAAATAACAAGAAGAATTGGTCAATCTCTGGCGCTCAGCGAGGTGGAAGTAGATGGATTATCTGTCATGACGGAAAGTCATATGAAGCCACATTTTCCCATTATGAAGGATACTCTGCCTTCCCGACGCAATGTTTACAGATATTACCGGTCAGCCAAAGATTTTGGCGTGGATACCTGTTTTCTCAGTCTGGCGGATTCCCTTTCACGAACAGATACATTGCCAGAACAGGAAGCCTGGACAGCCGTGTTGGATAAGATTTCTGTATATCTGGAAGGCTGGTTTGATAAACGGGAAACCTGGGTGCAACCACCTCGCCTTATTTCTGGCGACGATATCATGCGGCATTTTTCGCTTGAACCAGGGAAAATTATCGGTGATGTTTTAGATAAATTGGAGGAAGCCCAGGCTTCTGGAGAAATATCAACACGGGAAGAAGCCCTGGAACTGGCAAAAATTACAATTCACAATCACAAAAAGGAATCTGATGAATAATTTACCGGTTGATCTTTTTTATGAAGAATTTGGAAGTGGTCAGGTTTTTATTTTTATCCACGGTTTTCCGCTGGATCATACCACCTGGCTGCCTATAGCCAATATCATGAAAGAAAAAGTCCGCTGCATTCTTCCAGATGTACGCGGATTGGGAAGATCCCCCATCACGGGAACAGAAGCCACCATCCCGGAGATGGCAGCAGATGTGATTCGGCTGATGGACAGGCTCAATATCCAACAGGCGGTAATCTCAGGACATTCCATGGGCGGATATATTGCCATGGAAATGGCACACACCTATCCTGACCGGGTTATTGGGCTCGGGTTAATCGCCACCCGTGCGGCGGCTGATACTCCTGAAAAGATGGCGGCTCGTCTGGAGAGCCGCCGGGAAGTTTTGAAGAATGGGCGTGCTTCCATTATCAAATCTATGGCACCCCGGTTGACGGAACAATCAGCGTTGCTGCCAAAACTGGTAAGGGTGATGGAAAAATCCGATCCACGGGGAATCGCCATGTGCCAATATGCCATGGTCAACCGGGCAGACGCTACAGCCTGGTTAAAGGCGATAAATTATCCGATTGTGGTGGCAGCCGGCGGTCGTGATGTAATTATTCCAGAAGATGAATTACGCCAGCTTTCACAAGAATTGAAAGATGGGCGGTTTTATTACAGCCCTGTTGCGGATCATATGTTGCCAATAATAGAGCCCGAACTCATCGCCCGGGCTCTTCTAGAAACATATGTGAAAGATTAAATTTATCCCTTGGGTTCGAGGTCGCTGCCGGTCACTTTACAGGCAGCCACATTTCCGAAAACAAAACAACCGGTCAATTGATTCAACGCAATCTCTTTTACGAAACCACGGGTTTTTTCAGGGGTTTCTGCCATGATGATTAAGGTTGTCCGGTCTTTTTCATGAACCAGACCTACCAATCCGAGTTCAGAAGAGGCTAATCGCCCCATTCCGGGAACCTCAATCTCAGACCCTGAAACTTTAAGTTCTGTCGGTACTTCTGTTGCGAACTCTTCATTACCTCCCGGTTCTTCCACTGTTTCTTCTGGCAACGGAGTACGTGTAGTCTCCAATGTTGCTTTCAGGGTGGATACTGGTGTACTACTTGCGGTTTCTACAGGTTCAGGTTTGAGGTTGAGTTTTAATGCCTTAATAATGTCTTCCGGGTTGTCTTTTGAATCAAAAGTCGAAAGAATGATCCGATCAACAGATGATTTATCTTCTCTGGAGATGGTCAAATCACCTTCACGGGCATCCAACAATGATTCCAGTTTGGAAACCACGGTCAAAAATTCACCATCCACATCCATCTTTTTAACAGGTTGTATGAGGATTTTTCCTGAGAACAACCGTGGAAAATCGGCCAGAGTCTTTGACCGCAGAGGTTGGGTAATAAAGTCAGCCAGATTGTTTGCAAAAACCTGATTATCAGCTGAATAGATATACTGTGATGTCAACAAGCTGAAATCTCCAATGGCCAGCACACTACCCTGACCGTATTTCACCAGGGCAAATGGCGAGAACTTGCCAGATTGATCTGTGGCTGAGGAGAAGGTGGTTTCATTATTTGTGGCAAGGGAATTTCCATTGGAAGTTACTGAATGTCCGCCATAAATCACTAATTGATTGATATCTTGAGTCAGGTCATTATCTTCAAATTCTTTGAATATCACATTTCGGAAATTTCCCTCATTGCTCGACATATCGTACAGGTAGTCATCGGCGATTGAAATATCAAAAGGTTCCAGAAGAATATTTGAAACTTCCACACTTGTGAAACCGCGGGCATATCCTGTTGTTGGATTTTCTGTTGACATAACATTTCGCGTAGGATCCGCAGAAACAATGAGCTTCCCCCCGCGATATACAAATTCTTTAATAGCGGTAATATCGGCCCCCGAAAATCCCTGAATTGGTGCCAATGTAACATAGGCGTTGGCCGATTTTAATAATTGAGCCAGATCGAATTCATTTTCGGTTACCCTGATTTCACCACCTTTTGCTTCAATGAAACGGATGAACGGGTCAATCTCAGAAAGGGTTGCCATATTGGAATGGCTCATATCAAACAATATGGTAGTAGAGGGAACAGCTGGAGGAGTGGCTCGGGGTATGAGCGTGGAGACTGGTGGTTGAGGAATATCAATGGTGGGGTAATCTGGCAAATTCGAGGATTGGGTATTGGGTACGTTTGAGTAAAACCAACCAATAGTCAATAGGCCAGGGAGAAGCAGACAGATTAATGCCGTAAATAGTTTTGAGCGTGTCATTGGTTATCTCCCAGACCGGGGATGTATAACAGGTACAAACCAGCTTTTGCCGGGTAAGAGGAAATATTGCCATCGGAATCTTTTCTGAAAAAGCCCATTGGCGCTACAACTGTCTCTTTCAGACCGGCAACATCAAACATATCCTTGACTGTGTAATGTCGAATTCCAGCCATTTGAGCGGCTTTGGCTTCGGCTTCACTTTGTGAACCAAGAGCATCAATTAAACCGGCACGTAAGGCATCTCCACCGGAATAAATCTCACCGCGCAGAATGGTCTCATCTGATAATTTCAATCGATCTCCGCGTCCAAGTTTTACTGCCTGAAGAAAACCCTGTTTGAGCATTTCCAGTTCACGGGAAAATGAATCACGAGGCATCCCCCAGATCTTATAAGGGCCAGTTGAATAAATATCTTCATAGACTGCCGGTTTATCGGGTTGTGTTCCGATTACCCCAATATTGCCTATTTCAGAGCTGGCCTTGGCGAAAATATAATCTGTGGCACTGGCGGCGTAGTATCCACCGCTGGCAGCCATACCTTCAATGACGGTAACAACTGGTTTCTGTTGTTTTAAGGCGATAATTTCGCGATAAACAGATTCTGTATCTGTTACGGTTCCTCCAGGTGAATTCATTACGATGACCACAGCTCGAATTTCAGCAGAATTCCGAGCGGCTGTTAATTGCTGGATGATGTCATGGGCTGAATAGTAGTAGATCGCATCACTCAGATAGATCACGCCTACGGCAGGCCGCGGGATAAGCAGGGAAATCAAGATTCCCAGAACCAGCGGGATAAGTATCCATAGAGAAACCTGAGAGAGAGACCACGGTGAATGTTTTATTTCCTGTTGTTCGATGGTCATGTATACTCCTTTTGATATGAGTATTATACGGTTATCCCCCATTCAAGCAATTGATGGTATTTTCAAGTTTATTCCACTGGTATTGTAATGACTCCGACTCTTATTCTTGCTCGTGTGTTTCTAATTTGCCACCTGTTGGTTTCTAGCTGGTTTCCGACCATTTCCCTGCATCCCCATGAGGCGGATTGGTGCCAGTGTGTCATATTTGTCTTGAATTTCCTGGGAATCAAACAGATCCCTGGAGAGTATTGGACTGCCTCATCCCTGTCTGTACCTGATTCATCAGGAAAAACGTGGATGGATTACCAGGGATTCATGGAACGGCCAGCAGAGGAATTACCACAAACAGGAGATCTGTTGGTATTAAAAGGTGGAGCACAGGTTGTGACGGTGCAAACCTGGGATGGAATGGAACATCTGGTTCCAGTACCTGTTGATGTTTGGGCAGGGCATATCGGTGTTGTTCTCGGTGCTGAGGTCACTGAAAAAGAGAACAATCCGTACATACAGGTTCATCTGCTCAGCGCCAACTGGGGTGTCAATGCCAGTCCATTAGGGGTAGTGGGATCGTGTTTCAATGCAGACGAATCGACTTTTCTTGTTCCCCGGGGTTATGCGAAGGCGATTTTTTATAAAGCCGCTGATCCAGCGAAAATGCGCGAGAGAATGGTCAACCGGGCAAATCGCTGGGCACAATTAGGTCTTGCGGCAAATTCACAGGGATCACTGGATGGTTTTCCTTTATCACCATCTGGATTTATCAGTGAAGTCCTCCAGCCAGTCAACAGCCAGCCTCTTGTTCCGGGGATAACGGATATCGCCGGCTCCCTTGTTGAAGTTGATCCGAATGGTGTGCTGCCAGGAGATATTGTCATATTTGGTGAAAAAAATAACCCCGCTCTAGGGGTGGTCGATTCGATCACACCGAACTTGCAATCTTCAGAAAGGGAATTCGGGGTTGTATCTTTTCGTCCGGCAGGCCGGGTAACCGGTCCAGAATTATGGAAAATCACCGGGCAGGCCGGGAATTGGACAGGTACATTTTCTGATGGAGAAAAGGAGAAAATAAGGTTTTACCGGTATACTGGATTGCCGACTTTCCCTGCCATAATTAATAGAATGAGCCTGACAGGTGCCCCCGGTGAAGATATACGTGTTGTGTTGGATCTCACAAATGGCGGATTGGGCGAATTGACTGTCAATCACCTTTATCTGAGATTGTATCCGGTTCAAACGGATGGAATTGTGCAAGCCAAACCGGTTGCTCAAATCAGTCTGCCCGATATAGTAGTGAAATCCGGAGAAAAGATAACAACAAATAGTGAGATTACACCACCATCAACCGGTGAATTCAGGCTTGTACTGGATTTTCAAGGTAATGATGGAAGAATTCTTTCTCTGGAAGCAGGTCAATTAACAGTAAATTGACATTTACCCTTCCGTCAGGGGTAGATTTCATTCAGGATTGGTTCATAAAAACAACGGCATCCGTTTTCATGGGAACATCCCTTTGCTGGAAGAATTGGAACATCTTCTTTTGAGTAGGTTCCTTCCAGTTTTCGGCAGGCCGGGCAGCAATCTGCAGCTACGGCAACACGTAAAGATTGGACTCTGGGATTACTGCGGTATTTCTTCAAGGCAGCTGCCTGTTCAGATAATGTGGAAAGATCTGCCTTGCAGGCAGGGCAAACATCTACAGAATCGGGTACTTGAGTATGACAAATGGAACAGGTTTGCACGATCGGCACTCCTTTTTCCACTAATTCTACTATTTTTATATTCTTTAGATGGCTGCTTGTGAAATGATTAACGGGCTGGTTTGCTGTACCCGTAAGAATTTTTTAATATAGGCATGCAAGATATTCTGAGACACCGGTTTGATAAGATAATCATCAGCTCCGGCATCCAGGACTTCTGCAATGGTTTCCGGCGAATCAAGGGCAGAAAGGATTAATATGGGAACAGAACTGGAGCGCCGAATGGCTTTGCAAACCTGGCGTCCATCCATTTCAGGCATCCACAGGTCAAGCAAAATCAAATCGGGTTTCAATTTTTTGGCCAGATCAATTCCTTCGGCCGGCAGGTTGGTGGAAATAACTTCAGCGGGAAAACTGGCCAGAAGGATACGGATTAGTTCAGTTGAAGCGGGATCATCATCAATGATCAGAATACGCACAAAATCCTCCAAAAACTCTTATCCATATTATCCGGCAGATGTTGAAAATCGTACCTTTCAACTTCTTTACAGTACGGCAAACGATTCTTTTGAAGAACATTCTTCCATTGTGGTAGAATCCATGTTTTAAAGCGAATATTGCGATTTTCCCAAAAATTGCATTAATTGTTAATTCTCAGGAGGCACACATGGTTCAAAAGAAATGGGTTTATCTGTTCGACGAAGTTGAACAGGCCGAAAAATATTGCGGTGGAAGTTGGGATAAAGTTCGCGGTTTGCTGGGTGGCAAAGGCGCCAACCTGGCTGAAATGACCAGGATTAAACTGCCGGTTCCACCCTTCTTCACCGTCACCACCGAAGCCTGCAATGCCTACCAACCTACTGGAAAGTTCCCTGAAGGTCAGTGGGATCAGATGATGGAAGCCTTGAAAGCTATCGAAAAAGCATCTGGAAAGAAATTCGGCGATGCCACAAATCCTTTGTTGGTTTCCTGCCGATCTGGCGCCAAATTCTCCATGCCGGGTATGATGGATACTGTGCTCAATATCGGTTTGAATGATGAAACCGCTAAAGGCATGGTTGCACTTACAAAGAACGAACGCTTTGTGTATGATTCCTACCGCCGATTGATCCAGATGTTCGGTTCTGTCGTGCTTGGTCTGCCCGATGAAGCATTTGAAGATGTTTTGGATGAGATGAAGAAAGAAAAGGGCGCCAAGGTTGATACTGACCTGGATGCCGCCGCTTTAAAAGAACTTGTTGAGAAATTCAAAGCTGTCACAAAAGCTCATAAGAAAGAATTTCCCCAGGATGTTCTCGAACAACTGCGTCTGGCTACCGAAGCCGTGTTTAAATCCTGGAACGGTAAACGCGCTGTAGACTACCGTCGCGCCACCAATATTCCCGATGACCTCGGAACCGCTGTCAACATTGTGACCATGGTCTTCGGTAATATGGGCAATGACTCCGGTACCGGTGTTGCTTTTACACGTAACCCTGCCACCGGCGAACGCAAACTGTACGGTGATTACCTGTTGAATGCCCAGGGTGAAGATGTTGTGGCTGGTATTCGCAACACAGAAAAAATTGAAAACCTCGGCAAAGACTTGAAACCCGCTTATGATCAATTCCTGACGATCTGCGATACGCTTGAAAAACACTACAAAAACATGCAGGATATGGAATTCACTATTGAGCGTGGACGCCTGTGGATGCTTCAGACACGCGATGGCAAACGCACTGCTGCTGCCGCCATCAAGATTGCCTATGACATGGTCAACGAAGGCCTGATCACCAAAGAAGAAGCTGTTTTGCGCATAACCACAGATAACGTTGACTCCATGCTGCACCCGCAGTTTGACCAGGAGGACAAGAAAGTGGCCAAGAAGGAAGGCCGCTTCTATGCTTCCGGTGTGAACGCTTCTCCCGGTTCCGCCGTTGGCCAGGTCTACTTTGATGCCGATCTGACCGAAAAGATGTCCAAAGAAGAAAAACAGGACACCATCATGGTTCGTCCGTTTACAAAACCAGATGATGTTCATGGTATGCTCGCTGCAAAAGGTATTTTGACTTCTGAAGGCGGCGCCACCTCCCATGCTGCCGTTGTTGCCCGCCAGTTTGGTGTTCCCTGTGTTGTCGGTGCCTCCGCCATCAAAATCGACCTTGATAAACGTCAGATGGTAGTTGATGGCAAAGTGGTCAAAGAAGGTGAATGGATCTCCGTTGACGGCACTACCGGCGAAGTCTTCCTGGGCAAGATCAAATCTTTCAGCCCGTCTCTGGAAGAACAGAAAGAACTGCTCACCATCTTGAACTGGGCTGATGAAATCTGCGCCCGCCCGGATGTTCGCGCTAAATTGGGCGTTACCGGTCCGAAACGCGGTCTGCAGGTTTGGGCCAATGCCGATTACCCGAAAGATGCCCGCCGCGCCCGTTCTTACGGTGCTGTTGGTATCGGCCTCTGCCGGACTGAGCACATGTTCTTCGAACCTGAACGTCTGCCGATTGTACAGCGCATGATTCTGGCTCCTACAAGCGAAGAACGCACCGCTGCTTTGAATGAACTGCTGCCTTCACAGCGCAGTGATTTCGAAGGCCTGTTCCGCGCCATGGTCGACAATGAAAAAGACAAGAACGGCTACCCGGTAATCATCCGCTTGATTGACCCGCCGCTGCATGAGTTCCTGCCTGCTGCTGAAGAATTGCAGGACAAGATCATCACCCAGCGCATCGCCAACCTGGCCGGTTACACCCTGGGCAAGGGCGACACCAAAGAAATCGCTGCCGCCGAAAAGATGCTGCACGCGGTTGAATCCCTGCACGAATCCAACCCCATGATGGGTCTGCGCGGTGTCCGCTTGAGCATCGCCATGCCTGAAATCGTTGAAATGCAGGTTCGCGCCATCTTCGAAGCCGCTGCCAATGTAGCCCTCGAAGGTTACAAACCGAAACCGGAAGTGATGATCCCGCTGACCGGCCATGTGAATGAACTGAAATGGATCCAGCCGCGGTTGGAACGCATTGCTAAAGCCGTTATGGAAGAGAAGAAAGTCAACTTCTCCTACAAATTCGGTACCATGATCGAAATTCCGCGCGCCGCTGTCACCGCCAATGAAATTGCCGGTCTGGCTGAATTCTTCTCCTTCGGTACCAATGACCTGACTCAGATGACCTTCGGCTACAGCCGTGACGATGCCGAACGCAACTTCCTGATCACCTACGTTGAACAGGGCATTCTACCGAAGAATCCCTTCCAGACCCTCGACCGCGACGGCGTTGGCCGCCTGATGCGTCTGGCTGTGGAAGACGGCCGCAAAGCCCGCCCCGAACTGGAAGTGGGTATCTGCGGTGAACATGGTGGCGATCCGAACTCCATCGAGTTCTGCCACATGATCGGAAACAACTACGTTTCATGCTCTCCGTTCCGCGTTCCGGTTGCCCGCCTGGCTGCCGCCCACGCCGCGTTGAAATTCTCTTCCGGCGCCGAAAACACCGACAAGTAATCCGGTCTTTTTTCGGGAACAAAGATAACAAAAGGAGCACATCCATTTCGGATGTGCTCCTTTTTTTCAACTAAGATTTTTTGATAATTTATTGGTAGATTTATTGCCTGAAACTGATTCAAAACCAATCCCGCTTAAGAAACGCGTATACCACGAATGCCATCAAAATGACAAAGAGCAGGATCACACCGATATAGGCATAGGGATGGTCGGACATCGGGAGAGGTACGTTCATCCCGAAGAAACCGACCACAATAGACGGGATACTCAATACAATGGTCATGGACGCCAGGAATTTCATCACATCATTTACGTTGTTCGAAACGATCGTGGCAAAGGCATCCACCATGGAACTCATAATGTTGGTGCTGATCTCCGTCATGCTGATGGCTTGCTGGTTTTCTGTGATCACATCTTCAAGCAGATCTTCATCTTCTTCATACTGGGTGAAGAGCTTCATACGCTGAAGACGTTCCATGAGTACTTCATTCGACCGGATACCCTGAGTGAAATAAACCAGGGATTTCTGATATTTCAATAATTCCATTACTTCTTTGTTTTTAATGGAACTTTGAAGCCGGTCTTCCACCTGTTCGGTTAGTTTATTGATCTCGCGCAAAAAAACCAGATAGTTGTTGGCAACATTCAAGAGCAGGCGCAGAATAAAGCGATAGCGTTTTCCGGTGGAGAAACCGCGCATTTTCCCGGCAGCAAAATCGTCCAACAATGCGTAGGATTGCCGGGTGATGGTGACGATGTATTTATTGCTGACAATAATTCCAAGTGGAATAGTGGAATAGGGAATATCCGATGTCTTCCCCTGGAAAATCGGGATGCGAACAATAATGAGCAGCGTTCCGTCATCTTCACGTTCTGAACGAGAAAGCTCATCAATATCCAGAGGATAAGTGATAAAGTCACGGGGAATATCCATGGCGACCAGATGATTGATCTCCTCTGGCGTTGGATCTGTGACCTTGATCCAGCAGTTGTTTATCAATTCATTGAACTGTTCAATGCCATTCTCGGTGGTCTTGTAAATATTGATCATGGGTTACCTCCCCGATGTTGGAATGGCTGATTAAATGACGGCACATGATTTTACACTCAACATCGAGAAGAGGTAAGGCTATTTCTGGCAAAAAAAACACTTCTGAAGGTTGTTTCAGAAGTGTTTTTAAAGAGAACCTTAGTGGAGTTTTTCGATATGATCAACCAGTTTCCCTTCAAGATATGACTTTACAGCAGTTTCTGGGTCAGTTGAGTCCGTGACAAATGGTTGAATATTCAAACGCCGCATGCTTTCATAGGCACCCATCCCCATGCCACCGCAGATCAAGACTTCACAATCGGCGATAGCTTGAGCCATAGTGGCATGTTTGCCGTGTGAGGCATCATCCAATCCGTGATGTTGGCCATGATCATGTTCGTGATTGTGTTCAGCGGCAAATTGGTTATGGCCCATTTTCTCGCGAATTTCTTTTCCTGTAATTTTGCCTTCTTGGATGGAGAAAACAATATAGTAGGGAGCCCGGCCAAAGTGCTGGCTCAAATTTTGGCCGTCATCTGAAACAACTGCAATTTTCATGTTTATCTCCTTAATTCTTTCGTTACTTATTGAAGAAAAATGCCGGCCGCCCAATTCTTCCCGCGTATCTGTGGGAATAATGACAAGCAACAATTTTGCCGGTTCATTTCCGGGATTCTTCCAACAGTGAGGCAGGTGAGCCTGAAATAGCAAGCTGTCACCTGTCTCGAGCGTGAAATCCTCTCCGTTGACCCGATATAAAACACATCCCTTAAGGCAATAGACAAATTCATTGCCCGTATGGACTACCGGACAATCACCAATATTTGATCCTGCATCCAACGTAATTTCAAAGGGTTGGACAGCATTGTTTACGAAATTCTTCCCCAGGCTGGCCATTTGTATATTATCGGCCTGGTTTTGCGAACGATCGGTACACCGGGTAAATACAATTTGTTTTGAAACAGGTGACACCTCAAAAAAACTGGTGATTGGTGTCTTTAATGCTGTGGATAATTGTTGAAGTGTACTGACGGATGGAGAAATCTTTCCATTCTCTATCAGGCTCAACGTGTTGATATTTAATTTACTGATATCAGCAAGAGCCTTTAACGACAAACCCTGATTAACACGCAAGGCATGTAATCTGCGGCCGACGAGTTCTTCCGCCGTTGGTTTTGTCATTTCAGATTCTCCAATCTGATCATCCACAATATTAATCCTTAATCCCATTATCTATTCAACTACCAGCTCGATGGGAGTGATGTTGGCGATATTATCTGAGATCGGGCAGCGGGAATCCACAAGGTGCAGGAATTTTTCCTTTTCTTCTTTTGTCATATCACCATCAATGGTGGTGATTACCTTGATACCAGAAAAACCAGGGCGTGTTTCAGTGCTCTTACCCATCAAAATATCTGTATTCAGATCGCCTTCAACTCTGACAGAAATATTGCGAATCGGTAAATTCTGCTGCCGGGCAACAATGTGACCAATGGTGATAATGCAACCGGAAAGCGAAACGAATAAATACTCAAGAGGGGTGGGGCCCAAATCTTTTCCGCCACCGGCTTGAGGTTGATCAACAATACTGACATGCTGTCTTGATTTGACCTCGATAGTATATCCGTCTTTCTGAGTTGCCGATATTTCTACTTTTTTTAATGCCATGATGTGTTTTCCTTTCAAAATTAAAGATACTAATATTATAGTACGTTATATGATTATATGTATTATTATTACCAGTATATTGTGATTAGAATAATTTAAGTTTTCGCAGTTTACCATGTTTAATCGCTTGAATAAAAAAGAGGAGGAAGTTTATTCTTCCTCCTCAATGCATCAACCTAAATTTTCTTTTCTATATCGTCTTTGGCCTGTTCAATGAACGCGGTTACTGACATTGGTCCAGGATTTTCATTATTCCGCAGCCGCAGGGCGACTTCATTGTTTTCCATTTCCTTATCACCTATGACCAGCATGTATGGAATTTTCTGGTTCTGAGCATCACGGATTTTGGCATTCATACGTTCGGGCCGCTCATCAACGTTGACTCGGATGCCGGCTTTTTTCAAGTCACCGGCTACCTTATAGGCATAATCGATGTGTCGGTCAGCAATGGGAATCAGTGTTGCCTGGATGGGAGACAGCCACACGGGGAATGCTCCGGCATAATGTTCGATCAATACTCCAAAGAAGCGTTCCAGGCTGCCCAGCAGTGCGCGGTGGACCATATACGGCCGGTGAGGCAGGCCGTCTTCGCCAATATAATTCAGGTCGAACCGTTCGGGCAGGTTGAAGTCAAACTGAATGGTAGAAAGCTGCCATTCACGTCCGATGGCATCTTTAACCTTCAGGTCAATTTTGGGACCGTAGAAGGCGCCGCCGCCTTTATCTACCTGATAATCAATTCCTTCCCGTTTCAGGGAATCTTCCAGAGCTTTTTCGGCGGCTGTCCATTGTTCCGGGTTACCCACTGATTTCTCCGGTTTCGTACTTAAATATGCCTGAATGTCTTTGAACCCGAAGCTGCGCAAAATGTGCAGGCTGAATCCAAGAACGAAATCAATTTCACCGGGCATCTGATCAGGCCGGCAGAAGTGGTGGGCATCATCCTGAGTAAAGCCGCGAACCCGCATCAGACCGTGCATGACGCCGGAACGCTCATACCGATACACAGTCCCTTCCTCGGCATACCGAATGGGTAGTTCACGATATGACCGCAGGGAGCTTTTATAGATATGAATGTGGAAGGGGCAGTTCATGGGCTTGAGGAAGTATTGCTGGCCTTCGATATCAACCGGGGAGTACATATTCTCTTTGTAGAAACCGAGATGACCGCTGGTTTCCCACAACTGCGCTTTACCGATATGCGGGGTAAATACAAAATCATACCCGTTGGCTTCATGTTCCTGTGTCCAGAAATTTTCGATCAACTTGCGGATCTTGCCACCCTTCGGGTGCCAGAGGATCAATCCTGCGCCTACCTCTTCCACAATGCTGAACAGGTCGAGGTCATGGCCAATTTTCCGATGGTCGCGTCTTTTAGCTTCTTCCATGCGCCACAGGTAATCCTTCAACTCATCTGGAGTAGTCCAGGCTGTTCCGTAAATACGTTGCAGCATGGGGCGTTTTTCATCCCCGCGCCAGTAGGCACCGGCAACTGACAGGAGTTTGATGGCCTGGGGATTAATCTCTGAAGAGTTATCCACATGAGGCCCGCGGCAAAGGTCGGTGAAGGCTCCCTGACTGTAAAGGGAGATTTCAGGTTTCTCGAGAATGGGATTGCCGTCTTCATCTTCCTTGCCCTCTTCCAATCCGGCGATCAGTTCCAGCTTGAAAGGTTGATCATGAAACACTTTCTTGGCTTCATCCGCGCTGACCACTTTCCGTTCGAATTTGACTTTCGATTGGATGATCCCGCGCATTCGTTTCTCGATACTTTCCAGATCTTCGGGGGTCAAAGCGCGAGGGAGATCAAAGTCATAATAAAAACCGTCATCAATTGCCGGGCCGATGGCAACCTTTCCTTCAGGGAATTTTTCCAGCACAGCCTGCGCCATGATGTGGGCTGTGGAATGCCGGATGCGGTACAGCTTAGATGATTCGTATTCTGCCTTCTTATCGATCATTCTTCCTCCGAAATAATTAAACAAACACTCCCGCCCAAAACTGGGGCGGGAGTAAAAACTCACGCGGTTCCACCCAGATTAGTCTTTGATTGACCATCTTTGTTGACTGATAACGGAGTCATCCGTTCACCATACATGGAATAGATCCATTCAGGTTTCCGCTCGCGGGTGGTTTTCGTCGGGTCAACATGAGAACCTTTTCAGCTTCCGATTCTCTCTCTGTAATGGTGATTGTCCGATTACTCTTCCCGGTCATCACGTTTTGTTTTGACATTAGCAATTATACGACATTCCTTTTTTTTCTTCTATTCAGACTATTTGAAAAATAACCTGCTACAAAAAACTGTACTTGGGTGCATGAAATATTACAATTATTATGAAAAATGTCATATAAATTATTCTATCTACCTTGAAAGAGGTTTGGTGTGGAAAAACAGGATTATCTGGAACTATACAGGCAAATGGTTGTTATACGACGGCTGGAAGAGAAATCTGCTGAACTCTACCAGCAGGGAAAAATTGGCGGTTTCCTGCATTTATATATCGGGCAAGAAGCCGTCAGTACCGGGTTAATCTCCACCAGGCGGCCGGAAGACCGCGTTATAACAGCGTACCGCGATCATGGTGTGGCCATTAATTGTGGAATTCCCGCCCGTGAGGTGATGGCTGAATTACTGGGAAAGGCTACCGGTGTGGCCGGAGGAAGGGGCGGATCCATGCACATGGCCGATGTGAATCGGAATTTCTGGGGAGGTCATGCCATTGTTGGGGCACACCTGCCCATAGCCGCCGGACTGGCCATTGGTGACCAGTATCAAGAAACCGGGGGCGTTACCATCTGCATGTTTGGCGATGGCGCCACCAACATCGGATACTTCCATGAAGCCATAAACCTTTCCAAAGTCTGGCATTTACCCGTTCTCTGGGTCTGTGAGAACAACCTGTACGGCATGGGAACGGCTGTCAACCGGGCTTCGGCTGTTTCATCTATTCAACAAAAAGCCAGGGGTTTTGGTATTCCGCACAGTAAGGTGGATGGGATGGATCTCATTAAAGTACGCGAAGCAGCTCAGAATGCCATTGATCTGGTTCGCGGGGGCAACGGCCCGTACTTTCTGGAAATCTCCACGTATCGATTTCGAGGGCATTCCATGGGTGATCCGGAACGTTACCGCAAACCTGATGAGGTTCAAAAATGGCAGGAGAATGACCCGATCTGTATTTATGGCGAGTATCTGGTCAATACTTCCATGGCATCGCGTGATGAATTGAATGAAATTGAAACACAGGCGGAAGAAGAAATCAAAGAAGCCGTGGAATTTGCAGAACAGAGTCCGGAGCCAGCACCGGATAGCTTGTTTGACCATATTTATGTCGAATAGGTAGGAATGAATGGCTAAGATAACAGTCAGAGAAGCCATCTCCCAGGCATTGTGGGAGGAAATGGAAGCTGATCCGAAAGTCTTCATCATAGGTGAAGAGGTGGGTGTCTGGGGCGGAACTTATGCCGTTACGAAAGGATTCTATGATCATTTTGGCCCCAAACGAGTTAAAGATACACCAATTGCCGAGGCAGCCATTGTGGGTGGAGCGATTGGTGCTGCATTAACCGGACTGCGTCCGGTGGCGGAATTAATGACGATCAATTTTGCATTTTCCGCCATGGAACATATCGTCAATGAAGCCGCCAAGCTGCACTACATGTTCAACGGCCAATTCGTTTTGCCGCTGGTTATTCGAACAGTGGGAGGAGGCGGCCGTCAACTGGGTGCCACCCATTCTCAAACACCGGACGCCATATTTGCTCATTTTCCCGGCTTAAAAGTTGTGGCTCCGGGATCAGCAGCCGATGCCAAAGGATTATTAAAAGCCGCCATTCGCAGTGATGACCCGGTAATGTTCATTGAGCATGCCACCCTGTACCAGCTTCGGGGGGAGGTGCCAGAAGGTGATTACCTGATCCCGATCGGCAAATCTGTCATCCAACGCCCTGGCAAGCATGTGACGATTGTGACATACAGCAAGATGCTGGATATCAGTCAAAAGGCAGCCGACCAGCTGGCAGCCGATGGTGTTGAAGCTGAAATTGTTGATTTGCGGACGCTTCGTCCGCTGGATATGGAACCTATTCTGGAATCCGTTAAGAAAACCAATCGTGTTGTCATTGTGGAAGAAGGCTGGAAATCTTTCGGGGTGGGTGCAGAAGTGGCGTCTCGAATTTATGAAGAAGCATTTGATGATCTGGATGCACCCATTCAACGTGTGGCACAGCTCGAAGTTCCCCTGCCATACAACCAGAATCTGGAACAACTTGCCCTGCCGAAGCCTGAATGGGTTGTCAGGGCTGTTCATGAGGTGCTCTGATGGCTGATACGGTGATTATGCCCAAACTCGGTTTTGATATGGCTGAAGGTACCCTGGTTCGCTGGGTAAAACCCCTGGGAGTTGGTGTTTCAAAGGGCGATGTACTGGCTGAAATCGAAACGGATAAAGCCACTGTGGAAGTGGAAAGTAATTTCACCGGGGTAATGAATCAATATCTGGTGGAAGAGGGAAGTGTTGTTCCGGTCAATACACCCATTGCTATTATTGCCGCTCCTGGAGAGCAAGTGGATGGCGCAGTTGCGATCACCCATAACGCGGCTCCAGCCAGCTCTGCCGCCCCCCAATCGGCAGGTGGCATTCATGATTTGCCGGTTGCTTCAGGAAACAAATCTTCACCCGGTCATAACGGTAGCCGGATTAAAGCCTCACCTCTGGCGAAAAGGGTGGCGGAGAAATCCGGGATATCCCTGGATAGTATTTTGGGAACAGGTCCGAATGGACGGATTGTGCGGAGAGATGTTGAGAAGGTCATACAATCAATATCACCCGCATCCCCGATTAAACCACCTGTGATATCCGCAGGTAGTGTATCGGCGCCTGTTCGTCTGCCTGAACCAGCGGCGGAAGAATTCATCCCTTCCACCGACAAGGTCATTCCATTAACCCGGTTACGATCGGTCATTGCCCGCCGGATGGTCGAGGCTAAACAGGTGCCCCATTTTTACCTGACACATGAGTACGATATGGGACCCATGATGAAACTCCGCAAGGAGATAAATGAGATGTTGTCAGAAGAAGAACGTCTTTCCGTCAATGATTTTATTGTAAGGGCGGTTGCCTTGACGCTTCGTGCGTTCCCTAACCTCAATGCTTCCTTTGTGTCTGATGGCATTCTGCCACATAGTTCCGTGAACATCGGTGTTGCCGTCGCTCTGGACGGCGGATTGATGACCGTTGTCATTCGGAATGCCGATCAAAAACCACTCAGACAAATTTCTTCGGAGGTCAAATCATTGGCTGAAAAGGCCCGGACGGGAAAAATGAAACCAGAGGATATTGAAGGTTCCACATTCTCAATAAGTAATCTGGGGATGTATGATGTGCAGGATTTCACCGCTATCATCAATCCACCAGAAGCGGCCATTCTGGCTGTCTCTTCCGTGAGACAGACTCCTGTGGTGGTTGATGGTAATCTGACAGTCGGTACACGCATGAACGCCACATTATCTGCCGATCACAGGATAACAGATGGAGCCGAGGCAGCATTGTTCATGAAAAAGTTGGCTGATTACCTTGAAAAACCAGTCCGTCTATTGATATAAGGAACATTTCAGTAGAAAAAAAGAACTGCACCCCAAAAGTTCGATAAGACCGACAGAAAGGGGTGCAGTTTATATTCATTTCAGGAAAGATTCTGAAATTATGTCTGTTTGTTGGCAGGTAATTCAGCATTTTCAGACTGAGCTAAAGGTTCGGCAGTTTTTACGGCAGCAGGCGGCTCAACAGTGATATTGAATTCATACGTCTGGCTGGTCAATTCGCCTTCCGTTTCCTGCTGTATGTCCAAATAGGGTTTCCCTTTACCGCTCAGATAGATGGTGTAATCGTTGGAACCTTCACCCTGTTTTTTCATCAGGTTAATCATGGCCATGATGGTCACCAGATGGTAGAAGAGCTCGGCTATTTTGGGATCACTTTTTGCCAATGCTTCTATGGCTTCAGAATCAAGAACGTAAGATACCGACTTATTTCCCGAATCCCGGAATACATCTCTTAATGCAGTTACCAGGTCTTGCATGATCTCTTCTGGAGTTCGAAGTGTCTTGACCTGTTGGATGGTCAGTTTCTGAGAAATCTGCAACTGAGATTGTGAATACATCAATTTGATGGTCATCGGTTTAGTGGGATCGATAAAATCCTCTTTTGTCAGTCCCATTGATTCGGCTGAAAGCGTAATATCGAACCGGTATTCTTCCGTCCTGGTTTTAAGGTTGGTCTGGCTTCTGGCCTGAATGGCCAGACTATTATCTGACCGGTATGTGAATTGGGTGGTCGTGCTGCTCAGGCTTAATTCAGACAGATGCATGGCCATGGCAAACGATGAAACGCCGGAAAAACCATCACTGGATTCCAGGGTGCGCTGCTCATTGGTCTCTTTGCTTTCTACCGACAGATTAGAAAGAGGTGAGCTGGTTGTTACCGCGCTGGAAGAAACAGATGTGGGGTTTATCGTTGATATAGTCATAAGCCCTCCACTTTTACTATCGGTATTTTTATGTATAAGCTTTAGGCGAATGTCAGACCAATTTAGAATGTAATTCACCTAAAAAAAGAATGGCTTTTCAGGCCATTCTTTCTGAAACGATGTTTTCACATTTTAGAGTAATCTAAGGCATTCTTTCGTAAAGACGAGAATAGATACCGTTGAATTCAGCAATCTGTGTCAGATAACGGCGGGTTTCTTCATAACGGATGATCTCAAGGAACAGATCGGTATCCTGATTGGCCAGATTGAACCAGATTTCCGTATTGCCCGGTCCGGCATTATACGCGGCCAGCGCTGCCATCAGATTACCGCCAAAATAATCTCGCTGGCGGGCCAGGTAACGGGCACCCAGCCGAATGCTGACCATTGGGCGGAAGAGATCATCATTTTTATAATTTGCCGGCCAACCCATTCCACTGGATATTTCCTGTCCGGTAGCGGGCATGATTTGCATGATGCCGCGTGCTCCAGCTGATGATTCGACAAACCCCTCGAACATACTCTCCTGTCGTAAAACACTGAAAAGTACGAACGGATGGATGTTTTCATTCTGAGCAGCCTTCAAGACATCTTCGCGGAAGTAGGCACCAAAACGGATATGGTTGAAATAAACCGGTGCTTTCAAGGTGGCAGCGTCGTTCAATTGGGCGAGATTTAGAATCTGCCGGCTGGTTGTAATTGCAGTTCGATATAATCCGAGGTCAAGGAGTGGATCAAGGAGGCGGAATAATTCAGCCGGATCAGATTCCACTCCAGATATCAGGGAAGACATTTCACGGCTGGCTTCACTATATAAACCCAATACATGAAATTCCTGTGCACGTTGAAAATGTGGGTCTGCAGAAAGGTTCCCCGGCGAAGAAAGATCGGTATCGGCAGGAAGGTTGAAGGTTTTGATCACCCAGTTAGCGGCTTCCGGCCGTTCACCAGACAGGTCATAACCCAGGTCATAGGAAGGTGAGGCGGATAATGGCTGCTGGTCAGTGAGCAACAATTTTGCACGTTCACTGTAATACCCTGTTGGGTCTATCTGTACAGTCGTCTCCCATGATGTTCGGGCGGCTGTGTTGTCATTCTGGGCAAACTGGGTTTTACCAATCCAGAAGGATGCAGAAGCCTGGTCAGTGGGTGTGGTGGCCAGAACAAGGCTGCGTTGGAAAGTGTTCTGTGCACCGGCGTAGTCAAGGATACGGTAGCGGGTGATGCCGGCAAGAAATAAAGCCCGGTAGGAATCGGAATATGTGGGATATTCGTTAATGATCCGTTCCCAGGTATCAATTGCCTGCTGGTACATTTCGCCGCGTTCATAGATACGTCCAGCTTCAAAAAGAAAATCGGGGGCATTGGAATCCGTCGGATACAGACGGACATAAGAAAGGAGGGTTTCAGCGGCTGCCTGGAAACGGTCCAGGTACGCCCACTGTGTGTAGGCTTTTTCCTGCCATGCTTTGACAAAGTACTCCGTTCCGGGGGCAATCTCGATCAATGTATCAAAATCCTGGTCAGCATTTTCATATTGTTGCATTTCCCGTAAACTGAGTGCCCGCAAATAAACAGCCGATGGATCGGGCTTATCGGACGATTTAATATAACGAGTGAGGGCATCCACAGCCAGCGAATACTTTTGCATGTTGTAATCAATGGTTCCACGTTGTAACTCATTGACCTGGACACCTGCGTCAATCAGTGCAGACAGGGCGGAAAAACTATCGAACGCCCTGGGAAAATTGTTGACTGAATCTTGAAAACGGGCATAAGCCTGCTCCGTTTCACCCATTTCAAGATATATCTGACCCAGGAGAAGATTGGCCTGAGACTTGTTATATTCGTTTGAAGCCGGGTTGTCATAAATTGTTTGCAATTGACGTATGGTGTTCTCGTTATCCCCACTGGCGCGCAGTGATCTGGCAATTTTCAGATCGATTTCTATCGGGCTGGTCTGCAGCCCGGGTGCAGCTTCTGCCGCCAGATAGGCATTAATGGCTTCAGAGTAATTTCCGGCAGAGAAAAGGCTGTCTCCCAATTTTTCTTGAACGTAATAATCCAGAACACCTGGCCGTCGGTCAAGGTACTTACGATAATGAATGACTGCTTCCGCCGGCTTTTCCTGGGTATCGGCGATCTCTCCCAGGAGTAATTCGCCCAATGCCGCACGCGGACTATCTGAATAGTCGGCTGTTAGCGTACCGAGTGTGGCAGAGGCATTTTGCCAGTCGTCATTTTTATAGTAGGTCAACCCCTGTCCATACAGGGCAGCGGCACGGGTTTCGTCATCGGATGCCTGCGTGTAGGCGAATTTATATTGAGCCAGGGCCTGGTCATAATCACCGCGAAACAAAAGATCATCTGCCTCATGAAGCCGTACAATGGGCAATGGTGTAGGAGTAGGGAGAGGGGTGGATGTGGGAATTTCGACCGGTGCGGCCGGCACGATGAAAGGTGTCTCTGTCGGCAGGGAGAGAAGTTTTAACGGATTTGACGATGTTTTGCAGGCGATTGTTGAAAGGATCAATGCACTGAGAAGGATCAGTAAATTTTTTTTCATTGTTGGATTTTCCAGAATATGCATTAAAGATCAATATGATGGCGTATTATGGTTTACAGTACATAATGGTAACAGATTATCTGGATATGAATTTACACTACTTGTTTTATCTACTATTGTCTGATATGCATGATATACTTGCGCCGCATGGTACGCTCTCAAAGAGGGCGTATTTGCATGTACTTTTCTCATTTTCAATTTGCGAGGTTGTAAATGACCATTCTTTGCACAGGGTCAGTTGCGTTTGATTACTTAATGAGTTTCCCCGGGTATTTCCGGGATCACATCATTCCTGAAAAATTAGAGACAATCAGTCTCTCATTTCTTGTTGATTCTATGGTCAGGCAACGCGGCGGTGTTGCACCAAATATTGCCTATAACCTGGCCTTATTGGGAGAAAAACCCCGACTATTGGCCACAGTTGGTGAAGATTTTGAGGAATACCGTGTCTGGTTGGAAGAACACGGGGTAGATACTAAATATGTAAAAGTTATTCCTGGTAAATATACTGCTTCGTTCTTTGCCAATACGGATAAATCCAATGCTCAGATTGCCAGCTTCTATACAGGTGCCATGGCCAATGCAGCAGAACTGCGTATTCGGGATGCCAATATCAAAGACATTTCCCTGGTGGTAATTTCGCCAAATTCCCCTGAAGCAATGGCGGAATATCCGGTGGAATGCCAGAAACTGAAAATTCCATACCTGTATGATCCCAGCCAGCAAATTGTTCGTATGGATAAGGAAACTCTCCGAAAGGGCGTTGAAGGCGCTGACAGTCTTTTCTGTAATGAATATGAATTCGAATTGCTCCAAAATGCCACCGAAATGAAAGCAAACGATATCCTAAAGAAGGTCCGGTTCATGGTGATTACCCAGGGAAAAGATGGCGCGCTGGTATTCGCAGAAGGTAAGAAATATGTCATTCCCGTGTTTCCACCCAGCCAGATCCTTGATCCAACCGGCGTGGGTGATGCCTTCCGTGGAGGTTTTCTGAGCGGCCTGACGCTCAATCTAGACTGGCAAACCTGCGGTCAGATGGGCTCCCTGGCAGCTACATACTGCCTTGAACGGCGGGGAACCCAGAATCACACATATACCCGCGAAGAATTTATAGAACGGTATCGTACACAGTTTGATGACCAGGGCGCATTGGATGCTCTGTTGAAACGTTGAGATTGATTGGAGGAAATGCATGTCAAATTATGATATTAAAGATATGAGCCAGGCTGAAGGCGGCCGGCGTCGTATCGAATGGGCTGAACGGGAAATGCCCGTTCTTCGATCCATTCGTGAACGATTTGAAAAGGAACGTCCGCTGGCTGGTGTACGTATGTCTGCCTGCCTGCATGTTACCGCCGAGACTGGCAACCTGGCCCGCACTTTGCAGGCTGGGGGTGCTGACCTGGTGTTGGTGGCTTCCAATCCGCTTTCCACCCAGGATGATGTTGCGGCTTCGTTGATTACCCATTATGAAATCCCCGTATATGCCATCAAAGGGGAAGATAATGCCACGTATTACCGTCACCTGGCTGCAGCGCTTGAACACAAACCTCAGATCACCATGGATGACGGTGCAGATCTGGTCTCCACCCTGCATAAAGACCACCGCGAACTTCTGCCCCAGATTCTGGGCGGCACAGAAGAAACCACAACCGGTGTGATCCGTCTGCGCGCCATGGCGGCTGATAAAGCGCTGTCTTTCCCGGTGGTGGCTGTAAATGATGCCATGACCAAACATTTCTTTGATAACCGTTATGGTACCGGTCAGTCCACCATCGACGGTATTGTCCGCGCCACCAACGTTTTGCTGGCTGGAAAGGTGTTTGTTGTGGTTGGTTATGGCTGGTGCGGACGAGGTCTGGCAAATCGGGCTCGCGGTATGGGTGCGAATGTTATTGTCACCGAAGTCGACCCGATGAAAGCTCTTGAAGCCGTAATGGATGGCTTCCGAGTCATGCCTATTATCGAAGCCGCCAAGATTGGTGATTTCTTCTGCTCTGTAACTGGCGATATCAATGTGATTGATGAAGAGCATTTCGCCGTGATGAAAGATGGTGCCATCGTTTCCAACTCAGGACACTTCAATGTTGAGATCAACATTCCTGCTTTGGAAAAAATGTCCGTTTCCAAGAAACTTGTCCGCCCGTTTGTTGACCAGTATGAGTTGAAAGACGGCCGCCAGATCCATATCCTGGGCGAAGGCCGCCTGATCAATCTGGCTTCCGCCGAAGGACATCCGGCCAGTGTTATGGATATGTCCTTTGCCAACCAGGCTCTTTCAGCGGAATATATGGTGAAGAACCATGCCAAGCTGGAAAAGAGAGTCTACAGTGTTCCGGAAGAAATCGATCGCGAAATTGCACGCCTGAAGTTGCTTTCCATGGGTGTGACAATTGATACGCTCACCGATGAACAGGTGAAATACCTGAACTCCTGGCAGGAAGGTACCTAAACCTTAATTTCCGGCCATAATTGCCATATTGTTCAGAGCGCTCCAGGATGCAAGAAAGACCTGGAGCGTTCTTTCATAATAACGACCGTTATCGGCAATGTAAACAGTGTTCGGTGTGTAGCCATACACAATGACTGTATGTTCGTAATAAGCTACTGTTGTGATGTTCCCGTCTGAATCTTGGTACTGAATCGGATTCCCTGGAACGGTATTATAGATAACCCAGGCAATTACCGGCCGGCTTGATGCAATTTCTGCCCTGATATCATCCCAGGAGAAACCCTTACCTGAGCGGGCGCTGACACCGAATTCGTTTAACAGATTTGCCACAGGATCTGCATGAACACCATAAGAATTGGGTGGTAATTGTCCCTGCACTCCATCATACCGACCTACAAAACCAATATCAGGGTTATCAGAGTGAGGAATCCGTCCTAAAAATTCATTCTCATCAATGCTTGTTCCAAAGAAAGCTGCCCAGTCAACGGCTGTACGGGCTTCACAATCCAATGTGAACCACTGGGGATTGCTTGGAACACCCTCTATCATGAAACTTTCTGGAGGAAAATCGAGTGCCGGATCATGTTCATTCTGCGGGGGAAGTATTGGTTCCTGCAGAGTGGGCACTGGAGTCGGGGTTGGATGAAATAAAAGACTGATGGATGTTGGAAACCGGATAGGCAAAAAAGGTGTTTTGGTTGGTTTGATTCCTGTTGGCTGAGATGAATTATTCGGCGCGGCTGCCTGAACAACAACTTCACCCCGGTTCGCTACGCTCTGGTTAATATTCTGAATCGTCAGGAATGCGGCAAAAACAATGCAGATCAGGGTCATAAAAAGACCGGCTGCGATGATCAACCACTGCCAGGATTTAATTCCATTCACGTTGAATATTTTACCCGGTTTATCGTACGGGGGATGGTTCTACCCTGGGTATGACTTCGATTTCCACATAGACCGGATCGCCGAAAGGTTTGGAATCAGGGGTGTAAGCCTGCCAAGAGGATCGGTATTTTCCACCTTTTTCAGGCGCTGTGAATGTAATTCGAATAACGGCCTGGCTTCCGGCAATGGCCGGAACAAGGGATTGCTCTTTTGGGGCACCCAGAGAATCTCCACCAGATAGGCGAAGAGAATAACGCGGGTTCCAATTGCATGTTCCCTGGTTTTCAACCAGCCAGCGTTTATCAATGCTTTCCCCCGGGGAAAACATTGAGCCATCCGGGATGGTTAGATCTTTAACATACGCCAGCAAATTGCTGCAACTTGCGTTTTCTGTCGGCCTGGGAACATCCGGCGTAGAAACGCTGATTGTTGGTCCGGGAATGGGTGTCGGAGTAACAGCAACTGTCGGCGGAATAAATACGGCAGCTTCTTCCCTCTTCGGCGATAACGGAATACAACCCGACAGAAAGAGAAGAAGACTGACAGCAACCAACTGGAATTTAATCCGCTGCTCCTTCGTCGCCATCGCCGCTCAATGCAAGAGGAATGTCGCCCCCCATGGCGCGCTGTCGGACAGCCGTTTCAATTTCATGGCTGAGCTCAGGGTTCTGCAGCAGGAATTCCTTGGCATTTTCCCGACCTTGCCCGAGACGAATATCACCATACGAGAAAAATGCCCCGCGTTTGGTAATGATTTCCAGCTGAGTGGCCAGATCGATGATATCGCCAACTTTGGAAATACCCTGGTTATACATAATGTCAAATTCGGCAGTCCGGAATGGCGGAGCAACCTTGTTCTTTACCACCCGAACCCGTGTGCGGCTGCCGGTTACTTCATCACCCGATTTTATGTTTTGAATCCGGCGTGTATCCAACCGTACCGATGCATAAAACTTCAACGCCAGGCCGCCGGGAGTGGTTTCCGGGTTGCCAAACATTACCCCGATTTTCTGACGCAACTGATTGGTGAAGATCATCGCTGTCTTGGTCTGATTGATGGCACCTGAAAGTTTGCGTAGTGCCTGAGACATCAACCGCGCCTGCATGCCCATCGAAGCATCACCCATATCGCCCTCAATTTCGGCACGGGGAACCAGGGCCGCTACGGAATCCACTACAACCAGGTCAACAGCACCGGAGCGAACCAGTGTCTCGGCAATTTCAAGTGCCTGTTCACCGGTATCCGGCTGAGAGATCAATAAATTATCGAGGTTGACACCGCAATGGGCAGCGTAGACAGGATCCAGCGCATGTTCCATATCTATATAGGCCGCTGTTCCCCCAGCTCTCTGAGCTTCCGCCACAATATGCTGACAAATGGTGGTCTTACCGGACGATTCAGGTCCGAAAATCTCTGTGATTCGACCGCGGGGAATACCGCCCACGCCAAGAGCGATATCCAATGACAATGATCCGGTAGGGATGGCTTCGATAGTCATATGGTGAGCTTCTCCCATGCGCATAATTGCACCCTCACCGTAGCGTTTGGTGATGTCAGTCAATGCCTTTTCCAGAACAGCCCGTCGGGCTTCATCCATGGCGGTTGGCATGGGGATATTTGCCGTCGAATCATTTGAGCTCGATTTTCGTGCCATCTCAATCTCCTGTGCAGTGATTGTTTCAGTATAGCATTATTGTTCTAAAAGTCAAGGCGACTGGTTTTCCTGGGCAATCTCATATTATCAATTGTATCTGTACAGTAGGAATAACAAAAGGAACAACGTAAGTTTGAATTTTCGTTGAAATGCTGATTGGCCTTTCTCTACGGCTTTTCTAACCCAAAAATGGGAAAGAGAGGAATTAAATGGAGACCGATCAGGATTTGATCCATTCAAGTTGTTTTTCGAAAGCCATTTTGTCTGAGTGTCAAATATACGTGCCCGTGATTTAAATACCCAGACATTAATGACTGCTCAAAAGGCACGAGCCTCCACGTATGATGACCTTGATAAGGCGTGATTTAATAAGACCGATCTTATACTAGAGGCCACCGAAGAGGACTGGGTCGCGGAATTTTTGTCGGAAAGAATAACAATCCTATGGCAGATTGGTCACTCATGTTATGGCTTTGCGATCCTTCATGTGATGGAAGGAAATAGCTATCAATTTCGAGAGTCAGCAATTTTAGAATCAGACCTAACCTAACATTCCATTGATTTAAGTCTTTCAGAGACAATTTCAATGATCGATTAAATTGAAAAGCAATCAGTGAAATGCGAATGCAAGCACCAGATATCCCATTGAAGCTGTGTGCGTGGTTGAAGCAGGCAAAAGTTTCTCTTTAATGACAGAACAAAAGAATAAACTCATTGATTCATTTTGTGGAATAGCAACCATTATGGAACTGAAGGACAGAACGTTAAAACAACATCTGACAGGATCGAAAAATCCAGGAAAAATTAAATTGAGAAGAATAATCTTGCCAAAATCCTTTCGATTCATTCATCCATTTCGTAAATACTGATCAAAACCGTTTACAATAATGATTGTTATAGAAATATAGGAAGAACCCTCCAATCTCCTAATTATTTCTATAAATGACATATTTTTATATCAGGTTTACTGAATGTTATACGTTCAGTAAATTATGATATGTATTTGCTGATCGTTTTGTATTGTTCGGTTTTGGGAGCAGGAGATGGGGAATGGACAAGAAAGAACTATTGGAGCGGGTAAGCGCTGATGGGGTGAAATTTATCTCATACCAGTTCACAGATGTTGTCGGGTCTGTGAAATCGGTCGATTCACCTGTCGAAAGATTGCGTGAAACTTTGGATCGCGGTGTTTGGTTTGATGGCTCATCGGTGGAGGGTTTCACCCGGATTCAGGAAAGCGATATGCATCTGCGAATTGACCCAGATACCTACGCCGTTTTACCATGGTCACCCCCGGAATTCCGGCGTGCACGTGTTATTTGCGATATTTATTCTCCAGACGGCGAACCCTTCGCCGGTGATCCGAGAGGTTTGCTTAAACGAAAATTGGAGGAAGTCCGAAAGAACGGATATTCTTTCATGTTAGGTCCCCAACCGGAATTTTTCCTGTTCCGGCACAATGATAGCAATTCCATTAACCCTGTTCCGCATGATGTAGGCGGGTATTTTGATTTTTCTCCGTGTGACAAAGCAATTCGAGTGCGAACAGAATTAATGTCAGCCCTATCCAATATGGGTTTGCAAGTGGAATTAGGCCATCATGAAGTGGCTCTTGGACAGCATGAAATTGATTTCAAATATGACGAAGCCCTGCGTGCAGCAGATAATGTACTGACTTTAAAATATACGGTAAAAGCCATTGCCGCCCAACATAATTTGATCGCATCTTTTATGCCAAAACCTGTTTCCGGGATTTTTGGCTCCGGAATGCATGTTCACCAATCATTGTTAAATGAAAAAAATGAAAACATCTTCTTTGATGCCAAGAACGAATTCAAGTTGTCAACTAAAGCAAACGAATTTATCGCGGGACAGTTAAAACATGCCCGGGCACTCTCAGCCATTGTGTCACCTTCTGTTAATTCATATAAACGGCTGGTTCCGGGAAAAGAGGCGCCTGTCTATATCGGCTGGGCTCAAACCAACCGATCTGCTCTTATTCGTATTCCACGATACACTCCCGGAATGCACCAGGAAACGAGAATTGAATTTCGTTTACCCGATCCATCCTGCAATCCATACCTTGCTTTTGCGGCCATTCTGGCAGCCGGTATGGATGGAATTAATTCTAAATTGACAGTTCCCAACCCACTGAATAATATTAATATCTATGATTTAACAGCCAAAGAACGTGCAAAAATGAAAATCGGATCTTTGCCTGGTTCATTGGGAGAAGCCCTGTCAGAATTGGAAAAAAGCACATTTTTGAAATCTGTTATGGGTGAATATCTGTTTGAGGCGTACTTGAGAGCCAAATGGGCAGAATGGAATGATTATCAAATGCATGTCACTGATTGGGAAGTCAACCGTTATCTTGAAATCGCCTGAGAAAAATTATTGAAACATGAAAAACCGCAGGATGTTTCGATCCTGCGGTTTTGGTTACGTGGATTTTTATCAATTTCCATATGACGATTGCAGGCACTCCAAAAATTGTTGAATTTCAGGTTGTGGCTGCAACGGTGTAATGGCGATGACCGGAATGGTCTGCGCGCCTGGATCAATACCTTCAATTGCTACTTCTTTGAGATTATTACTTAACCACCGGGCGGGCAGCCAACCAATAGCCCCTGGATTATTGGTGATGGATTCAACCAGGTTTTTGGGTGCTGGTGCCAGCCATACCGGATTTAATCCGGCAGAATCAATTTCAGGAACAAGTCTGGATAATTCACCATGAATATCGGTTCCGGCAGAATACTGCCAGGGCTCAACAGCCGTTTTCCTGAATGTTTCTGAGGCAGTGCAATTCGGACAATATTGATCCAATGCATCTGCCCATGTTCCAAGTCCGCCTCGTAGTAATACTATCATCTGTGATTTTTCGAGCAATGTCACCGGATTTTCTTTATGAACCGCGAACACCAGACGGTCAGACCCAATTCGATAAACGAACTGATTCTCTTTTAATCCAATATCACCCCAACGCAAAGAGACGTCTGCTCCCGTTTTGGACATTTCACCAACCGGTTTCTCTTCCAGGACAATATGGATTGACCCAACCTGCAGACTGCATGCCTGTATGGCTGGAGACAGGTATTCCAGGGTTGGAGACAGTTCCAATCGCACAGATACCGGTTTCATAGAAGCCGATTCACTGTTCTGCTGGCAGGCAGTCAACAGAGCAAACACCAAAAAAAGAATGGGAAGGCGTCTTCCCTTAACGAAGGAAGGAAACAACCAGAACCAGAGCTCCCACAACAGCACAATAGATGGCAAATACCGAAAGAGGTTTCTTGTTAAGGAAGGAAAGCAACCACTTGATGGAAAAATATCCTACAATGGCCGCTACGACCATTCCAACCAGGATTACTGGCAGGAATGAGGATAAATTGGCAATATCTTTCAGATCAAGAGCACTGTACAGACCAGCCGCCAGCATGATCGGGATGGACATCAGGAAAGAAAACTTGGCGGCATCTGACCGTTTTAATCCTCGCATTACACCAAAAGAAATGGTGGCACCAGAACGAGAGATTCCAGGGAAGATAGACATTGCCTGGCCGATGCCAATCATCAGGGCATCCAGCCAGGTAATGGATGTGAATATCCGTTCTTTACGTCCGATAAATTCAGCAATGAGAAGAAGGATGGCTGTAATGAATAACAGGCAGCCAACAGCGACAGGGCTCGAAAAAGCGGCTTCAACAACAGGTTTGATTAAAACACCCGCTAACCCGCCGGGAACAGATGCCAGGATAATAAGCCAACCCATGCGGGCTTCGGGGGTCTCAAAAGGTTTGCGCGCAGCAATACTTTTAAAAAACTCGATGATAATGTTGATCAGATCATTCCAAAAATATACGATTACAGCCAGCAAGGTACCCAACTGCACCAGGACATCAAATACAAAGATCTGGTCTTCGGGGAAAGTCCATCCGAGAAGAAAAGGAACGATAACAAGATGGCCGGAACTGGAAACAGGCAGATATTCGGTCAATCCCTGGACGATACCCATGATAATGGCTTGGAAAATGGTCATGTTTACCTCAATGTAGAATTATTTCACAGGATGATTGTACTGCGATAGAAAATCCTGCGCGAAAGAAGTGAAACGCTGCTCCAGAATGGCTTCGCGGCACAGGCGTACTAACCGCAGAAGCGTATACAGGTTATGGATCGAGATCAGGGTGGATGAAAGCATCTCGCGGGCAGAGATTAAGTGCCTGATGTATGCCCGGCTGAAATGCTGACATGTGTAACAGCTGCACGTTTCATCAATAGGATTGGGATCATGCGTATGAATGGCATTCAGCATATTGATTCTGCCGGTCAAGGTCATGGCGGATTGGTGCCTGGCCAGACGGGTGGGGAGGACGCAATCGAATATATCGATCCCCCGGAGGATCCCGTTGACCAGATCTTCTGGTGAACCAACACCCATCAGATAACGGGGTTTATCCTGGGGAAGCAGCGGGACGACCTTATCCATCACGGCATGCATTTCTGTTTTGCTCTCCCCAACAGATAAACCTCCTATAGCCAGTCCGTCAAACGGTTGGGATGCCGTCCACTCTGCCGATTTAATGCGCAGGTCATCAAAAACGCCGCCCTGTACAATACCAAAAAGTGCCTGGTCATCGCGAGTTTTGGTCTGTAAACAGCGCTGCGCCCAGGCTGTTGTTCTTTCCAATGCCTGTTCATTGTAGGCCCGATCATGCGGTGGGGCGCATTCATCAAATGCCATGATGATATCAGCCCCCAATTTTTGCTGGATGTCTATGGATTTCTCAGGAGTCAAACGGTGCATGGAACCATCAATGTGACTTTTAAATGTGGCACCATCGGCATCAATTTTCCGAATCCCTGCCAGCGAAAACACCTGAAACCCGCCGGAATCTGTCAGGATAGGGTTGGGCCATTGCATAAAGGAATGAAGTCCACCCATCTCGGCGACCAGATCGGCCCCGGGTCGTAAATAAAGATGATAGGTATTGCTTAACACCAGCGATGCCCCCAGTTCATGCAACTGCGCCGGAGTGACAGATTTCACCGTTGCCTGGGTTCCTACCGGGGCAAAAATGGGTGTGGGAATGTCACCATGCGGAGTATGGTAAATACCGGCACGGGCTGAACCGTCTACGGCAATTCTGGTATAAGAAAATTGACTGGACATATATCAGATTTTATCCCTGGATTTTTCAGGCTGGATTGCGATTATACCTGAAGGTGCTTGCGTTATCTTCTGCCTGTGGATATACTACCGTCCATGATTATCAACGATCACACTGATTGGCTTGAAATTGATCTGGGTGCATTTAAAAAGAATATTGAGAAGATGAAAGAAATCACCGGTAGACCGGTGATGGCGGTGATTAAAGCCAATGCATACGGCCACGGGCTGGCAGAAATTGCGAAGGCTGCTTTGCAGGGCGGGGCATCCATTTGCGGAGTAGCCCGTGTGGAAGAAGCATTCCGCATCCGCCGCAAGGGAATCCATGGAAAAATGCTGGTACTGGGCGGGGCCATGGCAGATAGTATTCCTTTTGCCCTGGCGGAAGATGTCTCCCTGACCATATCTGACCCGGTTACAGCAAAGATTTTTTCTGATGAAGCTGTGCGTCTGGGTGGTGTAGTTCATGTGCATGCCAAAGTGGATACCGGTATGAACCGGCTGGGTGTGCCGGTGGAAGAAGGCATTGAATTTTTGCGGTTGTTAAAATCTCTTCCCGGTTTGAGAGTTGACGGCCTCTTCACGCATTTTGCCCGGGCGGATGAAGTGAATGCCGGTACAACCGAGATCCAATTGGATAGATATAACCGGTTTTTAACTGATGTACGAGGAGCAGGATTATTGCCGCCTTTGGTGCATGCCGCCAATTCGGCGGCCTCTTTGTTCTTCCCGGCTGCCCGTTATGATATGGTCCGCCCTGGCATAGCCCTATTTGGAATTAATCCTGCAGAAGATGCTGTCTTGCCGGACGGGTTTACTCCTATTATGGAATGGAAAACCCGGTTGATTTCCATCAAAGATATCCCAGCCGGCAGTGGAATCAGTTACGGTCATAAATATACGACAACCCACACTGAGAGAGTCGGCGTTATTGCTGTGGGATATGCCGATGGTTTCCGGCGGGTGGAAGGTAATAAAGTCCTCATCCGCGGACGTTATGCTCCTGTGCTGGGTTCAGTCTGCATGGATCAATGTATGGTCAGTCTGGATGATATCCCGGATGCGCGGTTGGAAGATGAAGTAGTGCTAATCGGTTCACAGGGCGGCAAACAAATTTCTGCTGAAATGATTGCCCATAAATGGGGAACCATTGCGTATGAGGTCGTCTGCGGATTAACAGCCAGGCTTCCACGCATCTATAGGGATGAAGCATAATGGATAGTTTCATTAACGGTAAAAAACCCAAGCGCTGGATTGCTCCCGAAATCATTACACCTGAAGCAGAACATGAGTTGGAAGAATATCCCGTTGTCTTCCGTCAGGTATTATTTTCGCGTGGATTGGATACAACCGAAAAGGCACATGAATTTCTGCAAAACTCGATGGCCGAACATAACCCGCTGCTCATGAAAGGTATGGAGGAAGCAGCGGAAATAATTAAAACCAGTATTCTGATGGGGAACCCGATTGTTGTCTACGGGGATTATGATGTGGATGGTGTTACGGCAACCGCTCTAATGGTTCAGGTTATCCGGGAACTGGGTGGGGTAGTGATGGAATACATCCCGAACCGGTTTGACGAAGGCTACGGGTTAAATCTTGATGCCATCAATGAGTTACATCATCAAAATGTTTCCCTTATCATCACGGTTGATTGCGGTATTCGATCTGTAAAGGAAGCTGAACTTGCCCGTGAACTGGGGATTAAGCTTATCATCACCGATCATCACCATCCTCTGGAAACCATCCCGGGAGCTGATGTAGTTATCTGTCCTCGTCAGGAAGGTGATGATTATCCGTATAAAGACCTGGCTGGCGTAGGAATTGCTTATAAAGTCGCCCGCATCCTGTTTGGAAAATTTGGTAAAGATCCGAAGGAAGCCGAACGTTGGCTGGATCTGGTGGCTCTGGGTACTGTATCGGATGTTGCCCCTTTGACAGGCGAGAACCGGCTTCTTGTGAAACTCGGTTTGGATTCGATTAACACAAATACACGGACAGGATTGTATTCTCTGTTGGCTGTTTCAGGAATGATCTCGACGGATTCAAAACCCATAAAACCTAAGAAGGTGACCGCTGGGGATATTGGCTTCAAACTGGGCCCCCGCTTGAATGCCGCCGGACGCATGGAATCTGCGATGAAAGCCCTGCATCTCTTGATGAGTGATGATATTCAGAATACTGGTCTGCTGGCGCAAGAATTACAACAACAAAATAACATGCGTCAAGAAAATACACTTAAAAATCAACAAAATGCTGAAGCCAAGCTATCTGACATTGAGAACCTGCCCATGTTGATAGCCTTTGGATCAGAAGAAGAATTTCATTCGGGCATTGTTGGTCTGGTGGCTGCCCGGTTGGTGGAAAGTCATTACCGGCCGGCCATTGTTGGTGTGATCGGGGAAGAAACTACACGCGCTTCCTGCCGAAGTATTGATGAATTCCATATTACAAAAGCTCTGGATGAATGTGCTGATTTACTGGTTCGTCATGGTGGGCACAGCAAGGCAGCTGGCTTTACAGTATCCAATGAAAACAGGGAAATTCTGAAAGAACGTTTATTGGAAATTGCCTCACGTCAATTGAATCCTGACGAATTGGTCCCCGCGATTCATTACGATGCTGAAGCACAATTGGACGATTTGAAGATCGATGTATACCGACTTCTTGAACAAATGGAACCTACGGGTAATGAAAACCCAAAACCTGTTTTCCTGACAAAAAATTTAAAAGTTATTCGAAAATCATTGATTGGCACGGAAAAAAATCATTTGCGGATGACTGTAAGAAATGAGAATGGGTTGACAATAGATGCCATCGGGTTCCGTATGGGTACCTGGTACGAAGAAATGCCGGAAAAAGTGGATATTCTCTATCATTTTGAGTTGAACGTATACAAAGACCACGAATCGTTTCAGCTAAATTTATGTGATATTCGTCCGTCGGAAGTGTAGGTGAAGCATGTTGACCGGCGTGCCATCAAAACGGAAAGCCATTATCCTGGCCGCCGTTGTCACTACCATCTGGTCTACCAGCTGGGTATTGATCAAGATCGGATTGAAGGAAATTCCGGCTTTGCCATTTGCCGCTTTCCGGTACACACTGGCCTCACTAATCCTGCTACCCGGATTGTTGAGAACTCCGTCCCGGAAGGTGATTTGCTCATTCGGGTGGAAAGATTGGCTGGTGCTTGCGGGTCTGGCTTTGCTGACATATCCACTCAATCAGGGAGGATTGTTTGTTGCCCTGAGTTATTTGCCCAATACGACAGTAAGCCTGCTGCAGAATTTCAGTCCAGTTTTCATTGCTTTATTGGGAAGCTGGCTGCTGAAAGAAGTGGTAAACGGCCGGCAATACCTTGGGATGCTCATATTGCTTGCCGGGGCGCTGGTATTCTTTCTGCCTCTGCAATCTTATAATCTTTCGATCCCCGGTTTGATCGCTTCCTTCGTCACCATGATGGCCAATGTGTTCGGCTCGCTTTATTCCCGAAAATTGCTGCGCACAGGAACATACCCGGTGCTGGTTATGACCGGTATCTGTATGTCTATTGGATCCATTGTAATGTTTGTCGGTTCACGTGCCTGGGAGTACATCCCAAAGATCAGCCTTCACCTTTGGGGAATTTTGCTGTATCTGGCTCTGGTTAACACAGCACTGGCATTCATGGTCTGGAATACTTCATTGCAGCGATTAACGGCGTTTGAAGCGAATATCATCAACAATACCATGCTGGTACAAATCGCCCTCCTTTCCTGGATATTCCTTGGAGATGCCATCAGTTGGAAAATGGCAGCCGGTATGGCTCTGGTAATGGGTGGAGCGGTGCTGGTTAATTTGCGAAACACAACCTGAATTTTCGCTGAATTTGTAACGACAATTTAGACCTTCATGATTTTATTGGAATAGGAAAGACACAATGTTGACAGGAATTCCTTCAAAAAAGAATGCCATCATAATAGCCAGTCTGACCACAATTGTGTGGTCAAGCAGTTGGATTTTTATCAAAATTGGATTAAAAGAGATTCCGGCTTTACCTTTTGCCGGAATGCGCTATATCATGGCCTTTCTTTTCTTTCTCCCCTGGTTATTGAAGAGCAGTTCCATTAAAGCAATTCGCCGATTAACAAGAAAAGAATGGCTGGTAATGATTGCACTTGGATTGCTGACATATCCGCTCAATCAGGGTTGTCTGTTCATGGCCATGACGTATCTGCCCAATACAACCATCAGTTTGATCACAAATATGGCTCCCATATTTCTGGCATTGCTTGGTGGTATTTTTCTGGATGAAAAATTAAATCGCTGGCAGTATTTTGGCATGGCTATCACCATCAGCGGAGCACTGGTGTTTTTCCTGCCATTAACGGGTAATAATATGTCTGTACCCGGATGGATATTTTCATTCACCACCCTCTTCGCCAATGTGATCGGGGCGGTTTTAGTTCGGAAGATGTTGAAAGCCGGTTCAATACCTGTTCTTGTGGTGACAGGTGTTCCGATGGGGATAGGTTCGATACTTATGGCGTGTGGTGCATCTGTATGGGAATGGATTCCCCGAATCAGCCTGACAGTCTGGGGAATTTTGCTCTTTCTATCTCTGGTTAATACAACCATTGCCTTTACAGTTTGGAATGTGGCATTACAACGTCTTACAGCATTTGAGGCCAATGTGATCAGTAACACCATGTTGGTGCAGATCGCTCTGCTATCATGGTTCTTCCTTGGTGATGCCGTCACCTGGAAAATGGCGGCTGGTATGGCATTGGTGATTGGTGGGGTGGTATTGATCAATCTCAAAGGGGACAGTTGATGGATATATCCTGCGCGTAGTCATGTGACATTCAACAAATTTACCTTTTTATTTTTCGAAACTTATGCAGGGTAGAAGCAACCGGGAGGTGTCCGGTCAGAAGGATAAACCATGCTCCGGTTGCTTCTACCGGAATGTAACACGGTAAGGCCGCTGGTTGAAGCAGGCGGAAATGATAGCCGGTTGCTGCCCAAGAACAATACTGCCTGCTTCAACCCTGCATAGAGCCGTTTGGTTTCATGAAACATTTGCAGGGGAGATGCAACCGGGCATAACCTGCTATGGCGTTCCACTTATCAAAGTTAAAAGTTTACAGATTGATCCAAAAAATCTGAACCGTTTTGTTATCTGTATGAACAAATTCTCGGTCAAGAATTCCACCGCATTTTTCGATTGTTCTACGTGAGCCTGTATTATTCTTTTCACAGGCCAACATAACCCGGTCCAATTTCAAGTTGCGGCAGAAAGCTAGCCCCAGATTTAATAGTTGTGTTGCATATCCCTTGTTTCTCTCTGAGGGACGGACACCGTACCCAATGTGACCGCCATATTCCCGCAAGAAATCATTCAGCGTGTGCCGGATATCTATCATGCCGACAATGCGATGATCATTCTCTCTAACACCAAAGAAAGTGCTGGATACCACCCATCCCGGTTTGACGGTTTCAACCGTAGAATTACACGCCAGGTGATCAAGCCAGTCTTCATACGATTTAATCTGATCAAACAATGAACTACCGTGGAGCAATTTTTCGCCATGATCAAAGTGCTCTTGACGATATTCGAGGGCGGCCTGTTTATGAGCTAAGGTAGGTTTAACCAAGTGGATTGCATCCATAAAATTATTCCTGATATCCGATTGGGAAATTTCCTTTTCTTTGAGACTGATCTGGATGATCCCTGGCATTTCCACTGGTAATGTTGCCGGATTATTAAGCCGTCTTTTCAACAGAAGATGTAATTTCAACTGTCAGGCGGCAATTCGCCGGCCAACTCAGATTCAGGTCCTCTGCCAGGGTATTCGTGAGATTTCATAAAATCTCCGGGAAGATAATCCCAACCACGAATATTTTATTGCCTTTTCCATTCAAAGCATCAGCCAGGCATTCCACGAGGTGACCATCCAATGTCCAGAACGGGTGATAATTTAGGATTTCTTCTTAATTCCAAAGTTAATTAGGTATTTACTTCGTTTGAATTCATTATTCAATTGCTGCAGACGTGATCTTTGCTATCGCACCCTCCGGTGAAAATTCGTTCATCAACTGACCGCTCCACTTGTACTCAATACCAATTCTATTCTGTCTGAAAATTAAAAAAGGTGCCTGAGAAGCACCTTGAGAGAAATTATTGGTGGGAAACTGAGATCAGTCGGTAAACCGGTAGCGTATCAACGTCCAAACGGCGATAAAACCATCCCAGGCTTTTATCTTCTTCCCCTGATCATAATCACGAGGATTAAAAGTAATGGGTACCTCAAAAATCCGAATATGACGTTTCAGTATCTTGGCTGTGAACTCTGGTTCAAATTCAAAACCGTGAGCATGCAGTGGAATATCCTTGACCTTTTCTCGGTAGAACACCTTGTATCCAGTTTCCATGTCTGAAAGGATATTGTTGTACAGAATATTGGTCAGGAAGGTGAGAATTTTATTGGCGACCATGTTCCAATACAGAATTGGCCGGCGGGCGCCGCCCAAGAAACGTGAACCGTAGACAACTTCGGCAATGCCCTCTTGAATGGGTTTCAACAGGGTGGGGTAATCACGGGGATCATATTCAAGATCAGCATCCTGGATGATCAATACATCACCGGTGGCAGAAAGGATGCCGGTACGAACGGCAGCACCTTTCCCCATATTTTTTTCGTGCAAGAATACTTTGACGACAGGATCATCTTTGTACGTTGCCAGAATATCGCGAGTGCCGTCAATAGAGCCGTCATCCACAATGACAATTTCACTGACAATATTGGTGGCTTTTACCCGGCGGATAATTTCTTCAATGGTGCTTTTTTCGTTAAAAACAGGGATAATAGTAGATACATTCATGGGCAGCATTATACGGGCGGGTGTGAGAACTGGCAAGGATTGATAATAACCTGTTAATTGAGTAGAACCGCCTGCAATGCTATAATCATTCAAGAATACATATAACCTTTGGGCTTCCTCTAAAAGCAGCGGGTTAGACTACAGAGGAAGGGAGTATATCGAAATGGCGACTGTTGCACCGAATCAACCCCAAACACAAACATCCGTCACCACCAGGCAGGAAGCCCCGGCGGCTTTTGTGCCCCCACCTATTTCCCGTATTGAAGATACCGGAATCCCGGCTCTCTGGCTGCAGGATCTTATATTGAAGATCATGTATTTTCAAGGCTATATGTCAGGATTCAAGATTGCCGAAGAAATTGCCCTGCCTTTTACCGGTGTGGTGGATATTTTGATGGAAACCTTGAAACGGGATAAATTGGTGGAAGTGCGTTCCTCTCAGGTTGGACTCGGTGAAGGTGCGTATCTGTTCGCCATTACCGGGACCGGAATCAACCGGGCGAGGGAAGCGCTGGACCGTTGCCAGTATGCTGGCCCGGCTCCGGTACAGCTTCAATATTATGTTGAAGCCTGCCGTAAACAAACCCGGCGAAGAATCCAGGTCACATCTGCCATGCTTCAAGAGGGTTTTTCCAGCCTGGTGCTCTCAGAACGGATTATCAGCCAGTTAGGGCCGGCTATTAATTCAAATACATCCATTTTTCTTTATGGCCCTCCTGGAAATGGAAAAACAAGTATCGCTAAACTGATTGGAGAAATGCTGTTCAACCAGTCAATTTATATTCCATTTTCCATCTATGTAGATGGACAGGTGATCAAGTTATATGATGCCGTTAATCATCGACTGGCCAGCCGAGAAGAAGTCACCCCGGCTGGAACAGGCACATTGCGCGCCGGAATGCGCCGGGATCCCCGCTGGGTTTATATACAACGCCCCTTCATTATGACTGGCGGTGAACTCACATTGGATGGTCTTGACCTCGTTTTTGACGATACATTGAAATTCTATGAAGCTCCTTTTCAGGTAAAAGCCAATGGCGGGATTCTGCTGATAGACGACTTTGGCCGTCAACAGGTGAAACCGCGCGATTTGCTGAACCGCTGGATTGTTCCACTGGAAAACCGCATTGATTATTTGAACCTACATACCGGCCGCAAACTTGAAGTTCCGTTTGATGTACTGGTCATCTTCTCGACAAACCTTCCGCCTCGCGAGCTGGTGGATGAAGCATTCCTACGGAGGCTTCGCCATAAGATCGAAGTACGCAACCCGAGTTATGATGAATACCGAGAAATTTTCAAACGCGTTGCCGCCACAAAGAATGTAAAATATACCGATCCTGGTCTGGCATACCTGCTTCAGGAATGGTACATCAAACGGAAACGATTACCCCGTGCGTCTCATCCGCGCGACTTGTGCGATCAGATTATCGATTACGCCCGTTTTACCAACCAGGAACCTTCTCTTACCAAAGAGTTGATTGATCCGGCAGCTGAATCCTATTTTGTTGAAGTGTAAGGTAAGCGATTGTCACCCATAAAGGCATTGAAAAGAACCAGCAAAACTGGTAGTGTTTTTACGTGCATCCACAGGCTGGTGGTTATTTTCTTTTGCCTTTTTAATTTGTTCCCCCTGACAACGGTTTTTGCTGAAGCTCCCACTCCAACTGCGAATAAGATCGCGGCAAAAAATCTGCTGGCAAAAATGACTCCGGAAGAAAAGGTGGGGCAACTGTTCCTCGTTACGTTTAAGGGGACAGATACTACCACCGCGTCACAAATCTATAATCTAATTGTCAAACGACATATCGGTGGTGTGATGCTCTCCGCAGAGAACGGCAATTTCCCTGCCTCGGAGAATCCTGCGAAAGATGCCTACCAATTAATCCAGATTCTGCAAAAAATCCGGATAGATGCCGCGTCGGCCGATTCGAGCATTGATTGTATTCCATTATTCATTGGGATATCGCAGGAAGGCGACCAATTTCCCAATGATCAAATTCTATCCGGGCTGACACCCATGCCGGATGCCATGTCTATTGGTGCCACCTGGAATCCTGAAATGGCCAGAAGTGTAGGAGCTGCCTTTGGCGATGAGTTACGCCGGTTGGGTTTCAACCTTTACATGGGGCCATCTCTTGATGTTCTCGCTAATGTTCCCAGTAATGGAACGGAAGATCTGGGAGTGCGTACCTTTGGGGGGGATCCCTACTGGGTGGGGGAGATGGGTAAGGAATTCATCGCTGGTCTGCATGAAGGTTCAGACGGCCGGATGGTAGTAATTTCAAAACATTTCCCCGGCCGTGGTGGATCTGACCGTCCAGCAGATGAAGAGGTGGCCACTGTTCGAAAATCCCTGGAGCAATTGAAACAAATCGAATTGGCTCCTTTCTTCAGTTCAACAGATTTGAATAATTCACCAGAGAGCATCACGGATGGTTTTCTTGTTTCGCATATCCGGTATCAGGGATTTCAGGGAAACATCCGGGCAACCACTAAACCAGTCAGCTTTGACAGCGCAGCGCTTTCTCAATTGATGGCTCTTCCACAATTACAACCCTGGCGTGAGGCGGGAGGTGTGTTGGTCAGCGAGAACCTCGGCAGTCAGGCTATTCGAAAATTCTTTGATCCTACCGGGATGTCTTTCGATGGACGTCAGATTGCCCGAAACGCTTTACTGGCTGGCAATGATATGCTGTATGTCAATAATTTCATCTCGACCGGCGACAAAGATGCATTCGATACGCTCACCAAAACAATGGATTTCTTTACACAAAAATATCGAGAAGATCCTGCTTTTGCCCAGCGAGTAAATACATCTGTAGAACGGATTCTGTCCTTGAAATACAAGCTTTATCCGAAGTTTGATGAAAAGACAATTCTTTTGCCAGAAGCCAGTATTTCTCATCTAGGCGAATATGAACAGGTTTCTTTCGATGTTGCACAGCAGGCTGTTACATTAATCAGCCCCAATGAGGCTGATTTGCAGAATGTGCTTGCCCGACCGCCGGAAATGCGGGAACGTATGGTTTTTCTCACTGATGTTGTCAGCGGGACACAATGCCAGAAATGTCCGGAACAGGTGACGATGAAGGTGGACAGCCTCCAAAAGGCAGTACTCCGTTTATATGGGCCACAGGCTGGTGGACAGGTAAGCGGTGCACGTATGTCGTCGTACAGCTTTGCTGATCTGGACCAGATGTTGAGTGGAGCAGCAAATACAGAAACCCTGTCATCTGAAATTCGTGAAGCTGATTGGATTGTATTTTCATTCCAGAAAATATCCTCTGACCGGCCAGTTTCACTGGCCATGAAGCGACTTCTTTCAGAGCGGCAGGATTTGGTTCGGAATAAAAAAATCGTAGCTTTTGCTTTCAACGCCCCATATTATCTAGATTCGACAGATATATCCAAATTGACTGCGTATTATGCCCTTTACAGCAAAATTCCTTCTTTTATTGATGTTGCTGCGAGGGTACTCTTTCAGGAGATTCCGGCAAAAGGTATTCCACCTGTCACAGTTCCAGGAATTGGGTACGATTTGATTAAAGCCACTACACCGGATTCAACTCAATTGATTTCGCTAACACTGGATTTGCCCGAAATCCAGAATCCTATCGGTGGAGTTCAACCTCCAACAACTGCACCGACTCAAATCCCTCTATTCAAAGTTGGTGATAATCTTCCTGTCAGAACAGGTATCATCCTTGATCAAAACCACCATCCAGTGCCTGATGGTACCGTGACAAAATTTGTATTCACTCTGGGTGATGAGAAGAGTATTGTTCAGCAGGTTGAGACGGTTACGAAAGCTGGTATTGCGCACGCATCATTCCGAATTCAAGCATCAGGACTGTTGGAAGTGAGAGCGGTATGCGAACCTGCCATGACATCACAAATCCTTCAATTGGATGTGACGGGAACGGAAGGTGCACAGGTTACTGCGATTGCGCCAACACCTCTTCCCACTCAGACGGCCGCCCCTGAACCTACGCAGGAACCCACCCCCACCGTTGTCCCTACAATTACCGCTGGCGAGATCAGGGCAAGATCATTTGGTGGTTGGTTGGCCGGACTAATGGTATTAATCGGCCTGATCATCCTCTTTTACCAGGTAACATCTCATAGAATCTCTGTCCGCTGGGGAGTACGATTTGCCCTGCTTACCGCTTTGATGGGCAGCTTTGGACTGATTGTTTACGGTCTGACACCGATTGGGAAACCATTACCGGAAATCTGGAATGCTCTGATATTCAGCGGGGCAGGAGGATTAATCGGCAGCCTGATTGCATGGATATGGTATTCCTATCCACGCTGGTTTTCTGAGAAACCTGAATAAGGTCTTTATCGAAGTAAGGCTGCCAGCAGACTGAAAACAGTAAAACCTACTGAAAGCCAAAGGAGCGTACGTTCGGGATTTGTGGATAAATAATCCGATGGATGCCGGGGCTTGGTAATAGGGTGGGTGATGGATGCCACCCGGTCTCCCAACAGACTCTCCTGGAAGGCTTTAATGGTGGGCGGACGGTCATCTGGATGCAGATTCATAGCCCAGAGGATCGCTTTTTCCGTTCGCGGGCTGATTTCAGGATTGATTTGTTGCATGGGTATCAGGCTTTCGGGATGCAGGAACCTTTCACGGGCATCTGCTGGAGGGGTATTTGTCAGTAAATGGTACAGCGTTGATCCAAATGCGAAAATGTCCGAGCGGATGTCAGTATGACCGCTATCGCCACCGTATTGTTCCAATGGTGTGTACAGGGCGGTACCCTGTCCCTGTAGAATGGTGATGGTAATTTCTCCAGGTGCCAGTACTTTTACCAGTCCAAAATCTACCAGTTTGATCAAACCGGTGGGGGTTTGTTTTAAATTGCTTGGTTTGATATCACGGTGCAAAATGGGAGGAGTCTGACTATGCAGGTAGGTTAATGCATCGGCCAGTTGATTCGCCCAACTTAATACCAGGTTCTCATCCAGGAATTCCCCGTTTTGACGGGCTTCCATCATTAACATCCGCAGATCCTTGCCGGGGATATAATCCATCACAAGGTAATCGAGCGAACCAACGGAAAAGAAATCGGAAACTTTGGGAAGATTGGGATGATCAAGACGCGCCAGAACAGTGGCCTCGCGAAGGAATTGTTCACGGGCTTCCTTCACCATCTCGGTGGGAAGACTACGGTCGTGTTCAACTTCTTTCAACGCGGTCTGACGGCCTTCGAGGCGCATATCGTCAGCCAGGTAAATACAACCCATACCACCCTGGCCGATAATTCGACGAATACGATAGCGCCCGCGTAACACATCCCCGGTTTTTAATGGGATTGGCATGCGGTAATTATCTCTTCTCTTCCCGGATGCAATGAAACTATCGGCGTCGAGTGCATCATCTCATCACGAGATTACAAAAACGGACAAATTCTGCTATATTATACCGCGTAGGTTGAATTCATTTTCAGGAAAGAATCATGGGAAAATCTCCAGACTCAAGAGAAATACCTGAATCACCGGTTTTCATTGCCCAGAGCGGGGTATTGAGCGGGCAACGCTGGTCAATTGACCGGGAATTAACCATAGGTCGTGACCCAACCTGTTCTCTGGTAATTCCTGACCGACAGGTATCACGCATTCATGCCCGGTTGAGTCTCACCCCGCAGGGGATTCTTCTGGAAGATTTGGGAAGTAAAAATGGCACATTTGCCAATGGAGAATTAATCATTGATCCTGTGATTTTGAACGATGGCGATGAAGTGCAGGTTGCCATGGTGCAGACCTTTATTTACTTAAGCTCCGATGCGACAATGCCTTTGGAATCGACCATGCGTCCATCGCATGGAAAGACGCGCAGGCTGCGCATAGATATGCGATCCAGACGAGTATGGGTTAGAGGGACTGAAATTGTTCCGCCTCTTTCTGTTCCCCAATTTAAGGTGGTTCAGATATTAAACGAAAATCCAGGCGAAGTAGTTTCCCGGCAAGACTTGATTTCACAGGTGTGGGGCGATGAGGTGTCACAAGGGGTTTCAGATCAGGCGTTGGATGCTCTGATCCGGCGCCTGCGTGACCGGATTTTCCAAATTGATCCGGATCATGATTATCTTGTTACGGTCAGAGGTTTTGGTTTTAGAATTAATAACCCGGAAGAATAAGAGAAAGTCGTAAAAAGAAAGGATGCTTACATCTGTAGGCATCTTTTTATTTGTCTGCCAATCGTATAAAAACAGACTTGATGTTTTTTTTAATTTCCGAATTAACTGAAAATTTCGTAAAAAAATTATTAGAAATGGCTGAATGGTTAATCGGAGAAGTTCGATTGTAGTAGACTTATTTTGATTTTCGTGGATTTGCACATTGAACTACAGGTTCACTATCAAAACTACAGGTTGAACAAATGCAAAAAGAGATTCGTATCATACTCATAAGCATTGTACTTATTTTGTTTTCGCTTGGAAGCGGGGCAGTAGGCGGCGCCGCCATCATCTTTCTGGCAGTAAATCAGGGATTATTCGTTCCAGCCACCAGCTCAACACCTACATCTCAAGTGGCAACGGTTTCTACTGCTGCGACGCAAACTCCCAACCATCTGGTTGTTTCTACAACCGAAATTGAGACAGCTATTACAAAAACGGTTGCCGGGGTAGGACCAGCCGTAGTGACCATTGTTGGGAATATTCCCGGGCAGCGTGGATTTTTTGGACAAACAGCTGACCAGGAAGTAACCGGCAGCGGCGTCATTATCTCTGACCAGGGCTATATCCTTACGAATAACCATGTGGTTGAAGGTACATCTACGCTTGTGGCAATTCTGGCCAATGGCGAACAACGTTCCGTCAAGCTGGTGGGCACCGATAAGTTTGCCGATATCGCTATTTTGAAAATTGAAGGAAATATTCCGGCTTACGCCTCTCTGGGAAACTCAGATACCCTGAATGCGGGTGAAACGGTAATTGCCATTGGATCTCCACTGGGTGACTTGAAAAATACTGTAACGGTGGGTGTAATTTCTGCGACCGGCCGCAGTCTGGATTCAGGAAATGGTTACCAATTAACTGACATGATTCAGACGGATGCCGCCATTAACCACGGCAATTCTGGAGGACCTCTGGTTAACCTGGCCGGACAGGTAATCGGGATCAATACGCTGGTTGTACGCGGCAGTGGTTCAAGTTCAGATACGGCTGAAGGGCTGGGTTTTGCTGTGCCATCCAACACGGCTCGGGCTATTGCCGACCAGATCATTCAAAAAGGCTACTTCGCCCGACCATACCTGGGTATCCGATACCAATGGATCACACCGGATATTGCTTCTATGTATGATCTGCCTGTTCAGTGGGGCGCATATGTTGTTCAACTTGATTCGGGCAGCCCGGCTGTAAAAGCGGGAATCAAACGCGGAGACATCATTACAAAAATTGGCAGCCAGACGCTTGATGACAGCCATCCGTATATTAATGCTCTGTTTGCCCAATCACCGGGAGTAGTCGTTCAATTAGAAATAGTCCGGGCAGGGAAAACCATCCAGCTTGAGGTAACACCGGGAGAAAGCCAGTAGATTTTTCCGTTCAAATCTTGCGTTAAGGCACTATCGAAAATTCTCAATTCACCTTGAATTGTTTGACTACCTGTCTCAAGCCTTGTGATAATTCCGATAGTCTATGGGCTGAAGCAGATACTTCTTCTACACGGGCAGCCATTTCTTCTGTTGAGGCTGAAACTTCTTCTGCAGCGGCTGAATTCTCTTCAGATACTGAGGCAATGTTTTCCACTGCCTGAGTCACTTCCGTTGTTGAGGCAGTCATTTCTTCGGTTGCTGCGGTATTTTTCTCAACCACGCGAGATACAGTATCCACTTCAGAGACCAACTCGTTGGCATAGGCTGTCATTTTTTTCGCTGCATTCGCCGCTTCTTCTGCCTGCATATTTACTGCTTCTGCCGTGGTGAGGATTTCTGTCAAGGCAACACCAGCCTGATTGGCAAGGGTAACTCCTTTTTCCATCTCGGCTGAACCCTCAACCATTGCCTGGTTGGCTTCAACCACACTTTTTTGAATTCCCTTGATAAGGTCATCAATTTCATGGGTGGAATGAGAAACCCTTTCGGCCAATTTTCTCACTTCATCGGCGACCACAGCAAATCCTTTGCCTGTTTCACCTGCACGGGCGGCTTCAATGGCCGCATTCAAGGCCAGCATATTAGTTTGTGTTGCTATATCTTCAATAGTGGTTAGTATATTGCCAATTTGACCGGAACGATCACCCATCTCCTGAACTTTTTGAGACGAAATATCCACCGAACGTTTGATTGATTGCATCTCATCCAGTGTGGATTGAACAGTAATAGATCCCTTGCGGGCTGCTTCTTTGGCTGAAGCAGAACCCTGAACCACTGCTTGTGCATTTCCTGATACTTGATTAATCACTTCAGATAAATGACTGGTTACCTCAGATGCTTTTAAAATCGCGCTAGCCTGCTCCTGCGCTCCGTCTGCAACACTGCGTACCGCTGATGAAAGGTCTTCCACGTTGGAAGCCGTATGGGTGATTGATTCGGTCTGCTGTGTGGTTCCCCGGGCAACTTGTTGAATGGTTGTAGCAATTTGATTGGTTACGCCGTCTACTTCAAGAGCTGTTTGAGCCAGTTCAACCGATGAACTATCCAGAGTACTGGCGTGATCAATGATTTCACGAATTACTTCACCGAGTCGTTTTACCATGCGCCCGAAGGACTGCCCAAGAATATCCTTTTCCGAATGAGCCTGAACTTGAACGGTTAAGTCTCCATCCGCCAACCGTGCGGATAGTTCAGAAATGTCTTTAAAATACGCAATAATTTCCTGAAATGATCGAGCCAGCAGGGCAATTTCATCTTTCCCATTAATTTCAATATCTTCTTCCGGAATTTCTCCATGAGAAATCTGTTTAGAGAGAGAAGCCATTTTTAGAATGGGTTTGGTGATGTTGTTGCTGATGAGCAGGGCTAAAACCACGACCACCAGAATGGCTGCTGCAATCAACACAAGATACATAACCTGTAATAATCTGACGACACTCAAAACTTCTGAGGATCGCTGTTCCATCACAAGTCCCCAACTGGTACCCTTAACCGGGGCAAAGGCACCAATAACCGGTTCTCCTAATACATCTGTGTACTCCTCCACCCCTGATTGTCCGGCCAAGATTGATTTTGCTGCAATAGTATTTGGTTGTAATTCAAGTTCAGATCGCTCTTTAATTCTTCCAGCCTGCAAGAGTGCTTCTGTATGATTAGAAGGTGTAATTAAAAATCCTTCTTTATTCAAAAGGAATCCATCACCTTTTCCGAGATCCTCTGAATTCAAGAAATCCTTAAAAACCGTGGTTGGTATTGAACCAGTAATTACGCCAACAATTTCATCATTTTCCACCACGGGTGAGGCAACTACAAATACAATATTTCCTGACGCTTTTGAAATAACAGGATCAGAAATAGTTGTCTCATTTTTTAATGCACTTAAAAAATACGGTCGATCCGCAACAGTTATGGCCGTATTGTCTGTTCGGTAAACGGTCTCTCCTTTGAGATTATAGAGGCCAATATTCTCATATAGTTTCCATTGTTTAAAATATTGATCAATGGCTTCTTTGGCGGTTTTTGGATCCATGGATCGGATTCTTGCGATGCCAGCCAGAGTGATCAAATTATCTTTTCGCTCTTCCAGATATGTTGTTAACATAGTGGATTGGAGCTCTGTCTGGATTTGTAGATCAGTTTTTATTCGGTTCACTAAAAATGACTGGGTTTGTATATAGCTGATGGTTCCAATAATGGCCATAGGAACAATTGATAAAACTAAAAAAAACAATAATAATCGAGTACGTAATGAATACCTGGATGGAATCCCTGTTTGATTATTCAATATTGTTCTTTTCATTTTTCAACCCTCTCCAAAAAAAATATGCGTAAAAAGAATCATATATATGGGGGAGATTTGATGTTTGCTGGCTACTATGAAAAGAATTTTGTTCTGCAACCCATAGAAAATATACATGAAAAAGCAAGCAGGATTAAATACCACCCTGTCATTTTCTCCGTATCAATCATTATGCATTCGGAGGATAATTTGAATAAATATGGTGTAAAAAAAACAACGGGATGACAAATCATCATCCCGTTGTTTGTGTTATTTTCAGATTGGCTATTTTTTTAAATTCTGTTCCATCGAGAATTTTAAGACTTCTCTGTATACATTTTTAATGGCTTCCAGGGCTTCAGGAGGCTGGTTTTGCTGTTGTTCACTCTGAGTAATGATGTTGTTCAACAACGATACAAGCTCGGGAGTGATCAGAGCGGCATTTTCCTGCATCGCCTTAAGGCGTTCTTCCGGTTTTTCTAGTGACATCAGCAATTCAATAAATTGCACTTCCGGCGGAGGGGCGCTGGCTTTCTGAATTACACCGGCGATCTTCTGCAATTTCTCAAGCCGGACCATATCGTTAAGCTGGCGGGCGGATTGAATCTCCTGGCGGAGGAGCTCGACAAATAGATCTGACATCGAATCAAGACCCGCTTCAGTAGCTTTCTCTATATCAGTTTCTGACAGAATCTTATCCAAAAGGGCGCGTGCGTTGGCGATTTCTTCCTGCATTACCCGGTCAATTTCTTTGGTCAATTCCAAAAGATGGTCTCGTAAATCTTCGAGCCGTTTTTTCTCATCGCCATTTGTCGAGTTGATTTTCGTGGAAAGTTGCTCAAAGAAGGTGTAATCCAACCCGGCGCGTGCCATAGAAACCAGTGTATCTACCTGCGTCATACTGGAGGCGGTTATGATTAACTCCATCAATTTTTCCCGGGTCAAACCCTGTTTACTGGCTTCTTGAAGTGACTTAACGGCTGCTTCAGTTTCTTCGGCCTGTTTTTTGAGATTACGCCCGAATTCGGTTTCTTCTAGAGCGGCTTTTTGGACGCCAGCCAATGCCCGGGCAGATCGTTGGTCACCCTGCATAAGGGATGCTTCTACCAACCGGTTCAGGATGCTGAAGAATGCTGCGTCTATTAGAGGTTCTTCATTTTTTAATACATCAGCAATGGCATCCGGTGAGGTCGTCAACAGACGTTGGATTAGACCCACCCGTTTCTGCTGCTCATCCAACATTTCTTTGGTGATTCCGTCACCTTCGAGGATTTTCTCGACCATTGACTGATAGGTGAGCATTGTCTGGGGGCGAAGGATATATGCTTTACGTTTCTCCAATGGGAGAGCATTGACCACCTGATTAATGATCGGGCCGATCATCCGTTCCTGTTCGTTGACTGGCAGCCCCAACTCGGGCGGGAAGAAAGTGAGCAGCAACTCTTTATCAGGGTCATGATAGACCAGAGGCGATGGGACAGCTCCCTGATAACCGCAATTCTGGCAGTGTACAATGTTGTAATTTCCCGAAAGCAAAATTTGTTTTGCCTGGGGATCCGTATTTAAATCAAAAAGCTGCCTCATATCCACTAATGCGGGTTGGTGGCAGCGGGGACACATTGTTTGGGTTTTGGCCATAAAAGACACTCTCATTGAAAAGGATAAGAATGATTATACTCGCTAAACGTCAGCCGTTGGCCGGACGGGGAAGTGTAAAGAAAAAACGCGCTCCCTGAGGAGATGGATCCACCCAGATACGTCCACCATGAGCTTCAATAATCGCCCTGGAGAGATACAACCCCAGGCCGGCACCTTTGGTGGCACGCGCCATTTCAGGGGATCGGTAGAATCTGTCGAATACGTGTGGGATGTCATTGGGTGAAATACCGGGACCTTCATCGCTTACTCCAATGATGATCCGGTCTGGGCGCACCTGACCGCTGACGCGGATTTCTCCACCGGGTGAATATTTAATCGCATTTGAAATCAGGTTGGAGAGAACCTGTTGAATGCGGGTTTCATCGGCCAGAATAACGGGAAAATCCGGTGGAAAATCGGTAACCAGAGTATGTTTATCGGTCTGAGTCTGGAAACGTTTGACCAGACGTTCAGCCATATCTGATAACAAAATATCAGATTGCTTTAACTTGACTCCACCAGCCTGAAGGCGAGATGCGTCAAGCATATTCTCGATAAGACCGGTCAAGCGGTCAGCTTCTTCTTCTATAACCTGCAGGCTTTCATTGACGACTTTCCTGTCCCAACGGGCATCATCACGCCGCAGAGTGGAAACATATCCTTTGATCAGGGCAACCGGTGTCTTCAGTTCATGACTGATAATGGATATAAACGTGCTTTTCAATTCTTCGGCTTCGCGGAATCGTGTGATATCACGAATGGTGGCAATAATATTCAAAAGATTGCCTTCTTCCGAAAGCAAAGGCGCATAGGTGATGCCGATGGGCAAAGGCACCTGATTATTCCTGCGTTTCAAGTCGCCTTCCACATAAAGCTGGGCATGTGGAGAGAGAGGCCAACCACCGGCTTCTGCCTGTTCCAACGTGATTCCCTGGGTAGGACCGTTCCACTGGATAATCTGGTCATGGCTGCTGCCCTGGATTCGATCTGAATCCAGTCCATATAACCGGCTGAAAGACGCATTACAGACTTGAATACGTCTATCTGGATTTAATATCAAAATACCATCCCCGGCATTATCCAGAAGTGCTTCCATGCGTTGTTTTTCATGGATTACCTGTTTGTATAATTGTGCATTTTGTACGGCGACGGCGGCCTGGTTGGCAAAACTTCGCAGCAACGTCCGGTCATTTTTCGAAAAAATACCGGGATAACTGCGAAAAATGTAAATCACGCCCACAACCTTCTGCCGGGCGGTTAATGGGAGGCCTACACCGGTCAGAAAACCCATACTGGCTGCAAACGTCAGATGGTCAAGCAGGCGGTTGATTTCTGGAATTTCTGCTTCTACCGATTCGACGGATGCTGGAATATCTGCCAGTAAAGGGGTAATGGCTCGTAAAAAGGCTGGTTGAATGCCAACACTGGTCTGTATTTTCCATCCCTGTGTTTCAGAACGAAGGGCGATGAGGCCGCCCTGACCGGCCAGCATTTCGATACTGACGCTTAAGATGCGTTCAAGCAGGGTTTTAATATCTAATTCACCGGCCAGTGCGGCAGCTATTTCGAGCAGGTAATCTCTCTGGCGGACACGGAAATCAGGAAGCATGGGATTATTATAGTAGGGTTCAGAAGATATGGCAGGTTCGTTGCAACGTTTGGCGTAGGTATATCGTTGGTTGACTCGGAAGTCGATTCCTGCTATATTCCTATGGCTATGCAAAAAAAATCTGCCAGTTGGTTGTCGCATTTTGGTCAACAGTTTGTCAGAGAATTACGCTGGCTTGCCCCCGGTCTGGGGGTAAAGCGGTGGCTGCTGGTCATCTTGATTGGAGCTATGCTTATTGGGCTTGGTTTTGCCGTGCTGGTTCTGGATGTATACCGATCAGCACCGGAAACCTGGTGGCTTCCAGTTCTTTCATATTTATCTCTTCGATTTCTTGAACGTCCTTTACGGGCCGTGATTTTTGGTGGTTTCGGTCTGGTTTGCATTCTCTTCGGGACATATAAACTAAACAGGGCTTTACTGCGCCCATATATGACACCCGGAAAACCAGTATTGGATGCCGTCAGCGCCTATCGAAAAAAAGAACGAGGCCCTCGCATTGTGGTCATTGGCGGCGGAACAGGACTGTCTGCCTTGTTGCGTGGGTTAAAGAATCACACGAATAACCTTACGGCGGTGGTTACTGTGGCAGATGACGGGGGCTCATCCGGTGAACTACGACGCAACATGGGAGTTCTTCCACCGGGTGACATTCGCAACTGTCTGACCGCCCTCTCAAACGATGAGGCTATGCTTACCCAGATTTTCCAGTACCGCTTTGGTGAAGGAGCCGGTTTGAATGGACATACCCTGGGGAATCTTTTCATCACGGCGCTGGCAGATATCACCGGCAGTTTTGAAGAGGCCGTGGCGGAATCAGGTCGAGTATTGGCTGTACAGGGCAGAGTATTACCGTCAACACTGCATGATGTAAGGCTGGTGGCTGATAAAACCACCAACCACAATCAATCGGATATCCGCGTTTCTGGCGAAAGTAACATCCCGTTGATCGAAGGCAGGATTACACGGGTCTGGTTGGAACCGGATAATCCTCTGGCATATCCTCCGTCTGTACAGGCTATTTTGAATGCTGACTTGATCATTGTGGGTCCTGGGAGCCTGTTTACCAGCATTTTGCCGAACTTACTGGTCCCTGATTTATCAGAAGCGATCAAGGCAAGCCGGGCGACCAAATTTTACATTTGTAATGTTGCCACTCAGTCTGGTGAAACAGATGGTTTTACCACGGCTGATCATATAAGAACGATCGAAAAGCATCTCAATCAGCGAATATTCGACCTGGTGATCTGCAACCAGAAACAGGATATCGATTTACCAGAGGGTGTTGACTGGGTTCGTATTGATGAAAAACTGGGTGAAGAATATTCAACCTATTCCAGCGATCTGGTTGATCCACAAAATCCCTGGAGACATGATTCAGGAAGGCTGGCACAGGTTATAATGGACTTATTCTATGAGAGAACCGGTCCATTAATAAATAAAGAAACAGTACAATAAACACGTAAATCCGCCTTGAAGAAGGCATGGAAAATTTACATCATTCCCCAGGAGGTATTCCATGGCAGTAAAAGTAGGTATCAATGGTTTCGGCCGCATTGGCCGCCAGGTATTGAAAGCGATCATTGAACGCTCCGGTGGAGAATTGGAAGTTGTTGCCATCAACGATCTGTTCGACAGCAAAACCAATGCCCACCTGTTCAAGTATGATTCCAACTACGGCCGTTTCAACGGTACCGTTGACATCGATGGCAATGACCTGGTAGTGAACGGCAAGACCATCAAAGTAACAGCCGAAAAAGACCCCAATATGCTTAAATGGGGCGATATGGGTGTTGATATTGTTATTGAATCCACCGGTTTATTCGTGGATGCCATCGGCGATCCCGCCAAAGGCAAAGCTGGTGCCCGCGCCCACATCGAAAAAGGTGGAGCCAAGAAAGTCATCATCTCTGCGCCTGCCAAGAATGAAGACATCACCGTAGTTTTGGGCGTCAACGAAGAAAAATACGATCCCAAACAGCACAATGTAGTCTCCAACGCATCCTGCACCACGAACTGTCTGGCTCCTGCTGCCAAAGTTCTGCATGAATTGGCCAAGATCCAGTACGCAACCATGACCACGATCCACAGCTACACCAATGACCAGGTTATTCTGGATCAGGGTCATAAAAAAGAACTGCGCCGCTCCCGCGCCGCCGGTTTGAATATCATTCCCACCACCACTGGTGCTGCCAAAGCCATCGCCCTGGTTCTCCCTGAACTCAAGGGTAAATTCGATGGTTGCTCTGTGCGTGTGCCTTCTCCCACCGTTTCCGTGGTTGATTTCACAGCTACTGTAGAAAAAACCATCACCAAAGAAGAACTCAATGCTGCCTTCACGGCTGCCGCCAATGGCAAACTGAAGGGCATTCTGGGTGTCACTACCGGTGAATATGGTGATCCGTTGGTCTCCAGCGATTTCAAGGGCGATCCCCGCTCTTCTATTGTTGACCTCCAGTACAACATGGTCATGGGCGGCAACCTGGTCAAAGTTATGACCTGGTATGATAACGAATGGGGTTATTCCTGCCGTACCGCAGATCTTGCCAAATTGATGGCAAAATCCCTGTAATCTGAAAGATACCTGACCAACAAAGAATGCGTAATCCCGGGTCTTTCGATCACAGGATTGCGCATTCTTTATAAATTCACAGAATCATGCGAGGGAAAATATGTTCAACAAAAAAACTGTTGAGGATATGGATGTAAAAGGCAAAAAGGTTCTGGTCCGGGTGGATTTCAACGTGCCGATTAAAGACGGCAAAGTTGGAGATGATACCCGTATCCGGGCTGCCCTACCGACCATCGAATATTTACTTAACAAAGGCGCTGCGGTAATCCTTTGCTCGCATCTGGGACGCCCCAAAGGCGGACCGGATCCCAAGTATTCCCTGAAGCCCGTTGGTGAATATCTGAGTGATTTAATGAAGAAACCGGTGGCTTTTGCTGATGACTGTGTCGGTACTTCTGCTGAAGCAGCAGCCAAAGTCTTAAAACCGGGCGAAATCCTTTTGCTTGAAAACACCCGCTTCCATCCGGAAGAAGAGAAGAATGACCTCGACCTGGCTAAAAAGATGGCTTCACTGGCCGATGTATTTATCAATGACGCCTTTGGGACGGCTCACCGCGCCCATTCATCCACCGAGGGTGTTGCCCGCTTCTTGCCGGCAGCGGCTGGATTCTTGCTGGAAAAAGAGATCAAATACCTCGGTCAGGCTGTTGCCGAACCCAAACGTCCATTTGTGGCCATTCTGGGTGGTTCCAAGATCAGCGACAAGATCGGTGTGATCAAGAACCTGTTGACCAAAGCTGATGTCATCCTCATCGGCGGCGGCATGGCCAATACCTTTTTCAAGGCACAGGGTTATCCTGTTGCGGATTCTCTGGTTGAAGATGAGGCTCTCGATACAGCCAAAGAATTGCTTGCCAATGGCGGCAGCAAACTGCGTCTGCCTGTGGATGTGACTATTGCCGATAAATTTGATGCAGAAGCTGCCTTCAAGGTTATGGATATGGCACCCATTCCGGATGGCTGGCGCATCCTCGATATCGGACCTAAAACAGTGGAAGCCTATGCCAAAGCATTGAAAGGTGCCGGCACGGTTGTCTGGAATGGCCCTATGGGAGTTTTTGAATTCCCGAATTTTGCCAAGGGAACGTATGCTGTTGCCAAAGCCGTGGCAGACAGCGGTGCAGTCAGCATTATCGGTGGTGGTGACTCCGTGGCTGCTATCCAGGAATCTGGATTGGCTGATAAGATCACCCATATTTCCACCGGCGGCGGCGCCTCCCTAGAAATGCTGGAAGGTCTTGTACTCCCTGGACTTGCAGCACTGCAGGATAAATAGACCTGATTTAATTTGTGAGAGGCTCTGAGGAGATTTCCTCAGAGCTTCTCTTTTTCTTTTATAATAGAGAAATCGGGTGGTATTAGGAGGTAAACGATGAAACCAGTCGGCAAGGTATTGATGGTAATCTTTGGTCTGGCTGTGGCGGTTTTTATATTGATCCAGTTTGTCCCGTATGGGAAAAATCATATCAATCCTCCAGTCACAGGTGAACCCGCCTGGGACAGCCCGCAAACCCGCGAATTGGCCAAACGAGCCTGTTTTGATTGCCATAGCAATGAGACGGTCTACCCCTGGTACAGTAATGTAGCTCCGGTCTCCTGGCTGGTGCAACATGATATTGAAGAAGGCCGCGGCCGATTGAATTTCTCTGAATGGGAAGCTGGCAGCCGCAGAGCCCAGCGGGCAGGGAATGAAGTGCGGGAGGTCATCTCAAGCGGCGAGATGCCGATGCCAATCTATGTTTTACAACACCCATCCGCCAAACTTACCGATGCCGAGAAGATGGCATTGATAGCCGGTCTGGAATCTTCTTTGAAATAGGGGAAAAAGAATGCAGGAAAAACGGATATAAAACCCTTCTTAAGATCATGGTTTTCTGGTAAAATACGTCCCTGCTAATGTAAGGATTAATTTCGGAGGACGAAGTTGGCTAATATCAAGTCTGCAATCAAGCGCAATAAACAGAATGAAAAGAAACGCATCCGCAATCGCGTTTTCCGCGGTGCTGCCCGTACCTATATCGCCAAAGCCCAGAAAGCCATTGTTGATGGCACACCTGAATCAGCTGAGGCAGTAAAGAACGCAATCAGCGCTCTGGATAAAGCCGCAGAAAAAGGCGTTCTTCACAAAAACAATGCTGCCCGCCGCAAGAGCCGCCTGATGAAACGGCTCAATGCTGCAAAGTAAGCCTGATACTATTGATCCCAGGTTTTGTTTGAATGGCGGGAGGACAACCTCCCGCTTTTTGTGTTCATGCAATCTTGTCGTGTTGATTTTAGTGCGGTATTTCGATCAATTTTGAAAGTGATATAATCGCACAGCACCGCTGTAACGAGCGGAAGATCTATCCATACTCTACTACTCATGGGAAGCGGCATGTTTCAAACTGAACAATCTGCTGTCGAACAACAAATACTCAGTTATTTCAAGAAAAACAATCTTCCGATCGAAACTGTTCAGTGGAATTGGATTCCGTTCAGCGGGCATTGGGGAATATCCACATCATTTTTCCAGGCGGCTGCCCTTGAAGCGCGGTCAGGAAAAGGTGGGAATGTAGGAGCCCGGGCAAATGAGATGGCTGCTGAAGTGGCTGCCGAGTTAAAGCAAAATGGTCAGCCTCCTGCCGGTTTTGAACGGGTCGAAGCCGTAAAAGGGTACTTAAACCTGTATTTTTCCACATTCTCTTTTGCCAGCAGAGTCGTGGGAACAGTATTAACGGATGGCAAACAATACGGAATTAATCAAAAAGTCAATCAGCGGGTGATGGTAGAGTTTTCTCAGCCGAATACCCATAAGGCGTTTCATGTAGGCCATTTACGAAATGTCATCCTGGGGAATGCTGTCTGCAATATTCTTACCAGTGCCGGATATGATGTAGTCAGAGCCAATTATATTGGCGATATCGGCCTGCATGTCATTAAATGGTTGTGGAATTACCTGACTTATCATAAAGGTGAGCAACCGGGCGAAGACCGCTACCGCTGGATGACCGACCTGTATACGGAAGCAGACCGTCGATATAATGATGATCCCGAAGCAGAACCCCAGGTTAGGGCTCTATTTGCCCGTTGGGATGCGCGCGATCCGGAATTGGTGAATTTATGGGAACAAACCCGGCAGTGGTCCCTTGAGGGGTTTGCCCAGATCTATAAAACGTTGAACGTTCCCTTTGACCATTATTACTATGAGAGTGAGGTGGAAGAATCGGGGAAAGAGTTTGTTGAACGTATGATCAAAATGGGCATTGCCCGTGATGAACGGCCGGATGGCGCCGTGATCGTCCCTCTGGATGACCTGGCCGGAACGAAAGAGAAATATCGCGTTCTGGTAGTATTGCGGTCTGATGGTACATCTCTGTATTCAACGAAAGACCTTCCGCTGGCTGTGAAGAAATTTGAGATGTTCCACCTCGACAGGTCGGTTTATGTCATTGATGTCCGCCAATCCCTCTATATGCAGCAGATTTACAAAACCCTTGACCTGATGGGATATGACTTCGCCAAAAAATGCTACCACCTGGCGTATGAGATCGTCAACCTGCCGGGTAACGTGACCATGTCTTCACGGGATGGTACGGTGGTTTTGTTGGAAGATTTGATCAACGAAGCCACTGCCCGTGCATTAAAAATTGTTGAAGAAAAGAATCCCGATCTTTCACTGGAAGACAAACAGGCCGTGGCCCGGATGGTGGCATTGGGTGGAATTAAGTATTCGATGCTTTCACGCGACAATACCAAAATTGTGACGTTTGATTGGGAAACTGCGCTGACATTCGAAGGGCAGGCGGCACCTTACATCCAGTATGCTTTTGTACGGGCGAACAGCATTCTGCGGAAAGCCAACCAGCAAATTCCAGATGAAAAACCCGTTGAATTTGAATTGTCACCTCAGGAAATTCAATTGATTGACTTGATCTCACGATTTAGCCATGAGATTGCCCGTGCAGCCGCAGAGTACAAACCCATGTTGATTGCCAATTATTCCTTTACTCTGGCCCAGGCTTTCAACGATTTCTATAATACCTGTCCGGTATTATCGGCGGAAGAACCTGCCCGCAGTTTCCGGCTGAGATTGACGGCGGCCGCCCGGCAGGTAATTTCTAATAGTCTGGCTCTTCTGGGGATTGATTCCCCCGAAGTTATGTAATCCAAACTTATCTCCAAGGAGAAACGATCGAATGGCTGGAACAAGAACGTTGATTATGGGAGCAGCAGGACGGGATTTTCACAATTTTAATGTTTTCTTCCGTGATAATCCTGATTACGAAGTGGTTGCTTTCACTGCGACGCAGATTCCAAATATTGAAGGCCGCAAGTATCCGACGGAATTGGCCGGAAAACTTTATCCGGCGGGAATACCCATCTACCCTGAAAGCGATCTCGTAAAATTAATCAAAAAACACAATATTGAGCTGGTGATCTTTGCCTACAGTGATGTTCCGCATGATGTGGTGATGCACAAGGCTTCCATTGTGTTGGCCGCCGGGGCGGATTTCCGAATGATGGGCCCAAAAACTACCCAGGTGAAATCGATCAAACCGGTGATTTCTGTATGCGCTGTTCGAACCGGTTCCGGTAAGAGTCAGACAACCCGCCGGGTTTCACTGATCTTGCGGGATATGGGTTACAAAGTGGCAGCCATACGGCACCCCATGCCTTACGGCGACCTGGTCAAACAGAAGGTACAACGGTACGCCAGTTATGCCGATCTGGACAAACATGAATGCACCATTGAAGAACGCGAAGAATATGAACCGCATATTGATAATGGTGTCATTGTCTATGCCGGTGTAGATTACGAAGCCATTTTACGGCAGGCAGAACAGGAAGTAGATATTGTCCTCTGGGATGGCGGTAATAATGACTTTTCCTTCTACGTTCCTGACTTGAGTATTGTTGTGGCCGATCCACACCGCCCGGGGCATGAATACATGTACCACCCGGGTGAAACCAACGTCCGTTCTGCCGATGTGTTCGTGATTAACAAAGTGGATACGGCTGATCCTCAGGCAGTGATTGCCGTACGCGAACGCTTAAACGAGCTTAATCCGTCTGCTACAGTAATCGAAGCAGCTTCACCACTGTATATAGACAATCCCGAAGCCATTCGCGGCAAACGAGTTCTGGTGATTGAAGATGGCCCGACCCTGACACATGGCGAAATGGCGTATGGTGCCGGTTATGTGGCTGCCAAACGGTTTGGTGCAGCGGAAATTGTAGATCCCCGTCCATTTGCCGTAGGAGAAATCACAGCCACCTACAAGAAATATCCCAAGACCGGCCCCATCCTCCCTGCTATGGGATATGGGGAAGAAATGACGCGCGACCTGGAAAAGACCATTGACCGGGCAGATGTAGACCTTGTGGTCATCGGTACACCGATTGACTTGAATCGGGTAATGAAAATCAAGAAACCCAATCAGCGGGTTCGTTATGAATTACAGGAAATTGGAAAGCCTACGCTGGAAGACCTGTTGAAAGCAAAATTCGGTAAGAAGTGATTGATGAAGCTGAAATTTATGTAAGAAGCGGGCGCGGTGGAGATGGCATGGTCCATTTCCACCGTGAGAAATTTGTCAACCGGGGCGGCCCGGATGGTGGTGATGGCGGACGCGGCGGGGATGTGATCCTTGAAGTGCGTCCGACGATGAATACACTGTCAGTTTTCCGTCACCAGTTAAAATACATCGCCCAGGATGGCAAAAATGGCGGGCCGAACAATATGTCCGGCAAGTCTGCTGAGAACCTGGTGGTGTATGTTCCACCGGGTACCATTGTAATCAACAAAGAAACCGGAAAAGTACTGGGTGACCTGGTTGAAAGCGGGCAGCAACTATTGATCGCCCGCGGCGGCCGGGGTGGAAGGGGAAACCAGCATTTTGCCACTTCCCGAAACCAGGCTCCACGGACGGGCGAAAAGGGAGAACCGGCGGAAGAGTTCACCATTAAACTTGAACTCAAACTGATCGCTGATGTTGGTCTGGTTGGATTGCCGAATGCCGGTAAATCCAGTTTTCTGGCGGCGGTTACCAACGCCAATCCAAAAATCGCCGATTATCCATTTACAACACTGGAAGCTGCTCTGGGTGTTGCCCAGATCGATGAAGAAAATTCTCTGGTCATAGCAGATATCCCAGGTCTTGTGGAAGGCGCCCACAAAGGAGTAGGTCTTGGGTTTGCCTTTCTCAAGCATGTTCAACGCAACCGTGTGCTGATTCATATGATTGATGGACTGGCGGAAGATCCGCTGGCAGACTACACACAGATAAATAATGAACTGGCATTATTTGATCCAAAACTGGGTTCAAAACCGCAAGTTGTGGTGATTAATAAGATTGATCTGCCAGACGTAAAAAACCGGTTGCCTGCCATTCGCGCCAGTTTTAAGAAAGCTGGGATCCAGGTGATGACTATCTCAGCCCTGGCACGCACCCATGTTGTGGACGTGTTAAAGAAGGTTCAGGAACTTCTACAACAGACACCAGAACCGGAACCGTTAGGGCTTGAAACGGAACTCCCTGTTTATCGGCCTGAAGAAAATCGTTATGAATTCTCCATTGAGCGAATTCCGGAAGGATGGCGGGTATCAGGAAAAGGTATTGAGCGGGCGGCTGCCATGACACTGTGGGAACATGAGGGATCTGTTCGTCGATTCCAACATTTGATGGAAAAGATCGGTCTGGATGATGCCTTGCGGGATGCCGGTGTAGAAGAAGGCGATACCGTTTTTATCGCTGATTTTGAATTGGAATGGATGGATTGACCATGACGAGGATTGGACTATTTGGGGGTACGTTTGATCCGCCGCATCTTGGTCATATGATTCTGGCTGCAGAAGCATTTCATTCACTATCACTAGACCGCATCTTCTGGATTTTGACACCTCAATCTCCCTTGAAAGATGAACGGACCATTTCTTCGGTTCAACAGAGACGCGAATTGGTCCTCGCCGCCCTCCAAAATGTACCGGAATTTGAGCTTTCTCAGGTGGATATTCTTCGTGAACCGCCTTATTATGCTGTCGATACAGTCAAAATATTAAAACGCGAATACCCTGGAACTGATTTCGTTTATTTAATGGGCGGGGATTCTCTTCGCGACTTGCCCGCATGGCATGATCCGAATCAGTTTGTTCAAGAACTTTCAGGATTGGGTGTTTACCGAAGGCCTGGTTCGCAACCTGATCTCGAAATTCTCGAAAAGTTGTGTCCGGGAATCAAAACAAAAACAACTATCTTTCAAGCACCTCAGATTGAGATATCGGCTGCGGATATTCGCCAACGAATTCGTGAAGGGCGGCCTTTTCGTTTTTTTCTGCCTCCCGAGGTCTATCAACTGATCTGTGCTCAGAACCTGTACAGGTGAAATCTGTGGAAACCGAAACATTGCAACCGAAACCCGGCGTTTTCCAGGACCGCATTTTAAATTCGCTGGTTATGGGGCACTTTATCGTTGATGTCCTAAATGGCCAACGCACAATCGTCCTTACATATCTCAGTCTCTTTCTGGGATTAAGCAACTACGGTCTGGGGATCATCACAACAATCTATGTGGTTTCCAGTGCATTGGCACAGCCAATTTTTGGATATGTGTCTGACAGGGTGGGAGCCCGTTGGGTGGCCGCCGGTGGGATCCTGTTGATGGGGGTGTTTTTCTCATTGGCCATGTTCTTTCCGGGCTGGCCGGCGGTGATATTGCTGGTTCTCGCGAGTATCTGTTCAGGGGCATTTCACCCGGCTGGCGCCACAGAAGCCACACTGGCTGGCCGAGAGCGTATGCAAGGCCGTGAAGCCACCGCTTCATCCCTCTTTTTCCTGTTTGGCCAAATGGGATTTGGCATTGGTCCGATGATAGGCGGCCCATTATTAAGTAATCTAGGCATGCCGGGATTCTTAATCCTATCAATTTTTACAATCCCCATTGGTCTTTTTGCTGCCAGTGAGCTTAAATCACTGATAAAACCGATGAATAAACCAAAACCAGTTGAAAAGCCGGTGAAATCCACGTCTCCAAAACTGGTGATCTCAAAATCACTCCTGTTAATGATTGGAATATCTGCTTTTCAGTCCTGGTCACAATCAAATATCACGGCGTATATGCCGCGATACCTGGCTGATATGCAACTGACACCATCTGTCTATGGCGTTATCATCGGTCTGTTCACAGCCGGTTCAGCAATAGGCTGCATGGTTGGCGGTGAACTGGCAGACCGGACAAGCCGGAAAACAGTGATTACCTGGAGCCTGTTGTCATCCACTATTCCACTTTTACTGATTGCCTTTACTGGATTAAGTTATTGGCTTTATCCGCTGATGTTCATCGCCGGTGGATTGACAGGCGGTTCCTTTAGTGTAATTGTGGTACAGGCGCAAAAGGTCATCCCGGGAGGAATGGGTCTGGCATCGGGTTTGATACTTGGTTTTATATTCTCTGCTGGAGCCATTGGCACCATGTTCACCGGCAAGATCGCCGATGTGTGGGGATATCAACCGGTTTTCTATTTCACCGCTCTGATAGCTTTGCTGGGTGGAATTCTTGGTTTGATGCTCAAAGAAGAAAGAGCCGGTTAACTCGACACAAGATCATTCATCCATCTGGAAGGTATGATATTTATTGGCACATGGATTACCCCAGGCAACGTGCATCTGTCTGGCAGTTAGATCCATAACAAGGCTGGTGATGGTTTTTTCTCGATCGAGAGGATCGGTATCATTCACTGCGTGGTTGCAGATCGAATCGGGATAGTTTACATGGTCCCGCAGGATTGCCTGGAGAGTTTGAGCTGTATGTTGATTTGTCTGTTCCAATAAACGGCGGGCACGGAAATATCGGACCCGTGTGCAAACGAGTTCATCAGGTTCGTCTTCCACCTGCTGCATTAAAGGATCAAGATAGTGATTGGTATGGGCAATTGCTCCGCTTTCTGAATAGAGCAGGGCAAAATGCCGCGCAGAGACTTCCACGTTATACATTTCACCGCTGTCGTGTGCCAGCAAATGATTGTAACCGGCGGCGCGGAGTGGGGCCAGCATATGTCGGATGGCTTCCGCAGGAGTTCGGGCTGAAAGTACGGCTCTTGAAAGCACTACACGGGGAATGCCAATTCGGCAATCAGATGGATATACGGAATCACAGCACTGAGCTATACCGGCCGCATTAAAACCGATATTGGGCAGCAAGCCGCCATATGTCATGGCCAGGAATGTTGGTTCGTCATCTGGTGTACCATGAATGATAAACACATCTGGTTCATCTTCAGGAACCCAGTCTTCATTATGACCGATTAAGATATGTCCATTGGCCGTTCGCTGCTCATTGACACCGATGCTGGTGCATTTGGTTAAATGAAGGGCATCCGTTGTCACAGCTTCCATAGCATTCAAGACCACAAGATCGGAAAAGGGAACATCGGCCCCTTCAGCTATGCCCTGCAATTCTTCAACGACTTTTGGATAACGTTCCTGGGCGAACGGTAGATATTTTCGCGCCTGAATTTCGGCGCCTTCCCAGGTTAACTGAAGAGATTCATAGGTGGAAGCCAGCAGGTTTCGGGCATCCTCCAGACTGTGTTTGACCTGCGAGGAAGTTTGTTCACCAATTTGACGACCCATTTCACGGTGTGATCCGCTTACATGTATCAACATCGGTGGACTGTTATGTGTGGGGGTGAAATTATCATTGCTCATAGGTATAATGATACCGGTAGTTCAATACTTAATCAAGCTGACTGTATGAATTATTTTTTCGGCGATATCATTTGAGCAGAAAAATCCTCAATTAGAAAAGATGTTGAAAAACTAATTTGAGAAATAAAAGAAGAAGAACGGAATTTGAATCCGTCCTTCTTCTTATTTTAATGATGCGAAACCTGCTATCAGAGAGAATTCCCATTCTCGCTGATTAATTCCAGATTGCCAACGCCCATGTCGATTTCAATCTTCAATTCAGGGCCAGATGACTTTTGTGTCCTGTATTTATTGGAATCCACTGTCCATGTTCCTTTCAGGGAAACATTGCTTACGCCTCCAGAAAGGGTGATTGTGGCAGCCCGGTCGGATGGAATGATAATCTTCATATTGCTCAAGCCGCTTTTTATTTCGACTCGGGCATCCTGTTTCATATCGCCATTAAAGTCCAGTGTATACGAACCGGCGCCGCTTTCAAAAAAGAGATTCTTGAAATTTGCATTTCCAAGGTTGAGTAAACTGACCTGGGATGCCCCGGTGTGATACCGGAAATCTTCCAGAGTGGTTTTATTCGGCTGATTAAAAACGACCTTTGATTGAGATGCACCGTCATCGATGGTTAATTCCTGAACCTGGATATCACCGAATGTGATATTGCTGGTATAGGCACCGGCGTTTATATCCAGGTTGATGGGTTTCTGTTTGCCGACCTTCAAATCCCAGTTGTTAATGAGATCTCCGGATGGAATGGTTACTGAATCTGTTTTGTCACCCTGAGAGATTGTTACTTCATCATCAGAACGGGAGATTTCCGGTTTCCAGATCGACACGTTGGTACGAATTTCACCTTCAACAAATTTCTCTGAGCCTTCATTGATGTTTAATTTTCCGGCACCCATTTTAATCGCAAGCCTGGGGGTATCTGTCGTTGACGGATAGGCTTCTGATATTTTTGTCACAACTTCCGGGCCGGTTTTCACTTTGGGCCATTGCACCGAGAAGTTGCAGGCCATAGAGGTCATTAGTAATATTGAAAGGATTATCAGGATCTTCTTTTTCATTCTATTTTTCCTGTAAAAAATATCAGTCAATTTTTTTCTCAGATTGATTTTCTTCTCCAGATTTCTGAGATCGGGATTTTACTTTTTTCTCTGGTTTCACGGAATCTTCGGCTGGAGGGACTTCACTTGCAGTATTCGTTTCTGAAACAAAGGTGGAGTCAACAACATCGACTGATTTTTGAGGGGATGCAGACGCCACATATTGCGACTGAAATGGATTGGCGGGCGGGATAGGTGAGGCGGGGGGAACTTCAACCTGAATAGTTGGTCTGCCTCCGGGTTTTTGAATATTGCGGGTACCAAAAGCGGACATCACAACACCACCTGTTGCCACCAGTGCAATAATCACTGGAATCACCCAGCCCACACAGGGGATAGCTCCCAAAAGGGAGGAAAGAATGGATAAGAAAAATGTACCTACACCTGCGCTTACAGCCGGAGCCCAAGTACTCTTGAACAGACTTGCGATGCGATCACCTAAAAGCTGACCTACAGCGATCCAACCTAGAATTACGCCAAGACCAAAAATAACAATAGCGATAAGACTCAACGGGATCAGGATCAACGTGATTGCCAGAATGATGATTACAAAGGGGAAGAGTATCCACGTCAAGAGGCCAATGGCACCACCCGCAACCGGACTATCTTCGATAGCTTTGGTCACATTATTGGTCTGGCGGGGTGCAAAGAGCATCACCAGTACTGCCAGAAGTGCGATTACAAGAGACCGCAGGAGGCTTCCCATAGCATCACTGAAGGGTTTAACAATGGCGGGTACAGCCACTTTCGGAACATCCGGAATCTCAACGCCACTTTCTGATTGTGTAATAAATTTGCCTTGAATGACGGCTGAATCTGATTTGTTCACACTTGCGGCAACAGTAGATACATCGCCCTGAACGACTGCGGTATCATCCAGTGTGATGGACCCGCCCAGACCATTGATTCCACCATTGATCGTTCCGGCTGCAATAACACTTCCCCCAATAACTGTCACATCGCCGTTGACAGTTGATCCTTCATCTAGACTTACAGCCCCTCCAAAAATGGACAAATTACCATTAATCGTCTCGCCTTTTGACAGACGGTATGTTCCACCCATAATAAACTTATCACCATCATTGGAAGAACTGGCACACCCTGATGTAAACAGGGCGAACAACAGGACAACGAAGGCGATTCCAAACATTAACCGTAGTTTTTTATTCATTTGTTTTTACTCCTTGTGTGGAGACTTTCCATACAGATATGATCCATCCACTCGTCAGCAATACAACCAGACTGGCAGAACCGGCCACAATGGCCAGGGTGATCGGAAGCGGAATGTAATGCATCCAGGTTTTCACCATCTGGAGCATATTGTCCAGTTGAAAAGCAGCCTGAATGGTAGAACTCATCAATCCCGAGATTACCTCATTCGGGGATTGCGTAAGGAATAAGGTTCCGAGGTAACCAATTGATACAATAACAGTAATCACGAGTGTCCAACCGAGAAAAAAGTACGATTGAAGACGCCGGGCTTCCTCTTCGCGTTGAGCAGCCAATACAGCGAACCTTCGGGAAAAACCGGGAGAAGGAGATTCGAATGTGGATGATCTGATCAGGTCTTCCACACCGGATAATCCTTCTTGAATAGATTTGCAATGCGGGCATATGGACAGATGATTATCCAGTTCTGTCAGCTGAGATGGTGTCAATGGATCTCCTGAAAGAATCCAGTTTTCAAAGGGCTGGTGTTCCATGTAGGCTCCTTTCAAGTTCAGCAGGGGCAGAAGATTGATATTCTTCGGCCAACTGCCTGCGTGCGCGAAATAACCGACTCTTCACGGCACTAGTGGAGAGTTGTAATGTGCTGGCAATTTCTTCTTCAGTCATTTCATACCAATACCTTAATACAATGGCTGCACGATCTTGCGGTTGCAATTTATCCAGCAGTCTGTGTAAAACTTTGTTTTCCATTTGTTTACTTATCACTCTCTCCGGATTAGGAGATGGATCTGGAGCATCTTCTTCAGGAAGGATATCGATATCTACCATGGGTAATTTGCGCTTGCGCTGCTGGTCGATACAATAATGAGCCGCAATTGAAAGCAGCCATGTAGCAAATGAACGGGACGTGTCATATTTCTTCATATTCTGATAAGCACGCCAGAATGTTTCTTGAGCCGCATCCTCCGCTTCCTGGGCATCACCCAGCATGCGATAGCATAGGTTGAATACTGGTCTTTGGTACGTTTCAACCAATTGCGTAAATGCATCCATGTTTCCCTGGAGAGCTTGCTCCAACCAGGTATTCTCTGCTGTGATCAACGAATACTCCTATAATTTTCTCTATAAAAGTATACGGAGAAGGTTCCTAATAGTTGCAAAAAAAGACGCCTGTCAGGCGTCTTTTGAAGATTTTTATGAGTTTGTAAATGTTATTTCTTCTTTTCCTGCCAGTTTATTCTGGATGGTGGTTATCACCTGATTCATATGTTCGGGCTTATGCACAAAATCCAGATCATCAGTGCGGATGGTGAGAACGGGGCACAGATCAAAAGATTTCAGCCAATCATTATAAAAGCTATCAAGCAGACTCAGATAATCGGCAGTGATGGTGCTTTCCATATCACGAGCCCGATTGTGAATCCGATCCATCAAAACGTCCACCGGACATTTCAGGTAAACAAGTAGAGAAGGGGCCGGCAAACCATGGATCACCAGATCAAATACTGATAGGTAGGATTGATAATCAAGGTCTGTGAGGTTGCCCATCTTGTTTAACGCCCGGGCGAAGATGAAAGCATCTTCATAGATGCTTCGGTCTACAATGGCAGAACGTTCATCATTCCATAAATCCATATGCTGGCGGGCGCGGTGACCCAGGAAGTAGATTTGCAGGTGAAATGCCCAGGTGCGCATATCTGCATAAAAATTTGGCAGGTAAGGGTTATCGGCTACTGATTCATAGGCTGTTCGCCAACCGAGTTTTTCACCGATCCGTTCCGTCAATGACGTCTTGCCCGATCCAATATTTCCTGCTACGAGAATGAGTTTTTTCGCCATGAAGTTCCTGTTTTTGTGGAGAATAAAGTGCAGGACGATCTGGAATGAATTATACGGGGACTTGCATCCACTGTGCAGGTTTATTCATCACCGCTTTCAGTATATTTGTGCATATTTGAAAAAAGAAAAACAACCAGAATAACAATGAATAAGGCAAATATGATGAGAATTCCTGTTTCGCGGGTGTTGATGGATGATGGTTTGGGGGTGGATGCTGGAATGGGAGTGTTGGAGGGCGGCACTTGTGTGGCAGAAGGAATGTTGGTTTCTGATACAGATACAGGTACTGTTGCAGTCATAGGGGCAACAATGGGCGTATCAACTTTTTTAATAAACAATCGCTGACCGGCAAAAATAGTGTTGGCATCGATATTGTTGATCCGGACCAGATCTTTTATATCCATTCCATAGATGCGGGCAATGGTCCCCAGAGTCTGCCCGTATCCAACGACATGATAGACAGATCCATCTGACATTGGAGTGGATGTCACCAGAGGTAAGATGACCGGGGTTCCGATAGATGAATTCCCTGGCTGTGTTTCGGCTGTGGCATTATTCACCATTAAATTGAGTGTTTGAGATGAATCTTTGGTTACTCCAGCCAGATTTAGAGTGATATAGACCATTTTGTCATCGCTGGCGATGCCCACCCCGGCATCCTGATATTTCGGATTGATCATGGCTCCACGATGGACTGGATCTGCCCAGATTTCATTCAAGATGATTGGCAGCATACCTTTCGTTCCCAGACTCAGGCTGGCAACATTTTCACCCGCAACAATAGGCTGACCATTACCATAGCCTGAGGCCGCCACTCGGGAAGTGACGATTTCTCCTGAAGCGCCGGCATGGCTGGATTGATGCATGGAAGCCTGATACTCTGAATGTGCCTGGGCGACCGCCATGATGGTTGCGTTAATATTGACGGGCGGAAGTCCTTGTTTCTGGCGGATGGTATTCACCCCGGCGATTAAATCGTATGCCGTAAAATCGGCACCTTGAACCTGGGTAGTAAAACCAGAGGAGATGTATGCAACACTTCCCAAAATACTGATCAATGTCAGGAATTTTGTAAAAGCCTGGAGAAGTCCATTTTTGATTCCTGCCATATTACACCGTTCGGTCACATGCAACTTTCAATAATTTATCTCGTACATGAAGATGATCAGATGATTTTTCGAAATCTTGCCTGAACTTGATATGAATTAATTCGAATAATTGTAAAGATCAATGAAAATGCCAAAGCTAAACTGACGTTGAGCAGGTATCAGATCTTTCTCTATAAAACCGCCCGTGAAAATTACAGGAGGTTGTTCCAGAACACTATCTGGAACAGCCTCCTGATAAATTGAAAACTTCAGCCTCCGGCCAGCTTTACCTGAAAGCCGCGTTTTTTCAACTCGTTGAAAACAGTATCTCGATGATCTCCCTGTATTTCAAGATTGCCGTCTTTGATGGAGCCACCGGAACCACATAATCGTTTGAGGTCGCTATGCAGATCATGCAATGCCTGTCCGTCCAGAGGAACGCCTGTAATCAGGGTGACAGTTTTCCCTTTGCGGGATTTGGAATCACGGAATATCCGGATAATGCCATCCCCTTTGGGTCTGGCTGAGATTTTACGGCAGACGCATTGATCAACCGGTTTTCCGCATTTTGGACATATCCGTCCGGTGGATGTGGAGTAAACAGTCGGATTCTCATCTCTCATGCAATTATTTTATCTGATTCCATTTGGATCAAAGATCGTTTTTGTATATGATTAAGATACTCTATCTGACATTATAGAACTCCATGAACCAGGGAAGAGATACTGTTATACCGTTATCAGTACATCCTGAATATTCATGAGGTCAAATGGATACTTCCGATCTATCCCGGATAAATACGTATTCAAAAAATGAACTGTATCAAAAAGTGGTTGAATTACAATCGCGTGTGCAACAGTTGGAAGAACAACTGAAGGAACAGACTGATCAATTATCCACTTTGGTCTTGAATGAGGAAAAGTACAAAGTCTTGTTGGATGGATCAAGTGATCCGATTTTTTCTTTTTCACGCGATGGAGAATATCAATACGTCAATTATGCCTTTGCCGAAGGTGTATGCCGGAAGATTGAGGAGATTATTCATCATAAAATCTGGGATGTCTTTCCGCAGGATGAAGCCGATAAGCGGTTTGCTGTGGTAAAAGCTGTTTTCGAGACCGGAGAAATTCAAACCATCGAAGTCCGAGTTCCTCGACCAGATAAAGACAGGTATTACCTGACCACAGTCAAACCGATCTTTGACCGGGAAGGAAAGGTCGCTCTGGTTATTTGTATTTCCAAAGAAATCACAGAACGAAAACAGCTTGAAAAAGAATTAATCCGGTTGAGTAATTTTGACACGTTGACTGGTCTCTATAACCGCCATTATTTCGAAGTGGAAATGGAACGGTTGCAGGTTAGCCAGATGTTTCCAGTAAGCATCATCATATCCGATATGGATAAGTTAAAAGTGATCAATGATCAATTCGGCCATGCAGCCGGAGATATTGCACTTCAAAAAATGGCCATGGTTCTACAAGATTCGATCCGTACAGACGATGTGGCTGCTCGGATCGGTGGGGATGAATTCGCTATTCTTTTAACATTAACCAACGAAGAAACTGCTGCAGAGATTGTCAGGCGGATCAAAACCAATATTCATGCCCTGGATGATGCCAAAATGCATCTTTCCATTGGATTTGCCACAGGAGAAGCCGGGGCAAACCTTGTGGATGTTTTTCGTCTGGCAGATGAGCGGATGTATCTGAACAAGCGGAACGGTATTCGGGATTAGAAAGACATTATGCCAATCCGTCAAACCACTTGATGGCTTCTTCCCGGGTCTCAAAAAACCGAAAATCATTCCGACGGTTGTTTTCCAGAACCATCTCATAAAACCGGCCATGGCCAATCAGATTTGATGGAATTACAGCTGCGGCAGGCACGCGGTATGTGGATAGTTTAAGCAGGAGTTTTCCGGCAAGACCTGTTTTCAGATCAAAAAAATCCGGCGGTAAGTTACCTGCAAAAAGAAGCAACCCGGTTTTTTCACTCATACCGCATTCCCCAATCAAATCGAGAATGTCTTGCTCAGAGTGAATCAATCCACCTTCCGGCATGCATTCCAGGATTGTACGGTTGTTTCGCTCAACTATTTGATAGTCCATTTTTCTTACTTTCGGATACTACCATGTGTCATGATGAATTCGTTCAGATGGATTGATTGTCACCTGCCGGGTACGGACCGCACCATCTTTGGGATATCCTAATGCCAGCCAGCAGGGAATATCGTACGCCAAAGGGATATGGCAGTAATCTTTAATCGCCTGACGTTCCCTGTCCATCGGGATACGGGTCACCCCAAATATACCCTCTGCAGCGGCTGCCAGCAGAATATTTTCAATGACCAGCCAGATGGATGCCAATCCGTTCAGGTCAGAAAGACTCTTAGGTTTTAAAATATTGATTTCCTGCCGGTAACAGGGAATGACAAGACAGCCGCAAGTCAGCAGCATGGAAGTCTGTTTGGGGATGGCATCGATATACATATCACGCTGAGATTCGTCTTTCATCTGCCAGCGGTTCACTATGTTAATGGCACTTTTCCTGGAAACCGGTTTTATTGTTTGGGTTAATAACTCCTCTCGTTTGTTCCGGTCATTCAAAAAAATGAAATGCCAGTCGCGCATATGATTGTTTGTTGGGGCGAGAAAACCGGCCGAGATGATCTTTTGCATGATTTCTTCTGGTACAGGGCGGTCGGCAAAATCGCGGATTGTCATTCTTTTTTGAATGGCTTCGTAAACATCCATTTCCATCCCTCGGAAAAATAGAATATTAGACCTATATTATACAGACGCCTGGCCAAATAAACAAGAACAAAGATACTATACTTTGGTTTAGCGAATTGACTTTTAAATATATTAGTAATATATTAGTAATATATCAGAATCATGAACGAAAATAATCCTTCTCATTTGCTTTCATCCCAGGCATATCGGTCCATAAAGGATGATATTGTTGCCTGCATATTGACTCCCGGCCAATTTATTGCGCAGATTGATCTTGTCGAAAAATATGGAATGGGGTTAACACCCATCAGAGAGGCACTGCGTCAACTCACGCAGGAGGGATTTGTTCAACCCGTACCCCGGCTTGGGTATATTGTCAGTCCGATAACCGCCAGAGATGTTCAGGAGATTTACGAAATGCGCAGTATTCTGGAAACCTCATCTGTTCGACTGGCGGCAATGCGTGGATCTGACGAGGAATTTCAGACTTTATTGGATTCGGCAGATTTTTCTTATACGTATAAAGATCATCCCAGTTATTCCCGGTTTCTGGCACAAAACAAGGAATTTCATGTATCTATTGCCATCTTGTCTCGGAATCATCGGCTTGAACAACAAATTGCCCGCACCATGGATGAACTGACCCGTGTATTTCACCTGGGGTTAGATATCCGCGACAGCGCCGAAAAAATGCGGGATGATCATCTGGCACTATGCCGGGCTTTGATGGAGCGCGATGCCAACCAGGCTGAACGATTGATACGTCAGGAGATCTTATTATCACGTGAACGAGTGATGGAAGCCCTGAAGTCTTATTCTGGTCAGGCTATAACCCCGGAAAATTTACTCAGTTTGACAATGCTGCATACATAATTCATGAGTTTCTTTTACGGTTTGGATGAAGATAAAGGAGATGTTATGAATATCTTTAAAAATAACCCGAAACAGAATTATTCTGATGAAACCAGTAAAGCCATGAAAAACATAGATTCGGAATTTATCTCTAAATTTCCAGAGTATTTAACCACCGGAAAATTGGATTTTATCCGTGAAAAGGACTATTCCAGAATTGACACACACGGGCATGTTTATCTTGATTACACAGGGGGAGGACTCTACAGCGAAAAACAAGTTGAAACACATATGAGATTGCTGTTAGAGAATGTGTTTGGAAATCCGCATTCCACCAATCCAACTTCACTGGCAGCCACCCAATTGGTGGAGAGTGCCCGCGCCAGCGTTCTGGAATTCTTTCATGCCTCACCTGAGGAATATGTTTGCATCTTCACTCAGAATGCCAGCGGTGCTCTGAAACTGGTAGGTGAGTCGTATCCCTTTGGCTCTGGAGATACCTACCTTTTGACTTTTGATAATCACAACTCAGTTAATGGAATACGGGAATTTGCCCGGGCAAAAGGAGCCGTTATCCATTATTCACCGGTACTTCCACCTGAGATGCGTATAGATGAAGAGAAACTGGAAAATTACCTGGATTTTAAAAAGAGCGGTGGAAATAATCTGTTTGCCTATCCGGCTCAATCGAACTTTTCAGGGGTCCAGCACTCACTGGATTGGATTGAACGTGCTCATGCGAAAGGATGGGATGTACTTCTGGATGGGGCGGCATTTGTTCCGACAAACACATTGGATTTAAGCAAGGTCCATCCTGATTTTGTGAGTCTCTCTTTTTACAAAATTTTCGGTTATCCAACTGGAGTAGGCGCATTAATTGCCAGCAAGAAAGTGATGGCCAAACTTCATCGTCCCTGGTTTGCCGGTGGAACCATCACAGTGGCTTCGGTGCAGGGAGATACATACTATCTGCATAAGGGTGCCGAGGGTTTCGAAGACGGTACATTGAATTATCTCAGCCTTCCGGCAGTCGAGATTGGATTGAAACACATTGAGCAAATTGGATATGACGTAATTCATACCCGGGTGGCATGTTTAACAGCCTGGCTTTTAGAAAAACTCGATCAATTGCATCACAGTAACGGAAATCCGGTTGTAAAAATCTACGGTCCAATTGAAAATGAAAATCGTGGGGGAACCATTGCCTTAAACTTTTTTGATCAACAAGGTCATTTCATTGACCATTTACTTGTGGAATCACGTGCCAATCAACGCAACATATCCATTCGTACCGGATGTTTCTGCAATCCGGGTGGGGGAGAATTGGCACTGGGCATTTCGGCCAGCGAGCTGACGTCTTGTTTTGCTCTTCGACCGAACATGGAATATCAAGATTTCCGCCGTTGCATTGATGACAAAAGCAATGGCGCAGTAAGAATTTCAATGGGTCTTGTTTCTAATTTTCAGGATGTACAACAGTTTTATGAATTTGCCCGCGAATTTGTAGATAAAAACAGCGAGGAAATTTAGTTCATTTTACAGTTCTTTCTTATTCTGGCATCCCGGACAGATTCCATAGAGGATCAGGTGATTTGTAATGATCTGAAAATGACTTTCCTGTTCAATTTTTGAAAACAACGGATTGATCTCGTCTGCAGGAATAGTAATGATCTGATGGCAATGCTGGCAGACGAGGTGATGATGCATTCCATTACCCACAAGTTCATACACCAGAGATCCAGTTCCAATATCAGAGATAGAGACTTTTCCCTGAGAGACCAACCGATCCAATGATCGATATACCGTTGACCGATTGACAGCAGGCAAACGGGTTCTAATCTGCTCGAATATTTGTTGTGATGTGTAATGATATTGTTTTTGACCCAGTAAATCTGCAATAATTTGATCAACCGATGACGTCTTCATTTATCCTCTCTGTCCATAATTATATCCTGCATATATTCGCAAATGCAACAAATCGCGTTATAATTTGACTGCCGGCAAAACAGCGTGTTACATGAATAAATAGGAGGAAAAACAATGCTCTTCTCTGTCGTACATCCAATGCACATACCGGACGGTTTCCTTTCGGTAGCTGTATCCATCATCATGTGGATTATTTCCATTGCCATGATCGCCATTGCACTACGTAAAGTCAAGAATGAACTGGGTGATCGTGAAGTTCCATTAATGGGTGTTCTGGCAGCAGCCATCTTTGCCGGGCAGATGTTAAACTTCAGCGTTTCAGGCGGAACTTCCGGACATTTATTGGGAGCTGCCATTGCTACCATACTCCTCGGCCCGTGGACGGCCGTACTGGTGATGACATCTGTTGTTTCGGTTCAGGCTCTGTTATTCCAGGATGGTGGCGTGTTGGCTTTAGGTGCCAACATTTTTAATATGGGCGTGGTTGGTGTATTTGTTTCTTATGCTGTTTTCCAATTGTTGCAAAAAGCTTTTGGGAAACAAAAGTGGGGACTATTTGTTTCTGGAAGTCTGGCAGCCTGGACATCCATTTTTATCGCCTCTTTAGCCTGTGCTCTGGAACTTGCCATTTCTGGCACCTCACCAGCGAATATCGCTGTTCCTGCAATGGGTGCCATTCATGCCATTATTGGAATTGGTGAAGCGCTGATCACACTTGGTGCCCTGGCTTTCCTCTATGCCACTCGTAAAGATTTGTTTGAGAAATCCAGCAAGAAATTAAATGGAAATAAAGGTATTCTGATCGGTGGTGGAATCATCGCCGTGGTTCTGGCTATTCTATCTCCACTGGCTTCCAGTCATCCTGATGGATTGGAATGGGTGGCAGAACAGAAGGGATTCCTTGAAATGGCCCGGGCTGCCTTCTACAACATCATGCCTGATTATGCCTTCCCGGGGATTTCTGATCCAAATATTTCCACAATTGTTGCTGGTATACTTGGTGCAGTGATTGTTTTTGGTGTGGCATTCGGAATTGCCCGGTTGGAGAAACATTCTGCCACTCAGGAATAACCAGAGGGAATAATTTGCTGGAACAGTACCGCGATAGGAATAGTCTCATCCATACAGTTCATGCAAGGGTGAAGATCATCTTCACCCTTGTTTTCATTTTGGCTGTCAATCTCACTCCGGCTGGAACCTGGACTGGCTTCATTCTGTATTTCTCGATTCTCATATCTATCATTATGTTATCCAGGCTTGGTATCAGGTATGTTCTTAAACGATCGCTTTTTGCTCTTCCATTCATTCTTTCCGCCATTCCGCTAATATTCTGGGGGCCGGAACCTGTTAACCATATCTGGCTTCTAAATAGGGTGCAAGTCCCATTTAGCCTGGTTGGATTGGAGCGTTGTATCAGTATTACCCTGAAGGCGTGGCTGTCGGTTCAAGCTGCCATTGTGTTGACAGGAACGACACCCTTTTCCAGCATTATTGAAGGTTTCAGGCAAATCCACGTTCCATTGATACTTATTTCCATTATCGAGTTGATGTGGCGGTATCTATTTGTCATTGTAGATGAGGTTACCCGCATGATGAGAGCAAGAACCAGCCGTAGTACACAAATAGGAAAACCATATCACAGCGGCGGCTCTGTACTCTGGCGTGCGCAAGTGACTGGTAATATGGCCGGAAGTCTATTCCTTCGATCCATTGAAAGAAGCGAGCGTGTGTATGCCGCCATGCTTTCCCGGGGATATACCGGAGAACCGCTATCAGTAAGTTCGACGAATCTGTCTAAAAAAGACCAATGGATTACTGTTTTCTCCTGTATGATGATTCTGGCTGTGTTTATTTTTAGTCTATTTACTGGCAGGTAATTCTTGTGGAACCTCTGATCAAAATACAACAATTATCCTTTTCCTATCCAGATGGGAAGAATGCACTGACAGATATCAATTTATCTGTATATCCTGGTGAGAAAATTGGTATTGTCGGCGCGAATGGGGCCGGTAAGTCAACACTGCTGATGCATATCAATGGAATTTTCACCGGTGAAGGTTCCGTCATTATTGATGGTATGGAATGTGATCGCAAGCATCTTGAAAAGATACGGGCCAGGGTGGGTGTTGTCTTCCAGAATCCAGATGACCAGTTGTTTTCTATTACAGTTTATGATGACGTTGCTTATGGCCCCCGGTATCAGGGATTACCAAAAGAGGAAATTCATTCACGGGTGGAAAAAGCCCTGGCGGCTGTTCAGATGGAGGGATATGCTGATCGAAATCCATATCATCTGTCAGGCGGTGAGAAGAAAAGGATAGCCATTGCCACGGTCCTATCCATGAATCCAGACATACTTGTATTTGATGAACCGACGGCGGGATTGGACCCGAGAGCCAGACGTGAATTGTTGGAATTGCTTGGACGATTGCCGCAAACACTGCTTATCGCCACTCATGATCTTGAATTGGTGGACCAATTGACAACCCGGATGATCGTCATGAACGCCGGAAAAATTGTGGCTGATGGACCAGGGAAAGAATTATTACAGGATCAGCAACTGTTATTCAACAATGGATTAATATAGGTAATACAACCGGTGCTATTCTCTTGGAATGTCATGTAAAATCATGATCAAGAGTGTATTCATTTGTCCAAGGAATATAACGGAGGAACCATGAGTTTTACATACCACATCCCCACGAGAATTCTTTTCGGGGCCGGAACATTGAATGCATTGGAAACTGAAAACCTTCCCGGCAAAAAAGCTCTGATTGTTATTTCTGCCGGGAAATCCATGCGAAAGAATGGTTACCTCGACCGGGTCACGTCTCTACTGACGAAACAGGGTGTCAGCTATGTGGTTTTCGATAAAATCCTGCCGAATCCGATCAAGGCTCATGTGATGGAAGCTGCTGATCTGGCCAGGAAAGAAGGCTGCGATTTCATTATTGGATTGGGAGGCGGGAGCAGCATTGATTCAGCCAAGAGCATTGCTGTGATGGTCAAGAATCCGGGAGATTACTGGGATTATGTTGGTGGCGGAACCGGAAAAGGACTTCCGACCACGAATGGAGCTCTGCCCGTAGTAGCCATCACCACCACGGCCGGAACAGGAACAGAAGCTGACCCATGGACGGTCATCACTCAAGAGGAAACCCATGAAAAAATCGGCTTCGGCAATATCCATACATTTCCGGTGCTCTCTATAGTAGATCCAGAATTAATGTTGACAGTTCCACCAGAATTGACGGCGTATCAGGGGTTTGATGCCTTCTTTCATTCCGTTGAAGGCTATCTGGCCACGATTGCTACACCGGTCAGTGATGTTATGGCGTTGAAGAGTATTGAACTGGTGGCAAAATACCTGCCTGATGCCGTAAAAGATGGGAGTAATGTCGAAGCCCGAACCCAGGTCGCCCTGGCCAACACACTGGCTGGCATGGTTGAATCTATTTCCAGTTGTACGTCTGAACATTCCATGGAACATGCCTTGAGTGCATACCATCCCGAAATTGCCCACGGCGCGGGACTGATCATGCTTTCAGAGGCTTACCATAGTTTCTTTTTGGATAAAGCCCCAGAGCGTTATTTCGACATGGCGCGTGCTATGGGTGAAACGGTTGACGGCTTAAAACCAGCTGATGGTGCAAAAGCCTTTGTGAAAGGATTACTGAAACTCCAGAAGGCCTGTAATGTAGATAACCTCAAAATGTCTGCCTTTGGAGTAAAGTTGGATGAAATTCCTACTCTGGCAGAGAATACGCGGCATGCCATGGCAGGATTGTTCAAAATGGATCCGTACACATTATCTCTGGACGAAACTGAACAGATTATCAAAGCCGCATATAAATAGACTGAAGCCAAATTCCACTACAATAATAGTGCAAAATCATCCAGACCGGTGTTACGACACCGATCTGGATGATTAATTTTCTATAAAATTGATAAATAAAAACCAGATATGAAGTTAGTTAATGGTTTAATGAAATCATCTATCGGTAGATGTCGAAAGAATATGACTGAAAAGACACGATTCCGGCCATTTATACTTACCTGTCTGATCATCTTCTTAGTGATCATCTTTCATATCATCTTTATCCAATTGTCATTGGATAAAGATGTTCGAATGGTAGTCTCTGATGTAGAAGCACCTTTGGTTGGATTGGGCAGCCTGATAGCTCTTTTTCTGGCCACGAATCGCACAAAACAATATTCAAAAAAGCTTGCCAGGGCATGGTTTTTTCTGGCATTAGCTCAGTTATGCACAGTTCTTGGTGATACGATCTGGGCGGTTCTTCAATTGGGATTTCATATTTATCCCTATCCTTCTATCGCTGATCTCTTCTATCTTCTATATTACCCACTCTTTTTTGTTGCTGTTGTCCTTTTCCCTGTTCAAAAACATGGATCCAGTTATTGGATCAAGCGGACAATCGATTTTTCTGCCATTTCCATAGGATTGTTGGCAGTTTTTTGGAATTACCTGCTTGGTCCTTCGATCATAACTCATGCTGATGTCTCATTTCAGGATTGTTTCCTGGCGTATGCATACCCTATTGGCGATCTGTTGATTCTGTGGGGAATGTTGATTCTGACGTATAACCGTTTGCATGAAAGGGCTGGTGGACCACTTGTACTGATTTCAATTGGTGCAATCGTGATGGTCATAACAGATAGTGCGTTTGTTGTCCAATCCATAATTGGAACATATAAAGCAGGAGATATTCTTGATTCAGGTTGGTTACTTCAAAATATCTTGATTTGGATCGCGGCTGTCTGGCAAATTATGATCGCCCGGAAGATTACCGAAACAGATAAGATCTCATCCACTCTTTCGGATGCCGCCAATACATTATTTTCTTATTATCCGGTTATCTGGTTGCTGGTTGTAATAGGGATGATGTATCAAAGCAGCACAAAATCACTTCCAATGTCCTATCACCAACTGACTCTGGTAGCTTTATTAATCTGGGTACTGGTTGTTTTGCGGCAAATTATCTCGAATATTGAAATCCGGCGTTTGTTTAACCAGGTGGACCAATCTATACGGATGGTAAAAAAACAATCTGTCGAATTGGAGACAGCCAACCAGGTTCTTGGATTTGAGATTGCAGAAAGAAAAAAAGCCGAAGAACGCCTGGCATTTGATGCTCTTCATGATTTCCTGACCCATCTGCCCAACCGAGGGCTTTTTTTGGATCGCCTCGATATGGCGATCAACCATACGAAGAGGTATGAAAAAGATGCATTCTCTGTTCTTTTTCTCGATCTGGATCAATTTAAGCAAATTAATGATACAAAAGGGCATTCAGTCGGTGATGAATTATTAATCCAGGTCGCCCAGCGGTTGCGTGATTGTGTTCGCGTGAGTGATACTGTTGCAAGATTGGGTGGCGATGAATTTATTATCCTGTTGGAAAATGTTGATGAAAAAGAAAACGCTTTGCTCACTGCAGATCGGATCCTTCGGGAATTTCGACCAGCTTTTGAAATTTGTGGTGAAAAGATTTATATATCCGTAAGTATTGGTGTTGTGATCAGTCTGGCAGGATATGAAAATTCGAGTGATATCCTGCGAGATGCTGATATTGCCATGTATCATGCAAAAGAAGCCGGTAAATCACGCTTTGAAGTGTTCAATCCAGAAATGCGAACGCAGGCGATTCATAAGGTAATGATAGAGAATGAATTGCGTTATGCCATTGAATATAACGAATTCTATTTACAATACCAACCAATTTATTCATTAAAAACAGAAAATATCACAGGATTTGAGGCATTAATCCGCTGGAATAATCCAAGGCTGGGTGTGCTTTCACCGGGTGTATTCATTCCGGTTGCAGAAGAGACCGGTTTAATAATTGAAATTGGTTATTGGGTATTAGAAGAAGCATGTACACAATTAAAGAAATGGTTTGATCTTTTCCCGGAGTTAGGTGAACTCACCATGAATGTAAATATATCCGGACGACAATTCGCACAACCCGATTTTATACGTAGACTGATGGAAATTTTAAAAAAATCTGGCTTGAAGCCTGAATTATTGAAGCTGGAGATTACAGAAAGCGTTTTATTAGGTGAACAGCAAACTGACTCGAATACATTTGAAGAACTAAAAAAAATTGGTATTCATTTGCAGATTGATGATTTCGGAACAGGATATTCTTCGCTAAGCTATATCCAGCATATTCCTGTAGATACTATTAAGATTGACAGATCTTTCATTGCTGAAGTAGGCCATGGTCAGAAATATCTCGAATTAATACATGCCATAATTCGGATGGCTCACAGCCTGGGTATGGATACAAATGCCGAGGGAATCGAGACATTGGAACAAAAAGAAGTTTTACGATCATTTGGTTGTAATTACGGTCAGGGTTATTTATTTTCAAAACCATTAGACCGGAAACAAATTGAAAAAGATCTTCTGCCTGTTCAAGGGCAAATATTGTGAAAAAAAAAGAACTTTCAAATGAAAAAACGGGAGAGCTGGTGTGTGTGGCTCTCCCGTTTTTTTTGAGACTTATGAGTTTACCTGGGGAATCTTGCGTGTTCTATATGATTCATAATCCGGCACGAGCCGGTCGTATTCACCATCCATTAATGGAGATGAGATCATAAAATCTGCCGACGACCGGTTGCAGGCGGTAGGGATATTCCAGACCATTGCCATGCGTAACAGGGCTTTCACGTCAGGATCATGGGGAACAGGCTCGAGCGGATCCCAGAAAAAAATGAGAAAATCGATTTTGTTTTCGGTGATCTTGGCTCCAATTTGTTGGTCTCCACCGAGAGGGCCGCTCTGTAATTTATTGATTTTGAACCCGAGTTCTTTTTCGAGTAATTCTCCCGTGGTGCCCGTAGCATATACTTTATGGTGCGCCAGCAGATCGCGGTTGAATTTTGCCCATTCGAGCAAATCTTTTTTCTTGTTATCATGAGCAACAAGGGCGATCTTTTTATCGTGCTCCATGGCAACTTTTCGATAGTTCATAATGATCATCTCCCTTCTAAATCGTCAGAATTTTCAAAAAAAATTTTTTACAAATTATAAAATTTTATGAATTGAATCTTAATTAACCAACGGTTAAAACTATTGATAGCCAATTCAATTTCTTTATACTATTTATACTCTATTCTTTATTTGTTTCAGGTATTCTACTGTTAATGAAACATTCACTTTTTTCCATTACCAATTCCAGTATCACTCCAGATAGTTCACTTTCCAGAGGGAAACTATCAGAATTCTCCGGTCAGGTGGATAGGCTGCTGGATACCGGTTTCAAACGACTCCATTTTTCTGAAGAATTGGAAAACCTTTTTTTGCGGGAAACCAGTCCTTACCGACAGCAACAGGTGGCCATTTGTCTGTTGATCGCTGTGTTTATGTATGATTTTTTCCTGATTACAGACAGGACGATGTTATCTGATATTTTTACCATTGTTGCCAGCATTCGTCTCTTTGTTATTACCCCCGTTCTCTTGCTGTTGGTTTTGTTGATTTATGGTGGTGTGCAGGAAAAATTTCGGGAAATGTCTCTCCCAGTACTCACTTTTTTTATAGGAATTTCATTAATCTACTTTATGTCAATCAGCCAGAATCCGAACAAGATTTTCTATCATCCGGGTTTTCTGCTTATCGTCATCTTCGCAAACGTTGTTTTACGATGTCAATTCACCTATGCAGTGGCTTCATCTCTGGCTCTTTTCATTTCTTATACGTTTTTTTACCCATCACTGGAAGCAATGCCCCCCGAAATCAGGATGGTGGATACAACCATGCTCTTTTCATGTATTGTTCTTACACTGTATACCAATTACACACTGGAATACGAGCAGCGGATGAGTTATCTGTTTTCACTGCGGGAGCGGATCAGACAGGAAGCAGTACTTGCTCAGAACCGTCGGTTGACACGCATGGTATCCACGGATCCATTGACACGACTGGCAAATCGGCGGGAAGTTGACGATTTCATTGACAGATTGGCGGAAGAACCCCATCCCAGCCAATTGTCTGCTATTGTTTTGGATATTGACCATTTTAAGAAATATAACGATTTTTACGGTCATCTCGCCGGTGATGAATGTCTGCGGCATGTAGCTCATGAAATGCGCAGAGTAGTTCAACGGAAAGGAGATTTGATAGGACGAATTGGTGGAGAAGAATTCGTCGCTTTATTGCCCGATGCAGATTTATCGGCCGGGATGGAAATAGCAGAGAAAATCCGATCCAGTATCTATTCGAAACAAATTCCACATGCGGGTTCGGAAAATGATACATGTGTCACCATCAGTGCTGGTGTGTCTTCAGGAATTGTCTCGGGGAAGACCGATATACATACATTAATGGAAGAAGCAGATGCCGCCTTGTACAGGGCAAAAGCAGGCGGCCGAAATCGGGTTGTATCAGCTTAGAGGTGGATGATTGGACAAATTCTTTCCTTTTCCTAACAGGAAGAAAACGAAACAGGCTGATATTCTGGATGGCAATTCGTTTCAAACGAATTGTCTTCTGGCAGAAACTGTTGATGCAGAATTAAGGTCTGAGCGGAAGCATATTCAATTTCCCCCGGTTCTCGAGCAGATTTTTTATAAAGAAGTAATTGAACGTACTCGTTTATTTCTTCTAGTGGGAGGAATGATTGGTCTTTTGATTTATGACCTTTTTATCTTTTTAGATAGAAGAGTCTTGCGTGATGTTTATGATCTTGCACTCATTATTCGACTGGGAATTGTGACACCGATAGCCATTACCCTGACAATCTTGATGTTTCAAAAGATCCCCGGATGGGTACGAGAAATACTCAAATCAATCATAACAATTGGAGTATGCGTCAGTATTGTCTTTCTTGTATACACGAGTAATACACGTGAAGCTGATCTTTATTTTCCAGGAATTATGCTGATCGTGGTATTTGGCAATATCTTTATCAAGCTACAATTCTGGTACGCCTGTGCCACATCGTTAATCGTATTTATCTTGTATATCTTTTTTTATCCTGTTGATCCATTTTTCCCTCCACAGGTTCATTTCACAAATGCTTCATTTTTATTTGCCTGCATTTTTATGACATTATTGGCGAATTATCAGCTGGAACAGCGTCAAAGAAGAAGTTTTCTGATATCTTTACAGGAAAGACTGCAACGCCGTTTGTTGGCCGAGAAAAATACTCAACTATCTGAATTGTCTTCGCTGGATGCCCTGACAGGTCTGGCAAACCGCCGAGAAATTGATAAATACCTGTCGAACCTGAACCAGATCCGTCCGGATATGCTGGCGATTATCATGCTTGATATTGATTATTTTAAGCAGTTCAATGATACATATGGCCATAGTGCCGGGGATGAATGCCTAAAAGAAGTGGCCAAAATACTGGCTGCTTCAGTTCATCGAAAACGTGATCTGGCAGGCCGATATGGAGGTGAAGAATTCATCGTAATTTTGCCGGATACTTCTTTACAGGATGCCGAACGGATTGCCAAAAACATTTTGGAAGACACTTATTCAGCTGCTATTCCGCATGCAACATCGTCTACGGCACCGGTTGTTACATTAAGTGCAGGGGTGGGGTGGGGCGAATTTACTGCCAGTGTCACCACAACGGTGCTCGTCAAGGCAGCCGATGAAGCTTTATACATGGCAAAAGCATCCGGCCGGAATAATATCCAAAGCCTGCCGATCATCCCATATACGCCGGAATGATCAGGCCTTTCAACTCAGTTCTTTTTGCAACTGATCCAGACCATTCTGGATGGTTTCTCTAAGACGGCTCTTTTCATTTTCTGGCAGCAGGCAAACATCCACAGCATTCAATAGCAATTTCCGGATTTGTTTTTCATCCAATCCAAACGTTTCATTAACGTGTAGGTATTCATCCGTAAGTGTTGTATTAAACATGGCCGGATCATCCGAATTGAGGGTGATGATCAGTCCCTCTTCGAGAAGTCGGGGCAATGGATGAGCTGCCATATTGGGGACTACCTTCAGGCACACGTTGCTGGAAGGACATACCTCCAGAGGAATTTTATGCTCTCGCAAATAGACAACGAGAGAGGGATCTTCGAGGCAGCGGACTCCGTGACCAATCCGCACAGCCCGCAGGGATTTGATGGCTCCCCAGATACTTAGTGGTCCTTCTGTCTCGCCTGCATGTGGAGTGGCTGGCAGACCAGATGCCACGATGCGGTTGAATGTGGATGTGAAGACTTCCGGCGGATTGCCTACTTCGGGTCCACCCAGACCCAGTGAGACAATTCCATTATTATGGTTTCTGGCTGCCCAATCAGCCACCAGAAAGCTATTTTCAACAGGCCTCATCTCACGGGATATATCAGGCGCCATATTGATCTTAACACCGTATTTCTCTTCGCCCATGCGGCGGGCACGATTGATGGCGGCAAGTTGGTCATCCATCGAAATATGAGTCAGATGAGTATAAGGTGTAAAAATGACTTCGCTGTATTTAATATTCTGATCTGCCCGATCTTTGATAAATTCACTGGTGATCAGTTCCATATCATCGGCATTTCGAATACAGTTACAAATAGACAGATAGACTTCAACAAAATGATCAAATCCTGTAAATTGATACCAATCTTTTAGACCATCGAGGGTTTGAACAGGCAGTGTCACATTATTCCGTTCCGCCAGTTTCAATAACGTTTGAGGATGGATGGAACCTTCTAAATGTACGTGGAGTTCCACTTTTGGCATTCGGCGTATAAATTCTTTTATGTCCATGATGGGATTTCGCTTTCTTTGAAAAAATATAGTGAGGAATATCAAAAAGTAAATTCGAGGAGACGATAACGGGGAATAAAGCCGGCTTTTTCAAGGCAATGTCTCGAGGCTGTGTTTTCAATATCACATCCGGCCTGAGGCGGCCATTGATTTTGTCGACAATATTGGATCAAATGTTGAAGAATTGCACAACCATACCCCTTGTTACGAAATGCCGGAACAACCAGCATGCCAATATCTCTGGCAGGACGGCCTTCAATAATTTGCGAATAGATGCCAAAACCGATCAGATCATTTTCCTTTTCATACAGGAAAATTTGACTGGATTCTATATATTCCATCACTTCTTTCGCGGAATCAAAAACATTTTCATTAATCGAAACAATCATTGGTTCATCTGCTGGAACGGCATGTCTGATGCTGAAAGGGAATTGTGAGACTGCCTGCCGGGGTGATTGAATTTCAGGAAAGAGAATTCCGATAGCCCGGGATTTTTTTTGATATTGATAACAAGATGAAAGTAGAAATGCATCATAGCTTTTACACAGGGCTTTCCTGATGGAATATTTCTCTATCAGGTTTCCAAGTAGAACATCCTCCTGATTTGCCCATTCGGGAAGCATGAAGTATTCCAGCAAGCAGCCATCATTCGATAGGATAAAGTAACCTGTTCGTGTAGAACCAGATTTGATCAGGTACCATCGGGCTTGTTTAACCTGTAATTCAACAAAATAATCTTGTGAATGTGGTAAACCATTCAGATATAGATTCCGAAGATCTAAAAGTGACCTGGGATTGTCTACGCACTCAAATTGATAATCACTCATCCCTTTTCCGTGAAAAATGGGTTTTGTAGTACATCCAACACTATTCTTTCAAACCCGTAATTTATTGAGATTATTGTAACAGGTGGATATGGGTTTCATAAAGGCGAATAGTTGTTTATATTTTTTAAAGTTTTCGTATTGGATACTTACAGGAACTTCACAGGTTCTTCACATCTGAAAACTACCATAAGCTCAATGAAACAATATTCAGGAGCTTATATGAATACGCAAAAAGTAAATTGGTGGATTGATGCAGCAGCATTCCTCGGATTTATGGTCTCTTTTTTTACGGATATTACCGGTGTTGAGATACACCAGTGGATGGGGATTATTGTTGGTTTATTTATACTGATTCATTTCTTCCGTCATCTGGAATGGATTTCTACCGTAGTCAGCAAATTCTTCGGGAAAACCAGCCTGATTGCGAAGGTGAATTTGATTTTGGATGCATTGATTGGGCTTGGCTTTTTCAATATCCTTTTTACAGGATTGATCATCTCAACCTGGTTGAATCTGACATTTATTGATTATTCCTTCTGGAAAAACTTACATGTTGCCTTATCGGTTATCACATTATTTGCCCTGTTGTTCAAATTGATTTTGCATAGAAAATGGATCATCAGTGTAGCAGACAAGTATATCTTTCGTCGAACCAATGATGCCAGTCCGGTGGTTGTCGCTGGAACAATGTCAAAATCGACAGCACAGTCATCACGGCGTGAATTTCTCAAGTTGAGTGCTGTATTAGGTGCTGGTGCTGTGGTTGGTGTGGTGAATATTCATAAGCTGATTAGTGATGTTCTTACAGAACAAACATCCCAAAACGTATCTTCAGGAAAGCTCATAACTACAGCAGAAGGGCAGAGTGTCATTGCTTCACCATCTTCAGCAACATTTGAAATTACAGAGACTCCTGTGCCGGTAGTTCAGAAACCCAGTCCAACCGAAATTACCGAAAATAGTCAGACCTCATCTGCATGTTCAATTCTTTGTCATAAAAGTTGTTCATACCCCGGCCGATGCCGCAGATATGTAGATACCAACGGAAATGGAAAATGCGATCGCGGTGAGTGTCTGTAGTAAAAAGAGGATTGGTCAAGCAAAGCAGACCAATCCTCTTTCAATTTGTTCGCCTGAGAGATATTAATCAGAGATTCATATGGAATAAATCCGGCAGAGAACCAGCCCAGGCTTGAATTTCCTTCCAATCGCGGGCATCGCTGCTTTGCATTTTGTTCTGCGGAGTCGAGCGGTAAAGTTTTATCAATGAGTCCGGGAAACGGAGCTTTTTTAAATCAAGGGCTCCAGAGAAAATCTTTATGACTGTTGGCTTAAACCAGGGGAATTTTCCCAGATTGGTTGATAATTGTGCCTTAACCCCGCGCATCTCCTGGGGAGAATTTCCGAGAGGCCCGAGAATAAATAAAACGGTTGGAATAATTTCTATGGATTCTTTGAATTGTGTTAGAAATTTCCTGGTTTCCGAAAGAAAAGAGCCAGCGTAAATCGGTGTACCCAAAATGATCGCATCGTAACCATTCAAATTCGAGACTTCTTTTACCTTCATAAAATCAATCGTAAAATACTTTTCCTTCAGAATTCGGGCTATTGTTTCTGCCACTTCTTCTGTGGAACCATATTTTGTAGAATAGGTAACTAGAATCTTTCCTGGCATCACATTTTCTCCCTGATCGTGATCTTGATACTATTAAGTCGATTTTACCGGAAATTTGCGATTACCGAATCATTTCCATATCATGGAAGGCAATGCCAGGAAGAATAATTTGCTATCCTGTTCTGTTTATTTATACGGGTTGCTTTTCAAAAATCTTCGGAAGAGAATCAGCCCAGGCTCTTATGGCTTCCCAATCACGACCGTCGTAGGTTTTAAACAGCGGATTATCTTTACCGACAGGCATGATTTTTAACAGAGAATCGGGAAACCGGAATTTTTCAATATCCATAGCACCGGTGAAAATCTCCACAATCATGGGCTTGAACCAGGAAATACGGTTCATGATATTGTCTAATTGAACCTGGACTTCCACCATGTCTCTGGGATTCTTTTCCAGTGGTCCCAGAACGAACAGGGCGCAGGGAATTCGTTCCAGATCAGATTTGAACCGAGAGAGAAACCTGCTGGCATCGCTCAGGAATGATCCAATATATAAAGGCGATCCCAGTACAACGGCATCGTATCCGGACAACGATTTAACCTCACGGGCAGGGTAAAAGTCAATGAGAAAACCCTTTGATTGCAGTTCATCTGCAATTGCCTTCGCGACTCCCTGGGTGGAACCATATTTTGTGGCATAGGTTACTAAAATCTTTTCAGACATGAGAATTCTCCTGTGAATCGTTCGATCATCTCTTTTATGCTATATACGCAATTTGACCGGGTATCGATGCAAATACCTGTGAATAGATTATTCCCATTGACATTATTCTGAAAATGTATATAATGACTATACAGTCAATGACTACAGAGTCAATATAATGAAAAGGTCAATTCGACAAATACAAAAAGATGAAACCCGCGAAAAACTGCTGTCAGCAGCACATATTGTATTTGGACAAAAAGGAATTATGGCTGCCCGAATGTCTGACATTGCCGAAGCTGCAGGGGTATCCCATGGGACTGTTTTTGTCCATTTCAAAACCCAGGAAACATTAGTGGCAGCCGTAATCGATGATTTCGGTATTCGAATGGGGCAGCGGACGCATGATATGGCTCGAAATTCTGGATCTCTTCGAGATGTTTTGAAAGCACATCTGGAAGGAATCAGGGAAGACGAGGCATTCTACACACAACTTGTAATCGAAACTCGGTCTCTTCCACCGATTGCCCGTGAAACGATGATTTCCATTCAATCTGCGGTCTCATTTCATATCAATCAGGCAGCTCAACGAGAAATGGATGCCGGTGTGATCAAACCTATGTCGATGGCACTTCTTTTCAATACGTGGATTGGTCTGGTCCATTATTACCTGACCAACCGTGATCTGTTTTCACCGGAAAAATCCGTTATTGAAACCTGTGGTTCCATGTTGATTGATCATTTCATGCATATGATTTCTTCTGCCAATTAATGACAGAGAAGGAAAGAGGAGAAAAACGATGAGTGATACAGTAAATCCGATGGTTTATTTTAAGAACGAAGCTCCGGAAGTTGCACGGGCTTTTGACGGATTGATCCAGGCTATATCTGCACAACCTGGTATGGATGCCAAAACACGACAGATGATCTATATCGGGATTAAGGCATCGCAGGGAGATGTAGATGCCGTTGTTGCCCATGTGCCTATGTTGAAATCGGCCGGGGGCACTCGTGATGAGCTGCGAGATACTATTTTATTATCACTGACGGTCAGTGGGATAAAAGGTGTTGTTTCGTGCCTCCCTCGCGCCTTGGAGATGTTTGACAGGATTTAAAAAATGGAGCGTATCATGAAGGTGTGTATTTCTTGCGGAATGCCCATGAACTCACCCGAAGACTTTCCGCTGGGTGATGTATCAAAAGATTATTGTATACATTGTGCCCGGCCGGATGGTTCCATGCAATCCTTTGATGAAAAATTGCAAGGCACGACTGAGTTTATCATCCGCACTCAAGGATTTGATGCAAAGGTCGCAAGGGAATCTGCCCGGGCCATGTTGTCCAGACAACCAGCATGGAAATCTGTATCTCAATAAACAGAGGAAGATGATTTGCTCTTTATGGTTTTTTCTACTGGAGCAATTGTGGTTTCAAGCCGAAGAAAAGCTGCAAAGGTGAAAGCTGGCATTCAATTATAGAATACCAGCTTTTTGCAATCTTCTTGAAAATGATTATCAGATTTCCTTCTCAACTAATCAATTGACGGATAATCACCCAGATTGTAATCACAAGAGACACAAGACCCAGAATCAGTGAGATCACTGTTATAGATATCAAACCACCCTGAGATTGAATATTTTTTTCCAGCACTGATTCTGATGGCTTGCGGCGGTCATAATACGCTGTGACGATTTTCCCTACAGGATAGCGTTTGATAAATCGTTCTGCATATCCTTTTGTGCCTGAAATAGAGCCACCAGCTGTAAAGCCAATCCGTTTCCCTTCGTAATCCACACCGTTGACAGAATATTTGTAATGGATGATTGGTTCATAGGTGGTCGATCTGTCTTGATCTTCAAAACGCGATGGTGTATGTTCACCAATTTCTGAGAAGGTGATCTCTGCCGCAATTTCAGGCCAGCCCTGGCTTTCATCCACTTCCTGTTGAGCTTTCCGGTATTGGGATAGGAGGAAAAAACCTATACCACCGAAGACCAGGGTAAACATCCCCCCAAAGACCAAAGCCAGTACAATATTTTGGACCATTGTGTCCTCCTGGTTAACTATCATAATTATACGGACTGAAAGAATGAATGGATACAGTGATTTTTGAGTTAATTTGAGTTAACTGGTTTTTCGCCAGGAAAGAAATATTTTTGCAGACTGTCTGATGAAATGAACGTCCATTCCTTTTTTTATAAAAAAGGGTAATTCTTTGAGAGATAATGAATGACTACCTGATGAATCAGGTTATCATTGAAATTAATTTACAAGATCATCAGGATTGCATCGGAGAAAAAATGAAATATCATCATTTGGGAATTCCGGTAAAGACAGCTCTAAAAGATGAAAAATACCTTCCGAACCTGAAAATTGCTGTTAGCGGCTATGGTCGGAACCCTTATGGCGTGGAATGGATGCGCTATGATGATGATGCTCCCTATCCTGAACTTGTAAAAACAGTGGCGCATGTGGCATTTGAAGTGGATGACCTGGCAGAAGCGATCAGGGGGAAACATGTGATCATCGAGCCGAACAGTCCCAGTGCTGGAGTGATGGTGGCATTTATTGAAGATAATGGTGCACCCATTGAACTGTTGCAAATTGATCACAGTATTGCAGAAGAAGGGGTGTAATCAACCTTTCACCTGAAAGGATGCGACTTACCCCCAACAGGTTGAAGACCAGCTTATTGATGAACGAAGTTGACGAGGATTCAGTATGCCTCGTGAAATGAGACGCAAGAAACAATTGCGTACTGATTATAAAAAATATTTTCTAATAACATTGACATACTAAAAAATTTCCTCTACACTGAACAGGCTGGCCGGCAAATTCTTTGGAGGGATAACCATGCTGAATCCTCGTTTTGTTGATAGAGAGTCATTTGTTCTTGCAGGGGTGACATCCTGCGGACAACTGGGTGAGATTGATTATGCTGGAGTGTGGAATAAGCAATTCATGCCAGTGGCTTCCCGGCTGCATGCAATAAGCTCAGATGCAGGCAGTTATGGTGCCTCATTTGGAGAGAAGGGGAAGACAGTTTATCTGGCAGGTGTGGCTGTAACCGGCGATACGGAACTCCCGGCTGGATTCGTGAAACGAACCCTGCCAGCCGCTCATTATGCCGTTTTTGATTGCACATTGGCGACCCTGAACCTGACAGGGGAGGAAGTTTATAGTCAGTGGTTTACTGATGCCGGTATGGAATTGGATGCAGAGGCGGTGGGTTTTGAATATTACCTTCCATATAACGAGGTAGGTGATATGCTTGTTCAACTTTACATACCGGTGAAACCGAAGCAGTCTACATCGGCGGAAAAACATGGAGGAATCATGTCAGTTTTTGATGTTATTTCTGAACGGCGGAGCATCCGTAAATACAAAAATGATCCTGTTCCCGGGGAAACGTTACGGCGTATTCTTCAGGCCGGTCTGCTCGCCCCTTCAGGAGCGAACCGCCAGACCTGGAAGTTTTATGTTGTACAGGGGAAAAAGCGGGATGAGATGGTTGACGTATTGAAAAAGGCATTGGACAACCGGGAAAAGGAAGGAGAAAATGTAGCCGGTGCCCGCCATTCTTTTGAAATCATGGCACAGGCACCGGTTAATGTGTTTGTTTTCCGCCCCAACCGGAAGGCACCCTGGCTGGCGTCAACCATCAGCCAGAATTTTTCTGATATAGTGGATATCCAGTCTGTCGGAGCTGCTATTGAAAATATGCTGTTGGAAGCTCACGAATTGGGAATCGGTTCACTATGGGTCTGTGACGTATTCTCTGCCTGCAATGAAATCAGCGCATGGCTGGGTGAAGAAACCGAACTGATCGCCTCCGTCTGTCTGGGAATTGCCAATGAACATCCGGCCGCCCGCAAGCGGAAGACTTTGGATGAAGCAGTTGAATGGTTGAGTTAAGGGATTCACAATTTTAGCAACTGTAATCTCTGCCAGTCTAACAAACTGGCAGAGAAAAATAAGATGGGAAACTATTCAAGATAAATTCTTCATAAATTGTGCTTAATTTATCTTAAATAATCACATGATTCACTCTTGATATGTGCATAATTAATTCATTGCTTTTCAGGATGGAAATACCGGAATAACAAAAAAATCTGGCCAGGTAGGACAATTCAAGAATTAATGGAATTGTTGAACTCCATTTATCTGCAATACAGTTTACCGGTTATCGTGCTGTTACTGGTTACTATCCTCAATATAGTGTTGTCTGTTTATATCTGGCTGCATAAAACGCCTGAAAGAGATGCTCTGGATAAAGAGCGCCGCCTTCTGCGTACTGTTATTGATAATATCCCCGACCAGATTTTTGCCCGCGATCGTGAGTGTCGTTTCACATTGAGCAACCTGCGCGATGCGCAGATGATGGGTGTTACAGATCCAGACGAATTACTGGGTAAAAATGACCTGGACTTTTTTCCCCGCGAATTGGCCTTGCGATACATGGCCGATGATAAACGGGTAATTGAGAGCGGTGAACCGTTGATTAATATTGTTGAACCCATGATCGATGCAGCCGGAAATGCTCGTTGGATCATGACCACCAAAGTCCCTTTGCGTGATAATCAGAATCAGGTAATCGGACTGGTGGGTATTGCCCGTGATATCACTCAGCAGAGAAATGATGCCCGGGCTCTTGAAGAAGCTAAGAAACAGGCAGAAGAAGCCAACCTGGCAAAGAGTAAGTTCCTGGCGAATATGTCGCATGAGATCCGCACACCGCTGAATGCCATTCTGGGATTCTCTCAGCTCTTATTACGCGACACTGGTTTATCTCCCCAGCAGCATCACCAGTTGACCACCATTCAACACAGCGGTGAACATTTACTGGAACTCATCAATGACATTCTGGAAATATCCAAAATTGAAGCTGGACGGGCAACCGTCAACATATCGACTTTTGATATTTACCACCTGATGCATGATTTGCAGGCTATGTTTCAGGTGCGCATGGATGAAAAACAACTCGAATTTGAGGTGAGGATCGACGATGACGTTCCTCAATACATCATATCTGATGAAAGCAAACTCAGGCAGATCTTAATAAACCTGATCGGGAACGCCGTAAAGTTCACCAGGCAGGGAAAAATCGGGTGCCGGCTTTATGCAAATTCTTACGGTAATAACGAATGGCATCTGATCGCCGAGGTGGAAGATAGCGGTATTGGTATTTCCACAGAGGATCAAAAGAACCTTTTTCAGGTTTTCCAACAGGTACAGGGAAGTCAGGCTGAGGGGGGGACGGGATTGGGATTGGCTATCAGCCAGCGATTTGCCCGCATGCTTAATGGAGAAATCCATTTGACCAGCGAACCCGGGGTAGGCAGCTGTTTTAAACTGGAAATTGCCGTGCAGGCAGCTCCGAATGCTCCTCAATCGAAACAACTATCACCTCAGAAAGTGAAGAAAATCAAAGACTCTGCGTCTGAATACCGGGTATTAATCGTTGATGATGTGCAGGAAAGCCGGGAGCTGCTTTCCTCTCTGCTTGTTCAGGTTGGATTTATTACCCGGGAAGCTGCCAACGGTCAGGAATGCCTGGATGCCTGGCAAAGCTGGTCTCCAAACCTGATCATCATGGATATTCGTATGCCGGTAATGGACGGACTGGAAGCCACAACCCGTATCCGAGCGGCGGAAACCGGTTCACCTGTGCCCATCATTGCCGCCACGGCCAGTGCCTTTGAAGAAGAGAAACAGAAAATCCTCGATACAGGCATGAATGGATATCTGCGAAAACCAATTCGGGAAAAGGAATTGTTTGATATGATTGGCGATTGTCTCGGATTGGAGTTTGAATATTTCGCAGAAAATCCAGCGCCGGATCCGATACAACAGGGGAATACCATGAAATCACTGCTATCCGACGATATCCAATCCATCCCACCGGATTTGGTGAAACAGTTGATTTCCGCCTGTTCCAGCGCTGACCTGGACGTACTTCTGGAGTCTATTGAGCAAATCAAGAAGAATAACCTGTCTGTGGCCAGCGAAATCAACAAAATGGCGCTCAAACTTCAATATGACGATATCATCCATCTGCTTCAAGAAGGGAGTTGACTTTGGGTAACGAAACAGAAACGCCCTCTTCTACGGCAGATATTCTTATCGTTGACGATACACTGGCAAATATACAGGTGCTGTCGGCTATGCTGAAACAACAGGGGTATAAAGTTCGGCCCGTTCTGGAAGGAAAAGTAGCCCTGAAGGCAGCGGAAAAACAGGTGCCTGATCTGATTTTGTTAGATATTTCCATGCCTGAGATGGATGGTTATGAAGTATGCACCCGGCTTAAACAAAACCCGAACCTGAGTCAGGTGCCGGTCATCTTTATCAGCGCGCTCACCGAACCGTTGGACAAAGTGAAAGCCTTTTCCGTGGGGGGAGTGGATTACATCACCAAACCCTTCCAATTGGAAGAAGTGCGGGTGCGGGTAGAAAACCACCTGCGGTTGACCCGCCTCCAACGCCTGATGGAAGAATATAATCACAACCTGGAAGAAAAGGTTATTGAGCAGGTAAATGAAATTTCTGATTCACAACTGGCTACCATTCTGGCGCTGGCTAAACTGGCGGAGTATCGCGACAAAGATACAGGCCGTCATATAGAGCGTATCCAACATTTCTGCCGGTTACTGGTGACATACATGGCGGGAATGCCGGGTTACAGCGGTCAAATCTCACCCATTTATATTGATAATATCTCACATGCCAGTCCGCTGCATGATATCGGCAAGGTCGGTATCCCTGACCATATCCTGCTAAAACCGGGCCGGTTGACCCCTGATGAGTTTGCGATCATGAAGACTCACACCATGATCGGATATAACCTGCTGCAATCCGTCAATGAGCGGTATTCTCACAATAGTTTCATTAAAACAGGGATTGAAATCTCTCGCAGTCACCATGAAAAATGGGATGGAACAGGATACCCTGACGGGTTAAAAGGGACGGAAATCCCTCTTTCGGCGCGTATTCTGGCTGTAGCCGATGTGTATGACGCGCTGCGGTCAAAACGGCCGTATAAAGAGAGCTTTTCTCATATTGCCAGCAGCAAGATCATCCTGGAAGGCGACGGCAGTCATTTTGACCCGGATGTCATCAAGGCATTCATTGAGCTTGAGGATACCTTTGAACGGGTGTACGCCGACCTTTGTTAAGGGATGACTTATATATATGCATTGTGAAAAATTGGTCTTTTAAAGATTATGTATGTGCAGGGAGAAATGGTTTTGTCAGATGGGTTGGGTCAAGTCGGATAAGGTGATGGTGGGATCAAAGGCGATTCCACCCCTATTCGCTTCGTCCCCATATTATTTTGCGCAATTTACGGGAACCCACCGATGAAGATATGCGCCATTGCTCCTTTCTTTGCATAAACACCATCTATAGCCTGCCTTTGTATTTCCACCACCCTCCTGAACGGTGCAGGTTTCAATAATATATCTATCTTGCCATACTTTGCATCCATTATTAAAAATACCCGAGAAATTTACAGGTTCATTATTGGAATTGTTCCCACCGGGAAGAATGAGACCGGCCCAATATGACACAGCGAAAATAATCCCGACGAACAGCAGTAAATACAAGAACGCTGTGGCACATCCGCCGGATTTTCGTTTTGGAGGTTCAACAGCATTGACCTTATTCGGCCTGAAAATGGACCAATCTTGTTGTAACCTTGCCGAATTGACATTTTCAAACTGAGCCGGAGAAGCCCAACTATTAACAGCTGTTGGAGCGCCATTTTGAATTTGATAAGAATTTCCGGCAATAATTTCTTTCACCCGGTTAATTTCATTATCAATTGCGTCGGATAGGGTGGAATAGTAGCAAGAAATGGAAATGACACTTAAGATAACATAAAGGATGGAACTTAATCCACAAATGAAAAATTCTCCTTTAAACAAACTCAAAAGGGCGAACAATAAACATCCCAAAGAGATTAATGACAAGAGAAAATTCTTTTTGAATAATTTACTCTGGATTTCTTTCAGATGGGTCTTTCCGGCATATTCATTCACAAGTTTAAAAAATTTCAGCCGCTCTTTTTTAGAAATGTTCTTCAATTCCTGTAGATAATTTCGAGTTTGTTCCATCTGAAATAAATACGCCTGTTGTTTTTCGCGGCTGCAATTGATGCAGAGATAACTTGAACCATCCTGATGATTTAAACAAATTCCGGCTTTGCCGCATGCACTGCATCGGAATGTGTTTTCACGAAAATTCTGTTTTCCACAAATTGGGCATTCCATGAAATCACGGGTTTGAGTTGATTCTCCCCGTCCAAAAGATGGATCAGATTGAATATATCCGGAATTGGCAATCTGCTTAAGATTGCCGTTCACTTCAAGTATGTATTTTTTATTGCAGACCGGGCAGATGTAATTATCTGTGAAAAGATCATAATTTAATGGGCTTCCACAGGAACAAACCTTTTTATATGAATCGGGCATTGCTTATTCCTCCCTTATTTGCAAAAAATGTTGCCGTGAGATATACAAAAACTAACTAAATTATTCCTGTATGCAGATTCCCAAAGTCGATTGCCTCGCTGATTTCCAATAAATATCTTTATATAAAATCAAAAAGTAAAAAACATTTAAATCTTAGATTTGTTCATCTTTTCATGATGTTTACCCATTATTATATGAGACAGTCAAATTTGATTCAATAGAGAGTGGTCAATTCTCTTAATCTGGCCCGAAGGTAGTTGGATCAGATTAAAAAGATGTGATATTTATGTTGAATAAATACCACATCACAAAACCATGATTTATCCGTTTGATAACTTCTGGGTATGTATCCCCTAGCACTCACTATACCCGCAGGCGTAGCACTTCCTACACCCTTCCTCGTTTATCACGGCCGCCTCGCCGCACTCGGGGCACAGGTCGCCGATTTTTAACAGGGGCTGGTCTGCCACCATTGGGATGGAAATTTCGTGCACTTCAGCATGGGTATGCGGGATGCCGCTATTGGCCAGGCGTTCCTCGCGCTGTGCCAGGTATTCTTCCAGAACGTGAGCCAGACCATCAGGCATAGAGCGGATGCGGTTGGGGCCGAAGCCAAGCGACCGTCCGCCGCCAATGCCGGCCAGCTGCTTGACCACTTCTTTCAAACGTTCCTTGGGTTCGACGGTGGAACTCAGGCGCAGGATGAAGGAGATCAACCGTCCGAGTGCTTCGGAGACTGCGGCAGTCTCTGAACCGGCTTTGGCCGAGTTGATAAAGATCTCAAACGGTTGGCTGCCGCCGTTTTCGTTGATGGTGATGAAGGCTTTACCGAGCGGAGTTTCGGTCGAGAAAGTATAACCGGGCAGGGCGCGGGGACGTGGTTTGCGTACTTCACTCCACATCATCAACTGATGGGTTTCCTCGGCTTCCGCCGGGTGCTGGCTGATGCCGTATTCCGCGGCCGGGGTGGCACCATTGCCGCCCTTCTTCTTCTCGGCGGTGGCCAGAGTTTCGAGTACAACCTGTTCGCGCGAACCGGTTACGTACACCGTGATACCCTTGCAACCCAGTTTCCAGGCCAGGCGGTAGGCGGTGGAGACATCGTCCACTGTGGCGCCGGCGTTGAAGTTGATGGTCTTGGAGAGGCTGTTATCCACAAATGCCTGCATGGCTGCCTGCATGCGCACGTGCTCTTCAGCGGTGATGTCTTGCGACACCACAAAATAGTCACGCAATTCTTCGGGGACGGCGTCTACATGCTGGCAGGAACCGTCTGCCATTACCTGCTCGATCAGGGCTTTGCGTTCGTCATCATCCAGTCCGAATTCTGTCAGAGCTTTTTCAAAAAGCGGGCTGGTATACGTAAGCTGCAAATCTTTACCGTTGTCATTAACGTGGCGGATATACGCGAGGGCAAAGACGGGTTCGCAGCCATAGCCTTCACAGCCGGCTACAGTGGCAATTGTGCCGGTAGGGGCGATGGTGGTCTGAGCGGCGTTGCGAATGCCGTGAGCTTTGATACCTTCGGAAACGGAAGTCCAATCGATGGCAGGGCGCCCCCAATCATGCGTATAGGCAAAAAGTGGTTGGGGTGGCTGCCAGGTCACGTTGTCAGGGTCATAGATGGAGCCGGCAATGGCCGGGAAGGAACCGCGTTCCTTTGCCAGGTCAATACTGGTCAGCATGGCGTTATAGCGGACAAATTCAATCACCTGGGCGGCAAATTCCTGCCCTTCAATCGAACCATAGCGGATACCGGTATGGTACATCAGGTCCGCCAGACCCATGACGCCCAGCCCAATACGACGGGCACGCAGGGCGGCTTCACGGAGCTGTGGAACAGCCGGTACATACAGGTTGGCATCCACCACATCATCCAGGAAGCGAGTGGAAAGCACTACGCTCTGACGCAGGGATTCCCAGTCAACGGTATGATCGGGACCGAAATGTTCGGATAGATTAACAGAGCCAAGGCAGCAATTCTCATAAGGACCAAGCCACTGTTCACCGCACGGATTGGTGGCTTCCAGTTTATAAAGGTGCGGAACAGGATTGGTGCGATTGGCGGCATCCAGGAACAACACGCCAGGTTCACCGTTATGATGCGCCTGGGTCACGATTTTGTTGAACAGGTCGCGGGCACGAACGGTTTTATATACCCGAATGGGAATTCCGGCGGCTTCGGCTTCTTCAAGCGTACCGCTAAAGCCTTTATACTTCGGGCTGGTGACATCCGGGAAACGCAGGTCCCAATCGGTATCCTCTTCCACAGCCTGCATAAAGGCATCTGTGATACCCACAGAGATATTGAAATTGGTGATGGAATGCTCATTGGTTTTGCAGGTGACAAATTCTTCTACGTCTGGATGGTCCACCCGCAATACGGCCATGTTGGCGCCGCGGCGGCTGCCGCCCTGGGCAACCTCTCCGAAAGCATGATCATATACCCGTAGAAAACCGATGGGGCCGGTAGCCTGACCGGCTGAGGTATTGACCAGCGATCCGGCTGGACGAAGGCGTGCAAAGGAGAATCCATTGCCACCTCCGGTCTGCTGGATAAGGGCCGCATCACGCAGGGTCTGGAATATGCCGGTAGAGGCTTTGCCCATATCGTCTGTAATAGGCAGCACAAAACAGGCGGCCAGTTGCCCCAGCGGGGTTCCGGCACCGGTGAAGGTAGGGGAGTTGGGGAAGAATTTGCGGGAGGTTAAGATGTCGTAATATTTCTCGGCAAGAGCGTTAACATCCTGCCCGTAACTCTTTTCCACACGGGCAATGTTGTAGGCAACCCGCCAGAACATCTCTTCCACGGTTTCCACTGGCTTGCCGTCATCTCCGCGGCGGACATACCGGCGCACAAGCACCTGGCGGGCATTATCGGTCAATTCGACCGAACGGAGGGGCTTTTTGGGAGCCGGTGTTGAAACGGCGGTTTTTTCCGAGCTTGCCTGAGTTTGTGTTGCCATGGCGTTATCCTTCACCTTCCAATAGATGATTAATTTCGTTACGGATCTCGTGCAGGTCGTTTAACTGTAAATAGACGATGGCGTAACGGATATAGGCAATAAGGTCAAGGTTCTTCAACCGGGCGATCACCCGGTCGCCAATCACACGCGATGAAACTTCTGACCGGCCAGCCTGCTGCAAATATGCCTCTATTTCATTGACCAGTTCTTCGATCTGGGCGGCTGTTACCGGTGTTTTAGCACAGGATATCCGAATGCCGCGGGTTAATTTGTCGCGGTCAAATTCTTCGCGTGTGCCATCGCGTTTGATGATCAACGGGGTGTTGAGGATTGGACGTTCATACGTGCTGAATCGCTGTCCGCATATTTCGCATTCCCTCCGACGCCGCACCCCGCCGCGGGCGTCATGTGTAGTATCAACAACTTTCGTTTCCGCTTTCTGACAGTACGGACAGCGCATCTACCCCTCACAGATTGAAATCTCAAAAGATACCCCCATATATGGGGGCTCGTGACTTTAGACAGGTTATATATAGTACGTGTTCATTCTAGCATAGCGTTACAGGATAATCAAGGCATTTTTGAGATTCTTAACATTAGAAAATTGAAAAGCGACAAAAAAAGCCGGATTTATGTAATCCGGCTTAGTAATTCATGGAAATGAATGGAGGGATGAGAGATCAGTAGTCGTTGTGGTTGTTATTCATACGTTTCCGCATGAACGTGGGGATATCAATGTCGCCGGTATCCATAATCACGGGTTTGAAATCGGCCGGTTGAAGCTGGCGGGTTTCACCGGCAACAGAAACACGGGCGGCCGAGTTGTTGACCAGGCGTGCTGGTTCAAGCTGAGGAGAGCTAATGGAAGCAGCCGGCCTGCGGGGCATATTGCGGTTATTGTCAAATCCGGTGGCAATTACAGTGATGCGGACTTCGTCACCCAGGTTGGGATCAATTACAGCACCGAAGATCAGGTTGACATCTGGATGGGCGCCTTCCTTGATGATGGCGGCTGCCTGGTTGACCTCGAAGAGGGTCAGGTTGTTGCCGCCAGTGACATTGAACAGGATACCGCGGGCGCCGTCAATGGTGATATCCAGAAGCTGGCTGGAGATGGCCTGTTCGGCGGCAATACGGGCGCGGTCTTCGCCAGATGCCCGACCGACAGCCATAAGGGCTGCGCCGCCTTCCGACATGATGGTGCGTACATCGGCAAAATCCAGGTTAATAAGACCTGGAACTGTGATTAATTCAGAAATACCCTGAATACCCTGGCGGAGTACATCATCAGCCGTTTTAAAGGCGTCAGCGATGCTGGCGCGTTTGTCAACGATCTGCAGGAGTTTGTCATTGGGGATGACGATCAACGTATCGGCATGTTCTTTGAGTTTAGCAATGCCTTCATCCGCTGATTTGGAGCGGTGGCTGCCTTCAAAGGTGAAGGGGCGGGTGACGACACCGATGGTCAGGGCGCCGATTTCCTTGGCAATCTGAGCGATAATGGCTGCTGCTCCGGTGCCGGTGCCTCCGCCAAGGCCGGCCGTTACAAAGACCATATCGCTGCCTTTAAGAACTTCGTAGAGTTCTTCGGCTGATTCTTCGGCTGCCTTGCGGCCCATTTCCGGATTGCCGCCAGCACCCAGTCCACGGGTCACTTTCTCACCGATCCGCACGCGAGTTGGAGCTTTTGAAAGCACCAGTGCCTGCGCATCGGTATTGACAGTAATAAATTCGATGCCGCTCAAACCTTCATCTATCATTCGGTTAACGGCATTACACCCGCCTCCCCCTACCCCTATAACTTTGATACGGGCAAAGGATTCGGGTTGGTTCGTATTGGTGCGTTCCATGGTATTCTCCTCCACTCAATCCTCGATTCTTAATTTTACTTTAAGATTTAAATTTGCGCCACACTCCTCTATGTGGTGCAAAAGTTGCATTACGGTAACAATCTGGTAAAGAACGTTTTGATAGCCTCGAAGTCCACTTTGGGTAGATTGATGTTGATTCCTCCGCTGCCGCGCATCACTGACGTGGCATCATTCATGAGGATGGCCCAGTTCAACAGGCCGACACTTGTTGAAAAGGCCGGAGAATGCAGTTGATCGGTCAACCCGAGCAAGTTTTCAGGCCCGGCGATCCGAACCGGAATACCCAGCATATTGCTGGCCACCGTACGGATCCCCGGCAGCAGGCTGCTTCCGCCAGTCAGCACCATACCTGCAGGGAGTAAACCGTCATACCCGGAGCGTTTTATTTCGAGCAACAGCAGTTCAAAGATTTCTTCCACGCGTGCGTTGATGATCTCCGCGAGTTCCTTGCGACTCACTGTACTGGAGCGATCTTCACCGAATTTTCTCACGGTGAACACGTCGCTATCGGCCACATCTTCCACATTGGCGCATCCGTACAGCTTCTTGACTTCTTCTGCCTGCGAAAGAGACAGGCTCATCCCGTGGGCAATATCTGAGGTGATATGATTTCCGCCAATGGGCATCACAATGGTGTGCCAGACGTCGCCGTTGATATAAATGGCCATATCACTGGTGCCGCCGCCAATATCGCATACCACTACACCCATCTCACGTTCTGTGTCGGTCAAAACGACTTCACCTGATGCCAGCGGGTTGAGGACAAATTGAGAGACACCCACATCGGATGCCTGCACGCATTTACGCAGATTCTCGACAGCCGCAGAGGATGCGGTGATGACGTGTGCTTCCACCTCAAGCCGGTAACCATGCAAACCCACCGGCAGACGGATGCCTTCCTGACCATCAATGGAGAATCCACGCTGAATGATATGAATCACTTCACGATTGTGCGGCGGTGAAACTGCCTGAGCCTGTTCCAGGGCACGGTTTACATCCGACATTTCAATCACACGGCCTGAAATGCCCACCACACCCTTGCTGTTATACGATTCGATATTGGATCCGGCCAGACTGACCAGAGCCGAGGTGATTTCGAGACCGGATGTCCGCTGGGCTTTTTCAATAGACCGCGAGATTGCCTGGGTGGCGCTGGCAAGGTCTACGATGGTTCCCTTTCGAATGCCCTGCGATGGTTCAATTCCAACTCCGAGAATCCGCAGTGTACGTTCACCTTCTACCCGGGCTACCAGAGTACAGACTTTGGTTGTGCCAATATCGATCCCAACTACAATAGGCTCATCCATGATTAATGCCTCTCCAGACGATAGAATGGCGCATGCACATGTTCAAGGCTGATCAAACCGGGTTTGATTCCATCTTTTTGCAGTGCAATCATAATTGCGGAATACTCGTTCATTTTGATATCCAAATCGTTTAGATCCTGACCGATATAAACGGTCAAATTTTGAAGCTGATCATTCCAACCGAAGCCATACTTGCTGTTGTAGATTAACTGGGCTCCGATAGGCATCATCGTACTGAGCTGAATGGCTGTTGAAAGGACTGTCGGTTCCACCTGCTGCATACCGGCGAATGATGGTTCTTCTTTAGAGGATGAATCATTTTCAACCCTGGCCTGCGGTTTGAATTGCACACCGGCTGCCGCACGGGCTTTGATGATTTCCTTTTTATCTGAAATATCCACTACCGGAGGTGCCATATCTGAGAGGATCGTCAGAAGCTCACCGCCATCACCTTGAATGGGAATGATGATCCCATCTGTGTCAATCCAGGACTGCTGTCCGTTAAAGTCCCAGACAAGGGCAGGTTTCCGTTCGCCGAGAGTGATGGAGATGGTGGCGGGCATATCAACCGAAACCCGGATATCTTTCAATTCCGGCAGCACTTGTTGAACGCGTGCTTTGATAAGGTTGGCATCCAAAAACACCACTGAACGATTGGCCAGGTCAAGAATTGGCTGAATGCGTTCCGGATCCAGCCGGTTGAGGCCTTTCACTTCCACACTGGTTACCAGAAAAGTGGGTGCATAAATCATATAGGCCATACCGGCGATACAGGCACCCGCCAATATACCAGATACAACCCGCCAGCTTGGATTGAAAATTGGCAGGGCAGGGACCCGAATTTCAGCTCCACTGGCACCCAGGGAAAGATATAACTGCCGACGGACTTTCGTCTGTGCCTGTTTGTGGATGGGCACTCCGTATGTGCCGCGCCGGGTGACAATTGGTGTTGTATTGACAGTAGTGGAGGTTTTGAAAATTTTCGGGAGACTCAGTGAGGTAACATTAGCACGAAACGCCGCTACCCATTCTTTCAAATTCTTTGGTTTGGGAGCCGGAGTTTTAATTTCTTCTTTTACAGGTGCCGGTTTAACGAAAGTGGTGACCACAGCCTGCGAAGCAGCCTTACCGGTCAGATTGAGCTTGCCCAAGAAAGAGTTACGAGAAACCGGAGAATTAATACTGCGTACAGTACTCGGAGTGATCCGTTTGGGAACAACCACCCCACGGGCGGTATGTGTATTAATGATGGTTGCCCGCGGCGGCAGCATGGTGGTGTCTTTGGATTGGAAGATATGCATCTTCCGGAACAGACGTCTTATGCCATTTTCACCGTGCGGTTTCTCTTTTTTGATCTGGTCCTGCAAATTCTCGAGGGGTGTTTTATCGGGTTTGATCCCAAACAAACGGGAAAGACTGTCCACTCTTGATGAAGATGGGGTGGTGGGTATATCCACGCCCGCGATTGGTTTGACAACCGAATATGGCTGCACCTGCGGCTTTTTTGCGGCCTGGGAAGGTCCAAACAACGTATCCAACAGACCGCGGCGAACTTTTTTCGCTTCGCGGGGAACAGCCTGCTGAACAGAGGAAGACTTGGGTCTGGCGTTAAAAATGTCGCTGATTCCGGTCATAAGATCCTGGTTATCCTTCGTAGGTGCGAACGGTGTGGTCGCGGTCAGCTTTGCGTTCAAAAGCAAGGTCAATAAGGCGATCAATCAACTGAGGGTAAGGCAGCCCGGTGGCATCCCACATTTTGGGATACATACTTATCTTTGTAAAACCGGGCAAAGTGTTGAGTTCATTCAAGTAATATTCACCAGTTTCACGGTCCATTAAAAAGTCAACCCGGGCCATTCCGGCACAGTCAATGGCTTTATAGGCTTCCACAGCCATATTCCGCATGGCCAGAGAGACATCTTCTGGAAGATCGGCTGGAATACCCAGTTTTGAGCTGCCATCCAGATATTTAGCCGCATACGAATAGAAATCCGCTTCGGGCATGACCTCTCCGGCTACAGAAGCCTTTGGATCCTGATTCCCCAGAACACTGATTTCAATCTCCCGCGGATTAACTAAACCGCGTTCCACCAGAATACGGCGGTCATAGCGAGCAGCATCCATCAAGCCTTCCAGAAGGTCACCCCGGCTGCGACATTTGGTGATTCCCACCGATGAACCCAGGTTGGCAGGTTTGACAAAAAAGGGATACGGGGAGAGTTTTTCTGCCCGTGTAATGACTCCATCAAGGTCCGTCTCTATTTCTTTGCGTGTAACTGTAATGGATTCCACAACAGGAATTCCATGAGTTCGCATAACGTCTTTGAATAGACTCTTGTCCATTCCCACGGATGAACCAAGCACACCGGCGCCCACGTAAGCGATATCGGCCAATTCCAATAAACCCTGCAAGGTTCCATCCTCACCAAACGTCCCGTGAAGCACAGGGAAGATGATATCAAGTTGGGCAGCTAATTCGAGAACGGAGCCCGAAGATGTGTCTCGAATGGAGTACAGGGAAGCTTCACCGGGAACAGGAAGTAGAATCGCTTTTTGAAGTCCGGAAAAATCCTCTTTTTCCAGTGCTGACAGAACATCTTCACCGGTATACCAGACTCCATTTTTCGTTATTCCAATCTGGGTTATGTCATATTTCGAGGTATCCATGACCGATAAGACCGACCGGGCCGACATTAACGAAACGGCATGTTCACCCGACCGTCCCCCGAAAATAACACCGATATGTATCTTTTTCGCCATTAGTTTGATTTCCTGTTGCTTTTCATTGATTTTGAGCTGATGGAAAAGTCACCAACGAGTTCCACCTCGAGCTCAAGTGAAATGCCGAAAGCTTCAGATACTCTGGTTCTCGCCAGTTGAATGAGCGACCAGTAATCCGAAGCCGTAGCATCTTTGTCATTTATGAAGAAATTGGCGTGTTTCTCGCTAATCTGTGCGCCTCCAATGCGCGTTCCCTTTAATCCCACTGCTTCTATCAACCGGGCAGCGTAGTCACCTTCAGGATTCTTGAACATGGACCCCATACTGGCACCTTGAGGTTGGGTAGACCGGCGGCGGTTTGAATAATCTGACAGACGAGCCTGTATGGCTTCCGGCTGGTCCACAGATAACTCAAAGCGGGCGGCAAGTACGACCACCTGTCCCGGATTGCGTTTAAGCCAGCTCGAGCGGTATCCATAATCGAGTTTTTCAACAGGCCATTCCTGTTTTCCATAGGTCGGGTGCAAGATTTCGACCATTTTTAATGAAGCCGCTGTGTTTGAACCGAAGGCTCCGGCATTACCAAAAACCGCACCACCCACCGTACCGGGAACAGTGGTAGCCCATTCGAGACCGCTCAAATTACGCAGGGCAGCCTGACGAGCCATTCCGGCCAGATTGGCTCCACTTTCCGCCCAGACTGATGGAGTGACATGGTGCATATCGATCTTGATATTCCGGGCATGATTGACCACTACAATCCCATGAAAACCGGAATCGCTAACCAGAACATTGGCACCGCTGCCGAACAGGTACACCGGGCAGGCATATTGCCATAGTGTGGTGAATATATCTGCCAATTCCTGACTGGAAGCAGCCACAATGAGCCCATCTGCCGGGCCACCCACATGCGCTGTGGTGTAATTGGCCAGTCGAACATTTTCCTGTAGTCGTTCACCGAACTTCTCGCGAAGGGCAGCCATTACGGCTGGAGTGATGTCCGATAAAGGATTCATGATTTCACCACGGTGGAATTACTGGGAGAATTGGTCATGATGGATTGAGATAATGTCTGGTTTATCTGGATGGCATCTCCGGCAGAAAGAACAAGTACAACATCTCCTGATTCAAGATGATTTTCAAGATATGTTTCTGCATCATTCAATGTAGGAGCAAAGAATGCAGGAATATTCTTGATTTTGGGGATGATTTGAGCTGAGGAGAAACCGGTTGATTTTTCCCGGGCTGCGAAGACCTCTGTGATCACCAGTTGGTCAGCCTGGGAAATTTCCTTCACATAGTCCTGAAGAAGGGTTTGGGTGCGGCTGAATGTATGCGGCTGCCAGACAACCCACAGACGATGGTTGGGATAAGCCATGCGGGCAGCCTGAATGGTGGCATGAATTTCCGTCGGGTGATGCGCATAGTCATCAATCAATGTGATTCCATTGAAATTACCCAGAACATCAAAACGGCGTCCGGATCCTGAAAAAGATTCGAGAGCCAGGCTAATCACCTGTGGTTCTATACCAAGCGTTAATGCGGTAATGGCGGCGGCTGCAGCATTTTGAAGGTTATGAATCCCTGGAACGCCGGCCTTAAACGAGAGCATTTCCTTACGGACATGCAAAGCTTCTTGAGAAAAGAGTTTGAAAGAACCGTCTTCTGCCGAAAGGAGGAGATAATCGGCATTTTGCTGATTACTGTTCGGGTTTTGTTCCATCAACGAAAAAACAGAATATGTGAAAACTGGTATATTGACAGGTAACTTAAATCGGACGGACATTGCTCCTGCATGATCGGCACAGAGGATAATTAACCCTCGCGCCTGAAGATTGGCCAGGAAATTCAAGAAAGCCTGTGAGTAAACTTGAGGGGTGGGGTAGCAATCTGGATGGTCGTGCTCCACATTGGTAACCACAGCCACAAAGGGATGCAATCCGAGAAACATGGAATCATATTCATCCGCTTCTATAACGAAAAATTCACCGGTTCCAGCATGGGCGTTTGTTCCCAGATTTTTCGATACACTCCCAATAATGAATGATGGATCAAGACCCGCCTGTGTAAGTATCCAGGCAATCATTGATGTAGTGGTGGTTTTGCCATGCGTTCCAGCTATCGCAATGCAGATCTGATCACCAATAACAGATGGAAGGAAATCAACTCTTTTTTGAACTGGGATACCTTTAGCCTGTGCTGTGACAACTTCGATATTGTCATCAGGCACAGCGGAAGAACGCACAACCACGTCAACATCTTTGATGTTTTCGGCAGAATGACCGATAAAGAGCTGTACACCCAGTTTTCGTAATTCTTCAAGATACGGTGAAGAGCTCCGGTCTGAACCGCTAACGTGCCAGCCTTTTTCCACCAGCACTTTCGCAATAGCGGAAAGCCCCGTACCGCCGATTCCGATGAAATGCACGCGGTTGGTCATAGGAACACCACCAAAACCAGCGCCAGAGCCAGGGCGGCTGAAAAATAAATGGCCGGTGAAACCAACCAGTGAGGCGGCAAATATGCCAACAGAGTGATGGCAGCATCTCCCAACTCTGTTCCAGATTGCGGTGCAGAGATGATAGAGAATGGGTATCCGGCAGCATCCATGAAATACCAGAGACTGCCGAAGATGAAGAATCCGTTAATGGCACCGAGCAGAAGGCCGGCCAGATGATCTACCACAGTCGAATTGATAAACCGTACATGACCTGACAGCGCAGGCAGATTGGGAGCCTGATATCCAAAGAAAACCAGACCGACAAATACTACGGTTTGAAGCCAGAAATGGGCTGTGGGGTCTGTGAATAGTTTTCCATTCTGTGCAAAACCGGCGAAGTTTTCCAGGATAAATAAGATGAACAGACCAAGAACAGTGCTGAAAGTCACCAGGACTTCGCTGGCCCAACCGCGTACGGCACCGATAATGGCAAAGATGATAACGAGAAGCCAGAAAATTACCTGAAGACTGATCATTGAGCGGCTCCTTTATTCGCTGTTGTAAGGTTCCGCAGAGTAGAGGCTAACACTTCTGCGGCATTCGGAGTGGCCAATGAGGTCATCTTTTGCTTCAATTCCACCAGACGATCAGGAGAATGAAACAGATCTGTAACAGTGGGGAGCAAAGCGGTATTCAACTCTTCATCTTTGAGCATAACCGCTCCGCCATTTTTTACCAGATAATCGGCATTTACTTTTTGGTAACGCCAGGCATACGGGTACGGAACCAGAATGGCTGGTAATCCGAATAACGGCAATTCTCCAAGGGTAGAAGCACCCGCCCGGCAAACAGCCAGATCGGCAGCAGCAAAGGCAGCCCCCATATCTTCGTGTAGATATGGAAAGGGGTGATACTCGTCCGAATTTATCAGACTGGTTTTTACAGCCTGTGCTTCCGCAAAATGAGGTTGCCCGGTGATATGAACGACCTGGGCCAGATCAAGCAATTGGGGAAGAATTTGAAGAACGGCTTTGTTTATAGATAGTGCACCTTTGCTTCCGCCAAAAACGAGCAAAACCGGTTTATTGTTATGCAAATCAAGATGTTTGCGGGCTTTTTCTTTTTTCCATTCAGTAAATTCAGGACGGGTCGGATACCCGCTTACGACAAGATGGTGATTGAATTTGAAAAATGATCTAGATTCTTCTGCCGTCATGGCAATGCAATCTGAAAAATGGGCAATGGCTTTGATGGCCAAACCTGGCTCGATATCTGGTGTATATAGCAAGGAGGGGATTTTTACACCGGCTACTGCCATAGGAACAGCCACATATCCGCCTGTGAAGAGCAGTGCATCTGGTTTGTATTCACTCAAAATCTTACGTGAAGCAAAAACCCCGCGCAGGAGCCGGAGGATGTTCGAAGGTAAAGCGCGCAGACCGACACCGTGAATACCAGCAGCAGGTATGGTTTTATACGGAATGTTCAAGCGGGTTACCATTTCAGCTTCCATTCCACCTTCTCCACCTACCCATAAGACGGAGTCTGCATCACTTCCCAGGGTTTGTAAAACGGCCAGAGCGGGATACACTCCCCCTCCGGTCCCACCCGCGCAAATTAACAACCGCACTGGCAGGTCTCCTTTCAGGAATCACACCCGTATTTGTTCGGGCTACGTTCAAAATAATGCCAAAACTCATCAACGTTGTGGTCAGACTCGAACCGCCTGCACTGATCAATGGCAAAGCATTTCCGGCGAAGGGCAGCAGGTTAACCATAACGCCCATGTTGATGACTGCTTCCATAAAAATCCATATGGTCAGGCCTGCTGCGAGAAGTCTACCTAATGGATCTGGTGCCCTGTTGGCAATGTAAAGACCACGCCACAAAATCAAAATAAACAGACCTACGACCAGAAGAGCACCCAGAAGGCCAGTCTCTTCGATGATGACGGCAAAAATGGAATCCGTAGGTGCAACAGGCAACCCTGTAAACTTTGTGGTCGCCCGGCCGATACCCACACCGAAAAGACCACCTTTAACCACAGCTTCCAGAGAACGTTGCACATGATAAGAAGCCTGGACCGGATTTTGAAGACCATTAAGGTAATCCATCATACGCGTGCGGCCGGTTGTACTGACCAGAACAACTATGGCACCAAAGAATGCCACACCAATGATCACAAAAACGATCTTTTTCATATCGCCGCCGGCCAGATAGAAAAGAATTCCACCCAGCACAATGATTGTGGCAGCCGCACTGATATCTGGCTGCAACAAAACCAGACCGGCATTAAGACCGATCAGGATAAGCATAGGAAAGACACCCAGTGAAAAATTATTTAGAACTGGTTTGTGATTGTTCAACCAGAAGCTTAAGTAGAGTATGGTGACCACTTTTGCCAGTTCAGATGGCTGAACTGAGCCGAAAAGGATAGTGCGGTCAGCACCCAGACGGGTATCCCTCAAAATCAACACTGTGATGAGCATTCCGTAGGTAATGATCAAAGCTGGCAGCATCAATTTTCCATAACGGTGGTAATCAATCCGGCTGAGTAAAACCGCCAGGAAAGTTCCCAGTATTACCCAGACAATCTGACGAATGAACATGTAAGCAGCAGGTTGCCCTAATTGAATGGAAAACTTCCAGCTGGCAGAATAGACCATCAGCAGGCCAAACAAAACCAGAGTAATGATGGCCATTACCAATGGAATATCAATACCCATACGCAGCCAGCGTTGGGTTTTTTCAGCCAGATCCTGTGTCTGGGAAATCAGGGAAGGTTTTTGACTAGAGTCCTGAAGCACTCGCCACGCTCCTCAAAATCTTCGAATTCGTCGTAACTGGTTCCACCGGGAGAAAGTAGCACCACATCATCCGGTTCAGAACGTTCATAAGCCATTCTTACAGCCTCGTTCAGTCCGGCTGCATGATCTACTGTGAAACTGGCCGGATCGGTTTGTACTTTGGCAAGTGCATCCAGAATTTTCGGTGCCGCTTCACCAAAAACAACCACATGATCCACCCGTGTTTTTATGAGTTCTGCCAGATCTTCCCAGGGTAATTTCTTATCACGCCCACCAATCATAAGCACCAATGGTTCAGAAAAAGAACGGATGGCGGCCATTGTGCGCTCGGGGGCTGTAGCGATGGAATCGTTGTACCAGGCTGCACCATTTACAGTGGCTACATATTCCAGCCTGTGGTCTACACCGGTGAATCCTTTTATCCCGGCTTCCATGGCTTCGGCTGAAAAACCTGCAGCAGCTGTTATTGCACAGGCAGCCAGAACATTCAGTACGTTATGATCACCCCGAAGGGAAATATCTTCACGATTGAGGAGGATATGATCTTCCTTCCCATCAAAAAGTACCAGATTATCCTCTTTGATGTAAGTTCCAGGATGACGGTCCATGGGTTGATTCCATCCGAATGTATACAAATGGCTTTTAACGAATGGGACCAGGTCAAATGAACCGGCATCATCGCGGCATAGAATGGCCGTATCCTCTGGTTTCTGAAAATCCAGGATATGCCGTTTGGCTTCCCTATATGCTTCCATCGTTCCATGACGATCCAGATGGTTAGGTGTAATGTTTAATATGGCACCAAAATTGGGTGATGCTGTCATTAATTCCAATTGAAAACTGGAGAGTTCCAATACAACCAGATCGGTTGGTTTTATCTCTCCAACGTAACTGATTAGAGGAGTACCAATATTGCCGCCAACCCATATTTTTTGACCGGAGACCGCTCCAGCCAGGCAAATTCGCCCAACAAGGGTTGTCGTCGTTGTTTTTCCGGCGGAGCCGGTGATTCCAATCGTTTTACAGGGTACCGCCTCCATGAATATCTGTGCATCATTGGAAATAGGGATATTACGATTCCGGGCTTCTTTTACTATAGGAAGTTCAGGAGAAACCCCACCCGAGATACACACCAGTGTTTTACCTTCCAATGCGTCCATCGGATGGTTCCCAAAAATAAGATTGACAGGCAGTCCAGACAGGGCATCCACCGCTTTTGTCAATTGTTCCGGGGTGCGGCTGTCGTTCAATGTGACCGGGCAGCCCTGGGAACAGAAGTATTGCGATAATGCCAATCCCTGCCGGGCAGCGCCGATAATGAGAACGTTTTCTTTACGCCAATCTTTCATCTTTACACCATCGCGATGGCCACACCAATCATGGCAAACATAAGGGATACCAGCCAGAAACGTTGTACGACCTGAGTTTCACTCCATCCACATAATTCAAAATGGTGATGCAGGGGAGCCATTTTAAACAGGCGTTTCCCTTTGGTCACCTTGAAGTAAAGAATTTGTAGTACTACGCTGAGCGCTTCGCTGACAGGGATGATAGCAATGGCAGGGATCAGCAGCCATTGGCCGGTCATCAGGGCTATCACTCCCAGAGTAGCTCCTATAGAGAGACTCCCCGAATCACCCATGAATAATTCTGCCGGGTGAACATTGAACCAGAGGAAACCGAAGAGAGCACCAACCATAGTGAAGCAGAACCGGGCTATGAAATCCTGACCCTGCATCATGGCGATACCGCCATAAGTGGCAAAGGCTGTGGCAGAAATCAGACCAGCCAATCCATCGAGACCATCTGTAAAATTGATAGCATTTGAACAGGAAACAATAATAAAAACGGCTAACGGGTAATACCAGATTCCCAGATCAAAAGCATCGTAAACACCAGGCCAGAACATCTGCGGAACATGAATTACATCGCGCAGCAGAAAGGCTACTGGAATAGCAAAGACAATCTGGATGATCAGTTTTGTACGCGCGCGCATCCCCTGACCGATACGCTGACCGCGAATGCCTTCCCAATCATCAATGGCACCAAGGCATCCATAACCCATAAGCACAGCCAGAGGAACAAAAACAATGGTAGAAAAAATTTTTAGTCCAAACAGAATGGAGGCATTCATTAAAAGAGTGACGACAACCACTGGCACAATGACCATCCACCCGCCCATCGTGGGTGTCCCCATTTTGGTAATGTGACTGTTGGGACCTTCAAAACGGATCAATTTGCCGATTTTGAAATAATGAAGCATCCGGATCAACGGTCCGCCCCAAATCACGGTCATAATAAATGCCAAACCGGTTAACGTTAATGAAAGCGATGTTTCTTTCATAAAGTTGCCTCGATCTCAGTTACGATGCGGTCCATTCGCAAACCATGCGAGCCTTTAATCAAAACGACATCGCTCTCATGAAGATTTGATTTCAGAATATCAACGGCTGCGGCAGTATCATCTACACAGGTGACGGCTGTTGACGGCATACCTTTTTCGATAGCTGCTTCTGCAATAATGCGTGCCCGTTGACCGACAGTAACCAATCTGTCTGCTACATTGGCTGCTTTATATCCAACCAGTTGATGCCCTGATTTCTCATACGGACCGAGTTCCAACATATCTCCAAGAACGGCAATATGATGCCCGGGGATTTCGGATAACAGATCCAATGCTGCTGTTGTGGATTCAGGAGAAGCATTGTATGAATCATCCAACACCAGAGCCCCCTGACCGGTGTGGATACCACATAACCGTAATTGAGTAGTGCTGGATTGCAGACCGTCAATAATCTCTTCCCATGACATACCAAATGTGAAACCAGCGGCAGCAGCTCGAAGGACTGTATGAACGGAGTGTTTTCCTATGATTGGAATACATAACCGTTGTGAACAATTTTTGTAATGTAATGTAAATTCAATGCCTTTCAAACCCAATCCTTTTACATCACTGACGGTTAGATCGGCTTTTGATTCCGCACTGTACGTCAGAACTCTGGCTTTCGATCGACCGATCATCCAACGCACCCATGGGTCATCCATATTGAGAATTGCTGTCCCATCGGATGGAAGGTTCTCCACCAATTCTGCTTTTCCACGGGCGATGCTCTCCTGTGATCCAGCCCGCTCGGCATGTACCGTACCGATATTCGTCACAATGCCTACTTTGGGTAATGCAAGATCACAAAGAAATTGGATTTCTCCGGGAACATAGAATCCCATTTCAAGGATGGCTATTTGTGTAGCCCGAGTCATTCGCAACATGGTAAGAGGCAGGCCGATTTCGTTGTTGTAATTTCCTGGATTTTTGATCGTGGCAAACCGCCAGGAAAGCACTTCTGAAACCAGCTCTTTTGTTGTGGATTTTCCGACAGAACCTGTGATACCCACAACTCCCACAGAAAGCTGACGACGCCAATGTGCAGAAGCCTGTTGTAAGGCTTTGAGTGAATTTTCAACTCTCAGACAAAACGGGGGTTCTGGCAGCCTGAATCCATCTGGCAGTGGATGACGCAGGTCAATTGTGCGAAAATCATCTGATGTGTCTTTTTCCACAATGGCCGCCAACGCCCCTTTTTCGAATGCTTTTGATAAATATGCGTGCCCATCAACCCGTTCTCCGGGGATGGCTATGAAAAGCGATGAAGGCGTCACCTGACGTGAATCGATTACCGCATCTGATAGAAGCATGCGGTAAGCATCGAATTTGCGGGATGTAAGTGCGTCAAGTAAATCGGCCAGTGTATACATGTTCTGCCTACTTTTGAACCAGTCCCTGCCGGATTGTATCCGGAGGGAGTTTCAAGGATACCACTAAGCTTTGGACTACCTGGCTAAAAACAGGGGCGGCGACGATGGAGCCCCACATTGAGCTTTTTGGTTTTTCCAGCCATATATATACTACAAAACGCGGATCATCGACGGGTCCCCAACCCACAAATGAGGCATTTGTAAGGTTGCTGACGTAACCATTTGGACCAGGAATTTCTGCCGTGCCGGTTTTTCCTGCCACACGATATCCATCCACCAGAGCGTCAGATGCTTCTTCTTCAAGAGATACTGCCAGCAATTGGGAGATGGTGCGGGCTGATTTGGCAGAAATCGGGTTGCCAATCACCTGAGGAGTATTGTTGTACTGGCGGCCGTTTTCCACTACGGATTGCAGAATATGGGGAGCCATCATCTTGCCATCATTTGCCAGGGCTCCTACCGCTGTAATCATTTGAAGTGGTGTAGCTGCAACACCTTGACCGAATGAGTTTGTCCCAAGGTTGATTGGATACCAGTTATTATCGCCGGGCAGTGCCAGAGGGAAATTCACTTCGCCAGCGAGGTCAATATTCGTCTTTCGACCTATGCCAAATGCCTGCAGATACTGGTAAAACCGGGTGGGACCAAGCTGCTGGGCGACCCATGTTAAGCATACATTTAATGAGTGCTGCATACAGGTGGTCATGGTTTGAGGACCCCAGGCATTGCGGTCCCAGTTATAAATGGTATAACCACCAATTTCCACTTCACCGGTATCCAGGAAGGGCGTATCTGGCGTGACCACACCGGCATCGATAGCCGCTGCCATCGTCAGTACTTTGAAAACTGAACCCGGTTCATACGTCTGTCCGATAGCCCGATTGAATGGGGTGGGATCAGGGAATATTTCTCCATATTTCCAATATTCATTCAGGTTCAGGTTTGGCGTTGAGGCCATTGCCAGAATTTCGCCATTCTTGGGGTTCATGACCACAATCGTAACGGATGTGGCACCATTGCGTTTCATCGCATTAGCGGCGATGGATTCCATGTTGGCCTGAATGTCTTTATCGATGGTCAATACGATACTGGCACCGGGTGCCACAGTGGGTACTTCACGGACTTTGTACGGATCCCGCGGAACTTGAACAATAATGGGAGAACCAGCCAACAGATCGTTGTATTTCTCTTCAACACCAAAATAACCGCGACCTTGATCACGATCTTTATACGAATAAAAACCGATGATATTGGATGCCAGCGCATTTTCAGGATAACTTCTCTGGAGGTGAGGAGTCCACAGAACACCTTCAAGGCTGGGAAGTTTTTCCCCTTTGTTCAATGGGGTTAATCGCTTGTAATTTTCTTTTGTTTCGCTAATGGCGGTGATTTTTTCCAGGGGGACAAAATCAGAAAGAACAACATACTGAATATTGCTATTGACATAATCCTTGGTGATGCGGTTATAGATGGTGTCGTAATCCAACTCCAGGATTTCATGAGCCATCTGGGCAATTGTTTCAGGATTTTTTACATAACGAATGTCGACACCCACTTCGTAGACTTCTTTATTGCCGGCCAGAAGTCGCCCCCACCGATCAAAGATACTTCCCCTTTCAGGGTAAATCTTCCGTTCTTCATAATCATAATTTTTAATAGCATCAGCACTCAGAGACCGGGCTTCCGCGCTGTTTTGGATGCGTATCACCTGAAGAATGATTAATCCTCCGACGATTGTCAGGAGGATACCCATCACCTTCAAGCGAAAGAAGGATAATGAACTCACTGATTTGCTCCGAGACTTGGATCAGAATAGCTAAGTACTCCCTGGAAAAGCCATTCCCAGAGGGATTGTGTATATGCAGGCCGTAGAACAGGTGAGGGAATCATATCCAGACCGGGAGGGGGAGCCATGCTTGCCAATTCACGGCCGGCATAATTGGGAATGATCAAGTAAGTCGGATCGTCAATACGATTCAATTTGAACCCTAAATCTTTGGCTCTTTTTTCCATTACCTGATCAGAGGTAAGGTATGCTAATTGGTTCCGCAGGTCAGCCATACGCCGGGTAGTTTCATCTTTTTGCACCTGTAAATCCTGAATATCCAAACCGGCCGTGGCCGCTTGCGCAGAAATACTTAAATAGAGTCCCGCCACCATCACAAAGCTGATCACAACCAGCAGGAACATACCGCTCCACTGAACCTGAGTTCGCCATGGAGCCTGTTTGTAAGCCTGTTCAAGTTTTTGAGTGATTGCTGTCATGTTTACCGTCTCTTTTGTATTTGGATAATTTTGGTTTGCTTTGCAAAGGACGTGCCAGTTATAGCTTCTCAGCAATACGCAATCTGGCACTGCGTGCCCTGGGATTCTCTTTAATTTCATCGTTGGTCGGATTAACCGGCTTCCGCTGAACCAATCGGATGGATGCTTTATGTCCGCATGTGCATATTGGTTGAGAAGGAGGGCACAGGCAATCTTTGCTTTCTTTCTGAAAGAACTGTTTGACTATGCGGTCTTCCAGAGAGTGAAAAGTAATGATTGCCAGTCTGCCGCCGGGTTTCAGAATGGACAGGGCAATGGGCAGTGTGTTTTGCAGTCCTCCGAGTTCATCATTGACCGCGATCCGTATCGCCTGAAATGTCCGGGTGGCAGGGTGATGCTCTCCGCGCTGCGGACCATAAACCCGTGAGACTAAGGCAGCCAACTGGCCGGTTGTAGTGATCGGCCGGTTTTGCACGATGGCTGATGCTATGCGTCGTGATTTGGGTTCTTCGCCGTATTCCCAGAGAATACGGGATAACTCATCTTCGCGGTATGTATTGACCAGATCAGCTGCACTCAATCCGGTTGTCGGATCGAAACGCATATCAAGTGGATTATCGGTGCGAAATGAAAAACCACGTTCCGGTGTGTCCAGTTGCATCGAAGAGAGACCCAGATCCATCAGAATTCCATCAACTGAACTCCAACCAAGTTTTTCCACTTCGGTTTTCATTTGTACATAGGAGGAATGACGGAAAAAAGTTCGTCCTGAAAATTCCGAAAGTCTCTGTCTGGCTATGGATAAAGCACTTTCGTCCCTGTCAAGACCCAACAATTGGCCAGTGGGGGATGAATATTGCAAAATCCCCCGGGCATGTCCTCCTGCTCCTAAGGTTGCATCAACATAACGACCGCCATCGTGAGGTTGAAGAGCATCTATAGAAGGTTGGTAAAGTACTGGTTGGTGCGGGATCCCCGCATCCCTGCTACTATCGGACATGTCAACGTACCGATAGGTCAAATGCCGCAAAACGCCTGGAATTGGCTTCAGAATCCGAAGTGTGCTGGTTCTGATGTTCCCAATTCTCTGATGACCATATTTCGAAATAATCCCCCATGCCTACTACAACGATATTTGTTTTAAGTTGAGCACTTTCCCTCAGATAAGCGGGAATAAGCATACGACCGGCTTTGTCAATTTCAGCCTGATTTGCGCGACCGAACATCATACGTTTCAGTTCACGAACGGTAGGATCTGTCATGCTCATGCGATTTACCCGGTCTGAAATGGTAGTGAAAGCGGAAGAGGTAAGAACCATTAGATTCTGGTCAAATCCTTCGGTGATAAAGGCACCATCTGACAACAATTCACGGTATTTCGCCGGTATGGTCAGCCGTCCTTTTTCATCAATGGAGTGTTCGTACTGTCCCAGGAACATGAGTTCTACCTTTGCTTTTTAAGGGGGGATGCCGGTGTTCCCGGCATCCCACTTTCACCCACTTTGTACCATTTATACCCACATTGTACCCACTTTGGGGTTGAATTTCAAGTAGTTTTCCCCAAAAAATGGCACGAGTTTTAGAATTGGATTAAATCTTGCATAGGGGAGGCGAATCATGAAACCTCAATTGTTTGCTCTGCTTACTGCCTTAGCCTGGGGTGTCGGAGGGTACTTTGAGAAGAAAGGATTGCATCTGGGGAATCTTTCTCCTCAGGTGGGTATTACCATCCGAACAGCAGTCGCCCTTCTCATTCTGGGCGCTGTGAGTTTTCAGGAATGGAAACAGATTCCTTCCGCCGGCAGTAGAGCCCTGATCTATATGGTGATCGGTGGAGGCGTGATTGCCGGATCGGTGGGTATGTTGTGTTATTATCTGGCCATTAAGGGGGCGCCTTTGGGGAAGGTCATGCCAATTGCCTTCACATCCCCTTTGTTCGGAGCATTAATGGGCATCTGGCTGGGTGGTGAGACACTTTCTCTAAAAACCGTCATAGGAATGGTTATGACTGTTGGCGGCATCATCATTTTGACGATAGGGTAATTTCTTGACTGCATCCGATATTGAACAAAAAATACTTCAAACTTTAGACGAGATGAACATACCCTATGAACGGTTTGAACATCCGCCGGTGGCGACAGTAAAAGAAGCCGAACAATACAGTGATCTTCACCCGGGAGCACACTGCAAGAACCTTTTCCTGCGTGACAAACCCGGTCGGTTGCACTACCTCGTGGTTATGCGAGTTGAAACGGAAGTAAATTTAACCAATCTCGCGCGACATTTCAAAAGCGGACGCCTGAGTTTTGCCTCGAATGAGAGACTGTACCGTTATCTTGGAGTGCAGCCTGGTGCGGTCAGTCCCTTTGGTTTGATTTTTGATACAGACCATGTCGTACGGGTTTTACTTGACGCTTCTATCTTTAATGAAGAAACGGCCGGTTTTCACCCGAATGTAAATACTGCCACCCTGGTGGTGACAGTCAAAGACCTTCTTCGTTTTTTAGATAATACCGGGAATCCGTATCAAATATTGGATTTCAATCAAAAAGATTTTTCTTGATGGTTTCTTTCTGCCCGATCCACAATCCGGTACATTCAGGTAGAAGCGTTCCAGACTCTATGAACTGGAGCATCTCTGATCCAAAGAAAAATTCTGTCAACAAACGAGCGGATTCTGCATTATCAAACAGGTAATCGGTTCGGATCCACTGCCGGTTGAATCCAACGTTGTCCAGGAATTGAAGATAATCAATCAGATGAGGAGGGGGCTCGGGTGCGGTTTTGCCTGTCCCCAGAGTTTCTATTAAGAGAATCCGACCATCTGGTTTTAAGACCCGTAAAAATTCTTGGAGAGCAATGATCACTTCTGGTATCCAATTTTTCCGCTGCCAGCTTACCAGATAACAAACGCTCCATCCTGAGACGATCCAGTCAAATCTGGCCGATCCAACAGGCAAGTGACGATGGTCGGCTGAACCATATCCAAGAAAATGAGATCTATCCATTTCGGAAATTGTGGATGCCCTGGAAACCATGGGAACAGAAATATCGAACGCCGTTAATTCAGAAGCCAGTGGAGCCAGAATTTTCGTCACCCGTCCGGTTCCCGCACCGGATTCAAGGATGGACGAATCGGATGGGATGAGTCTTTTTATCGTGACATCCAGATTGTGCAGATAATCTTCTCTGGAAACCAGAGCATGATATGTCTCAGTCTCATTCCTGTAGACATCTTCGTGTTCTGCCATGCTCAAATTTCAGATGGTACGTTTCTGATCATGGAATTGGATGCCAGAATGAAATCAGGTATTTCTTCTGTTAATTGGTCCAGTACACTTTCGTTGAATTCATAGAACTCTACAGCCGATGGATCCAGATGGTATTGCAATCCATCGCGGCCGATGCCAATCCCCATAATCATCACGGTGTAATCAGCCAGATGAACCGCATAAGAAAGCGAACGTCCTTCACTTGATTTGGTCGGTTCATGATGATGTTGAATGGCATCCAATAAACGGGGAGGCAAATTCCATCGGCGGGCTAATTCTGCCCCCAGTTCAGCATGGTCTATCCCAAAATATTCTTCTTCAAGGTCTGAAAAGGCCTGCCCCTGCCACTCCGGCTGGGTAAGATCAACATCACGAAGAAGAGTCTCAAAAGCCAGTTTACCGATATCCGCCAGAAGTCCAGCCGTATACGCTTCTTCGGCGAGTTCATATCCTTTATTCTTGGCTATTTCGCGTGCAGCACCTGCCACTGCAATGGAGTGCTGCCAGAGGTCGCCTTTTTCGAGGCCATATCCTTCAACAGACCGGTCCATCATACCGGCAACAGTGGATGCCAGGATCACATTTCTCACCGCCTGCTGCCCGAGGACAATAACTGCCTGATTGACTGTAGATACAGGGTGGCGCAGTCCGTAATAGGCTGAATTAGCCCAACGTAATACAAGCATGGCCAGGGATTGATCAAGCGAAAGGATCTGACCAATTTCGGCCATGTTCGATTTTGGATTCCTGATTAGTGCCAGAACCTTCTGGGCAACTTCAGGCATAGAAGGTAGATCACTCAATTTGGAGAGTAAATATGGAATCGACTGCGATTTCTCCATCTGTTTCCTTCTTATTCAAATATAAATTACCGGCATCATGAGTCGGGATATACGCAAAATCAGTATAAATCAAACAGATGCGGCATTCAACAATCAGAGGGTTAAATAACTCGTTAATAAGGATTGACAAAAGTGTAAACTGTCCTATAATGAATCTACCCCCCCCCCTATGGGGGGGGGTAGGAAAGAGGATGATGAAAGAGGATATTAATCTAAGGTTGAAAAATGTAGAAGGTCATATCCGGGGTATTGAACGAATGGTTGATGATGGAGTTTATTGCATCGATATCATCCGTCAAATTCAGGCTGCCCAGGCTGCATTGAGCAAAATCAGTTCAGCCATTCTGGATAATCATCTAAATTCCTGTGTAATCACAGCCATTCGTGGTGATGACCCTTCTGAGCGTGAGCGCGTGATCAATGAAATCCACGAGTTATTTGATAAAACAAATCGAAGTTATTAATAATAAGGAGCGAGAAATGACTACAGTCAATTATTCCATTCCCAATATCAATTGCAAACATTGTGTAATGACCATAAAAAATGAATTATCAGAATTGCCAGGTGTTCAAAAAGTGGAAGGTGATCCAGAAACAAAAACAATTGAAGTTGTTTTTGATGCACCAGCTTCGGAAGACTCTATCAAATCTTTGCTGAAAGAAATTAACTATCCGGTAAAGCAGGAAAAATGACGAATAATCATCAGGTCATTCTGCCAATCACAGGAATGACATGTGCCAATTGTGTAGCAACCATTGAACGGAATTTGAAGAAGGAAACAGGCGTTTCGTTTTCTTCAGTAAACCTGTCAAGTGAACGTGCCACGATTGAATTTGATCCTGAAGTAACTACACTCCCAAAATTGATTGAACGAGTCGAAAGGGCGGGTTATGGGATAGCAGCCGGTGAAGCCAGCCTGGTTATTCAAGGATTAAGTGATTCATCAGACGCAGCGCGGTTATCGAAAAAATTGTCTGATTTGGATGGTGTGATAGATGCCAATGTTAACATAGCCACTGAAACGGCAAGAGTGAAATTTATCCCGACCATCATCAGTCAATTAGAGATAAAACAGGCGATTTCCTCCAGCGGATTCAAGGCTGTTGAAACCGGAAGTGATTTGGAAGATGTAGAAGGCCGTGCCCGCCGGATGGAAATTGAACATCAGAAAAAATTACTGATCACTGGTCTGGTTTTTTCCATTCCGTTGTTCTTCATTTCCATGGCGGCAGATCTGGGTTTCTTCCCCATGGAAATCACCCATTCAATGTGGCTCAAGATGATCATGCTGGTATTGGCCACTCCGGTTCAATTTTACGTAGGTTGGCAATACTATACCGGTGCATATAAATCACTTCGCAATGGCTCGGCAAACATGGATGTATTGGTGGCGTTGGGTTCTTCAACAGCCTATTTTTATTCGCTGCCGGTAGCTTTCGGTTTGATCAATGGTCATGTTTACTTTGAAACTGCTGCGGTTATCATCACGTTAATCCGATTGGGAAAATTCCTTGAAGCAAGAGCCAAAGGACGTACCAGTGAAGCCATTAAAAAGTTGATGAGTTTGCGTCCAAAAACGGCGCGGGTGATTCGTGATGGAAATGAGATAGAAATTGCCATCGATGATGTACGGATTGGAGATATTGTATTTGTTCGACCGGGGGAAAAACTGCCGGTCGATGGAGTCGTGGTTGAAGGGCACTCTTCTGTAGATGAATCGATGCTTACAGGCGAATCACTTCCTTCGGAGAAGGTCCCCGGTTCACAGGTTATTGGCGCAACCATAAACAAACTCGGATCATTCAAATTTCAAGCAACAAGAATCGGGAAAGATACCGCCCTGGCTCAGATCATTCGTCTTGTTGAGGATGCGCAGGGGAGCAAAGCTCCTATTCAAAAACTGGCTGACAGAGTATCTGCAATATTTGTACCGGCGGTTATTGTTCTGGCCATCATCACCTTTACCGGATGGATGATTTTCGGACCACCGCTTGCAGTCAATTCAGAGATTACACCGCTGACCAGAGCTTTGATCAACATGGTTGCTGTGTTGGTGATTGCCTGTCCATGTGCCATGGGGTTGGCCACTCCCACAGCTATCATGGTGGGTACTGGAAAAGGGGCTTCCAGTGGTGTGTTGATTAAAACCTCAGAAGCTCTGGAAAAAGCGGGTTCAGTCGATATGATTGTTCTGGATAAAACCGGTACGATTACGCAAGGACAGCCTTCAGTTACCAATATTGTGACCAGGGGAAAGATCGCTGAAGATCGGCTGCTTCAACTTGTTGCCTCTTTGGAGAAAAACAGTGAACATCCTCTTGGAGAAGCAATTGTGGCAGAAGCCGGTAACCAGAATCTCTCCTTGATAGTACCCGAATCATTTACATCGATTACCGGGCAGGGAATTAAAGGTCATGTTGATGGTTTGACTATTCTGGTTGGCAACAGACATCTGATGAATGAGCAAGAAATTTCCATCGATGAATGGGAACCAGATATCCAACGGCTTCAATCTGAAGGAAAAACCGCCATGTTGACAGCCATTAATGGTTCAATGGCAGGCATTATCTCCGTTGCCGATACGATAAAAGAAAATTCTCTCGAAGCAGTCAAATCTCTGCATGCACTGGGTTTAAGAGTTGCCATGATAACGGGAGATAACCGCCAAACGGCAGAGGCTGTTGCTAACCAGATCGGTATTGACACTGTGTTGGCAGACGTTTTACCAGGGGACAAAGCGGCAGAAATAAAGAAATTGCAGGAAAATGGTCATCGTGTTGCCATGGTTGGCGATGGGATAAATGACGCACCGGCACTGGCACAGGCAGACGTAGGGATTGCCATTGGCACAGGAACGGATATCGCAATTGCATCTGCGCCGATTGTATTAATCAGTGGTGAACTGGATGGCGTCGTCAGGGCGATCATTCTATCAAGAAAGACTCTTCACACTATCAAGCAAAACTTGTTCTGGGCTTTTTTCTATAATGTCGTGCTTATCCCGGTAGCTGGTTTAGGCTTGCTGGTACCGATTCTGGCAGCAGGGGCGATGGCCTTTAGCAGTGTATTTGTGGTTAGTAACAGTCTGAGGTTAAACAGGATAAAGCTCGGCTGACTATTCACAAGAAAATTGTAAATCTCAGTTAAATACCCGGCGTTCTCGGGTATTTAACTCAGTATGGAACAATTAATGCGTATAGAGACTTTTTTAAGGGCTGGAGTAAGAATCTTTCTCCCTGATGGTAAAATTGTGAAAACTGAAAATCGAGGTTAGCATGTCGAATACAATTCTTCAAGAACGCGCGATAAATACCATCCGATTTTTATCTGCTGATGGCGTTCAAAAAGCCAATTCTGGTCATCCCGGTCTTCCCATGGGCGCGGCTGCCATTGCTTACACTATCTGGACGAAACACCTGCGCCACAATCCAAAGAATCCTCAATGGTTTGACCGCGATCGTTTTGTTTTATCGGGCGGCCACGGCTCCATGCTTCTTTATAGTCTGCTTCACCTTACTGGTTATGACCTTCCTCTTGAGCAATTGAAACAATTCCGCCAGTGGGGTTCCATCACCCCCGGGCATCCCGAAGTCGGATTGACCCCCGGTATTGAAACCACCACCGGTCCGCTGGGACAGGGTCTTGGCAATGCCATTGGTATGGCAGTCGCTGAAGCCCACCTGGCGGCAGTCTATAACAAACCTGGACACGATGTGATCAACCACACTACATATGTCATAGTGGGGGATGGCGACATGATGGAAGGTGTGGCGTCTGAAGCTGCCAGTTTCGCGGGACACCAGAAATTAGGTAAACTGATTTGCTTCTATGATGACAATAAAATTACGATTGACGGTTCCACTGACCTGGCATTTACGGAAGACCGTGCCAAGCGGTTTGAAGCCTATGGCTGGCAGGTTCTAAGAGTGGATGATGGTAACGATGTTGCCAAAATTGACCGGGCGATCAAAAAAGCCAAAAAAGATCCTCGTCCTTCATTTATTATTTGCAAAACCATTATCGGGTATGGACTGCCTACAAAACAGGGTACGGCCAAAGCCCACGGTGAGCCTGCCGGTGAAGAAGAATTAAGGGCGGCCAAAGAAAAGATTGGCTGGCCTGTTGAGCCTTTCTATATCCCGGAAGATGCTGCTAAGGAATTCAAGAAATGTGTTTCTCGCGGCAAAAAACTGGAAGCCGACTGGAAGAAACGATTTGATGCCTATGCGGCTGAATTTCCGACTGAAGCAGCAGAGTTAAAACGGCGCATATCCGGTGAACTCCCCAAAGATTGGGAGAAAGCACTTCCTGTTTTCGATGCAGACCCCAAGGGATTGGGCAGTCGTGTAGCTTCTGGTAAGGTGATTAATGCCCTTACAGCTGCCATTCCGGAATTACTGGGCGGTTCCGCTGATCTGGCTCCAAGTAATAATACCTGGATTAACAGCAGTGTGGCTTTCCAGGCGGATCATCGTGAAGGAAAGAACTTCCATTTTGGGGTGCGCGAGCATGGCATGGCATCTATTGTCAATGGTATGAACGTTCATGGCGGTATGCGCACCTATGGCGCCACTTTTATGGTGTTTGCCGATTATTTGAGGGGTGCATTGCGTGTTTCAGCACTTTCTCACATTCCAAGCATCTGGATTTTGACTCATGACTCCATTGGTCTTGGTGAAGACGGTCCAACCCATCAACCAGTGGAGACCGTTGCTTCCCTGAGAATCATTCCGAATTTACTGGTCATCCGCCCGGCAGATGCCAATGAAACAGCCGAAGCCTGGCGTGTTGCTCTGAAAAACACCAAACGCCCCACCGCGCTGGCCTTAAGCCGTCAGAATCTACCTACTCTTGATCGAAAGACTTTAGCTCCTGCTTCCGGGTTGGAGAAAGGTGCTTATGTTTTGACCGATCTGGGTGGAAAGAAACCTGAAATTATCCTGATGGCTTCTGGTTCCGAAGTCAGCCTGGTATTGGATGCGGCCCACAAATTGGCCGCTGAAGGGAAATCTGTCAGAGTTGTCTCCTTCCCGTCCTGGGAACTCTTCAAAGAACAGTCTGCTGAGTACCGCGAATCCGTTTTCCCGTCTGATGTCAAAAAACGTGTTGCCGTAGAAGCTGGTTCCACCATGGGATGGAATCAATGGGTTGGAGATGCCGGTGTGGTCATCGGTATTGACCATTTCGGAGCATCTGCTCCCGGTAAAGTGGTGATGGAAAAATTCGGCTTTTCAGTAGATCATGTTCTGGAAGAAGCCAAAAAACTGCTGGGCTAAAATATGAATGTAGCCGTTTCCTGTGATCATGCCGGCTTTTCGTATAAAGCCCCGATCATGCAGTTAATAAAAGAGCTGGGTCATACTGTCATAGAAATGGGTGCCAGTTCGACTGAGCCAGTAGATTACCCTGATATTACAGAACCGGTTGCCCGGGCTATTCAGTCCGGGCAAGCCGATCGGGCGGTGATCATCTGTGGTTCTGGAGTGGGAATCACTTTTACAGCCAATAAATTTAAAGGCGTACGCGCATGCATCTGCCATGATTCATATTCAGCCCATCAGGGGGTGGAGCATGATGATCTTAATGTTTTATGTATAGGTGCAAAAGTCGTTGGAATAGAAGTTGCCAGAGAACTGGTAACTTCTTTTCTTGCCGCTAAATTTTCTACACTCGAACGTTATCACCGCCGGATTGAGAAGGTGGAATTGATAGAAAGAAGGATGTTCAAATGAGCAAATCTAGTTTGCAGCAATTGGTGGATGCCGGTCAATCCCCCTGGTTGGATAATATTGACCGCCGGCTTTTAAAAGATGGCGGCCTTGCCAAATTGATTGCCGATGGCGATATCACTGGTGTGACATCAAACCCGACAATTTTTAACAATGCGATTGGCGGTTCACGCATCTATGATGAAACGATCCAGCCGATGGCACTTGCCGGGAACGACCCGGAATCGATTTTCTATCAACTTGCCATTGAGGATATTCGCCAGGCAGCTGATTTGTTCCGGCCTATCTACGACCAGACAAATGGCGCTGATGGCTATGTCAGTCTGGAGGTAAGCCCCAAACTGGCACGCAGTACAAAGAAGACTGTGGAAGAAGCCAAACGGCTGTGGAAACTACTGAACCGTCCGAATGTGATGATTAAGATCCCCGCCACATTACAGGGTTTGCCGGCCATTACAGCTGTTATTGCCGAGGGTATAAACGTCAACGTTACGTTGATCTTCTCCATCGAAAGGTACCAGGCTGTAGCCGAAGCGTATATTCGCGGTCTTGAAAAAAGAGTAAAAGCCAAGAAACCAATTGACCACATCGCGTCATGTGCCTCTTTCTTTGTTTCCCGTATTGACACCAAGGTGGATGGTCAACTCAGGAAAATTGTTGAAGCCGGGGGCAGTAATTCCAAATTGGCTTCTGAATTGATGGGTAAGGCGGCTGTTTCGACGTGCAAGACAGTTTTTGGTATTTTTGAAGAAACCTTTGCTTCTGAACGGTTTCAGAAACTGGCAGCCAAGGGCGGACGGATACAACGGACGTTATGGGCTTCTACCAGCATGAAAAATCCGGCGTATCGCGATGTTTTGTATGTCGAATCTTTGATCGGTGCAAACACTATCAACACCATGCCGCCAGGAACCGTGAAAGCCTTCAAGGATCACGGGCAGGTAGGCAAGGGTGCAAATGAAGGAAAAGCAGAAGCCGCGAAAGTGCTGGCTGATTTACCCAAAGCCGGCATTGACATGATGGAGGTTTCTGCCCAATTGGAGGATGAAGGTGTTAAATCTTTTATTGCCTCCTACAAAGAATTGCTGAAGACTATCGACAAGCGTTCCAAAGAATTCCGAAAATCCATGGGCAATTTAGCTGTCCCGGTTGAAAATGCGATTAAAGCATTAAAAGAGAAAGATTTTGTTGCCCGGATGGAAAACAAGGATGCCTCTCTCTGGACGATGGATCCAGCCGGTCAAAAAGAGATCGGTATTCGATTGGGATGGCTGGCTGCACCTGCCAAAGGAGCTGCCATTATTGAATCCATCAAACCTCTTCTGGCAGAATGCAAAGAAGAAGGAATGTCACGGATTCTTCTTCTCGGTATGGGTGGCTCTTCATTGGGTGTTGAAACCATGTCATTGATCCTGGGTACCGGGGAAGCCGGTATGGAATTGAAAATTCTGGATATGACAAACCCGGATCAGGTTCTGGCGGCTGCTCATTGGGCCTCATTAAAGAAAACTCTCTTTTTTGTGGGATCAAAATCTGGCTCCACAAGTGAAAGTAATGCATTCATGGATTATTTCTGGGAAAAAGCCCAGAAAACTCTTGGAAAGAAAGCCGGACGGCACTTCATTGCCATCACAGATCCGGAAACCAGCCTGAGCAAGGTGGCAGAAGAACGCGGATTCCGAAAAGTACTCTTGAGTGATCCAGAAGTTGGCGGACGGTATTCTGCCTTGACTATGTTTGGATTGGCACCTTCTGTGTTGATGGGGCAGGATACCGACAAGCTGCTGGAAACGGCATTAAGTATGAGTGAACTTTGTTCATCCTCCACTCCCATCGAACGCAATCCGGGCATCATGCTGGGAGCATTTATCGCGGCAGGTGTTTTGAAAGGAAAAGACAAAGTCACCCTGATTACAGACCCAGAACTAGCTGCTTTTGGTCCCTGGGTTGAACAGCTCATTGCTGAAAGCTCAGGCAAAAATGGAAAAGGTATCGTTCCGGTGGATGCCGAACCAAAACTGGACTTCTATTCGACGGACCGGGTATTTGTCTATTTGCGGCTTAATGGTAAAAATGAACGCCGCGCCGCCAAAGCTCGCCGCGCCGGACATCCCTTGCTGGTGCTGCCCTGGAATTCAGGATATGACCTGGGTGGTGCGTTTGTTCAGTGGGAAGTAGCTACAACGGCGGCATGCTGTCTGATGGGTGTTAATCCATTTGATCAGCCAGACGTGCAGGAAAGCAAGGTACGCACAAAACAATTGACGGATGCCTACTTGAAAGACGGGAAACTCAACATGGGATCGCCTATATGGGAAAATGAAGTAGCTGCCATATATGGTGACCATTTGAACGGTATTGATTCTGCCAAATCTTTATCAGACGTTCTGAGTGTCTTTCTCAAACAGGTTCAGATCGGGGATTATGTAGGCGTGAATGCTTATGTGCCGCGCAACGATCGTACGATGAACGAATTTACAAAATTCCGAAGCGCCATCACAAAAAAGACCGTCACCCCAACAACTCTGGGTTACGGTCCACGCTTCCAACATTCCACCGGTCAACTTCACAAAGGCGGGGCTAATAATGGCCTGTTCATTGAAATCACGGCCGAACCTTCGGCTGATGCCGAAATCCCCGGATGGAAAATGCCTTTCAGTGTACTCGAAGCCGCACAGGCTCTGGGCGATTTTGATACCCTGCAATCGCGCAAACGCCGGGTTATTCGCATTCATTTCAAGAAACCTTTTGGACGCGGAATGCTGCCTGAAATCAAGTAGATATGTATTCGGTCTTAATTTGGGATTACGAGAGAGTATCGTAATCCCATAACAATAAAAAGAAAAAACACCTCATTTCCTGAGTAATCTATCGGAAATGAGGTGTTTTCTTTGTTATAAATGATTATGCAGAAGCAGTGGTTATGTAATAAGTTTATCTACTTCTCCATTCATAATGAAGGGCAGGTTTTGTTGGATCTTGTCATAAGACCAATTCCACCATTGAATCTTCTGCAATTTCATGATGGTGTTTTCATCAAAACGCTTTTTGATTTCCTTTGCAGGAATACCACCAACAACAGAATAAGGAGGAACGTCTTTTGTCACCACTGCCCTTGTGCCTATAATGGCACCATCGCCAATATGTACTCCTGACAGGATGACGGCTTCATATCCAATCCAGACATCATTACCAATAATGATATCGCCTTTGTTATCCCAGGCAGAAGCAACGTTTGCTTTGTCTAGATTCCATTCCTCAAAGAAAATGGGAAATGGATAAGTGGAAAGCGATTTTTGTGTATGATTAGCGCTGTTGAAAATGAATTTTGCCCCACAGGCGATTGAACAAAACTTGCCGATGATTAATCTGTCTTTATTAATTGGATAGTGATATAGAACATTGTTCTTTTCAAATTGTGTCGGATCAGATACAAAATCGTTGTACATTGTGAAATCACCGATACTGATACTTGGATCAGTAACCACACTTTTCAAGTAAATGGTTTCTGTATCATTTTTCCGTGGATACATTTTCATTTCTGGAATAGTCATAGAGTAACTCCTTGAGTTTATTTTTTTTATTCGACTATTCCAGCCATCACAATGCACCTTTGCATAATACCACCCACCTTTCTGAAAAAATGATTGGTTAACCAACCAGGGTGGTATCATACCTCAATTTTCTACTGTTGAATGGATCTTTCAGAAAAATTAAGGTTTCATACTAAATGGTAAAACCTGAACAAGATGATCCGTGATCAATCGGGTGCAGGTGAATAACCACCAACCTGGGGAAGATCCCTGTAGAAGCCGTCTGTTCCTTTAAACCGAAAATACGTGACTGCGCCAGGATTTATGGTGATATTGTAGTGATATTTTGTCTTTTCATATTCAATTTCAACTATATAATTTCCGGCTGGAAGATCACTTAATACAAGGTTTTCACCATAATATGGATCGCTGTGAACAAATTTTTCGCCGTATGTACGTACGTACAAGCCAGGTTTTTTTGCGGTCTGCCTGCATTACAGTAATTTCCTGTGATGTGTAGAAAGACCCTGATGTGTTCATAATTCTACCGACCAATACTCCCCATCCTTGAGGCGGTGCCAGCCAGAGTTCGGGATTCAGGGAAGAATTGAACATATTCTGTTTCCAGCGAACTTCAAAATGAAGGTGCGGGCCTGTTGTGGCGCCAGTATCCCCGACAATTCCAAGAACATCACCGGTGTTGACCTGCTGATTGGGTTGAACATAGACTTCGTTCATATGGGCATAGATTGTGTAGAGTTTTTCTCCCTGGAACCCAAAGGAATGTTCAAGGGTCACAGCAATGCCATAAGGGTCTTTGGATTCATTGACTCCTGCATAAACTCCATACCCGGCCCATAGAACGCGTCCGGGTGCAGCCGCTCTAACCGGGGTTCCCATGGGGGCATCGATATCTATACCGGTGTGAACAACACCTTCCCACTTCTCATTAATTCCGCCATAACGGTAGTTCCACAATGGCCAATTGATTGTGTTGGCTGAAATAGGGCGGGCGAAATAGAAATGATCATGCTCGCTCAATGCCCAGGGGATCGGGTAAAGCGGTGGACGCCAGTTTAATTCACCAGACGGTTCTGGGGTGGGAAAAGCAATCTCAAGAGGTTCTGCTTTGGCGGGGTCTGGTGTTGGAGCAACTGTAACCAGATTCATTGTTGGTGTTGCCATTTGTATTGTTGGTACAGCAACAGTCGGTTCGACTGTTGATATATCTGTGGCAGCCATTGTTTGTATTTTAGTCGGGGTAGGCCAGGCTAATTCAATTGTGGCTGTGGGTGGAACATCTTGCCCATTTGAGGCTTCTTTTTGAGCTGGATCATCAAGTGTTGGAAGCACTTTTAAAAGTGAACTTCCATTATTGGATTCAGTGGATGGATTCGATGCCTGAACTTCCGGGATGGTTAGATACGTTGAACAGGAAGATAAACTGATGGTTATCAAAAGATTCAAAAAGAATACGTGTAAGAAACTTGCATTACATTTCATTTCAATTCAGTTCTCAATTTGTTCACACACATCATTTACTTTTAACCGGCGTGGATGTTGCTTCCGGTGGAACGGCTGTGGGAAGCGGAGTGAGGGTATTTTTGACAGCCGGCTTAGAGAAATTTACACCAGGATACATTTGCGATAACGCGGTGTTTAAATCCAATCCATCGGTCATGGCGAATAATGTGAACCTTGCACCGGGATAATACGTGATCCAATTGGATAAAGCCGGGAACCTTTCCCATCCATATCTTGCTGCCCATTCCGTAAAGTCTATCCAGTAGCCTTCTGGCACGCCAATTTCTTTTCCGCCTTTTTCATAAACAGAAGGATCACCTGAATTACGGGAGGTTATGTCCCAGGCTTTATCTGTCATGGGACGTCCCTGCGAACCATCCTGGGTACGAGTTTTCAGGAAAATCCTCCAATATGTTTGTGTGCCCATATCTTCGCGTACGAGTGCCATCCAACCTGAATTCATGGGCAGGTCATTAATAGAAATTCCCCGGCCGGTGCTCAACCAGGAGTTTTGCATGCCTGGCTCTTCATTGGTATCTTTATCTGTGAAAGCAGCCTTCAGACTGTTGAGCAAATCCCATCCGACCAGATTACCAATTCGAGTGCGCAAACCGACGAAGGATTCGTCTACAGAATCTAAGAGAGCCGGTGTAGGAGCAGAAACACCGTCTAGAACCGCTAACCCATCCATACCGGCCGGTACTGGATCTTTAGCCAAAATTGGAGTCCATAACGGTTCTGCTGTCGGCGAAGGCGCTTCCGCCAAACGTGAAGAAAGAGCTTGAGGCAGACCGGCTATCTTCCAATCCATTCCCTGAATAGGACCTGGCAGACGAATTAATGGAATTCGAATCAGCCCTGTCTCTATCTCATAGGAAGCAAAGGCAGTCAGATTAGGTTGAAGAACCCGTGAGGCAATTGTCGTACCGGTTGGATCCCAGATAGGCCAATCGCCAGTACCCACTGTTTTTAATGGTTCATTGGGGTTGGTATTGTTCCAGATGACCAGTGTTTCAATTCCGTTGGTTTTCTTTGCCCAGCTCAGGAAACGCCCATCTGGTGACCAGCTTGGGTGAGTATCTTTACTTTCAGAGTCAAGGCTGATGTTGATAAAACGTTCATTGAAATTATCAAGACGGGCGATCCAGATTTCATCTTCACCAGAACGGTCGGAAACAAAAGCAATTTGACGTCCGGTTTCTCCAGGCATCCAACGAGGTGAAAAATCAGTGGATGGTTCGTTGGTCAATTCCAGTGGCGCTTTTTCAGGATGCGCAACCTCCAAAAGGTATATATCGAGATTACCTTTGGTATAAGATTCGTAGGCAATCCATTGACTGTCAGGCGACCAGGTTGGGGACCCGTCATATTCCGGGGTGGATGTCAGCTGGGAGATTTCTCCAGTCAGCAGGTCAAGTGTATACAAATCCCAATATCCGGAACGGTGAGAACTGAAGGCGATCTTTGTCCCATCCGGACTAATACTTGGATCAATATCATCATATTCACCATCTGTCAGCCGAAGCAATGGCAAATATTGAGGATGATAGGCGAACAGGTGAAAATAAGCGCCATCTGCCAGAGAAAGGATTATTACTCCTTGCTGTTGTAGTCCTGAAAAATTCGCACTGGGTTCTGTGGGAGTCAGTGTTGGAATTTCAGGCGTAGGAGAGGGTGATTCTGTTGGAATTTCGGTGGGGATTATTTCTGTCGGAGTACTGGTAGGTGTTTCTGTAATTGTAGGCGCAGGAGGTAAAGTTGGAGTGGTGAGAACACTACTTTCAAAAATCGGCCAGAGGAAGTAAATCGTTCCGGCAATATTGGCAATAATGAATAAAACCAATAGATATAGAACCACTTTGGAAACAGGTTTTGATTTCATAAGGCCGGCATTCTGGGTTGGAGGATGGTTTTCCAAACGGTCTATTTGGCCGCAAGACTTGCTTTAAATAAATCCATCGGATCAAACATCTGGAAAACACCACTTACTCGCCAGTTGCAATAGTTATGCCTGTCTTCTTCGGTAGTAATTGGGTCATAATGTCCCATATTCTTGAATGTGGCACCAGATGGACCGATGCGCATTTCAAGGTGAAGATGTGGGGCACTGGAATAACCGGAATTACCAACATAACCAATAATCTGGCCAATCTGGATGGCGTCTCCCTGTTTGAAGCCGGGAGCGGCAATCATATGTCCATAGAGGGTATACAGGGATTTACTGGATGAATTCCATTGATCTTTCGAAAGATCGGGACAGTTCAATTTATTGTTGATTACAGTTCCAATAGGCTGCGTGGGAATCTTGATGGCATGCAGAATATTTTGTGGGAGTGATTCCAACGGGGTTTCAATCATCAGTGCATACCCATATGGAGGTTTTTCCTCAGAATCAGACATTGAGACTTTACCGGAAAAAACCGACAGAATGGGATTTCCCAGAATGGACTTGTTGCCTCTGCTCCAAAATGCAAAATCTACACCATGATGCCCAGAATCTTCTCCAGGTGGAGGCATTTTAAATTCTTGTGAGATCAGTTCCTGCAAATCTCCAATATTAAAATCTTCCAGCGGGCTGCTGATGGTTAAAGTCTTCACAGCTACTGGTGAAGTATTGTTTGCCATGTTATCGGGTGTAGATTGGGTTGTCGGTTGGCGTGTTGGAGTAATAAAAGGTGTGTTGACAACATCAGGGGTTTTAATTAAACGTGCACCTGACCATTCACTATTTGCTATAGCAGCATCAATCGGTGAGATCGACGGTGTAGCGCCGGGCAAGACCACTGTAGCAGCCGGCAACTGACTTACTTCTTGATTCGTTTGAGGTAAATAAATAAAAACAAATGCTGCCGTGATCATCATTACAAAAACGAATAATTTGATGATGATCAAAGTTACGCCTGTCAGCAAAGGAATTAGGTTTGAGAAATTATCCCTATTGTTCATGAACCCCTGAATACCTGCAAGATTATGTTTTCGGTAGAAGAGAGGCTGACTTGAATTCCGTCAGCCTCTCTTCTGGAATTAGTACATTAGCGTTTTCTGGGAGCCGGTTCGGTAAACAGGTCTCCGGGCGTATCCAGATCATCCACAGGTGGAGGGGGTGGAGTTTCGCGATGGGGAGCTGTGGGAGCAGATTGTGAAGCCACTGGAGCTATGGGGGCTGGAGCTGTAGGTACAGGCATAATAGGAGTTGTTGAACTTACCGGGACTCCAAAAATAGCTGCACGAACCAGAGTTCCCAGTCCGGGGACATTCGCATTCTCAGGAGACCACGGTTCACCGTAGAAGACAGCTCTGACTCTGCCTGAATACAGGAAGATCAAAACGATGATATCCAGGAAGGTCATCAAGGAGTAACCGCAAATGGCGGCAACTGCAACTCCGGTAACAGCTCCTACATCCGGGAGCAGGCTATTAATTACCGGAATACCCGCTCCAAGAAGGAGGAACAGACCGCCTATTGATCCAAACAATGCCAGGAAAACGGCACCCATGCGGGAGCTGTTTTTCAACCGGATTAGTCCTGAACCGATGGATGCATACCATATGCAGAGGACCAGACCAAAAATCGCGCCGATTACCGGCATAAACACAGCCTGTGGATTGGTAGATGCCGTAGCCAGATTGGGGATAATAGCAAAAACGACGGTTGCTGCAGCACCGAGCAAGCAGACAACAGCCAGTAGGAAGTGGTATGATGCCACAAGAATGACACCATCCCATACTGATTTGTCGTTATTATTCATCCTTTATTCCTCCTGTATTGCAGAATCGAAGAATGGCGATTTCAGAATGGCTGTATTTTAACCTGAAATCATTCCATTCCATTTACTGTTTTATCCCATAGAGACGAATTGTCCCATCAGTGGAACCTGCTGCAAGAACCTTACCATCAGACGATAAGGCAAGTTTTGTAAGTGCACCAGGTGTTCCCGGAGTTTCTGTGAGCAAATTACCGCTCGTTATGTCGTAAAACTCAATCCCCTGACCGCCAACTGCAAGGACTTTATTGTCAGATGAAAAAACCAGCGAGTTTGATCCTTTTGTTTGGAGATTGCGCACCATTGTCCACCCGTTGGTTTCCCATATATAGGTGTTGCCGTCTTCGCTTGAGGAAGCTATTTGACTGCCATCGGGACTGAACGTAATACTTCGAACTGCGCGGGAATGTTTTTCAATAGACGCGATCAATTCACGAGTATCGAAATTCCAGATTCGAATAATGCCATCTCCACCAGCGGATGCCAGCATATTGGATCCTTTGCGGAGTGTCAGTTCTATATCACCTTTTGTAAAACCGGTGATGTTATACAAACCCGTTCCAGACGCCATTTCCCACATTTTCAGGGTTATGTCCACCCAACCGCCGGATGATGCCAGACGAGTTCCATCCGAATTGAAAGCTACCGAACGCACGCCGCCGCTGTGACCACGGAGCATATAGACTTTTTGTCCGGTTGAAATATCCCAGATAATGATGGTGTTATCTGCACCTCCAGAAGCCAGGAATCGGCCGTCGGGACTGAAATCAAGTGTGTTAACGTTGCCTACATGACCTTCGTACAAGGCTGTCTGTGTGCCAGTCTTAGGATCCCATAAAGAAATTTTGCCATCCTGATTCCCGGCAGCCAGTACGGTGGCATCTTTGTTGAAAGCCAGTGTCGTGATAGAGTTTGTAAACCCTTTAAATGGAGCTACAAGTGCATCATCCGCCGGCCGCCATAAATGCAGAGTATTCGCACCAATTGCCAACAGGGAAGAATCAGAATTGAATGAGACAGAATTAACTTCACCGGGAACTTTGCTAACAGTCTTCAATAATTTGCCTGTAGCAACATCCCATAAATTGACCGATCCATTCTGCTCACCCGAAACAAGAGAAGCACCATCCTTTGTGAAAACGAGACTGCGTACGCCTGATGTTACCGATGTCAAACGGATTTGCTTGCCGTTGGTAGTATCCCAGAGAATGAAGGTATTGTCATCACTGGCTGTGGCTACAATCTTGGAATCTGGGCTGATAACCACCGCATTGACCGGTTTATAGTGGGCTGTAATTGATATGAATCGTAAACCAGAAGCTACATTCCACATGGACAGAGTTTTGTCTTCAGATCCGGCAACCACGAGCTGACCATCTGGACTGATTTGCATTGTGCGTATGGGATTGCCTGTCCCTTCCAGTTGTTTGATCAATGATCCGTTAGAGGAATTCCAGATGGAAATGTTCCCATCAACACCCGCCCCAAGGATGGTTGTTCCATCAGGACTGTAGGCCAAACTGGTAATACGCACACCTTTTGTATCGATGTTTACTTGAGCTTCACCTGTTCCATACTTCCAGATAATGACGCTATTATCCAATCCGGCTGTAACCAGATGAGAGCCATCTGGACTGATGGCTGCACCGGAGATGCCAGTATTTAGAAATACAGGGTTTACTTCTGTGCCCGTTGATGGATCTAGATAAAAGAAACCTCCGCTGGTGGATGCAAAAAGGTAAGCATTACCAACAGACGAAGGAGCCCATAAAACCTGAGTGATTTTCCCTTTTCCCAATTGACCAACCAGCCTGAGATATGCCAGATTATCCAACCCATACGGCTGATCAGGCAATTGAATGGCTCCCTGAACGCTGACCACATTCACGTTGGCTGCCGGAGCCGGTTGCGTCGGATTTGCTGCGGCTGCCTGTGTGGGTTGAGGCTGAGCAACAGTCGGGGTGGGTTGTACCGGGGTGGGATTTTGAGGAACTGCTGTAGGCACCGGTTGTGATGGCACTGATATAGTCGGTGGTACTTCAGCCGGTTTTGTTGGAACCGGTGTAGGCACAGATGTTTTCTTCCAGAAGAGTGCCAATGGTGTCTTTATAATTTTTGTCTGAGTCGGCCGGGGAGTAACCGGCATTCTCGCTTTGCCGGAAGTTCGAGTCGTTGCGAAAACAAGCATGGCAGCGGCAGAAATGACCAGTGCAATTGAAACAAAAATTTTAATCAGTATGGCAATTGTCAGGGTATTGCTTGAAAAATCCGGACGTTGTTGCAATGATGAGTTCCTCATACGGAAGATGTAGGGAAACCAGACAATACAGAAATTTTCACGTATTGAGATTATAATAGCAGAAATTCTTTCAAGGCAAAATTACGACACTTGCCTTTCACCCCGGCATACAGTTATTCATCAGGAAATCCGTCGGGAATTTATCTGACATGAGGTTCTAGTATTATGATAACGACCTTTACATCCATGAAGGGCGGAACCGGAAAAACGACTATCACGGGGTTGCTTGCCAGCTATATGACACAATTCTACAAGAAACGTGTCATTATTGTAGATATTGATCCCCAGGGGGGAAGTACGACCCTGTTTTGCGGGGGAGAAGCTCGTACAACTATTGATGGAAAAGGCGGTCCCACCGTTTTCAATGTTCTGGAAACCGTCCGCGAAGGCGGCGAAACCCGACAGGTTGTACAGAAATCTCTAATGCGTTCCAAATACAATGAAAATGTCTTTGTAATACCTGCAGATTACCGGGTAACCAGTCTATTAAGTATGGGCGAATCACCGGATATCCTTAAGTATGCTCTTGAAGAAGCCTCTTTCTCAGAGGATCTGATCGTGCTGGTTGACACCGGAACTGCGCCATTCCTTGTTTCAATGGCTATTTCTGCGGCTACTGATAAAGTTTTTGTCCCGTTGATGCTTTCCATGCAAAACCGCAAGCCTACGGCAGATACAATTCAACTTGTTCTGCGTCAACGTAAGCAGCTGGCCGGTATAGTTCCTGTAGGCATTGGCAATGCCAAGTGGGAAGAAATGACTATCGAAAGCTGGAATGAAAGTTTGAAAAATAATCCTTTGCTTTCCAATGCCAGAATTCTTTCCGGAATTCCGTACTCAAAAACACTCGTACGCAGTGAGTGGGTTGACCAGGTTTTTCCCGACCGGCTTACGCCGGTGTTCGCTGAGCTTAGTTCCATTCTTTTGAATGGACGAGCCCATACGGATATTGAACAATAGAGTATTTCAACAGGAAAATTACACAAAACGTCGGGAGTACTCCCGACGTTTTTTTGTCATTTTGTAATTTTTCTAGCCTCGAGATAAAAACGTTTTTCCCGGGCTTCACCCATGGAAAAAGTTTTTCGGGGGAGAGCGCCGTCCAGAATGACCGTGCGGAATAATTCTCCTTTAGACATTGCTGGCAAATAAAAACCCACATGAGAAGGCTGCGCACTCAGGTTTGACAGAACATCGTCGCCATGGACGTAATCAATTTTCACTGTATTTGCAGTTTTTAACCATGAGTCCAAAAAGGCTTGCAACGTTCCCACTGGCAGGTTTGACTCCGGCTGCATGACCTCAGCCACCAGGAAGTTGTCGGCAGTCAACATCCCGAAGCATTGAGAAAAACCGCTATGTTCTTTGATTTTTGTTTTCATCGTCTGCATAGAATCCACGGTTTCTGTTTTTAACCGGGCACCATAGAACGCGTGCATTCCAGCCAATACGGTTTCAGGATTTGCCCCGGCTAGAATCCGGTGAATAGGTTCAAATACCAGAGCCGGATCATGTAAGTTTTCCAGTTCAATCAAAGCATACCGTGACGGATGGTCCATTCCAAGTTTTGCCTTATTCATTTCCCATACAGATTTTGCTGTTGCCAGAGAATGGTTCCCATCACCGACAGCATAAAGGAGGACTCCTTTTTCCGGTCCCACACGGTACTTTTTCTGGAAATTAGCCGGTTTTGCCAGGTTTTCCAATGCCGCCACCAAAGCCTCTTCTATCTGAGGATTGGTTACTTTCCATCCGCGGATATGACCGCTTTCCAACATCAAATCAAAGTCATAGACAGTTGGAGTCGATTCCACTGCTTCAATCACAGGTTCAATCACGGTTTTTTCAGGATCGTCTATCAAAACCAGAATATGCGGCAGTTCCAGTGATGCTTTTTGACGAATTTTTATCCGAGGAGGCAGCCGGTCAAGGATGGTGCCTTCGGTTGCCCGGATCATGGTTTGTGAACCGCGGTTGAAATCATATTTTTCGAGATCAAGGGCGAGGATCAGTCCTTTACGTTTGGCAGAACCCACAGTCCGTTCAACAGCAATCATTCCTTCAAAACTGGCGAATACTGATTGTTGCAGATATGCCTGCATATGGTAATAGGTTGACTCTATCCGGGATTGTTCATCTTCTTTCCCCAGGAATACTTCTGGAAGGATCAGGTTTAATGTTGAGGGAGAATCTCCCACTATTTTCTTTACTTCTTCCCAGTATTCAGGTTGAGATGTGAACTGGTCACAGGCAATAACCGCCCATTTCTGTAAGTCAATACCAGATTTCGGTATGAGAATATCCGGAATCTGTAAACCTACCGATGGGAACGTATGCATGAATGCGCCTCCAGGAAATATGTATTTTCCTGGATTGTAACAAATTTACATACCAGCCATGTAAGCAATCCCGACAGTACCTGGCCCAGTGTGAGTTCCAATTACCGGGCTAACCTCTGAAATATAGGCTTCATCTACATCACTGATTCCAAAATGATTGCGGGCTTTTTCTAACAACATGGCAGCATTTTCAGGATCATTTGCATGAATAGTCGCAAGGCGAATGGGTGTGCGTGAATCAATCCGCTTAATGGTTAATTCCAGCATTCTGTCCAGGGCTTTATTGATATTACGAACGCGTTCCACAGCGTCCACCCGCCCGTTTCGTACTTCCAGAATGGGTTTCAGGTTGAGGGCAGTGCCCAGGAAGCGGGCGGCGCCGCCAATACGGCCACCTCTATGAAGAAATTCCAGTGTGGATGCCGTAAATAAGACACCGGTGTGGTCACGAGCTTGGCCGGCTACAGCTATACATTCGTTCAATGATGCTCCCATGGCTGCAGCGCGTGCGGCTGCTAATACCTGGAAACCCATGGCCATGGCCGTCGTGGTGGAATCGAATAATTCAATCCGAGCTCCGGGCAATTGCGCTTTCGCCTGGGTGGCAGAATCTAAAGTGCCGCTTAATTTCTGGGAGATATGGATGCTTAAAACATCATAGTTCTCGCGAATAAGATCCTCATATAATGACAGGAAAGCTGCCGGTGTCACTTGTGACGTGGATGGCATCGATTTGGATGTTGACAGACGTTGATAAAAATCCTGCGTTTTGATCTCAATACCATCGAGATAACTCTTTTCGTCCCAAATGACCTGCAGCGGAGTAATAAAAACCGGGTATTTCTTAATTAACTCATGGGGAATATTGGCGGTGCTATCTGTAACGATGGCTACTTTCGACATATTACGTCTCCTTGTAATACTAAAAACATATCAATATCAATTCTCATAAAGCCATAACCCTGATGATAGGTTTTCGTTGCAAAAATAACTATTTGCAATTGAATGTAATATTTAAGGGTATACTTGTCGTTCTTTGATCTGCTACACTTGAGATTGATATGTTTGAATCGCTGACTGACCGTCTGAACCAGGTTTTCACACAGTTGCGCCGCAGAGGTAAACTCTCGGAAGCAGATGTTGATGCTGCTCTTCGCGAAGTTCGACTGGCTTTACTGGATGCGGATGTTCATTATTCTGTGGTTAAAAAATTTACCGCTGGTGTTCGTGAACGGGCTGTGGGGGCAGAAGTCTCCCGTGCCTTGAATCCGGCCCAGCAGGTTATCAAGATCGTTCATGAGGAATTGATTTCCACCCTCGGAGAACCGGAACGGTTGAATCTGACCGGCGAGAAACCCCGGGTGATCATGCTCGTGGGTTTACAGGGTTCGGGTAAAACCACCGCAGCAGCCAAACTGGCCCGGTTATTGCGTTCACAGGGTGAACGCGTATTACTGGCAGCGGCTGATCCATACCGGCCGGCTGCGGTTCAACAACTGGTAACACTCGGTGGGACAGTGGGAGTTGAAGTTTTTACCGATTCTCGATTAAACCCCCCCGAACTGGTTCAAAAGGCTTACGAACAGGGAATTAAGGGCGGATATTCGATTCTGATTGCCGATACAGCCGGCCGTTCTCAGATGGATGATACTCTAATGGATGAGTTGAAAGCCATCACCAGGAAGGTCAAACCAGCGGATATTCTGCTGGTGGTAGATTCGATGGTCGGCCAGGAAGCATTGCATATTGCAGAGGGTTTTCGAGACACCGTTACCCTCACGGGTCTGATTTTAACAAAGATGGATGGTGATGCCCGGGGAGGCGCAGCCATTTCCATTCGAAGCGTCACCGGTGTCCCTATCAAATTCCTGGGTGTGGGGGAAGGAATCGATGCGCTTGAAGTGTATGATCCCCGCCGTCTCGCCTCCCGAATCCTGGGGATGGGTGATGTCATCGGGTTGATTGAAAAGGCGGAAGCCGCTTTTGATCTGGAAGGAACACAGAATCAGGCTGCCAGGATGATGTCAGGTAAATTCTCTTTGGAGGATTTTGCCGCTCAGATGAAGCAAATTCGGAAAATGGGACCCATTTCTCAGATTTTCGATATGCTTCCGGGCAATCTTGGAAAAGTTGCCCAACAAGTGTCTCCACAAGATGCAGAAAAGCAATTAAAATTGACAGAAGCGATCATCAGTTCGATGACTCGGGAAGAACGACGGGAACCGGATATTCTGAATGCCAGCCGCCGACGGCGGATAGCCAGGGGTTCTGGTGTGGATGTGCAGGATGTCAACCGGGTAATGAAGAACTTCCGTGAAGCTCAAAAATTGATGAAAACGCTGCAAAAGACAGGTGGGAGGGGACTTCCGAAAATCTTCGGATAGGTATCTCCCCCGGGTAGCGCCCCTTCAGCGTTCCTCGCCCGGAAACGATACACCCGATCCCTGAAATTACTATTTACGTTCCGAAATAAGGAGATTTTTTCGATGGTTCGCATTCGTTTACGCCGTACAGGTCTTAAGGGCCAGGCCAGCTACCGGGTGATTGTTGCTGATAAAGAAGCACCCCGCGATGGACGTTTTATTGAAATTCTGGGTTCCTACAATCCCCGAACTGAACCCTTCACCCTGGATATCAAAGAAGATCGTGTCTATGATTGGATGAGCAAGGGTGCACAACCCAGCGAATCTGTCGTCAAGTTATTCAACAGCACCGGTCTGATGGCCCGGTTTGCCCGCTATAAAGCCGGTGAACCTGTTGAAACCCTGCTGGCCGAAGCCAAAGCAGCGGCAGAATCCCGCCATATCAGCACAAAGACCACCAGGAAAGCTGCCTAGTCTTTCTATCGGATTTCGATCCGAATCTTACTAGCCTGTCATGGGGAGACCATGAAAGAACTGATTGATTACATTGCCAAGTCGTTGGTAGATGATCCAGACCAGGTCAAGGTGACCCAGGAACGGGTGGGCGGCAAGATTCGCCTTGAGTTGCATGTCGCCAAAGATGATATGGGCAGGGTTATCGGAAAGAGCGGCCGCGTTGCCAATGCCATGCGTATATTATTGCGCGTGTCTGCTGCCCGTGAAGGCAAGCAGGCTTCATTGGATGTAATCGAGCCGCGATAACCTGGCACATGATGACCAGATTACAAAATCGGATGGGAAAATCAGGCTCGCCTGTCAAAGGTGAGCCTGACTATGTTTTGATTGGGAGACTCCAACGAGCTCATGGCGTTGCCGGAGAAATCGTTCTGGGATTGTCTACAGATTTCCCAGAACGAATAAAAAGTGGAAAAGTCATTTATCTGGGACGGGACCATTGGCCGCGGAAAATATCTGGTGCCAGACAGTTTCATGAAAATTTATTGATCACCATGGAGGGGGTGTATAACCGTGAAGAGGCATCTGAATTAACCAATATGGAAGTATTTGTCAGGACGAGCGATTTACCGTCGCTGCCTGATGGACGTTTTTACCACCATCAACTAATCGGGTTGAAAGCAATTCGAGAAGATGGCACACCTATTGGTGAAATTCGGGAAATAATGGAGACAGGTGCCAATGATGTTTATGTGGTAGTCGATACGAATGGCCATGAAACACTTCTTCCAGCTATTGATGGTGTAATTGGTCCAATTGACCTTGATAAACGAACCATGGTTGTTAACCCGCCAGAGTGGGAGTGATATTAACCGGGTATGGATGACCGGATTTTCTGGATTGGTTTCACTTATGTAAAAGGTATAGGGGCAGTCCGCTTTCGCGGGCTACTCGAGGCCTTCCAATCCATGCAAACTGCGTGGAACGCATCTGCCAGTCAATTAATGGAAGCTGGATTGAGTCAAAAAATTGTTGAGAATTTTCAACAGGTCCGCAGACAAATTGATCTGGATTTGATCTGGAAAAACATACAGAAAGACGGGATCAATGTGATCATCTGGGATGATGATCTGTATCCCAGACGATTGAAAGAAATTGACCAGCCGCCTCCCGTTCTCTATACTCTGGGTGATCTGACAGTTCAAGATGAATGGGCAGTTGCCATCGTGGGAACACGACGGATGACTGGATACGGCCGTCAGGTAACAGAAGAACTGGCTGAACTTCTGGCCAGGCACGGGGTAACGGTGGTGAGCGGACTGGCGCGGGGTGTGGATGCATCGGCACATCAAACCTGTTTGACTCACGGCGGTCGGACAATTGCCGTACTGGGTAGCGGTGTAGATCGTATTTACCCACCGGAACACCGTAAACTGGCTGAAGACATTGCTAAAAATGGTGCTGTAATTAGCGACTATCCTCCAGGTGCACCTCCAGAAAGCAATAATTTTCCACCACGTAACCGAATAATTTCCGGGCTTTCACGTGTGGTTGTTGTGATTGAAGCCGGAATCACAAGCGGCGCCCTGATCACATCCACATTTGCTGCAGAACAGGGGCGTGATGTTTTTGCGCTGCCTGGCAGCATTTATGCCAACCAATCAAAGGGAACAAACCGACTGATCCAACAGGGGGCTCGTCCTTTGATCGATGTGAAGGATGTTTTGGATGCTTTGAACATCGAACAGGTACAGGAATACCGGCAGGCCCGGCTTGAATTACCCGGCGATCCAAGAGAACAACAAATTATGGATAACCTGGGTTATGAGCCGGTTCATATTGACGACCTGGGTAATGCCACGGGCTGGGGGATGGATACATTAACCGCCACACTTACCATGATGGAATTGAAAGGTTTGGTCAGACAGGTTGGCGGAATGAACTATATTCTCGTAAAAGAAAAAAGCATACTATATCAGGTAGACAATCATGATTGATCATCTTTATGCCGTCATAATGGCTGGCGGTGGAGGGACGCGGTTATGGCCGCTATCTCGACGCAGTCATCCTAAACAAATGCTGGCGATCAGCGGAGAAAAAACCCTGTTTCAGATCGCTGTAGACAGGTTGAGCGGTTTGCTTTCACCGGAGCAGATCTATATTGTTACTGTTGAGGAACAGGCAAAAGAGCTGAGCCGGCAAAAACCAGAAATTCCATGGGAAAATTTTCTTCTAGAACCTATGCCTAAAGGGACAGCTTCGGTTGTGGCATTGGCTGCGCAGGCTATCCAACTTATAGATCCAGATGCTGTTATGGTAGTTTTAACCGCCGATCATTACATTCAGAATGTGGAACATTTCCACCGGTTAATTTCCTGTGGGAATAAAGTAGCAGAAGAAGGTTTTCTTGTAACCCTCGGAATTGAACCGCAATATCCGGCAACCGGATATGGTTATATCCAGAGGGGAAATTCTCTGGGTGAATATGACGGACTCCCGTATTATCAGGTGAAAAAGTTCAAAGAAAAACCCAATGAAGATCTTGCCCGCGAATTTATCGAACGGGGAGATCATGATTGGAATTCTGGAATGTTCTTCTGGCGAGCAGATCGGATTCTGGAAGAAATTTCCAACCTGATGCCAGAGTTGTTTTCGATCATTTCCACAATACAAAAAGCCTGGAAGACAGATAGACGAAATCTCGTATTGAAAGAATACTGGGAAAAAATTCATCCTGAAACAATTGACTATGGTATTATGGAAAAAGCTTCCCGGGTGGCCTGCATTCCGGCCCGAAATCTGGGATGGAATGATGTGGGCAGTTGGGAATCGTTGTTTGATGTTCTTCCGGTTGATGAGACGGGAAACATTAATCTGGCAAAAGATGTATTCTTAGAAGATTCTACAGGTTCATTGATTGTAAGTTCAAGTAAGGCAGACAGGTTTATCGCCGTTATTGGTATTGAAGATATTGTTGTGGTTGATACGCCTGATGCTTTACTGGTTTGTAAAAAAACTGAAACACAGAAAGTTAAACTCATTGTTGATTACCTGAAAAAGAATGGTAAACAGCAATTATTGTGAGTGGAGTTTTGTTCATTGGAAGCCTATTGCGTTCGTTGTAAAGAGAAAAGAGAAATTCAAAATCCAGAAGCTGGATTTACAGTAACTGGAACTCCCATCACGCGGGGGACATGTGCTGTATGTGGAACGAAATTAGCCCGCATGGGTGCAACTGATGCCCATACCGGGTTGGAAAAACCTGCTCCAGCTCCACGTAAACCTCGTGTTGGAAAAGCTGTCAAATCTTCTACTGGAAAAACTGCAGGGAAGAAGAGTGGAAAGACCTCAAAACTAGAAGAAACCCGCCGTGTAGGGAAGCTGGTTATTGTTGAATCACCGGCCAAAGCAAAAACAATTGGCCGATTCCTGGGAAATGGTTATACGGTTCGAGCCTCCATTGGTCACGTACGTGATCTTCTGCGTTCAAGCCTTTCTGTTGATGTGGAACATGATTTTGCCCCCAAGTACCGGGTGCCCAATGAGAAACGACAGATCGTTAAAGAATTGAAATCGCTGGCGAAGAATGCAGAAGCCATTTATCTGGCCACAGACCCTGACCGTGAAGGGGAAGCTATTGCCTGGCACCTGCTGGAATCGGCCGAAATGCAGCCAGAGATTTCTCACCGGGTTGTATTCCACGAAATCACCGAACCCGCTATTGCCGAGGCATTTGCCCATCCAAGATCGATAGATACCAGTCTAGTGGATGCTCAGCAGGCCCGGCGCATTCTGGACCGCCTCGTTGGCTATAGTCTGACACCACTTCTCTGGGAAAAGGTGCGCGGACGGTTGTCTGCTGGACGGGTGCAATCCGTTGCCCTGCGGTTGATTGTAGAACGAGAACGGGAAATCGAGGCATTCAAACCGGATGAATACTGGACGATTGGTGCCGAGTTTACTCCTGAAGGTATGCGAACAAAATATCTTTCACGGTTCTACAGGTTGGATGATGAAGAACCAGTCTTACCTAAGGAAGAAACCGTAAACGGCTTAATCCATGATATGGAAAAAGCTGATTATTCCATATCAAAAATCAAGAAAAGTGAACGCCGAAGAAAACCAGCCCCACCATTTACCACCAGCACCCTGCAACAGGAAGCCTCACGCAAGCTGGGTTTTACAGCACGGCGGACGATGGCAGTGGCACAGCAGTTATATGAAGGTGTGGCTATTGATGGAGCAGGCACGATCGGCCTCATCACGTATATGCGTACCGATTCAACCAACGTTTCTGAACTGGCACAAAATGAAGTACGCAAATTCATATCCAGTCAATATGGTGCTGACTTCCTGCCGGAAACGGCACCGCAATACAAAACACGGTCAATCGGAGCACAGGAAGCGCATGAAGCTGTCAGGCCAACTTCTGTATTACGTAGACCGGATGATGTTAAGGACCAGTTAACCCCGGAACAATTCAAACTCTATCAGTTGGTCTGGCTGCGTTTTGTGGCTTCTCAAATGGAAGAGGCCGTCTATGATACCGTCACAGTGGATATTACTGGCAAGACACCATCCCATGAATATACATTCCGTACGTCCGGGCAGACGGTAAAATTCCCCGGTTTTCTGGTGGTATATGAAGAATCCAGAAACGAAGATAGGGAACGAGACGAAGATGAGAATCAAAAGGTTCCTGCCGGATTAGAAGAGGGACAGAAGCAGCACTTGAATCGGCTGATTCCAGAACAACATTTCACCCAACCGCCTCCGCGGTATACCGAAGCGTCTCTGGTGGCAGCTCTTGAAGAAAATGGAATTGGCCGGCCTTCAACATATGCACCTACGATTTCTACTATTCAACAACGTGGATACGTAGTACGCGAAAATAAACGACTCTTTCCAACAGATACAGGGATTCTTGTGACCGATTTGCTTGTTGAACATTTTCCGGATGTCGTGGATGTTCAATTTACGGCATCCATGGAATCTGACCTGGACAAGATTGCATCACATGACATGAACTGGGTGGACGTTGTCCGTCAATTCTATGGCGGGTTTGAAGAAGAAGTGGAACGCGCCCGTAAAGAGATGCCTGAAGTTAAAACCGAACCGGAAAAAATCGACCGTCCGTGTCCGGTCTGCGGAAATGATCTTGTGATCCGCTGGGGGCGGTATGGGAAATTCATTTCCTGCAGTACATACCCGACATGCAAACATACAGAGCCATTTCTTGAGAAGATCGGTGTAACCTGCCCGGAAGATGGTGGTGACCTGGTCGAACGGAAATCCCGGAAAGGCCGGTTTTTCTATGGATGCGCTAATTATCCCAAATGTCAGTTTGTTTCCTGGAAGAAACCCGTTCCGCAGCCCTGCCCAAATTGCGGCGGTTTGCTGGTGGTAGCCAACAAACGGGAGTTTCAATGTCTGACCTGCAATGAGACCTTCCTGCAGGAGACCGTGACAGAAGGTAAATCCGACTAGGCATACTATTTGCAACCATCCGAAAGACATATCCTTGGCGATGCGAACTCTGATCGCGGAGGAAAGGATTACCAGCAACCCTCGAAGTAGGAGCGTGGACGGATGGATAAAATACTTGAGCGGCTCAAAAACCCTCTTTATGCAGGCCTCGCAGGTTTTCTTGCCGGCCTGATTGTGGGTTTGCCCATTCTTGGATGGTTGGTCTGGCCGGTGCAGTGGACGGATGCAGCCCCCCAGCATTTGCGTAAAGACCTGCAGGTAGATTATTTACGGATGACAATTGATTCCTTTAAACGGAACGAAGATGAAGGATTATTGCAGAAGCGGTGGCAGGATCTCGGTTCAGCCGGTCAAACAGCATTGAAAGCCCTGGCAGCTGACCCTGGAACTTCAAACCCTAAAGAAATTGAAGAACTGGCCTTGCTGGTTCAGGCTCCGGTTCCGGCGATTAAGGAAAACACAAAAACGCAGCCTGCCGAAACAAAAGGAAAAGCAGAAGCCCCCAAATCTTCTGAGGCTACCAAACCTGCTGCTAATGCGGAGCAACCTCTGTTACCGGAAGCCTCGAAACCTGCCGCGGCTTCATCCAGCTTGAAAGATAAACTGCCGCTGCTTCTAGGTGTCATGTGTACGTTGACACTCATCGTGGCGGGTTTACTGGTGTATCTATTGCTGAAGAGAAAGAAAACCACCGAAGGTGAAGAAGAATCGGAAGAAGCCGAAGGTTATACTGGCAGTGAGATGGAATATGTGGCTGAAGAATCGACAGGCGGTTCTATGACAGGTGCGTCGAAGAAACGTGCCAGTTCTGACCAGGAAGAACCTCCGGTTGTGCAGTTCATGACCACTTATATGCTCGGTGATGATCTGTATGATGATTCTTTCAGTATTGATGCTCCTACCGGAGAGTTCCTGGGTGAATGTGGTGTGGGTATTTCTGAAACAATCGGAGTTGGCGACCCGAAAAAGGTGACAGCATTTGAAGTCTGGTTATTTGACAAGAATGATATTCAGACTGTAACGAAAGTACTGATGTCAAATCATGCATTCAATGACCCCAACATTCGCCAGAGATTGCTGGCCAAAGGTGAACCTCAACTGGTGGAACCCGGGAAGCGTATACTTCTCGAAACGGCTTCACTTCAGATGGAAGCCCGGATCGTAGATGCCAGTTATGGCGGCGGTGCCATGCCCACCAATAGCTATTTTGACAGGTTAACACTCGAACTGGCCGTCTGGCCGAAAAACGCATGATAAATCCTGCTCTCGAAAGAAGCTGTCTGATCAATTGAATGGTCAGACAGCTTTTTTATTCATTTTAATGTTCGTCAAAAAACATCGTATTTATGTTGGATTTATTGTTTAAGCATAGTTCATTGACTAACATGGTAACGATACTATCAATATTGTTGGGAGGGTTTTATGAAGAGCAAATCAAAGAATATTCTGACAGATTCTTTACGTGGAAAACAGATGCTATTCATGCTTCTGGTGGCACTGGTTCCACTTTTGGCTGTCTGCTTGATCGTTTATTTCCAGAGTCAACAATCAATTACGGATTCAAAGACCGATGAGCTTCAAAAGCTCACCAACATTAATAAAACTACAATTCAAGATTGGTTAGTGGATCGGGAAAAGGATATTGTGGTTTTGGCAAATGATGCACGTGTGCAATCTATGGAACACGATCAGGCCAAAACGGCATTGGATGTCTATTTTAAAGAGTGGGGAAGATACGAATCGATGTCCATAATTGGTATGGATGGGAAGAGTATTGCTGAATATGATGATAGGCCAGTAGATGTTTCTGACAGGCAGTATTTTAAAGATGCGATCACAGGGAAGAATATTATTTCACAACCTGTTTTTTCTAAAGCAACCGGGAACTTAATACTGGTGATTGCTATTCCGATTAAAGTGAATGGGAATGTGGTCGGAATCGCGAACGCGACTGTGCCGACACAGTTTATTTCCACATTAATGAAAGCCTCAGCTCTCGGAAATACAGGCGAAGCCTACCTGATTAACTCTGATGGATTTTTCATAACCCCATCACGAAATGTAGATGTTCTACTCAGCCAGAAGCGTATTCAAAAACTTGCAGAACTTGAGCTGAAAATTGATACATATGGGGCAAAACAGGTTTTGGCGGGCAATGAAGGTACTTCAACTTATACCAATTACATGGGGAAAACAGTCATTGGATCGTATGCATGGCTGCCAGACCAAAAATGGGGGATTCTGGTTGAACAGGATTCAGATGAAGCTTTAGACCAGGTATATTCATTGCGAAATGTAATGATTATTTCAATTGTTCTGGCAATATTGTTAATCATTTTTGTGGCGAATTACTTCTCGAATCGCATAGCCAATCCAATTATTAAACTGACAAAAATAGCCGAAGACATGTCCAGGGGCAATATAGATCAGAATGTTGATTATTCATCGAAAGATGAAATTGGACGGCTTGCCGATTCTTTTAGAAACATGATCTTATTTCAAAATCAAATGGCCGATTCGGCTACTCAGCTAGCCAAAGGGGACCTAACTACTACTGTTACCCCGCAGTCAGAAAAAGATCGTCTCGGTATTGCATTCCAGCAGATGGTGACTAACCTTCGCGATGCCATCGGTGAGGTTGCTTCTAATACCCACAATCTTAATCAAGCTTCTTCTCAATTAGCCCAGGCTTCCAACCAGGCTGGTCAGGCAACATCACAGATTGCATCGACCATCCAACAGGTCGCCCGCGGGACTTCTCAACAGACAGAAGCTGCCACACATTCCGCTGCCTCTGTTGAACAACTACGGCGAGCCATCGATAATGTCTCAAAAGGTGCCCAGGCACAGGCTGAAGCAGTAGCCAAGATGGCTGCTTTGACAGGATCGCTCTCTGCATCCATCCAGCAGGTGGCGGGGAACGCCAATGCTGTTTCGATTGAGTCCAATAAAGCCGCGTCAGCTGCCCGTGAAGGTTCTTCAACAGTCACAGAAACAGTTCAAGGCATGGAAACTATTCGGGAAAAGGTAGGCTTTTCTGCACAGAAAGTACAGGAAATGGGCAATCGATCTGATCAGATTGGGGCCATTATTGAAACAATTGATGACATTGCTTCACAAACCAATCTGCTGGCGCTCAATGCGGCTATTGAGGCTGCCCGTGCTGGAGAGCATGGAAAAGGTTTCGCCGTTGTAGCTGATGAAGTTCGGAAATTGGCAGAACGGTCAAGTTCAGCCACAAAAGAAATTGCCTCATTAATAAAAGGCATCCAGGATACTGTCGCAGAAGCCGTAAAAGCCATGAATGAAAGTGCTGCAGAAGTCGAAACCGGCGCTGATCGCGCCTCCAAAGCCGGCTCTGCTCTTGAAAACATTCTTCAAGCTGCAGAAGCTGTAAATCAGCAAGCTCAACTGGCGGCAGACGCGGTTTCGAAGATGGGTGGTCTTTCCAATGATCTGGTGGCAGCAGCCGATGATGTCTCTGCCATTGTCGAAGAGAACACCGCCGCAACAGAAGAGATGGCAGCTGGCTCAACTGAGATTACCCAATCCATTGATAATATTGCCTCAGTAAGTGAAGAGAACTCCGCCGCTGTAGAAGAGGTATCGGCATCGGCTGAAGAGATGAGTGCACAGGTGGAAGAAGTAACGGCTTCTGCACAATCTCTATCAGAAATGGCGGATCATTTACAGGCGACTGTTGACAGGTTTAAATTGAATTGAAAAAAACATAAAAAAAGAGGCTTCCTCAAAATTTTAAAGGAAGCCTCTTCTTTTTATTCAATCGCGATAATTTTGAACTGAATTATTCCACCGGGTGTATCTGCTGTAGCAATATCACCAATGCCTTTTCCGAGCACAGCTTTCCCGATCGGTGATTCGTGGGAAATGCGATTCTTCTTTGGATCCGCCTCTTTTGGACCTACTACCTGGTATTTTTCTGCCGGGTAATTACCTTCCTGTATGGTGATATGGGCACCAATATTAACAACGGTGCGACCGGCAGACGATTCGTCAATGATCACAACATTTCGAAGGGTTCTTTCCAGGTCTTGAATTTTACCTTCCAGGAAACCCTGTTCTTCTTTTGCGCTGATGTAATCTGCATTTTCTGAAAGATCACCCTGTTGAATGGCGGCGCGAAGCCTTGCTGAAAGGGCTTCCCTTTCGGGTCCTTTCAACCGGGCTAATTCTTCCTGCATTTTCGCATAACCTTCTTCCGTTAAGTACGATACATCTTCCATCTTCAAATCTCCTATAGGGCTACAGGGACTAATTTTACCCCATGAAAAGGGGAAGATGGAAAAAATTAATATTCAGGAGTTTACTTATGGAAGACAGTTCGGATCAAACAAACGTTGATATTCATCAACAGCGAACCGGTCCGTCATTCCGGCAATGTAATCACAAACTGCTCGTTCAAGTCCACGTTCTGAAACCAGCAATTGTATATGGTTGGGAAGGACGGATGGTTCATCGACATACATATTGAATATACGGGTCAGGATATTCTCTGCTTTAACTTGCATTCGGACGACCCGGTAATGTTTATACAGATTCCTGTACAGAAAATCTTTTAATTGCCGGTTTCTTTGAATCATTTCTTCATCCAAACCCACCACGTTGTAATCGAGCCTTTGCAATTCTTCCACACTGGTTACAGCACTCTGGCGAAGTTTTTCTACTGTATGATCTACGAGTGCTGAAACTTCCATCCCGATCAGTTTACGGATCAGACGATGGCGTGTGAGATCATCCAACCGGTCGTTTTTAATCTGTAATGTGCTCAATAAGATTTCCCAGAGCTCAATCCCGGAAAGCATATCTTCGTTGATCATTCCTGAACGCAGGCCGTCATCGAGATCGTGGGCTGTGTACGCCATTTCATCAGCCGCATTGGTGATCTGGGCTTCCAATGAGCCTCGAAGTTCGGGATTAAAATCCGATGCATCTGAAAGGTCATATTCGGTTTCATGTTTGACGATCCCTTCCCGGACTTCCCAGGTGAGATTCAGGCCGTCAAAATCTGGATATCGTTTTTCGAGTTTGGTAACGATTCGAAGGGAATGCTTATTGTGGTCGAAACCGCCATGATCTTTCATTAATCTGGCCAATGTGGATTCACCGGAATGACCGAAAGGTGGATGTCCCAGATCATGGGCAAGGCAAATGGCTTCGACCAGGTCTTCGTTAGCACCAAGGGCACGAGCGATCGTTCGGCCAATCTGGGTTACTTCCAGTGTATGGGTCAGGCGTGTTCGGTAATAATCACCTTCAAAATTGAAGAAAACCTGGGTCTTATATTCCAACCGTCGGAATGCGGTTGTGTGGAGAATACGATCCCGGTCTCGTTGAAAGCAGGTTCTGTAGGGAGGTTCTTCCTGAGGGTATTGCCGTCCGCGTGAATCTTTACTACGGATGGCATACGGTGCCAGATTCCGATCTTCTTGTTCCTGTAAGATTTCGCGCGTGAATAGCATGTGCCACTCCTTCGAACTATTCTGAATGTAATAAAGTACCGGAAGGACCACCTATCAAGGCATCATACACAGAATGATCATCCAACCCACTGGTAATCGTGATTCGGGTTTTAGGCTGACGCTGCAGAACATCCATCATAATGGCAACTTTTTTTGCCATTCCGCCCGTTACATCCATGCCTACTGAACCTTGAACCGAAGCGGATGTTTCCGCATATTGCCGCGGGGTGAGTGATTCAGCCAGCTGTGTATTGGTTGGAAAATCCTGCCAGACACCTGGCTCACGTGAAGCAAGAATGATCTGATCTGGGTGTAGTTCGTCTGCCAGCAAAGAAAATATCTCTTCCGTGGAGAGGATCGTCCCACCGATTGCACGGTCAAATATTACATCTCCATTTACGACTGGAATAAGGTTATGTTGTAAAGCATTTCGTATTGGTTCTTCAAAAAAGCTGATTGGTTTTCGGTGCTGTGTGATCACCCAGGTGGAAGGGGGGAAGGCCATAACGGGCAGACCGGCATCAAGAAATGCGTGAATCACCAATTCATTGAGCTGCCGGGCATCATCCCACACTTCAGCGAATCCCAACCAATCTTTCGGTGAACTTACCCCATTCCGGGTATCATAAGTCTGGCCAGAAAAATGGCCAAAACTGCCAGACCCATGCCCCAGAACCAGATGCATATCTGGAATCTCAGAATATGCTTTGGCAATTTGTTGCACAAGATTTTCGATGTTTTTCGGTAAGGCTGTGCGTGCACGTGATTTATTGGTAATGGCCGCTCCACCCAATTTTACAAAGATCAATGGTGACGATTTCATATCCCTCCCTTATTGTCAGCCAGAGAAAAAGAAAACACTCGGACAGCGCCGATTGCGTTCAATGCCTGGCTAACGGGTTTGGTGGTTTCAGTGGTACAAAGAGCTATCATGTTTCCACCACCTCCAGCTCCGATCAATTTGGCAGCCAGAGCTCCGGCTGTGATGGCTGTTTTTACCAACCGGTCAAGCGAAAATGACGAGACTTCCATTGCCTGAAGCAGCCGGTGGTTTTCATTCATGGTCATTGCGAGAGTATTGATATCACCAATTTCGATGGCCTGGTGAGCCTTATCCACGAGATTTTCTATTGAATCGAAAATTCCCTGGTAGCGTTCTTTGTCTTGCTCATACCGTTTTCGAACACCATTTACCATTGTACTGGTGGCTGAATTAATCCCGGTATCGGCTATCACAAGATGAATTGGCGTGCCGACTTGGACCATTTTCATCGGAGTATTGCGCTTGAAGTAAATCGGTTGTTCGTAGGTGATCACCGTGTTATCCACTCCGGATGGGTTACCGTGATGAATTTTTTCCACCTCAAACGCCAGCGCATTGACAGTTTCGGCTGGCAATGCTTGACCATCAAGACAGGTTGAAAGGGCACGAATCAGGGCGCAACTTACGGCGGCTCCAGATCCCATTCCGCCACCTATTGGCAGGGCTGAGTTGATGCGGATCATCATGCCTGAAAAGGTTTTCGTTGTACACCTGTCTTTTGTCAGGTCAATGGCCAGGCGCAGTGGATTTTCAAACGGCAGGTCTTTAACGTTTTTATACAGCCTGACGACAGGTGAATCAATCCAAATTTCATTATCAGGGCAACGGAATTTTTCAATCGTCACTTCCACCCGTAGTTGGGATACCGGAATGGCGATGGCCGGTTTCCCGTAGACTACAGCATGTTCTCCCAGAAGTATGGCCTTCCCTGGAGCGGTGGCGGTGGAGAGGTATTCTGTCATTTTCTTTTTAGAAAAGATAGAAGATAGCCAGGACACAGATTCCCCAAAGAAGAATCGCGATCTGAAGTGGTCGGTCAATCAACAGAATCTCATCGGGGGCATTGCCGGTACCTTCGATTTCGACGATATAGAGATAACGTAGCAACCCATACAAGACAAATGGTATGGTCAACATCATAGCATGGTTGGTGGGAAGATTGGGAGCTGAAAAAGTATACAGGCTGTAAGAGATGATGGTCATTCCAGAGATCATCATGATTACCTGATCGAGGAAGGGTATCGTATAGCCATCAAGCACTTTCCGGTGGCTGGAGGCGGTGGCCGATAGAAGAGTCAACTCAGCCCGGCGTTTGCCAAAACCGAGATAAAGAGCCAGCAGATAAGTCACCACATACAACCATGGGGAAAAGCGTTCCACATGAATGAGACTGACTCCAGCTCCCACACGCAACACAAAGCCCATTGACAGGATTAAAACATCGACGAGCACAATATGTTTTAGCCGAATAGAGTACGCCAGATTTATGATGAAATACGCGGCTGCGACAATGCAGAAGTAAGGAGAAAGAACATAGGAAATTGGAAACGCAATGATCAAAAGAAACGCGGCAATGCCAATGGCAACAGGTATCGGCAGCTGACCAGATGCGATTGGGCGATATTTCTTTTTTGGATGCTGCCGGTCGGCTTCCACATCCATAATATCATTGATAATATAGACAGTGCTCGATAGAATACAGAAAAGAAAAAAACCGGCCAGTGTTCGTCCAAACGCGACCGGATTGGTAAGTTGACGATCAAAGACCAAAGCCGCAAAGACGATGGCATTTTTTGTCCACTGCTTGACTCTCATGGTTTTGATGATGGCGCGCAGCATAAAAAATATATTATCACAAAACTTTAGGGACAATTTGGGAAACCTGTGACAAAGAATAGATTGGATATAAAACTGGTAGAACTGGGTTTGGTGGAAAGCAGAAATCTTGCCCAGCGATTGGTCATGGCCGGTTCCGTCCGTGTGAATGGGCAGATGCTCCTCAAACCTTCACAGATGGTTTCTGACGAAGACAGACTTGAAATTGTTGAAAAGCAGAAATTTGTGTCTCGTGGAGGCGAGAAACTGGAAGCCGCTCTTGTGGCTTTCCATCTGACAGAACTCGGGGGATTTTCCTGTGCCGATATTGGAGCATCAACTGGTGGCTTTACTGATTGCCTTCTTCAACATGGTGCTGAATCTGTTATTTCAGTGGATTCTGGACACGGCGATTTTCATTGGAAATTACGTACCGATCCGCGTGTTACGTTAATGGAACATACCAATGCCCGCAGTCTGATATCCCTGCCGAAACCGGTGCAGCTTGTCTGTGTGGATGTCTCTTTTATTTCCTTGCGGATCCTGTTTCCGGTGATCAGGAACTGGATGATTGAAAAAGGCGGTACACTGGTCACCCTGATCAAACCGCAATTTGAAGCCGGACGGGAAGAAGCTGATAAAGGAAAGGGAGTGATCCGTGATCCTGAGATCCATGCCAGGGTTCTTCACGATGTTTTGTCGACTGCCCAGAATGATGGTTTTGGGATAAAAGGTCTGATCATGTCACCATTGGAAGGGCCGAAGGGGAACCGCGAATTTCTGGCACACTTTGTGTTTCCTGGTTCAACCCGCACCGACCTGGATTCTCTTATCAAAGAAGCAATGAAAGCACACCCAATTACAGAGCATGACAACAGTCCGGGAGAAATTAAATGAATAAGACATACCTTGAAAGTCTACTGGCAGAAAATGAAGCCATCCTGCTTTCTACACGGCGGCACTGGTTCCTACTTTTTAAAGACATTGCATTGGATTGTATTGTTATTCTTATCCTTCTTGTCGGGTCCGGGATTTTACTGATGTTAAATCCACTGGCCGCGATCGGATTTGTTATTGCCGCAATTCCTCTGCTGGATATGATCCGGCATATCCTCGATTGGATGAACCGGCAGTTTATTATTACCAACCGCAGAGTCATTCAGGTTTCAGGTGTAGTCAATAAGAATGTGACGGATTCATCCCTTGAGAAGGTAAATGATGTGAAACTGTCGCAATCGTTCTGGGGGCGGTTATTTGACTATGGTGATGTTGAAATCCTCACAGCCAGTGAACTGGGTACCAATCTGTTCCATTTCATTGGCAAGCCGGTATCTTTCAAGAAAATGATGATGGATGCCAAAAACCGGTTGAGTGATGAATCTGGCGATGGAGAAGGATTACAGTTTAAGAATGTGATTAAAGAACAGACCATCCCGGATTTGATTGCCGAGTTGGACGAATTGCGTATTCGTGGAATTGTGACACAGGAAGAATTCCAGGCCAAGAAGAAAGAACTTCTCAGCCGGATGTAGTCATTTTCGGATACCGCGGCGCATCAGGATCAGATATAAGCCGAAGATTATCAAGCTGATGGAGCCAGTGTTACCAATCAGGGTCATGGCGCTTCCGCGATTTCCTCCAATGGTCAATCCCCAGCCAACCATGGTAAGAATGCCGCCCGGAATGAGCGGCCACCAAAGAAAAATGGGATTGATCATCCGTGATGACAGGGTTATCATCACCCAACCCAGCCCGAAGCAGGTAATCAGAAAGCCTATTTGAACCAGTTCGTTATTGGCGGCATTGGTGACAAATCCCAGATAAAAACCGGGGCCAAGACCGGCGAGCAGGCATCCGGGAATTAATAGACCAAACAGTCTTTCGAAAAATCCCCAGGCCAGAAAAGCCACCCCTACAAGAAAACAGATCGATGCCAAAAAAATAAATACCTGCAAACGGTCAGTAATGAACGGATACGCTACACCGGTAAATACACTGGCAACCAGAAAAGCCCACCAGGCATGATGTTTGGCATACACTAAAGAAAAGAATAGAATGGCAATGAACCCCGCTGCTATTGAAAAGAGTGCCCAGCCCAACCGGATGGTGAAGGGTTTATCTTCAATCAGACTGCCAAACAGGATGACTCCGGCAGTTCCTGCTGCTCCCACCAGAACACCGGGGATGATCCATCCCATATGACGTGAATTCAACCCGGATGCCAGCAAGATCAAGCCAATTGCTGGAACAACCGTTAGACTAAGCCATTCCGTACGCAGATACTGGTCGAGCAGAATGAGAAAACCGGCCATAACCAGAATGGCGCCAAAGAAGGTGGGAGTGAATTTGGGATTATCCAAAGGCTGTTTGACGGGTGGGGTTTGAAAATTTTGTTCCATAGACTAAATTATTCCGAGTTCTTTGCTTTTTATTACAGCCTGCATACGATCGCGGGCTTCAAGTTTGTCAAAAATATTGCTCAAGTGGTTTTTCACAGTTCCTTCTGCAATCACCAGCTCTTCGGCAATTTCTTTATTGCTGGCTCCCTGCGCAACCATTTTGAGAATTTGCTTCTCCCTATCTGAGAGCGGTGATGGAATACTGGCGGGTTGGACTGGTTGACTTCGGGGAAGCCGGGAGAATTCTGCCATAACACGGGCGGTAACTGAGGGCATCAGAAAATACTCCCCACGATTGGCGGCATAGATGGCTTCAAACAGTTTCTGGGAAGCCACATCTTTCAACAGGTACCCATACGCACCGGCTCGCAAACCTTCAAAAATATATTCATCTTCATCAAAGGTTGTTAGTGCTATGACCCGGGTCATTGGATAAAGTTCATGGAGGCGGCGGGTGGCTGTTACCCCATCTAATACCGGCATACGTAAATCCATCAAGACAACATCTGGATGGTATACAGCTGCCTGACGGAGTGCTTCTTCACCATTGGCCGCCTCAGCCACTACTTCAAAATCTGGTTGTGATGAAAGAAGTATACGCAACCCTTCCCGAAAGAGAGCCTGATCGTCGACTAAGAGAATCCGAATTGGTTGTTTCATCCCGGAACCGTAATCTGAAGGGTGAACCCTTCTCCTTTCGATGTATATATCTCGCAATCTCCATCGACAAGGTTCAATCGTTCACGCAGTCCGATTAAACCAAATCCACCTTCAATTTTATCTGCACCCCGGCCATTATCCTGCAAAGTCATACGAACAAAACCAGGATCGGTATAGTCAAGAAGTACCGAAAAAAGGGTGGCGCTGGCATGTTTTCTTGTATTACTGAATCCTTCCTGAGCTGCCCGGAAGAGTGTGATGGATTTTTTACTGTCCAATTCGCGGGGTTTCCCCTGAACATTAAAGACCACCTGAATGCCTGAACCTTCACCATCTTGAAGCAGCTTCTCAATACGGTTTTGAAGGGGTGTATCATCTTCGACCGATGACCGTAATGTACTCACTGATTTACGAACTTCTTGAAGGGCTTCCTGGCTCAGGTTTTGAGCTTTTTCCAACATGGTGACGGCTGTATCCGGGTCACGGGGCATAATGGCCAGAGCAGCCTGAATTTGCATGTAAATTGTGGTCAGATAATGGCCGAGGCCATCGTGAATTTCACGCGCCATGCGGTTGCGTTCTTTGGTGATAGCCAGATCTTCAACCTGTGTGGCGAACTCACGCAACCGGGCATTCGCGGCTTCAAGATCACCAATGAGGCGGGTGACCTCATGCCGGGCTTGTTCTTCTCCAACCGCTACCTGAGTGAAAATCATGATAAAGAAAACACCGGCAATAAAGATGGGGAGAGAGGAAAGGGCAGTATTCCAATTGAGCGCATAGCCATATATGGCTATGGTGTACACAATGGCTGAAAACAAGGCAGGAATATACATCCACAGACCGGTTAATAATAGAACGCTCTGTCCGGCCAATGGTAAAAGGATTAAAAATGTGAAGCCATGCCCTTTACTCAAAAAGACAATAATTCCACCCTGGAGCATCTGACAAAGAAAATACGCTGATATTAACGATCGCGAGGGTTGGTGGGACACATATGAATAACCGTACACCCCGACACTTAAATACGATATTCCGATCAGAGTCAACCATATCAAGATTGTGATGGATTCGGGTTCGAAAGAAGAGAAGATTGACAGGTAAGATGCCATTACTACAATGGCAAAAGCGAGATTAATGCTCGATCCAGTTTGAATAGTAGGTCGGTTTATCCTGTCCACATGTTGGATTATAGCATTCGGGGGTTAACCGGCAATCAACCATAGACCTATCTTTAAGAACAGGTCATACCTGGATATAGGACTTTAAGTGTGACTTTTGACCGCTGGTAGGTTGGAAAAATCGGATTAAGGTTATGAGGTAAATAAAAAAAAAGAAAAAGATCCATTACCGCAGGAGTCCCAAATGAACGTGTTGTTGATTTACCCTGAGTTTCCCGATACATTCTGGAGTTTCAAACATGCTCTCCAGTTTGTTCATAAAAATTCTTCCAATCCGCCACTGGGTTTATTAACGATAGCTGCCATGTCACCTTCGAATTGGAACAAACGCCTGGTCGATATGAATGTTACCCGCCTTACAGACGATGATCTGAAGTGGGCGGATATGGTTTTCATCAGTGCCATGATCATTCAACGGGAATCTACGCATGAGGTAGTTAAAAGGTGTAAAACAGCCGGTAAAATGGTTGTAGCAGGCGGCCCATTGTTTACAGGCGAATGGCAGGATTTCCCGGAAATCGATCATTTTGTTTTGAATGAAGGTGAAATTACCTATCCACAATTCTTAAAAGATTTCGAAAATGGTACATTGAAGCATATCTATACCACTACAGAATATGCCGATATTCGTCAGACACCTGTTCCCATGTGGGAATTGTTGGACATGAAACGGTATGATTCAATGTGCATTCAATTTTCACGCGGGTGTCCATTTGGTTGTGAATTTTGCAACATCACAGCTATGTTAGGCCACAAACCGCGTCTGAAGTCATCTGCGCAGATCATTGCCGAATTGGATAAATTATATGAACTGGGATGGCGGAGAAATGTTTTCTTTGTCGACGATAATTTCATCGGCAATAAAAAAGCTCTGAAAGATGATGTATTACCGGCTTTAATTAATTGGCGAAAAGGAAAGGTGGGAACCAATTTCATAACAGAAGCATCCATCAATCTGGCAGACGATCCCGAATTGATGAAATTAATGACCGATGCCGGCTTTATCTCTGTCTTTGTGGGAATTGAAACACCCGACGAAACCAGTCTTACCGAATGCCACAAGAGTCAGAACAAAGGGCGCAGCCTGATGGACAGTGTAAAACGGTTGCAGCGTAATGGTTTGCAGGTGATGGGAGGGTTTATTGTCGGGTTTGATGCCGATACGCCGTCCATTTTCCAACGGCAGATAGATTTTATTCAAAACAGCGGTATTGTAACTGCCATGGTTGGTCTTCTACAGGCGCCATTCGGCACACCATTATATGAGCGCCTGAAAGCTGAAGGGCGTTTGAATATGGAAATGTCTGGTGATAATGCCGATGGAACTACCAATATCATTCCCAAAATGGATATGCATGAATTGAAGGAAGGGTACGATACCATCCTGAAGACCATCTATTCAGCAGAAGGATTTTATAAACGGGTAAAGACTTTTTTGACAGACTACCAACCTGTTAGTTCGCCGGTTCATCTGGAAATTCAGGAGGTACTTGCCTTGTTCCGAACCATCTGGAAGATTGGCATCCTCAGTTCTGATCGTGGATACTATTGGAACCTGGTATTTTGGACCCTTTTCCATGAACCGAAAAAGTTCCCACTGGCGATTACATTCACAGTGTACGGTTATCATTTCAAACGGGTAAGTGAATTGCATGTTCTGGAAGGCGCTGCGGCGTAAATTTTTGGGGATATCAGATTAGACCGGCTGAAAAAATCAGCCGGTTTTTGTTTGCGAATTTCTCCAAGCAGGTAGATAACCATCAGGCTGACGATACCATTTTTCAGGTATACTAACGGCGATTATGATTGAACGAATCCGCAATTTCTGTATTATTGCCCATATAGATCACGGTAAATCAACGCTGGCAGACCGCCTTCTGCAATTGACCGGAACTGTGTCTGACCGTGATATGACCGCTCAGATTCTGGACAGCATGGACCTGGAACGGGAAAAGGGGGTGACCATCAAAGCGTCTGCTGTACGAATGATGTATAACGCTTTGGATGGTCTGCAATATGAGTTGAACCTGATTGATACTCCGGGGCATGTTGATTTCAGTTATGAAGTCAGCCGGGCATTGGCCGCCTGCGAAGGTGCTTTGCTGGTGGTGGATGCCACCCAGGGCATTGAAGCTCAGACTCTGGCCAACCTGTATCTGGCTCTCGATTCAAACCTGGTCATTATTCCAGTGATTAACAAAATCGATCTACCGTCAGCCCGACCGGATGAAATCGCTCAAGATTTGCAGAATCTACTGGGTTTTCCGGCGGCTGATATTCCACGGATTTCAGCCAAAGATGGCACAAATGTAGATCAGGTTCTTGAAATCATTGTCAAGAAAATACCGCCGCCGAAAGGGCAGATTGAGACAACTACCCGGGCACTGATTTTTGATTCGCACTATGACAGTTATAAAGGTGTGATTGCCTATGTGCGCGTATCTGAAGGCAAGATCTCCGGGCGTGATGAGCTTCATCTTATGGCGCATAAATCCAACCTGAAACCGGTGGAAGTCGGGATTTTTGTACCAACTATGAAAGCTATCGATCTGCTCGAAGCAGGTGATGTGGGGTACATAGCCACAGGTCTAAAATCAGTCACCGAATGCCGGGTTGGCGATACGATTACCCTTACGGCCAATCCGGCAGAAGTACCGCTCGCGGGTTATCGGCACCCTAAACCGATGGTTTTTGCCGGCATATATCCTGTTGAAGGTGAAGATTATCCCGAATTGAAAGATGCCCTGGAAAAACTCCAGTTGAATGATGCTTCATTAATCTTTGAACCAGAGACGAGTCAGGCATTGAATTTCGGATTTCGATGCGGTTTCCTCGGCCTATTCCACATGGAAATAATCCAGGAACGGTTGGAGCGTGAGTATGACCTGGATATCATTGTCACAGCTCCTTCTGTTGAGTATGAAGTGCACATGCGGGATGGACAGGTTATTGTCATTGATTCACCGGTGCAATTGCCAGACGAGGGTTTGATTGAAGAGATTCGTGAACCGTGGATGAACCTTGAGATATTCAGTCCGACAGATTATTACGGTACGATCATGGATCTGGTCACCAAACGGCGTGGTGTGTTTAAAGAACAAGATTACCCGGCTCCCAACCGTGTACAGTTGGTTTTTGAAATTCCACTCTCAGAGATTATTGTTAATTTCTTTGATGAATTAAAATCGCGAACCCGCGGATATGCCTCCATGGATTATCACTTTGCCGATTATCGGGCAGGCAGCCTGGTAAAACTAGAAGTGCTGGTCAACCAGGACCCGGTGGATGCGCTGGCTTCAATTGTCCATAAAGATGAAGCCTATCATCGTGGGCAGAGCCTGGTGACCAAATTGAAGGATCTCATTCCCCGGCAGCAATTTGATGTACCCATCCAGGCATCTTCTTCAGGACGCATTATATCTCGCGCGAATATTAAGGCTGTGCGAAAAGATGTTCTCGCCAAATGTTATGGCGGAGACATTACCCGAAAGAACAAACTGCTCGACAAGCAGAAAAAAGGCAAGAAACGCATGAAGCTCATAGGTAAAGTGGAAATACCTCAAGCTGCATTCATGGCAGTTTTGCAGCTGGAGGAAGAATGACGGAAACACAGTCGACCCTGTGGGATAAAGTAAAAAAATGGCTTCCCGGGGTTATCATCAGTCTTGTTGCCCTGTATCTGGTATTAAAGGTTGCCAATTGGAAAGACCTGAGCCATGCCTTTACGCAAATAAATCCAATCTTCATTGCAGCCAGTGTCGTAATGACTGTTTTATTTTGTTTTTCCCGTGCGTTTGCGTGGCGGATTTTACTAAATAGTAAACCGGCAATCAAACAGACATTCTTTGCCATTAATGCCGGCTATCTCTTGAATAATCTTTTCCCACTGCGCGCCGGTGAAATTGGACGGGCTATTCTTGTCGGTCAATCCACCGGTCTGGGTACATTTCATGTCCTGTCCACGATCATTATCGAACGGGCTTTTGATCTGGCTTTTGCTGCACTCCTGCTTCTCAGTTCACTTCCACTGGCATTGGGATTGACCTGGGCAAAACCTGTGGCGATCACTACATTGGTGCTTGTTGTGATCGGTTTAACCATATTGTTTCTTGTTGCCAGAAATACAGCTACAGTTCACTCCTGGGTGATGAAAGGCCCGGGAAAAATTCGGTTGGTGGAAAAGTACATTCTGCCCTATCTCGATAACCTTCTTGAGGGTCTGGGAGCTCTTACCAAACCGCAGATGTTTCTGGGTGCTGTGTTTTGGATTGCCGTATCCTGGTTGATCGGGGTGGTGAATTATTACATCGTCATTCTATCGATTGTTCCCAACGCACCTTTCTGGTGGGGGGTATTAATCGATTCGGTATTGGCCATGGGGATTGCCATTCCATCAGCGCCGGCAGCCATTGGTGTTTTTGAAGCGTCGCTGGTAGGAGCACTGGCTCTGGTAGGTATTGACGCCACATTCGCTCTGGCTTATGCCGTGGTAATGCATTTCGTCCAATTCGCGGTAACTGGAATTCTTGGTATGATTGGCCTTATGAAAGAGGGTAGATCTTTAGGATCGGTGTTCAAAGCAGCTCAAACACAAAAGAACACTACCACTTTCCCTTCCGAGGAAGGTTGAAATTCGGAGAAAAAACGTGAAAACATATTTAATTACTGGCGGTGCAGGTTTCATTGGATCGAATTATGTCTCCCGGCTTCTTGGGCGGGGAGAAAAAGTTATTGTTTTCGATAATCTCTCCCGAAATGGATCAAAACGCAACATTGAATGGCTGCGTGAACAATATGGGAGAGAAGCGTTTGAACTCGTGATAGAAGATATCCGGAAAGCAGACAGACTGGCAGAAGTTGCACATGAAGCAGATGTGATTGTCCATCTGGCCGCACAGGTTGCTGTGACGACCTCTGTCACGCATCCACGTGAAGATTTTGAGATCAATGCTCTGGGCACCTTCAATGCATTAGAAGCCGCCCGAAACTCAAAAAAGAAACCGGTCTTTTTATATGCTTCCACAAACAAGGTGTATGGTGGAATGGAGCAGGTAAAAGTCCGCGAGACGGCCACCCGGTATGAATATGAAAACTATCCGTTGGGCATTTCAGAAGAAATGCCGTTGGATTTCCATTCACCTTATGGCTGCTCTAAGGGTTGCGGCGACCAGTATGTACGCGATTATGCCCGTATTTATGGACTGAAAAGCGTAGTCTTTCGTCAAAGTTGCATATATGGCACACGCCAGTTTGGCGTGGAAGATCAAGGCTGGGTTGCCTGGTTTGTCATTGCCGCCGCAGCCGGCCGCAAGATGACGATTTATGGCGATGGCAAGCAGGTGCGCGATTTATTATTTGTCGAAGACCTATTGAATGCCTATGATCTGGCAATTGCCAACATCAAGACGGCTGCCGGCAATGTTTACAATGTCGGTGGTGGAAGCAGTAATGTAATCTCTATATGGAATGAATTTGCACCCATCCTGGAAAAACACATTGGCCATCCATTAAATGTTGACCGGTCAGATTGGCGGCCGGGAGACCAGCGGATTTACGTCTCGGATATTCGTAAAGCTCAGCGCGAACTGGGTTGGAGTCCAAAAATCAGCGTGGAAGAAGGGATCCAGAAACTGTATGATTGGGTGAAAGCCAATATTCACCTGTTTCAGTAGTTCTGTTATTTTTCCATGCGAATTCTCATTGCCCTGACGTATTATCGCCCTCACACGAGCGGGTTAACAATATATGCCGAACGCATTGCCCGTGCTCTGGCAAAACGCGGTCACCGGGTAACGGTTCTAACGTCTCATTATCGCAAGGATCTTCCATATGAGGAGGTCTGTGATGGTGTTCGGATCATCCGTGTACCGGTAATGATGCGGATCAGCAAAGGTGTGATCATGCCGACATTCGGCGCTGTTGCCAGTAAGCTTGTGGCAGAAAGTGACTGGATCCAACTGCATCTTCCGCAATTTGATGCCGCCGGTATTGCCCTGCGCGGCCGAATGATGCGCAAGCCTACCGTGGTGACATATCACTGTGATCTTCATATGCCGCCCGGTTTTCTTGCCTGGGCTGCCAATCAGGGTGTTCTACTGATGAACAACCTGGCAGCACGATGTACACATAAGATTGTCACATATACACAGGATTATGCTGAAAATTCTCCCTATCTGGCTGGTTTCCTGAAGAAAGTGAGGATTATTTCACCGCCCGTGATCTTGCCAGAAACCAGCGATCAGGCTGTAGAAGCTTTTATCGGCGAATTCAATCCTGAGAGACGTTCACCGGTTATAGGCATGGCAGCCAGGTTGGCAACTGAAAAAGGTGTTGAAATTCTTCTTGGGGCCCTTCCTGAGATTCTGGAAAAATATCCTCAAACCAGAGTATTATTCGCCGGACCGCATAAAGGCATTGTTGGTGAAGAAGAATACGCGGCTCGTCTGGCTCCATTAATTCAGAATTATGAAAGCAGGGGAATCTGGAAATTTGTGGGTGAATTAAATCCGCAGGAGATGGCTGCCTACTACAAGACGATTGATGTTCTCGTTTTACCCAGCCTGAATGGGACGGAAGCTTTTGGACTTGTCCAAATTGAAGCCATGATGAACAAGGTTCCGTGTGTGGCATCCAACCTGCCGGGAGTCAGACAGCCGGTCAAACGCCATGGCATGGGAGAGATCGCTGAAATTGGAAGTTCTGAAAGCCTGGGGAAGGCTGTTTTAGATGTTCTGGCAAGACGAAATGAGTGGAAGCCGGATATGGGTTATCTTCAAAATGAATACAACCCGGATAGAATAGCAGCCTGTTACGAAGATTTATTCACTGAAATTTCCAAAGAGATCTAATACCAATGACTGATAAAAACACAGAACCAACAAAAGATTATCTCTGGTTGCAGCTCAAAGAACTCCCTTATTTTCGGGCGATATTGCGAGCTGTGGAAGCCCGCCAATATAAAGGGTTTAATTTAGAGCATCCCATCCTCGACCTGGGCTGCGGTGACGGTCATTTTGTCACCATTGCCATGGATGAAAAAGTAGATGTTGGTATTGACCCCTGGACCGGTCCGGTACGTCTGGGACAGAAAAGCGGCGGGTACAGCCTGGTTGTTCAGGGTAGTGGGTACACCCTGCCATTTCCGGATGATTATTTTTCCAGTGCCCTGAGCAATTCTGTCCTTGAACATATTCCTGATCTGGATTTGACACTCAAAGAAATGGCCAGGGTTATGAAACCGGGAGCAAAGTTTGTCTTTTGTGTTCCCAACCAGAATTTTCTTCCCAACCTGTCAGTTTCTGGTTTTTTTGACCGAATTGGTTTACATGCTCCTGCCCGATGGTACCGGAATTTTTTCAATACAATAAGCCGGCATATCCATTGTGATGATCCAGACACATGGGAGAAACGGTTGGAGGCATCCGGCTTTGAGATAGAACGCTGGTGGCACTATTTTTCGCCGCAGGCTTTACATGTATTGGAATGGGGGCATTATTTTGGCTTGCCATCTTTAATTCTGCATTTTCTTACACGGCGTTGGAATGTGGTGCAGGAAAAATGGAATTTCGTCCTGGCGAATAGGATTGTAGAATTTGCCTATAATGAACCGCAGGAACAACCTGACGGGGCTTATTCATTTTATATTGTTCGAAAGAAGACACGTTGATCGCGAAGTTTTCTCTTTAGGGTGGGGTAAAATTCACATTTGAATTACGGAGATCCCGATGACGCTTCCAGAAAAAACAGAACCGAGTGTTCTTGATTACCTTAAAGGTAAATTATTTCCCGGAAGAAATCCGGAGGTAACAATTCCTGAACCGGTTCCTGTGATTGAAGAGCCTTCAGATGTAGATATTGAAAAAACTGAACAGAATAAAACAGGTAAAAAAGAAATCCGGTACATCTGGGCATTCCTGGCGATATTGTTATTCCTGCTAATTGGTCAAAAATACCTGGAACCGCCCACACAATCTGTGTTACCTGCTTTGCTATTTTGGGGCAGTGCTCTTGTAATTATTTTCATTTGCTGGTTTCAGGGCAAATTAGTCACCGATAGATATGCATACAAGGATCAAGAACCTCAAAAAATAATCATTCAACCATTTCCTCTCGTCATTTCGATAGCCGCAGGTCTGATTGCTTTTCTGACATTTTCTCATAACACGTTCACAATAGAAAACCTGATATTCTGGGCGATTTCTATACTTTTCCTCTTCTTTGCGTTCTTGCCAGCACAAAATCCGAAATCGATTTTTGCATCAATCCGCAGCCGGATAAAGAGTTTTCATTTTTCCGGGATCCAAATCTACATTTCTCCCTGGTTTATCGCCTGCCTTTCTGCTTTTTTACTCATCTGCTTTTTTCGATTTTATCAACTGAATAAGATTCCCATTGAGATGTTCAGCGATCATGCTGAAAAACTTCTTGATGTTAATGATGTCCTGGGCGGGCAGTTCTCTATATTCTTCCCGCGGAATACCGGACGTGAAGCTTTTCAAATGTATTTATCAGCCGCTATAGCTCTGATTTTTAAAACAGGGATTTCTTTTATGACGTTGAAGCTTGGCACAGCGATCATGGGAGTCTTTACGGCTGTTTATATGTACTTTCTCGGCAAAGAGACCGGTAATAGATGGGTAGGGCTCTTTGCCTTTATCCTTTGCGGAATAGGTTACTGGCCAAACGTTATATCCCGGATTGGACTCCGTTTCACTCTATATGCTGCTTTTACAGCCCCAACTTTGTTTTATTTCATCAGGGGATTCCGCCGGAAAAGCTGGCTCGATCTTGTACTTGCCGGTATTTTCACTGGAATTGGATTGCAAGGGTACAGCCCTTTCAGGGTTGTGCCTGTTTTGCTTATCTTTGGTGTGATTTTTTATATTCTGCATTTCCATGAAACTGATAAACGTCATTTTGCTCTTATTGGACTGGTAATTACCGGGGTCGCTGCATTAATTCTCTTCCTTCCATTGTTCCGGTATGTTTTAGATCAACCGGAATCATTTGCCTACAGAGCTTTAACACGTGCCGGTACGCTTGAACGTCCCTTGCCGGGACCGGCCTGGCAGATATTCCTGACAAATCTCTGGAAGGCCATGATTATGCCGTTTTGGAATGATGGAGTTATCTGGGTTCATTCCATTCCGCTACGACCTGCGTTGGATGTGGTCACAGCTGCCCTGTATTTGTTTGGATTGATCGCCAGCCTTTTAAGATATGTTAAACAGCATGATTGGCGAATCCCATTTCTGATATTCTCTGTGCCATTTCTTATGCTGCCATCTATCATGTCATTGGCTTTTCCTGATGAGAATCCATGTTTGAACCGCACATCTGGTGCATTAGTCCCTATCTTCCTTATTGCTGCATTTGGTCTTGATACCATCCTGGAGAATATCAAAACCCAATTTCATAAGACGAGCGGTTCAATCGTTGCCTGCCTGATAGGTGGAATACTTTTGTTCATCAGTATTCTACAGAATTACAACCTTGTTTTTGTTCAATTTGCTGAGAACTTTAAGAACAATTCATTGAATACATCTCAAATGGGTGCAGTTATAAGGAATTTCGCCGATGTTTTTGGCGATCCTGATTCTGCTTATGTTGTTCCTTACCCTTATTGGGTTGATACTCGATTGGTAGGAATGAATGCCGGCTACGCGACAAAAGATTATGCCACCTGGCCGGATAAATTTAGCGAAACAACTTCCAACCATAAAGCGAAATTATTCATCGTTAATCCTGAAGATACTGCTGCGCTCGAAAGCCTGAGAAAGTTGTATCCGGGATCGTATGAGAGAATATATGAAGGTTGGACCAAGGATAAGAACTTCATCCTTTATTTTGTCCCACCTGTTGACAATACACCTGTGATCTTAGAAACGCCGGTTCCCTAAAATGAATAATCTCTCCAATCCAATCCAAGAACCCAACCTCCCGAATCCAAAACGCCAGACAAAAGATTTATCCTTACTCTGGGATATTCTGTTGTTGGTCATTATGGCTCTGGGAGCTTATTTCCGCTTTACGGGAATGAACTGGGATGAAAATCAACATCTCCATCCAGATGAACGTTTTCTCACAATGGTCGCTTCCTCCATTGAACCAGTGAAAAATATTGGTGAATATTTTGATACGTCAAAATCAAGTCTGAATCCGAACAATCGCGGGTATGGATTTTATGTATATGGAACACTACCGTTATTTTTAGTCAGGGGGATTGCTGACGCGGTAAAACAAACGGGTTATGACGAAATTTTCCTCGTGGGGCGTGCATTATCTGCCGTATTCGATTTGATGACAGTTTTACTGGTATATCTGATTGTCATCAGGTTGTATAAAAAACGTCCAATGGCGCTAATTGCTGCTGCCCTTACTGCCGGATCGGTGATGCAGATCCAGCTCTCCCATTATTTTGCCGTTGATACATTCACCACATTTTTTACCACAGGGGCAGTCTATTTCGCTGTTCGGATTCTTACGCAAAAAGAGAAATCTGTAATTCCAGATTGGATTGGTTTTGAATCTGAGGGTAATGAAAATGAGAAAAACAGCTTCTGGGATGATGTAAAGAAGTTGTTCATGAGAGATCTGGATGGGATCGGGGATGTTTTGCTGTTTGGATTTTTTACCGGTTGTGCCATGGCTTCCAAGATCAATTCTGGTCTGGTAGCGATACTGATTCCAGCGGCATATGCTGTCCGGTATCTCAACCTGGCGGATGATCAGCGGAACGAGAAATCATCAATTTACATCCGGAATATTGCGGCTGCCGCATTTATCTGCATCTTGACCTTTCGTATTTTCCAACCATATGCCTTTACCGGTCCGGGTTTCTTCGGATTGATGCCCAATGAAAAATGGATCCAGTCATTGAAGGAGCTCAGTGCCCAGAGCACCGGTGATGTAGATTTTCCACCTGCGTTGCAATGGGCGCGCCGGCCTATCTGGTTCGCTCCGGAAAATATGCTGCTGTTTGGCATGGGAATACCATTCGGCCTGGCTGCTTTTGGAAGTTTTCTGTTAATGGGCTGGAGAATGATTACAGCCAACTGGCGTAAACATATCCTGATCTGGGGATGGACTGCCGTTTTCTTTACCTGGCAGGCAACCAACTGGGTGCGGGCGATGCGGTATCAGGTACTGGATTACCCCACGTTTGCCATAATTGCTGCCTGGGGGATTTATTCCATCTGGGAAAAAGGGAAACTGATTCGTCATCCGAATCGGGCAGTTTTTTTGCGTGCATTTGCCATTGTAGGTGGAACCATAGTCGTAGCAGGAACATTGATCTACGGTTACCTTTTTACCCGTATTTATAACCGTCCGATGACTCGCGTTGCGGCCAGTGAATGGATTTATCAGAATGTTCCGGCTGCCATTAATATGAAAATCAATACCGGAGAAGAGGTGATTAATCATCCGCTGGCTTTTCGGGCGAATCGGGTGATTTCTTCCAATGAACCGGTAAACGTACCTTTTACGGCTTCCAGTACTGGCTCGCTATCTGTTATTAAATTAGATCATGTGGTGGATACTGCGAATTTACCGCAATTAAAGACATTGATGGCATCAATTACAGATGAATCTGGTTCCACATTGACAACCGGGTCGTTAGTCAATGTATTCCCTCCCGGAAATGATCCCCGAGGGGATGGAATAACCATCCCAGTCGATATGCCGCTCACATTGGAGAAGGGTAAAAATTATCATCTTCTTCTGACTGTGCCTGATCCGACTATTTCATTGCAGGCTGCCGGAGTTGTATCGCTTGGATTGGTGGATGGATCCAGAATCAACGACATGATTCTAACCGAACTTGTTGATGGTATAAGCAAGGACCGGCCATATTCCATCCAATTCACATCCTCTGCAACGGGTACCATCTCTGAAGTTAATTTCCCCAAAGTGGCGAACCTTTCTGGCGATGCGGGTCAAAAGAAATTCCAGGTGACCCTTTCAGCCACACCTGGCGGTGAACAAATCCTGGGAAGCAGCGAAGTCTTTGTCGATTTCTCTACAAATTCCCATTCATACCAGAAAGCCACAGCGAAATTCTCTGATCCTGTTAAGGTGGAAAAAGGCAAACCTTACACTCTGATCCTTACCGATGAAGGTGATACAGATCTGGCATTTTTCGGGAACAAAGAGGCGCTTGAGTCATCCTGGGATGATGCCATTCCTCTGGGAATGAATGGGATTTCGCCTTTTGATTACAACAGTGGTCCATATCGGAGTGATTTAAATTTTGAAATGTACTGGGATGATAACCAGGATAAACTCTCCCGGTTTTTAAACATCCTGCAGCAGGCAGACTATATTTTTATCACCTCCAACCGCCAGTGGGGTACGACAACTCGCGTACCTGAACGGTATCCGTTGACAACCGAATACTATCGTAACTTACTGGGATGCCCTGAAGAAAAAGATGTTGTGTGGTGTTACCGTGTTGCCCAGCCGGAAATGTTCAAAGGGAATCTTGGGTTTGACCTTGTACAGGTTTTTCAGAGTGATCCCGGTATTGGATCCTTCAAGATCAATACACAATTTGCAGAAGAAGCCTTCACAGTTTATGACCATCCAAAGGTGCTGATCTTCAAAAAACGGCCAGATTATGACCAGGAGAAAGTGGCAAAAATATTAGAAGCCGTTGACCTTACAAAAGTTGTCCATCTGCTGCCGTATCGAGCTGGTAGTTATCTGGGTGACCTGACACTTCCGAAAGACCGACTGGCCAGTCAACAAGCTGGTGGAACCTGGATGGAATTGTTTAATCCACAATTTGCCGTAAATCGGTATCCGGTGTTGGGTGTAGTTGTCTGGTATCTGTTCATCAGTCTGTTGGGGTGGATGGCATATCCTCTTGTGCGCATAGCCACTAAGGGTTTGTCCGATCATGGGTATGGAATTTCAAAGATTGTCGGAATAGTTCTACTTGCGTATTTCTCCTGGTTGGCAGGTTCTATTGGACTGGTATACAGCCGGTTGAGCATCCTTGCCGTATTAATTTGTCTGCTGATCGCTTCCAACATTCTTTTCCTGTACCAGAAAAAAGAGATTATTGACGATTGGCACGATTTGAAGAAATTGTTCCTGTGGATAGAAGGGATAAGTCTTCTGCTTTTCCTTGCCTTCCTGGGTGTTCGTTTAGGAAATCCGGATTTATGGCATCCATACAAGGGCGGGGAAAAGCCCATGGACTTTTCCTATTTCAATGCAGTCATGAAAAGTACGAGCTTCCCTCCGTATGACCCATGGTTTGCAGGCGGTTATATTAATTATTACTATTACGGTTTTGTCATCGTTGGAACACCGGTTAAATTGTTAGGGATAACTCCATCGGTTGCATATAATTTGATTTTGCCCACATTATTTAGCATGGTGGGGACTGCGGCTTTTACTATTGGATATTCGTTGATTGATTCTTTCCGACATCCGCAGATTCAAGGGATGGCAGAGAGAATCCGTCGAAAATTCCTGCGAACACGACTGGCTTCAGAAGATCCCGCAATTGTCTTACCTTCGGATATTACCGATGATGAGTATGAATCAGACCGTATTGGTTCAATAGAGACAATTGATCAGGAAGAAGAAAAGAAACAAGAAATTAAGACGGGTACTATCAATCCGGCAGCCATTTTAGGAGGCATCGGATCAACCCTGTTATTACTGATTCTGGGGAACCTGGGAACCATCCGAATGATCTGGCATGGCCTGATCAAACTTGGTTCACCCACCGGCTCATTTGAAAATTCAACCTATATTGACCGCTTTGTCTGGTCTGCCCAGGGATTCTGGCGCATGGTCGGCGGGATGCAATTGCCGTATCCATCGGGCGACTGGTATTGGATTCCAAGTCGGGCAATACCGGGCGAGCCAATCACAGAATTCCCCTTCTTTACCTTTCTCTATGCTGATCTTCATGCGCATATGATTGCCCTGCCATTAACACTGGCGATCTTAGCCTGGACTCTGTCTCTGGTCCTGCGGAACTGGGAATGGAATAGGGAAGGTGAGCGCCTTCATGCAGGAGTGCAATTGGGGATCAGTCTATTTCTTGGCGCGTTGATTGTTGGTGCACTGCGGCCAACCAACACCTGGGATATGCCTACATATCTGGTTATTGCCTGTGTAGGTCTCGTTTTTGCCGGTTTGAATTCATCTTCCACTATCTTCTTTGAATCATGGCAAACTGATGAATGGAAGAAAAAGCTGGTCGAAGTTGCGCTGACTATTCTGGGATTTGTTTTATTGACTTTTCTCTTATACAAACCATTTTCTGACTGGTTTGGTCAGGCGTATAACTCGATCGATATCTGGAAGGGTTCCCGTACTCCCTCTTGGAGTTATTTTACGCATTGGGGTGTTTTCCTCGTATTGATTGTCTCCTGGTTTGTTCAGGAAACGTATGATTGGATGGCGTCTACACCCGTCTCAGCGTTAAATCGTTTGAAACCTTACCAGAATTTGATATGGGTGATTACCGCTTTGTTGGTCATCATCCCGGTTGGTTTGATCATCTATGGTGTGGGGATAGCCTGGATGGCGTTCCCAATGGCAGCCTGGGCAGGCATTCTACTATTCCGTCCCGGGCAGAAACCAGCCAAACGTTTTGTGTTATTCCTTGTGGGTACGGCTTTACTATTAACTCTTGTTGTAGAACTGATTGTACTGGTCGGCGATATCGGCCGCATGAATACGGTATTCAAGTTTTATATGCAAGCCTGGACAATGCTTTCCATAAGTGCTGCCTTTGCATTTATCCTCGTTTTCCCGAGGCGGTTCGAATGGCCAGCCTGGTTGGATACTGTTTGGGAAATCGCTGTTTTTGTTCTGTTGTTTTGTGCTGCTCTTTTCCCATTGCTTGGCGGAACAGACAAAATCAGAGACAGGATTAGTTCAGAAGCACCGCATACTCTTGATGGTGCCGCCTATATGAGCACCTCGACGTTTAATGATAACGGCACAATCATTGACTTAAGTCAGGATTATGAAGGTATCCAATGGATGCAACAGCATGTGAAAGGTTCGCCTGTAATCGTGGAAGCCAATACCGTTGAATACCGCTGGGGAAGCCGATACACAATCTATACCGGTTTGCCGGGAGTTGTCGGTTGGAACTGGCATCAACGGCAACAACGTGCCGTGGTACCTTCGACAACAGTGACTGATCGAGTTGATGAGATAAAAGCATTTTATGAAACAACTGACAAAGATGAAACCCGATCATTTCTGGAAAAGTATAATGTCAGCTATATAATTGTCGGTCAGCTTGAAAGCCTGTATTATCCAGGCGCCGGATTGCAGAAATTCCAGGCATTGAACGGTTCCATGTGGGATGTCGTTTTCCACAATGAAACCACTACGATCTATCAGGTAAAGAAGGAAAAATAACGATGGGTGAGGAAAAGACAATCTATCATATAGTTTCCAATAACCTTTGGATCAAGAGCCTGGAACAGGGTGAATATCGCGGGGATACATTGGATACAGAGGGTTTCATTCACTTTTCACTGGTAAATCAGGTACTTGCCACTGCCAACCGGCATTATCATGGGGTGAAGGGACTTGTTTTGTTACAGGTCAATACGGAAAGGTTATCGTCAGAATTGAAATATGAAGCAGCCCCCTGGGGAGAAAGTTTCCCTCATCTTTACGGCGCGCTGAATTTGGATGCTGTCACCTGTGTGTTTGATTTTATCCCTGATGCAAACGGCGATTTTGTAAAATTGCCCTTCTAACCAATATGATCTCTTTTTTACTCTGGATTTTGACTTTATTTCTACTGGGCGCTGCCGCGTTTCCAGTCTTGTTCTGGTTTTTTCCCCACCTGGCAGATAGAGGGTATGGTGTTGCTAAACCGGCTGGACTCCTTCTATTTGGGTACTTCTACTGGATTCTCGTTACTTTTGGGATTTTGCCTAACAATTGGACAGGTGTCGCGGCTGCGTTTTTATTGGTTCTTTTTGTAGGTTTCCTGGCGATCCGGAAGGTTGGCTGGCCGGTAATTAAGAGCTGGCTTCATGAAAATCTCTGGCTGATCGCAGTTGTTGAAGTTGGATTTATTCTTTTATTCGGCTTTTTTGCCCTGATGCGGGCAGCCAGTCCGGACATTACTGGAACAGAAAAACCGATGGAACTGGCTTTTATCAATTCCATCCTGCATTCAAAAGTATTTCCTCCAGCCGATCCCTGGCTTTCGGGATATGCCATTTCGTATTATTACTTCGGATATATCATTGTCGCCGGGATAATCCGCCTGACGGGTACTATCTCTGGAGTGGGCTTCAATCTGGCCGTCTCATTGTGGTTTGCTATGGCTGCCGCAGGTTCATTCAGCCTTGTGTTAAATATCCTCTCACGGATCAAACTTCATAATGAATTGAAGGGGCAGTCTGTTTCTGTATTACAACGAGCTGGATGGGCAGTGTTAGGCCCGATAATGTTAATTTTCACTGCCAATTGGGAAGGTTTTTTTGAACTTTTGCATTCCCGCGGTCTTTTCTGGGATGCCAGTGGACATTCTGCCTTTTGGTCCTGGCTGGATTTAAAAGAATTGACGGTTGCTCCATCAGGTGTACCCGGATGGTTTCCTACGCGTCCCGGTGGAATCTGGTGGTGGCGTGCTTCCCGTGTTTTACAGGATTACGACTTTGCAGGGAGAACAGGGGAAGTCATTGATGAATTCCCGTTCTTTTCGTTGTTCCTGGCTGATCTGCACCCTCATGTTTTGTCTATTCCCTTTGTTTTATTAGCCTGCAACCTGGCATTGGAATTCTTCATCAAAGCTTCCAGCGGCAGACAATTTCGCCCCGGTTGGATGGATGTTATCACATACTGGACTGGCAGTTCACAAGCAGATAAATCTGTTCAGAATTCTTATTTTCCCGCTCTGGAGTTCTGGTTTGCAGCACTAATTTTTGGCGGACTGGCTTTCATAAATATCTGGGATTTCCCCATATATGTCGGTCTGGCCAGTGTTGGAATTGTGCTGGCGAGGTATCTTGCCTGTGGGTGGAATCGACAGAGAATCCTTGAATTTTTCGAATGTGGTCTGGCATTTGGTTTTGCAGGCTTTTTGCTGTATTTGCCTTTCTATACAGGATTCGCCTCACAGGCTGGTGGTCTGCTGCCCAGCCTCGTCTTTTTCACCAGAGGAAAGCATCTCTGGCTAATGTTTGGTGTGTTATTTATCCCCATGCTGATTGGTTTAATCTCTGTAATTCGTTTAGAAAAGATCAGTCTGGTAATCCGAAAAGGATTAGGGAAAGCGGCAGCCCTATTGGGTATTCTCTGGACTGCTATGCTGATTTTGGGATTGCTTATTACGTTCGCTCCAGCTCTGCTTGGAAAGGTAAGTCCATCGCTGGGAGAAAAAGTTACGCTTGCAGCAGGCTTGTTTATGAATACCCAGGGCGGTGGACCTGCCAAAGATATTTTGCTCGATTCTACATTGTTCCGGTTGATGGCGCCGGGAAGTTGGTTGACCCTGCTTCTGTTGACGGCGTTGATCTGGGGGATCGTTTTGGCTTTGCGAGACCGGTTCCAGCAACTTCAAGCTGCAACTATTCAAACTGATTCAACCGCGAAAAATGATGACAACGCAGTGAATACCCTGCCGTTTTTGCTTCTACTAGCCACAGTCGGTCTTGGCTTGGTCATGTTCCCGGAATTTTTCTATTTACGCGACCAATTTGGCACGCGGATGAACACGATTTTCAAGTTCTACTACCAGGCTTGGATTCTGTGGTCAGCGGCAGCATCGGTTTTTGTATTCATCTTTTGGAACAACCTCAAAGGGATAACCGGATGGGTTGCACGTCTTCTTTTTATTCTTTCAATGTTTGCCGGCTTTCTTTATCCATTTTATGCATTGGTCGACCGGTTTGATAGTTTTTCACTTGAACGCCTCAATCTGGATGGAAGTGCTTATTTCTCCATGGCATATCCGGCTGAGATGGAAGCGGTTAACTATTTGAGCCTTGCGCCTGACGGCACAGTGGCGGAAGCCGTAGGCGGAAGCTATACAGGATATGCGCGTATTTCAACCCTTAGTGGACAACCAACCGTTTTAGGTTGGCCAGGGCATGAGTCACAATGGCGAGGTGGAGCCATTGAAATTGGGACTCGCGAACCGGATATCAAAACCTTATATCAGACCAGCAATTGGGAAGAAGCCTTAAGGATCATTCAAAAATATCAAATCCGGTATATTTATATCGGATCTCTGGAAACGAATACCTATCGTGTGAATGAGGAAAAGTTTAAGACCAACCTATCACTGGTTTTCAATCGGGGATCCGTAGTAATTTATGAAGTTCCATCCCAACTATTGATTACACCAAAGAAATAATGGATCAGGAAATGAAGAAACTCTTCTCCACAAAGATGACGTTGGGATACAGCCTATTGCTATTATTGGCTGTTATTCTGCGTTTCAATCAATTAAGCAACCCGATGCTTGGCGAAAGGGAGGCAGCCATTGCATTGCAGGCAGCTGGATCCCAAACCGGATTATCTGGTGAATTACCCGGCACCAGCGGAATAACCGCTTTGCTCGGATTGGTCTTTTTTGTTCTGGGAAAAAACGAATTCACAGCCAGACTCTTGCCGGCTATCTTTGGTTCACTGTTGATTTTTGCACCTCTGCTTTTCCGTAAAGAGCTCGGAGATAAGACGGTTATTCTGCTTAGCATTCTTTTTATGTTCGATCCTGGATTTGTGGCTTTTTCACGGCATGTGGATGGTGCCATAATTACTGTTTGCGGATTTCTCTTTGCCGTTGGATTTGTTCTACACCGTAGATATGGTTTCGCTGGGATTGCAGCCGGGTTTGCATTGTTGGGAAGCTCAGTTCTCTGGCCAGGGGTTCTGGCATCTGGACTGGCATTCTGGTTGACGTACTCTATAAAAAATAGCCGAGCCTCATCTGGATCTGGCGAGACGGTGCCTCCTGTGGCCTTTGAGAAAAACGATTTGATAAATGCTGGTCTGGCTCTCATTTTGACGGTTGGATTGGTGGGGAGCCTATTCTTTACGCGCTTGATTGGTATCGCAGCACCAATACTGAATCTAACAGCCTATTTTGCCGGTTGGCTTACCTCTACAGAGATATCTCCATTTCTTATTCTGTTCTCCTTTATCCTTTATCAGCCATTTATTCTGATTGCCGGGTTGGTAGAAGGGCTGCGGACTGTCCGGTCAGGGGATCGGATGAATGCGTTCCTTATGCGCTGGTTCTATCTGGCGGTGCTCCTGATGCTTATTTATCCATCCCGGGGAATGGATTCAATTTTATTTGCTTATATTCCATTACTGGTATTGGCCGCCAGATGCATCTTGCGGATTATTGAGTCCCTGGAACAGCCGGATATCCCTGCATGGGGTCAGATGGTCCTGGTAATTTTGCTTGTGCCATTCAGTTGGATGAATATTTTGGCGATTCAATTTCCGATTGATGGTGAGGAAGAACCGCTTCGTCTTTTGGCTTCTGCCGGTGCGCTTGGGCTCTTGATCGTTGCCAGTTTCCTTATTCGCATGGGGTGGCCTCCCCGGCAGGGTAAGACTGGTTTGTGGATGGGGTTGGCTGTTTTGATTGCCATATTCACCTTTTCTACCGCCTGGAGGTCTGCCGGATTGGGTAAACATCCGGAAGCAGAACTCTGGAACTATGATGGAATCACCGATCAGATGGACCTATTGCAAAAGACAGCCGGTGACTTAAGCGAATGGAATGTAAGCAGCCGTGAGGGGATTAATATCGTTCTCCTGAATTATTCTTCCCATGCCCTTGAATGGTCTTTGAAGGACTTTACCAGCGTTAGCAAAGATTCATCTTTACCTAATCTTTCCAATCCGGCTATTGTCATTACGGCAGATGAAGATGTTCCTTCATTGGCTCAGGCGTATCGAGGACAGGATTTTGTTTTGAATAGAAAAACCAGTTGGCCGCTGATCATGCCAGAAGAGTGGATCAAATGGTATGCCTTCAGAGAGCTTCCTCAGGAGACCCATCAGGTAATCCTCTGGGCACGCACAGATTTATTCCCCGGGGCGGCAAAGACAGCTCCGGCAACTATCACTCCCATTCAGTGAGGTTTTATTGAATTCCAAAATAACAATCGCCATTGACGGTCCGGCTGCTTCGGGCAAGTCAACTGTAGGTGAGCAGGTCGCCAACCGGCTTGGATTCCTTTTTTTTGATACTGGAATTATGTACAGGGCCGTCACCCTGGCTGTTCTTCAGAGAGGTATTGACCCAAAACTAGAAGATGCTGTCTCCCAACTGGCTCAAACGGTACAGATTGATATCCTTCCTCCCCGTATTTTCGACGGTCGGAAAGCAGACGTGCTGCTTGATGGTAAGGATGTAACCTGGGATGTCCGCAGCCGTGAGGTGGAGGCGAATGTCTCTGTTGTCTCTTCATATAAGGGTGTGCGTGATGCCATGACTGAGCAACAACGACGTATTGGTATGCGCGGGAATGTTGTTATGGTCGGGCGGGACATAGGAACGGTGGTTTTTCCGAATGCTGATTTGAAAATATACCTTGAAGCCTCGGCAGAGGAACGTGCGCGGCGGCGCTATCAGGAATTGCTTCATCGTGGAGTTTCAGCTGAATATGAGCAGATTCTGGCATCCACCCGTCAAAGGGATGAAATTGATAAGAACCGGACAATTGCTCCGTTAAGACCGGCTGATGATGCTACCATACTAATGACAGATGATGTTCCTGTGGAAGAAGTTGTTGAAACAATCATGACATTGATCAGGGAAAATGGATTGGTGAAAAACCGGGGTTGATATGTGTGATACGTTCATCTTTCGGTCTGAAAATGCAACAGATAAGCGAATCTGGTTTGGAAAGAACTCAGACCGGGAACCGAATGAGGCGCATGAAGTTGTATTCCGAAAAGGTCAAAAATATACCGCTGGCACACGAGTAAAGTGCACGTATATTGAGGTTCCACAGGTTGAAAGTACGTTTGATGTCATCCTTTGCAAACCAGCCTGGATGTGGGGCGCCGAGATGGGAATCAACGCACAGGGTGTCGTCATAGGAAATGAAGCCCTTTTTACCAAAGGCAAGCCGCTAAAAGAACCGGCTCTTACTGGAATGGATCTTTTACGGCTGGCACTTGAACGATCCTGTGATGCGCAAAGCGCTCTGCAATGTATCATTCAATTATTGGAAACTTACGGACAGGGCGGAAATTGCGGATACCGCCATCCGTTTTATTACAACAACAGTTTTTTGATTGCTGATCGGAATGAAACCTGGATACTTGAAACAGTTGACAGGAACTGGGCGGCAAAAAGGTATGCTGGTTCTACGTCCATTTCAAACGGCCTGACTTTACATAACGATTGGGATAAGCGGAGTGCAGGTTTTTCTCAAATACATGATCTGGCCGGGCAGATGAGCGATCCGCTGGTCACTACATTTAGCATGGCGAAAATCAGGCGTGAATGCACGCTTGATGGAATATCTGCAATGGGAAAAAGTGAGGATATCCGGGCGGCTTTCAACCTGCTGCGTTCGCACAATGGAAAAGACAGGAGGCCGTCGGATTCTGTTATGGAGAATACCGTCTGCATGCATGCAGGCTGGGGCCCCATTCGTATAGATCAAACAACCGGATCGATGGTAGTAGATCTCTCGAAAGAACCATCCGTAATCTGGATTACCGGTACATCGGCTCCTTGCCTGAGTGTTTTTCGACCAATAATTTTTTCAGATTTTCATGAAGACACAGTTATTTCATCAGAAGCAGACTGGCAACGAAATGAAGTGTTCCATCGCAAGGCATTATTCTGCGGAGACACAATCCTTGATACTTTTTCGAGTGAACGAGACCAGTTGGAATTGGAATTTGTCAAAGAAAATGAAAAAGGATTAAGAAACCAATTACAGGTTACCCGTCGAGTGGAAGAATTTTCTTCCCGTTGGCAGGAAAAGATGGCCGCAGAAAAACCGGTGCGTGGGAGATTCTTATTGCGCGTTGCCTGGAATGTGTTTAATCGGGAAGCTGGATTCAAGATTGCCAATAAAGACAGTGATCTATAAGATGGAATGCTATAATTTAAGCATTCTAATCTTCATCCGATCATTGTGATTCTTTCATTACTTGAAACGCCCACGAAGATTAATTTACCTGATTCCATAGCTGGCTGGGTGGGATTAGGTTTATATTGTTTACTTTTTTTGATTTGCCTGATCCATTGGTGGGATGTTCCTTTAGCCTTAATCCAGAGGAGATGGCAACTTCTGATTTTCCTTTTCTTCACCATAATTCCTGCCAATCTTTTTATCGGGATTGGTGGCGGGCATATTACTGGTTTGGACGTATTAAAAAACCAACTTCCAGGAATGGTATTATCGGCTATCCCCTGGTTTCTGATTAGTGCGCTATTTGGACCTGTTCTGGGCGGTTTGGCTGGATTGATCAGCGGAATCATCCAGGCAATGCTTTCAACAAATTCGATCTTTACACCGTTTATCATCAGCCTCTGCGCATTGATCATTGGTGTTTGTTTCCGGCAGCGTTATCGCGGTGGTCTCTATGCTCTTGTTCGTCACCCTTTGGGCGCGGCTGCGATAACTTCTCTGCTTTCGTATATCCTTTCCTCCGGTGCAGCATTCTTTAATGCCAATGGTCCTCTGGCAGGCATGGTGGATGCTGGTCTATCAAACTGGCGAACGGATCTGCTATTTGCTGTTGTGCCAATTTGGATTGCGGGTTTTCTGGGAGAAGGTTTGCAGCGTAACAAGATTGGTCCCTGGCGCAAGATCACAAACCTCCTTCCATCACCAGAAGAAGGTTTTTCTGAGAGTAAATTCTGGCGGATGATTTTGCCAATTGCCTGCCTGTTTATTTTTCTTTTTGCACAAATTTCCTGGGCGATTCAAACGCGGCAGGTGAGGGATGTGTTATTAAGCAGCATTGCCAGCCATGCCGGTCTGGCAGCTCAATACTGGGCGGAAGAGAATCAATCCTATATCGAAAAAGCATATTCACTTGCTCAACCGGCCATCCTGAAAAAAGCGCCGATGGATTTCTTTGTGGAGATGCAGAAGACGTTTCCGAGTGAAAAAACTCGCATTACCGTGGTGGATGAGAAAGCTATGGTTATCCACCAATTTCCTGATAATGAGTTGTCTTCAGATTTTTCTCCAAGACTTCTGACAGCGATCAAGAGTGCGTTAATTGAAGGACATCCTGCAGTGATCAGTCAGCACACTTCTGCTGATACATTGACCATGACACTTGATTTCGTTATACCCATTTTGCAGGGTGATAAAACACCTGCAGGTGTTGTTATTTTACAACAGGGTAACTTTCCACGACCGTTGAAATCGCAATTCTGGTCAGAGGTGACTAAAATTGAGGATGCAGGTGGATTGGTCTGGCTGGTGCAGGCTGATGATAAGAATCCGATGCTAGATGATGTGCCAGCTCCGGATATTCAATCTCAGGCTTTCCCCGGTGAATTTCTCATCCAACAAGGTTGGAAGGGTTCTGCAGCCTTTGCTTTCTGGCCTTCATCAAAAGACTGGAATGTTTATATCAAAGTTCCGCCTACAGCCGCGGCGAGTGCCATTTTGTTTGATTTCAGCAAACAGATCATTTTGATGGTAGCCGGTTTTGCCCTGCTGTTGATTCTATTAAATCTCTACTGGCTTACCCTCTTCCGAGATGAACAAAAGTTGCTTCAATCATCCCGACAGATCTCCCGCGGGAATTATGATCTGACACCTGCTCTACACGAAATTTCAGAATTAACAGACCTTTCCCAGGCTATTGAACAGATTCGGGTAAATGTTAAGGCTCAGATGGATGAAGCTCAACGGTTAATTTCCATTGGGAGAGGTGTGGCTGTAAGAGAAGAGTTTGGGGTAGCTGTGGAACCCATTCTTCGGGCAGCTCTTCGTGGAGATGCATCCTGCGCCAGGGTGATTTTGATCCCTCCAAAGATTGAAAGCGTCTTACAGGTTTCCCTCAGACGCTTCGGACTGGGTGAGCGAAGTGATGCCTATGCCGTTCTGGATAATCAAGTGTTGGAAATCTGTAAGCGGGAAGGTATTTTTGTCATACGTAATACCGCCCGAAGCCGGCGTATTGATTTTAATAGTGCGGTTACTGTCCCTGCGTCCATTGTCGGTTTGCCAATCTACCTGGAAAAGGATGATTTTCTCGGCGTATTCTGGATCGGTTATGAAAAACAACAAATCTTTCCGGATGAAGAGATATCCTTGTTAAAGACACTGGCTTCAGAAATTGCTGTTGCAGCGGCAGGAGAACGCAGACTTTCTGAGACTGAACAGGGTCGGAAACAATTTGAAGCCCTGATAGGAGCGATTCAAGACCCGCTGCTTCTCCTCGATCCATCCGGCGAAGTTATTTATGCCAATGAAGCGGCTTTATCTGTGGATGGGTTAATTTTACGGGATGAAGATGGACACCGGGTGGCCGCACTGCCATCCATGCAAAAGACAATTCACAGCAATGTATCTGAGATTTCAAAGGAAGGGATTGTACGGGAAATACAATTTGCCGATGGCCGTATGTATTCTGCACGGTTCACTCCTTTTCAGACGGATGGAAAATTCGGTGGATCACTGTGTGTATTACGGGATGTCAATTCGTATGCGGAACTGCTTTCGCGCAAGGGTGAATTTGTAGAGACTGTCAGTCACGACTTGCGTCAGCCTCTAACGATGATCAGTGGTTATGCCACGATGATTCAGATGGTCGGGGAAATAAACGACCAGCAACGATCGTACCTGCAAAAAATCACCAATGGACTGGAAACCATGAATCGCATGGTGAACAACATCCTTGATCTTGGACGAATTGAAGCGGGAACCCGGCTGCGACTTGAAAAAGTGGATGTGAAGAGTTTAATTGAACAGGTTGTGGAAGAGTTTACTCCGCAGGCTGTGCAAAAGAAAATCATTCTGACCAACACCACCAATCTTGATTCTCCAATGGTGATTGAAGCAGATAATGAGCTTTTGCATCAGGCGATTTTTAACATCGTTGAAAATGCCATTAAATTTACCGGTATTGATGGTAAAGTCGACATCAAGGTCGAAAAGGAAGATGGTAAGTGTGTTATCAGCATACATGATACGGGCATCGGAATTTCTCCCATTGATCTCCCCGGACTATTCAATCGTTCAGGAAGGGGAAACATGCGCGAAGCCGGGCAAAGGGCATCGAAATTGGGGTTAACGATCGTAAAATCCATAGTGGAATTACACGGGGGTGAAGTTCACGTCGAAAGTCAGTTAGGGAAAGGTAGTGTATTTCGTATTGAAATACCCATCTAATTTCGTAATGCCTCACGGGAAAATGTAACCAAAGGGTAATCGTTGCCTCATAATTGATGTTACCGAGATAAAGTACATAATTGGTGAACCTTCTGATCTATGGACTTACGAAGAGTAACTGGATTTAGCTGAACATACAAATTGGTGAGGTTGGCTTTGATCTGGAAGGGGAT
>NZ_BBYA01000003.1 GCF_001050275.1 Leptolinea tardivitalis
ACCTCCGGCGCCACCACCTATACCCCGGCAACCAACATCAGCACAGACGGGGTGTACTACTGGCGGGTGCGGGCTAAGAATGCCGCGGGTGAATTTGGCGCCTGGTCAACAGCCGGTGCCTTCACCCTGGATACCACCGCTCCGGCGGCTCCGGTACTGGCTCAACCGTTGGATGCTGCTACACCTGTTGGTATCCCCACCTTCACCTGGGCAGCTTCCGTGGGAGCGAACGCCTATCAATTTGAAATCGATGATAATAATGACTTCTTGAGTACGTTGTATACATCCCCCGATGGAAGTATAGACCATCCGGGTACTCCCCTGGCTGTGTTGGGCTACAAACCAACGGGTCTGACATACGGCACACCCTATTACTGGCGTGTACGCGCCCGCGATGCCGCCGGCAACTGGAGCGGTTGGTCAGCCTACCGTACAGTTACTGTTCAGGCATCCCTGCCAACTGCACCGGTTTTGGTTAGCCCTGCATTAAATACTTTGACCAATGTCACTACACCGACATTCACATGGAAGGCGGTCTTAACAGCCAACAAGTATCAGATACAGGTCGACGATCTTTCAACATTTGCCAGTCCGGCGTTGGATGTGTCTGATATTTTAGGAACAGCCACCACCTATACGCCAACCTCCCCAATAACACCAGATGCCAAATATTACTGGCGTATGCGAGCTCTGAATAGTACCGGCGGTCTTGGTCCGTGGTCATCGGTATCCTATTTCACATTAGATTCAACGGCTCCGGCTGTTCCAACATTGTTGGCTCCCTCAAACGGAGCTTCATTATCCACCCTCCCGACTCTTTCCTGGTCAGCTGTGACTGGAGCTACAGCGTATCAGATCCAGGTGGATAATGATAGCAATTTTGAGTCTCCTTTGTATACATCTCCTGATGGCAGTACAGACCACCCTGGCACTCCTCTGACGGTTGTTTCCTATAAATTGGCCAACATTCCTTTGGTGGCCACCTACTACTGGCATGTACGTGCTCGTGATGCCGCGGGAAATTGGAGCGCTTATTCAGCTTATTACACCTTTGTTATCGATCTCGATTCTGATGGTGATAAACTTCCAGATGCGTGGGAAATTTATGGATATGATGCGGATGGTGATGGCATTATAGATGTCAACCTCCCTGCACTTGGTGCTAATCCCAAACATAAAGACATCTTTATAGAGATGGATTACATGGTCAAACCCGGCGTAGGTGACCTTGGTCCGGATGCTACAGTAATAAATAATATTGTGGCGGTTTTCAATGCGGCTCCTGTGACCAATCCTGATGGAACCACCGGCATCCACATCCATCTGGAAAAGGATGATCAGGTACCCTATGATGCGGACCTTAATCCAGTCTGGACAGATTTTGACGCCATCAAATCCAGCTACTTCGATCCCAAACGTACCGCTACTCACCACTACATGATCTGGGCGGATGGATATGGGGGTGACACCTCCAGTGGGATCTCCCGCGGGATCAATGCTTCTGATTTTATTGTGTCTTTGGGAAAATGGAATAATGGCGCTGGTGGAACTAATTATGAAAAACTGGGTACTTTTATCCACGAATTGGGGCATAATCTGAACCTGACTCATGGTGGATCAGATCATGAAAACTACAAACCCAATTACCTGAGCGTGATGAACTATGCTTATCAAACCTGGGGTTTGTTGCGCAATGGCCACTGGGGAGATGAAGGGTATCCATTGAACTTTGATTATCAACGTATCAATGTGGTTAATTTGAATGAAAAGAACCTGAATGAAACCACAGGCCTTTATGGTGCCGATGATGTCAGTAACTATGGAGTCCTGTATGTCTATGCAGGTGACTTGTACTATTCAAATTCTTCTAAAAATATAGATTGGAATTGTAATTCTAATCTGGAAACCAGTGTCAAAGCAGACATCAACGGTTCAGGAACTTACGGTACCCTGGTGAGTCAGAATAACTGGCAGAATATATCCTTCAATGGCGGTGGTGTCATTGGTTCCGGTTTGTCGCTGAGTGAACTTCAGGAATTAATTCAGGCCAATCCTCCATTAATTAAGGAACTCACCTGGGATGAGATGAAAACTCTGAAAAGGGTAAATCCCACGAACAAATAATTGAAGATTTTTATGAAGGTCGCTGAAATGACCTTTATAAAAAGGATTGAAATGAGAGAAAGGCATGAATGTATTCATGCCTTTCTAATTTCCAATTCTGATATTTTTAGAAAAATGTTGGTACAACCTGTTTTTTATTTGAAGAACCTTAAAAAAAAAGGGGAGTCAGAAGTATCCTGGGGAGTGTAGCAATCTGATAGTTTTCGGATTGCCATTTCTACTCTTACCTTGTTATTCACATAACAACTCAAAAAAGTACGGTACATTTCTTACGGTACAATTTACTCTACCTATGCCAAAACCTTCCACGCAATTCGTCTGTCAGCAATGCGGACGCACGTCGCCCGTATCCTTTGGCCGTTGCCCCTCCTGTAATGCCTGGGGGAGCATGGTCGAAGAACCGTTGGAAATGCCCGCCACATCGGTTCCTCGTCATAAGGGTGTTCCGGCGTCTCATCCGGTTCGTCTCGACGAGATCAGCGGTGATGCAGAAGAACGCCTGAATACGCCTATCTCTGAATTTGCCCGCGTTCTGGGCGGCGGTGTGGTTCCCGGTTCGATCGTTCTGGTAGGCGGCGACCCCGGCATCGGCAAGTCAACACTGCTGCTCCAGCTGGCCATGGAGATGACCTCGTCTGCCTACGGCAGTCACCCGGTGTTGTATGTATCCGGTGAAGAATCGGAACGCCAGATCAAGATGCGCGCCGTCCGGCTGCTTCGGATGGAAAATGGCGAACCACTCACAGAATTACCCAAAAACCTTCTACTGGTCACCGAGACCAATCTGGATACCATCATGGAGCACATCCAGCAGGTCAAACCAGAATTGGTGATCATTGATTCCATTCAGACGATCACCCTGTCAGAATTCAGCTCATCGGCCGGATCCGTCTCACAGGTACGGGAAACCGCTTCCCGGCTGCGCGAATTGGCTAAATCCAGCGGAATTGCTGTTTTCGTCATCGGTCATGTCACCAAAGAAGGTGTGATTGCCGGTCCGCGTGTTCTCGAACATATAGTGGATACCGTCCTTTATCTGGAAGGTGACCGGTACCAGTCGTACCGGTTGCTGCGTTCGGTAAAAAATCGGTTCGGAGCCACATCTGAGGTGGGTGTTTTTGAAATGCGCGATCGCGGCATGGTGGAAGTGATCAATCCATCTGAGGCATTTCTGGCCGAGAGATTGGTCAATACCCCGGGGTCAGCCATTGCCGTCACCATGGAAGGGACGCGTCCTCTGCTGGTTGAAATTCAGGGTCTGACGACCCGAACAAACTATGGAAATCCGCGCAGAACAGCCAACGGACTGGATATCAACCGTGTTCTGCTTAACGCGGCAGTTCTCACCCGTCGTGCGGGCATCAATCTGACGGAACAGGATGTATTTGCCAATGTGGTCGGCGGGCTGATGGTGGAAGAACCGGCCGCCGATCTGGCTATGTCAGTGGCTATTGCCTCCTCTTTGAGGGATATGCCGGTACGGGCAGATATGGTATTAATCGGAGAAATCGGTCTCTCCGGCGAGCTACGCTGGGTCAGCCAGATGATCCCGCGGTTGAGGGAAGCTTCAAAACTTGGTTTCAAGGCAGCGGTCATCCCGCGCAGAACCTCACATGCCGAAGCCCTTCCTTCAGGGATAGAAATAATGGAAGCCCGATCTCTGCAGGAAGCCCTGCGTCTTTCACTGATAGATCATGAATCATCGCATCCGAAAGGAAAGTGACTATGAATCCTCTTCAAGTGATCCGTATTCATCATGCCATTGAACATGCTTCTTTGAGCATTTTGCATTCTAAATTTCCAACATTGCATCTGGCCGGTTATTCAGACCCTCTGGGATTTATTGTGGTTGGCGATGTTGAAACTGATAAACTGCTGGCTGCGGTCAATGAGGGTATTGCCCGTTTGCAGGCCGGAGAAAAAGCGCTGGCGGTGCATCCGAATTGCGGCACCAATTTTGCCGCCGCTGGTCTGGTTGCCGGTACGCTTGGTTGGCTGGCTATGCTGGGCAGTCGTTCTTTCAAGAAAGAGCTTGACCGCTGGCCTTTTGTGGTTTCTCTTGTGACCCTGGGTATGATAATCTCTCAGCCGCTGGGTCCTTTCTTGCAGGCTAATTTCACCACAGATGCCAATATTGGCGCCATCAGGGTAAAGGAAATTATTATTTCCAAACGCGGGACGGTAAAAACCCACCGCTTTAAACTGGGATATTAACCGGAGTTATGGCTGATCAAACGATATTCATTTTGCACGGAGATGATCCCGCGGGGTTGACAGAACGCCTCCAGGCTCTTTGTTCATCACTGGGCGATCCCACCATGGCAGATCTGAACCTGACCCAGTTGGACGGCCGTGTATGCACTGAAAATGATATCCGGAATGCAGCCATGGCAATCCCTTTTCTGGCTGACCACCGTGTAGTGGTCGTTCAGAATGCCCTGGCAAAAGTCAATACCGATAATCAGCGTCAACGCTTCCTGACCATGTTGGAAGAGGTGCCTTCTACGACACAACTGGTTCTGGTGATAACAGACGAGTCGGCATGGAAACGAAATCCACAGGGACGCTGGGAGCGGTCCTGGAAAGTGCTTGGTTCAACCCACTGGCTGATGAAATGGGTAAAAGATCATACCTCTCAGGCAACTGAAGAAGGTTTCCATTTGCCAGATCAAAAAGAGATGCCGGCATGGATTATAGAAGAGGCGAAAAAACAGGGTGGACAGTTTTCACCGCAGGCGTCATCAATGTTGGCCGAGTTCACTGGAAGCGATACCCAGATCGCCCGACAGGAAATTGCCAAGCTGCTCACCTATGTCAATTTTGAACGCCCGGTGACGGATGAAGATGTCAGCCAGGTTTCCATTTCATTGAATCAATCGAGCGTATTCCAGTTCGCGGATGATGTGGTGAATGGTCAACGCGCACAGGCCTTATATCAATTGCGACAGCTTCTTGAAACAGATGACCCCATCATGGTTTTTGGGAGTCTGGTCAGCCATTTCAGGCGGTTGGTACTGGTCAAAGAAGCGATTCAACGCGGTGGGAATGCAGAATCCATTGCCAGAGATTTTGGTCTGTTTGGCAAAAGCGCGGAAAAAACGGTGCAGCAATGCCGCCGCTTCAGTACAGAAGAGTTGAAAAAAGCCTTCCTGCGTCTGGCTGATCTTGATTTTGAAATCAAGAACGGTATTACTCCGGCTGACCTGGCTCTGGAAACTTTCTTGTTGGAATTAAAACCCACTAAAATTTAAGGATGGTTTCGCGGATTTCACCCCATCGAAGGGCATCTTCAATACCTTTCTCGATGGGAAGTTCCGTCTTCCACTTCAACAAACGCCAGGCTTTATCGGCATTGGTATAAGAACCAGCCACATCACCCGGCCGCGGCCCTGTCTCACGTTTGTGGATGGTTTTCCCGTAAACTTTCTCAAAAGCCGCCACCAGTTCTTTTACGGTTACGCCGTTGCCTGTGCCCAGGTTGATTACCAGATAGTTGTCATCTGGATTGCCCGCCCGCTCAAAAACACCGTCAAAATCAGTGATGGCATTTACATGGGCCCGGGCCAGATCCCACACATGTATATAATCGCGGATGCCTGATCCATCGCGGGTCGGCCAGTCTACACCGGTGATATCAAAGGTGGATTGCTTTCCAAGGGCGGTATCCACAAGTTTACCCAGTACATGCGACGGATTCTTCACATGGATACCAGAGCGCATCTTCGGGTCTGCCCCGATTGGATTAAAGTACCGCAGAGCAATGCCTTTCATTCCATAGGCTGTGCAAAAGTCTTTCAGGATCATTTCCATCATGTATTTTGTGCGGGCATATGGACTGGTCGGTTTGAGCGGCGATTCTTCGTTGACCATGAAATTCGGAACAACATCGTAAATGGAGGCGGAGGAACTGAACACCAATTTCGGGCAGCCCAGGTCAACCAGGGACTTGAACAACTCCAGGCTTTTAGCTACATTATCGGTGTAGTATTCGTACGGCTGGCTGACAGATTCTGGAACAACGATCAGAGCCGCACAGTGGACTGTGGCCTTAATATCCGGGTGTTCACGGAAAATGGTTTCCAGCGCTGATCGATCAGCAATATCAGCTTTATAGAAAATTCGATTACGGGTGAATTCTTCGCGCCCTGTAATCAATGAATCGAGAATTACCGGGGTGTGCCCGTTATCTTCGAGTGCGGAACAAATCGTACTTCCTATGTAACCGGCACCACCAGTGATAAGAAATTTCATTCTTCTTCCTCTTGGATGCTGTAATAAAAAGATTATAACCTCTCCCTGATTTTGTAATATCAGACCACTGAGAAAAATATAGTATCCACAGGTATTGCGTGTAAAATGAACCAGGAAAATTAATCAATGAGGTCTTCAACATGTATATTGCCATCGAAGGTGTGATTGGTGTAGGAAAAACAACATTAGCCCGTTTACTGCAGCCATCGTTTAAAGCAGGTTTGCTTCTTGAAGTTTTTGAAGAGAATCCATTCCTGAGCGATTTTTACAGTGATCGGGCGCGGTATGCGTTTCAGACACAGATTTTTTTCCTGCTTAGCCGGTACAGGCAACAAAACAACAATGTTCCCCGTCTGTTGATGGAAAATGAAAACCTGATCAGTGACTATACTTTTGAAAAAGATTCCATTTTTGCCCGGATCAATTTACAGGGTGATGAGCTCGATATGTATCACCGCGTGCACGAAGCCCTGGCAGAAAAAGTTCCCACACCTGACCTGCTCGTCTATTTACGGGCTAATATTGATACTATCATGCAGCGGATTGCCCTGCGCGACAGGTCATATGAACGTCAAATTGAACGAGCCTATCTTCAACAATTATCGGATGCCTATGAAGAGTTCCTTTCCCATTCATCCAGGCTGCCGTTTCCAACTCTGATAATTGATACCGATGAGATTGATTATGTACGGTCAGCCGACGAATTGAAATCCATAGATAACCGCATCCGGCAGGCTCTTCAACTCAGTCCTTTCCAACCAACCCTGCCGATTTCTTGATTACGGTATCCGTTTGTTATAATCTTTCCATCAGAAGGAAGGGAAGATGCGGATAACAAAAGAATCAATGTTACGCCTGGCGCGCGATACTGCAGCCATCAGTGCCAATCAGGATCGCAGTATCATCTGCATCTACCTTACCGGCTCTCTTCTCACTGAAGATCCGTTTATCGGCGGTACGACAGATATTGACCTTTTCTTTGTCCATACACAGGAACAGGACAAAAAAAGAGAAATTCGGTATTTAAGTGATGATGTCAGCCTGGATATTGCTCATATCGATCAAAAACGCTTTCAGCAACCCAGGCATTTGCGGGCAGATGCCTGGCTGGGACCATTTCTCTGTGCCAAACCCAGGGTTCTTCTTGATTCGCAGCACTGGTTTGAATTCACTGAAGCCAGTGTAGCCGCCCAGTTTTACCGCCCGGAATATATACTGGAACGAGCACGTCCCCTGGCTGCCGCCGCCCGCCAGACCTGGATGGAATTTCATCTTTCCCAACCAGACGTAACTGCAAACACAATACTCCGTTATCTCAATACGATTGAAAATGCTGGCAATGCACTGGCATTGTTATCTGGTCCGCCGCTTACAGAACGCCGGTTTTTATTGGATTTACCTGCCCGGCTTAATACATCAGGAGTGGAAACACTTATCAGTTCTTTTAACTCCTTTCTTCTTCCATCCGACATAACGGATATTGAATGGACGGAATGGATCACTCGTTGGGAATCATCATTAAGAGAAGCTGCCCGTTCTACTGACTGTCATCCCAAGTTATCGGGTGTTCGGAGAAATTATTACACCCACGCAGTCAACGCGTTATCAGATGAACACCAACCGGCAGCCGCGTGGATATTAATGCGCACCTGGTCACAGATTGCCGCTCTATTAAACGAAAAATCTTCTGAAATGGCAGCATGGAAAGAAGCCTGCGGCTTTTTCCTACAAGTCAAAGATTCCTTTGAACCGATCTGGGGGACATTGGACAGCCTGCTTGATTCAGTTGAAGAGACACTGGATATATTTGCAAAAGATAACGGTCTGGTGGAATAACTAAATAAAACTGTGGATAAATCCAAAAAATCTGTGGATAACTCGGGTTTTCTGTGGATAACTCGGGTATTTCAAACGGTTTATCTGTGGATTGAATCAGACAGACAAAGGAATTCATCCACGATAAAAATGGATTTTTTCATCATGGCAGCATAAATTAATCATATGTGGAGGAAGTCTTGTTTTTATCCACAAGTTTGTTTTTGAACGTTAAAATTCATATATCCCGAATATGGCAAAGAAATTACCAGATACCCCCATATATCCTGTTTTATCTTCGTCATTGCATTTTATCCACATTTCCTCATTGCCTACTAAGAATACGGAATCCATATTTATAAACCAATAAAGAATAGGTTCTTGACAGAGTCTGTTGTGGAAATTTTGCGTTAAATAAATTGGCAATAACGAGAAATCTGGCGGAATCATCTCAGTAAAATGGTATGAAATTCTGTTCATTTTTGTTTGCAAAAAAAACAAAAAAACCTACTATTAAAGAAGTAACTATAAAAACCATATGAAAACAAAAAGAAGTTGATCTCATGATTACTTCATCTCACCGACGATTTAATCCCCTGACTCAGGATTGGGTTCTGGTATCCCCCCATCGATCCAAACGGCCATGGCTGGGACAGGTGGAAAAAAAGCCGCCTGAATTGCTGCCCGGGTATGACCCAGACTGTTATCTTTGTCCGGGCAATGAACGAGCTGGTGGTATCAGAAATGACAACTATACCGGTACGTATGTTTTCGATAATGATTTTGCCGCGTTGCTCCCTGAAGTTACCCATCAAAAGGACAGTCAGACACATCCTTTGATGAAGGCAGAAGTGGAAACAGGGATATGCCGGGTGGTATGTTTTTCTCCCAGGCACGATCTGACCCTGCCAGAATTGGAGATATCGGCCATTCAAAATGTCATTGAAACCTGGACGCGTGAATCCGTCGATCTTGCTGCTCGGGAAGATATCGCGTATGTTCAGGTTTTTGAAAATAAGGGCGCTGTAATGGGTTGTTCAAATCCCCACCCGCACAGCCAGATTTGGTCTCAATCGCGAATTCCCAATGAACCACAAAAGGAATTGATCTCTCAACAGATGTATTTCAATGAAAACCATCGTCCGATGCTGCAAGATTATCTGACGGAAGAACAACGCTTGAAAGAACGCCTGGTGACTGAAAATGACCATTTCATAGCACTGGTTCCATTCTGGGCCATCTGGCCATTTGAAATCCTCGTATCTGCAAAAAGTAATGCCTCCCGCCTGGAAGACTTAAATTCTTCACAGGTTGAAGCCCTGGCTGATATTTTAAAAAGGGTGACCATTCGATATGATAACCTTTTTGAAACCTCTTTTCCGTATTCCATGGGTTTTCACCAAGCTCCGGCGGATGGACAGCCCCACCCTGAATGGATTTTGCATGCCCACTTTTATCCTCCATTGTTGAGGTCAGCCACAGTAAAAAAATTCATGGTCGGGTATGAAATGCTAGCTATGCCGCAGCGTGATATTACACCTGAAGTGGCAGCAGCCCGGCTGCGGGAACTTTCTGAAACCATCCACTATCGATCCATATCATAAAAAGACTATTCGATACTGCGGGGTTAACCATGAATCTACAAGAGATAGTAACAGCAGAATTTGAGAAACGATTTGGTACTACTCCTGCTCATATTGCCTGTGCTCCCGGACGAGTAAATCTGTTGGGTGAACATGTGGATTACAACGATGGATTTGTGCTGCCTGCCGCGATTAATCTGGCCACTTGGATTGCCTTTACTGCTTCTGGCACGGATACCTCTACCCTGTATGCTTTTGACTTGCAGGATGAGACGGTTTTTAACCGGCAGAGTATTCTAAGTAAAACTGATATTGACGGAAAACCTCTTTCAGAATGGGCGCGATATCCGGCTGGAATGGCCTGGGCTCTTCAAGAAAAAGGATTGGCCGTAAAAGGGATGAAGGCGGTTTTTTCCTCTGATGTTCCCAGAGGTGCCAGCCTGAGTTCATCGGCTTCAGTTGAGATGACCTTTGGCACAGCCTGGAAACAGCTGGGAGGATGGTCCATTGACCCCATGCAACTGGCATTAATAGGTCAGCGGGCAGAAAACAGGTATGTGGGAATGAACTGCGGAATCATGGATCAATTCGCTTCTGCCTGTGGGAAAAAAGACCGCCTGATGCTGTTGGATTGCCGCAGCCTGGAATATCGCACTCTTCCCCTGCCGCCAGATGTGTCTATTGTGATTGCCGATACGACCGTCAGGCGCACGCTGGTTTCCAGTGCCTACAATAAACGAAGGGAATCGTGTGAAGAAGCTGTGCGATTGCTAAAGCAAAAGATACCTTCATTGAATTCGCTCCGAGATATCAGTGTGAATGATTTTGAAACATTTGCAGACATATTGCCGGAAGAGACAGCAATGCGTGCACGGCATGTTGTCAATGAGATTGAACGGACATCGAAAGCGATTCCGTTGCTCGAATCAGGTGATATTGTGGCGTTTGGGAAGTTGATGAATGAATGCCATGCCTCGTTGAGGGATTTGTATGGTGTTTCCGGTCCAGAATTGGACCTGATGGCCCGGCTGGCACAACCCATCAAAGGCTGTTATGGTGCCCGTCAAACCGGCGGCGGATTTGCCGGCTGTACAGTCAACCTGGTGAAGAAGGATATGACGGAAGAGTTTTCTAAAACACTGGCCAGTCAATATGAAAAGGAAACAAATCTGCATCCGGCTGTGTATATCTGTGAAGCCTCAGAAGGTGCCAGAGTTCTGATTTAAGGAAAAAATGTCAATTTTCCGGCTAAACTGCAGGAGATTTCACCATCAATTTTCCTAATAAAACGAATTTTTTGTGCATTAATCATAATTTGCCGCTTGTATAACGAGATGGTTTTCTGTATTATTCATTAAGACAATATTAATAAGCCCCCTATTACTAGAGTATTTATCCAAACAATCTATACGAGTAAACCAGGAGGAAGTACGATGGATGTCATCAAAGTGAAAGCTACCTCCCGCACTGCCGCCGTCGCAGGGGCGATTGCCGGGGTCATCCGCGAAAAGAAACATGCCGAAGTTCAGGCTATTGGGGCGGGTGCAGTCAACCAGGCAATAAAAGCCCTGGTTTTGGCAAAGGGATATCTGGGAGAAGAAAATATCACGATCGTCTGTATACCAGAATTCGTTGATGTTGATATTGATGGAAAAGTTCGGACGGCCATCAAACTGGTGGTTGAGCCAAGGTAAATGCTTAAAGAAATAAGACTAAAGGGTTTCAGAGGCTGAGAAAACCACTTCGTCTTTGCCTGTCAACTTTTGTTGTACCTTTTCTGCAATTAAATCCAAATGATCCGGCCTGACGACGTAATCCAGTTCGTCGGCCGGAACTGTTAATACCGGGCACAGGGTGAATGTAGAAATCCATTCTGTGTACAGGTTATTAACCTGCGCCAGGTAGGCCGGATTGATGGTCTTTTCATAATCTCGGTTGCGCAGGGCTATTCGTTTGGAGAGGGTTTCCACAGAGGCTCGTAAAAAAATCACGAGATCAGGCGGAGAAAGGAATTCAATAAGTGTCTGATACAATGACCGATAGGTTTTGTAATCGCGGTCGCTTAGATAACCCTGAATATTCAGATTGCGGGCGAAAACCTCGGCATCTTCATAGATGCTGCGGTCCTGAATGACCGATCCACTGTGATGCAGAATCTTGTGATGAATCTGGAGACGGCGCGAAAGAAAGAATACCTGCGATTGGAAACTCCACCGGCTCATGTCCTGGTAAAAATCAGCCAGATATGGATTTTCAGATTCAGGTTCATAGAATGGCTGCCAGCCTAACTTTTGACATAACATTTTCACCAGTGTGGATTTGCCAACACCGATGTTTCCGGCTACTACAATGAACTTATCCATGAACGAGCATCCTTGATGATTTGTTAAAGAATTAACCGAATTATACCTATGGGTCTGAACTGCCGGTAAAAAACAAAAGGCAGCCAAACGGCTGCCTTTTGTTTGGATTTTAGAAAAACATCCTATGCGGGATGGATGGCATCGCTCGGGCAGACATCTGCACAGGCGCCGCAATCGACGCATTTGGCTTCGTCGATGGTCATTTTGCCATCGATTTCAGAAATTGCGCTTTCCGGGCATTCGCTTTCGCAAGCGCCGCAATTGATGCAGTCATCGGTATTGATTTTATGGGCCATTCGGTTACCTTCCTTTGGGAATGCAAATTTCAAGGGTGTATTGTACTCTTATCAATTCTCTTAGTGAAGAGTATCACAACTGGATAAAGTCTGTCAATAAATTCACAATAAAATCCGTCACCGATTTTACGGGAAAAATGTCATAAATCAATGGGATCAACAATCAGCGTTGAACCAAAAAATGAGGAAATATACGGTATAGGAAGCTGCCTTGTAGTATGATTCACTCTATCCAATGAAAAATGTTGACCTGATCATCCCTGTATATAACGAAGAAGAGGTTATTGATCTCTTCCATGCTAAATTGACGGCCGCCATCAAAGATCTGCCGTATGTGTTTACCATCTGGTATGTTAATGATGGGTCACAAGATGCCACAACCCAAAAGCTGGCTGATTTGGCCAGGACGGATGCCCGAATTCAGGTGGTGGAACTGAGCCGAAATTTTGGACATCAGGCTGCTTTAACAGCCGGATTGGACCGTTCTCATGGTGATTATGCCATTTCACTTGACGGCGACGGTCAGCATCCGCCAGAATTGATTGCCGAGCTGCTCAAACTGGCAGAGAGCGGTTATGACATTATCCAGACTGAGCGTCTGGATGCAGGCGGGACATCGGCCTTTAAACGCTGGACTTCGACTTTGTTCTACCGTCTGATCAACCGAATCGGCAGCACGCACATCACCCCCGGTGCCGCAGACTTTCGCCTGCTTTCACGGCAGGTGGTGGAAGCAATCAGGGGTATGCCGGAGTATCACCGGTTTCTCCGCGGCATGGTGGCCTGGGTGGGATACAAAAGCGTGATTTTGCCGTATATGCCGCCGCCCCGCATGGCCGGCAAATCGAAGTATTCGTTGAAAAAGATGGTGAACCTGAGCATGGATGCCGTCTTCTCGTTTTCTCTGGTGCCTCTGTATATTGGCATCTCACTGGGACTGCTGATGCTCCTGCTCGCTCTGGTTGAAATGATCTATGTGCTCAGCTTCTGGGTGACGGGAAATATCAGCAACCTGGCGCCGGGCTGGAGCTCGTTGATGTTCATCATTCTGCTGGTGGGCGGATTCTTAATGATCTCCATCGGCGTGATTGGTGTGTATATCGGTTATATCTTCCAGGAAGTCAAGGGGCGGCCGGTTTACCTGGTGCGCGAACCTGCGGAAAATGACGATAAAGGTTCCACCGCGGATTAAGAAATCCATAGACAGTCTGCACTTCTCCCCCTGGATGGCTCCTTTAGGCCTTCTGGTGGTCTGTCTGGCTGCCTACGGTCTGTTATTTCCCTTCCTTGGCTGGTACTGGGACGAGTGGCCGATTACCTGGATCGCCTACAAACTGGGTCCGGATGGATTGGCGCATTATTTTGAAACCAACCGCCCCTACTGGGGCTTGATTTACCGTTTCACCACAACTATTCTGGGGGCTGTGCCGTGGTACTGGCAGCTCTTCGGCCTGTTCTGGCGCTGGCTGGGGGCGGTGCTGGTGTGGGAGATCGTCCGCACCACCTGGAAGCGCTGTGAATTCATGGCGCTTGCGGCCGGTCTATCCTTTGCCCTGTGGCCTTCGTTCACCCAGCAGTCCATTGCCATGATGTACGGACACTTCTTTATCGTGTTCGACTGTTTCCTGGCATCCCTGTGGTTCAACCTGAAAGCGTTGGACAACCCCCGCAAGGCTGTTTGGTGGCTTCAGGCCGCACTCCCGCCGGCAGCACTCAACCTGATGGCCATGGAGTATTTTTTCCTTTTGGAACTCCTGAGGCCGCTTTTCCTGTTTGCCGCTGTTGAAGGGGAAATATCGGTAAAAAACCGCCTCAAAAAGACGGCTCTCTACTGGCTGCCCAACCTGCTTGTGTTTGGCGCGGTGGGATACTGGCGGGCGTTCCTTTTCCCGCATCAGACGCATAATTATCAACCCGTGTTGATGGCTGAAATCAAGTCTACACCCCTGCAGGCATTGCTAAACCTTTTATCCACCGTGGTGAAAGACCTGTGGACGGTGCTGGGTGCCGCCTGGGGACAGGTTTGGCGCCTGCCGGATTCCTCCCTGTTCAGCCTGCGGACGAGTCTGGTCTACTGGGCTGGACTGGTACTGCTGGCTGTACTGGTTGGCCTGCTGGCCGGACTGGCTGGCCGGAAGGCAGGCAGATCAGAAAAGAAACGCTGGAGTTTCCTGTGGATTGCCCTGGCCGGATTGCTGGTGGCTGGCATTCCCTTCTGGGTGACCGGCCTTCCCATAGGTCTGGGTTTCCCGAATGACCGCTTCACCCTACCGTTCCTCCTGGGGGCGGCGATTCTGCTGGCCGGTCTGTTGGACCGGCTGCCCGGCAAATTTGGTCTGCGCGCCGGATTGACTGCTCTGCTGGTGGCGGCGGCTGTGGGTCTGCAGGTGCAGACCGGCTTGGCCTACCGCAAAGACTGGAACACTCAGCGCAATCTTTTTTGGCAGTTGAACTGGCGCGCCCCGGCGCTGCAGCCGGGAACGGCTGTGGTGAGCAGCAATCTGCCGCTGCGGTATTTCAGCGATAATTCCCTGGTCGCCCCGCTCAACTGGATTTACGCGCCCGATAACCATACGACCAGCATGGATTACATGTTTTATTACGCTTCGGTGCGCAAAGACCGCGCCCTGAAACTGGAACCGGGTCAGGATATTTACCAGGGATTTCTAGCGGCAGACTTCAAAGGCAGCAGCGACCGGTTGGTGATGATCGATTTCCAACCGCCCGCCTGCCTGCGCGTGCTGGACAAGGACTTTGACCCGGTCAATCCACTGCTGCCTCCGTTGATGCGCGAAGCGGCGAAAAGCAGCAATCCCGGCGTGATCGTGCCAGAGACAAACAGCGCCTTCCAGCCGCACCAACCGGATGCGGTTGTGTTTGGCCAGGAACCGGCGCACGGCTGGTGTTATTACTTTGAAAAAGCCAGTCTGCTGGCACAGCAGGGCGCCTGGCAGGCGGCTGCCGACCTGGGCGATGAGGCTTTTGCCCTGGGGGACTATCCCAACGACCCGATAGAACGGTTTGTGTTCATTGAAGCTTATGCCCGTTCCGGTAAAATGGACCGGGCCCGGGAGTTAAGCGAGGAGACATTGAAGATCACGCCGCTGGTCAAGGCGCCGCTGGATAAGCTGTGGGAACGCATTGGGAAATAGGGGATTGAGCCTGTATTGGCACTATTTGGCAGAGAAATGAAATAGGTTTCGACAACTCAATTTTTCATATTCAAAAAGGGAGGAAGAAAAATGAATAAATATATGTTTGATACAAATATATACAATCATATTCTTGATGGTTCAATTACAATAGAATCCCATAAAGGAAAAGCTGATTTCTATGCAACTCATGTTCAAATCGATGAATTGAGAAAAACAAAAGATAGTGAAAGAAAAAAAGTACTTCTAGAAATCTTTAATCAATTTGTTGAACCAACAGATTTAATTAGTACAGAAACTCCGATCTGGGATGTATCGGTATGGGATGGATGTAAATGGAACGACGATACTAGATTGTATGAATCAATAAAGACATCTTTAGACAGCTTGAATAAGAATAAATCGAACAATATTCAAGATGCTTTAATTGCGGATACAGCAATAAAAAACAATATTATTCTGGTAACCCATGATAGCAACCTCTATATGGTGGCAACAAAACACAAATGCCTTTGTGTGAACCTATTTATGGTTCTAAAAGATATTGAGTAACGAATCTTCCCTTTACTTTTCTACCTATGTAAAAAGTTGTAGATACTGTCTTTAAAATCAAGGGGTAAGTGCTGGAATCTGAAGCTATAGGGTGGGATCGCTTTTGATCCCACCATGACCTATTTTTCCCCCGATCTTCATCCACAACAAGCACCCTTACCATACCTTCGCGAAATTTCATATTTATTCAAGAAATCGATAAGTTGCAATGATTTCAAATGCGCGGTATGAATGGACACCGATTCCGGCAATATTGTGCATTCGCGACCATGCGGGTTTGAAAGAAAATTCAAAGGTACTGAAGGTAAGAAGAATAACCCACCCGGTGATAATGCCCTCTTATAATTCGGTAGGGTCAATTGTGACGTCAGCTCGTGGTGGGATCAAAGGCGATCCCACCCTATCGCTAGGATACTTCTGACTCACCTCTTTTGTTAAGGTTCTTCAATTTACAGAAAATATGTTACACCAACTCCTTATGCCAACTTTAGATGATAAAATAATGATTAGATAATGGGGGACTAATGAAAGAATTAGATGTAATGTTGATGTTTAAAGAAGAATTTTATAACGAATGTTCATCTCCGATGTTGCTCATTCCATTCAATTCTATTGAATTAATGCAATTTACACAAAATAAAGAAATTCCCATGTCAGTTATTGCTGATAATTTGCAGCAAATGGTAGATGAGCATCCAGAAAAATTCGGCTTATATAAACGACTAATCATTCATACCTGCAAGATTGCCGGCATAGAATCTTATAAACAAAAGAAATTTTTTGTTTCCAATCAATATTTTCTCTCTGCCGCTGCTATTGATCCCGAAAATGTGGAAGTCCGAAAATATCTAGCCCGGAGCTTTCACCTTATTAAAAAATATCATGAAGCTATTGATAGTTATATGTTTGTTATTAAAAATGGGGGTTCAGATATTCCTACCTGGGTTTATTTCATTGAATGTCTGTATATTATTGGCGAAGTTAATCATGCTCAAGGGTTAACCCAATCGCTTTTGAAAAATGTAAAGCGAGATGGTGTTGGTGCAAAATTGATGTTCGGCGTCACGGCAACACGTTTATTAGCTGAGGATAAAGCCCCGGAAGAAGTAAGGAATTTGTTTAAACCTTTCTTTTCTCCAGATGAATAAAAAGATATAGGCTGGATGACTTGATTCTCCTCAATATGTGATAAAAAGTAGTATCCCATCCTTACCTTCGCAAAATTTAAGATGTATTCCGGAAATCAACAAGACGCAATGGGCTCAAATGCGTGGCGCGAATGGAAGCCGGTTCCGGCATTATGGAGCATTCCCGACCTTGCGGGTTTGAAAGAAAATTCAAAGGTCATGAAGGTAAAAAATTTTCCCACCCGGTGATAATGCCCTCTTATAATTCGGCAGGGTTAATTGTGAGGTCAGGTCGTGGTGAGATCAAAGGTGATCCCACCCTATTGCCAGGTTCCTGGTGCGAGTCCATGTTAATGATAGAAGAAATACCAACTTGTTTAGTACATTCGCATTTCAACGCAACTACAGTTAATCCTTCAATAATTATTGGATAGAATCAATTTTTAGTGCTAACCAACGACTAAACTCGGTAGCACCTTTTTCATTTAGGTGGGAATAATCTAACCAACCATTTTGCGAGACAATATCAGCAACATCTGGTTGTGATCTGATAAACGGAATATTTTCATCTGCTAATATTGATTCAATCGGTCTAATAAACAATTCCTCGTACCCTTTCTCACCCTGTGGTACATAATATGGCAAGAAATTTGGGTGAACAGGAATTTCAAAGACAATGATCTTTATTCCTTGTTTTTGGAATTCACCGAATTCCTTTAGCCCAGAGATATCAGGTTGATAAAGCGAATAGTCTGGCAACTCAACAGATCGATTTGGACTCACCCGGTATACTGAATTTTCGTTTTGACGAATTTGTTGTCCATAATTATTAATTAGGAGATTTAAATTGTGAGTTTCATTCTGGTAATTTGTATCCCGGTATTTACCAAGTGCAATAAAGTATCTATATACAATTGATTGATCTATGATTTGACCTTCAAACGAAGGGTATCCAGTTATATAGTTTAACCATGGAATATTATTTATCTTACGAGTTAAATAAGGTTTGCCAGCAAAATCAATTGCACTAATCCCCAAAATGATAGTTTTTATGCCATATTTATTAATGAAAGCCTTTGCAATAATTGAGGAAGTCTCGGGCATCACAGCTTCCAAAGCGAAATTGAAACAATTTGGTCGTTTTATATTTGTTTGTAATTGAAATGTATTGATTTCTGATGGAGAGATTCCATAATCAACCATCGAAGTTCCTAAAAAAATACAATCAAAGTTATTTACTTTATTTTGGAATTCAAATTCTTGATACTTAACATCCATTTCTGGGTAGTTTATTTTCTGATCAAGGGTCGATGGTGGCAGATTAGCCTGCAAATTTGTATATCTTAATAGGATTTCTAAAATAAAAAGAACTACTGGAAAAAGTACAATGCAATAAATAAGTAAAACCCCGAAGGGTAACTTGATTTTCAGGGTGTCAAATCGAAAAATGTCTGGAAGTTTCATAAGTTGATGATCTATTAAAAACCTTGATAAACAAATTGTTCTGATACTGAGCCTGTTGTCCACATTGCAGCAATTGCGATACTCATTAATACAATGACAATAACTCCTGCTTTTCCCAGGGTTGGCCATGTTTTGAAGAATACATTTTCTTCAAATTTACTCTGCAAAAAATCCAGAACAAATGATGCAATTGGTAACGCAAAAAATACAAAGGGGAAATCTCCACTAATTGGTTGCCTGGTTCCTTTTATTAAGACTTTCCAAAATGCAAAAGTTATTGGAAGAGATTTCGATGCAAAGAGAACAAAAAGAAAATTCGTAATGGTAAAAACCACTATTATCCGAAAAAGCTTTGTGAAACTTTGTTGTTTTTGAGGATTTAATGATGGCCATTTCCGGAAAATGATATGTTCTGACGATAAAATTATTCCATAAAGGAATCCCCATAGGATCATGGCAGGAAACAACCCGTGCCATAAACCTGACACAAGCATAGTAATTATTGGTGGAATACAAATATTGATGATATTAGGATTATTATTATTTCTTCGTAATAGTCTACGAGTAAGGGGATAATAAATGTAATCTCTTAACCAATTTGATAAACTTATATGCCAACGATTCCAGAAATCGATAAAAGTGCTTGCAAAAAATGGCTGCTTGAAATTCTCTGAAATATTTATACCAAACAACGTGCTTATTCCTCGCACGATATTGGAATACCCAGCAAAATCGTTATAGAGGTAAATTACATAACAAATAATTCCGAACAATCTAATATAGTATGGTAAAGGATCTTTATAGTAATAGAAAGGGAAAGAAAGCAATCCCAGATATGGTTTTGTATTCTCGACTGACGAAACCAAATAATTATTCGGTATGTTTGCCAGTAATAAACCAGCTATAACAACTTTACGAAAAACACCGATCAGGATTAATGAAAAACCGGATTCGATTTTTTCGTTGTCAACTATTCGTTGTTTTTTTAATTGAGGAAGAAAGGAACTGGCTCGTTCTATTGGACCAGCAATTAATTTTGGGAAATAGCTCATATATAAAGCAAAATCAACAAAATCATCTTCCGTTGAAGTTCGCATTCTATAGACATCAACAAGATATGATATCCCTTGAAGACAATAAAAAGAAAAACCGATTGGTAAAACAATATCTTTTAATGTGTTGATACGAATCAAAGATACTAAAGAAGGAATAAATTGAACTTCTGAATTATCGATAATTCGATACGAGAGAAGTGCAATTGTATTAATACTTATACCAATCCATAAATATAGTTTTTTTTGAGATTCTTCGCTTCTTGCAATTTTCTGAGCAATAAAAAAATTAAAAAGTGACGTTGCTAGAAGAACAACAGGAAAATACCAGTTCCAGGTAGAATAAAAAAAGTATGAGACAATAAGCAACCAAATATTTTGTGCACGTCTACTTAAAATGAAATATACAAAAATAGTAATAATGGAAAGATAAAAAAAATTCCACGAAATAATTTCCAATAGACTGTTTTCCTATTTGGGTGATATTTGAACAAAAATAAATTGTAACATAACGAAAAATGGCATATTCAAATTTTTCTTTATCTAGATTCAAGACATAGATATTACCTTACCAGACGTATTTAGCTTAATAATAAGGTGGGATCTCTTTTGATCCCACCCAATCGCTGTGGAGAGATTTCAACCTTTCATACACCTGCTCACACCCGGCTATAATGGGACATGTAGAAAGAAGGTGGATGCATGTCACTCTCGCGCCGATTACCATTCCGGATATTCAGTTTCCTTCTATTGATATTTATCGCCTGCGGGTTCTTTATGGCGCCAGCGGCGTCGCCCGTGAAGGCGCAGGATGCCGCCCCGACCCCCGTTCCGACAATCCTCCCGCCGGGTGAAGAAGCGGCGCCGCCTGCACCGGCAGCCCAGCCGGCTGCGGCTCCTCGGTTTAAACCCTATACAGACATTGTGCTGGATTACATCAAAATGACCGGCCGTGATGAAGGCTGGGCGATCACCGGTCAGACCGTGTTGACCACCGTCAATGCCGGGCTGACCTGGCGGGAAGCCTCGCCGCCCGAACCCATCCCCGATGGGGCCACCGTCAACACGTATGGTGCTTTTCTGGATGCCAAAACCGCCTGGATCATCTACGCCTTCAATGGACAGATCAAGTCTGAGGCCGTGGTCTGGCACACCACCGACGGTGGTCTGACCTGGACGCCCGGTCAGCCGTTGAATCATCAGGTTTTCGGAGACAAATACTGGGCAGAATTCACTGTGCTGGATGCGAAAAACATCTGGCTCATGATCCGCGGGGTTTTTGAGGATGTCGGGTCAAACTATGACCACCGGCTGTATCGCAGCTCAGACGGCGGCCTGACATGGGATTACCTGCCTTCAGACGTCAGCGATAACTACACAGGTATGGCATTTTCCGACCCCGGTTTCGGTCTGCGCACCCAGGAATCGGTAGAACCTTTTGACGGATTGCCGCCGGTTTACGAGATCACCCTGGATGGCGGTGTCACCTGGGCAAAACGTCAGCTTCCAGCACCACCGGATGACCTCGAGTTGTTCAACCGATATGCCTATTGCGAAACCTTTCAGCCGGTGGCGCTTTCTTCCGAGTCATATCGCATGCTGGTGGGCTGTTACGATAATGTCACCCCCCACCAGGCTTATGAGGGCTATTTCTATATGACCAAGAACGACGGCAAGACCTGGTTGTTTGGGAAACTACCGGTCAAAGCCAGGGCAGACTCGGCCCAGCTGGTGTATTTTGATGCCAAACATATTTATCTGCTCGGCCGTGATTCCTTCCAGAGCAGCGATGATGGAATGAAATGGATTTATTTGAAGGTGGTCAATTGGGATGGGCAATTCTCATTTGTTGATCCGCAGCATGGGTGGGCGATTGCACGGATCGACAAGGCGGTTTCCCTCGTCAAAACGACCAATAAAGCGGCCACATGGAAGATTGTCTCACCGCGGATTGTGCGGTAAGGCCAGATAAATCGAAAACAACGTATTATTTCCAAACCCTATGCAGGGGTGAAGCAGGCGGTATGAGTCTATGGGGATATCGCATTTTCGTCTCCGCCTGCTTCGCCCGGGACATGGAATGAAAGTTATTAATTTGAAAATGTGAATTCCGGGGTAATGCCTGCGGTGGAAGCATCCGGGGACTTGATTCGGTTGACAGGCAAAGGCTCCGTCCGGATGCTTCTACCCAGCCGAAGACAATTGGATAACAGGGAATTTTATATGTACATCAAATTTGGGTCTGGTTGACTAATTTTTACCGTAAAAAACTCGTAAAAAACAGCAATTGTAATTAACCACCGGATACTTTATAGTGATGATGTAACCTATTGAGAATAGAGGCCTTTCTTGTACGGAGGAACGTATGAAAAAAACAGGCACTCTTATTCTGGTAGTGTTGTTTTTGTTGTCAGGTTGCAATTCACCATCTGGTAATCAAGAATCAGAAGCCGCATCCACTCCAATCAGCGTTCAAATTCAGCCAACTATCCCTCCCGAACCTACCATTGAAAATACACCGACGGAAATTCCGCCCACAGAGAAGCCTCCAGATCCAACAGAGACCGCAGTACCAGAAATAGTCCATGTGATGTGGCCGGGTTCACCGTTGGGGAATATTAACCAAACGGTGCATGACCAGGTCGATGATAAAACAGCTCCCCAAAAACAGGCGTTTGGGGGCGATGATTTCAAAAATGGGAAATATGAACGTCCGTTTGACACTGACATGAACTACATGCCGTTTGCTGATCTTGTGACGATTCAGCTCAACCGGGCTGATCCTCTCTGGATTTACGTCACTTTCAAGGTAAACGGCCCGCTGACAGACGAAAAGGCACAAAATTTACATTTCCTCGTGGAAATTGATAAAGATCTGGATAGCCGCGGTGATATCCTGGTAGTTTCAGGCCTGCCGAAAAGCACAGAATGGTCTACCGACTCCGTAATGGTCCTCTCGAATCCAGACATCAACGTGGGAGGCACCCTGGTAGTGAGACCGGATCCCAACCTTACTGAAGGCCGCGGGTATTATGAAGAACTCTTCAACAATGGCAAGGGGGATGATCCAGATCTGGCCATGTCAAGATTATCCGAGACAGATCCGTCAATCGTTCTGGTTGCCTTTAAGAACACGCTAACAGGCGGGGAGAAGGGTAAATTCATCTGGCTGCCGTGGACCGATATTGGCATGCTGGATTGGTCACTGTTCGATTTCAACGATCATTTCACCTTCGAGCAGGCTGGATATCCGGTAAAAGACGACATGAAAAATTATCCACTCAAAGCGATCTGGGGAGTGGATAATACCTGCCGGATTCCTTCAGGGTTTACCCCCAACGGCACCATGCCCGGTCTGTGTCCCAATTACGACCCACCACCGTCAAAAGGCCGTTCAGGTGGTCCCAACTGCCATTGGACGTGCTGGGGCACCGTAGCAATGGTTTGCGGTTGTAAATAAGAATATTCATTCGGCGAGGTTCATGAATCAACGAACCTCGCCGAAGATGTAACTCCAATACAAACAAGGGTCTTAGAACTTTCTGATTGTTTTACGTCACAGTGTTTGCTGTGACGGTATGGATAAAAAATCAGGTGAGGAGTTCTAAAGATTTATCAGGAGGAAGAATGAGAAGATCAGGCGCACTTGTAGCGGTCATTGTTCTTTTATTATCCGGATGTAATATCCCTTCAGGGGTTAACGTTGAAGCCGCTTCTGCACCAATCGTCACTGCCACCGTGGTAAAACCGACTATTGAGAATACTCCGACAGAAATTCCACCGGAACCAACCCAAACAGCCATTCCACAAATTGTACATAAAGACATACCGGGGTCTCCCATTGGGAAAATTCTGCAAACTGTTCACGATCAGGTGGATGACCGGACGGCTCCACAGAAGCAGGCGTTTGGGGGTGATGATTTTAAAAATGGAAAATATGAACGCCCGTTTGACACTGACATGAACTACCTACCTCTGACCGATCTGGTTTCTGTACAGCTCAGCCGTGAGGATCCCCTTTGGGTGTACATTTTATACAAAGTCAATACCTCTTTTTCCAGCAACCCGAGCGCTGATACGTATTTCATGATTGAAATTGATACAGATCTTGATAACCGCGGGAATATTCTTATCATCACCGGAATACCGAAGAGTACTGAATGGTCAACAGAATCGGTGAAGGTTTTAACCAATCCAGACTTGAATGTTGGCGGGATTAATGTGGTCAAACCGGATTCCAGCCTTTCCGAAGGACGTGGATATTACGAAGTAGTATTCGATGAGGGAAAGGGTGATGACCCTGATCTGGCCTGGTCGCGTCTATCGAAAGTTGATCCGGCAGTGGCAGAAATAGCCTTTAAAAATACACTGACTGGCGGGGAAAAAGGGAAGTTCATCTGGCTTCCCTGGTCAGATGCGGCGCTGCCTGACGGGTCGTTGTTTGAATTCAATGATCATTTCACTTTTGAACAGGCCGGATATCCATTAAAAGAAGATGCAAAGAATTATCCTCTGAAAGCCCTTTGGGGTGTGGATAATACCTGCCGTATACCTTCTGGCTTTATGCCGACCGGATATATGCCCGGCCTGTGTCCAAATTATGATCCATCTCCATCGAAGGGATCATCATCAAACTGCGTGCCGACCTGTGTTAAAGTAAGCGATAAGATAACAATTTGCACACCATGTTGATATAAATACGAAAGTATCCGGCAGGTATCTTTTCAATCACGATACCTGCCGGCTGGATGTTTTCATCTCTACAGATCACCCGATTTTCTATGGCGAGGATTCTTGAATCAAATTCCCTCGAAAGAGGGGTGTTGTATTTTTATTAGCGTCACAATATGATAAATACAGGTGATCTTTATACCGGGGGAAATGGTTCTGTTAAAAATGAATAGAGAAAGTTCTTGGGAGGTGTCGTATGCAAGTTCGAACCAACCAGATTTTCTTCATTGGCAGCATCCTGTGCCTGTCTATACTGGCATGTCAATTTCTTTCCGCCCCTTCTTCCGCCAGACCTTCTGAAAATCAAGGTGCATCGATTCCCCTGATAGAAGGGATCACCCGATTGTTTGGACAGACGGGCAGCCGGATCAATATTGGCGGGATAGAGCCGCAAGGTTTTGAATTTATCGGCCAGCTGGGTGGAAGCTCGGTGGCAGTGGCAGCCCGGGGTGACACGGTGTACCTTGGCCAAGGACCGCGAGTGGTGGCGCTGGATATTTCCAATCCGGCATCACCCCGCCTGATGGCCGAAAGCCCGGTTCTTCCTGGCCTGGTGATGGGGTTGGCACTGAATGGTAATACCCTCTACGCGGTTGCCCTGTACGGCGGGTTGCACGTGTTGGACATCAGCCAGCCGAATGTCATCAAACCGGCAGGAGCTGTAACCCCAAACCTCCCCGGATGTGACGCAATCACCATTGAAGGGACAACCGCCTATCTGGCATGTAATCCGTCTGGATTGGTGATTGTAGATATTGCCCAGGCGGCCAAACCCTCTATAGTATTTGAAGCGGAGAAGCCCGAAGGGGCTTCGTTTTCGCTGGCACTGATTGACCGACGTATTTACATGGTAAATACATCGGTCAATGAACTTGAAATCTATGATGTTCAGTCTGTGAAGGCACCGAAGAAAGTGGGAAGTCTGCCTTTTTCAGCGTTACCGGAAAGTGGGCATAGCGGTGGTTACATCGAAAGTGTACGTGTTTGTGGAAAGTATTTATGCCTGGCAGCCGGGCAGGATGGGCTGGTCATCCTCGATCTGACAGATCCCGAAGTGCCAGTCATTGCCGGACGGTTGGATACACAAACTTCATCCGGTCTGGTGGTGGATGGAAACCGGGTATATCTGGCCGATGATATGGATGGCATTCATATCATCAGTATTTCTGATCCCTCGCATCCACAGGAAGAAGGACTTTTACCCACGACAGTCGGCGGATGGGAGTTGACGGTTAAAGAACACGGTGAGCGTGGATTGTATGTGGAAGGAGATAGACTTCTAATCACCGATCCAGCGTACGGATTGACCGTGGCAGATATCCGTCAGCCGGCAAGCCCTTCACGGTTGGGGTATTACATGACACCCCTTCCGGATGTGCTGGGCAATATCCGGGTGGAAGGGCAAACAGCCTATGTCACCGGGCGGAACAGTGGTTTCCGAATCGTCGATATTTCTGAACCGGAACATCCCAGAGAACTGGCGTATGACGACGAACGCAAAAATCTGTATCTGCCATATCCCACTGGATTGGAAGTCCGCGGGAAGTATGCCTATATTTCTGACGGCAACTATCCATTTCATGTGGTTGATGTAACCGACCCGGCCAAACCGATTCAGGTGGGAGCGGTCTATGATGAAACTGTTTCAGATGGTGCATTCGACATTGTCTTGAATGGTGATCTGGCTTACCTCTCCGGTTGGGGATTAGACGATGCTTTCTACCCGGGGAAAGGGCTCTGGGTGGTGGATATTTCCAACCCTGCCCGCCCGTCGGCACTCCAGTTTGTTGACGTGGCCAACGAACGCTGGCATCTGGCAATGGGAAAGGGATATTTGTATGCCCTGGATGGAGCGGTGGATGACCATGATCAACCGGAACCCCTGTCACTCCGGGTTTTTGATTTGAAGAATCCGCAAAAACCGGTGGAGGTGAAGTCTATTCCGCTGCCGCAAATTAAACACCTGTCTCCGTCCGGTATATATCTGGACGGAGATTGGTTGTATATCAGTGTACCCATGAGCGGTGTATTGACCTTTGATATTTCCAGACCGGATGATCCCCGTCAATCCGGCCTGATTCCGGTGCAGGTGGGCATGACGGATATTTACAAGGATGGTTCATACCTGTTCCTGGGAGGAACAACGGTTTACGATATTTCTTCTCCAGAAAAACCAGGCTTTGCCGGAACAACCGGCAACCTGCAAGCCTGGGATCTGGCGGTGGAAAAGGATATGGTGTATGTGGTCACCACATTCCAGGGAATGTATATCTACCGGTTCAAACCGGAAAAATGATGAAACAAAATTCTTCCGATAGACTTGTCTCTCTTTAAAAATTGTGATAACGTTATTTGATTTCGTTATTCAGGATCACCTCACCCGTTCATCCATTTCTATTCAACCATGAAGAAAGAAGAGGCAGCTATGGGAGATAAAAGTCCGAAAGATAAAGAAAAACGAAAGAAGAAGAAAGCAGGGAAAACGACCGCAGCCTGATCTGTTTTCTCACAGCAACACAAATTAAACCGACACCCGGAAGGAAATCCCGGGTGTCGGTTATTTAATTCAAAATAGAGGTCAATTCTTGGGTTTCATTCCCCAGACTCGGATGGTGCCGTCGTAGCTGGAGGAATAGAGTACCTTTCCATCCGGTGAAAAAACCAGACCGGTGATTTCATCCACGTGGCCCTGGAGCAGCAGTCCTTTTTCGCCGGTCGAAATATCCACATACTGGATATCCCCGTTGTCATGTCCAAGAACCAGAGAATTACCATCCGGAGAAAACACCATGACGGTGATTTCAGGAGAATAGACATTGATGTACCAGGGTTTAATTTCAATTTTCTTTATCTCTGATATATCTGATGGATTTGTGATATCGTCTACTCTTAAAAGATATTGACTGATATCGAGAGAGGCTATTCGTGTGCCATCGGGTGAAAGAGCGATCATGTCACTATCATCGACAATGGTGCCAGTATTTTTTCCTGTATCAATTGACCAGAATTCAATCCAGGTGGAACCATTTGATTTTATCGAACAGGCAGCCAGACCGGTATTACTGATGGATAATGAACTGCACGGAAAACCTGATTGATCGTTTAAAACCATGTTCTTAAAATTGATTGAAGAACCGGCTGCGCCATTTGCAGATAGATCTTCAACATTGGCCGCCAGGATATTTAGCTGTTCAGTTTCACCAAAAGCCAAACCCACCTTTCTTGTATCAGGTGAGGAGGCTTCAATGGCATGGGATCCGGTAAACGGGAGAATGGACAAAGCCACCTGTTTGCCATTATCCGGCCGGATCCAACTGAGATAGGAATTGTTTCCGGAAATCAATAGAGAGGACGAAACATTCCGGGCACTTTCAGAAAAAAACGGACTGCGGGTATCTGCCAGTATGAGGTTGTTTGGATAATTATAGGTATCTTTAATGAGGATCGACCCAACAGGATTGGGATCAACAAAAAAAGCGGAATTTTCTGTCTGGTTCAGGATGGAATACTTGTTGATCGACGGTTCGCCGATATTATCAGTATGTTGAAAAGATAGAAAAGTACTTCCATCCGGTGAGAAATAGGCTTTTTTGGCGACACTGGAAGCGCGGGGAATGTTATGGACCATCTTCCATGTGGATGTGTCCCACCAGCTTATACCTGAAAAGGATGTTGTAACCAGCCATCGGCTGTCTGGACTGAATTGAATGGAAAAATAAACGTAGTAATTTTCATAGGGAAGGCAGGGAAGACTGCTGCGCGTTTTCAGAACCAACGGGCAAACCTGCCAATTATTGGTAATCACTGCGGCAAAATTATTATCCGGGCTTATTTCCACCTGGCGGTAGAGCGGTCTCTTGTTAACCGGAGGGTTCAATTCAATCTGAGCCGGGATGGTGAATTTCGACTTTCCCGTCTTAATGTCTATGAATTCAATTTTGTTCAATTCATTTAAGGCAATGATGGAATGGTCTTTTGAAACGGTATATCCATTGAGGTCATCATAGGTGGAATTAAAGGTGTTTTCTTTACTTGTTGTATCGTATTGCATCAACTGATCCCTCGAAATGATGGATACAGTTGAACCGTCTCCTGAAAATACAAGGCTGACGGTTGGATCTCCTGAGGGTGGATTGATATTGCCGGCTGGATTTCCATCTGGCAGGGAAAAGTATTGAATGGTGTAAGAATCTATTAAAATGCAGGCCAGGTATTTGCCATCAGGCGTAAAGGCAAAATGGGGTTTGCCGTAATCATAGTCATTGGGGGGAGTATTGAAGTCATTCAAGGAAAACAGATACTTTTTTGTGGAAAGGTCATACACGTTTCCGCCCCGGTCAGAGGGCGCGGCAGCCAGATAACGGCCATCGGGAGAAATATCCAGGTACTTTCCGGCAAGGTTTTTGTCATTAAAATACGCCGCTTCCTGCATGGTTGCCAGATCGTACAGGTAAACGCCGGAGGTCATTCCCAGAACGATATACCGGTTATCCGGAGTAATTTGCATCTGATAAATCGTCCCCTTACCCCAGCGTGCCAGTTCTACGGGATATCCCCTGGTTGTATCCCCGATTTTTAGGGAGGTTTCCGGAATAGGTGTACCGATACCGACTGGAAGGGATAACGTTGGTGTGGGTGTAGGAGCCGGTGTTTCCGTAGAGACCGGCGGGGTTGCCTGAATGGGAGTATTCGTAAACCCTGTAACGGGCGCAGGAGTTGGCTGTTGGGGGCTGCCAGTGCAGGAGGCAATCAGGACGGGAAGTAGCAAAAGATGAAAAAAAAGTGGAAATCTTCTATGTTTCGGCGCCATTTTTCCAGGGGTCATTATAGGTAATCCCATTTTTATGTAGTATGGATGGATTGAATTTTACATGAAAGAGGAAAAAGGATTGCAAATCCCCCTCATGGCTGATCGTGAAAATGGGGAAGGTGTATTGTGTTGTGCACCTTCCCCATCAAAAGAACTAGGCGGGAAGTTTTTCCAGTTCAGAAACCAGCCCATCGATCACGTCGAAGCCACCCTGCCAGAAGGATGCCTGGCGCATGTCAATACCGGCTGTCTTGAGGATCTGGTCTGGTGATTGCGAACCGCCAGTCTCAAGGATTTTCAAGTAACGCGGTTTGAAGGCTTCCCCTTCTTTTCTATATTGCTGATAGAATGATAATACCAGCAGCTGCCCGAAACTGTAGGCATACACATAGAAGGGCACGTTGTAGATATGCGGAATGGATACCCATTCATATTTGAATTCATCGCTGACTTCCACAGAATCACCGAATTGCGTTTTCAGATTGGCCAGGTATCCGGTGCAGAGTTCATCCACTGACGCACCGGCAGAGATCATTTCATGGGCTTCTTTTTCGAAAATGGCAAAGTAAGCCTGACGCAGAATGGTGGCGTAGGCATCATCCACCTGCCGGAAAAGCAGATCGCGGCGTACAGATTCATTGGTTTCATTTTTCAACAGGTGGTCAACCAGCAGCATTTCACCAAAAGTACTGGCGGTTTCAGCCAGCGGCAGGCAGGCATGGAAGGTCAAAATACTGTGTTTGGATGCCAGCATCGAATGGACGGCATGGCCCAGTTCGTGGGCCAGGGTTGCCACATCTTCTGCTTTGCCCTGGAAACTTTGCAGCACCCAGGGAGTCAACTTTGGAAGTGCCGTCAGGCAGAAGGCGCCTCCCTGTTTTCCCCGGCGAACTTCGCTATCCAGATGATCTTCCGCCAGAACACGCTCCGCCAGTTCGGCGATTTTCGGGTTAAAGGCGCTGTACGCATCCATCACCAGATGGACGGCCTGATCAAAGGAGTATTTTTTATCAGATTTAGCCACAGGGGCATACACGTCATACCGGCGCAATTTCTGGATGCCAAGCCAGCGGGCTTTCAATTTGAAATACCGTTGGAAAATAACGGCGTTTTTCTCAGCGGCTGCCAGCAGGGTTTCCACCGCTTCATCCGGTATATCATTGGCCAGATTCCGGACGGCAATCGGACTGACGAATTTCCGCAGGCCAAGCTGCTCATTGTGCCAATCACGCACAAGATTCTGGTAGATGAGACCCAGGATCGGGGCATCTTGCCCGTACACCCGGTATAGTTCCTGGTAAGCCTGCCGGCGGATGTCGGGATCGGCTTCGCGCATATAGACGGCAAGTTCTCCGCGTGTCATGGTTTTGGTTTCACCATTCACCGTCAGATCAAAGGTATAACGGTTGGTGATGGTGTCGTAGAGAGTATTTAATGCATTTGAACCGGTTACATCTTTAAGGTTAATTATCTTTTCTTCTGGTTCGGTGAGGGTATATTTCTTGAAATGACGCATCTCTTCAAGCCAGTACCGGTTATCACCAGCACAAGCCATCAGTTTCTCGGCATGGGTGTCATCCAGATCTTTCCACCACAGACTGAAGAACATGGTACGGTTGGTCAGTTCCGCCATAAATTGCTGAATGCGTGCCAGTAAAGCCAGGGCATTCTGATCCTGTGTATCGGCGGCAAATAAGAGGTTGGCATAACTGAAGAGTACGTTGGCTTTATTGGTCATTTCTTCCTGCTGTGCCACCAGATTCAAGAAGGCTTCATCTGAAATGGAGGCTTTCAGGAGTGGACGGGTAGTTTCGAAATCTGCCGCCATTTTTTCCAGTGATGCAAACAGCTCATCCAACTCTTCTTTAGAACCAGTCGGAAGCAGATCATTTAAAGACCAGGCTTTTTGTGTATACGTTTGGGTTTTACTCATCAGATTCAGTCTCCTGAGAGGATAAGATTTGCTGACGCAGTTTATCAATAGGATGGCGCTGATGGTCACTGGCATCGTAATAATACCAATCTGTCCATCCATTGGCCTGCCGGTCTTGAAGTTGACTGGCTACTTTGTGAATGGATCCGATCAGTCCATCTACAGCCAGTTTACCCTGAGGGGTAATGACTGCCTGTATGGCTGAATCAGGTCCAAGATAGAGAATATCACCGGGATGCAGGTATCCATATTCTAGCAGGGTGCCAAAGGGCAGACGAATTCTCTGTCGAAGGTCTGGTTTCTCAGAACTGGATATCCCATCCGAATCCGGGTGAACACAACTTAACCGTTTACGGGCTGCCTCAATGTAGACCGGTTCTTTTTCGATGCCGATCCAATGCCGGCCAAGCCGGATGGCGGCTTCACCGGTTGTGCCGGTGCCGAAAAACGGGTCGAGTACCACGTCACCGGGACGGGTGCTGGCGGCCAGAATGCGGTAAAGAAGGGCAGCGGGTTTCTGGGTAGGATGAAGTTTTACGCCATTAGACCGCAATCGTTCCCGGCCGACGCACAGGGGAAGATACCAATCACTGCGCATCTGCAGGTCATCGTTTATGGAGCGCATGGTCTGGTGGTTGAAGGTGTAACGTGCTCCGCGTTCTTTTTGTGCCCACAAAAGGGTTTCATGCGCGTTGGTGAACCGCACTCCCCTGAAATTTGGCATGGGGTTTGACTTGATCCATACCACATCATTCAGAATCCAGAAATCCAGGTCTTGCAGGATGGCGCCGACCCGGTAAATATTATGGTAACTGCCAATCACCCACAGGGTTCCCTCTGGTTTTAAGACGCGCCGACAGGCAGACAGCCAGGCGCGGGTGAAAGCGTCATATTCGCTGAAGCTGGTGAATCGATCCCAATGTGCATTTACGGCATCAACCAGCGAGTTATCCGGTCGGCGGAGTTCGTTCTGCAGTTGCAGGTTATACGGTGGATCAGCAAAAATCAGGTCAACCGATTCTGCCGGCAGACTGGCCAGAAGTTCGATGCAATCGCCTTCCAAAATCTGGTCAAGTGGCAGGTCGGCAGGCATGCAGGTGGGTTAACCTTCCTGAATCAAATTTTTCACCTGGGGATACAGGTGTTTGTTGGTGGCAATGATACTGATGGGTTTGGTCAGGTAATCGGTGGCGCCGTCAAATTTGGTGACCACACCCCCGGCTTCCAACACGGTGAGAATTCCGGCGGCAATATCGTACGGCCGCAACTGGATTTCAAAATAGATGTCCATTCGGCCAGCCGCCACATAACACAGATCCAAAGCGGCAGAACCCAGCCGTCGGCAGGCCTGAGCATTCAGGCTGAATCGTTTGTACAGCTCCAACCCGCGCTGCATCTCAGGTGACTTCTGGTCGTAAGGAAAGCCGGTTACACTGAGGCTGCGGATCAGTTCTGTGGATCCGGCTACTTTCATTGGCCGGTCATTCAGCCAGGCGCCCTTCCCCTTTTCTGCGCTGAACAATTCATCACGGAGTGGATCGTACACGGCAGCCAGTTTTATATCATCGTTTTCAGCATACGCAATGGATACACAAAAGATCGGAATACCGTGAGAGAAATTGACGGTACCATCAAGCGGATCGATATACCAGCACGAGCCGTTGGTTCCTTTATGTAGACCGGACTCTTCTGCCACAATGGCATGGTCAGGATAATGGGATTGGATCGTGGAAACGAGATATTCCTCAGAGAGTTTATCAACCTCGGTTACCGGGTCCGTGAGACCTTTCATTTCGATTTGATGGACTTTTCCGTATCCGGCGCGCAGGATTTCGCCGGATTTCAAGGCCATGGTTTTCAGTTCTTCAATGGTTGGAGACATATCACACAATTACTTTCTATCAATAATAATTTTGTTTCAGGTTGTTCTGTTGATTGTAGTCGCCCTGAAGGGATGCCGCAAGGCATCGAAAAAGTATCGGTCTGTCAGTTGGTGTGTAATGATCTTTCTGAATCCATAAAAGGAACAGAATGTGATCAAGGAATCGAAAGTGGCAGAATGATTATTAGATTTTATTGCATCTAAAAAAGATCAAAAACTCAACCTTCTCGGGTATCCCATTCCCCCCAGGTTGACAGTTTTCGGATCATCTGTCCATATACCGGGCTGCTTTTTTCCGCATTTCGGGCAGGTTCCCTGGGCAGTAATCGTATATTCACCAATTGTATATCCCCGGCGTTGGATCAACCGGGTGCTGCAAAACGGACAAAAGGTATCTTCCAGCGATTTGACCCGCCCCGGGAGATTTCCGGCATATACATAATGCAGGCCGGCTTCCTGCCCGATTTCGGCTGCACGAGTGAGCGCATCCACCGATGTCGGCTCGCGGTCCAACATCCGGTAATCCGGGTGGAAAGCTGTGACATGCCAGGGTATATCGGCAGAGACAGAAGTAAGAAAGCGGGCGGCTTCCCACAATTCTTCATTTGAGTCGTTGTATCCGGGAATCACCAGTGTGACGACCTCCACCCAGAAACCCATGTCATGTGCTTTCTGTATGGTGTCTAAAATATTCTGAAGTTTCCCGCCCAGCTCTCGGTAGTTCTTTTCTTGCATTGATTTCAAGTCTATCTTATACGCAGACAGGTACGGTTTTAATAATTCAAGCGATTGAATAGTGGCATTGCCGTTAGAAATGAACACGCACTTCAACCCAGCCTTGACAGCCAGCTTGAAAACATCGACAGCCCATTCGGTTGTGATCAGCGGTTCATTATAGGAAGAGGCAATGATCTGTGCTCCGTTGCGAACGGCATAAGCTACCAGTTCTTCAGGATTTACCTGTTCGATGGTATTAACTGACCGGGTAGCCCGGTCATCTCGAAGCACCTGGCTTGAAAGCCAGTTCTGGCAAAAACTGCAATGGAAATCACATCCCAGCATACCGAATGTCAGGGCATGGCTTCCCGGCAGTACATGGTTGAACGGTTTCTTTTCAATCGGGTCAATCTGAGCCCCGGCGACATATCCCCAGGGAGCCATGAGGGTTCCGTCCTGGTTGAAGCGAACCTGGCAGATTCCACGCTGCCCCGGCCGGATATGACAGTGGTTGGCACAGGCCAGGCAATAGACACTTCCCCCGTCTCCTGGTTCAACCAGAACGGCGGGTTTTGTCAGTCTATCGAGAGTCTCTACAAAAGCAGTCATCATATTTATTATAGCTATCAGAATTGTCAACAACATATTCGCTTGACGAATGCCGATAATAAACTTAAAGTAAATACATTATGAGAAATCATTTGATCTGGCAGACGTTAATAGCGGCCGGCGTGGCCTTCGGATTGGTCGTTGCACCATTTAATTCCACGCTGGTTGCACAAAGTGCGCGTCTGCTGGATGACACACCATCTGCGCCGGCAGAGGAATCGCCGCCGCCAGAACCGGTTACAGATACTACTGTAAAAGAAACCGGGGAAGCAGTTTCGGTTGAACCGGTCAATCCACCTGCGACATATCCTTCTGTTGAAACCCCGCTGGTTGAATCGAATGATGGGACTGCGGTAGCCCCCCAGCCGGAATCAACGCCCGAACCCGAGTCACAACCTTCTGAACCGGAAAACACTCCCGAAGAGACTCGGGTTGCAACAGATTCAGAAATCGATCCAACGTTATCTATTGAACATGCAGATGATACAGCAGTTCCCCAATCTACGGTGCAACCATCAGACACAGATACAATAACGCCTTCAACCGAATTGCCGACAGAGCAGGTGTTGGCTTCATCCATTTCCGATGAAACCAAAGCAACAGAAGAAGAGATCACATCCTCTACTCAATGGGAAAGCGGAAAAGTATTGCTGCAATTGAAAGATGGAACCGGACTTTCAACCCTGACCAATCTGCTGGCCGAATTGGGATTTAAAGTGGGTGAATTGGACAAAACAACCGGTGCTTTACTGGTGGATGTCCCCGTCGGCAAGGAAGCGGAATCGGCTGCATTAATCCAATCGCTGGCAGGCATACGTTATGCTGAACCGGTTTACACCGCCACAGCATTTGACGTCACCCCCAACGATCCAGCCTTCCCATCGCAAACCAACATGTTGACTATTAACGCTCCGGGAGGCTGGCAATATTTCACCGGCTCTGCGAAAGTCATTGTTGCTATTATAGATACCGGGATTGATTTGACCAATCCGGATTTTGCCGGCCGGATTGTTCAGGGATATGATTTTGTCAACGACGATGATACTGCCATGGATGATAACGGTCATGGCACCCATGTGGCCGGAATTGTGGCCGCTACCGGTAATAATTCATACCAGTTGGCCGGTCTGGATTGGGCTGCGAAGATCATGCCCATCAAGGTGCTAAATAACTCTGGCACCGGATCAGCATTGAATGTATCCAAAGGAATCATTTATGCCGTGGATCACGGCGCGCAAATCATCAACCTGAGCCTGGGTTTTGACGGATACTCCGCTGAGGTAGCTTCTGCTGTGGAATATGCCTACCAGCATGGTGTGACCGTTGTGGCGGCCAGTGGCAACACGAATTCAGCTGTCACCTTCCCGGCAAACCTACCGCATGTGATTGCTGTTGGTGCCGTGGATGATGATGAAAACCGCTGGGTAAAATCTAATTACGGTTCAGAATTGGACCTGGTGGCGCCCGGAAAGGATGTGCTTTCCTCCGGTTTGATCGGCCCTGTTTATAAATCCGGGACTTCTATGGCGGCAGCCCATGTTACCGGACTGGCATCTCTGCTCCGGGGGATTTCTCCACTGAAGTCTGATCAAATAGAAAAGACCATGAAGAGTACGTCAAAAGACCTGGGCACAACCGGGTGGGACCAGTATTTTGGTTCCGGACTGATCCAGGTAAAGAACGCGCTTAAGTACCTGTTTAACATATTGTTCCCGCCGCATAGGGAAGAACCGGCAGATGAGCAGCCGTCGCAGGTGATATATCCTACGTTCACCCCCACCATGACCCCGACAATCACACCCACGTTTGTACCAACCATCATTCTTAATAATGGATAAAAATAAAACGGGACGGTTCATTTGAAGAACCGTCCCGTTCACATCATTGAATAAACCTATAACCTATCCAACCATATCGTAGACTTCGTGCATCAGGTCGGAGTTGCGTTTGTAGAGTTCTTTGTAAATGGTGTGATATTTATCGTACATCTCGTAGGTAGATGTGTTCGGTTCAACTGTGCGGATGTCTTTCATCCAGCTTTTTACATCCTGGGCTGATTTGAAGGCACCCACACCGAGACCGGCCATAAAGGCATCACCATAAGAGGCGCCAAAGGTGACCGCCGGTACCTGCTGGGCGATCTTGCAGATATCGCTGGTCGCTTGCAGCCAGATGGGATTCTTTGTGCCGCCGCCGACCGCCACAACCTCGGTGATCTTGGCATTGAGACCGCGCATAAAGTCAAAGTTATGGCGCACACTGTGGCCAATCCCCTCGACCGCCGCCCGGAACATATGTCCGCGGGAATGAGCCAGAGTGAGACCGAAATACATACCGCGGGCGCGCGGGTCATTGATGGGAGTGCGTTCGCCGCTGAAATACGGCAGAACGAGCAGACCTTCTGCACCGGCCGGGATAGCCTGGGCTTCTTTGACCAGTTCGCCGTACGCGTTGGCGCCGCCGGCTGTTTCTGCTGCCACTAGGTCTTTACCGACCTGATCGCGGAACCAACGGGTCAGGGAACCGCTGGTGGCCATGCCGGCAATGGAGCAGTAGGTGCCGGGAAGGATATACGGATTGCACCAAAGCTGCGTATCGGTGACGGGTTTATCCAGCACAAGCAGGACGATGATGGTGGAACCATACATCATCATGACCTGACCGGGGTTGGTCACACCGACAGACACGGCTTCTGAAACGGCATCCACAGCGCCGACAATCACCGGAGTGCCTTCGGCCAGGCCGGTTTCAGCGGCGGCCTTCTTGGTGACTTTACCGGCGATATCCGGGCACCAACCGGGTTCAGGCAGGCGGCCAATTTCGCAGATGTCTTTTGTCAATTCATCGCTGTAGCAGTTCTTTTTCAGATCATAGAGCGGCATGGTGAAACCGGCCGTCATGTGGTCAATACGGAAATTTCCGGTAAGGCGGGCAACCAGGAAACTGGAGGCGGTAAGGAATTTATAGGCTTTCTTGTAAACTTCCGGCTCATTCTTCTTAAGCCAGAGGATTTTCGGTCCGGCTGACTGGGCGGAAAGGTCCATACCGCTGAAGTTGAAGATTTTTTCTTTGCCGATGCGGTCATTCAATTCGTTAATTTCTGCATAGGCACGGGTATCTACGCCGTAGAGGATACCGTTGCGCAACGGATTGGCGTCTTTATCAACCGGAAGAACACAGGCGCCAATGGCACTGGCGCCAACGCCCAGAATTTCGCTTGGTTTGATGCCGGTCACTTCGATCAGTTTATGGGTAAGTGTGCAAAAATCACCCCACCACACTTTTTCCGGGTCGTGTTCAGCCAGCCCCTGGCGGGGAATGATGATGGTGTGGGGACAAACCTGTACGGATACAACTTTCCCTTCCATATCCGTAAGGACACCTTTGGATTCGTATGTGCCAATATCTATACCGAGTAAATATCCTTTTGACATGACGTCATCTCCTGAAAAAATTACTGTTTTAATTTGGAATCGCGTTCCAATAAATACCCATCGATTTCCTTGATCTCATCCGGTGTAAGGCGGGGAATGATGGTTGTTTCTTTGATTTGTTCTGCCCGGCGTGCTCCGGCAATGGCAGCCGTCACTTCAGATCTGCGCAAAACCCAGGCAATAGCCAATTGCGACAGGTTGCAGCCTTTTCTATCAGCAATCGGCCGCAATTTATCCACAAACTCCACATTGATGCTGAACTCCGGTTCCTGGAAAAGGGATGATTTGGTGCGGCGCCAATCATTGGCTGGCAGAGTGTTGAGATAATCTTTATTAAACTTTCCAGCCAGCATCCCTGATTCAATGGGGCTGTATACCACGACACCGATTTTGTTCGCCGCGCAATATGGAAGCAATTCTGCTTCGATATCGCGGCGCAGCATGCTGTAAGGCGGTTGATTAGAAGCCACCGGATGAATGGACTGGAGGCGTTTCAATTGGGCAACAGAGAAATTGGATACACCCAGGTAGCGCACTTTACCCTCCTGAACCAGCCGGGTCATTTCTCCCCAGGCTTCTTCAATATCAGGTTCCGGGTCAGGCCAGTGGATTTGCCAGAGGTCAATCACATCGGTTTGCAGGCGGCGCAGACTATCTTCACATTCCTTACGGATGCTCCAGCTTTTTAACCGCCCAAACACTTCGCCAGTTTCCTCATTCCATCCGCGTCCACATTTTGTCGCAATAATCACCTTGCTGCGGCGGTCTTTGATGGTGCGGGCTACCACCTCTTCGGCATGCCCCAATCCATAACAGGCGGCTGTATCAATCCAATTGACTCCCTGGTCAAAGGCAGCATGAATCGTACGGATCGATTCTTCGTCGTCAGTGACCCCCCAACCCCATTCCCAACGAGCTCCGCCAATGATCCAGGTGCCTATACCTACTTCGGAAAGCTGCAGGTCAGTATACCCAAGTCGCCGGTACTTCATCCAAAAATCCTCCAGAAGAAAATGGGAAAGAAGTTTGAGTGAGATTGAATGTGCTTATTATAGTATTTGTTTGTTTGAACAGAGTCAAAGAATCAAAGAAACAAAAAGCAATTCATAGATGATTATAGATGAAGTTTTTCTTCCTGAGGAAGAGATGAATGTCACATCTCGGTGGAAAGGGTTTCCCACTTTTGCATCTGGTCTTCCAGTTCTTTTTGAATCTGATTGAACCGGTTCCCCAGATCAAGCACTTTTTGAGAATCAACCGGCGGATTTTCAAGTTGACGGCTGATGGCATCCAACTCTTTTTCAAGATCAGAAATACGGGCTTCTAATCTTTTCATGGTTTCCTGCTGTTTGTGGCTTGGACGTGAGGATTTCGCCTTTGGTGATAATGTGTTTGCAGCAGGAGATGCAGCCTTTTTTCCGGTCTCAATTTTGTTTATGTTTTCTTTTTCCTGGCGGCGAAAGGCGGCATATTCACTGTAGGTACCGGGAAACACCTTCATGACCCGTTCATCGGGTAACACATCCCATATTTGAGTGGCCAGAGCGTCGATGAGGTAGCGGTCGTGTGAAACCAGCAGGATGGTGCCGTCAAAATCTTGTAAAACTTCCTGAAGAGCATCCTGAGATGACAGGTCAAGGTGGTTGGTTGGTTCATCAAGCAGTAGCAGGTTGGCGCCGCTTAATGCCAGACAGGCCAGAGCCAGCCGTCCGCGTTCACCACCGGAAAGAAGGGAGACTTGCTTGAAGACATCATCACCGGTGAAAAGAAATTTCGCCAGATAGTCACGCACTTCACCCGGCAGCATTTTGGGAGCTGACCGGTTGATTTCTTCTATTAATGTGTTATTCGGGTTCAGACCTTCGTGTGCCTGGGCAAAATACCCAATCTTGAGACTGGCACCCATTTCAGCTTCCCCTGCCAGAGGAGCAAGCTGACCGAGCAAGGTTTTCAACAGGGTGGTTTTACCTGCCCCATTTGGGCCGATGACAGCCGCACATTCTCCACGCAGCAGGATCAGATCAGGTACAACAAACAGCGGCCGACCTTCATCGGCATAGCCGACTGAAAGGCCGGTTGTCTTGATGACCAGGTCTCCGGAACGGTTGGTTGGAGTCAACCGCAGGTGAAGGGCATCACTGGTCATTGGCCGGTCCAGTTTCTTTTCTTCCAGGAACCTTTCGAGACGTTTCAATCGTCCCTGTGCCTGCCGGGTGTTCTGACCCGCCATGTTGCGCCGGATGTATTCTTGTTCTTTCTGGATGAATTCCTGCTGGGCTTCCACCTCTTTCAGCAGGCGGATACGGCGTTCCTCGCGTTGCTGCTGGTAGGCGGAATAATTGCCGTGGTAGGTTTCAAAACCATTGTCCATTTCCCAGATGGTGTCAGCCACCTGATCCAGGAAGAAGCGGTCATGTGAAATGACAAGCACAGCCCCTGAAAAATCCTTTAGTGTATTTTCCAGCCATTCCAATGCGGCGATATCCAGATGGTTGTTAGGCTCGTCAAGCAGTAAAAGATCAGGTTGACTGAGCAGCAGGCGTGCCAGCAGGGCGCGGGTTTTCTGGCCGCCAGAAAGCTGGTTGAGTGGACGCCGGGCATCTTCATCAGAGAAACCCAGTCCGGTCAACGTTTGATGAATCCAGGTTTCATATATATAGCCGCCGGCCACCTCATATTCATGCTGAAGACGACCGTATGAATCCAGTAGATCAACCGGGGCATCCGGTTTGCTCATGGCTTCTTCCAGCCGATGCAATTCTTTTTGCCTGGCCAGAAGGTTTTCGAAAGGTTTCAGGCATTCCTGCCAGAGGGTTTGCTCGCCATCCAGGTTGGCTTCCTGGGGGAGATACCCTGTACGCAGGCCGCGAGCACGAAAGACAGAACCTGTGCTGGCATCTTCTTCCCCGATGATGATGCGCAGTAAAGTGGTCTTACCTACACCATTGGGGCCGACCAGTCCAACCCGGGCTTTTTCCGGCAGGCTCACAGTGATATCAGTAAACAGGTCAACAGCGCCGAAGGATTTCCCCAGGCGCTCGATAGTGAGTAAAGGCATGGTGTTATTTTAATGGGAAAAACCGATGAATCGTGCCTTTGTTTGAATGGTTTTCCGCCAATCTTGAGAAAAACACAGGTGGCATCGCATTTGATCCCACCATGACCGGAGTTGATATTCCTATGCCGGTAGGGATGTGGTTAGGTACCGGATTTTGAGCGTGGTGGGTTGAACGCACCCTATAGTTTATAGATGGATGAATTAAATTCTACAAGTCTCTCCCAATCAATATCACCATTTTCTTTGCAAAAATTATTCGCAAAAGTCCTGGTGAATTTGTTTATCATCTGAGCATATGATGCCTGGAATTCATCATTTCTTTCTTTTGCTTTATGTCCCAATGGTTCGATTATTTCCAGATAAAGCTGATCATTACCGGAAATAAACTCCCAGAACTTCTGCCCGCAATACTTGAAATAATCACCCTTATCTGGTTTATTATCTCGCCCATAGCAACAGCCATTTATGGCTTTTATTACCAGGTTTGAATTACTGGTTCTTAATGCCTTTTGTGCTGTTTTGAAATCATCTTTCATTTTTTGAATTTGCGATGAATTCCCCCAATTTGGGCCGGATTTAATTGTAACGATATGCCGAAATCCTTCCATATCAAATTCAAGGTCAATTCCTGTGATTCCAGATTTCCATCCACCATAAACCTGACCATTGATGAATATGGCCAGACCTTCCAACCAATCGCCGAATATTGTCTCTTCATTGGATGAGATATGCGCGTCTACCAGGGTTTTCACAATTTGTTCTGATGTAAGTACATTTTTTGCTTTAAACAAGTAAGGATTTTTTCTCTTCAATACATCTGTCAGTTTCAGACTGTCAATACTTTGAATGCGTTTCTGGTGGAATACACCTATATGTTGTTCAACATAACTTGATACATCATTCAGGTTTACCGGCTTCATAATTCCCCTTTTCTTCCAATAGCCTTGGCTGCAATTTATTCCTTACCATTTCGCAGTATTCAGGAACAATATCAATACCAATGGCATTTCGATTCATCCTGTTCGCCACAAACACCGTCGTCCCTGAGCCCATAAAAGGATCCAACACTACATCATTTTCTTTTGTGAAAAGCTTGATGAACCATTCTGGCAATTCTTCCGGGAACGCAGCGCTGTGGTTCTTATTGGAACATTCTGTAGCCAAATGGAGCACATTGGTCGGATATGCTTTGGTTCTATTCAACCAGTTGGAGATGTTCTTGCCAAAGCCGCTTCCCACCCTGGAATTATCGCGGGTTTTGTCTGTTTCAGAGAGGTTTTTTAGACGCGAATTGGCCCAATCGCCAATGGGTACCATGACCTCATCCTGATACATGGAAAACGATTTGTTTTTATTGAATTGCAGCAGACGTTCCCATGCATCACGAAATCGGTTAGGCCACTTTCCGGGATAACTGTTCTTTTTATGCCAGATAAATTCTTCTGTCCATAGCCATCCCTGCTTTCGCATCTCAAGTATTAATTCAATGACATACGTGCTTCTTTCACCATCCACTACTTTTTCTTTTATATTAAGAATAAAGGTTCCGGTTGGCTTTAAAACGCGAAGTAATTGTTCGGAAATCGGCAAAAACCATTCTACATATTTGTCATGACTGATGCCGCCATAAGTGTTTTTACGCTGGTCGGCATACGGCGGTGAGGTGACGATCAGATCTACACAATTATCCGGTAGGAGTTTTAATTGTTCCTTGCTGTCTCCGTTCAGGATATTTGCAGATATGGCCAAATACGGACTGGTTTGAGTTCTAAATGAAAATTCGGTTTCCATATTTGCTTCTTCTGATCAATTATAAAGAATGGAATATGTATATCTATCATAATTCATAAATCGATTAAGTTTGCAATCCATATGCAATATTATTCTTAATCAGGATCATCTATCATCGTAAAAAAACAGATGGATCAAATAGATGAAAATGCAATTAAAAGTCTGGCATAGACCGGAGTTGATATTCCTATGCCGGTAGGGATGTGGTTAGGTACCGGATTTTTGAGCGTGGTGGGTTGAACGCACTTCCAGGCAAGCAATAACCCTTCGAATGGTCGTGATAAATGCAACTACGTTTAACCCACCCTGTTGTTTTTCTTCCTAACTTCTTACTCGCCGAAGATGCTTGAAATAATGGTGTGCAGGCGGCGTTCCAGCATGGTGTACGAAAAATGCCTCTGCCCCAGTAGATAATTATGTTCTGCCATCTCTGCAGCTAGAGATGGATTTTGCAGCACCCGTCGGGCTGTTTCCACTGTTTCCTGGGTGATATACCCGTCAAATTCAATCACACGGAATCCTTTGGGACGGATATCATAATTAAAGATGGAATAATTATTCACCAGCACCGGACGCCGGTAATAAATGGCTTCTAAAAAGGCATTCCCAAACCCTTCGAAGTCTGATGGATAGGTGACCAGAGCTGCCTGGGGGTAGACATCGTTCAACGTATAGATGTTGCGGCCGTCTTCGGTTAATCCCCGTTTTTCCTTGATGATATCGGCAATAAACAGGGTTGGCACACCCAGCCGCTCGGCATATTCGCGGATGAATTTCTCATATTCATAACCTTCGTCTCCCGAGGCATGGGAAATCACCAGACGCGCATCCAGAAACAACCGGCTGACCAGTTCTATGGCATGTTCGATACCTTTGCGTTGCACAATGCGGGTTGGTTGAAGGATGAGGTATTCACTGGCATCCAATCCAAGGTCACGGCGGACTTTTTTGGCGTAATCATCCGGCGGCGGCGGGGGATGATCAAAATCCATCACATTGGGGATGAGCGTGCTCGATATCCCGGTGCGCAATGCCAGTTGGTTCGATGCCGAGGAATTGATCACCACATGACGGATGGTGGGCATGTGCGGCGGGAAGACAGAGTTGAGAATATCCCACACGCAATTGGTGAGGAAACGCTTGCGCTCCCAGAACATATCATGGTGATGACCGATCACAGGGAATCCGGTCTCTGCGATGAGTTCCGCAAGTGCCATTCCCAGTGGGATGTGAATGGGAATGGCCTGAACATTTTCAGTGATCAACAGGTTCAGGTCAAACTGGCTGATAAACCGGTAAAGCTCATCTTTCAGATGATTTTTCAGGGAATGGATCCGGCGGGTGATATCCGGCGGACGGATGGGTGATGAATACACTACCCGGTTAATGGAGGCATTATCTGGATGTTGAAAGAAGGCTTCGGGAACCACCATGCTGACATCTGCCGGTCTGTCGCATATACCGGCAAAGTAGAAACACTGGTGCCCATTCTTTTCCAGAACAGCCGCCCATTTTTCGGTTTCCAGAGATACGCCGTCTGTCCCTTCAAACCGGGTGGAAATAAAACCAATTCTTAATGAACGATCCCAGGTAAGCATGTCCCACTCCCCTTCGTTAAAGAATGTGAGATATCTTGAGCCTGAAAGTATTATAGAGTTTTTTTAATAGGAAGAATACTGCCTGTCAGCGGGATCAGGCAGGAGGATTCCATTCGATGACTTCGGCTGTGGCATTTTCCTGGATGTGTGAATAGACCGTTTCCATTGGATACCCGCGAGCCTGACACAGGATCGTGGCAATCGCCAGTCCGTGGGCAATCAACAACACAGGCCTTGTGTACTTCTGGCGGGAAATCTCATCTACACAATCTCTGAATCGTTCGGCCAGCTCAGCAACCGATTCACCCCCCGGCAGGCGAGACTCTACCGGATTGCGGGTGCGGTCGGCCAGGGCACCTTCAAATTTCTGGATGACATCTGAAAACAGCATGCCTTCCACTTGTCCCTGAGAAATTTCCCGCAAGCGTTTATCAAAGGTGATGGGCAGGTTGACGACCCGGGCTATTATCTCCGCTGTCTGGCGGGCGCGCATCAGATCGCTTGAATAGATGGCGCTGAAGGGCTTTCCCCGCAGGGTTTCCGCCAGCGACTGAGCCTGCTTAAGGCCGGTTTCATTTAATGGAACATCCAACTGTCCCTGCAGGCGGCCTTCCAGATTCCAATCTGTTTGCCCGTGGCGAACCAGCCAGATTTCTGTCATTACCATCTCGAAACGATTAAGATTTACCGGAAACCCGCCTTATTCTATATGATGGGCGGCGCGGTATTCTGGCAATTCTACCATCGGGGGGCGCTCCAGTTCTGGCAGTTCTTCTACTTCAAGGAAATAATTGGGTTCAGAGTAATGGATCAATTTCATAGATTTATTCACATCTTCCAGTAGTGAACGTCCGTAACGGCGTTCCAAACGACGGAAGATGGCCTGCAGGATCACAAAAGACATTTTGCTTAAGGCTTCCAACGTCTGATTGTGGTGGATACGTTCCAGCAAATCTACCTGACCGATCGACTCGAGCCCGAATTTCTCAAAGATCTCGATGATCATCCCGATTTCCACTCCATAACCTGAGGAGAAGGAAATCTGTTCGAGCGCTTTGCGCCGTCCGCCATATTCACCGGCCAGCGGTTGGATGATGCCGGAAAGTTCCGGGTAAAAAAGGTTGATCATCGGGCGCGCTGTCAATTCGGTCACCCGCCCGCCGGCAGCAGATTGCAGACGGTCTTCGCTTTTCAGGGGGCGCTGGTAAAACCCTTTCACAAGCTGCAGCCGCGGGTTGACCAGCAACGGCCCAAGCACCCCATACACAAACCGCGGGTGGATGTTCACGATGTCGGTATCGATCCACACCACAATGTCGCCTCTGGTCACCAGCAGACTTTTCCACAGAGCTTCCCCTTTTCCGCGGCGTGGACCGTATTCCCTCAGTAATTCCTGATGGATATAGACTGGAATTCCCAACTGCCGGGCAATTTCACGGGTACGGTCACTGGATGTGGAATCAATTAGCACAATTTCATCCAGAAGATGAAATTCATCCATCAATTTCGATTTTATCGTTTGAATGACGGTTCCCACAGTTTCTTCTTCATTGAGAGCCGGCAGCGCCAGACTGATGGTCAAATTTTGTTTTTCTTTCGTTTCCACCAACCGTTGAAGATCATCAAACTCAGAGGCATGATACGTGTTTTCTGCGAACCAGCGGTCAACCAGCAGGCTGATGGCCTTTGCGCCAGACATGGCTCCTTCTGTTCCGCTCCAGCGTTCGGGAAGCGGTCCTTTCCTGCGAACCATAATCACTGCACAGGGGGCCTTCATGAATAACATGTTGCTCGATATGGCCGATAACATTCCCTTGACCGGTGCGCCCAGGATCAGGAGCTGCTTTTTTTCCAGCAGTGTCAGAATGGAATCGACCGGATTGTCAGAATGGTCGCGGCTGAAATGGACTTCCGGGAAAGTTGGCAGTATTTTTTCCAGTCCCTTGAAAGGTTCATCTTCGGCGTGATGGGCGTTGGCCGTGGAAAAATGAATGACATCCAGGTCTGTTTTAGGGAAAGACATTCCCAGTCGCAGCGCCAACTCGGCGGATGGACCACCGCGGACCGGGATCAGGATGGAAGGGTTCTTTTCGGGCCAGGGGCCGCGGATAATGGCAAGGTCACAGGGAGGTTTTGAAAGAAGTTCTTCCGTCACTCCCCATGAACCGGTGCAAAGGGTAGGATATTCAAGCAGCAGCAGAGTTCCTTTTTCGCGAGACACCATTTTCCACAGGTCTTTCCAGGGTTGCTGGGAAACGATCAATTGCGGTGGAACGGAAAAAGATTCATTCACGGTCAAATCCTGCAATTGTCCGCGTAGTTTTCTGGCCGGTTCGGTTTTTTCACTGGCGGAAGCTCCCGGAGGCACAACCAGCAAACCGATTAATTGCACATCAATACCCAGTGAATGGGCCGCCGAGATAGAGACTCGAGTTGTTTCACCATTCAAGATGGGTAATATCACCTTACGGAAAGGCCGAAATATCTTTTTCTCTGTATTAGACATGGCTACTTTACCTTTTTAAGCAGTGGGAGAATCTTTGTCTGGTAAATGGCCTCCCAGGTGAATGAATTTCGGATATTGATCCGCAAGTTATATTGAGGGCTTTCTGTCAACACCTGGGTGATCATGCGGGCAATCTTTCCCGGTTTATCATCGGGATCAAAATAATGAGCCCATGGGCCAGCTAATGCTCGCAGTGGAGGAAGGTCACTGCAAAAAACCGGTATTTTAGACATCCCGGCTTCCAGAATGGGTATTCCAAAACCTTCTTCCCGGCTGGGCAGCAACAGGGCGTCTGCCAGCCGGTAAAAACTGGCTACGCTTTCCATTTCAAGACCCTCAGGGATATGTTCTGCCATCAGATGAACACTGCCGGTTACACCCATCATTTTTCGCAATGAAATAAGTTTTTTCAGGTATTCTTGATTGGCCGGATTATGGGCACCGAGTGGCCCGGTGATCACCAGTTGAGCAGATGGAAGATGTTCCCGCAGATGAGTGGTGGTTTCAATGGCCAACTCAAGATTTTTACGTTTGGTGATTCTGACAGGGGTAAGCAGCAACGGGGCGGCGTGAAAAAGGTCAAGCTGATTGGCCAGTGTTGTTACCTGTTTGTTCAATGCCAGGAAGCCGCTCAGGTCAATTCCTGCCGGGATCACGTGGATGGCGTCAGGAGACAGGCGGGTGAGGGAAGAGTATTCTTTCCGTCGTTCTTCTGAGACAACGACCTGGGTCACTCCAGGCCAGGCAGTGCGCAGCAAATCCCACGGATAGCCGTCATACAATTCCGGCTGGTAGCGCGGTGTGGTCCAGGCAAAATCGTGATGCCAGAGGATGATCCGCGGGCTTTCAGTTTTCTGGGAAAGATTAAAGAGGGCGGCGGTGAGTGCCAGATTTTTATTCAAAGATGCAATATTGTGGGCGATGATGACATCCATGCCGCTCATTATGCGTTCTAATTCGTGTTGGATCTGGTCTACCAGTATTGCAAAATCGTCTGGCACTGTGCCAGTATCCAGACTGGCTTTGACATTCAAAACGCGGGGATGGCGGGAATCGATAAGGGGAACAAGTTCTACCGGACAGCGTGCATCCAGCGTTTCACCACGACCGGCGATGATACGAACTGTATGCCCGCCATTGCTGATACATTGCGCATGACTGAAAAGGACAGATTCTACTCCCCCAACAACCGGTGGTGCTGCATAGTGCATGATCCCAACATACATGCATGCTCCTTTCCCTTGTCACCAATTATACTGATGGGGGAAGCGGAGTCAAACCCGACCGGAAAATCTTTTTTCTCTCTCATTATTAACAGGATTGAGATATACAGAATGTCAGGGGTTTTTCAAATGTTGCGTCTCATCCGGTGTGAGTGCTGTCTATGCTATAATTTCTCTATTCAACGATTGAATACTCATTCATAACATATGTCACCTCGTAAAAAAATCGCAAACACTATGGAAATCATGCTTCTCGGCTTACTGGATGGGGAGCCGATGCATGGATACGACCTGTTTAAATATCTCTCCCGACCCGATGGACTGTCTCGGGTTTGGCACATCAATCAGAGTAATTTGTATGCCATGCTGGATTCCCTTGAACAAGATGGCAGCCTCGAATCGCAGTTGATTCAGGTGGGCAATTCCCCCATGCGCAAGGAATATCACCTCACTGCTGAAGGAACACAACGCTACAAACAATGGATCCGGGAACCTGTATTACATGGCCGGGATATGCGTCAGGTGTTTCTGGCCAAGTTGTATTTTGCCCTCAAGGAGAGTTCGGAAACAGCGTTTGAACTGGTGCAAAAGCAAAAAGCGGTGACAGAAACATGGAAACGGGAGGTAGAAGCATCCATGCAAAACCTGAACGCTGACAATGAATTTGACCGGTTGGTTTTCTGTTCCCGATTGAAACAGATTTCCGGTTGGCAGGAATGGTTGGACGATTGTGCCGGTAGTTTGCTTCTTAACCGTACGAAATAAATCTTTATTGGTGGAAGGTCGTACCGAGTGAATCAGGAATCAAGTCGTATACATTCAAGCAGAACCATTCTGGTTTTGCTTGTCTGCCTGCTCTTGCTGGCGGCCGGTTTTTCATTGTTGATCGGACGGTATCCCTCGGTACAGATTTCTTCACCGGCTGCCATTGCCGCCGATGAGATGGCCTACCGTTTGGTGATGAACCTGCGATTTCCGCGTATGTTGATTGCCATCCTTCTGGGGATGTCACTTTCAGCTGCCGGTCTGGTTTTCCAAATGATTTTTGGTAATCCGCTGGTGGAACCGGGTTTTCTGGGCGTTTCACAGGGTGCATCATTTGGTGCGGCTTTTGCCATTATTTTTCTGGGGAACACCGCCGCCCTGGTACAAACTTCGGCGGCTCTATTTGCCATTGCCGGACTGGTACTTTCCTACTTCTTTGCCCACCGTTTGCGTTATGGTGGATGGGTTCTGCGATTGGTTTTGGCCGGAATCGCTGTATCAGCCCTGTTTTCTTCTGGAGTTGGAATTTTGAAGTATATGGCAGATCCATTAAGCCAGCTTCCAGAAATCACCTTCTGGCTGCTGGGCGGACTCTCCAGCAGCACCTGGGGAAAATTTCTCAGCATATTGCCGGTTGTAACAATCAGCCTTGTGGTTCTTTTGCTGCTTCGCTGGCGGCTGAATTTGCTTTCATTAAGCGATGCTGCGGCTTTTTCCCTGGGGGCTTCTCCCCGGGTGGAACGCGGAGTTCTGCTTGGTGCAGCGGTACTGGCCGTGGCTTCCGTCATCTCAGTTAGTGGAATGGTCACATGGGTTGGTCTGATTGTTCCCCATATTGCCAGGCGTCTATTTGGCGCGGATTCCCGTGTCACCCTCCCTGCCACACTATTGATCGGTGGTCTTTTTACCCTGCTCTGTGATGATCTGGCTCGTATACTGCTCCCGGGTGAAATTCCACTGGGTGTTATCACTTCCCTGCTCGGAGCAATTGGTTTCATTTTCCTGCTCTCCATGACCGGGATTCGGAGTCAAAGATGACTGCGCCAATTCTTTCATTGGATAGAGTTGACTTTCATTACGATGGTAATCACCAGAATGTTCTGAAGAACCTGTCTTTGCAGATTTCCGAAGGTTCGGTGACAGCTTTGCTGGGGCCAAACGGCGCCGGAAAATCCACATTGCTGCACATCCTTCTCGGCTGGTTGCAGCCAACATCGGGGGACATTCGCCTGAAAGACCGTCCATTACATTCCTATACCCGGCGTGAGGCCGGTCAGATGATGGCACTGGTTCCGCAAATTGAGCATATGCCATTCGATTATTCTGTACTGGAATATGTTTTACTTGGGCGAACCCCCTATTTGAACCCGCTTGAAATGCCCCGCAAAGAAGATCTGGAAGCCTCCCACCATGCTCTAGAGCTGGCCGGTCTGGGTGAGATGGAAACCCGGACGGTAACTTCCCTGAGCGGCGGCGAACGTCAGCTGGTGCTGCTGGCAAGGGCACTTGCCCAGCAGCCACATGTCATTCTTCTCGATGAACCTACCTCTCATCTTGACCTGGCCAATAAAGTACGGCTGATAAGAATACTCCGGCAATTGCATGCTTCCGGCTCGACCATATTTCTGACCACTCACGAGCCAGACGTGGCAGCAGCAATTGCTTCAGAAATTGTTTTATTACGAGGGGGATCGTTGTTAACAGCCGGTTCAGTCAGCGAGGTTTTCACGGAAGAAAACCTTACAGCTGCCTATGGCGTCCCTGTTCGGATTATTCAGGTGGATGGACAAAAGGTGGCGCTTTGGACGTGAATCTTATGGATTTGCCCGGCGGCATAACAATTCTTACCGGCGGCCGTGGCATCGGGAAAACCCGTACCTGCCAGCGGTTGGCGGACGAAGCCCTGAAAGCCGGCTTGAAAGTAACCGGATTGATCTGTCCGGCGGTTTTTGAAAATGGTGAAAAAACCGGAATAGACGTGGTCAATGTGTCGACCGGTGAGTCCCGCCTGTTGGCTTGCAAGGTGAATAGACAATCTGGATTTGAAGTGACAGATCATTGGGATTTTTTCCCGGAAGTACTTGAATGGGGGAATAACATCTTAAGCGACGTAAAAGACAGCGATCTCTTTCTTATGGATGAGCTGGGGCCTCTTGAATTTGACCAACAACAGGGATGGATGAAAGCCTTTGATGTTATAAACTCCCTTTTATTTAAAAAGGCTGTAGTGGTTATCCGCCCGGAATTACTGGAAAAAGCCAGAATGCTCTGGCCTGACGCCAACCTGATTAATATGAATACCTGATCGGTTACCCAGTCTCTTCAACCCAAATTAAAACCATGATTCTGCGTGGTAAAATCGAAATGCAGGGTTCTTTTTACCAATTCAGGAGGAAGTTATGGAACAGCAAGTAGCCACCTTTGCCGTCAAAAAGGGACTGGCTCAAATGTTAAAAGGCGGCGTGATCATGGATGTGGTCACTCCAGACCATGCAAAGATCGCCGAAGATGCCGGCGCCTGCGCAGTAATGGCATTGGAACGGGTTCCTGCGGATATCCGCGCCAGTGGCGGGGTTGCCCGGATGAGTGATCCCGAAGTGATCATCCGCATTATGGAAGCAGTCAGCATTCCGGTGATGGCCAAGTGCCGCATCGGTCATTTTGTAGAAGCCCAGATTCTCGAAGCACTGGGTATCGATTATATTGATGAGTCAGAAGTATTAACCCCGGCCGATGAATCTCACCATGTGAATAAGCATGCCTTTAAGGTTCCCTTTGTTTGCGGTTGCCGCAACCTGGGCGAGGCTTTGCGGCGGGTGGGTGAAGGTGCCGCCATGATCCGTACCAAGGGTGAAGCCGGTACCGGTGATGTTGTGGAAGCCGTTCGCCATGCCCGTCAGGTTCTGGGTGATATCCGCCGGCTGCAGAATATGCCGGAAGAAGAAGTGATGTCTTACGCTAAAGAACTGGGTGCTCCGTATGAACTGGTAATGGAAACCCGCTCACTTGGCCGATTGCCCGTGGTCAATTTTGCCGCCGGTGGTATTGCCACCCCGGCTGATGCCGCCCTGATGATGCAGTTGGGCGTTGACGGTGTTTTTGTAGGATCCGGCATTTTCAAATCCGGTGATCCGGCGAAACGCGCTGCCGCCATTGTAAAAGCCACGACACACTATAATGATCCGAAAATTCTGGCAGAAGTAAGCCGGAACCTGGGTGAACCCATGGTCGGACGGCAGATTTCTGCCATTCCTGAACAGGAATTAATAGCCGGAAGAGGCTGGTAATAACCCTATGAAAATTGGTGTACTGGCGCTGCAGGGTGACTTTGCCGAACACCAGACAACGCTGCAAAAACTTGGAATTGAAACCATTCAGGTCCGCCTTCCCGGCGACCTGGATGGTTTGAATGGTTTAATCATCCCTGGAGGTGAATCCACCACAATTGGCAAACTTGCTGTGGCATTCAACCTTATGGAGCCGTTGAGGGAATTTGCCAAAACAAAAGCCATCTGGGGAACCTGTGCCGGTGCCATCTTTCTATCAAAAGATGCCCGGCGAAAGCAGCCATTGCTGGCTGTGATGGATATTGTTGTGGAGCGCAATGCATTCGGTCGTCAGGTGGATAGTTTTGAAATTGACCTGGAAATTCCTGCATTAAAGTCGGTTGACCCTGATGGACATCCGTACCATGCGGTGTTTATCAGAGCCCCTCTAATCCAGGAAGTACATGCTCCGGCAGAAGTGTTGTCCCGTCTGCCTGAAAGCAGTATAAAAGGTGGCGGCCGGATAGTGGCTGCCCGGCAAGGCCGTCTGCTGGCAACGTCATTTCATCCTGAACTCACAGAAGACGACCGTTTTCACCGGTATTTTGTGGAGATGGCAAAATAGTCGTTCGTGCATTAGCCTGGCATGATATTCCTGCACTATACCGCTACCGGCGGCAAGTGTTGGGTCTGGACAGCGCTCTGATGTTGACCAGAGGAAATCCTCTGGGTCTGGCTGCCATATTTGCGCAGCTTCATCCCATGCGGGGATCCTATACCAATGTCTCACCATCTGAAGATGGCGCCCCGCCGTTGTTCGGGCAGGTCAACTATCAACAGGGTGAACGGTCAGCCAGGGTGGCCTTTGTCGCCCCGGAGATGGAATCCAATCTGACGGCTTTGCCAACCTTGTTGGAAGATCTTGCCCGGCAATCCGGCGAGTGGGGTGCCTATCATTTGCTGGCTGAAATAGACGAAAGCAGCCCGGCATTTGAGGCTTTTCGGAAAGCGGGATTCAGCGTTTTTGCCTGGCAGCGTATCTGGAAACTGCCTGTTGAGAATCCTGATTCTCAACCCGACCCTGATTGGAATCCGGCCAGGTTTGACCAGCAGGGCAGTATTCAATCACTCTTTCAGTCATTGATACCTCCGCTGGTTCTATCAGCCGAACCGGTGCCGGTGAATGGGTTCCAGGGGTTGGCCTGTCAGCAGAATGACGAGATTACAGCGTATTCCGATGTAGACTTCGGGCCGAGTGGAATATATCTAAAACCGGTTTTCCATCCCGACGCGGTGGATGTGGATTGCCTGATACGAGCATTGGCTTCCGTTTTGCCGAATCCAAGCAGCCGTCCGGTTTACCTGGCCATTCGATCGTACCAATCCTGGCTTGAAAATGGATTGCAGAAAATCGGAGCAGAAGCTGCTCCGCGGCAGGCGCTGCTGGTAAAACACCTGATTGCCCGTCAGCGCAGCCCTATACTGGAACGCGGCCTAAAGGCATTGGAACAACGCCGGGCTGAACCATCTTCTCCTATGGCTCGGGTGGAATCAAGAGGAAAAAGCTAATCAACCAGATACAAAAATCTTCATGCCGTCAACATCAAGAGGAGCCTGTTCACAGGTTATTTGTCTGTTGTTTACCGGAAGTTTATTTGCATTTGGGTCGTTCATGATTTATGCTATATACAGGATATGACACAGAGACGAATTACAGACGATTTACAAAAATTATTGGAAGTTCTTCCCCCGGCGGTGGCTGAGGCAGTCACCCGGGCGAACAATATTGACAACCTTATCGAAATCATCCTCGATCTTGGCAGAGTTCCCAAAGCACGGTTCGTAAACGGCGAACTGGAACTCTCAGATCGAGAAATCAGCCATCAGGATATCAGTTATGTGGTGGAACGCATCGGTGAGTTTGATGCCGATAACCGGGCGGGGTTGGAACGCACCCTTCATCGGATTTCTGCTTTTCGAAACCGACGCGGTCACATTGTGGGTCTTACCTGCCGTGTAGGCCGGGCAGTCTATGGAACCATTGATATCATCAAAGACCTCGTTGAATCGGGTAAAAGCATTTTAATCCTCGGAAGGCCGGGGATTGGAAAAACTACCATGCTGCGTGAAGCCGCCCGCATTCTCGCGGAGGAAAAACGCGTCATCATTGTGGATACGTCTAATGAAATCGGCGGCGACGGCGATGTACCGCATCCGGCGGTGGGAAAAGCCCGGCGCATGCAGGTACCCACCCCATCCCTTCAGCATGAAGTGATGATCGAAGCGGTCGAAAACCATAACCCCGAAGTCATCGTTATCGATGAAATTGGCCGTGAGTTGGAAGCCATGGCAGCGCGTACTATTGCAGAACGCGGCGTCCAGTTGATCGGCACCGCACACGGCCGGTCATTAGAAAACTTGTTGCTGAACCCGACTCTCTCTGACCTTATCGGTGGAATTGAGTCGGTTACGCTATCTGATGAAGAAGCCCGACGGCGCGGTACGCAAAAAACCGTGCTGGAACGACGTGCCCCTCCCACTTTTGATGTGTTGATTGAAATGATCGAACGCGATAAAGTGGCTGTCCATCCCGATGTTTCATCGGCGGTGGATTCACTGGTACGTGGAAGTACGCCTATGCCTGAAATCCGTTCTATGGGCGAAGATGACCAGATTCTCATTGAAAAACCTGCTCCTCCTCCACCCGCCCGGCAAAATCCCAATCAGGGATTCCGTCGGGGCATGGCGGAACCACCCACACAGCCTGGTACGTCCATGCGCCGGGGCGGACGATACCAGAATGTAGTTGATTCCAGCAGCTTTGAAATGGGTGCTGATGAACCGGCTGAGGTCATTTCTCCTTATGATGGCAAACCTGTCCGCCTGTACCCATACGGCGTAGCCCGCAACCGCCTGATTCAAGCTGCCCGGCGGTTGGGTGTTCCGGTACTGGTGGTGAAGAATCTGGAAGAATCCGAAGCCCTGATCACGCTGCGGGCTTATTACCGCAACCGCCAACAAACGGTGCTGGACGCAGAAGAACGCGGCCTGCCCATCTATGTATTGCGCGCCAATACAATCAACCAGATCGAACAATCGCTGGCAGACATGTTCAACCTGAGCATGGATGGCCCAACCCCCAACGAATGGCAGGATTATTCCAACGCCACCCGGGCAGCCATAGAAGCGGTGATGAATGGTTCCCGCTTTGTTGACCTTCCCCCGGCGTCTGCTCCCATCCGCCGCCTGCAGCACGAAATGGCACGGCAGGCACAGCTCGTTTCCCATTCCTACGGGAAAGACCCAAATCGCTACGTACGGATTTTTAGAGAATGACAGGCCTGTTCATTACCCTGGAAGGGCCGGATGGATGCGGTAAATCCACCCAGATCGCCCCGCTGGCAGACTATCTGCGCTCTATTGGGCGGACTGTGTTTACCACCCGTGAGCCAGGTGGTACGGCTATCAGCGACCAGGTGCGGCAAATTCTGATGGCTATGAAAAATACGTCAATGCACCCGCGTACAGAATTGCTTTTGTTTCTCTCCGCACGTGCTCAGTTGGTAGAAGAGGTTATTCGTCCGCGGCTGGCAGCCGGTGAAATCGTAATTTCAGATCGTTATGGTGATTCCACCCTTGCCTACCAGGGGTATGGTCACGGGTATGACCGGGATACCATCCGGCGGTTATTGGAATTTGCTACCGGCGGTTTGAAACCAGACCTAACTCTTCTTATAGATGTGGATGTGGAAGAAGGGCTGCGCCGACGCCAGGTTGGCGGGGGTGAATGGAACCGCCTGGATGCCTACCAATTGGAATTTCACCGACGGGTGCGGGAAGGTTACCATGAACTGGCTAAGCTCGAACCCGCCCGCTGGGTGACAATCAATGGAGAGCAGACTCCCGAAATGGTACAATTGTCCATTCGTCAGGCGGTGGATGAACGGATTGTATAAAACGCCGGGTCAGCCTCTGTTGAATTCTGAATGGATCTAAATCCATCAAACGGCTGCCTGATGACCGGATTGATGGTGAAATACATATGATGGTTTCTACAACAAAGACTCATTGGCCTTCCCTTGGCATGTTGCTGCTGAGCGGAGGCGGTGCTTTCCTGGCTTTTATGTCAGCGGCGGGATTTGCTGTTGGCGGACTGATGACTTGCCTGAAGAGCTCGACCGGTATGGAAGATGCGCAGGTTTTATTCAGCCTCGCCAGTACAGCTTTTTTGATATTCGTATTGTTACTGCCTTCAACCGTTATGGCTGCCATGCGATTAATGGGAATAGCCATTCCTGAATGGAGGCGTACCTGGTTTTTTAAGGCATCCCGTATCGGGATGTTTCTGGTCCCAATCGCAATCCTTTTCGGTTATCTGGTATCCAGCCATGTTGGTGCCGCAACAATCCTGTTCCCCTTATTCCAACTGATAGTGGTGGGGCTGCCCATCTGGTGGTTGATCGAAACTGGAAAACATGATCTTCCACCTTCTTCTGCACAGCACAATTGGGGGATTCTTTCAATCAGCCTGACGACCACCATGCCGCTTATTGTTGTGGTTGAATTGATCCTGGTTGTCTGTATTGTTGCCGGTGTGGTTTTTTGTATTTCATTTTTTTCACCGGATGTGCTTCAACAGCTTTCAACAACGTTGGATAGATTGGTCAATGCCGGTATCGATAGAGAAACCGTGTTGCGGATAATCCGGCCGTATACCAGCAAGCCGTCCGTAATCTTATTATTAATTGCCATAGCCTCCGGGATAATTCCATTGTTGGAAGAATTGTTAAAACCTCTGGCGTTATGGTTTTTTTCCAATCGTCAACTTACCCCCCGTGAAGGTTTTATCGGTGGAATGATCTGCGGTGCCGGGTTTGCCTTGTTGGAAAGCCTCGGTGCATTGGCTAATCCGTCTGCCGAATCGTGGGTGGTGATTGCTACCGGACGAGTTGGTACCGGTATTTTGCACATTACTGCCACCGGACTGGTTGGCTGGGGATTGGCCAGAGCCTGGACGGATGGAAAATACGGATCACTGATTGGTGCCTACCTGGCTGCTTTTTGTTTCCATTCCCTCTGGAATGCATCTGCCCTGATGACTGGCTTTCGGGAATTGGCCCAATTTGCACCGATACAGGTTGAAGTTCTGGATGGATTTATCCAGGCTTCACCATTCATTCTGGTGATGCTGGCCATCTTTATGGTATCTGTCATTCTCCGAGCAAACACCATTTTCCGCAAGGAACAAAACAACTTGAATGAGTTTTAGATGAGGATTTTTTACCAATGCCTATAAATAAGGGCAGTCTGTGGTAGGATTCGGCGAAAGGAACCCAGTTGGATGGAATATATAAAATTAGCGATTGATTTCATTCTCCACATGGATAAATACCTGAGTGTGATCATTCAGGCCTGTGGATTATGGTCTTACCTGGTTTTGTTTGTGGTTATCTTTATCGAAACCGGTCTTGTGGTAACCCCCTTCCTGCCAGGAGATTCACTTCTATTTGCCGCCGGTGCATTTGCTGCCAAAGGGGATTTCAACCTTGAGCTTCTTTTTATCTTGATGGCAATCGCGGCAGTGCTTGGTGATACAGTAAACTACTGGATTGGTCATTCCATTGGCCCGAAAGTGTTCTCTGGAAACGTCCGTTTCTTAAAGAAAGAATACCTGGATAAAACCCAGGCTTTCTATGAGAAACATGGCGGAAAAACTATTTTCCTGGCGCGTTTCATCCCCATCATCCGCACCTTTGCCCCATTTGTAGCCGGTGTGGGAAAGATGCGGTATGGATATTTCATTTCCTATAATGTCATCGGTGGCATTGTATGGACGGCATTGTTTGTCTTTGGTGGTTACTTCTTTGGCAACCTGCCATTCATCCAGAAGAATTTCTCCCTGGTCATCATTGCCATTATTGTAATTTCGGTTTTGCCGGCAGTTTTCGAATATTTCAAAGGCCGACGTGAATCAAAAATGGCCGCCAAGAATGCACAACCAGCCGGGGAATGAACAGAGAATTCCTGCGACGCCTCATTAAAAAAGCCGTCCAGGTGCTAACTCGGACAGAATATTTAAATTTTGATAACATGCCGCCTTCGGGCGGCTTTATTCTTGCCACCAATCATAACAGCCGATTGGATATTCCCATTCTTTTTGCCAATCCGGTACGAAGTGATCTGACTGCGCTGATTGCGGATAATTACCGGTCTAATTTGTTCTTTTTAATTATCCTGCAATCAGGCGGCGCAATCTGGCTGGACCGACGGAAAGCGGACTTTTCAGCCTTTCGGCAGGCTGTAGATGTCATCAAACAGGGTCGGCCGTTGGGCATAGCGCCTGAAGGAACGCGCAGTCGAGTGGGCAAGCTTCTGGAAGGTAAATCGGGCATTCTGCTGCTGGCCTCCAGGGCAGGCGTCCCCATTGTGCCGGTTGGCATCACCGGAACAGAAGATGCCATGCAAAAGTTACTGACTTTTCGCAGACCGAAAATTGTTGCCCGGTTTGGCAAGCCATTCACCCTTCCGCCCCTTCCACGTGACGGCCGTGATGAAGCCATGGTGAAACATACAACGGAGGTGATGTGTCAGATCGCGGCGCTGCTCCCGAAAGAATACCGGGGGTTCTATGAAGGTTATGCCCGCGTGGGGGAGATCATCAGGGAAAACGGGTACTAGGAATCAGAATGTTGTATTAATTTGAATAATGATAAGTAAGTTGTTAACCTTCAATTCCCGGTAAGAACCATGCTGATCCTTTTTCATTGGTGATTTCTCTTCGAATTCTTGTCACTGCTTCTTCACAATAGGAAGGATTATTGTCAATAATCACGCTGTTTCTTCCGGACATGAGTGCCGCAATACCTGTTGTTCCACTTCCACCAAAAGGATCGATAACCAATCCTCCAGGTGGACATAACAACTTTATAAAAAATAATGGAAGGTCTACCGGGAAGACAGCAGGGTGGTTTTTATTCTTACCTACCAGGGGTAGATCAATTACATTTGATGGAGAGACTTCAGTTTTTCCCACCCACTTTGAAATGTCCCTGCCAAAACCGCTTTCATTTGATGAATTATGACGAGTAAAATCTACATCACTAAGGTTTTTCAGCCGGGATTTTGACCATTCTCCTATCGGTTTCTTTACTTCATCCCTATTAAAGAAAGGCGTTCTTGTTTTTGCCAAATGGAAACAATATTCCCATCCATCGCTCAATCTTGAAGGCCAAAAACCTGGCATTGGATTTGTTTTATGCCAAATATAATCATCAACCGCATACCAGCCATTTTCGGAAAGAGTTTGAATAGTATCCCAAACAAATCGATGTCTGACACCATTTACAACCTTATCTTTGATATTCAGGACAAAACTCCCATTTTCTAGTAATGAATTATAAAAAGGATCATGAAAGGTTAAAAACCATTCTACAAATTCATCAGGTGAAATACTGTCATAGTGTCTTTTTCTGGCATCAGCATAAGGTGGTGAAGTGACGATAAGGTTCGCGCAATTTTTAAAATCATTCAATACTTCTCTACTGTCGCCACATATAACAGTACAAGATAATTGATTAATTGTGATAGTTGTAGATGTAAACTCTTGAGATTCAAGCATTTTTATCTTCTACAGAAAAATTCCACTAATTTTTTAGGATTATTAAATCTTCCATCTTCACCAATTAAACCATGTTCTTTACAACATTTACCAAAAGATTCTATTAATTCGTCAGGAACAACTATTTTTATGGATAAAGAGTCTTTCTTTGTCTTAAGTAATACATCAAGCACGAATGACATTATTTCATCATAGGAGTAATTAGCAAAGAAAGGCCAGAAGAAATTTGCCAACCATACTTCAGTATTTACTGAATATGCCTGTTTTGTTTTTGAATTAGATTTTATGGTCCTTGATTTTTTCCCTTGATCCATAGCCAATCCAAATACACATAGATATGGACCCCTTCGATTGCGATCATTAATCGCCACTTGTTCCAATGCTTGGATCGCTTTTGGCCAATCCTGTCCGCCGAGTGTGTTCATTCGATTTTTTACTGAAACATACAGACTTAGCGGACTATTGGATTTATCAATAAATTCTATTTCAGCGTTGAAATCTGCTTCTGCAGTTCCTATATCAGACACACTTCTAAATCGCCCTGTAGAACGAGCACACTCAAATGCTAGGAATTGATATCTCCAACCAGAATTCATTCGTTCTTTTTGAAGAGTCCGCAATCTAAATTGATCTACACATACATCTTTATAATGCTCATTAAATAATTGATAAGCTGTGGCTGCTGGATCACCACAATAATCGCGAAAATATCTAAAAAGAGTTTTCCCCTCTTTGAAATATATTTCCTGAATTTGTGATTCATCTATTCCTTCGGGAATATTTAAAATTTCTCTACTGGATTTGATCTCCGCGTTCCTAATAGCGTTTGTTATGAAACGAGATATTTCTGTTTGTGAAATCTTGCGTGGATGAGTAATTAATTTAGATTCATCTAAACAAGAAAAGTATTGACTTCTTTGATCAGTAATTCTTGGGTAATTTTGAGGTGATGATTTTGTCATTGAAACCCTCCTAGAGTAGATTTATTCATTTTATCAAATCAATAGAATGAAAAACTCTTTTTTTTCAATATGGCAATGAGGCTTTTTTTAATACAATTGGTTTCTTTATGAAAAAGGAATTGTTTCAGTTTTTCTTTCAAAGAAATACAAGATCACACCAAAAACAGTGTTGATATTGACAATGCTATAATTCTTCACAACATTCATTTATGATTCCGAGGCAATATTGATATCGGGGAAACGAAGATATTCTTTTGCGAACATTTTATTCGTTCTGATGGCTGTACTGTTTTTTCTGCCCGCCTGCGTTCAGGGGTCATCCATTTCGCCGGCAGGCCGGGAACAGAACCCGGCTGTACCGCTCCCGATAGCGACACCCTCAAGCACCCCGGATGATTCCCCTGTAATCACAACCTATTTCACAGATCCGGTTATTAAGGGAGGGAGGGCTCCGGGACGCCAGATCATCGCCGACATGATAAGGGATATCAATGCTGCGCAGGATTCTATTGACGTGGCCATGTACAATTTCACTTTAAAAGATGTCAGTGAAGCACTCATCAAGGCTTCTGAACGCGGAACGGCCGTTCGCATAATTGTGGATAGTGATGCCCTGGACAAGCTTGACCTTTCCCGGCTGAAAAAGGCGGGCATCTATGCCATGGGCGACCGCCGGGAAAGTCTGATGCACAACAAGTTCGTGGTGATCGATAACCGTATCCTTTGGACGGGCAGCCTTAACCTGACGGAAAGTGGTGCCACTGATGACGAGAATGTGCAGGTCAGGTTTGTATCATCCGAACTGGCAGATAACTACCGGGAAAAATTCAATGCCATGTTCAACGATGACAAATTCGGGCCTGACAGCCGTTCAAAAACAGAAAAGACCGTATTCTCACTTTCCGGTGTACCCGTAGAGAATTATTTCTCGCCGGAAGACAAGATTGATACCCGCCTGGTTAAACTGGTGGGCAGTGCCAGGAAAAGTGTGCACATTCTGGCCTATTCCTTTACTCTTGACCGGCTGGCGGATGCCTTGATTAAGGCAGAAAAAGCCGGGGTGGACGTCAGTGGTGTGTTTGATGAAGAATCAACGGAAGATAATCAGGGGGCGGATTTCTGGAAACTTGAGAAAGCCGGATTGAATGTGCGCCTGGATGGGGAAGATGGACTGATGCACATCAAGGCGATCATCATTGACGGGAAAACTGTGGCGTTTGGTTCGTATAACTTCACGGCCAGTGCAGAGAACAAGAACGACGAAAATATGTTGATCGTCACTGACCCAAACCTGGCTGACAAATTTGAGGATGCATTTAATCGGATCTTTTCACGAGCAAATTAGCTTTGCAGGAAGAAAAAATGACAGACACGCAATTGACATTCCACCCACTTACTCCCGACCGCTGGGACGATTTCGTGACCGTCTTCGGGCAGAACGGCGCCTGCGGCGGATGCTGGTGCATGTACTGGCGGGCTTCGGGTAAAGCCTTTTCAGCCAGTACCAAAGAACAGAAGCGGCAGGGGATCAAAGCGCTGGTGGATGCCGGCCGCGAACCCGGCCTGTTGGCCTATGTGGACGGCCAGGCAGCCGCCTGGGTGGCGGTGGGACCGAGGAAGGATTTCCCCACCCTGAACAACTCACGCGTGCTGGCGCCGGTGGATGACCAACCTGTCTGGTCAATCGTGTGCTTCTTCGTACACCGAAAATACCGGCATGCAGGCTTGATGCGTCAACTGATCGACGCGGCGGTGGACTATGCCCGCTCGAAGGGTGCGAAGATCGTGGAAGGCTATCCCACCGAGCCTGGTGGCAAGGTGGAAGCAAGTTCGTTGTATCTGGGGGTTATGCCCGTGTTTCTTGAAGCGGGGTTTGTCGAGGTGGCCAGAAGGTCGGCGCATCACCCGGTGATGAGAAAATTCCTGGATTAAACCACCAGCGCCCCGAATGGTTCGGGGCGCATGTTATAATTTTGGTGCCGAAGGTGGGAATCGAACCCACATACCTTACGGTACACGATTTTGAGTCGTGCGCGTCTGCCAATTCCGCCACTCCGGCGAGCACATTGAGTATATCGGAACATTATCACTCGGTCAAGGATTCAAAAACCATGAAACTTGGAATTATCGGTTTACCCCAGAGTGGGAAAACAACACTCTTCAATGCACTAACCCGCGCCACCCAGCCTACCGGAATCACGGGCAAGATTGAAGTGCACACAGCGGTGGTCGATGTGCCCGATGACCGCGTGGATAAACTTTCTGCCATGTTCCAACCGAAGAAAACCATCTATACCAAAGTGACCTATGCCGATATCGCCGGGTTGGACGGCAGCGCCGGGAAGAGCGGCATCTCTGGTGCTTTATTGAACAACCTGACTCAGATGGATGGCTTCATTCATGTGGTGCGCTGCTTTGAAGATGAAAATGTCCCGCATCCCAATGGAAGTGTGGATCCGTTGCGGGATTTGGCGGCCATGGATTCTGAATTTCTTCTCAATGATCTCATTGCCGTGGAACGTAAGTTGGAAAAACTGGTGGAAGAGAAAAAGAAAGGCGCCGGGCGTGATAAAGCCATCATCGATCGGGAAACAGAATTGTTTACCCGGTTCCATGAGCAGCTCTCTCAGGAAAAATTGCTCCGCGACCTGACGTTGACGGCGGAAGAAGAAAAGATGCTGGCCGGATTCGGTTTCTTGAGCCGAAAACCGGTTCTGGTGGTGATGAACCTGTCTGAAGGACAGAAAGAGCCGGTGGTGAAATATGACCATCTACACAGTCAGGTGGTTTCGTTACAGGCCAAATTGGAAATGGATATTGCCCAGTTGCCGCCAGAAGAAGCCGCCATGTTCCTGCAGGAATATGGAATCTCCGAACCCAGCCTCAACCGCATGATCCGTCTTTCGTATGATTTGCTCGGATTGCAATCCTTCTTCACTGTTGGACCGGATGAAGTGCGCGCCTGGACAACCCGCCGGGGGGCAACCGCTCCTGAAGCGGCCGGGGAGATTCACACGGATTTGCAGAAAGGTTTCATCCGTGCCGAAGTGGTTTCGTACGATGATTTGATGTCACTCGGCGGAATGAATGAAGCCAAAGCCAAAGGCCGATTACGGCTTGAAGGTAAGGAATATGTTGTTCTGGATGGCGATATTTTGAATATCCGGTTTAACATATAGATCCATACCATTTTCCAAATTCAAAACAAGGTTTTTTTATTTCATTCACCGGCGGACATGACGGTATGAGTCTGCGGCTAATTAATCCTGTGCAGGGTTGAAGCAGGCGGTGCGATTTGAATCTGAAATCATTCACCTGATTTCCGCGTGCTTCAACCGATAGGCGTATTGCGGCAGGATCGCGGTAGACGCAAGCGGAGATGAGTAGAGTTTTCATAGACAGGTTGACTCGCGCTTGCATCTACCCTGACAAAATGATATTTGATTTAAAGGTTGGCGATGGATTTATTTAATTCTTTTTCCATATCGGGCAGGGAAACCCGGGCGGTCATATCAAGACTCAATGGTGTAACAGAAACAGCCCGTTCTTTAACCATCGTATAAACATCCGTACCGGGTTGCAAATCATTTGTTGAAGATCTGGCGTTGGCTGCCAGTTCACCGGTGGTATCCCATCCCCCATCTCGTTTGACATAAGGAATAAAATAGCGCTGTTTGGATTGCCGGGTGATATGAATGGGTGTTTCCAATGTTGCATCATATGGAATGACCAGATTCATCAGATCAACATCATCGGGCAGCGGCTGGAAAAGCATATAAGCAGCTACCAACCGGGTAAAGTGAGCCGCAACCGAAAAATCAAATTCTTTGGAGTGGCTCAGATAATCTTCAGCCACATTCTTCAATTGAAGACTGGTGGCCAGTGACGGAATCCCCAGCGAAGCGGCTTCCAATGCGGCGCCAAACGTACCAGAAGTGGTCAGGTCAGAGGCGATATTCTCACCATAATTTATCCCGGAAACCACCAGATCTGGTTTGACTTCCATTATTTCAAGTACGGCATGTTGCACTGTTTGTGTGGGGGTACCGCCCACGGCATAGACTTCCCAGATTTGATCACCAATATGCAACTCTGTGGTTGTAATTTTTCCATCAGAGCTCAACGGCATACTGCGTCCCATTCCACTGGCCTGTTCGCGAGGCGCAACGATGGTCACATAGCCGAGAGTTGAAAGCGCTTCTGCTGCTGCCCACAATCCTGGAGATTTGATGCTGTCATCATTGGTAAGTAGAATTTGTTTTCGTCTTGTTGTCATGGAAACTTGCATCTCCTGTTACAGATAAAAAGAAGCGGTTTAGCCGCTCCACAGAGAGAAAACTGATGAAAAAAGGCTGAACCTGTATGTACGACCAGATTGTACCTTAATTCTTCTAGAGAGAATTTGCCAGATGAAATCTTTTCAAGGCTGATTGAAGGTTTTCTGATAACGAAGTCAATTCAATGGAAGATGCCGAGAGTTCGTTCATTCCTTGAGATAAGTTTTGTATATCTTCAAATACGGTAGTCATTGAACTGCTGCTTTCCTGGCAAATCTGGTTGACATCATCCATCGTGCCTTGAATGATTTCAATACTGGCAGACATTTCATCTACCGCCTGCTGGTAGTTTTCTGCAATCGTAGAAACCTGATTAAGTGAATCCGTCAGTTTATCTGAATAGGCCACCATTCTATTGGATTCTTCTGAAATTTTCTCACTTGATGCCTGGCTCAGGCGGATGGCGTTTAAAATTTCAATCAGTGCCTTCCCGGCATTTTCACCCATCAAAACACCGCTTTCCACTTCATTTTGACTGTTTTGCATGGCAGAAGAGGCTTCATCGGCCGCTTTTTGAATGCGCGACACCAGAGTGGAGATTTCTTTGGCGGCGGTCGATGATTTTTCTGCCAATTTTCGAACTTCATCTGCCACAATGGAGAAACCTTTTCCATGTTCTCCGGCACGGGCAGCTTCAATGGCGGCATTCAAGGCCAATAAATTGGTTTGTGAAGCAATTTCTGTTATGGTTTCCAGAATGGCATCAATTTGCCTGGTTTGTTCACCCATTTCCCGCATTTTCTGCGAAGATTGGTTGACGATGAGTTGAATATTACGGAGGTTCTTTACAGCCGCTTCCACTGTTCCAGCACTCTGCTGCACGGTTCCGGTTGATTGCCGGGCTAATTGAGCCTGGTTGGACGAATTGCTGACTACTGTCTCAATCAACTGAGAAAAATCCTTCATCACAACATCAGTTTCAGTTACAGCTTTGGTTTGTTCCCTGGAGCCAGTTTCCACACTTTCAACCAGCGTGCCAATCTTTTTCAGATGGTCTCGGGTCCCCAGAACGGAATCCTTTTGGCGATGACTTCCTTCTCCCATTAAATCTATTGAACTTCGTATCTGATTGACCTCGTTGTCTATAGTCTTCGCCATTTTTTCCATTTGACTGGCCGATGCATTCAATTGTAAAGATTGTTCTCCAATTTTTTCAAATACAGATGAAAAAGACCGGGTCATTCGATTGAAGGCTTCTTCCACCGTCTTGAGATGGGTGATCATAAAATTCAAATCATCGGCCATATCGCCCAGTTCAGTCCGCGAATGGTAATCCACCGGGTTGGAGGTAATAGTCAATTGCTGGTCGAGGTTTCCTTCAGCCAATTGGTCACAGGCCGATGCCAGTCGGGGAAGATCATTTTCAGCCAGTGATTTGGCCAGTCCGCTCACTTTTAAGATGGGCAGGATGATCTTTTTTGAAATCAACCAGCCTAATAGGATGGTGATTGGCAGTGATAATAAAAAGATAAGACCGGAAACCAGGAGAAGCTGGTTTTCTTTTTTCTGGACGGTGACTTTATCAATATCCATGCCAAGCAAGGTCACCACTTCTCCCTTGCTGTTAAGAACAGGGGCATAACCGGTAAGCCATGTCCCCCATTCATCCGTGTAATAGTCAGCTTCTATTTGGGGGTGATCGAATAATCCAGAACTTTTAGCCAGTAAGGGACTCAAATCATCAATCGGCGCCCCGATTTCTATGGGTTCGGGATCGGTATCAACAATGAAACTCCATCCACCTTTTCCATCCGGAGACAGGGTATACAGGCAGCCAATATCTGGATTGGCTTCACGGACTTTCAGCAAGGGTGCAATCACCTTCTGATATTCAGGGCTGTTCCTATCGGTCTCAGGCGTGATAAGTGAATGGGCGTCACCGTCAACTGATAGGGCTGCAATGGTGACCTGGGACAACAGGTTTTTTCGCAGATCCTGGTCAAGGTCGGTACGATATTGCATGAATTGGACAGCAGTGAGGGCTCCGGAGATCAATACCAGCAAAGCAACCATGCTGGCGGTTAACTCAAACTGCAGAGAGTTCCAACCCTTTTTCATAATTCCTACCCGGATGATTAAGAATCAATATATACCTCATCATCATAGAGGAATCGGACGTGAATCATCCATATAAAATTAGTAAATAATGGAAAGAAGAGAGATTCTTCAAGCGTTTTCAATGACTACGGCTGTACCATAGGCCAAAACTTCGGTCACACCTTCCATTACATCGTTGGCGTCATAGCGCATCCCGATAATAGCATTGGCTCCCATAGCGCGAGCGTGTTCTTTCATAAGATCAAAGGCTTCTGATCGGGCATGTTCGCATAATTCGGTATAAATGCTGATGTTTCCACCAAATATCGTTTGAATGCTTCCGGCCAGATTTCCGAGCATACTGCGCGATCGGACGGTAATCCCCCGTACCACACCCAGCTGGCGGGTGATTTTATAGCCATCAAACCCAAAAGCAGTGGTGACCCACAGATCATTCATTGTTTTTTCCTCGATTCATTGTGATGATTAACAGTATGTACGTAAAAACAACCCGGTACATTTCAAGATGACCGGGAAACGTTTCTTTTGTCGCAGTAGATAGTTATAGTTGCGACGTGCAATGTGGACAGCGGGTAGCTTTGATCGGTATGGCTGTCTGGCAATAGGGGCAATCTTTGGTGGTTGGTTCGGCCGTTGGGGTAGGTTTTTGCAGCCGGTTGACCTGTTTGATCAGCAAGAAGATCGCGAATGCGATAATGAGGAAGTTGATGATGGTGTTGAAGAACAGTCCAATGTTCAACGTGGCGGCACCGGCATCTTTCGCCGCTGCCAGAGACGCATATGTTTTACCATCCAGGGGTATGAAGAGGTTGGAAAAATCCACTTTTCCCAACAATAATCCTATGGGCGGCATGATGATGTCATCCACCAGTGACGAGACAATCTTTCCAAATGCTCCGCCGATAATAATGCCTACGGCCAGGTCTATGACATTTCCGCGCATGATAAATTGCTTGAATTCCTTCCACATACCATCCTCCCTGAGGCATTTTTCTTAATTATAGAGTTTCCTGTAGCGAATAAAACCCCCAATACGATAAACTTCGTAAAATGTCATCCAAAGGGATGATGGAAATCACTTGCCCGAAATTTGGTTCACGGTTAAACTTCAATCGGAGTAATTTTATCTAATAATCGGAATTTGAGGTAATTACACATGCAGATCACTAAACAAGCGGACTATGCCCTCCGCGCCATGCTGTTTTTAGCCCAACTCCCTCCCAATCAGCGGGCTTCAACCAGCCAGATTGCCGATGAACAGGCCATTCCACCTTCATTTCTTGCGAAAATCATCTCTCAACTTTCTATAGCCGGTTTGATTCATACATCTCGTGGTGCCCGCGGCGGTGTCTCATTGGCGGTTTCCCCGGAAAAAATTTCGGTTCTGGATGTTGTAGAAGCAATCGACGGGCCTCTGGCTTTGAATGAATGTACGTTGAATCCGGCTATTTGCCCATCGGGACCTGATTGCCCTCTTCACTCTCTCTGGTGTGATGCCCAGGCAGAACTGGTGAGCCGTTTGAAAAAGACGACATTTGCCTCTGTTGTTCGATCGTCTGAAGCCTGACACTCCTTCATCCCAACTAAAGAATCCCTCTCTATGTCCTCAGAAACCTGAATTTATTCAGGGAAGATGATCCATAAGTATTTAACGCGAAAAAGAATAAGGCGGCGTATCCATCACTGGATTGCCGCTTTTCTTTTGACCACACGGAATGGAAATCCGTTTATACTGACAGTCCACCGTAACGCGGCAGAGAATTATTGATTTTCCTATGAATTGGGACAATAACAAATAATGAGACCACGGTCATTCAACCTTCAAATTACGATCTTTTTATTGATCCGCACTGCCATAAATACCTGCATCCGTATGGTCGGGCCGTTCCTGCTCGTTTTTGCCCGCGGCATTGGCGCAGATATGACCTCGATGGCGACCGCAGTTTCGGCTTCTATGGCTGCCAGTGCGGTTGGACCGTTTCTCGCAGAAATCGCAGACCGAAAAGGCCGAAAAGCCGGTATGCTGCTCGGTCTGGTCATTTTTACCCTTGGGGTTGGGTTGGTGATTGTCTGGCCGGCGTATGCCGCTTTCTTATTGGCTCTGCTTCTGGCCAGTCTGGGTAACAATCTCTTTCTGGCGGCAGTCCAGGCATATGTGGGTGACCAAATCCCTTATGAAAAACGCGGGGTCACTCTTTCGATATTGGAAATCAGTTGGGCGGGCGCTTTTATTGCCGGTGTTCCCCTGGTTGGATTCCTGATCGCCCGGGCTGGATGGGAATCGCCTTTTATTTCATTGTTCATTCTGGGTGTGCTATCGATCATCGGTGTCTTCCTCCTTGTTCCTGATGTTCCGGTTGAAAAGAATGCAGGTGAATCACTGAACGGCCTCCGGTTCAAATTGATCCTGAACACACCGGCAGCCCTTTTTGGATTGGCTCTGGGTTTTCTGGTGATCACCGGAAATAATGTGATCAGCATGATCTTTGGCGTTTGGATGGAGGAAGCCTACGGATTGAAAATCGCCGCCATTGGCGCTGCCGCCACCGTGATTGGTTTCGCCGAACTGGCTGGTGAAGGAACGGTTGGACTGGTGGTTGACCGATTTGGCAAAGGCCGCACCATTGCCGTCGGATTAATCATCAACATCCTATCTGCCATCCTGCCATTTTTCATCGGCGGTTCAGTGGCTGGCGCTTTGGTCTGGTTATTTATCTTCTACTTCTCATTTGAGGTCACCCTGGTGGCCGCCATACCCTTGATGACTGAAATATTACCGCAGGCCAGGGCTACGTTGATGGCTGTTTTTTTGGCGGCCAGTTCTCTCGGAATGGCCACCGGTGAATTTCTTGGACCGCGCCTCTATACCGCTGGAGGATTCACTGCCAATGTGGTGGCGGCTATGCTGGTCAATCTGTTGGGTTTGATCATCCTTCCGAAGGTACGGCGTTCAAAGTAAATTTCTGGTACTGACCACAAAGAGGCTGCCCCTGGTCTTTTTTGCATTTGGGGCAGCCTCGTTTTTTATCCCCCGGGAATGATCTGATGCTGTTTGCTTGTAAAATGTAAAAATTCTCTCCCGTCAGCCAAATATACAGGGGGCTGTTGTGATAAGATTCCAGTATGCTCATCCATAACATTTCACAGTTGCTAACCATGAAAGGCGGCCCGCAGCGCGGTCATGACCTGGGAAAATTAGGATTGATTGAACAGGGAGCTCTGTTGATGCGGGGAGAAAATATTGAAGCTGTTGGCACCCAGGATGAATTGCTCACAAAATATCCTGATGAGCCGCGTCTGGATGCCAATGGAAAAGTAATACTACCCGGTTTTGTGGATCCACATACCCACCTTGTTTGGGCAGGAGATCGGGCAGTGGAATTTGAAATGCGTCTTGAAGGACGCACATATTTGGAAATACTCGCTGCGGGTGGAGGCATCATTTCGACGGTGGAAGCCACGCGCAGCGCAGATTATCAAACGCTCTTTGCCCAAACACGCGCCCGGGCGAAAACCATGTTTCGTTATGGAACAACTACAGCCGAAGCCAAGACCGGATACGGCCTGGAATGCAAATCTGAATTGGACCAACTCCAGATATTGATGGATTTGGATAAAGAAGGCCCGCTGGAGATCGTACCCACCTTCCTGCCAGCGCATGCCGTAGCACCGGAATACAAGACGAACCCGGATGAATATGTCAGGTTGATCTGTTCGAAGATGCTTCCGGCTGCCAGGGAACACTGGGTAAAACATGCTGCCGGAAAACCGATGCCATTTGTGGATGTATTTTGTGAGACCGGCGCCTTTGATCTGGTGCAATCTCGCAGAATTTTTGAGACAGCCCGTGATCTTGGCTTTCCATTGAAGATCCATGCTGATGAATTTGATAACCTGGGTGGGGCCAGGCTTGCGGCAGAATTGGGTGCGGCATCCGCGGACCATCTGGTCAAAACATCCCTGGCAGATATAGAAGCGCTGGCTGCCAGTTCAACCGTTGCGGTGGCGCTGCCTTGTACTCCGTTTGGACTTGGTCAATCGGAATACACCCCGGCAAGGCAGATTCTTGATAAAGGCGGCTTGCTGGCTCTGGCCACAGATTGCAATCCGGGGACTGCCTGGTGTGAGAATATGCAATTCGTCATAGCCCTGGCCTGCCGCGCTCTAAAGCTTACCCCGGCCCAGGCAATTGCCGCTTCAACCATCAACTCGGCGGCTGCCATCCAGCGTGCTGACCGGATCGGCTCGATTGAACCTGGAAAACAGGCAGACCTGGTTTTCCTGTCTGTCGATGATTACCGCCATCTTGGATACCGCTTTGGAGAAAACCTTGTTAATACCGTAGTCAAAAAGGGACGGATCATCCCCATTTTATAGAGGTAAGAATGCTGACTGTTGAACAGGCCCGCGCCTTCTATTCCAGTGAAGACGCTGTCCATGATTTTGACCATGTGCTGCGCGTTTACCGTACGGCGATGAAACTGGGAAAGGAAGAAGGCGCCGACCTGGATATTCTTCAGGCAGCCGCATTGTTGCATGACTCACGCGGGGCAGAACCCGGAGGAGCCGGTCGGGCGCAACATCATATTGCTTCGGCTGTGTTTGCCGGAGAAGTGTTGGAAAATGAGGGTTGGTCGCCTGAAAGGATCAAGGCAGTCCAACATGCCATTCGCGCCCACCGGTATCGTGGAAAAGAGGACTTGCCGGAAACCATCGAGGCGAAAGTATTATTTGATTCTGACAAACTTGATGTGATCGGTGCTATTGGTACTGCCCGGACAATTGCCTACTCGGTTCTGGCCGGTGAACCGATGTATGAACATCCCAGTGAACAATTCCGTACAACCGGATGTGAAGTGGCGGGGGAACATCACTCTTCGTATCATGAGTATCTTTTTAAACTATGTAAGGTTAAAGACCGCCTGTTCACCGCATCTGCCCGGCGGATGGCGGAACAGCGCCACGCTGCCATGACGTCTTTTTTTGAGCAATTGGCTGCAGAATATGAAGGTTTGCTATAGGTAAGAATAGCCAGCTTTTTCATGTATTAATTTATATTTTGTTTGCCATGGATTGACAGGTTGAAGCGAGAAGAAATATTTAATTTGACGACTTCTTTCGTCTGATTTAGAATTTAAGAAATGCGTAGGTTAATTCAACCTGCCTGACTTTTCGATACTGGAAGAGGGACATATGAAATTTAATCGTCTGGCCTTAGTGTTATTTGTCTGTTTTACCTTGAGCGCCTGTGGAGGGAATTCCAGTGACGGAAAGTCAAACGTGAAAGCGCAGAATCCGAAACAGGAGGCTACTGCCAGTCAGGGGAAGGCTGAAAATGCTCAGGTTGTTAAAACCCAGGCTGGTAAAGAGCAGGAAGATACCAGTTATTTGAAAAAGATGAAGTGTCCGGAAAATGCAAAAAAAATGCTCTTTGCTTCTGACTGGTCGCCTCTTCAAACAACCAACTTTGATATCTTGAGCGTCAATGACGATGGAACAGAAATCACCCGCCTTACAGACCGATCTGTCTGGGAAGGGTCGCCGGTTTGGTCTGCTGATCGCTGCCGGATTGCGTATTCTGCGCTGACAGATTCAAAGAATGAATTTGACAAGGATGCATTGCTAGACATTTACGTAATGGATCCGGATGGTAGCAACCGAGTCCGGCTGACCAGTACAAAAGAAAATGATGATCAACCGGATTGGTCGCCAGACGGCAAGCGAATTGTCTTTATGTCTGAACGTGATAAAAACCGGGAAATCTATGTGATGTCATCCAAAGGTACAGATCAGGAGCGGCTTACCAATTCAAAGGCGAATGATGAACATCCGCACTGGTCTCCCAATAATGACCGGATAGTTTTTTCCACACATCGCGATGGGAACTGGGAAATCTATTTGATGGACCTGGATGGCAGCAACCTGGTCAACCTGACGAAAAATAAAGCGGATGATAAAGACAGCGCCTGGTCTCCTGATGGAAATCAGATGGCGTTTATCTCCAACCGTTCAGGAATCAAGGAAATTTACATCATGGATAAAGACGGCAGCAATGTGCGTCAGGTTACCCGGCAGAATGGTAAAAAACCGACCATTGATCAGGATATTGCCTGGTCTCCCGACGGCCAATGGCTTGCTTTTGCCGGAACAGTTACATCAAAAGAAGGAAAAGATATTCAGGCTATTTACAAAATTTCATTGGATGGATCAAAACTTGTAAAAGCCGTAAACCGCGATCCATCGACATCCAACAGCGTTGAATGGTAATCAGTCTTCCAGGACAAACGTTACCTTCATCTGAACACGGTATTCGCTGATCTCGCCTTTTTCATCCAAAAGAACTTCCTGGTTTTCAATCCAGGCAGATTTGACGTTCTTGAGGGTTTTATGGGCTCGAGCCACACCAATTCGGATGGCATCATCAAAATTTTTTGTTGAGGAAGATTTAATTTCTGTTACTCTGGCTACAGACATAATTCCCGCTCCTGTTTTCTAAGTGGATTAATGGCTTTACCCCATCGGTAAAGCCATTTTTATAATACGGGTAACAGGCTGATGAAACAACTGGTATTGATACAGAACAGAATGTCGAAAGATCATTCCTTTAAATAATCAACAACCGCATCCATTCCTTCGTGGAAGTTCTTGCGACCGAGACCCAGACGGAAATGTCCTCCCGGATAATCAAACATGCTGCCAGGAACGATCATCACACTGTAGCGATCAAGTACATTCCGGCAAAAATCTTCAACAGAACCTTTTCCTTTCCATCGAGGAAAGGCAATGGATCCTGCCCGAGGAGGAATCCAATCGAACTGATGTAAGTATTCTGTAAATACATTCTGGGCGATTTTAATATTCTCTCCAATAATCCGGAGGTTTCGGTCAACGATATTTGGGCGGTTTTGCAATGCGATCAATCCCAGCACTTCAGATGGAGCGCTGTTACAGATGGTCGTGTAATCTTTGAATCCCATCCATTTTTCGAGAAATTTGGTGTTTTGTGAAGCCAGCCAGCCGATTCGCAGGCCTGGTAAAGCCATTGACTTTGACAGTCCGGAAAGGGAAATCCCATTTTCATAAAGATCGCAAACAGCCGGCAAACGAAAAGACGGTTCACGTTCAAGCAGGCGGTACATCTCGTCAGAAAATAGAATAATACCTGACTCTCTGGCCAGATTGACAATGGTTTCCAGGTCTTCACGGGAAGGCAGGAAACCGGTTGGATTATTGGGAATATTCATAACGAGCAAACGTGTTGGAGGGGTGAGAAGTCTTTTTAATTCGTCAATATCCGCTTCCCATCCCTGTGTTGTGGGATGCAAATTCCAATAAAAGACATGGCAGCCTATTGATGCAGCAACTTCATATAATGATTGGTATGCCGGAGCAAGGACTACAACTCGATCACCTGGCTGTAATAAAGTCTGCATGGTGATGTAAATTAATTCCTCCGGGGCAGAAATTAAAAGATTATCCGGAGAAATATGCTCGTAGATTCGGGCAGCTTCCGCTCGTAGAAGCGGATTTCCCTGAGTTTCGGTGTATCCCAATTTAAGGTTGTTCCAGAGATTGAGACTATCGGGCGGTGCCATGGATAAAAGCTCAGTCATTGACAGGCTTTCGCAGTCAGATGAACTGAGCATGATTCGGGCTTTAAATTCATAGAGGGCATAATACCGTTCCAATTTAAAGGGCGCCAGTGTCATTTTTGCTCCAAAAAAATTGAATCAATTATCAAATATCAAAAAAGCATTGGATAATCTTAACATATTCATGCAATGTACCCATCTTGAGTGATTCATAAAAAGCAGAATAGGCCGTCTGGTATATCTTTAGACACATTGATCTTGCCGGGGGATATGGTACAGTCTTTTTATCCTGTATGCCGGCAGCGGCATTTTTATTCTATTGGAGGAAACATGCAGATCGTTACGGACCAGGGAATGGACCTTTCCCGCATCGATGCAGAAGGATTGAACATCCATACCGTGCCCTTGCGTATCACATTGAATGGAAAAACATATATCGGTGGGGATGATATTGATTATGTTACGTTCTATCAAATCCTGACGGAAACTGGTGCCTTCCCAACAACATCCCAGCCGTCACCGGGAGATTTTGCCGATGTTTACCGAAATCTGGCGAAAACCGATCCCGATATTCTTTCCATCCACATTTCGTCCGGTCTCAGTGGAACCGTCAACTCCGCCCGCCTGGGAGCTGAGATGGTTCGGGAAGCCAATGTAACCGTTCTAGATTCAAAAACTCTTTCCGGTCCTTTCGGATGGCAGGTTCAGGCTGCCGCCCATGCCATTCGTGCTGGCTGGTGTTTGGGAGACATCTTGAAACTGGTTGATCAGGTGCGTGAAGGAACCCATACTCTGTTTACTCTGGGAGACCTTCGGTATCTCATTCACGGTGGACGGATCAGCCATTTGAAGGGATTGATGGCGTCAATGCTTAACATCAAACCCATTATTGGTGTGGCAAAAGATGACGGAAAATACTATGCGTGGGGACGGGCGGCTACGTTGAGGCGGGCTATTCACCGCATGGCTGATATTGTGGCTGAAAAGGTTCCTTTAAATATTCCTGTACGGGTGCAATTTATTCACGGCAATAATCTGGAAGGGGTTGCCATGATCAAAGAAAGAATTGCCTCCATGTTCAATAATGTCTTCTTTGATGAAACCCTTCCTGTGGCACCCCTGTTGGGCGCGCATACCGGACCAAGCGTTGTCGGTATTGGTATAGCACCGCTGCACATTTTCACAAACAGCGGACTTAATATTCTGCGAACCGAAAAAGCTATCGCTGCCTGATGGATTTGGCAAAATAAAACGGAAGGATACGAAGGACAATTTCCATGTCCTTCCGTTATTTTATAAGTTTCTCAGGATTTTCTAGTTTCAACCTGACCTGTTTGGATCAAGCTGAACTATGTCAACCTGCCGGGTCAGATTTAAAAGCTTCGTGCCCATTCCGCTGCGCGTTCTATTTCACCTTCTTTTAATGGACCTTCTGAACCAAGGACAAAAAAACCGGCCGGATTGGCAACCTGTATTCCGCCTTTACGAACAAGCTTCTGGGCAATCGGTTCAGCCGCATAGCCAAAAATACCGGCGAAAAAGCGCAGAATACCAGGGGTCTTTTCATTCATTTCTGCACGTGTATCAAATGCAGCTACCTTGATACCTTTTAATGAACCAGAAGCAAGTGTGCCCAGGAAGGATTTAGTCTCCGGGCCTGGTTGGAACGCCCGGGTGGGGGATCCAACAATGAGCAGATCGAGACCACCCAATTTTTCTGGCGTCATCATGCTGACTTTGATTACTTCAGCCTCTGTCAAACCAAGTGATGATCCAATTGTTTGGGCGATTTTTTCTGTGTTGCCGAAAAAGGATTCGTATACCACAAGAGCTTTCATTTGCATCCCTCCTGAAGAGAGCAGTGAATTGGATTTTTTTAAAAATTATGAATATATTTATTGTACGAAGAATAGGCGCATTTGTTTCTGTTTTGTTTCAAATTCTGGTAATCTGACTGGTATTTGCAACTGAGTATTACTTGAACGCCTTTTTATTCGTTCTGAGGGATTTGGAGTAAAATCTCGTTTGTCAATAGACTCCCAGAAACAACTATTCATTGAAAGGTTAATCTAAATGCTGCCAATTGAAATAAAACCAGGTATTTTATGGGTGGGTGTTAATGACCGGATCACTGAATTGTTCGAGGGACTATGGACCATCAAGGAAGAAGGCGTTTCGTATAACAGCTATCTGATCCAGGATGAGAAAACCGCTGTAATTGACCTTTGCAAAGCCATGCTTTCTGGCGAATATTTTGACCAGCTTCAATCGCTGGTCCCGTTGGAAAAACTGGATTATGTCATCATCAACCATATGGAGCCCGATCATACCGGTGCTTTACGGAGATTAATAAAGAATGCCCCCGGAGTAACCCTGTTGGGAACAGCCAAGACTCGCGATATGCTGGCAGAATTCTACGGCATAACAGAAAATTTCCGGGTCGTTACCGATGGTGAGACGATTAATCTGGGCAAACACACGCTCCGGTTTGTGATCACACCTTTCCTTCATTGGCCAGAGACGATGATGACCTATGAAGAAAGCCAGAAGATTTTATTCTCCTGTGACGCCTTTGGCAGTTATGGTGTTCTTAATGGCAACATCTTTGATGACGCCTTTATGCCAGTAGCCTGGTATGAAGAACAGGCGCTTCGATATTATTCCAATATCGTTTCCATATTCCCAAAGCCAGTGCGTAATGCGATTGCGAAACTGGCCAATGTGCCGATTGACGTAATTGCTCCCTCGCATGGCCTGGTATGGCGAAATCATCCAGAACGAATAGTTGATCTCTATCAGAAATGGTCTGGTTATGCCACAGAACCGGCAGATCTGGGAGTGACTCTATTATTTGGTTCGATTTATGGCAACACAGAAGAAGCCATGGAAGCAGTGGCACAGGGTGTTGTAGATGCCGGAGTGCCCCTCAACGTGTTCAATGTTACCAAAACGCCGGTCAGTTACATACTTCCCAGCCTGTTGACTCAATGCGGTGTGTTAGTTGGAGCCCCGACGTATGAAGGCGGCCTTTTCCCCCAGATGGTGCACGTGATGGAAATGGCGGAAGCCAAACATATTTTTGACCGAAAGACGGCGTATTTCGGGAGCCACGGCTGGATTGGCGGTGGTGAGAGAGAATTCATCCGTCTGGCTGGAGAATTGAAATGGGAAGTTCTGGGTGCTTTCAATTTTACCGGATCACCCAGCCGTGATGAATTGATTCAGGCTCGCGAATTTGGCAAAGTTTTCGCCCAAAAACTGAAAAGTTAATTTAAATGCTTGAAATGTAAGTAAGAAAACCGTCCGGTTTGATTACAATCCGGGCGGTTTTCACGTCTTTTTTAGGTGGTTTTCTTTTGTTTTAATTGTTCTTTTATAGAATTTCAAGCTGCAACCATATACCATGTGAATAGTGTTAATCTCATTATTGAATGGCGGGACAGAAAACAACTTATCGTACCTGTTCTTATTTCAGGTGAGATGGACGATCCGGCAGCATTGAAATTCTCCAGGTTTTTGATCAATAAGGCTTTACCAAAAAAAGTGTAAGATACATTTCTTGTGCAGGATGAAGGGTCTTGCAGGGAAAAGCAAAAATCATCTCAATTAACATCACAAACAGGTAGAGTACTCATAGTTCTCTAATATAAGTGCGGGAAAATAGAACCTACCCTGGCAGGAAAGGATGGTTTGAAATGGACTGCGAATTCCAGGAAATTGTCAGTCAAAAGAATAATATAGTTGCAGATAATAAAGATAAATACTTTCGTAGATTAATATCTGAAAATGTCCTGGAAGCCATTGTCATTGTGCAAAATGAGAAACTGGTTTTCTGCAATTCAAAAACCACCGAACTGACCGGCTATTCAGAAGCCGAACTTCTTTCGTCGCAATTTATTGATTTTATTTATGCCGATGATCGGGAAATTCTATTCGATCGCTACCAAAGACGATTACGCGGTGAAAATCTGGAGAATAAATTCCAATTCAGAATTAATAAAAAGGATGGAGATATCATCTGGGTGGAAATGAACTCTGTCAAAATTGAATGGGAGGAAGAATCTGCCACCCTTAACTTCCTCTCGGATATCACAATACAGAAAGTAACAGAAAACTATCTTCGCAGAAGCGAGGCACTTTACCGATCCATTCTCAAGGCATCTCCCGATGACATCACAATCACCGATCTTGAAGGTAATATCCGCATGGTTTCTCCTTCTGCATACAAACTATTTGGATACGCACAGGGAAAAACTCTTTTAGGGCGGACAATCCTGGATTTTCTATCTCCTGAAGATCGATCAAGAGCAAAAGACAATATTTCCTATATCCTGAATCAAAGTTTTCAGGGACCGGTCAATTACACGGGGATTCGAGCAGATGGATCGAGCTTTGACATTGAAGTCAATGCAGAAGCCATACGGGATGAAGAAGATCACCCCACTGGAATAGTGTTTATTATCCGTGATATTACAGAGCGACGGAGATCTGAAGATGATCTGAATACCGAACGTATCTTGATGAAGAATTTGATGGATAACGTTCCCATTCAAATCTATTTTAAAGACCGTGAGAGCCGGTTCATCAGAGTCAATACCCAACAGGCCAGGCTTTTGGGGGTAGACGATCCTGATGAGGTGATCGGCAAATCTGATTTTGACTTCTTCACAGAGGAACATGCCCGGCAGGCGTATGAAGATGAGCAAACCATCATCCGCACGGGGGAACCTGTTCACAAGGAAGAAAAGGAAACGTATGAGGGGCAGGCTGACCGCTGGGTTCTGACCAGTAAGCTGCCTCTGCGCGATAAAAATGGTGAAATCATTGGCACCTTCGGCACATCTACAGATATTACAGAACGCAAGCGCGCAGTGGAAGAGCTTCAGGAGACTAATCTCGAACTCGAGAAGTCTATTTCGCAGGCGAATACGCTGGCAGTAGAAGCAGAAATGGCGAATATCGCCAAGAGTGAATTCCTGGCAAATATGAGCCATGAAATTCGCACACCAATGAACGGCGTAATTGGTATGACTGGTCTTTTGTTGGATACAAACCTGGATGAAGAACAACAGCGTTATGCTGAAATCATCCGGTCCAGCGGTGAAACGCTGCTCACCCTGATCAATGATATTCTCGATTTTTCAAAAATCGAAGCTGGAAAACTTGAACTGGAAATCATGAATTTTGACTTACACAGCCTGCTGGATGATTTTGCCAGTGCGCTCGCCATACGAGCCCATGAGAAGGAGTTGGAATTCATCTGTTGTGCCGACCCTGATGTGCCAGCTTTATTGCAGGGTGATCCTGGAAGGCTTCGCCAGATCCTTACTAATCTGGTGGGGAATGCGTTGAAATTCACCAGCCAGGGTGAGATAGCCGTCCAGGTACGCTGCCTGGGAAGAACTTGTGATGATGTAGAACTTCTCTTTTCCATTCGGGATACAGGCATCGGCATTGCTGCCGATAAGCTTGATTTGATCTTTAATAAATTCACGCAGGCAGATGCTTCGACAACCCGTCAGTTTGGCGGAACCGGATTGGGATTAGCTATTTCGAAGCAGCTCGCAGAGCTGATGGGCGGCACTATTGGAGTAAAAAGCGAAATTGGTAAAGGTTCTGAGTTCTGGTTCACCATCCGGATGAAATTGCAGCCTGAAGGCAGCATGGCCAATATTCCAATTCCGGCCAACCTTCATGGAGTGCGTATTCTCATAGTGGATGACAATGCCACCAACCGTGAAATGTTAAACATTCGCATGACATCCTGGGGGATGCGTCCGGTGGAAGCAGCAGATGGTTTCACCGCCCTGGAATTGTTGAAAGCAGCATTTGAACAAGGCGATCCTTTCCAGATGGCTGTTCTGGATATGCATATGCCGTGTATGGATGGAGCTATGTTGGCCAGAAAGATCAAGGCGGATGCGCGGCTGGCAGAAATTCCTCTTGTGCTTTTAACGTCACTCGGTGAACGCGGTGACGCCCGTCGTTTTAAAGAGATTGGTTTTGCAGGATATCTGGTAAAACCTCTGCGGCATTCTGATCTGTTCAACGTATTATCGGTAACCCTGGCAACCAGCAAGGGTGATGGCACAACTGAGGTTATTAACCAGCCGATTGTCACAAGTCATTCAGCCCGTGAGATTCATCGCATAACAGTGGATGCCAGAAAGCGCATATTACTGGTTGAAGATAACATCATCAACCAGCAGGTGGCATTGGGAATTCTTAAAAAATATGGAATGAAAGCCGATGCTGCTGCTGATGGAGCCGAAGCATTGAAGGCTTTGGAGACCATTCCATATGATCTGGTGTTAATGGATGTTCAGATGCCGGTGATGGATGGTTTTGAAGCCACCCGCCGTATTCGGGATCATAAGACCCCGGTTTTGAATCATGATGTTCCCGTTATCGCAATGACGGCGAATGCGCTGCAGGGAGATCGGGAAATCTGCCTGGCGGCTGGTATGAATGATTACGTATCCAAACCGATCCAACCTGAAAAACTGGCCGAAGTTTTGGAACGCTGGCTTCCGGATCATGGAAATTCAGAGAAAACTCCAGAAAATGTGATTCCTTCCTGCCTGGATGATGCGACGGTAGATGATGGGAAACCTGTATTTGATAAACCTGCCCTTTTACAACGTCTCATGGCGGATGAAGAGTTGTTAAAAACAGTGATTTCCATCTATCTTAACGATACCCCGATACAAATTCTTGAATTGAAAAAAGCGTTGCAAAGCAGAGATATCGCCGGTGTACAGCTCAGAGTGCATACGATAAAAGGTGCGTCAGCCAATATCAGTGCAGAAGCCATTCGCGCAACAGCCATAAGGCTCGAAAAACTCAGTAAAAATGGCGACCTGGATGGCGTTTGTGCCGGAATGAGCGAATTGGAACGACAATTTGACCGCCTGAAGGTTGTTCTTCAAAACGAAATCTGAATGATTCCACCCGGAATCCTTGTGTTGTAAACAAAATTCCTATTAAATTGGTTGCTGATCAATAAAGAGGGCAACTCCATCTTCATCGCAACTGCCAATTACACGGGTTGCCAGTTCTTTCACTTCATCAATGGCATTGGCTGTGGCATAACAGGCATCTGCCGCCTTCATCATACCCATATCATTCAGGTTATCTCCGAATGCGATCACATGATTCACTTTCAGCAGGTTTTTCAAACGGATGAGAGCATTGGCTTTGCTGCCATTTTCATCGAACGCTTCCATACAATACAGGTGGGTATTCAATGGGATGGTATACATCATCCATTGGGAAATGACACCCATAACCACCCGCAGGAACCAGAAAACGAGACTGTAGTTCAATCCTTTGATTACCCCTGTGCTTCCCGGAATGGCAGGATATAACTGAAGGAACAATCCGGCCAGGATGAATCTGTATATAAGATCACTCACCAGTCCCACTGGCACATTGATGGACGTTCGGCAATTGGTTCGAATGATGAAAATAACCCGACGGTTGCCGGATTGGTATGGATCGGTCCATCCAGTACGCCAGAGACGATACCGGCGGCCATACTGACAAGAATATATGCCGTCATAATGCCCTCCCTGACCGTTTTATTAATAAGCATTACACGGGGGGACAAACAGGGTGAAGCAGAAGGGATTAAATTGTCTGAATAGACAGACTTTCCGCCTGAGAGAGGTTGGCCGTCATGGGTTTTTCCCTGCTACCGAGATCTGTGATGGCATCACGGGCAATGGCTTTCCGTTCGGCCAGAGGTCCCTGTGCAAAGACCTTTCCCAGTGCAAATCCAAGCACATGCCCATCATTATCGATGAGAACATCATCCACCACACACAGCTTGGTTCCACCTTCTGTTTGGATTTCTCGCCCATGCAGATCGCTTACTGGAATAAATAAAGAAGATTCGGGGATTTCTTCAAGGGGGTGAATCACATCTGACCCGGAAACCAGCCAGGCGTCAATGCCCATCACATTTACGTCACTGCGTGAAACTGCCAGTGCTTTCCGGTTGATGAGTCCCTCTGTACCGGTGAAAACACCAGCGACATGACGCATGTCCAGGTCTAGATATAGACCTTTGATCTCTCCCAGGTCTTTTCCATCAATGATGCTGATTAAGGATTTCCCGTTATGTTCTCTGGAAGCAATCACCTTAACCTCCTAAAAGCTTCAAAAAAGAAATAGTCTATTAATCCTACCACCAACATGATCAAGGTGAAAATAACCGGACTTGCAAAACAATTTGGAGTGGGCATACAATACACATCATGACAACTCAAGCCGGGAAAACCGGACTTTTAACCGGATTAATAATTTCTGCAACAATTTATCTTTTCTTTGCTGGTGATCCCATTGATTTTATGGCTGGTCGCGGGTATTTCCCCATCTGCCTGGTTTTGACGATCATGTTGTTGGCAGCCGGAGGATATCTGGCGGCACAATGGGCAGGAGCGGTGACACCGCAACGCGGTCTGGCTCTGGGTGCTCTGTCAGGCGGATTGGCAGGGTCAGTAGTGTATAGCCTATGGGGTGCAGCGGCGGCTGGTTCGGCTTGCTGGTTTACCACCACAACCATTTCGTACACCCAGACTGACCTGATCAGCCTGGTTATACAGCAGACAGCGGGCATGTTTACGGTGCTCTTTTTGGGTGGAACACTGGCCGGATTAACTGGAGGATGGCTAAAAACATTTCACATAAAAAACCGGGTGGAAGTTTTTAACATGGCCGAACCACAAATGGCCATGAATGCTTCCATTACAGCCTTACCGGCATCGGTAGTGGCTGTCACTGTGGCGGCGGCTGTATTTCCGCGGTTGGCCGCCAATGGAATTGACCGGGCAACTTTAGATCTGCCGTTGGAAGTCTGCCTTCTGTTAATGCTGGTTTCTCATCTGGCGGTCACAATCATCGTACCGCATGAATGCCGGATGTCTGAACACCTGTGCGGCATGGATGAGGTCAAGATGGCGGCGTTTGTGGGTATTGGCGCTGCGCCTGTAATGACCCTACTCTTGCTTGTGGCAGATAAATCTGGTTTTGAAAATCCGGTTGTATTGATGGCTCTTCTGACAGGACATGTGATGAGCCTTATCTCGCTGGGCACGTTAATTCGGCAAGTTTTGCCTAAACGGGCATCGTTCCCTCCCCACGAAGCCGGCCGAATGAAGACACAGGCCGTTCTATTTGGTTCAATTGCTGAATCCATTGCCAGTCGGCTGGTGGTGCTATGTATTGGTTGCGGCCTGATGATGGTCTTGCCGCTTTATGTTGGAGTGCTTTCCATTCTTGTCAATTTGCGGAATTTGCCAGCTAAAACCATTTCCTGGAATCTGTTCGTCAATCAAATGGCAACCAGTGTGGTTACCTCGGCTGTGTCAATAGGGGCACTGATTCTACTCTACCTGTTTTACCTGAATTTGGGACGGTGGTTCAACAGGCGGCAGCTAAGCCAGGAAAATGACCGGTGATAATTCTGTTCAGGCAAATTTTGGCGCTCGAAGACCCAGCCAGACAGCCAGGAGAATTCCTAAAATTGTTGCTCCCAGGCCAACCCAGACATCCCAGGGTTCATACCTGAACGTGTAGGTATGATTTCCAGCAGGGGCATTGACCTGAAGGAAATTGACGGGTAATAAATGAGCAGGAATACCATCAATAGAGACATTCCAACCCGTCCATTGGTTTTCTTGAACAGTCAATATACCTGCCTGATCATTCGCGCATGACACAGTGATCAGTCCTCCTGTTGCCCGGGCTTTGCATGGATTGCTTTGATTCCCAACAGAAATGAACGCATATTGATTATTTCTGTGTCTGACCAGTTCAATATCTTTGTAAGTGGCATACACATCACCGCGGTCAGGATTTTCTATTGAAAATACGGCAATTGTGTTGGCTTTGGGGTTCTCGCTCCCTTTCCATCCCCAGGCTCGCCAGACATTGGTGATTTTTACACCTCTTTCCAAGAGCGAATACATCCAACTGTAATCCGCTAGATCTGGTCCAATCCATTGCGTCGAAGAAGGGGTCAATTCATTCAAGACCTGCTCGTTCAACTGGATCTCCGTGGTTGTAATCCATTTTTGATGGAACATAAACAACTGATAGACACTAAAAATGGCGGGAAAAATTACCACCAGAAGCGAAATTGACAGACTGGCGCCTGATCCATTGGTTAAATTCAACCGGATCTCTGGCCACCAGGAAGCATGGATCAGACAATCCAGACTTAATGCTGCCAGTGCGGTTATGAAGGGAACAGACAGGCCGGATATGATGGACCCCCAACGGACAGAACTGATCAGGGGCATATATTGAAAAATCCAGCTCGCAAATTCATGACTGCAAATGGTAAAGATCAGCAGCAGGCTGATCCAGAGAAATGTAATGATCCGACGTCTGCCTTGCGCAAAGAAAGCCAGGGAGAAAATAGCGAGAATGACAGGAACCCAGCCAATATAGATATAATTCGCATACACATTCAAGTCATGACCAAGCAGGGTGATTTTAAAGAAATCAACATCATGTACGACCAGGTTCAATGGCAGATATTCAAGTGGTTGGTAATTTGTAAAAAGTTTATCGGCATCCTTTGTCATGTTTGGGAAAAAGTGAAGAAAAGGCACTAAAAATACACCAGCCAATAACACCCCCAGCAGAAGTACCATTAAAAAATCTTTCCAAAGAGGCTTTATTTGAAGTTTTTCATCAAAAAGAAAGATCAGAAAAACCGGCAGAATGGCCGCGGCAAAACCAATTTGAATGTAGCCCTGTCCGGATAAGATAAACAGGCTCAGCATAATACCGGACATGATCAATGAGGACCGCCGGCGGGAAATGGCCAGATCCAACAGGGGTGCCAACAGCAGAATGGCAGACGCTGTGGAAAGGATCAGGATGATATTACCACTTTCCATCTTCATGGACAGATGGCCCCCGACGACGGCAATACACCCGGCCCACAGACGGGCAAACCTGCCCACCCCCATTACCCGGGCCAGCCACCATTGGGCGATTCCGGCCATCAACAGGCTAAAAACCAGCATCAGTTTTGAGCCGTTAGTAACACCGGCCAACAATGTGGTGATGACCACCAGTGGATGCAGCACGGCGCCTCGGGTTTCAACAAATGCGGGGGCGCCGCCGTTGATATAACCGTTCCAAAAAGCACAGGTGCCGCACTCATGAAAGGTATTCCAGATAAAATGCGATTGAACCAGGTTGCCATATTCTGTGCCGATAAGAATGGAACCTGGTGAGAAATTCAGGCAATTGACGCAAAATACCACAGTAAAGACGGCGATCAGGCTGACTTCACCCAGAGTGGGCATCAGGCTGGCTTTATCCAGAATAATGGCGGGATTACGCGGAAAGGTAAAAGATAGTTGAGTGAGGGCTGCGATCCGGGTGAACAAGTGTCTGATCAACAGTACCAGGTTGGCAAACCTGATGGTCATATACCGGCCTAATCGAACCAGGCCGGTCAGCACCGGAGAGGGGAAATTTTTACCCAGAAAGACTACATCATCCGTCTGATCATTGACTATTTGTTTTTGGTACCAGCGGCGTGATACTTGCAAAACCAGCAACGGAGTTAAAACCATAACGGTAATAACGGCTGTGATGATGTACCGATACGGGATATCTGAATTCACAATATTTCCCCTTTCTGTGTATCTTCGATAATTCCAGTTCAGATATGTTGTTTTTGTATAACAGGTTTGATGTGATTTTAAAAACAGTGGAATCAAAAGCCTTTAGGAATTATGACCATACCCCCGGATCGCAGGACGATCTCGATGTACTAATTATAAATCTTGTTTGACCTGAGCGTGATTTGGCAACAGATCATATGAATCCTATTCCCCCATATCTATTATTGGATTAAATGACCGGAGGTGCTGTCTTGTTTCGACAACACCTCCGGTGTGACGCAGTGATCACGTTCTACCGAAACGTTTAACAAGGCTGCGGATCCTTGCAGGATTTTTCTTTGCGGGACGCAAGGGTAGATTTGGCTGCTTCTTTGCGATGAAGAAACCGGGCAAAGACAGATTTGCCTTCTTCGCGGGGAGTCTCATCTGCGGCTTGATAAATTCCATACAGCTCATTCTGATGAAACTCACGCCGTTCATTTTCGAAGGAAATCCGTCGTTCCCACTCTACGATACTGTTAATCATTTGGATAGTCATTTTTACTCCTTATACTGCAACCGGTTGCACGCCGGCATAAAAAAATTGGCTTCCGATTCAGGCTGTCTTGCGTATAACCAGTTCAACCGGAAGATTGACGTTGGTGACCACACCGGTCTGAATGTATTGAATCAGATTCTCGGCCAGCAGTTTGCCAGCCAGAGGGATGTTTTGCCGGATGGTCGTGATGGGCAGGTTGTTGTATCTGGCCAGAAGAAGGTCGTCGTAGCCTACCACAGCGATATCTTCGGGCACCCGTTTTCCGCAGCTCTGGATGTACTGTATTGCTCCCAGCGCCATCACATCACTGTTAACAAACACAGCATCCAGGTCGGGTTTTTGCTCAAGCAGTCGTTTCATGGCGGTGATGCCGGAAGTGTGCGAGTAATCGCCGTATACCACCAGATCGGGATCAAGATAACGGCCGGCGTTTTGCAAGGCCAGTTCATACCCGTGATGGCGGTATTTCACTTCAATTTCATCCATCGGGCCGCCTAAAAAACCAATGTGTTGACGGCCGGTGCGTATCAGGTATTCAGTGGCGATCCTTCCACCGGTCACATCGTCTCCGCAGACTGTGCAGAAGCTGGAGTTGGGCTGTGGAAATCCCCATAAAATGAAGGGAATACCCATATTCACCAGCTCGTTGATCATTTTCTGTTTACGGGTCGAGATAGTCAGAACAAATCCATCTACCCGACCGCTGTTAAGGTACTGATGCGCCCATGTGGTGTCGTGCGGTTCGACCGGAACAACCAGCAGATCGTAGCCGAGTGGACGCAGTCCGTCTGACACGCCGCCCAGGAGTTCAAGCCCGAACATGTTCTCTGCCGAAAAGTTCTTGCCTGAGCAGGCATAGCTGACGAAACCGAGGGTGTGGCTTTGCCTCATGCTGAGGTTGCGCGCCGGTGCATTGATGCGGAAATTGTATTCGCGGGCGAGTGATTGAATGCGCTCCCGTGTCTCTTGATTGATGAGCGGGCTGTCGTTCAACGCCCTGGAAACCGTCGATTTGGAGACGTTTGCCAGTCGGGCGATATCTTCAATGGTTTGAACCGTTTTTGCCATCATCATTCTTTCTTGATCATTGCAACCGGTTGCATTATAGGATATCGACAATGGTTTGTCAAGCGGCAATTTGGTCATTTTCTGTTTTCGAAAGAAGCAAACAGGCTATGTGTATGGCTGTTTATTGGTCACAGGTGGATGGAATGGGTTCTATCTCATTCGTCACCTGGGCATACACCGTATCTGGAAGCAGGTCGATATTTTGATGGAAGAGATCCCGCAGAATCAACCGGAAGGTATTGACGGGTGTTATCGTGCTGTACAGTTTATCTTTCATTTCCTGGGGGAAGTAATACGCATTCAGGATTTTATTCCTGTCTACCCCGGAGGAGAGTTTGTGGGCGCCGTGATCCCCCTGGATGATGATGATGGGCGGCACTTCGGATTTCTTGATCAGGGTATCTACCAGCTCCAACACCCGGGAATTCAGGTAAATGACGGTATCCACATACAGGGATGCTTTGTCATCAGCATTGGGAGTGAAGCGGAAGTTTCCATTGCGGTCAAACACAATGGGGCCGTGGGGGGCATTGATATGGGCGTAGACGAAAAACGGTCCATCCTTTTCTGGGAATTTCTCCAGTGACGAGAAGACATACTTTGTCTGGTTATACCAGAACCGGGCTTCCCAGTTCTGGTCATTTTCATTATCTGATAGCATCAGCCAGCCGGCCAATCGGCCGTATTTTGCCGGGTCCAGTTTATACAACTCGTAAGCCGGCCGCAGCAGAGTGGTTTCAAGGTACATCTGGGTGAAGCGTGACTGGGCCAGGGTATCCTGCATGCCGGCATCTTCCAGATAGTTCAGATAGATATCGGATTGTTGAATATCATTGAAGCTGGAATACCCCTTGGTGGTCACAAATTTATAGCCGAATTTCTGCAGGTCATAACGGATGCGGTTATTCTTCAATTCGTTGAATAATTCAGGCTCATTTTCAAGATCGGCATTTTTGTCATGATAGGCATAATTGAGCGACGAAGACATTGAAATAAGCGTGCCGTTATAGTTTGAATTGGCGCAATCGGCCACATAGAAACCGCGGTCACGCAGGGCATTAATGAATTCCGAATTGTCAAATCCGGTGATTTTTTTCAGCACATCCTGGCGTGAATAGGCATCCAGGATGATGTAATAAATATCCGGCCGGGTGGACTGACCTTTTGTGACACTCCCTTCAGATGCTGACGATTGTGCTGCATTCATTGGAGCAGATTTTTGATTCTTGGCCGCCTCTGACTGGCTGATCTGAAACAAATTGAATGCCATCAAAATGACGATGATCAGGTTTAATGCCTGAACTGTGGCGGCCGGAACCATCTTGACCCGGTGCAGGGCATAAAACGCGGCCACTCCCAGCAGGATGTACAGGGCCAGCAGCTTCATGAATCCGAATGCTGCAAGGAGCTGCGGGGATTGTGCGATCAGGTTAAACACATGCCCGAAAGAGAAGAAAAGGATATATACAATGGATGACCCCAGGCTGGCCCGCACAGGCTGACGGTAGATCAGCAGGAAAATCAGCCAGACGATGATAATAAACGCGGCTGTGAGGAGGAAGGCAAGCCCGGTATCACGGGGGTAGATCTGGTTTTTATTGCTGTTCCAGAGGTAAATAAGAGGAAAAAAACCCAGTAGAAAGCTGAAAACGGGTAATGCAGTTATCTTTTTATTCATTATGGAAGATGGATGAAGGCAGGAGGAATAAAACCATTCCTGCCTGTTCCCTTTCTCAAATTGGAGGCAGTCAAAAATTATAAGGCTTTAATTCAGGGTCTAAAAGGCAGGTATGTACGCGGGCGGTCGGCGGTTATTCCCCGAACCGGATGTTTTTGACGGTTTTCTGCTCCAGACGGAAATCCTCAAAATAACGCAGACCTCCCCTGCCTGTGGGAGCCTGGGCAACCAGCCCGGCTTTGATCGTCTTTTCGACGGGAAGGTTGAAGAAACGGGTCATGTAGTACCTGTTTCCATCCAACGAGTAGTGGAATGAAAAGGAGTTGTTGACCCTGGCTGCCTTTAACCAGACGCTGTTGCCGTCGATGTTGCACCCGTTGGCATCATCAGAGGTATGGTTGGTGACCACGCTGACCACGGCATGCGTGCCGAAGTCGGTCTTTTCAAAGCAGGCTTTGGCCCACACGTCAAAATCTTTCATGACCATGATGGTGGCCGAATCATAGGTGTCTTTGAAATCATGTGAAACCCTGACGCTCATCACAAAGTCACCGGTGACTTCGGTGTAGTAAAAGGGGGCATTGCAGAGGGTTTCAGGTGTGATGCCGGATTCGGCTATAGCGCCGTTGTTGCAGAAAAAATCACTTTCTGCGGGCGCTTCAATGATGAGGCGGCCGTTTTCAAATTCGGCGCGGCTTTTGTTGATCCATTGGAATTGACGGAGATCTGCTGCGGTCACGGTTGACATACCTTTCTTCTGGCTGTGATGATGGCTGGTCTGGTGCATTTACCTGCCCCCAAATTCCTTGTGATATTACTGCTTTTCAAGCAGATATAAAGACAGGTTTTGCAGATGCACCTGTTTGACGGAGGTGAAACCTGATTGTTCCGCCAACATGGAAATGGTATCGGGGGTCATTCTGTGCACCAGCGGCGGACCGAATGGCTGAGCTTCATACGGCCATTCCAGAATGGAGAGCCCTTTGCGGCATACCCGGTGCGCTTCTTTGACAGCCGCCAGACTGTCATCGGTTTCATGCAGGAGGAGGCCCATGAATACCACATCAGACGATCCATCCAGGAAGGGAAGTTTTTCGGCGATGCCTTCCCTGAATTCACCTGACGGGACAAACCGGCTGGCCGTTTCCACCATGACCGGATTTGCGTCAACCCCGGCCACCTGCAGATGGCGGGCGGCAAATTCTTCTGCAAACAGGCCTGACCCTGTTCCCACATCGAGCACAGACTGAATCTCCCCAAAGTTTTTTAGGATGATATCCACAACCCGTTTGACTTCCAACCGGGCCACCCGGTCTGGATCGCGAAGGCGTTCAATCTCTCGATTAAACCGTCGTTCATGCATCATGCATCTCCATCAAAAAATCTTTCAGATTGACATTTATTTTAGATGAAATAACAGGTTACAGGTTACTTTTTCCTGATTCTGATCGGCTACCGGACCGGTATGTCATTTATCGCCGAAGCGCTTTGACGTTTTTACTGCCTTTTTCCACCCTTTCAATCTGATAGGAAAAACGGCCTGCGGTGGTTCGTTGATGAGCCCACCGCAGACCGTTTTATGCGATACGTGACGGCTAATCCGTCTCTTTCCAGAGGGGATCCCGCAGGATCAGCAGCACCACCAGAGCGATCAGGACCAGCCCCGCAATACCCACCCCGAACGAGAATGCCATATCCGTCGGTTTGTAGACCATAGCCACAAAGAAGCTCAGTGACTGGTTGACCAGGGCATGCAGGAAAGCGGAAATCCACAGGCCTCTGGCTTTGAGCACCGCATACCCCAGGAAGAACGCCAGGCCGATGCAGAACAGGGTCATCAACAACGAGCCAAGGTAGGGATGGCCGGGGAAGTTGTATCCCATCCAGATGACCGGCCAGTGCCAGATACCCCAGATGATACCAACGAGGGCGATGCCGCGTACCTTTCCCAGCCCCAAGAGAGCCGGCTGCAGGTACCCCCGCCAGCCGTATTCTTCGCCAAAGGTAACGATCAGACCGAGGAACGGCCCCAGCAGAATCGCCTGGATGGCGACCAGAGCAAATAAAGCCTGTTGGGGAATTCCGGTGGCGGTGATCTGGGCAAACAGCGGAGTCAGGTCAACCGGGGTGCCCAGTTTGAATATCCAGTTCAAAAGGGACTGCAAGCCCATGAAGAGGACCACACCCAGGCCGAACAGGAACCAGAGTTTCGGCTGGCCGCCGCCCATGCCAACAGACGTGAATGTTTTCTTGCCGCCGGTGGCCCGCAGCACTATGAGCAGCACCAGGCCGATCAGGCTGGGGAGCAGCATGACAGAGTTGACTGTTTGCACCAGGGCCGGCTGGATGAAGACGGCCGTCACCCCGGCGATATACACCAGCGTCAAGGCCAGGAAAAACCAGGTAAACCAGCGCGATCTGGACCGGTTGGTTTTGATGTTGATGGGGCTGTCTGCCCAGAAGAACATGCCCAGCAGCATGGCGGAAAACGCCGGCAGGAGCATTTGAAGCTGCAGGGCGGTGATGGCCGCCGGATTCTGCAATCCGCCGGTGAGGTACAGGGCCAGGTCCAGTCCCCATGTCAGCCCGAAGGTGAGTGCCAGGAACGCGCCGACCTGCTTCCAGTTGACCGGTTTGTGGGATGCTGGTTTGACCGCGGCAGGGATGGGCGCTGCGGGTGGTTGATTTTCCATGTTCATGAAAGGTCTTTTTGTGTGCGTGAATACGATGGATGTATTCTACCCACATTTGGCCTTCTGGATGGGCAGAGGAGGGATGAAAGAAAGCTGCGGTCAGTTTTGACCGCAGCCTGGAAATGAACCAAGAACCTAGCGGAAGTCGATAGATTCCTGGTCGTATATAAAAAAATGAGGGTCTGATATTACAATTTAGCAGCGTAATTCTTTTTTACAACCGAAGAGATATAGCTATTCAGTCCTACCCCTGCTAAAGCTAGAGATTTCATTTTTTCCACACTAGCTGGCCCAGGTACGTCGTAATTGTATAGATATTTCGATCCATCTTTGAATTGAACAATGATGAATGTTGGACCAATTTCATAACCAATTACACCCGAATTTCCGCCCAAATTACTGTATATATTCATGGTTATCCTCCCTAGGGTAACGTAGTTTATTTAGTCTACAACTTTTTACCTTCGATAACAAGTTTTATCGAAACTAAGAGTTACTTTTTTTGGGCTTAGGAGGTAACCAATCAATCGAAATTAGGTTTGCCACTTGAGAAAATTCAGGATCACCGGTAATCACAATTGCATGTTTTTGATAAGCTAAAAATGTACAAAAGGCGTCTCCATAAGAAAAACTAAACTTCGCTTTAAGCTTTGCAGCTTCCATAGCATCATTATTAGTAATTTCTGGAATAGTAATAGGGAGACTCTTAATAGTTGATAATATGCTCAATGCTGTTTTTTCGTCATACTCTTTACTTGTTATATAAAAAACTTCTCCTAAGTTAATGATACTTAGAAAAAGTTTTATTTCATTTCTTTTTGCAGACTCAAGCAATTCTTTTACCTTCTCTCCTCCTGGTTCGGATTCAAAAAAAGCAAAAAGTGCAAAGCTATCTAAAACATAGATAGGACTATTTACTTCGGGCATGAGATAAAATTATTTGATTATCACGCTCAATTTCAGATTTTCTTTCTGATAAAAGAGTCGTATTCAATGATTTGTCTCTGTTTGCTAACATGCCATAAGCTGCAGAAATTGAATCAATAATAGTTGTTGACTTAATCACGAAAGAAGACTTAGGTGGTTCTTGAATTACTGTATCTACACTCTTTGTTGTAGAAGTAATTGCAGGGAATCCTCCATTGGTTCTAGTAAATTGTCGATATGGTACTTGTGCATATAATGACATTTTCGCCTCCAATTTAGCAATTGGCGCTATTTAATTATTGAATCCCATTTTTCTTGTAATTCAGGTGGAATGGGGAGTTTTACACCGTAGCTTTTCTCGTAATTCTTTATGGATTCGACTAAGACTATGGCAAATGCTTTTGCATGCTGCGGGCTCATTTGAACTAGTTGTTCATCATTGACAACTATTGCTGGTTGCCCATTTATTTCACTAATATCACCCACACTATCCACCTGAGGTGATTGACTTCGTAATGTCAATGTAACATCAAAAATATTGGAAGCCGCTTGGACTGAATTTGCATAAAATATCGGTCGATGTTCTTCCATAAAACAACTCCTTTGTGGATATTTCTTTCTTCAATTGTAGCATTTTGAATAGTATATGAGTATATCGTCAAAATAATATTAATGTATTATAAAAAGTTACGAGCAAATAGTTATGTTAACAGAGACTCTAGATTTGATTTTGCTTCTTTTAGCTGAACCATCATTGCATCCATCGTTTGATAGTAGGGCAAGAAAAGTTCATAAAATTCACCGACTGCTTCTTTTTGTTTTTCTGGATCATCGGAAGATTGCATATTTGAGGTAATTTCCGACATTCTTAACATCATTGTGATAATCGGTAGCTGTTGTTTTCTCATTTCTGGGGGTAACCGGCGAATAATTGAGATTATGTCAACAACATCATCACCGCCAAAGTCCTCACCAAAAAAGTATTCTATTGGTTTACCTAATAGGTCAGAAAATACTATTAGATCATTTGCAGTAATTTGAGTTTTCCCTCTCTCAATATCTGAGATTGCTGCGGAAGTTTTATTTAATTTATCCGCCAGGTCTTGTTGGGTTAATTTTCGCTGTAATCTGGCTGCTCGAATACGTTGGGCTATAAACATGTTATTGTCAGTCATTTTCTGTTCCAGATTCAAGATTTGCTTATATACTAACATAATAAATACTTGACAAAAACAAAGTATTGCTTATACTCTAATTCAAGTTTTGCTTGATTATTTTTTTACCCCGGTATTCAAGTTTTTCTTGAGAAATAGCATAAGAATTGGTTATGTTCTTTCTGGGGAATAGCAGTAGTAGCCGTTTGGGTTGTGGGTAAGTGGTAAACGCTGCCTTTTGCGTTTTCCACTTATCCAGCGATTGTGGGCAGGTGCGCCTTTCGCAGCTGTCCACATGAGCGAACATCCCAAACGGTGAGCCGGAATATCACGAAATCCAATTTCACAACCACCCCCCCCTTACTGATAGGGGGGTGGAGTTTCAGAAGGATACCAAAATAATGACAGACATAACCTCAAGAATACACTGGCTATCATTCACCGTTCATGCTCCGACGGATAGTGCATTCATACTGTATGACCTGGTTTTCAAAGATTTATTTGGGCCGTTGCAGTGCCTGGAACATGGGGGACGTAGCTTTCGACTGATCCATAAAAACGCTATGGAATTCAAAATTTATACTGATCCAGTGACAAACCAGGGGATTTATTTTCATTATGAAATACCTGGCTCGGCTTGCGATTGCATCGATTGGGAACGGTTCTATGCCCTCTATGACCTGCTAGAGTCGAATTACAAAGATAAGTATTCATTTACCCGCCTGGATTATGCTTTCGATCATGTTCCCTTTGAACCTCATCAGGTAAAGGAAGCAATATTGAATAATGATCTACGTTCTCTGGCAAAGCGCGAAACCTTACAAATTCATGAGTCACCATTGGAAAAACGTGAAGGTGAAGGGGTGGGAACGAGTACAGTATCGCTCGGTTCTCGAACCTCTGAACGAATGATACGGGTTTACGACAAGCGGGGATTTACTCGGCTTGAAATTGAAATGAAAGACAAACGAGCTGACCTGGTTGCGAGACAACTTCTAGCATTACCAGAAGAACGGCTCTGGTTTTCTGTCGCACAGGCGCATCTATTAGATTACGTAGATTTTAAAACCGAATGGTGGCAAGCCTTCATTGTTGCCAATAAACGGGCAGGTGCGACGATATCCAATCCGACCGAATTTTCCATGAGGAAACTAATTACCTGGATAGATAAGCAAGTAAGTCCTGCCCTGAGTGTGGCAATTGATATTCTTCCTGAAGAGGTAATGAAGTCAATAGTCAATCGTGGTCGCCGTCGTCGTGGAGATCGGTATAGCTTGCTCCTGGCAGATTCCCAACCCACAACAACCTTTGACGGGGAGGGAACCCGTGAGGGGAGGGGCCCCCGTCAAAGTGTTGGGGGTGGCCTATGACAGAGACTATCTTAAGCGGTCGCCTGGATGGCAAAGGGCGCAATCAATTAAAGGGCTTGCTGAATATGATGTATTCCCCGAGTGAATTAGCCGAGGAATTAGGAATTGATAAGAACCAGGTCTATCGGGTTTATATCAAATTGAATTGCCCTCATGTTCGGGATGATTTCAGACATATTTGGATAAACGGGCAGGAATTCAAAGCCTGGTATCTAGAAACTTACAAAAAAACCGAATTGGCCGAGGATGAAACATTTTGCAAAACTTGCCGAGTTCCGGTCAAGCTGTACAAACCAGAATTGAAAACTAAAGGACGGGTAACTTACCTGCTAAGTCATTGCCCAACCTGTGGACGTTTGCTTACAAAAATAATCTCCAGTTCCAGGGGGAATAATTATTAATAGGGATAATTACAAGCTCGTTCAAAATTTCCTGGCTTATCGGATTGAAGTAGACCAGATCACGCCAGGATCAAAACAAAAAGAGATTACACATTTGCGGTATCTGTTGGAGTGGGCGGATAAGGTCGAATTCATCAAAGCGCAAAACATTCGCCCAACCTTTCCCGAATATATGCTCACTGCCCGCCAGGATGGCCAGGAAGGCCAGTTATCGGCAGAGTACATAAAAAAGGTCATGGCTACCGCTCGGCGGTTCTTTTCGTGGCTTGTACTAAATCAACCTGGTTGTAAAAAAATCAAACCTTCCTGGATCGTCACTCTAAAAACTAAACGATTATCTGATTCACCTAGGCATAGTGAAGCGGTTACCCTGGAAGAGATCAAAGCGATTGCCAAAGCTCCGGCATTGAATACTGGTGAACGGCGAACCCGTGCTATGGCGGTTATGCTGTTCCTCTCGGGTATGCGGATTGGTGCATTTGTATCTCTATCCCTGGAATGTGTAGACCTAGATAACCTGGTAATTTATCAATACCCTAGTATGGGGGTCAGGACAAAGAACCGCAAAACAGCTAAAACAACCCTTCTCAATATTCCTGATGCACCTGAATTGTTGGAAGTGGTCAAAGCCTGGGATAGCGAAGTTAGGGCGGTACTACCTTCCAAGGGGTTCTGGTTTGCTCCGCTTGCTCCGGATACAGGGGAAATTGACCCTGGTTGTCTCACTCCTGGGGAACATCGGGAAACGCTGGCATGCAAAAATCTCAAGACCTGGCTGGGTAAAGTCGGATTGAAATATCACTCTCCCCACAAGTTCCGGCATGGATTTATTCACTATGCTATGTCGCTGAGTAAGACTATCGAGGACTATAAAGCGGTCAGTCTTAACGTCATGCATTCATCCATGGAGATCACGGATCAGTTTTATTCTGTGCTGAATGATGACCAGGTACGCAATCGGATCAATCAACTCGGGGTAAGAGGTCTCCCGTCTACTACTGAGAACCTCGACCAAACAACCCTTTTAATGGAGTTTTTTGCTTTTTTACAAAGCCGAAAGGATACCTAAAGTTAAAAAAATTGAGCCACTTTTTGATTAAGTGACTCTGGTAACGGTGTTATTTGCTCCTCGACCTGGACTCGAACCAGGAACCTAGCGGTTAACAGCCGCCCGCTCTGCCGAATTGAGCTATCGAGGAATGTTTTGCTATTATACGTTCACCCTTCAAATCTTGTCAATGCTTCCGGTCAACCCTCGTGCAAAAATTGAAACCGATGCTACAATTGTTCTATGACTGTTGCCATTACCGCCGACCTGCATCTCACCTCACGGGAAGAACATCCCGCCCGCTTTGACGCGCTGGAAGACATCCTCGAACAGATGCTATCCGCCTCCATCACCACGCTGGTGGTGGCCGGCGACCTGTTTGACCAGGACCGGCGCGACGTGCACGAGCTGGAAGCCCTGCTCAGGCGCCCGGAATACCGCGAGCTGCACATTGTCATTTTGCCGGGCAACCATGATGCCGCCCTGAACCAGTCATCTTTTTCGGCGGCCAATGTGCTGGTGATGGAGTCGCCCCGCCTGGTCTATCTGGAAGAAGGCGGGCTGCCGTTCTTCTTCCTTCCCTACAAATCCGGCGAATCCGCCGGGGCACGGCTGGTGCCCTTCCGTGACCAACTCCCGCCGGACGGGTGGTTCCTGGTGAGTCATGGAGATTTCACATCGGGTCCTACGGCGCCCAATCCGCACGAACCGGGCGTGTACATGCCGCTCACCAGGGCGGATGTTTCCGCCTTTCAGCCGGTGCGGGCATTCCTGGGTCACACCCACGTGCCGTTTCAATCCGAGCGGGTGATCTCGCCCGGCTCTCCGGCGGCGGTGGATGCCAGTGAAACCGGTCTGCGCGGCTTCTGGGTGGTCGATCCGCAGCATGATTCGATCGAACACCGCACTGTCAACCGCGGTCCCATATATATGAAGGAAAATTTCCTCATCGTCCCATCGCCGGATGAAACGACGGTGCTGAAAGAGGAGATCACCCGGCGTGTGCAGGGATGGGGTTTCACCCCCGAGCAGCGTCAGCGCGTGAGGCTGCAGGCTGCCTTCAACGGCTGCGCGTCTGACCGGTCCGGCCTGCGCGAGGCGGTATTGCAGGCGCTGGACGGCGTCCGCCTGTACCCCGAAGCCGACCCCGATTTTTCGCATGTGCTGTCAGAAGATGACCCCGCCCTCGCGGCAGCGGCTGCCCTGGCCTTGAAAAAGGCATCGGCGCTGGTTTTGACCGAACCGTGCGCCTTGCCCGATGCGGTTGAAATCAACCGGGCGGTGATGCACCTGATCTATGGAGCCGACTGACATGCCCGTGCATATCACTGAAATCTCTCTTGATGGTCTTCCGCCGCAGCCCGAGATACACCTCAGACCGCGGCGGGTCAACCTGATTTACGGCCGCAACGAGCACGGCAAGACGCGGCTGGTGGAATTCATCCTATCATCCCTGCTGCGTTCCAGCAGTAAGATGACATTGCGCCCCGTGGAAGCGGCCGGTTTCGTTACCGTCAGCGGACTGCCGGATGCTGAAGAGACGCGGTTCAATCCGCGGAGTCGCAGCAAACTGGAAGATTATCTGCCCGCGCCGGATGCCGGTCTGCCACCGCAGCTGGCCCGTCTGCTGGTGGTGAAGGGGGCTGAAAATGCCCTGCAGGCCAACACCCCCGGCGGTCTGGGCCGGGCTGCCCTGAAAGATTACCTCTCCAACCAGGGTGTGATTGACCGCATCCAGGACCGGGTGCCCAAAACTACCCGGCAGGCGCAGGTGACGGACGGCCGTATTGTGGGTCCGCAGAACGGCGACCTGAAGAAACGCAAGGAAAACCTCGATAAGCTGGCGATGATCGACCGTCTGTTTGCCGAGATTGATGCCCAGCTCTCCGACGGCCCTCTCGGGCAGCTTTCCGCCCGTCTGGTTGAGGTGCAGGAAGCGGCCGCCGGGCAAAAAACCGCCCGTCAGCAGTATGTCAACCGGCTGGCGGTGGATCTGGCGCGCTGGCAGCAGGAGTCAGATGCTCTGCCCGGCCATGAAGTGTTGCATCTGGATGCTGATATTCGTGAAGAGCAGCGCTTGAAAGAAGAGATTGACCGGCTCACCCGGTCATGCCGGGAAAAAATGCCCCTGCAGGCAGATTACCACTGGCTTGAAGCGGCGCTGCAAACTTACCGGGCTGCCACCATTCCCCAGCACGACGAACCGGTCTGGCTTTATCCTGTGCTGGCGGCGGTATCTGTGGTGGCCACGGTGCTGCTGGCTTTCTTTGAATTCCCCTGGGCGGCACTGGTCACCGCGCTGGCCGCCCTGCTTACCGGCTACCTGGCGTACCGCCGGCTGCGCTCAGATGCCCTGGCTAATGTCATTGCACCGGAAAACCGGCTGATCATGGCGGAATTTGAACGCCGATTCCACACCCGCTGCAGCGGCATCACCGACCTGCAGATGAAGAAGACCTCGCTGGAACAGGAAATCTCGCTGCTCAAAACGCAGACGGAATTGCTCAAAACCGGCACAGAACGTTTGCAGGACCTTTCACGCGAAATTGAGCACCGTCTCACCCTGTGGCTGCCAGACTGGCGTTCGGTGGCGAAGAACCGTCAGGCGGCATTGCAAATTTTGCAGGACCGCCGAACGTTCCTGGAAAATTCCATCACACGGGTGCAAATTGCCCTTAAATCCTCTCCGGTACAGCCCGTCCCCGGCGGCGAAACCGCGCGGGCGGATGAGTTTAATCCGCAGGTTCTGGTAGATCTGGAAGAAGAGTCCACCCGCATCAAAGAGAAGATGGAAGACCTTAACCGCCAGAAGACCATCCTCCGGCAGCGCATCTGCGATGTCACCGGGGAATCAGTCACCCGCAGCCTTGCAGAGCTCATTCCGGCCCTGCAGTCCATGAGGATGGAACTGGAACATAATGCCCGTGCCCAGACAGCCGAAATTCTGGCCGGCATCGCCGTCACCCAGGCGGCTCAGGAATTACGCGCCGGGGAAGATACCGCCTTGCAGACCGCCCTCAACAATCCGGTGATCCGTGAGCCTATCCATGCCCTGACCGGCCGTTATGAACGGGTTGACCTGGTGGAAGACCGGCTGGATGTTTCTGACAGTTTCCAGTCATTCCGTCTCGATGAATTGAGCACCGGTGCCCAGGAGCAGGTGCTGCTTGGCCTGCGTATCGGCATGGCCTCACGACTGTTCGAAGGTCAGCCGCTCTTTTTGATTCTTGATGATGCCTTTCAGCATTCTGACTGGCTGCGGCGCCCGGCCATGGTCGACGAGGTGCTGCGTCTGGCCCAGACCGGCTGGCAGGTTTTCTATCTGACGATGGATGACCATCTGCGTGATTTATTTCTTGAAAAAACCCCGCCTCTGCTGGGGGATGATTTTATGGCCTTTACAATGAAGGAGTGACATGTCCGATTCTGCCGCAATGGATGCCGTGGAACGCTGCCCCTGGCCTTTCCGTGAACCAATGTTGACCTACCATGATACCGAGTGGGGAACCCCGGTGCATGATGATCGGAAACTCTTCGAGTACTTCGTACTTGACGGCGCCCAGGCCGGATTGAACTGGGAGATCATCCTCAAGAAGCGTGAAGGGTACCGCAACGCGTTTGCCAATTTTGAACCGGCTGTTGTTGCCAGGTACGATGCCACCCGGGTGGAAGAACTGTTGCTCAATCCGGATATTATCCGCAACCGGCGCAAAGTCGAATCGGCAGTTAACAATGCGCAAAAATTTCTGGAAGTCCAGCAAGAGTTTGGCAGCTTTGATGCCTTTTTCTGGAGTTTTGTGGATGGAAAAACCATCCAGAATCAGTTCAAAACGACAGCCGAGATCCCGGCTGTCACACCGGAGGCGGAAAAAATGAGCAAAGCTCTTGTGGAGCGCGGCTTCAAATTTGTCGGGCCTACCATCTGTTATGCCATCATGCAGTCGGCCGGTCTGGTAAACGACCATCTGGTAACCTGTTTCCGGCATGCCGAGCTGTCAAAATGAGCGGTCCGCTGTACGAATCGATTTACCGGCTTGTCCGGCAGGTGCCCCCCGGGAAGGTGGTTACCTACGGGCAGGTGGCCCGTGTGGTGGGCGGTTGTTCCGCCCGCATGGTGGGGTTTGCCATGGCTGCGTTGCAGGAAGGCATGAATGTTCCCTGGCAGCGGGTGATCAACGCTAAAGGGCGCATCAGCCCGCACGGCTTTGGGTATGGATCTGCTTTGCAGAAGCAGCTGCTCGAAGAAGAAGGTATTATTTTCCGGCCGGACGGTTCCATTGATTTTGATGTGTACGGCTGGCTGCCAGCTGAATCTTTCTATCGGGAGGAATGATTCCATGCCAGATGGTAGTTCGCATGGATTGGATGCCCCGGCAGCCCGTCAGGCTGTGGTGGGATGCTGGCTGCGAAATGACCTGACTCGTGCTGCCGCCCTGGCCCGCCGTTGGACGTCGGATGAACCCGGCAATCTGGAAGCCTGGATTGTGCTGGCGGAAACCTGCACCCGTCAACGGTATGCTGAAGAAGCCTTGCTGGCTCTGCAAAAAGCCGCTGAAATAAATGGCAACCACCCGTTATTCTGGCGGGCATTATGCCTGTCTGCTCTGCAGGCGGGGGCTTTCTACACAGCGCACGGCGCTGTGGCCGCCGCCCGTTATACCGCCATCCGGCCGGAGATGCTGGCCGAAATGGAGAAATGGTTGCGGGAAAGCGGTCTGGTGGACACGCGCGGAAATTTCCTGCGGCCGGCTGCCAGCGAAGACGGCTGGCAGGACCTGGTCCCCCGATTGTGGCAGCTGAATCGTGAAGATATCCGGTTATGCTGGGGAAGCCTGCGAGGCCGTATACTGGTCTATCCGTTGGATTACGCCGCCCCGGCGGCCGCTTTTGCAGCCGGTGAAGGACCGGATGCCTGGTTTCGGTTCCCGGCGGTCATCGAGAAACTCTCACGCACATATGAAACCACTTTTTTACACGTGGTTCCCCCGCCCGAAATCTTCAATCCCTTCCAGGCATATTTCCTTCAGGCGGCATTGCACCTGTGCGGTTTTTTCCCGTTGCAGATTTCTTCGCAAAAATGGATCAGTCAGACACCGGTGGGGGCACTGGAAATCCATGTGTTTGGCAGTCGTCATTTTTGCAGCATTGAAAATGATGCCCTGGTGGCTTTCCTGTGTTCCTTCCTGCCGCATGTATTCAATGGGCGCATCACATTGACCGGTCCCAATACTGACCTGGAAGCTGCGCTACCCTGGCTGACCCGGATATAACCGGCCCACAGAATACCAGAATCAGGGTGTGTTAGAATCTCCATCCTCTAAGGTTGAAGACTATGAAAACCAATAAAATCTTATTATGCTTTATGCTGGTTCTTACAGCCTGTACTCAGGCTGTATCACAAACGACACCCACACCCTCTATTCCTACATCGACACCTACGCCGGGTCTCCCAACGCCCATCGTGCAAACCACGCGGCAGCCGGAAGTTGAAGCGGCGGTCAGAGCTTATCTGGATGCCTGGAAATCATTTGATCATGCAGCCATGTACACATTGATCTCCAAAGAGGCACAGGCAGGTACCTCGGCGGATGATTTCACCAAACTGTATGCCGATACAGAAAATGCCCTTACATTGATGTCTGTTGATTATTCCATTGGCGCCACCAGTGCACGAAAAGGTGAATCTTCCGCTGGTGTCCGGTTGACGTATAAAACCAACCTGTTCGGTGAATTTGTCCGTGATGAGACGTTCAACCTGTTGTTGGAAGATGGACAGTGGAAAGTCAAATGGCATGATGGTCTGATCATGCCTGAGATGGGTGGAGGAAACCGGCTGCGGGTTGAGTACACTATCCCTGAACGGGCCAATATTTATGACAGCACCGGAGTGCCCCTGGCCGCACCTACCAAAGTGGTGGCGCTGGGCATCATCCCCGGAAAAATAAACCAGTTTACTGAAGAAGCCCAGAATACCCTGCTTTCCACACTGACAGGGAAAAAATGGGAAGATATTTATAATGCTTACCAGGGGGCGGCAGCAGACTGGTATATACCCATTGGCGAAGCCACTGTGGAAAGTGTGGAGAGTAATAAAGCTCAATTGAAAGCTTTTCCCGCCATTGTCGCTTCTACGTTTGATACCCGTTACGCGTATACAACCCGCGGGCTTTATTATGACCGTGGTATTGCCCCGCAGGTTGTAGGGTATGTGCAGGCTATTCCCAGTGACCAGTTGGCGTTCTACAAACGGCAGGGTTATCAGGGAAATGAAATGGTTGGAGTCGCCGGACTGGAAAAGTCACAGGAAAAATACCTGGCAGGTTCTCACGGAGCGTCGCTTACTCTGATCAATGCCCAGGGACAGGCAATATCCCGTCTTGCCCAGGTGGAATCCCAACCGGCGCAAAACATCACCACCACACTGAATTCCGATCTGCAAATCAAATTGCAGCGATCCTTCCAGAATTTTAAGGGCGCCATTGTGGTGTTGGAGCGTGATACCGGCCGGGTGATTGCCATGGTTTCTTCACCGGGTTATGACCAGAACCGATTTATGGCAACCAATCCGAATAATGAAAACGGTGTACTGCTGAATGACTTGTTGAAAAATGCAGACCAACCGCTGCTCAATCGTGCTGCACAGAGCAGTTATCCGCTCGGTTCTGTATTCAAAATCATCACTATGGCGGCAGCCCTGGAAACGGGTGTTTTTACCAACGATTCCACCTATGACTGCCAGTCTGATTTCCGTGAATTACCCGATGTGGTGCTGGATGACTGGACGAAAGCCAAAGGATACCCACCCAGCGGTGTGTTGAACCTTTCCGGCGGGCTGATCCGCTCTTGCAATCCGTGGTTCTACCATATTGGTCTAGAACTTTACCGGCAGGGATATAACCGGGCCGTTTCTGATATGGCCCGCGCCTTTGGACTGGGCAGTGCCACAGGTATTGGACAAATTGCGGAGGATGCCGGGAATATCCCTGATCCACAAAGCGAAGGCGATGCCGCCCAACTGGCCATCGGGCAGGGTGCCACACTGGTCACCCCGTTGCAGGTAGCCCGGTTTATCGCAGCTGTAGGCAATGGCGGCACCCTTTACAAACCGTCACTTATTGAAAAGATTACTCTTCCAGACGGAACCCCCACGTATACATTCCAGCCAGAAAGCACCGGAACATTACCGGTCAGCCCGGAACACTTGAAGACCATTCAGGAAGCCATGAAAGGGGTGATTTACAGCAAGAAACCGCTGGGAACCGCCCGCAAAGCACTGGCGGCGCTGCCGTATGCTCTGGCAGGAAAGACCGGCACTGCCACCACCTCTGATGGTAACCCCCATGCCTGGTTTGGTGGTTATACGGATAATGACAATAACGCCAAACCGAATATTGCTGTGGCCATCATTATGGAAAATGGCGGAGAAGGTTCTGAAGTAGGTGCGCCCCTTTTTGACCGTGTGGTCAGCCTGTATTTTAGCGATGGTCAGAGCGCCGGCGATCTGTTGCCGTGGGAATCTCGCGTGTACAAACTGGCGGATAACACCGCCACTCCCACCCCAACGATGACGCCGACCGTTACTAAGACACCGGCACCATAAACCAGACTGTTCGATCGAGCAGATGGAACTTACGTTTTTACCACTGGGACTGCCGGGACACATCTTCCGCAGTCCCATGCCGTTTGGGTATTATGATCCAACCGGCCAGGTGTATCAGGCCTATCATGCAAATGAGATTAATACTGTGGTGATGCTGGTGCCTGATGCCGAATGCTGGATTTATGCCGGGCAGAACCTTCGTCTCAGGTATGAACAGGATGGGCTGGGTGTGATCCACCTTCCCATGAAGGATTATCAGGGTATTGAGCTGCCACGGTTGGTTGCTGCCGTCGATAAAGCCCTGGCACTGGCAGCGAAAGGGCAAAACCTGGCCGTTCATTGCCATGCCGGTTTGGGACGTACCGGCCTGTTTGCCGCCTGCCTGGCACGCCGTCAGCTTGGCCTTTCAGCGGATGAGGCCATCCGCTGGATCCGCGATCTGGTGCCGGGTTCCGTTGAGTCAGACGAGCAGGAGCGGGTCATCCGAAGATTCCCTTCGAAGAAACCTTCCCGGGCTGGGAGAAAAAATGATGACCAAAGATGAGATTGAGGCGGCCGTCAGAAAGGAATATGACCTTTGGGTTGACCTGATTTCGCGGATGGGTATGTTTGGAGTGGAGAAACCGATTTCACCATCGAATCTCTCCTTTAAAGATGAGCTGGCTCACCTGCGAACCTGGCAGGAAATCACCATTGTCCGTTTGGAAGCGGGATGGCAGAACAAAGAACCGGTTTTACCCTCATGGGCAGAGAAATATAACAATGATTCTGATGAAGAGCTGGACAGGATCAATGCCTGGATTTTTGCTCAAAATAAAAGTCGGTCGTATGAAGATATCTATCGCGGTTGGAATGATGGATGTCAAAAAGTTATTAGTATGGTTGGAAAGATACCTGAAAGTAATTTCTTTAGATTGTCCCAATTTCCCTGGCTGGATGGATATTCATTGCAGGATGTTGTAACCTGGTCGTTGGCACATTATGAAGAACACCGTGAATCAATTGAAGAACGGTTGAAAATCCAGTGAAAATAAGCAGGATCTCTGCTCATTGCATAATAAATACTACATATAAAACTTCAGGCAATCTTCCCGTAATACTCCGGGGACGACTTCAATTTGAACAGGCGATTGCGCGATGATCTCAGCCGAATCCACCAGGATGCGTTCCCGACCTGGAGCGGCTGTCTCTTTTATGGATGCTCCATAAACCAGTGTGGTGATATTGGCCCAAACCGCCAGTGACGAACACATCGGGCAGGGTTCACAGGTGGACACCAACACGGCTCCGCACAGGTTGGCGTCTCCCAGAATCCGGCAGGCCTGCCGGATGGCGTTCACCTCGGCATGCAGGCTAGGGTCTTTTTCTGTTCCGGCCGTATCATGCGCCGCTGCCAGTACTTTTCCACCAAACCAAAGGATGGCACCATACCCTTTATTACCTTCCTGTCGGGAAACCTGTGCTTCTGAAATGGCCAGGCGCATAGCCTTTTCAAAATCAAACCGGATGATGCTTTCACGGCAGATGGCCGCATGTGGACGGATCTCTTCATAACTGCGAACGAAACGCAGCTCTGGATCCATCTGCGAGATGAATACCTGGGTTGATTTTTCATAAGCCTTACGGCACACCCGGCGGGTATCCAGATTTAATTGCTGGCAGGCGGTCAGGGTCGGGCAGGGATTTTGTGAAGCCCATGTGATTTCCTCTTCCGATTCAGAGAGGATCGGAAGGTCATTTTTATCCAGCCCCATATAATCGAAGAACAGGGTTTCAAAAGCCTTCCGCGGCGTGATCGGCCTGTCCTTTTTCAGCTGTTCATGGTCAGACCACCATTTCAACCGTTTTTCCGTGACGGCTTTTTCAATCTCTCGCAACGATTTTGATTGCAATCGCTCTAATTGTTTCGTCACCTGCGTTTGAAAAGTGTCCATGATTGTTTTAAGTTTTTCTAAAGATAAAACTTGTCATGTCACCGGTGTACCAGGTTCTTTGATGGGTGGACGATATTTCCTCCAATCCATTTTCAGCAGCCTGCATTTTTGCCCACTCTGGTGAATATCCGCCACGTGAGTCAGGTTCTCTCAAAATGATCAGTCCACCAGGAGCTAATTTGCAGCATAGAGTCTGAAAAACCCTGGAGCGTTCTTCAGGGGGAATATCATGCAGAACGAAATGAATAAAAACAATCTGCTGAGATTCGTCTGAAACAGGGACATCCCAAATAGCCCCCTGTAAAAGAGTTACCTTCGAGACTTCATCTACAACCTTACGGGTAACATCCAACCAGCGAGATGAGATATCAACGCAAGTCAGATGACCCTGTTGTGATATTTTCTTTGACAACATCCGGCTGCAAACACCAGATCCCGAACCGAATTCCAGAATATTCTCATTACCCTTAATGGGTAATGAGTCAATATACTCCTTATAAAAATCAGTAATAAAACTTCCCAGAAATCGGGTAATAAAGATCCTGAAATTGGTTGGTTCGAAAGTGGACATTCTTGTTCAAAAAGCTTATTTTTTCAATTGTCGGGCCAGCTCTTCGCGGACAACCTGTGGATTGGCTTTTCCACCGGCCATGCGCATCACCTGACCGAAGAACCAGTTAGCCACAGTCTCTTTACCGTTGCGATAACTTTCCAGTTCACCGGGATTATCCTGAATGGCTTTGGCCACCAGAGCGGCAATCTGACCTGGATCGGAAGTTTGCTGCAATCCTTTTTCCTTGATGATCTCACCGGCCGAACCGCCTTTTTCCAGCAGAGTGGCCAGAATTACCTTTGCTGTAGCGGCGTTAACCTCCCCTTTGGTCAGGCGAATGAGTAGATCTGCCAGAATGGCCGGGGTGACACGCAGAGATTCGAAGGCTTCTCCTGTGCGGTTCAGGTAGGCATATACTTCACCCAGAATCCAGGCAGCCACTGTTTTCCCGGGGACGTCTTTTGCCGCTGCAAGAGTATTCTCAAAATACTGCGCCACTGTAATATCGGCGGCCAGCAGAGTGGCATCGGCGGCGGTTAGATTGAAATTGTTCTGGTAGCGTTGAGCTCGAGCACGCGGTAGTTCCGGTAGTGTGGATTGCACCCGGTGAACCCAGTCTGCATCAACCACCAGCGGCGGCAGGTCTGGTTCGGGGAAGTAGCGGTAGTCATGGGCATCTTCTTTGCTGCGTTGAGTATACGTGCAGTTATTGGTGTCATCCCAACCCATGGTTTCCTGCGAAACGGTTCCCCCGCTTTCCATGATTTTGATCTGGCGGTCGATCTCATACGCCAGACCGCGTTCCATAGCCCGGAAGCTGTTAAGGTTCTTGATTTCCACCCGGTTGTTCAGCACATCGGTTCCGGCCTCACGGACGGAAACATTGGCTTCAAACCGGATGACGCCTTTTTCCATATCTCCAGAATTGACGCCCAGTGCGCGCAAAATACCACGCAGAGTGGTGGCATACGCCCGGGCTTCTTCTATCGAGTGGATGTCTGGTTCAGTGACAATCTCCAGAAGGGGAACACCGCAGCGATTAAGGTCAACCAGAGAATAATTCTCCGTGTCGGTAACCACATGGGTCAATTTACCGGTGTCTTCTTCCAGATGGGCGCGGCGGATGCGAATGGCTTTTTCACCCTTAGATGTATCCACTACAAGCAGTCCATCGGAAGCAATGGGGTGTTCATACTGGGAAATTTGATACCCTTTTGGAAGATCGGGGTAAAAATAATTTTTACGGTCAAACAGACTGGTGTTATTAATGGTGCAACCCAGAGCCAGACCGACGCGCATGGCATATTCCACCGCCTGCCGATTCACCACCGGTAGAACACCGGGCATACCGGCACATACCGGGCAGACAGTGGTATTGGGTTCCGCCTGGGTGGAATCGACCACCCGGCACGAGCAGAACATTTTGGTATTTGTTGCCAATTCGGCATGTACTTCTAGTCCAATAACAATTTCGTATTCCATGCGTGTCAATTTCCTGTCTGGTATTATCCAAGCCGGCGCATGAATTTCTCCATGCGTTCAAGAGCCTGTTCAATTTTTTCATAAGCAGTGGCATAACTGGCGCGGCAGTAGCCCTCACCTCCGGCCCCGAAGGCTGTTCCGGGAACCATGGCCACACGTTCTTCGGAGAGAAGCCGGTTGGCAAATGTATCTTCGTCCATACCAGATATTGATACATTCGGGAAGGCATAGAATGCTCCGTGCGGTTCGACAGTTTTCAACCCGAGCTGATTAAACCCACTCACGATCAACTGGCGGCGGCGGTCATATTCGTGAACCATGTCCTGTACATAGGTTTCGGCTTTAAGAAGGGCTTCTGTGGCGGCATCCTGCGCGGTGGTGGGCGCTGACATGATGGTGTATTGGTGAACACGCAGCATGCCTGTCAGGATTTCTTCCGGTGCGCAGGCGAAACCGATACGCCAGCCGGTCATGGCGTAATCTTTGGAAAAACCACCCAGAAGAATAGTCCGTTCCCGCATTCCAGGAAGGGAGGGGAAACAAACATGTTTTACCCCGTAAACCAGGCGGTCATAAATTTCATCAGACATGACGATGAGATCATGCTTTTCGGCCAGTTTGCCGATTTCGATAAGCGTTTCGCGGCTGGCCACAGCGCCTGTGGGATTGTTAGGAAAACCCAGCAGAATGGCCTTTGTGCGTGGGGTGATGGCGGCAGCGATGGCCGCCGGTTTCAGGTCAAAGTTATCTTCCGCTTTGAGCGGCACTTCCACCGGCACACCACCCGCCAGCAGCACTTCACTCTGATAAGCGACAAAGCAGGGGGTGGGAATGATAACTTCATCACCCGGGTTAAGTATGGCGGTGCAAGCCAGATATAGGGCTTCGGAGCCGCCTACTGAAATTAAGACCTCTTTTTCTGGATGATAGGAAACTCCATAGAGATTTTCCCATTTCTGTGTCAGTGCTTTGCGTAATTCAATCTTGCCTGAATTGGAGGTGTAATGAGTCTCACCAGCATGCAGCGACCTCACTCCAGCTTCGAGGATGGGTAATGGTGTGGTGAAATCAGGCTCGCCAATGCCGAGCGAGATCACATCTTTCATGGTGGCAACAATATCAAAAAATTTTCGAATGCCAGAGGGTTTAAGGTTGGCTACGCGGGTACTTAAATAGGATTTACTTGTCTGAGTTGTTTCCATGTTGTATCGTCCACACCTGTTCTATTTCGTCATATGCAAGATTGAATTGATTTTGATCCTGGTCGAGAATGATATATTCGTAACCCTGCGGAGTGCGAGTCTCGCAAACAATTCTCAAAACCTCATGCTGTTGGTTGTTAAGGATGAAACGAAGGGGTCTTTCAGGGTACCGCTGACTGGCCAGGCATTCAACCCTGGTCTCTATTCCATAGCCCAGGATGAATCTCCTAAATTTAATCTGGCTGCCTGGCCTTGCAGTTGAACATGCCGCCCAAGCAGCGAATCTTCAAGAACCATTTGTTGAATTTGTGTACCTTTTTCAACAATCGAGTTCTTCAAAATGACATTGCGTACCTGGCAATTGGCATCCATTGACACGTTTGGACCAATGACAGAATTCTCCACAATGGCAGATGGATGAATAAAAACAGGAGGGATGATACACAGACCATCCCGCTTGCGGGCGTCTGATGTGTTGTCGTGACCATGTTCAAGTAGATACTGGTTGGTTTCCAACAGGGATTGGGGTGTACCGGCGTCAAGCCAGATGTCCAAACGGCTTGGACGGATCTTTGCACCTTTTTCCAGCAAAATATTGATGGCATCTGCCAGAAAATATTCGCCCTTAAGCATAATGCTGCGGTTCATCTGTTCCTTGATTGCTGCGATTAAATCTTCACCGCGCTTGAAATAGTAGAACCCGACGAGTGCCAGATTGTTAGACATTTCCTGCGGTTTTTCCACCAGATGATGCACCCAATCTTGATCATTGACCTCGGCTACACCGAACCGGCGTGGATCGGGAACAGGTTTTACCCAGGCGGCTCCATCAATTTGATCATCTGCCAGCACGTCGAAATTTGTTTCGATGAGCGTGTCGGAAAAAGTCATCAACATCGGACCATGAAGATACTCCCTGGCCAGGTACATGGCGTCTGATTGACCGCGCATATGTTCCTGCACAACATAATTGACTGTTTTTTCCGGGTGAGTAACTTCCATGTATTCCTGAACCTGTTCCAACTGGTTCGGACCGACAATCAATACATATTCAGGAGAATATTTTTCAGGAAGCGGTGTGAATTGTTCCAGAACATAATCAAGGACTGTTTTACCAGCCAGACCGATCAGGGGTTTCGGCTTGCTATACGTATGCGGGCGCATTCGCGTCCCAAGACCGGCCATAGGTATGACGATTTTTATGGTTGTCGACAAGTCTCTTCTCCCAGGTAGGTTTAAATGATTTTATCACTGCTTTCCCTTGCGTTCCTGCCTGGAAAAAGGAATGATTGTATTGAGATTTCTTTTGAAATATGATGATGTTACCTGATATTAAAACCGAAAGGAGAAAAATAACTTGAGAAACTTGCGACTTTTCATCCTCGGTTTTTCAATTCTTTTCATATCACTGTCATGTGTAACCCTCATGGGAGGTTCAAAAGAAAACGAGGAAACAGCCGTGAAACCTACCCGAACCTCCAATCTACCGGTACCAAAAGCCAGCGGATTGATTACAAAAGTAACCATGGCACGCGGGGCTACAGATGATAATTTTGATCCGGTTGATCCAACCTTAGAATTTGATCCATCTGAAACCATTCATGCGGTCGTGGCTGTAAAAAAAGCACCGCCAAAAACCAACTTCAGGGCAGATTGGTATATTACCGATGTGGGTGATCCGAAAGCTGTAAACTTCTTAATTAATTCAACAGCCACTGTTCAAGCCGGGTCCGGCAACCTTGATTTCACCCTCTCACCTAAAAAGAAGTTCTCACCGGGTTTGTACCGGGTGGAACTGTATATCAATGATGAATTGGATCAACTGGTTGAGTTCAAAATAGTGGAAAGTCAGTAAGTGTTGTGCTTACGGTGTTTATACATACAAAATAGAGTCCTGAGAAATCAGGACTCTATTTTGTATCCATATATGATTAAGCCGATTATAGTGTTGGGCTTTTCCGGTGCCAATCTGTAACCTGCTGATAGGCGTGCCCGGCTTTAAACAATGCATCTTCTTTGAAATGCGGACCCATCAATTGCATACCCACAGGCATATTCTGGCTGTCAAAACCGCAGCAAAAAGCCAGCCCGGGAACACCGGCGAGGTTGGCGGGCAGGGTGAAAACATCTTCCAAATACATGGCCAGAGGGTCTTCGGTGTGAACCCCGCGTTTGAAAGCTGTAGTTGGAGCAATGGGGGCGGCGATCATATCCACTGATTCAAATACTTTTTCAAAGTCTTGCTTGATCAGAGTGCGGACTTTTTGCGCCTGTCCATAATAGGCATCGTAATATCCGGCAGAAAGTGCATACGTTCCAAGCATGATTCGCCGTTTGACTTCTGAACCAAACCCTGCACCGCGAGATTTTTTGAACATTTCGATATTGCTTTCCGTTGGTACGCGCAGACCGAAACGGATGCCATCGTAGCGTGCCAGGTTGGCGCTGGCCTCTGCCGGGGCGATCAGATAATACACTGGCAGGGCATATTCGGTGTGTGGCAGGCAGACCTCTTTGATCTCGGCGCCCATTTCGGCAAACCGGGCAATGGCCGCCCTGACGGTCTGCTCTACTTCAGGTTGAATACCTTTGATAAAGTATTCCTTTGGAACACCGATGCGAAGTCCGCGCAGGTCAGTGCGACTATCCAGTTGAATCTGTGGTACAGGAACATCCATGGTGGTGGCATCACGGGGATCATACCCGGCCATGACCTCAAAGATCAGGGCGGCATCTTCTACAGTGCGTGTCAGCACACCGGCGGAATCCAATGAAGAACCATAGGCGATCAGACCGTACCGGCTGACCCGGCCGTATGTAGGTTTAATACCCGTAACACCGCAAAATGAGGCTGGCTGACGGACACTGCCGCCAGTGTCGGTCCCCAGAGCTGCCGGGGTGAAACGGGCTGCTACAGCTGCTGCGCTTCCGCCACTCGATCCACCGGGGACACGTTCCAGATCCCAGGGATTTCGGGTGGTGAAATAAGCCGAATTTTCAGTAGATGAACCCATGGCGAATTCATCTGTATTCGTTTTTCCCAGAATGACAACTCCTGCTTCCTGCAGTTTATGGACACAGGTGGCGGTGTGAACGGGAACAAAATTTTCCAGAATTTTCGAACCGCAGGTGCAGCGGATGCCTTCAACCGTCAATACATCTTTGACTGCGATGGGCAACCCCAGAAGCCTGGGAATAGCTGAACCATTTCGTTTCAATTCTTTACGTTTTTCATCGGCTGTTTGGGCTTGTTGAAGGGCAAGTTCTGGTGTACGGGTAAGAAATGCCAGAACAGAGGGTTCAAGAGCATCAATTCTCTCAAGGATTGCCCGGGTCAATTCAAGGCTGCTGCATTCACCTGCATTAAGGGCATGCATAGCCTCAGTTACTGTGAGATCAGTCAATCGATTCATTGGGGTCCTTCTAGAGCCGGAGGCACCTTGAACTGATCTTTCTCTGATTGAGGTGCATTCTTTAATAATTTGTCCGTCGGCAGAGATTCTACAGGAACATCATCGCGGAAACGGCTGCGAGCGGGCAAAACACTGGAGGTCGGGGGAATCTGACTGGTATTCAGTTCTTTCAATCGGTCGGCATATTCAAGGATCGAAGAAAGCTGTTGTTGGTACCGCTCGATCTCATTATCAGATAGTTCAAGCCGGGCCAATTTGGCAATGTGGATTACTTCTTCGCGTGAAAGTGACATGACCGGATTATATCAAAGGAAGCGAGATTCATACTTGATTTTTGTTAAACAATCGCTATACTCGTTAATACGATATATATAGTCTTATAAGTAGTATTTCGAGTAGAAAGGAGTTCAAATGAATAAATGGAAGAAACACCTGGTATTCTCCGCTCTGGCTTTTATTTTGGCTATTGGAGTGGTACCGGTAATGAACGTTCAGGCTTCCGGTATGCCTGATAACTCTCCACCATCAGGAAATCCTGATTCCTTGCTTATCCCGGGGAATCCGACAGGTAAAGAGCAGGTTATTTATGACCAGGTCAATACTACCACGGCAGATGAGAAACGGGCTTTTGGCGGAGATCAATATAGTGTTGGTAAATTTGAACGTCCATTTGATAAAGACATGAATTATCTACCCTACCTTGATATCATCAAATCGACTATGCAGAGGGATGATCCAAACTTCATCTATGCCACCATACAATTAGCCGTTCCAGTAGCAACATCTGAGAATGAACCGGTTTTGTATGGATTGGAATTGGATACCAACTCTGACGGGCGTAGTGAATACCTGTTACTTGCGCAGAAGCCCGTCAGTACTGACTGGTCGGTCGCCGGCGTTAACGTGTGGAAAAGTTCGAGCGCAGAACTGGCTCTGACTGGGAATGACAAGGTCATTCCGGTGACCGGATCACTCGGTTTTGATACCAATCTATTTGATTCCGGTAAAGGAACAGATACCAGCCTTGCCTGGGTACGACTGGATCCGAACAAACCGGATACCGTTCAATTGGCTTTTAAAAATTCCCTGGTAGGTGGCATGAAGGGCAGGTTTGTCTGGCGTCCGGTGACGGATGGCGCCTCTTTTGCATCCACCCTTTATGATTTGAATGTAAGCTTTACACTTGAACAGGCCGGTTCTCCATTAAAAGACAGTCAATACTACCCGCTCAAGGAAGTTTATGCTGTGGATAATACATGCCGGGTGGCTTCAGGATATGATGCCACTGGTTATGAGCCAGGTCTATGTCCACTTCCTCCACCGCCAGAAAAACCGGATAAACCCAAATCGAATCCGGCTCCCAGACAACCTCCACCTGACATCATCGGTTAATTTGAAAAAGAACAAAAATAAAAGCCTCTCACGAAAGTGAGAGGTTGTTTATGGTATGGTTTTTGTTTACTTAAAATTATAGGTCTTGAATTTCAATCTGACTCGCCCTATAGTGAATGTACCAACGATGCCTGGTCAATGTTTCTCTTTTCCTGTTGTGTGGAGGAAAAATGAACAGGGCGTGGTGTTTTGTTCGTTTGTTCTTGATGATGTCTGTTTTCTTCACATTGGTTATTACGGCTTGCAATCTTCCGTTAACTCCTGTAAAAAAATCAACAACCCTTCCGCCAACCAACATTCCAATAAACCAACCAACTGAACAACCGACAACCGTATCACCGACCGTTCAGGCTCATATTCTTCTACCTATCTCTCATACTGGTCAGGCTCAGACTATTCATGACCAGGATAATAAGAAATACGCCAACCAGAAGAGAGCTTATGGTGGAGACGAATATCTTAAAGGACGGTTTGAACGGCCGTTTGACAGGAACATGACTTACCTGGGTTACCTGGATATTATCAAATCCACCATGATCCGTAATGATCCGAGTTTCATTTTTGTTACCATCCAGGTGGCCTCTCCTCTTGATTCGGCTGAAGAAAATCCGGCATATTATGGTCTTGAATTGGATTTGAATCTTGACGGCCGAAACCGATATCTGATTCAGGGAACACAGCCGTTATCTGAAGATTGGACTGTCGATGGGGTGGATGTGTGGGAGAGTACATCATCTGAAATCCCCCTGGCACAATCGAATACCGGAATTCCTGTAACCGGAACGGTTGGTTTTGATGTCAGTCTCTTGAAATCTGGCAAAGGGGATGATATTGACCTTGCCTGGATCAGAAAGAGCCCTGGTCTGGCGGATACGATTGAAATTGCTTTCAAGAATACACTGGTGGGTGGAGAAAAGGGTAAATTCATCTGGCGTCCGTTTACCGATGGTGCTCCTTTTGAACCATTGTTTTATGACCTGCAAACCAGTTTTTCCCTTGAACAGGCAGGCTCTCCATTAATCGAAGACGCCAATTATCCATTGAAAGCGGTCTATGCTGTTGATAACACCTGCCGGGTTGCTTCCGGTTATACGGCAACTGGCCGCGAACCAGGAATTTGCCCGCAACCTGTTCCGCAGGTGGAACAGGAAGAACCTGAACAACAACAAGTACCTGAGAATCCTTTTGTACTTCCACCACCTTCCCACCGCTGATTATCAAGAATCAAGTAATTTTCTATTGGTTGAAAGTTTTATCTGGGAGGTACCCATGAGCTCTTGTAAATTGGTCTTCCAAGCAGGCATTCTGGTTTTACTGGTGATTGGCTGTGTTCCTGTGGCCGCCCCAATCCTTGAACCAACGGCGGAATCGAGCCCCACCAGCCTGCCGAAACAACCGGCAGCAACTTCCACTCCCGTCCCAACCATCATATCCATCAGGCCGGTGGAACCTTCCCCTCCGCCGCATGTCCTTATCCCGGGTGAGTACACCGGAAAGGAACAAACCATTCATGACCAGGTTTCAGAAAATTATGCCTCTCAAAAAAGGGCATACGGTGGTGATGAATTTTACGATGGGCGTTTTGAACGACCTTTTGACAGAGAAATGGGATACCTGGGGAACCTGGATATCGTCAAATCGACCATGGTCCGCACAGATCCAGAATTCATCTATGTCACCATTCAGGTAGCCTGGCCGGTCAATTCAGCCATTAATAACTCACCATATTACGGGTTGGAACTTGACTTAAATCGTGACGGACGGAACCTGTTCATGATCCGTGGATTGGGACCATTATCGGAAGAATGGACTACTGACGGTGTGGATGTCTGGAAGAGCACGTCAGCTGAACAGCCGTTGACAATCGCCTCGGATGGCGGCATTCCGGTGACAGGTGCACTCGGGTTTGATGTCAACCTTCTACATTCCGGAAGAGGCACTGATAATGATCTGGCCTGGATCCGTTTGAAGCCAGGATCAGATGATACTGTGGAAATTGCATTTAAAAATTCCATTGTTGGTGGAGAAAAGGGGAAATTCATCTGGCGGCCATTCACAGATGGCGCCCCATTCTCTGAAAGAGAATATGATTTACAGGTAAGTTATACCCTGGAACAGGCTGGCTCTCCGTATAAGGGCGAAGTAAATTATCCTCTCAAAGAGGTATACGCTGTTGATAATACCTGCCGGGTGGCTTCAGGATACGACGCTACTGGTTATGAACCAGGATTATGCCCGCTGCCACCGGCACCCGAACAACCTGATGAGAAGCAGCCGGTCGAATGTCGTAATCCGAATGGGGGACCATGCCGTTGAAATACCAGATACCTTAAGTAAAGGTGTCTGTATACGGGCGGATAATTAAACAAGCAGAAAAGAAGAAATCAGACAAACTTTCTTATGAATTTTCCTGAAGTTTGTTGATTATTGCTTGAATACTGTTTTACTTGGTTGTAAACTGATTTTGCATAATAACCATCAACATTGCATGGATTCAAGATGATCAAAGGAGGAGACGATCTCTATGAAACCGGTAAGAATGTTGACTGTATTATCGTTGATATTTAGTTTTGTTCTTATTTTTTCCCTTACCGCCTTCATTCTACCGGCGGAAAAATCACAGGATCCCGCGCCGGCCAACACCCCACAGGGAACGGCCGTTCCTGATGCCTCCGGAAAAAGCAAACACAAAGATATTCCCTCAACAGAACCCTGGGGTTCGGTTTTTCAAACGGTACATGACCAGACAAATGAGTTAACAGCCGATCAGAAACAGGCATATGGAGGAGATGATTTTAAGAACGGAAAGTATGAACGTCCGTTTGATCCTTCCATGAATTATCTGCCGGCCATAGATCTGAAGACAGTCAAACTGAATCGTGAAGACCCGGTCTGGATTTATGTTCAATTCATAGTTGCCAAATCGCTGTCGGTTAATCCAGACATCGATTCCAGATTTATGATGGAATTGGACACGAATCTGGACAGCCGGGGTGATATCTTAATCATTTTTGAAAAACCAGTCTCCACTGAATGGTCAACAGATGGTGTGATTGTGAAAACAGCTCCAGATGGAAATGTGGGTGGTATCCAGCCAGTTCATCCAGATGGAATCCGGTCAACCGGACGCGGTTATTATCAAGAAATATTTAATAATGGAAAGGGTGATGATAATGACCTAGCCTGGTCGCGGCTTTCAAAGAAGAATCCCGACCGGGTGGAATTGGCATTCAAGAACAAACTTACCGGCGGTTTCAATGGCAAATTTATCTGGCTGCCGTGGACAAATATTGGCATGTTGGATTGGTCCATCTTTGAATTTAACGACTTCTTTACTTTCGAAGAAGCCGGTAATCCAATAAAAGACAAATGGAATAATTATCCAATAAAGGCTATCTGGGGAGTGGATAATACCTGCCGGGAACCTTCTGGTTTTGTTCCTGAAGGAACCTTACCCGGATTATGCCTGAATTATGACCCAATGTACAATCTGCCTGATCAGGCCTGCACACCGTGCCCGGTTTTTTCGACTTGTCCACCGTGTCAGAAATGATTTGATGACGTGAATAATTAACCGGGGATGAGAAGTTCTTCTAAACATGTGTCATAATCTACCATTATGCACAAAATAACCTGTTCAGGCCGAATCAAGTCTGTATTCTATAGTGTGATGATTGGATACTTTCTGCTGGTGGAAGGGTGTTCCCCCATTCTGGCGCAGCAGGAAAGAGAATCCCGCAAGCCCAAAACTCCAACAGTTACATCTACACAACCGCCGATCAGTTTTACGATGACACCCATGATGGATCTCACGCCTGTGAGTGGTGTAACTCTATCAGATTTCAAGCCTGGCGATCCACACGGCACACCTCAGATTATCTATGACCAAACATGCGTTTCTACATCAGCAGAACACAAGGCACCGGGAGGTGACGACTATACACAGGGTCGTTTTGAACGACCTTTCGACAAGGAAATGAATTATCTTCCATCTCTGGATATTGTTCGCGCTGAACTGGTACGTTCTGGATATGGGTGGGATTATTTCACGATTGTGCTCGAAGCTGAACCAGCTTCTTCTCCGGTTGTTTACGGTCTTGAACTCGACTTGAATATTGACGGACGTGGAGATTTTTTGATTCAATTGCCTGCACCGACCTCCTCGACCTGGACAGAGACAGGCGTAAAAATGTTCTGGGATAGCGATGGAGATGTGGGCGGCAGAGTTATCAATCGAAGTGATCCACATGGATATAAAGGCAGCGGATTTGAATCCATCAAAATTGATGCAAATGCGGGAAAAACCCGGGGACAGATTTGGAGTCGTCTTATTTCTAATGGACTGCAGATTGCGGTAGCCGAAAATCTGACCGGCGGCAAAAATAGTAAATTCTCCTGGAAACCTTATACAGATGGTAATCCCTTTCCACCTACATGGTATGACATTGATGATTATTTCACAATGGAACAGGCTGGTTCAGCCATTGTCGGGGATCTGGATTATCCATTGAAAGCCGTCTATACTGTAGACAATACCTGCCGCGGACTTTCTGGTCTTACCCCATCAGGGAATGAACAGGGGGTTTGCCCACCTTGATATGAATCTTAAGCACTTGTAATTTTATCTTTTTCATCCTATATTGAATATTGACACATCCGAAGTCGCAGAATGACATCGGAAGATTAAGCTAACAATTTCGGTGTGTAGAAACCGATTTTCAACGCAAAATGGAGTTGCTGTAGATAAAAAATCGGTGTATTAAGGTAGGATTAACTGTAATTTTATGGCAAGTTAATTTCTAACTTAGTACTGTAAGAAAGCTCTACTGGATTCCTTTTGTTAAGAATTGGGAGGACTACACATGAAACAGTCGAAATTCAGTTTTTTGAGCGCAGCCGCTATCATCACACTACTTGTAATGGCCTTGGGGAGTTTCAGTCAGCCGGTAATGGCGGCTGATAGCGACCCAAATAAACCGGGTGATATTCCCACAATAAAAACCCAGACGGTTCATGATCAAACCAATGAGAAGACCGCCAAAGACAAGACGGCTTTCGGCGGGGATGTATTTGGACTCGGATGGTACGAACGACCATTTGACCAGAACATGGGTTATTTACCGTTCATGGATATTGCCAAAATCCTGATGAATCGTGAAGATCCTAACTGGGTTTATGTTCAGATGTTCATGGTGAATCCGTTATCTGAAGGAGATGCCAGCAAACCCCTGTATGGCATTGAAATGGATACAGACCTGGATAACCGTGGCGAATTTATTCTGCTGGCATCTACCCCCAAAGGCACCGAATGGTCCACTGAAGGTGTCATGATTATGTCCAACTCAGATAATAATATGGGCGGTATAAAACCGGTATTGCCTGATACAAAATTGTCTGATGCCAAAGGATATGACAAAGAAGTATTCAATTCGGGTAAAGGCGATGACCCGAATTTGGCCTGGGCCCGGATCTCGCCGAAAGATCCCAAATGCATCCAGTTTGCCTTCAAGAGTAGTTTTATTGGCGGGGCCAAAGGGAAATTCATATGGATGCCATGGGCCCTTGTGGGTGTTCAGGACCTGACCAAGTTTGAATTCAACGATAAATTTACCCGTGAAGAAGCCGGATCTCCGTTGAAATCAGATGGAGCAACTTATCCTTTGAAGTCCCTCTGGGGTGTGGATAATACAGCTCGTATCCCATCTGGATTTGTGCCTACCGGTAATATGCCAGGATTGGCAGAACCTTTCCAGATTAAACCTTAAAATTTCGTATTCCAGTAGGCCTGAAGAGAATCATTTCGGCCGCTGCCTGCAATACTAGGCAGCGGCCGGTTCAGTTATACTCAAGAGTAACCTTATCGTTTAGGAGGATCCATGACAAAGCTAGTTGGTGTATTGACTGCCGGAGGAGACACTCCCGGGTTGAATGCTGCTTTGCGAGGTTTAGGTAAAGCAGCCATCGAAGAATATGGAATGCAAATCATTGGATTCTATGAGGGTTACCGGGGATTAATGCAGAACCGGACGATTCGTCTGGATGGTTCAAATCTCTCTGGCATATTAACCCGCGGTGGGACAATTCTGGGAACAAGCCGGGATAAACCCAATAATATGCCGATGGGAGGTCAGTTTTTGGATATGACTGACACCATGGTGGAAAATTACAAACGTCACCACCTGGATGTACTGGTTTGTATTGGCGGTGGCGGGACTCATAAAAGTGCTGCAAAATTAATGAAAAAAGGGATCAATGTTGTAACAATCCCCAAGACCATTGATAATGATTTGTATGGAACCGACCACAGCATCGGTTTTGATACCGCTCTTGGAATTGCCACAGATGCTGTTGACCGGCTGCATAGCACAGCGCACAGTCACCATAGGATTATTGTTGTCGAAATTATGGGGCATAACACGGGCTGGTTGGCGCTGGGTTCGGGAATTGCCGGCGGAGCAGATGTCATTTTGATTCCGGAAATCCCTTATGAGACTTCATCTGTGGCTGAAGCCATTCTGGGACGAAGCCGCGGAGGAAAGCGATTTAGCATTGTGGCGGTTTCAGAAGGGGCCATGAATCGCAAGGATGCGGAAGAAATGAAATTGGCTGAAGAAGAACTGGCTGCCGCGAAAAAAACCGCCAACCGGGAAAAAGCTGAAGCCCATCTACTTGAACTCCGACAGGCACAGGCTTCCAGCACGATCAGACTGGCATCTGAATTGGAGCAATTGACCGGTTTGGAATCAAGAGTCACTATTCTGGGATATGTTCAACGCGGTGGAACTCCATCAGCTTATGACCGCCTGCTGGCCACCCGCCTGGGAACTGCGGCCGCAGATTTGATCAACCGTGAGCAATATGGTGTGATGGTGGCTTCACGGGGAGAAGGGATTGAACCGGTTCTACTTGAATCCATTGTTGGCCGACGCAAGACCGTTCCCATTGATCATCCCTGGGTAATCAGTGCCCGAAAGATTGGTACCAATCTGGGCGATTAGTTTAATATCACCGGTGGAGTGGGCTCATTCCACCCTGATGCATACCATCTCATATACTCTTTGACGTGAGCTGACCAGTAGTCTTCGGTGTGCTCTCCGTTATTAATGTGCCATTCATGGGGAATATTGTAAGCTGTGAGAATCTGTTCAAACTGACTGGCCTGAACCATCCCGCTGTCTCCGATTCCGATATCAATATAAACTCTGGGAATCTCGTTTTTTGACATTTTGGCGAGCCAGCGGGGTGCAGCAGCCAGATCGCCAATAAACGGCGGCAGGCTGTGAGCACCAATTTCACCAAAGTACTCCGGTTCTGATAGACCAATATGAATAGCCCATCCGGCTCCCCGGGAAAGCCCGCCAATGGCGCGGCAGGAGCGTTCAGCACAAACCGGGTAATTTTCTTCCATAAAAGGGATCAGGCTCTTTGTAAGGGCTTCTCCGAAACCGTCTTCATAAGGATTGGCTGTTGATTGCTCTTCAAAAGGCATCAAGATCAGAAAAGGCGGCACTTCACCTGAGCTGATCAATTCATCGGCAGCTTCATCTGCGCCGACGCGGTCCCATTGATCATATTTATATAACATCCCATGGATCATGATTACATAAGGGTAAGGTTTTTTCGGATGCAAGGTATAGCATGGAGGCAGATACACCTTCACTTTTAATGGATAGGAAAGGATCTTGTTGGGGACTTCAATATCCACAATTCGACCTTTTTTATCTGCACACACTGCCGGTGTGGGTGGTTGTACAATTGTAGAAACTGCCTGTGATGTTTGTAAAACCTCAGTAACTTCAACGGTCGTTTCAGGTGATTCTGTAAAGGTTGGAATAGGGTCGATTGTATCCGCCGCCACATTTTTTGCAGTACAGGCGCTTAAAAAACAAAAGAACACAAACCAAATCCGTAAGAAAATGGCAGAATGCCGGCGAGAGCCTGCTTTTCGTGTATTTAATGGTATCTGGATCACGATAAAATCTTCCTTGACGACGTTGCGATTTTCGGATTATACTCGAACCGCCGGGGTGTAGCGCAGTTGGCAGCGCACCGCGTTTGGGACGCGGGGGTCGGCGGTTCAAGTCCGCCCACCCCGACTGATTATTTATTCCATAGAGTATCGACAGCATAATGGCAAACAAAAAAATCGACGGCGTGATTGAAGCTGTTCGATATAATTCTGAAGGATTGGTAGAACTGGTCAGAGGTTATGAAAAGCGCGGTCCGGTATACTCGGACCGGATATTGTTTACCAGAGATCAACTACTGCAGAGACTACGAACCGGAAAAAAGTTCTATGTGGGTGAACGCATACCATTGCTGGCCAGCACATTTAAACTGGGGAATCCAATTTCTTTATCCGATTCGACCGGTTTTGAAGTCATCCAATCTGAGGCAAGCCGAATTATCCGAGATTACATACCAGATGCCCCGCTTTTTTAACGCGCTGGTCTATCAGGGGATGGAATGATATCTTCTTCAGAATCCCCTTTCCTTTCTATAATTCTTCCCGTGCATAACGAAGAAAACCGTCTACCGGTCACACTGGAACAGGTGCATCAATTTATCGTTTCACGTGATTTCTCCAGTGAAGTTTTGATCATCGAAAATGGCAGTAGTGACAGATCCCTCGAAATTGCCCTTGATTTTTGTAAAAATCATCCGGCATTTTCTGTTTATCATGAGGATTCACGGGGGAAAGGGTTGGCTGTTCGCAGTGGAATGTTGAAAGCACTGGGACAGTATCGAATTTTTTGTGATGTTGATTTTTCCATGCCTGTCGAAGAAATTATGCGTTTCTTGCCGCCCCAGCAGCAAAATGCTGATGTGGTGATTGGTTCACGAGAAGCCCCTGGCGCTGTTCGTTACAATGAACCGGCCTACCGGCATTTCATTGGACGGGTTTTCAATGCCATGGTACGGATAGCTGTATTGCCTGGCTTGCAGGATTCACAGTGCGGTTTTAAATTATTCACCGCCCGGTGTGCAGATGATGTTTTTCGGAAACAAACCCTTAATGGTATGTCATTTGATGTAGAAGTTTTATTTATTGCCCGCCGTCTCGGATATTCGATTGTGGAAGTACCCGTTCCCTGGTATTTCAATTCTGACAGCCGGGTTAAATTAATCGATGATTCACTGCGGATGGCTTTAGATTTGTTGATTATCCGTCGAAATGCTATCCGGGGTGTCTATGGCCCGGCATGCCGGTAAGATAATCACGCCTGCCTGGCCGGATACAAGCTTTGAGAGCGAACTCTGGGGCTCAGGTAATACTTTCATTGCCGGCGTTGATGAAGCTGGCAGGGGTGCATGGGCTGGTCCGGTGACGGCTGGAGCTGTCATACTTCCAAAAAATGATCCTGATCTGGCGGACCGACTATCAGGAGTGCGTGATTCCAAACAAATGACGGCCAGCCAACGGGTAAAATGGGCCGCAATTATACAGCAGTATGCACTGGCCACGGCCTCAGGATGGGCAAGTTATGAGGAGATTGACGGATTGGGAATACTGGCGGCCACCCGCCTTGCGATGAAGCGCGCTGTTGAAGCGCTTTCTATCCGGCCGGAGCATTTATTAATCGATGCACTTAAACTCCCGGATGTTCCCCTCCCTCAGACGAACATCATAAAGGGTGATGCCCGGTCACTCAGTATTGCTTCAGCATCCATCATCGCCAAGACTGAGCGAGATCATTACATGGAATTATTGGAAGAAAAAATACCCGGATATGGTTTTGCCCGGCATAAAGGGTATGGTACCGCCTGGCATAGCAGGGCTCTGGCAGAAAAAGGTGTGTCGGCACAACACCGCCGAAGTTATGCCCCTGTACAGGCCATACTTCAAAGTGAAAATAAAGAGTAAACGTCATCAAAATAAAAAGTTCGACCTGAAATAAGTCAGGTCGAACTTTTTGAAATCTTTTTTGCTACAGATCAATCGCGGCTAAAAACAAACCGTTTAATCAGTTCTGCGGCCGCGAAGGGGATCAGGAAGAGCGGCACGACTTCCAACCACTCTTCAAGTAGCAATGGTTGTGTGTTGAAGATCGGGTTCAAGAACGGAACATAAACGACGAACATGACCAGTAGGAATGAGGCCAGTACTGCCAGGTTCATCCACTTGTTGGAGAAGAAACCGATCTTGAAGACTGAATAACGTTCTGAACGGGCGGCGTATGCGCGGATCAATTCAGAGAGGCTCAAAGTCACAAATGCCATGGTATGGGCCATGGTGAAATCCATATTTTGATCGAAGATCATATCAATTGTTTGACCATTTACCATAAGGAAGCCGATGATATAAGCAGACAGGGTGGTGCAGGTATCAACCACCGTCTGGATGGCCACACCAATCGCCATTTTTTTGTTGATGATCGGTTCATTCGTGGGACGTGGTTTCTGATCCATCAGGTCCGGGTCGCCCTTTTCAGTTCCCAGCGCTAATGCCGGAGCGCCATCCGAAACCAGGTTTAACCAGAGCAGTTGTATGGCCGTCAGTGGAGAACCCAGTCCCAATAGCGTGGGGATGAAGATGATCAGGATTTCTGCCAGGTTGCAGGAGATCAAGAAGTAAACAAATTTGCGGATGTTGCTGTAGATTACACGGCCCTGTTCAACGGCAGCCACGATGCTGGCGTAGTTGTCATCCGTCAGCACCATATCAGCCGTTTGTTTGGCCACATCAGTACCGGTGATCCCCATAGCTATGCCGATATCCGCGCGTTTGATGGCTGGAGCGTCGTTCACGCCATCGCCGGTCATGGCGACGATTTGCCCGTTGGCGCGCAGTGCGTCAACAATGCGCATTTTGTGTTCGGGTGAAACACGGGCGTATACGTCTGTCGTGGCTGCGGCTTTGCGCAATTCTTCATCGCTTAATTCATTGATCTGAGCGCCGGTGAAAACGGCATGCCCGGGTTCGATCAAACCAATAGATTCCCCAATAGCGCGTGCGGTGTTGGGATAGTCGCCGGTGATCATGACGGTGCGGATGCCTGCGTGCCGGGCTTTTAATAAAGCTGATTTCACCTCTGTACGTGGAGGGTCAATCATGCCGATCAGTCCAACAAATACAAGGTCTTCTTCAAGGGCGGTCAGGTTCTCATCACCCGGGTGCGCATCCACGGTGCGGAAGGCCAGACCAAGAACACGCAACGCATCTTTCGTCATTTTGTCATTGGCGGCAAGCACTCGGGCGCGCATCTCATCATCCATCGGAATGGTTTTTTGATCATCCATAGATTGCATGTATTTACAGAGTGAAAGAACCACGTCTGGTGCGCCTTTGACTACAGCTGTATAGCGTTCTGAAGAGGATGGATGGTAGTATGGAGAGAAATCTTCCGCATTGGCAGCCATGGCCTCATGCAGAGTGACCATGCGTTTACGGTCAGAATCGAATGGAATTTCAGCCGTCCGTGGGAAGGAGGTGTTCACTTCGTTTAACGTTGCGCCAGCCTTAGCTGCGGCTACCAGTAATGAGGCTTCTGTCGGATCGCCAATAATGCGGACACCTTTCTCATCTTCCTGATCGGCGACTTCAAGATGGGCGTCATTGTTCAGCATTCCCACCCAGAGGGCTGTTTTGGCTGCTGGATAATTGGCCAGGTCTATTTCGTTGCCGTCCACCAGGAACTTGCCTTCGGTGGCATAACCTGTGCCGGTGATATCAAAGAATTGTCCATCAACCCAAAGGCGGGTGACGGTCATTTCATTTTGGGTGAGGGTGCCAGTCTTATCGGTGCAGATGACGGTGGCCGAACCCAGGGTCTCAACGGATGAAAGCCGGCGGATGAGCGCATGACGGTTAACCATTTCACGCATACCCAGCGCCAGGCTGATAGTCACAATGGCGGGCAGGCCTTCAGGCACGGCGGCAATCGCCAGGCTGACGGCTACCATGAACTGGTTCACCCAGTGTTCAGCATCCAGTTTGGTTATGTCTCCAGCGCGTAGAATGCCGGTGATAAACACCAGGGCACACACACCCAGACAGGCATACCCCAGGGTTTTTCCCAGGTTGTCTAATTTCTTTTGAAGAGGTGTCTCTTCATTCTCTACTTCCTGCAGCATGGTGGCAATATGACCAAGTTGGGTTGACATACCGGTTGCGGTAACCACGCCAATACCGCGGCCGTAGTTTGCCAGAGTTCCCATGAAAGCGCAATTGGTCATATCTCCCACGTGAACTGAGGATTTTAGTACCACGTTGGCATTTTTTTGGATTGGCAGACTTTCCCCGGTGAGAGCGGCTTCTTCCACACGCAGGTTCACAGATTCAACAAGACGCAGATCAGCCGGAATAAAGTTTCCAGCTTCCAGAAAAACAACATCTCCTGGAACAAGCTGGGTGGCAGGAATACTTGACCGTTTACCATCGCGAATCACATGCGCTTCAGGAGATGCCATCTTCTTCAGTGAAGCCAGAGCTTCTTCAGCGCGGGATTCCTGGATGACCCCCATAACCGCATTAAGAACAACGATCAATAGAATAGCACAGGCATCTACCCATTCCCCCAGTATCCCCGAAATCACGGCAGCCACAATCAGTAGGATGATGACAAATCCTTTCAACTGATCAATAACCATCTGCAGAAAGGTCCGCTTGGGAGCTTCCTGCAATTGATTCAGACCGTATTTTGCGGTTCGTTCTGCCACTTCGGCAGTTGATAGACCATGGGTGATGCTAACCCCAAGACTTTTCAGTGTCTCGTCAATTGTGGAGGTACTGAATGATAAAGCTGTACTGGATGTTTTAGTTTTCTCTTGTTTCTCCATCGTTGTCATAGTTCCCTCTAGAATAAAGTATCCAGGCAAGAAAAAGCGCCTGCTTTCATTCGAAAAAAAACATTGTATTTTTTACCAGAAAAAAACCTTATCGTGTAAACAAAAACACATTTTCGCAAAGGAAAATGATTTCTGCAGAATTGTTTGGAGCAATTTTCAAATAAGACAGAAGCGATAAGGCTTACCGAACGGCTCAATCTTTCGATCCGGGTCCTATAAAGGTTCCATCAAGCAGAATACTGCTCTTAGGCACGACAACAATACCATCTCGCACCACCCAGTTGTCGAAATCAAGATCAGTTCCGCGAGGGAAGGATCGGATGATTACCCCCTTTCCGATGCACGCATTTTTATCAATAATAGCCCCTTCAATCTGGCAATTCTGTCCAATTCCCATAGGTATGGGACCTATATCAACCTGATCTGTCCGAGCGTAATAATCTGCACCCATAATAATGCTTTTATCAATTTTTACGCCTGAAGCAATCTGGCTTCTCAGACCGATGATTGAATCTTGAATATCTGCATGATCAATACAACATCCTTCGGCCAGAAGAACGTTTTTCATTTTACTGTCATAGACTGTGGAACAGGGAAGAAAGCGGGTTCCGCCATAAATTGGCGCCGAGGCATCAAAAAAATCAAACGGAGGATTAGGCCGGGTGAGGGCCAGGTTGGTTTCGTAGAAAGAGCGAATAGTCCCAATATCTTCCCAGTATCCGGTGAAATCATATCCGTAAACAGTATGAGTGGTTATAGCCTGAGGGATAACATGGCTGCCAAAGTCATCAAGTGGGTAATTATTCAACAGATCAACAAGAACGTCTGTACGGAAGAGGTAAATGCCCATAGAACCCAGGTAGGGTTTCTGGGGGTCATCACGGCTGACTAATTCTTCCAACAGGTGTGGATCATGCGGTTTCTCGGCAAATTCTGTCAATTGGAAGTTCGGATTGCGTTTTAAAATTCCGAAGCGATGGGCCTCGTCTTTCGAGACCGGTTGGACGGCCACGGTGATATCTGCATTATGTTCCCAGTGGAATCGGGCCATGGCTGCGTAATCCATGCGGTACAAATGGTCCCCGGCCAGAATTAAAACATACTTGGCTCTGGTGGCGATAATTTCAAACAACTGTTTCCTGACGGCATCCGCTGTTCCCTGATACCAGTCTGCATTTTGCATAGTCTGCTCGGCTGCCCAGATTTGAACCCAACCAGTATGGAAATTATCAAAATGATAATTTCGGTAGATATGTCTGTGCAGCGAAACAGAATTGAATTGAGTAAGAATCGCAATGCGGAAAATTTCAGAATTGATGCAGTTGCTTATGGGGATATCAATTAACCGATACTTGCCAGCCATAGGCACAGCCGGTTTTGAACGCATTTTTGTTAATGGGTAAAGCCTGCTTCCACGTCCACCACCGAGAATTACTGCGAGGATTTCGTCTTGTGATGGCATAATGCTCTCCGAATATTGATTTTTACCTTCATGTAATTAGAATACAGAAGGGTATTGAAGATGTCAACATGACGAAAAGTATAAAAAAAGCGTGAATATTCTTACAAACTGTGTGATTTTACAGTTTTTTTAAGGCTTTTTCGTGCCTGTTCAAGAATAATGAAACAAGGTGTATTCCATAAAAAATTTATTCTTTTATTCGGAATGGTGCACCAGTTATTCCTTTTAATCGGGTCATGTGAAAGATTTACGGATGGCCGGGGATTTTCGCTGAAATGTCATTACGGACTAAATTGATCACGTTGATACTTGTGTTTATTCTCCCTACCATCGGGTTAATGGTGATTTTCCATTCTAGATTGGTTACTGCATATCAATCTCAAGCATTCGATTTTCAAAGCAATTCAACCCAGATGGTTGCCAGTGAATTGAAAGTATCGTTGAAGAATTTAACAGAAACGATGTATATCGTACTTCGTGATGGAATTCAGAGTTTAAAATCTGATCAATGTCAAACCTATTTGGATCGAAAAGTAAAAGAATCTGGTCTTTTTAATTATCTTGTGTTGGTAGATTTGGAAGGAAGAAGAATTTGTTCCAGCGAGAAATTTGACCCACAAATTGATATTTCTGCCATTCCGGCTTTCATTGAATCCAGTGCATCTGGATCAATGGCTATATCTCAGATAACAGATAACCAGGATGAATTTGATTCCCAGATATCTATAGCTTTACCAGCCTGGAGCTATGGACCTGAATTTCCTAAAGGTGTTTTGATTGGCACTTTCAGCCCCAACTATCTTAAAGATCTATTTACTACCTTGCATTTGCCCAGAACAACTGAAGTTTATATATTCTCCACCACCGGAACCGTTCTAACCGCATTATCGGAAACAGAGTCATCTACTGAAATACTTTCAAACAAGGCATCAAGTTTTCTTCAGAAACAGTTTTCTGGAAAAGAAGAGATAACCCTCATTGGGAAAGACAATATTAGCCGGGTATTTCGTTTTGCTCCATTAGGCCTGGGTGATCTGGCGTTGGTTGGCGTTGGATTTCCAGAAGGAAAATTCCTGGCAGACAGTCAGCAATTTGTAACTGGAAATATCGCCATCATTTCATTATTAACCCTTATCATACTCCTTTTAGCCTATGGGGGAATCGAAAACAATGTAATCAAGCCGCTGGCTAAAATCAGTCAAACTGCCGAGGCGATAACACAGGGGAAAATGAATGCCCGCACGGAATTGAAAGGTCAAAATGATGAGATTGGACGATTAGGGTCCATATTTGACAAAATGGCCGAATCACTGGAGGAGAACCGAGTCATTTTACAGAAAGAGACGGCTGCCAAATTGGCCAGTCAAGAAAAATTCTTCAGATTGTTTGAAGATTCCATTCTGGGAATTTTCCAAATAACAAAAAATGGATTTATTGAAGACGTGAATCCGGCGCTTGCCAACATGTTTGGATTCACATCCAGCGAAGAAATGGTCGAGAGTTATACAAGTTCTGCAGAAAATTTATTTGAAAATTTTTCAGATAGTGAGACTATTCAGGAACTTCTTCAAAGACGGCAGCCTGTTAAAATGGAAACCCGATTCAAAAAGAAAGACGGGTCTTATTTTATCGGTAATTTACATATGTGGGGCGTATGGAATGCTGCTGGTGAAATGGAATCGATGGAAGGTTTTATTGAAGATATCACAGCCAATAAACAAACCAGAGATCAGCTGATGAAACTCAGCCAGGCGGTTGAACAAAACCCGATCGGTATTTTAATATCAGATGGGAATGGGAGGATTGAATATGCCAATCGCGGTATTCAGAATATATTCGGATATGAACCATCGGAACTAAAAAATCGTTTATTGGTAGATATGGTTCCTCCTGAATATGATGCTGAAAAAGTGGAAGCAATTCGTCAGAAGCTCCGCAATAAGCAGACTATTCAGGGCGAAGTGAAAAATAAGAAAAAGAATGGGGAATGGTTCTGGGAAAGATATGTGATCTCTCCTATAAATATTCCCATGAACACGGTTCAAAGCACATTGTGTTTGATTGAGGATGTTTCAGAGCAATATCGAAACAAAGAGCGGATTACTCAACAGCTCGAAGAACTTTCTGCCTTGAGAACTATTGATCTGGCGATTAGCTCAAATCTCGATCTTACGGCTACTATGAATATCATCTCAAATATCGCCGTCAAACATCTGAAGGTAGATGCCGTCCTTGTCCAACTTTACGATCCAGACTACCATATGCTGCAAACCGTATTGGCCACCGGATTTGAACAGGAAATACCGGAACAAATTCCTTTCCCGGCTGCTGCAGATCTTTCAGATTGGGAACTGGTGGAAGAATTTTCTGTTCATATACCAGAAAATTTGAAAGAAAAAAAGTCCGAACATCACCTTTCGTTCCCGAATGATGACAGATTGGTTGCCTGTTATGGACTGCCTCTTGTTGCAAAGGCAGATGTAAAAGGATTGTTCCGCGTTTTTCTAAAAGATGCCAGAGTTCCTGAGCAGCATTGGTTGGATTTCTTCTATAACCTGGCTGCCCAGACGTCCATAGCCATGGATAATCAGGAGCTCTTCCGTGACTTGAAACAATCAAATGCAAACCTGTTGCAGGCGTATGAAGCCACTATTGAGGGATGGTCTAGAGCTCTTAATTATCGTGATCAGGAAACGGAAGACCACAGTATTCGAACTACTCGATGGACGATAGATTTAGCCCGTGAATTGGGATTCCCCCCTGAAGAATTGGTCAATATACGGCGTGGAGCGCTGCTTCATGATATCGGAAAGGTTTCTGTTCGAGACAGTATTTTGAATAAGCCAGGACCTTTGACGGATGAAGAATGGGTTGAGATGCGCAAGCATCCTCAAACTGCCTATGATGTATTAGCACCGATAGAATTTCTGAAAAAATCCCTCGATATTCCCTATTGTCACCATGAACGATGGGATGGAAGCGGATACCCACGCGGCCTTAAAGGCCAGGAGATACCTCTGGCGGCTCGGATATTTTCAGTGATTGATGTTTATGATGCCCTGACATCAGACCGGCCATATCGATCTGCCTGGCCAACTGAAAAAGTGGTCGCATACTTGCGAGAACAAAGCGGCAGTCAGTTTGACCCTGCCATTGTTGAAGCCTTCTTATTGTTATTGGAAAAACAAAAGGTAAGTTGAAAAATGTTGAAAGAAAAACCTTCAGATTATGAGAAAGAAATTCTGGGGGAACATACAATTAAATTCATCCAGTTCTTGGATGCTCTTCCGTTGCCTGCTCTGCTTATTAATCTGCAGGGGAAGGTGATTCATGTCAATAATAATGCGGCGGAATTGGTTAAACCGCTGGCAGGAGATATTATTGGAACCGTTATACCCCATTGCCGCCCGGACGAATCGACCCTGGTATGGGAAATAAAAACAAAGCATAAACCGATAAAACTCGAATTTCGTATATTCCCATTGGATTTTGGAAACATAAAATTACTCTGCCTTTTGAAAATTGAATCAATCTATCAGAAAAAGTCATATCGCTCGAGTGATTCGCTTTTTAATTTATTATTTGAACATTCCAACGATGGGATAGCTATCTTTGATCGTAATATGTATCTTATTGAATGGAATCGGGCTATGGAGAGGGTTACCGGATTCACGGCCAAAGAAGTGATCGGGAAAAGTTTAAGAGATATCGCGGCTGTTTTGTTCCCTTCAACCATTACCTCTGTAAATAGTACTGATCCATTAAAAAATATTTCTCCTGACCGGATTCCCAAAACTATCGAAGAGTTGATTGAACAGGGCACATTTGAAGAAGTTGATAAAGAAATTCGCGACAAAAGTGGTTCGGAACACACAATCAGGTATCGCATTTTCCCTGTTTTCTGGGATGGGGATGTGTTTCCGGGGGTGCTGGTTCATGATGTGACTGAATTAAAGATCACAGAAGAGGTTCTTAAAGCGTCTGAACTTCGTTTTCGAACCCTCATTGAAGCTATGGGTGAAGGTACCCTGGCTATGGATAACCATCAAAATATTCTGTTTGTAAATCCGGTTGTAGAGTCAGTATTGGGAATGGAACACGGAGAACTTGTCGGAAAGAAAGTCTCCGAATTCCTTGATGCTGAAAATGAAGCTTTATTGACCCGGCAATCTCGGTTAGTCACACGTGGAATCACGAACAGGTTTGAGATGGAAATCCTGGATAACCACCGTAATCGCCATACCCTGCAGGTGACCCTTTCCCCGTGGAAGGGTGCAGATGACCGGATTAGAGGTTCAATAGCGGTTTTTATTGATATTACCGAGAGAAAAGTAGAAGAAGAACGGTTGAGATTTACCAGCACACATGATGAGGTGACCAATATCTACAACCGTAATTATTTCGAAGAAGAAAAGAATCGTTTGCGAGTCAGCCGCCGGTATCCTGTCAGCGTGATTATGATTGATATGGATGAAATGAAGGTGGTTAATGACACATATGGTCACAGAGCAGGTGATGACCTATTAAGGAAATTCAGCGCGATTGGAAAACAGATCTTTAGGGCTGATGATGTTTTTGCCCGGATTGGCGGGGATGAATTTGCTGTTTTTCTACCGGGAACTTCAGAAAAAGTTGCCAAAACTGTGGTTGAACGGTTGAAGAGAACCTTTATCGAACACAATGTTGAATTCCCAGATTCTCAAATCCTTTTTTCCGTAGGTTCAGCAACTGCCCAGACACCAGATGAATTAGAGGATGCCATTAGAAGGGCAGATAACCGCATGTACAGGGAGAAAAGACAAAAAAGGGAAGCAAATGAATCCCAAAAACGAAACCGGTAGAACCCGTTTGAGTGAGGTTGATGAGAACCCCACAACAAGATTATCGAAAAAACCGGTTATTTGTTTATGTAGATCCTGTACTGATGCTCAGATTTACGTTATCGGGAAATGATAGGACATAGTTGGAAGAAAGCGTATATCACCTCAAATCATACGGATGAGTGCTGATCTATAATCATGGTATGTCACTGAAAACGAGTCCTTCTCAAAACAACCTGCGCGTTATTCTGGTTCTGGTTTGTGTATTGCTTCTACTGGGTGGGTATTACATCATCCATAAACCAGTCAACCCGGAACTGGCTTCGGCACTGGGGTTGGGCTTCTGGCGAGTTCTGACAGCCATATTTATTGTTTCTCTGGCAGGAGCCATTGGCCGTTTTATCGGCTTAAAACTGGAAGACTGTTTATGCAGTACGGTTGTGATACAGGCCGGGTTTGGATTGGGGATACTTTCTGTGTATATCCTGATCGTCGGTTCAACTTTTGGGGTAAACAGGTTTACCTTAATGGCTGTCCCCTTGATCGCGGCAGCTTTGCTCTATAAACAGTTGATTGCCTGGATCGCGCAGCTTGCCATGTCTATATCCGGCATCTGGCGTGAGACTGGAAGATTTGAAAAAGTGTTGGCATTTCTGATGGGGATGATATTGCTTTCGTCTCTTGTTGCTGCCCTGGCCCCTCCGCTCAAATATGATGCTCTGATGTACCACCTGGTGATGCCGCAGACATATATTCAGCAGGGACGCATCACGCATATCCCCTGGCTGGTGATGACCGGCATGCCGCAATGCACCGAAATGCTCTATACCCTGGCTGCCCTGTGGGGCGGTCTTCCGGCGGCAGCAGTAACCGGGTGGCTGGCTGGTGTACTGGCTATTCTGGGAATCATCGGTTTCTTTCAGGTTGGATTTGAAAAAGGCAGCCGCATCGGCTGGACGGCAGCTGCCAGTCTGCTCGCCGGTGAGACGTTTGCCGCTTCCTTATCCTGGGCGTATATTGATTGGACGGGTCTGTTTTTTGGTGTTTGCTGCCTGAGCTGCCTGCATTTCTGGTTTTCTAAAAATAATAGCCATATGGCCATATGGGCTGGTTTATTTGCCGGCCTGGCTTTCACCACTAAATATACAGGCGGAATTCTGGCGTTGTGCAGTCTGACAGCAGTGGGATTCCACCTCTTCCAACAGGCTCGGGCAGGAAGCTGTTCTGTTGTAAAACCACTGCTGTTATTTATCGGTGGTTTACTTGCCTTCCCCCTGGTCTGGCTGGCACGGAATATTGTCCTCACCGGAAGTCCAATTTACCCCTTCTTTTTCCCGGCGGCTCAAATGGATGCTGTCCGGCTGAGTGTCTATCAGGGGGCTGTACCGTATGGTGAATGGTGGGAAGGTTTTCTGTTGCCATTCAGGGCAACCCTCTGGGGGCAGGAATCAGCAGAAGGTTACAGCGTATCCATTGGGCCGCTGCTGTTATTATTGAGTCTGGGCAATCTTCTTCGCTGCAGGAAACTAAATAATACTGAATCAGCCGCTCTGCAATTAGGATTGGTATTCTTTTTTTCTGCCTGGCTTTTCTGGGCGGTTGGCAACCGGTTAAGCGGTTACCTGATTCAAACCCGTATGTACTTTTCCCTTTTCCCGGCATTTACCGTACTCGCTGGATTGGGATGGGATGCTGTTGAAGATATTAATTGGATGAATATCCGGTTTTCACGGGTGTTCGGGGCTGTTATTCTGCTGGCATTAGGTTTGTCCACGTTGAACCTGGTGTTTCAAACCATCAAGCAGGATGCTTTAAGGGTGGATGCCGGGTTAATATCTGAAGAGGCCTACAATGATGCCAATCTTGGCTGGTATGCCCCGGCTGTGCGAGCTGTGAGGGATCTACCCGCGGGATCGAAAACCCTTTTTTTGTACGAACCGCGCGGCCTGGCCTGTATTCCAGCCTGCGATCCGGATGAGATTCTCGACCATTGGAAAATCAGCCGGTTGGGGAACGAAACGGTAGAAGATGTGTTTAATCACTGGAAACAGAACGGGTACAATTACCTTTTCGTTAACCAGGCAGGTATTCAATTCCTGTCTGATGGAAACGATGCTCATCATCCGGTCGAAGAATTACAGGCTCTGAAAAATCTGTTGAGTCAAATTCCGGTGATGCAATCGTTTGGAGACAGTTATCAACTATATGGAATTCCATGAAAAATATGGTATTCAAAAGTAGGGTATGTTATAGTATTCAAAAGGAGGGTCTATGAAAGAACGCATCTTGATCATTGAGGACGACGAAGCAATCGTCAAGGTGCTCCGCCGTGGGCTCGCCTATGAGGGATACCAGGTGGATGCAGCGCTTGACGGCGAAACCGGTCTTGTTATGGCCCGTGACAATCACCCCGACCTGGTGGTTCTAGACCTGATGCTTCCCGGCATGGATGGTCTGGAAGTATGCCAGCGGCTGCGGGCGGGCAGCGGCAACCAGTTGATATTAATGTTAACAGCCAAAGATACCATTTCTGACCGGATCCACGGGTTGGATTCAGGGGCTGATGATTATATGGTGAAGCCGTTCGAGCTCGATGAATTACTGGCTCACGTGCGGGCTTTATTACGCCGTACTCAGACAGAACGGGTTCAGGTCTTATCTTTCATGGACCTTACATTAGATACGTCAACCCGACAGGCCAGCCGTAAGAATCGTCAGATTTCGTTAACGGCCAAAGAATACGATCTGCTGGAGCTTTTCCTCCGGCATCCCCGGCAGGTTCTTACCCGTGAGATGATTTTCGACCGCGTCTGGGGTTATGATTTCGGCGGCGAATCAAATGTGCTGGATGTCTATATCCGGTACTTACGTCAGAAACTGGAAGAGGATGGCGAGGTGCGCCTGATCCATACCGTTCGCGGTGTGGGTTATGTGCTGCGTGAAACTCCCTGATGTCCCTGCGTTTACGCCTCTCCCTGCTGTACACGCTGGTGCTGGGGGGCGTGCTTTTGCTCTTTGGTTCACTGGCATACAGTCTGGTTTCAGTTACCCTTCTGGATCAGATGGATACGACGCTGGCAAAAAACGCCAACGATCTGATTAAACAACTGCGCGTCAATGCATCTGGCCGGTTTGATGCACGGTCGGTTAGTTCATTCACACCGGATGAAAATGTGGTGTATCAAGTTTGGGGGAATAATCGTGAATTGCAGCTGGCCCGTCCGGTGGGAAATACAGATCCGTTTGACCGGTCTGCTTTACATACGGATGTTCCCATGTTTAACACTACCGGCGATGTGGGTAAGCATATGAGGGTTCTTTCCATCCCTCTGGAAAATGCCCGTGGTCCGGCCGGTCTTCTGCAAATTGCACGCAATTTGAACCTTTTTGATGCCACCCTGCAAACCCTGGCAGGGGTATTGGTTTTGTTAACAGTGCTCTCTATGCTACTGACCGGTGTGATGACCTGGTTTGTGAACGGTCAGGCGCTTGCCCCATTGGCTACGGTAACTAAAGTGGCCACCCAGATCACTAAAGCCGATGACCTTTCACGGAGGATTCAGATTTCGGGTGTTCGCGACGATGAAGTCGGCGAGCTGATTGAAGCCTTCAATCAGGTTCTCAGTAGGTTGGAAAAACTATTCACATCACAACGTCGTTTTCTCGCGGATGTAAGCCATGAATTGCGCACTCCCCTCACGGTAATCAAGGGGAATGTGGGCTTGATGCGCAAGATGAAGACTCTGGACGAAGAATCCCTTTCCGGAATCGAAACAGAGGTTGACCGTCTGACCCGTCTGGTGGGCGACCTGCTTTTTCTGGCGCAGGCGGAATCAGGACGGATGCCATTGGATCAATCTCCGGTTGAGCTTGATACGGTTTTACTGGAAGTTTTTCAACTCGCACGCAGTCTGGCCGGTGAACGCATGAGTGTGGTGATCAATGAAATTGACCAGATTCAGGTGATTGGTGATCGCGACCGGTTGAAACAGGTTTTGTTGAATATTGCCGGAAATGCCGTGCAGTATACACCGGCAGGTGGACGGGTGACCATGTCCATGCGCAAAGTGGCTGACCGTGCCCAGATTGTCATCAGTGATACCGGCCCGGGAATACCGGCAATTGATTTACCGCATATCTTTGAACGCTTTTACCGCAGCGAAAAAAGCCGCAAACGAAGCGCCCACGGTGGATTTGGTCTTGGTTTATCTATCGCTTTCTGGATTGTGCGCAACCACGGGGGAACCATAGACGTCGCTTCAACGGAAGGGAAGGGAACAACCTTTACCATCTGGCTGCCTTTGCCGGGAGGGGCCAAATTAGCCTGACAGCCGTGTGATGTAAAACTCACCGGATGAATTTACGTATTCTTAATTGGATACTGTGTATCCAATCAGGATATACCGGGTTATAGCCATTACAAAGGTTTTCCTGTTTATCGGGTAAGGAGGACAAAATGGGTGTTATTTACGTTGTTGTGACGCTTTTTACAACCCTGTTTGCAGCTATCAGCTTTGCTGATCTTCTAGATAAGCAAGGCTAGTTTTCGTTGATTAACCGCAGGATATGATTGATATGATCCACTTCATGCCAGGCTGCCCGGCGGAGGATTTTCCGTGGGCTCCAGAACGAACCGTCTTTTCCATTTACCTGACTGCTCCCAGCCAGATTGCGTATGGATCGTTCAAAGATATTCCGGGTGGCTTCCAGCCGCCGGAATGTTTCTTCAGGCAGGGTTTTTGATTCACTTACTCCGGGATTAAGTCGGTCCAGCAGCCAGAGCTCTGAACTGGCCAGATGGTCCAGTATGCCGCGAATACTCCATTTCTCTCCGGGGAACTCGCGATCCATCAAATCTGAAGGAAGATTTTGCGTCAGCTCTACAAGGTCGCGCCGAGACCAAGACATCACCTGCAATCCCTGATCGATTTCTGTTTTTGATAGAGGTTTCCAATCCACCTGCCAGAAAGCCGTGACATTTCGTCCGGCGGCGGAAGGAAGAATTTTTTCATCCACCGGGTAACATTCGAAAGTCTCTGCCAGATGGATATCGATATCATCAAAATCAATCCAACTCTTTTCTGCCAGGGCGTTAACTCGTTCCTTATAACCGATAAATGCCCGTGGAAATGCCAGTATAGCCGCCGCCCCTTCTGAGCCATAGGCAAAACAACCGGGGTAATCCAGAGCCCAGGCAATAGATTTTCCCTCGTATCCATTTTCAAGACCAATTTCAATTCTCATGTTAAATGGGGTTTCCTTCCCACCCGCATTGGGCATTGGGTATAGTAATCCATTGATTGTCAAATTTTCCACCATGCGGCCGCAACCGGAGGGTATCACCAACAAACTGGATACGAATATCCAATCCTTTCAACCCAAAACTGGACGTGAACCGGATGTCACCTGACATGGTGTTGGCTGCATTCATTAAAGCGCAGCGTACATAGGAATCGCTGGTGGTGACCAGTGCTCCTGCAGTAAATAATTGTTGTGAGAGTTTCGTGGCAGCCTCCTGCCCGCCGCTGGCAGAAAACGCATTCGCCACTGACCGGTCTGCATAGATGGTCAGGGCATCTTCATCCCATCGCCAGGTGCCGCTGCCCACCCCCGGATCATAAAACATTTGTTCCTGTGTCGGATTGATGAGAGCTTTCATCCGTGGTGAATGAATCCATCCCTCGGCATTTTCAATGAAATAATGCCCGGAGGATTCAGCGATATTCAACAGCCGTACAGGAATTGGTGTAGCGGGTTTGGTCTGTGTCCAGATATTTTGCTGGACAATCTCAACCTTGTTTCCCGCCACCCGGTTGACCACCATAATATGGTCACCCTTTTTCCGGTATGTATAAATAATCAGGTCACCCACCCGCGGCGGTTTGACTCCTCCGTTGGGAATAAATGTCAGATCAGCAAATGGCAGGTATTTGACAGCTTCCGGATCATCCACCGGTAAGGCGCCCTGTTTTATGGACGCCTGTTTGTCATGCGCCGTGTTGATGACGTCGATCATGTCATAGGGTATGCTGACGCTATCAGGCCAGCGTCCATTGGTAGACAGGTATCCCAGCCTTTCTGCATAAAGGCGTACGGTCAGTTCAATGCACTGGAAACAATAGGCATACCCGCAAAACGGAGTCACTTCCACATACCCCTCCCCTTTTGTGGGACCGGTATCTGGATAAAAAACATCCACCCCTTTTCCTGCCAGCCAGTCTGTTCCGCGGAGCAAAAGTTGGTCACCTGTTGGACGGGCAGCCACGGGCCTGGGGGAGATAATCAGTGAAAGGCAAATAACCAGTAGAAGAGATTGACCAATCCGCTTTATCATCTGTTATTGATTATACCGATAGTCAAAACCGGTGTTGGCTGAAAGCAGAACGTTTCCACCCTGTATTAGCAGGATGGATTCGTTTTTCGATTACCGGCAGCAGGCAGATCCTCCACCACATGAGCTGCCACCGCATGTGGCTTCTTTTTCACCGCGTAAAGCGGCATAGATCATGGCTGTGGCGCACCCAACACCACTGTCTACCCAGATGGCATGCGCAGGGCAATTCAAAGCACAGGCACCGCATTCCATACAGGCATCTTTATGCACCAGGATGGCAGTATTTTCACCTCTGGCAAAAACACCGTGTGGACAAACCACACTGCACATACCGCAATTGATGCAGACATCCGGGTCATAGACCAGCGTGTTAACTCCGACGTATATAGTCGCTTCCATCAGGCTGCTCCTGTCAAAGACATGATACGGGCAATAATGGTCAATACACATCCAATCCCAAATAACCATGCCATCAGGGGAATAAAACGGTTCATTTCAAGACGGACACCTGTTTTCGATGTGAATGGCGTAGAACCGGTGAAATTCAATGAAATAAAAGCGGTTATAGCCGGGAAGACGAGAAATAGACCGGCCAGACTGAGCGCAACTTGCAGCGAGATAACGGATATAGAAGTCAGTTTGATGGCGGCAAATGGCAGTATCACCAGGATACCGAGAATAAAACCTTTTGCGCTGAATTCACGAAATGGCAGCCAGGGCAATACCAGAGGGAAGAGGACAGTTCCTGCCAGCATGGAAATCACGGCAGCCAGGGCCAGCCACAAACCACCCAACAAAAAACCTGCTACAGCAGCTCCCAACATGGGTATGAAAGTTCCCACCACCTCAACCGGTATCAAGATGGCACGATCAGCCAGTGGGAAACGCACCGTGCGCATGGCAGGTGTTGCTTCGTGGGTTTTCAAGTATTCAGGCAGATCGGCTGCCCGGATGGGGCCGTATTCCACACGGAAACCTGTGGCTTTCTTAACTTCATGAGCTGCCACTCCAGGCGCACCCAGTTGGGGAAGGATCACAACCCTGTGTCTTACCAGAGTATCAAGATGTACATCCTGAATCCGGTGGATTAATTCCTTCGTACCGAATGTGCCTTTTCCAGCTGCACACCAGACATTAATGCCAAAAGTATCCAGCACCAGAATATATGCATCCACTCCGGGAATTGAGGAGCGCAGGGCATCGAAGCTCAATGAATAATTACTGGTCACCAGAACAACCGAATCAGGTGTTGGATTCCCCAGGTGGTACAAACCTGGGTCAACCCTGTGCCATTCCCGTCTATACCCGAACCGTGCCAGAATATGATCCCAATGGTTGGCGGGGGTTAAGGAACTGGTTGTATGAAGAAACGCAGAAGGGTGTGTTCGGAATACAGGCATAAACAAAAATCCTGATGGCAACCAATTGTCTTCCTACAGATTGTACTCATAATCAGGCAGAAACCGCACTTTTTCTATGAGTAATTACCGGGTATCATCCAGAGTGTTGAACTTAAAAAATTAAGAAAGCCAATAGTCGCTGGAAAAAACATGGAATACAATAGGATCATATGAAACTTAACCTGGCCATGGCACAAACGACCGCAGTTCTGGGCGGTGTTTCACAAAATCTGGAAGCCCATCTGGACTTGACTAAAAAGGCGCGTTCCAACGGGGCAGATCTGCTCATCTTTCCCGAACTTTCCCTTACTGGTTATGTGTTGCAAGATCTTGTACCTACCGTGGCACACCGTCCCACCGCAACAGACCCGGTTTTCAAACCGTTGTTGGAAGCCAGCAAAGATATTGATTTGCTTGTGGGATTTGTGGAAGAAGATATACGGAGCCGTTTCTTCATATCGGCTGCCTACCTTTCCCGTGGTGAAACGGTGCACGTTCACCGTAAAGTGTATCTGCCCACCTATGGCCTGTTTGATGAAGGCCGGTTCTTTGCCTGGGGTGACCGGATCAGTGCCTTTGACACCCGTTTTGGACGGGCGGGAGTTCTGATCTGTGAAGATTTCTGGCATTCATCGCCGCCATATCTGCTCTGGCTGGATGGCGCCGATTTATTCCTGTTTACCTCTTCATCACCAGGCCGCGGCTTGACCTCTGCCCCGGCGTTGGGTTCATCCCACTGGGTGGATCGGGTTTTGCAGGCGTATTCTGCCCTGTTCACTTCGTTTGTGGCGCACACCAACCGGGTAGGGTATGAAGACGGCCTTAACTTCTGGGGCGGCTCTTCTGCTTATGATCCCAATGGAATGGAAATTGGACACGGCCCGTACCATGAGGAAGCTGTCACTATGGTGGAAATGGACCTCAACCAGCTTCACCGCACCCGGGCCCGGCTGCCTTTACTGCGAGATGAACGCACCGGTTTGATCATGCGTGAGATGCAGCGCATCTTGAATTCAAAAGATGCCTTCAACGGGAGATGATTCAAATGAATCCAAAACATCCCGATTTGACCATCAATACCGACCTGGCCCGCCAGATCTTGACCGGTTTTATTCACAGTGAAGTGACCCGTACAGGTTTTACGAAAGCGGTGATCGGCCTTTCAGGTGGCATTGATTCTGCCCTTTCCTGTTTTCTGGCGGCTGAGGCGCTGGGTCCAGCCAATGTGCTGGCTGTGCGCATGCCGTACAAATCATCGTCACAGGATTCGCTTGATCACGCCCAGCAAGTGATTGACAAACTCGGCGTGGCATCGTTGACCATTCCCATCACACCCATGGTGCAGCCCTATCTGGACGCCAATGAAGGGATCAGTTCTTTTCGGGCGGGGAATATCATGGCACGGCAGCGTATGATTGTGCTGTACGACCAGTCAGCCGTATTTGGCGGATTGGTGATTGGCACCAGTAACAAGACAGAAATTTTGCTGGGTTATTCAACATTGTGGGGAGATTCGGCCAGCGCGTTGAATCCGATTGGCGACCTGTATAAGACACAGATCCGCCAGCTTTCGCGTGCCATGGGCGTGCCGGAAGCCATTGTGGCCAAACCGCCTACGGCGGACCTGTGGCTCGGGCAAACCGATGAAAAAGAACTGGGTTTCACCTATGCCGATGTGGACCCGTTGTTATATCTACTGGTAGATGAACGCTATACACCGCAAGAGTGTGTGGATGCCGGATATGAAGAAGGGTTTGTAAATAAAGTAGTAGACCGTATCCGCCGGAACCAATTTAAGCGCATTCTGCCGCCTATCGCAAAATTAGGCCAACGTACTATTGGTTATGACTTTTTATATTTGAGAGATTGGGGTACCTGAACTATTCCTTATGACATGGCATAAATTTACGGTTCCTCCGGCGCTCAAACACCGCCGGTTTGTTTTATTCTGGTTGAGTATGATGATTTCCACGGCTGGCTCGCAAATGATGTTGTGGGCGCTTTTCTGGCACCTGCGTACGTTATCTGACCAGCCCATTGTGGTCAGCGGAATCGGAGTGGCGCGGTTTCTGCCTATTCTGATTCTCTCGCTAATCGGCGGCCTGGTGGCTGATATGTACAACCGCCGGCATGTGATGTTTATCAGCCAGATCGTGATGACCCTGGTCTCTTTGACGTTTGGTCTTTTGACGTACTTTGGCATCATTCAAATCTGGCATATGTACATACTTACAGCCATCCAGGCAGCAGCTCTGGCATTTGATATGCCCGCCCGCCAGAGTTTGACGCCAAACCTGGTTCCCCGCGAAGATCTACCCAGTGCGTTCAGCCTGAATTCCATGTCTTTCAACATCGGGTCAGTGGTCGGCCCTGGTTTAAGCGGACTGGTGATAGCCTCGATGGGGCAGAGCTGGACGTATTTTCTCGATGCCATTTCTTTTGGAGCTGTCATCCTCAGCCTGATTCTGATCGGCGATGTCAAACAAGACATCAATCCTCTTGTGCGGCAGCAGGGGATCAACCTGGAAGCGATTAAAGAAGGCATAGCTTTTATCCGTTCACAACCGATCATTCTTTCCAGCATGATCCTTGATTTCTTTGCTACCTTTTTTTCCTCCGCCAATACGCTGCTTCCGTTTGTAGCCCGTGATATTTTGAAGGTTGGCGCGGTGGAATACGGCTGGCTGTCTGCCGCTCAACCGGTGGGTGCCGTGGGAATAGGCCTGATCTTTTCGCAAAAAGCCAGAGTCAAAAAGCAGGGAAAGCTGCTGCTCTGGTCTGTGGTTGTGTTCGGTCTGGCTACCATCGCATTCGGTCTGTCAACCAGCCTGTGGATCACCCTGCTTTCACTGGTGGTGATAGGTGGTTCAGACGCTGTAAGCACAATCCTGCGTAATACAATCCGGCAGTTAATCACCCCTGATTCCATGCGCGGGCGGATGGTCAGCATCAACCAGATTTTCTTTATGGGCGGACCGCAGCTTGGCGAAATAGAAGCCGGCATGGTTGCGCAGGCTCTTGGGACACCCATGGCAATACTGACTGGAGGACTCGGCTGCATTCTGGCTGTGATCTGGATTGGCCGGCATTGGCCAGCGTTGCCCGGCTATTCAGGCGAGGAAGCTTCGCAAAAGGCCTGATTCATTTCTCAGAGAGCAGGTCATCCAATAGAATACCGTTGATCCGGATGGTCACTGGAATATCTGATTTTGCCGATTGACGTATCGTGGCGAGCAATTGTTCTTTTACGCGCGGATTATCACACACCCCACTCAATATCAGCTTTCCGGTTAACTCGACGGTCATACTGGTTTCATGTTCCTCAAACCGGCTGATGGATAAAATGGATTTTGCCAGGGCATCATACAGGCCAGATTGACCATAATATGTATCCCGATTTGCCAGCAGAAATTGTAGAGCTGACGAGCGGTCAGCCGCCGGAATCTCGACTGCGATCAGACTGTCACCACAGCCAACCGGCGGACCGGATGTACCGCCGTCTTCCAGGGCAATCAGGTAAATCTTAAAACTGCCTGTGCCTGACCTTATTATTTTCTCTGAAGAAGAAGTTGAAAATGGGGCATTTGGCAGAGTTGCGGAAGTTAACGGATGTGCCGCGTTGCATCCGTTCATGAAAAGAACAAGAGATAGAAAGAACATGGGGAGTGTTTTTCGAATCATTTTCTTTCTCAATGGATCGAAGAATTTAGCGGCGATTGATTTTTCGATGGAACCCCTCTACTATTAATATAATCTGAAATATGCTTCACGGAAGGGAAAATTTATGATGGCAATTATTTCAAGAAAAAATCTTATCCTCTTTGGAATGACTGTGTTGATCATGTCATCATTATCCTGCAATTTGGCCTCCAGGCTGGTCGGTGAACCGACTGGTAAACCAGGGAAAGAACCGACAGAAGAAAAGTATATTTTCCCGACCAAATTACAGGCTACTGAACAACCAACAGAGGAAGTCGTTGAAGTTGCCACCGAAATTGCCGCCACTGAAGCCCCGGTGGAAACACTGGAAGAACCCACGGCCACCGTGAAATCTGTTAAAAAGACAGCCACTCGAACAGTCCCGCCGCCCACAGCCACTCTGGCGGTAATCCGGCAATCTACCCAGGCGGTTCAGCCCACCCTGGCAAATCTTTCATCTGGTGATATCACTGTGACGGCAGCTACCGGTAATCTTTTTGTGCGCCGCGGACCGGGCACCACCTACAATATTGTCGCCGGTTTTTCTAAAGGTGTCACCACGAAAGCCGTTGGACGGAACGAAAAGAATGACTGGCTGGCTATCGAAATCCCGCTGGCAAAAGGTGCCATCGGGTGGATATCCATGGGCACCGGATATACGGAAATGAGTGGCAGCATCCAATCACTGCCGTTATACCCCTATGATGAACCTAAGCCGGCTTATATTCAAAATTGCACTATGCACGATATGACCACCCGACCGGGCCAGTGGAATTTACCGGCAAAAACAACCCAAAAAGTAGGTCCCGGCGAATATCAGATATTGGATATGTCCACCGGACAGAGCAAGGTTCAAGAAATTGTGTTGAAAGAAGGAAATACTGTCACCATCAAAACGGATGGCAATGGCGTATCATATGGATGTCCGTAGCACGGAATAAACAACAAATCGAGCTTCGGCAGCATGTATAATTTCGGCATGCAGAAATGTATGCCGAATTTTTTATAAGGACAGAGATCATGCAGGGAAAAACAATACTGGTAACAGGATCAACGGATGGAATTGGAAAACAAACCGCGCTTGAACTGGCACGGATGGGTGCCCATGTGCTGGTGCATGGACGAAATACTGACCGGGCTAAAGCGGCAGCAGATGAGATTGCCTCAAAGACGGGGGCTGTTGTCAGCTTTGTGACCGGGGATTATGCCTCTCTGGCCCAGGTGCGTCAACTGGCGGAAGATATTCTGTCCAGGGTTAACCGGTTGGATGTGCTGATAAATAATGCCGGAGTCTTCATGACAGAACGGCGACTGACAGAGGATGGATTTGAAATGTCCTGGCAGATCAATCACCTGGCGCCGTATCTGTTGACATCACTCCTTGTGGAACGGTTGGAAGCCAGCAGACCGGCAAGGGTGGTCAGTGTGGCGTCTATGACGCACGCTTATGCCCGTCTGGATTATGAAAATTTGCAGGGTGAAAAAGAATTCAAACCCTCCCGCGCCTACAGTCTGGCCAAGTTGGGGAATGTTATGGCAACATTTTACCTGGCCGAAAAATTGGCTGGCACCGGTGTGACCGTCAACTGCCTGCATCCCGGCGTGGTGGATACCAAACTGCTGCGGGCTGGTTATTCTATTGAAGGCACATCAGTCGAGAATGGTGCGAGAACATCTGTGTTTCTCGCCAGTTCACCCGAGGTAGAAGGTGTGACCGGTAAATATTTCGATGATCGCAAAGAAGCTGCCGCCTCACCGATGGCTCTGGATGCGGCCGAACGCCAGCGTTTTATGGATGTGACCAATAAGATGCTGGGACTTTGAGTCTCATCCCGGGTTTATTCCATCTCGTAGAGAAGATGAATTTAATAAAAAAATCCCCGCCGGTTGTCCGACGGGGATTTTTCGCCATTTATAACCAGCCTCTCAGCTGCATGGCTTTGACCACCTTGTCGATTGCGACCATGTAGGCGGCATCTCTCATATACACATTTTCCTTCTCAGACATTTCAAGAACGGCATGAAAAGCCTGGGTCATCTTGGTGTCCAGTTTTTCCAGCACTTCATCTTTCGTCCAATAAAAGTTCATATCATTCTGAACGCCTTCAAAATACGAGACTGTCACCCCGCCGGCATTGCAGAGAAAATCGGGAATGATGAAAATGCCGCGTTTCTTGATTTCTTCATCTGCCTCAGGTGTGGTGGGGCCGTTGGCGCCTTCGGCGATCAACTTTACTCTGGGGTTGATCTGTCTTACTGTTTCGGCATTAATCTGGCCTTCAAGGGCTGCCGGGATCAGGATATCAACTTCTTTCGTAATCCATGCATTGGCATCTTCGATCACATAACCGGCTGCTTTGGCTTTGGCTTTATCAATGGAGCCATACTGGTCTGTGATTGTTTTGAGGAAATTGGGATCAACCCCATCGGTTTTACTGACAGTATAGCCAATACGGTCATCGCGGTCCCAGTAGCTTACACAGACCACCTTGCCCTTCAACTGTTCGATGAATCCGATGGCGGCATATTGCGAGACGTTCCCAAATCCCTGTATGGCTGCTGTACATCTGGCGGGATCCATTTTCAGGTGTTTCAATGCCTCTCGGATAGTATAGACCACACCGAATCCGGTAGCTTCGGTACGTCCAAGAGACCCGCCGCCGCCCAGCGGCTTACCGGTGATCACACCGGGAGTGAATTGACCGGAGAGTTTGGAATACTCATCCATCATCCAGCCCATCATCTGCGGATTGGTACCCACATCTGGTGCTGGAACGTCATTGCGCGGGCCGATATCTTTCCAGATGCGTTGGATAAATCCGCGGCAGAGTTTCTCTTTTTCAGTGACAGAGAGTGTAGCCGGGTCAATCACCACACCGCCCTTGCCGCCGCCTAATGGGATATCCGCCACGGCACATTTCCATGTCATCCACATGGCAAGAGCACGGACGGTATCTATTGTTTCAGCCGGGTGAAAACGAATTCCTCCTTTATTTGGACCGCGGGCATCATTATGTTGAACACGGAAGCCTTCGAAAACACGGATAGTGCCGTCATCCATGTGGACGGGAATGCGGAAATGGTACTCTCTCATGGGCCACCGCAACATTTCGCGTACCTGTGGATCTAGATTGAGCATTTCGGCCACATGGTCAAACTGCTGTTGAGCCATTTCAAAAGCATTCGGGTTCACGGTCATAAGCAATCTCCTTAAAACGTGGGTTAAAAAAATTACACGGGTTCCTCGGTAAGGAACCCGCGATTTGAATGGAATATGGAGAAACCGATCTTCAATCGTCCCTCCTGCATTGAGTATTGACAAAATCAGAATAACAAAACCGAAACTGTTTTACAAGGTGAAATTAATCACCCTTTTAAAATGCGAAAAGGCAAAACAAAGTGCATTGTAAAATCCCTGGTTAATCAATACAGGTAAAAAGATAGAAAGCTGGTTGTTTATCTCGATCGGATTTTTTTATACCAGGAATTGTTATGTAATTAGTCCCGATACAATTAACCGCCTGTAATCAGAAAAGTCTGTTATATTCGCAGCGGGCGCCAGACAATGACTGTTTTCAAAGATACACGCGTCCTCACCAAAACAGCATTGAAGCTGCCCTGTCGATTCTGAAAGGTGAAACCATTACCTCTCCTGAAACAATCAATAACGGATCAGGAGATCTCCCATTTCTGGTATCTGGCATTGTGATGGTTGATAAATCAAACATCGATACGGCTATGAAATAGGGGAAACACCCGAAAAATTTTTCAAGGGAACAACCAGGTAAGTAGATATCCGAACAAAAAAGCCATGTCAACGATATTCGTGACATGGCTTTTTGCTGCATTATAGAAAATCAGGGAATTGGGTGATCATCGTCATTTGGGACGGGGGTCTTACCATACCAGGGATCCCATGGATGGGAATCTTGACGAAGCGGGCAGCGCAGAGATGTTGCTTTTGGATAAACACCCGCCAGGCAAATTGCCGGACGCCAGGGAACGTTGAGGCGTACGGGATTGTTCCATAGCTCATTACCGTCTTTATCTTTGAGAATGAATTTGTAGGTGTATTCCCAGAAAACCCGTTTTGAAAGATATGCGTTCTTTGTATACAAGACGGCGGCATTGGGATTGTCTGTTGCCACGGTCAGCGGCAAATTGAAGGCAGGCTGTTTTTGAAGCCAGTCATAGATCTCAAGCTTCAGGCCTTCAGGAGCTTTCTGGTTGAATTCGAACACATAATTACAGGAGTAGTTCGGGATGGGTACTTCGGGGACACCATCAACAACAGTGGATTTGTTAACTCCAGCCGGAGCGATGGAAATACCTTCGCCAGAAGGAGGCGCGGTAATTTGGTCATCCGGATAGCACCAGACAGAAAATCCGTTATCTTTTAAGGCCAACGCAGGGATGGGCGTGGGGCTGGGCAGAGATGTGGCGGTGGCTGTGGCGGTGGGGGGCAGGGCTGTCTGAGTGGGTTCTGAGGTGTACGTCGCCGTTGCTGTGGGTGGTTCAGAAGTTGGTTCCACTGCGGTGGGTGCGGTGGTGGGTACGGCCGCATTGGCTCTGGGAAGCACAAATGCCAGGATCAAACCAATGATGACAACCGCACCAATGAGTAAATAAATAATGATTGATGATTTCTTGTCTGATGTATTCTCTGCCATTCTATAGAAACTCCAGGGAGGGGAATTGTCCGAATTAGACTCTCGGGATTATACACCCCTGACGTCTTAATCAGGGGTACACCACCTGATGCGCATTGCCTCAAATTAAAAGTAACTTTAGGAGAAACGTTGCCTCACAATAGATGTTACCTTGGGCAGAGAATAGAGAGCTGCCGAGGGAGCTATGATGAGTCAACAAAGCAAGCGAGAATTAGTAGAAACCATCCGACCCCGCTATCAAAAAGGGAACAAAACAGAAAAAG
>NZ_BBYA01000004.1 GCF_001050275.1 Leptolinea tardivitalis
CTTTTTCTGTTTTGTTCCCTTTTTGATAGCGGGGTCGGATGGTTTCTACTAATTCTCGCTTGCTTTGTTGACTCATCATAGCTCCCTCGGCAGCTCTCTATTCTCTGCCCAAGGTAACATCTATTGTGAGGCAACGTTTCTCCTAAAGTTACTTTTAATTTGAGGCAATGCGAGAATCAATAAACGGCTGCCAATGAATGGCAGCCGTTTATGATTAACAGATTTTTCTCCGGGTTTTATTTACCTGTTTCGATCGGGTATCCGCTGGCTTTCCATTCTGTCACACCACCGGCCATACTGGTCACATTTTCAAATCCTGCATTCAGAAGAATATCCCTCCCCTGTGCACTTCGACGGCCTGTTCGGCAAACAACCACGACAGTTTTGTCTTTGGGTATTTTTGTAAGTTCGTTTGGTAAAGTTCCCAAAGGTATCAATGTAGCACCTGGTATATGCAACTCATCCCATTCACTTTGCTCCCGCACATCAAGGATGAATGCACCCTGATCTCGTAATTTTGCCACTTCCGCAACGTTGATCTCAGCAGCCATTTTTCCTGTACCTTTTTGTGTTCCTGGAATCAGAAAAATGACAGCCAGAATTACAATAATTACACCTGCTGCAATCCATAACCAGATACGGTTCGTATTTTCTGCTTTTTTCTTTTTCCGGTTTTGTGAAGTCGTCATTGTCTTCTCCTGCTGGCAAAAATGTTCATGTATTTTAGATGGATTATTATGCAATACGTTTCATGGACTTCCGATGTAGATTTTATATCGAATCGAGAAAATATTAGATAATAGATTACATGATATTCACAATTTCTTCAAATTCCTTGATTATCCTATACCTATGACTTCTGTGGATAAGAACATACTAATCGTGGATGATGAACCCCAGATTATCCGGGTTCTGAAAGGGTATCTCGAAAATGCCGGCTATCGGGTACTTTGTGCCGGGAACGGGAAAGATGCCCTTTCAATTACTATGGTAGAAAAACCCGATTTTGTCATTCTCGACTTGAATCTTCCTGGGATGGACGGTCTGGAAGTCTGCAAAGCCATTCGCGAAAAATCAAATGTCCCCATACTAATGTTAACAGCTCGTTCGGAAGAAGCAGATAAAATAATCGGCCTCGAACTGGGAGCGGATGATTATATAGTCAAACCATTCAGCCCTCGTGAGATTGTCACCCGTGTGCGGACAATATTTCGCCGCGTTTCCGGTGATGCCGCCAGACCAGAGACTATTCGCGTTGGAAATCTTTTTATTGATATCGACAAACATATTGTCCGACTGGCTGACCAGATTATCGACCTGACTCCAACCGAATTTGACCTGTTGGTTACCATGGCCAGACAGCCAAAGCGGGTATTCACTCGTGCGCAGTTGCTCGAGAGCGCTATTGGGGAATCATTTGAAGGATATGATCGGACCATTGATACTCATATAAAAAATTTGAGGAACAAGCTGGAACCCAATCCACGAAAACCACAATATATTCAAACAGTTTTCGGTATTGGGTACAAATTTGAAGTGAGCGAACATGCGTCATAGTCTAATTGTCAAATTGATGGGAGCTTTTTTTCTGCTGATCATAATCTGCGCTCTGATTATCTTTACCGCAACTACAAAGGCTACCAAACAAGCGTTTGTTCGATATTCAGACAACAATCGTCAAACATGGACTCAACGATTGGCAGAGAACCTGGCAGATTATTACCAATCCAATGGCAGCTGGCAGGGAATTGATGAGGTTCTAACATCTGAATTCACCAGAGGAAACCATAATTCCGGCATGATGATGGGAAAGGGAAAAAACGGAAGAACGGGTTTTCCAATCGTCATGGGCGGCATGATGGAATCTACCCAGCGATTGATCCTGTCAGATGCCAATTCAAATGTGTTGTTTGATTCAGCCGCTGAACTGACTGGGAAAAAATTACCCGATACAGAATTGCAATCCGGAACTCCCATTTCTCTGGAGAATCAACAGGTAGGGACGATCCTGGTTTCTTCAGAATCGATGAGAAGCGGAACACCGGCAGCCGAATTTATTAATTCGGTGAATCATTCCATTATTCTCTCCATTCTTGCCGGCGCCATTATTTCCATTATTCTTGGAGCTGTGCTTTTCAACCAGTTTACTTCTCCATTGCGTCAATTAAAAAAAGCTGCCGTGGAAGTGGGAAATGGCAATTTCCACCAGAGAGTTACCATCAAATCACATGACGAATTTGCCGAAGTTGCGCATTCTTTCAATCAGATGACGGAAAGTCTTGAAAAAGCAGAAGAAAGTCGTCTTCATTATATGGCAGATATTGCCCATGAATTGCGTACTCCTCTTACAGCCATTCAGGGAACGATAGAAGCCATGCAAGATCGGATTCTTCCTCTGGATGATGAACAACTTGAAATTCTCCATAATCAAACAACCATACTGAACCGTCTGGTGAACGACCTGCGCCTGCTTTCACTGGCAGAGACAGGTCATCTTAAATTGGATAAGATCTCTCTCTCGCCTTCAGAGTTTATTCAGAAAACTGTGGACAGCCTAAAACCACTGGCAATTCCCAAGAACATCACTTTGAAAACGAATCTGCCAATCGGGCTTCCAGATTGGTCGCTGGATCCTGACCGTTTTACACAGATTCTCAACAACCTGCTGAGTAATGCGATTCGATATACACCGGAAAATGGAGAAATCATCGTTGATGCCGTCTATCATCCGACACATAATGAATTGGAGATCAGTGTAACAGACTCAGGGATTGGGATTTCTTCAGAAGATCTTCCTTATATTTTTGACCGTTTTTACCGGGTGGATAAATCACGAACACGGTTGAGTGGAGGAGCCGGCCTGGGATTGGCCATCGTGAAAAGGCTGGTTGAAGCCCACGGTGGGAAGATCACCGTTGAAAGTCCTGTTTTTCCCGGCATTAATAAACCAGATTATGGCTCACGATTTAAGATATTGCTTTCCAGTAAATGAATGTCATTAAATTGAAGAATAATCCCATCTGAGAAATCAATTTTTCGTTATTCCTTGACAAGGGCCATCGTTCCCTTATAATTTCATTTATATGGAACAGATTTGTATTGCCTTGCATCATCATCACAATTTCTCCCCCAATTGATCGGCGGAGCTGTTTTCGTTTACCATAAGGCAGAAACATCAACCCCCGGTCAACCGGGGGATTTTTTTATCCAGAAGGGAATACATAATGCTCAATCGCGAAACAACCGACCTTCGACTCTCACTTCCGTCCAAAGGCAGATTAGCAGAAGAAACATTGGATTTTATGTCTGATTGCGGTCTGACAGTCTACCGACCCAATCCCCGGCAATATGAAGCCGTTATCCCGGCACTCCCGTCTGTACGTGTCCTCTTCCAACGGCCGCCGGATATTGTGGTCAGTGTGCGTGAAGGGACAGTCGATTTCGGCATAACCGGTCTGGATGTGGTGGAAGAGCGCAAAGGTGACCAGAACGAAGTTCTCGTGATTCATGATGCACTCAATTTCGGTCAATGCCGTCTGAATCTGGCTGTTCCAGAAGCCTGGTCGGATGTTTCCACTGTAGATACTTTAGCCCAAAAAGTGAAAACTTTTAACCGAAAACTTCGGGTGGCTACAAAATACCCGGAGCTTACGGGAAAATTTCTACAATCAAAAAATATTGAACACATCTTGATCCCAGCAGAAGGCACCCTGGAAACTGCTCCATCCATCGGGTACGCCGACATGATCTGTGATATTGTCTCGTCAGGACAAACATTGCGAGACAATCGTCTGGTGGCTCTTCCCGATGGCTGCCTTCTGAATTCACAGGCAGTACTCATTGCAAACCGTGATTCTCTGGTCAACAGACCCGAAGCTCTACAGGCAGCTCGTTTTCTACTGGAATTTTTTGAAGCCCACCTTCGAGCTAACGAGAACCTCTCCATTTTTGCCAATATACGCGGAGAATCACCGGAAGCAATCGCCGAATCGATTTTCAAATCCTGTCATATCCCCGGTTTGCAGGGTCCTACAATTTCTAGAGTGATCGTGCGTGAGCCGGGTGAAAACTGGTATGCCGTTAATATCATTGTTCAACGGAGTAATCTGTTCCAGGCAATTACAGAGCTTCGCTCCATTGGCGGCAGCGGTGTGGTGGTAACACCTGTGAAATATATTTTTGATGAAGAACCTCCCAGGTACACAGCTTTATTGAAAACATTGATGGAGTATCAATCATGACTGCCAGTATCGGAAAACGGATAGTAGAAATGCCGGCCTATATTCCTATCGAACCCATCGACGTATTGGCTGCCCGCCTGAACATCCCGGCAGAAAAGATTGTCAAGATGGATGCCAACGAGAATCCCTATGGGCCGTCACCTTTGGTGAAAGAGGCTCTCGCCCGGCTTGATCTGGTCAATATATACCCCGATCCGGAAAGCCGAAAACTGCGTGACGGTTTATCCAACTTTCATAAAGTCCCAATGGAAAATCTGCTGGCTGGTTCTGGAGCAGATGAATTGATTGATCTGTTGGTACGGGTCCTTTTGGAACCGGGTGATTGTGTAATTAATTGTGTTCCCACTTTCGGGATGTACAGTTTTGACACTCTCTTGAACTATGGCACATGTATTAGCATCCAGAGAAATGCAGATTTTTCACTCGATCAGGAAGCAATCGAGGTAGCTGTCCGAAAGAATAAACCGAAAATCATCTTTGCCTGTTCCCCAAACAATCCTGACGGACGATTGCTGACCGGCGAGGAAATTGACTTTTTGTTATCGCTTCATACATTGGTTGTAGTGGATGAAGCCTATATTGAATTTACCCAGCAAAACCTTGATTTAGGCCGCAGCCGATCCATCATTACACAGACACCCAAACGTGAAAATCTGGTGGTTCTGCGAACCTTTAGTAAATGGGCTGGATTGGCAGGTTTGCGTGTTGGATTTGGCGCCTTTCCATCCTGGCTGATGGATTCACTTTGGAAAGCCAAACAGCCATACAATGTGAATATTGCCGCATCTGCCGCTGCTTTGGCTTCCCTGTCTGATGATGCATATCTTGCCGGTAATGTCGCCAGAATTCAACAGGAACGTGCCCGTCTATTTACCAAATTGCAGTCGCTACCCACACTTCAACCTTATCCATCACAATCGAATTTCATTTTATGCAAAACTAAAAATGTCTCCGCCATAGAGATAAAACGAAAACTGGCATCCAGAGGTGTTTTTATCAGGCATTATGATAATGCTCTTCTGAAAGATTGCATCCGCATCTCTGTAGGAAGACCAGAAGATACAGATGAGTTAATTCATCAATTGGAGGGAATTTTATGACTGTGGAAACAAAATCAGATATATCTCGTTCATCAACTGTAAAACGCAAAACATCAGAAACCGATGTAAACATCCAGATCAATCTGGATGGAATCGGTCGAAGTGATATTAAAACAGGCATCGGATTCTTCGATCATATGTTAAATCAACTGGCCTGTCACGGTCTGTTTGACCTTGACATCAAGGCTGCCGGTGATCTTAATGTGGATAACCATCACACCATCGAAGATGTGGGATTAACATTGGGAGAAGCGTTTTCACGTGCACTCGGAACCCGAAAAGGCATCGTACGTATGGGGGAAGCCACTGTCCCTATGGATGAAAGCCTGGCCTTCACCTGTGTGGATTTTTCCGGTCGTCCATATTGTGTGATCAAATCAAAATGGCAGGGGGAATCGATCGCAGCCATTCCCACCAGTCTTCTGGAACATTTCTGGTCATCTTTTGCCATCACATCTGGCTGTAATATTCATATCCGGGTTCTTGAAGGTCAGGATAACCACCATATGGCTGAAGCCATTTTCAAGTCAGCGGCAAGAGCCATATTGACAGCCACCCGCATCGATCCGCGAAGAGCCGGTGTTGTTCCCTCAAGCAAAGGGACTATCGGTTTCTCAGGGACAGTCTGACCATGAGCACAACCGTACAGTTGATTGATGCAGGAACCGGGAACCTTCAATCTGTCCATAATGCTCTTACCAACCTGGGAGCGCAGATTGTGTTGGTTTCTCAAGCGGTTGAATTAAAAAAAGGATTACGCACAATTCTGCCAGGCGTGGGGGCATTTCGGCAATTTATGGAAGGCCTGCAAGGTCGTGGTTTTTCGGAGCCTGTACATCAAATTGCGCAATCTGGCGTACCACTGTTAGGTATTTGTGTGGGAATGCAAGCCATGTTTGATACAGGAGAAGAATTGGGTGAATTTTCTGGTCTGGGGATTATTCATGGAAAAGTTACACGTTTTCCAGATCAAACCTCTTTCAAAGTGCCACATACCGGATGGAACAATATAACAGCCGCCAAACCTTCCCCGTTGTTGACAGGCATTGAAGATGGGTCATACTTTTATTTCAACCATTCCTATTATTGCCAGCCTCTGGATGATACCGATACTCTGACACTGACAGATTACATACAGCCATTTTCATCTGCCATATCCAGAGGATCTGTTTACGGAGTTCAATTCCACCCTGAAAAAAGCCAGAAAATGGGCCAGATATTGCTGAATAATTTTCTTAAACTATAAAATACGTAACAGGAAAGACCAATGACCGCTTTTACCATTTTCCCTGCTATTGACCTGCGCGCCGGGCAGGTAGTCCGTCTCAGTCAGGGTGATCCCGATAAACAAAAGGTTTACAGTTCTGATCCTGAAATTGTGGCTCGATCAATGCTGGAACAGGGCGCCACATGGCTGCATGTTATCAACCTTGATGGTGCTTTCGGAGAATCATCCACATCGAATTTATCTGCCCTTGCGAAAATTATTCAGACTGCCCGGGAATTCAAAGCCCATATCCAATTTGGAGGTGGATTACATACGCTGGATCAGGTTCGGGCGGTACTATCCAATGGTATCGACCGGGCTATCCTGGGAAGTATGGCTGTGAAAGAACCTGAAAATATCCGCACGCTTCTTTCGGAATTTAACACACAACAAATTGGCGTAAGTTTGGATGGCCGTAAGAACGAAATCATGGTTTCTGGATGGCAAAAGGCATCAGGGATCACTGTTTTTGATCTTGCAGATAACTTGAAGTCCATGGGGCTTGCGTGGATTGTTTACACAGATATTGACCGGGATGGAATGCAATCGGGCAGCAATTTTGAGACAACCATTTCCCTCGCCCGAAAGACAAAAATGAACATAATTGCCTCAGGCGGAGTCTCCACCATACAAGAGGTGAAAGCCCTGAAAACCGGCGGAGCAGCCGGTGCCATTATCGGGCGGGCCTTGTATGAAGGAACGCTTGGATTACCAGAATTACTGGAATGTGCCAGGTAGGAGACCAATCATGCTGACAAAAAGAATTATTCCCTGTCTGGACATTAAAGACGGCCGTGTTGTAAAAGGTGTGCAATTTGTAAATCTTCGAGATGCCGGTGATCCGGTGGAACAGGCAAAGATTTACGACCAATCCGGTGCGGACGAACTGGTATTTTTAGATATTTCTGCCAGTGCAGCCGGTAAAGATACCTGTCTGGATGTAGTTCGCAAGGTAGCGCGAGCCGTATTCCTTCCATTTACTGTGGGTGGAGGTATCCGAACGGTTGAGGATATGCGCAATCTCCTTCTGGCTGGTGCCGATAAAATCAGTATCAATACCTCTGCCGTTCAGAATCCCGATTTGATCTCCGCCGGGGCAAAAGCCTTCGGAAGCCAGTGTATTGTCCTGGCTATTGATGCCCGGAAACAGACTGACCATAGTCGTTCAGGATATGGTGTGACGATTCACGGCGGACGTACCCCCGTAGATCTGGATGCAGTTGAATGGGCCCGACGTGGTGTTGAGTTGGGCGCCGGAGAAATCCTGTTGACCAGTATGGATCGTGATGGCTCATTGAATGGATACGATTTAGAACTGACTCGTTCTGTAGCAGAAGCGGTTGCCGTCCCGGTCATTGCATCTGGTGGTGCAGGTAAAGAGCAGGATTTCGCCGATGTTTTGACAATTGGCAAAGCCGAAGCTGCATTGGCCGCTTCCCTCTTTCATGATGGTATCTTGCCAATTCCTGCTCTTAAAAGTTTTCTCTTTGAACGAAAAATCCCGATTCGCCGGGTATAAATATGAATAATCAGGAAAAATAAAATGGATCAGATTAAAAACCTGAAATATGATTCCCATGGTTTGATTCCGGCTGTGGTTCAAGATGCTGAAACCAACATGGTTTTAATGGTTGCCTGGATGAATCAAGAAGCCTGCCAGTTAACAGTGAAAACAAGACAGGTGCATTTTTGGTCGCGTTCCCGTCAGGAGATATGGCGTAAAGGAGCCACTTCGGGAAATACGCTTGAACTCGTCTCTCTCTGGCTGGATTGTGATGCCGATACCCTTCTGGTTAAGGTGAAACCTGCCGGTCCGGCATGTCATACAGGTAATACATCATGCTTTTATCGTGAGTTAAAATAGTTATATTAGATCAAGGTGGATATGAATATCAATGACCTATACGCAGTAATCTTGGATCGGAAAGAAAATCCCACAACATCATCCTATACAACCAGTTTGTTCAAAGCTGGTCAGGATGAAATCTGCAAGAAAGTTGGGGAAGAAGCGATTGAAGTTATAATAGCGGCAAAAGGCCAGGGGAAACAACGTCTGGTGGAAGAAGTATCAGACCTGACCTATCATGTTCTTGTTCTCATGGCACAAAATCAGGTCACACCGGATGATATTTTGGGAGAACTGGAAAAACGCCATAGATGAAAAAGACGATTTTTCTGTTTGATATGGATGGTGTTCTGGTTGAGCCCAGACGATACCGGGCTTCGCTTCAAAGCACCATTAATTATTTCGGCAGGATCATGGGGTGGAAGGAGCTCTATCCCGGAGAAGAAACGATCGCCTGGTTTGAATCCAGGGGGATCATCAGTGAATGGGATATCGCCCCGATTTACATCGCCAGCGTTGTTGAGAGCGTTCTTGAACAGTATTCCAATTGGCCTATACCACCGGATTTACTTTCTTTTTGTGAATATGTAAAAAAATCTGGGATACCTAAACCAGAATTTAATGTCAAGGAGATTGTGGGGCAGCTCCCAAGCCTGAAGAAATCCGGTTTCACTTATTGTGATCTGGTCCTGTATCTGATCGAAACCGGTCCTGCACGGCAGGCATTCGGCCGTCTTTCAGGCACCTCACTTCTTGACAGTATTCTGCAAAAATCACGAAATGTGCACCAGAATCTGATCACCCGGGTTTTTCAAGAAGTTTTCCTCGGGCAAAACGCCTTTGAGAATACGTTTTACCTACCGGCAATCTGTTTTGACCGGGTTACCGAGCACATCATCGATCCTCAATTAATTACAGATGAATGGAATACCACCCTGAAAAAACGTTGGCAGGATGGACTTGTGGATCCAGCCATTATTACAGCCAGACCTTCTTATCATAATTATCCGGCTGGTGAGGGACGTATTGAATTTTCCCCAGAAGCCGATATTATTGTTGACCAGTTGGGCTGGAATCGTTTTCCAGTAATTGGTCAGGGGCAGCTTCAATATGCGGCTGACCAGTTGGGATGTGTCTCTGTCGACTTAATCAAACCCTCCCCGGTACATGCTCTGGGCGCCATCGGCATGGTGGTAACTAATAGTCTGCTGCCATCCATTCAAGCCGGTTGGGATCTATTAAATAATGAAGAAACAAGTTTCTATAACGGCTTTCCGGAGTTGGATGTTCATATTTTTGAAGATTCGCCCGTAGGGATCAGGGGAACCATGCGGGCTGTCGATCTGCTTGAAATGCAGGGGGTCACTGTTCGGTTGACCAAATGGGGAATTTCTACAGATCCCAATAAGGTGAGCGAATTGCAGAAATTGGATGCGAATATTGTACCGGATGTGAATGCCGCTCTCGAACAAATCGAGATTATCGAATAATCCTTGTTCAAAAAATCCAGGATTGTTGATTTTCAGTTCAGAATCCGATGGTAAACTGATGTGAGAACAATCCCAGGATAACCATTTATGACTGATCTAACTGCCACTGCCGTTTCACATCCCAATATTGCCTTTATTAAATACTGGGGGAACCTCAATTCTGACTTGCGCATACCGTTAAATGGATCCATCTCCATGAATCTGGCCGGTTTAGAGACCCGCACTCTTGTTAAATTCGATCCTGCATTATCCGCCGACCAATTTGTTCTGAATGAAGCTCCAGCAGACAGTAATGCCACACAACGTGTTTCCACCTTCCTTGATTTAATTCGTTCTCTGGCGGATTTGACATTACATGCCCGCGTCACAAGTACCAACAATTTCCCCACAGGCGCTGGAATTGCTTCATCGGCGGCAGCCTTCTCAGCACTGGCGTTGGCTGGCAGCAGGGCAGCCGGACTTTCTTTGGATGAAAAAGCTCTGTCTCGTCTTGCCCGTCGGGGTTCTGGTTCTGCCTGCCGTTCCATTCCAGATGGCTTTGTCGAATGGCTTCCAGGTACAACAGATGAAGATTCGTATGCAATGTCCATCGCTCCCGCCAATGCCTGGAATCTGGTCGATGTAATCGCCGTTGTAGCGGCAGGTGAAAAGAAAGTCGGTTCAAGTGAAGGCCATAATCTTGCAAATACCAGTCCATTTCAGAATGCTCGTGTTTCAGATGCTCCCCGCCGCATAGCATTATGCCGAGATGCAATCCTTCATCAAGATTTTTATTCTCTGGCCGCCGTAATGGAACTGGATAGCGATATGATGCACTCAGTTATGATGACTTCAAAACCTCCCCTGTTTTACTGGGAACCGGCATCGCTTCGCATCATTAAAGCAGTACCAGAATGGCGCAAAAATGGCCTACCCTGCGCATATACTCTGGATGCAGGTCCGAATGTCCACATTCTTTGCCCTGCCAGTATCGCCCCGGATGTAGAAAAAAGGCTAACAAAAATGGAAGGCATCACACAGATACTTACAGCTGGAGTCGGCGGCCCGACTCATCTGGTGGATTAATTAAAAGTTTATAAGAACGATTCAAATTACCGCTAAAATGGCTATAATACAAAAAGCAGGTATTTATTACCTGATCCGTTTTTATCAGGAATAGAAATGAATTTAACTTTTTTAGCAACGATTTTCGAATTTATTATTGCCTTTGGGCTTTTACTTTTTCTGCATGAGTTTGGCCATTTCATTGCATCCAGACTATTTGGAATTGAAGTAGAAGAATTCGGATTTGGATTTCCTCCCCGGTTGGTAAAATTGTTCACCTGGAAAGGAACCGAATTTACGCTAAATTGGATTCCCTTTGGCGCATTTGTCCGTCCGAAAGGTGAAAATGACCCGGAGGTACCGGGAGGTCTGGCTGCAGCCAACCCCTGGAAACGCCTGGTTGTACTGGTTGGTGGACCGTTTTTTAACATCCTGACCGGAATAATTATTTTTACCATCCTTTTCACCCGTACCGGAGCTCCGGATGTAAAAACTGTCCAGATTATGGAAGTCGCTAAAAATTCCCCCGCCGAGACTGCCGGGATTATGGCGAACGATATTATCTCCAGAGTCAATGGGGAAGAAATTACCAGTACTACACAGCTTTCCACAATAGTAAAGGCGAATCTGGGAAAAGAGATTACCATGTCTCTTATTCGGCAGGACAAAATAATTAATGTAAAAGCAACCCCCAGATTAAATCCGCCACCCAATCAGGGTTCGCTTGGGATTGTGATGGGCAATCCCATCAAACCAATCTCAGTATTCCAGGCAATTCCGTATTCACTCATCACCACAGGCGCCCAGGGTGCCGCCCTCATCACCATGCCCATTCAACTGATGCGCGGGCAGGTAGCCGCCGAAGATGCCCGTATGGTTGGCCCGGTAGGCATGTATGACATTTACTCACAGGTGAGATCCCGCGATATCACAGCCGAATCCAAACCCGCCAGTACAGCCGCAGATACCATGAATCGCTTTTGGCTGCTAGGGATCATTTCGGTTGCTCTTGGTTTCACCAATTTGCTCCCCATTCCTGCACTTGATGGCGGCCGTATCATTTTTGTGCTGGCCGAATTGATTTTCCGCAAACGTGTTCCCGCTCAATATGAAAACATGGTCCATCTGATTGGTTTTGCTGCGTTGATTGCTCTTATGGTGTACATTACCTCGCAGGATATTACCAACAGAATTATCCTTCCCTGATAGGTTTTGCACGCATGCCTCAAAACAGCAATTCCATCCCATTTCAATCTGTTCTCGATGCCCTGGTGGAAAATGGTAAGCCATTTCCCGCCAGCTACCTGACCCGATTTTCTGATATCCAATCTTCCGATCTAGCATTATTAAAGAAGACCTGGGAAGATGTAAAACCAAAACGCCGCCTTAACCTGGTGGAAGACCTGATCAAATTCAATGAGAAAACCACAATTGCCTGCTTTGATGACGTGGCGGTCTTCTTTCTAACAGACGATGATGCCCGCGTCCGAACTGCCGCCATTCGTTTGCTCCGGGAATCGGAAGATCCACGGATCGTGGAACGTCTGATTAAATTGCTTGAAAAAGACAAGCAGTTGATTGTTCGGGCTGCCGCTGCCGGTGGATTAGGACCTTTTGTATTGCTAGGTGAACTCGATAAAATATCAGCTGAAAAATTGGCCCATATAGAGCGAGTGTTGCTTTCCCGAATCACTGGCACTGATGACGACCTGGTGAGACGCAGTGCCTTGGAGGCCATGGGATATTCCAGCCGAAAAGAGATGGTGAACCTGATTTCCGAGGCTTTTGAAGAGAATGACCCCGATTGGGTTGCCAGTTCACTGGTTGCCATGGGCCGATCGGCTTCGGACGAATGGGAAATGCACATCCTGCGCAGTCTTTTTCACCCCGATCCCGTCGTCCGGATTGAAGCCATACGAGCTGCAGGCTCCTTGAACCTCACCCGAGCTGTGGAACCGCTGCTGGAGCTTCTTGATGCCGGTGAATCCAATAAAGAATTGCGATTTGCCGCTATTTGGGCACTTTCTGAAATCGGTGGAGAAAAAGCCAATGCCGCTCTTGAATCACTTTTGGATAATGCTGCCACAGATGAAGAAGCAGATTTTATTGAAGACGCCATAGACAACATCGGTTACGGTGACAGCTCGCTGGGACTTGATTTCCTTGATCTTGACGATCTGCGCCAGAATGCTTCTACATATCAGGATTCAGATGATGAACTCTATGAAGAAGATGAATTGGATGAAGAAGGCTATGGCAATGATGATTATGATCAAGAGCCTCCTTCCGAACAATCAGCCCGATATGACTATGATTGAACCGAAATCTTTTACCCATCCCGCCCGCCTGCATGCCCTGGTAGAAGGGCATGTTCAAGGTGTCGGTTTCCGTTATTTCGTCCTTAACCGCGCCCAGGAACTTAACCTTACCGGTTGGGTTCGCAATACCGCCGAAGGAGATGTGGAAGTGGTGGCCGAAGGTGAACGGGAGGTCTTGGATGTGCTTCTGGAAGCCCTCCATCAAGGACCACGATCATCATATGTCACCAGAGTGCGGGAAAACTGGGAACCACATCTCGGCGAATTTCGAATTTTCGACGTTCGATCATCCTTCTGATCAGTCTTCACCGGTCAGTAGTCGAATTTTTTTCCATGGTGGCATCTCAGTAGCATCCGCCAGTTCATTACGTAATTCATAAATCTGATCGCGAAGGGCAGCCGCTTTTTCAAATTCCAGGTCTTTTGCTGCTTGTTTCATTTGTTTTTCCATTTCATGAATGACTCGCTGGATTTCTTTCACAGGCATAGCACCATCACCCTGCCCGGCATGGTATTCTGCTTTCTTCTCAGCAATACTCGGTGACTGACTCAACCGTTCCGTCAGATCATGTACTGCTTTCATCACAGTTACCGGTTGTATATTGTTTTCTCGGTTATAAGCCGATTGTTTTTCGCGGCGTCGGTTGGTTTCTTCTATGGCAAACTTCATGGAATCCGTTATTTTATCGGCATACATGATGACCGTACCGTTCACATTGCGGGCAGCACGCCCAATCGTTTGAATAAGGGCCGTCCCCGACCGCAGAAATCCTTCCTTGTCAGCATCCAGAATGCCAATAAGAGATACTTCCGGCAAATCCAGTCCTTCGCGCAAAAGGTTGATTCCCACCAATACATCATAGGTGCCCAACCGCAGATCGCGTAAAATGCTGACGCGTTCCAGTGTATCCACCTCGGAATGAAGGTAATGTACCTTTATTCCAATTTCCTTCAGATAATCAGCCAGATCTTCAGACATGCGCTTAGTCAGCGTGGTGACCAACGTCCGTTCACCCTGGGCAATCCGCTTGTTAATCTCGGCGATCAGGTCATCCACCTGCCCTTTTGTTGGTCTGACCTCCACCTTCGGATCGATCAATCCGGTAGGACGAATGATCTGCTCGGCAATCTGTTCCGCCCGTCCCAGTTCATACGGACCAGGGGTGGCGGATGTGTAAATGGTGTACCCCATGCGAGACTCAAATTCTTCAAACATTAACGGCCGGTTATCAAGACACGACGGCAGCCGGAATCCATATTCATGTAATACTTTCTTGCGGGATTGATCGCCGTTGAACATCCCCCGAACCTGCGGAATGGTCATGTGTGACTCATCTATGAACAACAGATATTCACTCGGCAGATAGTCCATCAAGGTCCATGGGGCTGACCCGGCAGGACGCTGGTCAAGATGACGTGAATAATTTTCGATACCGGCACAATACCCGACTTCTTTCAACATTTCGATGTCGTATCGGGTTCGCTGCTCAATGCGCTGCGCTTCAAGCAGTTTGCCGTTTGCCTTGAAATACGCCAATTGATTTTCCAATTCTTCTTCAATATCACTTATAGCCTTCTTCAATCGGTCTTCATTGGCAATATAGTGTTTGGCTGGATAAATATCAACGGACATTGGGTGATCATATACTTCCCCGGTTACCGGGTTCAGTGCAGTGATTTTCTCGATGTCATCGCCAAAGAATGTAACCCGGTAGATCTTTTTTTCCTCATAGGCTGGAAAAATTTCCAGGGTATCACCGCGTACTCTGAAAGTTCCTGGCCGAAGTTCCATATCATTACGCTGATATTGACTCTCCACAAGCTGCCGCAGCAAAGCATTCCGCCGGAAGATGGTGCCAGTTTCTAGATGAACAACCACGCGGCCATAGTTAGCCGGATCACCCAGACCATAGATGCAAGAAACGGATGCCACTATTACAACATCTTTCCGTGACATCAATGCAGCAGTTGCTGCCAGCCGCAGACGGTCAATTTCTTCATTTATATCTGTCTCTTTTTCAATATAGAGGTCCCGTTGCGGTACATAGGCTTCCGGTTGATAATAATCGTAGTAAGAGATGAAATATTCGACAGCGTTTTCCGGAAAGAATTCCTTAAACTCGGCATAAAGCTGGGCAGCCAGGGTTTTGTTATGAGCCATTACCAGTGCCGGCATCTGAAGTTCCTGAATGATATTGGCCATTGTAAAAGTCTTACCAGTGGCCGTGGCACCCAGCAAGACCTGATGTTGCATACCCTTTTTTACCCCATCCACCAGTTGAGCGATAGCCGTCGGCTGGTCGCCAGTCGGAATATAAGGGGCGGTCAGTTTAAAATCCATAGTATTCCTCTAAATTCCAATCCACTCAATTCAGCACAAATATTCTAGCACAAACGGTCAAAGAATAAGCGTGAATTGTATGCAAATCTTGCGGATTTATTGACTGGGGTCGGGAGGAAAGGTACCTTGTGGTGCATACCAGTCAGCCGGATCGATACCAGTAGTCAATTTCCCGGCTTCAACAGCCACATCAACCAGAGAATGATCCGTACATTCCACTGACATTCCACAGGTGACATATTTCGTGTACCCGCCAGCCATATTCATAGTTGTTCCAGATTCTGTAAGCTGGTATGCAATGACGTGATATGTTCCTGTGGGAATTCCATCCAAACCATACAGATTATTATCTGTCACTTCGGTGGCATAATATTCACCGGTTTTTATATTTATCGCCACAATTCTGAGTGGTGGGATTTGTTCTGATGGATAAGATAATGTGCCAGAAATATTCCCGGTCTCCGGCTTAACCATTGTGGGAAACGTAATCGGATCCGTCGGTTCAATTGTCGGTGTGATTGCCTGTTTTTCCAGTTTTGCCACCGTTAATTGCAGACTGGTTATGGTGGCGGATTTTTCGCCAGGAGAAACTTTCTGCGAATTGCCCATGGTAAAGATGGAACACATAATTGACGAACCAGCCAGTACTAGGCTGATGATAATCAGTGGCAAATGACGGTGATCTCGGGTCATGGCAGATGTCCTTTTCTTCGTGTTGATTGTAGCATATTCAGATTCACCGGTTGATTTGACGGCATTTCGGATACAATCTAGCCGTTAGTCAGTTCACATTGAGGTTCCATGAAAAATAAAATCACCTGGAAAACCCCCTGGTTATTCCCTATCATCCTCGTTTTCACCTATGCTGTGATTTATCTGCCGTATTTCTCCAGGCTGGGAATCTACTGGGATGACTGGCAGGTTGTTTTTCTAAACCTGATGCACAGGCCGGTTGACTACTGGAATTACTTTATGTTTGACCGTCCTTTTTCAATTTGGACGTATCTGCTGACTGTACCCATTCTTGGGGTTTCACCGCTGCCCTGGCAAGTTTTTACTCTCGCCGTACGGATTGTCGCCGCATGGTTTTTTGCTGCCGCTTTATCAATCATCTGGCCTGAACAAAAATGGGAATGCCGCTGGGCAGCTCTGCTCTTATTAGTTTTTCCCGGCTTTTCACAAACCACTATTTCAATTGCTTACAGTCAGCATTTCATCTCACAAGCCCTGTTTTTTGCCAGCCTGTGGCTCATGCTTAAGGCATTTTCTGATGAAAAAAACCGGCTCTGGTTGGTCACGCTGGCCTGTCTTTTCTCATTGATCCAAATGTTGACGATGGAGTATTTTGCCGCTTCAGAGCTGATTCGCCCGGTATTGCTTTTCTTCGCCATCCAGAACAGGGAACATCTGCCATCAAAACCCTGTCTTCGCAAATCATTACGAACCTGGCTGCCGTATCTTCTCCCGTTAATCCTGTTTGGTGTCTGGCGGTTCGGGTATTATCCGCGTCTATCGGTGGAAAATTCCCCCACCCTCTTAAGTTCATTGATGTCCCATCCATTGGACACCATCAAGCAATTTGTCCAATTTGCCCTGCAGGATACCTTCTCCACCGCCTTCAGCGTCTGGGTGGATGCCTTCAAACCGTCTACACTGGATTTCCGGACAATCTTTCAACTATTACTTGCCATTGCAGGAGCTTTTGTGGTTGCCCTATGGTTCTGGAAAACCTCTTCAGAATCAGACGATCAACCCTCACTGCATAATAGGTTTATTCCCCAGGCCTTCATAACAGCCGTTCTTTTCCTGCTTCTGGGCGGACTTCCTGTCTGGAGCACCAACCGGCAGGCACTGGTCGGACTGTGGTCAGACCGGTTCACGCTGGCTCCAATGGCCGGATCGGCCTTACTCCTGATGGCTGCCGCCGCCTGGTTGACTCAAAACCGCACCCGCACAACCGTTGTCCTCTCGGTGTTCGTCGCCATGGCAGCCTATGCGCAAATGTTGACCGCCGAAAAATACGCCGATAACTGGGAAATCCAACGCAGTTACTACTGGCAGATGAAATGGCGTATTCCTGATCTGAAACCAAACACCGCCATCGTGGCCCCCAAACTGCCCACCAGCTTTATCTCTGATTACGCTGTCGGGTTTGCACTGAATGCTATGTATGCAAAAGAACCGGTCGGCAAGCAAGCCCAATACTGGTTCTTCATAGGTCCACGCGCCCAGGGAGATTATTTCAAAGAATACCTTCCCGGCCTGCCGGTTGACTATTCCCTCCGGGATATCCATTTCAACGGGACGACTGACCAGACTCTTGGTGTGTCTTTTGCCGCCGGACGAGAATGCCTGCGGGTGCTTGATCCGTTCTACGCGTCAGCCCCTCCCCGTTTATCAGAAGACCTCGGCGGCATTGAAAAAGACATGCAGCCCATATCCAACATAGACCGTATTCTTCCGGAAAGCAATTCGCCGCTTCTGAGGAGTGATGTGTTCGGGGCCGAACCATCCCATGACTGGTGTTATTACTACCAGAAAGCCGACCTGGCACGACAATTCCAGCAATGGACAGAAATCCCAAAACTCGCAAAAGAAGCCGCCGATAAGGGACTTCGCAGCAAGAATGGCATGGAATATCTACCCTTCATCGAAGGCTATGCGCAAACCGGCATGGCAGACAAGGCTCTCGAAACCAGCCTCACCGCCAACACCCTGACGTATGGAATGACACCCGTATTATGCAGCCTGTGGCAGCGTTATGAAAAAATGGATTCATCCACCGGCTTACCTGCCCAGGCAGCCGAATTCTTCAACCAGGTGGACTGCCCAAAAGTTCCGTGACGGATTATTCGTCCAGTTCAACGTATATGCGTTTGTTGATCTTGCCTTTTGATTTGTAATCAACAATCCGCATCCGTCCCACTTCACGGGTATTGGCTACATGCGTACCCCCATCCGCTTGAAGATCCAGTCCCACAATCTCAATGGTGCGTACTTCCGGGATGCCGGGCGGCAATAAATTGATCTTGGTACGGATCAGATCCGGGATCTGAAATGCCTCTTCACGCGGCAGTATCTTGACTCTGACATCCCGGGCAGCAGCCACTTCTTTGTTCACAGCCTCTTCGATCACACCTACCAGATCTTTTGACAGGTTCTCAAATTCAAAATCCATCCGCCCTTTTAGCGGTTCCATATCGCCGCCGGTCACCTGAGCGCCATAATCGCGGAAAACCACACCACACAGAATATGCATGGCCGTGTGAGTGCGCATCATTTTATAGCGGCGTTCCCAATCAACTTCGCCATTGATGATTGTTCCCACAGCCGGCAGACCTGCTGCGGCATCAATTTCGTGCAGAATACCCTCCGGTGATTTCTTGACTTTGATGACAGGATAAACCGTTCCGTCAGCCGTGATAGTACCGGTGTCGCATAATTGTCCACCACCGCCCGGGTAAAACGCCGTTTTATCCAGGATGATGGCATGCAATTCTTCGTCAACAGCCGTGACGGTGGCTTTAAAGGTTTTCAGGTATGCATCGGTATGGCAGAGAAGTTCAGTCATGATTCATGCTCCAGGTAAGTGATGCCTATATTCTACAGCGATCCAGGTGGATATATTCCTTAACATTTTATTGGAGTGGATATATTTTCCCTGGTTTAAAACCGTGTAATGGCAGGTTCATTCTCCCCTGTTTAAGAGGACGGAAAGCTCAAACCTGCGATCATACAGATGTCAACCGTGTGCCCTAACCGTTTGCCAGGCATGTTCATTGTAGATTGCTAATTCTGTGAACCAGGTTTTAGAATGTTTTCCGGCCGTTCATCATCCAACTCTATTCCACCACAACATCTGTGCAGGCGGCTGTCTGGTCTTTCCCTGTAGCATCCTTCTGACAGAGTACTTTATCAGCCGATTTTATCTGGCTGGTGACTGTGCCGCTTTCGCTGATGATCTTTACGGAAAGAGTAACCGTAGTTCCCTGCTTAAAGGTATTCGTTTGTTCAAAGGGCAGAGAAAAAAGGTCTTTCTCGATATTGCCATCCCGGTTGGTGAAGGTGATTTCGACAACAGCCGCATCACCGGATACTGTATAACTAACCTGTTGGTCAATGATATTCGGATCGGGTGTACTCGTTGCTGTTGGTTTGGGGGTACTGGAAGGTAACGTGGCCACCATGAAATTCATCGGGGAGGGTAGCATATCGAATGTGGCCGTTGCCATCCGGGTAGGCGCGCCTACAGCGGGAGGTTCCAATGTGGGTAGATCCGGCAGAATGACGTCAGTTGGTTCCTGCGCGGCAATATCCGTCAACTGTCTTGACGCTTCTGTTTCTACCGCTCCAATATCGGGGGTGGGCGCGGCCAGGCAGGCTATCGAGATAAGAAAAAAAGTAAAGCCAAGGAAAAGTTTTTTCATACAATACTTTGCCCTTGAGTTAATCATATCTACCTGTGTATACCAATATGATAAATTTCGCAAGTTAATGAATATAAATACCCTGGTATATTGCCTGAACCAGACAACAATCCGAATGAAGAAGTCCAGGAATATTTCCGCACATTAAAACTGCATGACCCTCGACTGAGGGGGGCAGCCGAGGGTCATGCAAAAAAGAGTATAGTACATTTTTGAAATTTATGCCAGCTGGTTAACCGGATTTTACGCAGATTTTACACAGCCTGATATATTACGAAAAATCGGAAATTTGAACGTAATAATTACCTTTTTTTCATATTAAGTTTTTTGCTTAATGAGAAGAATTAGCTTTCTTTTTTGCTGAGATAAAAAAAGACCTTCGATTACTCAAAGGTCTTCTTCTGGTCGGGGCGAGAGGATTTGAACCTCCGATCTCACGGTCCCGAACCGTGTGCTCTAGCCGGACTGAGCCACACCCCGAACAGCCAACATTATAGTGTATCCGTCCTCCTTTTGGCAAGGGATCGTTTATTTCCACCGATATAAGAAAGATTAGGAAATGATTAGAAACAGGTTGAAGTGATTGACTTTCGGTATCTGAAAGATGTATAAAATATAGCGACTATTGTGAAATTCTTTTCAGAGACTGCATTCTATATCACTTAAATTGATCCCAATTCAACCGGCAGCCTTTACGGCTGTTGTGTTTGTAAGACATGCTCCAAGGAGTAAAGGATGATACGTGTCAAGAGTCTAAGCAAAGACTATGGTTCACGCCGGGCAGTGGATCAGATATCATTTAGTGCTGCCAAAGGCGAAATCCTGGGTTTTTTGGGTCCAAACGGCGCAGGGAAAACAACCACCATGCGCATGCTTACCGGTTATATGCCCCCCACAAGTGGTACCGCTGAAATTGGCGGGTTTGATGTTGTCGAGAATTCTCTCGAAGTTCGCAAGCTGGTCGGTTACATGCCGGAATCTGTCCCCCTGTACAATGAGATGACCCTTATGGAATATCTCACCTACATGGGCGAGTTCCATAACATCCCCGACCTGGATGACCGCGTGGATGAAGTCCTCGAGAAAGTCCATCTCGATAATCGTGCCGGCGGGTATGTGGGCAATCTTTCCAAAGGTATGCGTCAACGCCTTGGTCTTGCCCAGGCCATCCTGCACCGCCCTGAAGTGCTCATTCTCGATGAGCCCACCATCGGACTGGATCCCGCTCAGATTATTGAAGTTCGCAACCTGATCCGAGAAATTGGTAAAGAGCACACAGTCATGCTCTCCACCCACATTCTCACCGAGGTTCAGCAGGTATGCAACCGGGTGATCATCATCAACAAAGGCCATATCGTAGCCGAAGATACTCCCTCCGGCTTACAGGCCCGCCTGACCGGTGCTGACCGCGTGAACATCAAGATTAAGGGAGAAGCCAGCGAATTGCTGCCGCTCATCACCCCCCTGCCAGGCGTGATGAATGTCGAAGCAAAGAAGGAAAACGAACTCGAAGTCTCTATGTCAGCCGGGCAGGATATCAGGCCAGAAATCGCCCGGTTAATCGTGAAGAACGGCTTTGATTTACTGGAAATGCAGGCTGCCAGCCTGAGCCTCGAAGATATCTTTATGCAATTAACCCAGGATGAACCCGCCCGTCCGTCGCTCGATGGCACGGTGGATGCCTGATACCTCTGGAGAATAATCGTATGAGAAATATCTGGGTAATAGCCAAACGGGAATTCAAACTGTACTTCATAAGTCCTATCGCTTATGCCGTCATGTTCTTGATCCTATTTGTTCTTGGTTTGATCTTTTATTCAAGTTTTTACTTTGCTGCTTCAACACAGCAGTATGTCCCCTCTATGAAAGAAATTCTTTCTCCCATGGTGACCATTTTCCTGTTCACTACTCCAGCCATTACCATGCGTCTGCTGGCAGATGAACAAAAGACCGGCACGCTGGAAGTGTTAATGACCAAACCCATTCGTGATTGGGAACTGGTTCTGGGTAAATGGCTGGGAGCCATGCTTTTCTTCATAGTTATTCTGCTCCTCACCTGGATTTATCCTTTGATCCTCAATATCGTGGTGAAACCGGGAATCGAGATGGGCAGCGTAATCACAGGATACCTTGGATTACTCCTTCTGATTGGTTCATTCATCGCCATCGGGGTTTTTGCTTCTTCTCTGTTTTCCAACCAGATCGCCGTATTCTTTACCACTCTGGGCATCCTGTTGATCTTCTGGTTAATTGACTATCCCGGGCAGGCTTTTGGCGGTGTTGCCGGCAGTGTCATGCAATACCTGGGGTTAACACAGCATTACTTCAACTCGTTTTATGCCGGTGTCATTGAAATTAAAGACCTGGTCTATTTTCTCAGTTTAATTACATTTGCTCTCTTCCTTGGGAGCGCATCTGTTGAATCGAGAAGGTGGCGGTAATGAATAACTACAAAAAATTCGCCCCTTATGGGCTTTATCTATCGTTGCTTGCAGCGGCCGCATCGCTGGGGTTGTTCATTGTCCAACGGAAGATGACTCTGCCTCTTCAAATATCTCTGGCTGTCATCGTGCTTGGTCTGGCGCTGGCCGTTTTTCTGGATCCCCAGAAAGCGAAAGAGACAATAACAGGCCGTCAGGGAAAGAACACATCCAACGCTTTCCTGATGGTGGTCGCTGTGCTGGGCATCCTGGTTGTACTGAATTACCTCGGAAACACTTATTCCCGCCGCTGGGATCTGACGGAAGACAAGCAGAATTCACTGGCACAAGAATCCCTGCAAATTCTGGAAAAATTACCATCAAAAGTATCAGTGGTCGGTTATTTTTCTCCTCGCATGTCCAAAGAAGCGGCCACTCAATTGTTGGAGAATTACAAGTCTTCCTCCAATGGCAAGTTTGACTATAAATTTGTCGATCCAGATGCCGATCCCGTAGCAGCGAAAGCAGCGCAGATCACCCGCGATGGTACTCTGGTACTATCCATGGACGGACATTCAGAACAGATCACCTATCTGGATGAAAAAGAAATCTCCGGTGCATTGATTCGTCTATCCAACCCGGATAAACGCAATATTTACTTCCTCACCGGACATGGTGAATATGAGCTGGAAACAACCACCCAGGAAAATAAATACAGCCGGGTAAAAGCCGCCCTCGAAGCCAAGAATTACACAGTTAACTCACTGAATCTGCTGAAGACTCCCAGTATTCCGGATAACGCCCTGGCGATTGTCATAGCCGGTGGGAAAGTTGCCCTGAACGATAAAGAAGTTGATCTGCTTAAGGCCTTTCTTGAAAAAGGCAAGGCAGTCGTCTGGCTGGATAATCCCTCTGCAGAAAGCGGCATTAAATCATCTGATGATCTATTTGCCGCCTACCTGAAGTCTGATTGGGGCATCACCGTTGACGATGATCTGGTGATCGATACCAATGTCAATCCGCCAACAGTAATTGTGGCAGATAAATATGGCAATCACCCCATTACCAACAAACTTCAAAACCTGGTGACATTGTTCCCCGGCGCACGGTCAGTGCAATATGATTCCAAGCATGAAAAAGTTGTCGGGTATCCGCTGGTTTCCTCATCGCAGGCTTCCTGGGGTGAAACAGACCAGGCTAGCATCGCCAGTCAGAAGGTTTCGCCCGATCAGAAAACTGACCGTATGGGGCCTCTGGATGTAGCGCTGGCAGCCAAGAACATCGATACCAACGGACGGTTAGTGATTATTGGCGATGCCGAGTTCGCCAACGATAACAATTATCCCCAGTATGGGAATGGTATTCTGTTAATCAATTCCATCGACTGGGCTGCCGGGCAGGAAGACCTCATCAACCTGACCCCGCGAGATAATACACAACGGGTTTTGGTTCCTCCAACCGTCTTTACAACTGGCTCTGTCATGCTTGTGACTGTATTCCTTATTCCAGGAGCTATTCTGGCTGCAGGCATTATCACCTGGATTCAAAGGAAAAAGAGAGGGTAAGCCATGGTTAAGAAACCAACTCTGATATTATTGGGAATTCTCATAATTTTGGGAGCGGTTGCATGGTGGACTCAGAAAGCCCAGCCCGACTTTTTGAAGGCAGATATGACTGCCACACCCACAACAGTCCCCAGTCCATTCACTGCCTGGAAATTTGAAAACACCCGCCTGATCAAGTATCAGAACCCTGATGGTTCACCACTCGATCTGCGCATGGGTAAGGATTTCAATTCCTGGAGTATTGATCAGGATTCAGCCATACCTGTAAATTCCGGCAAGGTGATGCAATTAATTTCGGAGTTGCAATACATGAAACCTATTGCTAAACTTGAATCAGCCACAGCAGATGACGCAATGGGACTGGATGCCGGGGCAAAGATCATCACCCTGGTGGATGATAAAGGTGCCACAATTGAAATGAAACTGGGTCAGCCTACTGCTACAACCAGTGGAACATATGTAAAGGTTGCCGATAGTTATTACATAGTGAATACACCAGTAGTGGAAGAGATCACCAAGATTTTGACGGTTGAAGGTCTTGCCAAACCGACAGAAACACCCACTTTAGTTTCGGGTACCCCAACCCCGTAATCCTGGGGTTTCAGGTATTGAAAACCCGTCTGAAAAAGAGTATTCTGAATACTGGTAATTTTGTGCCAGAATGGTTGATTGAACTCTCAAGAATGAGGTAATGACAAATTTCTATGGATGATGCAATTTTGAATGTAGTTGATGAAGATGAAGAGTATTCAGCAATCGCAAGATTGATCGAACTTGGCCGCCAGAAATCTTTTGTCACTATAGATGATATTCTTCACTTCTTCCCTGAAGCTGAACAGGATGTGGAACAGCTTGAAGAAGCGTTTGCTGCCTTGTTAAGTGCAGGGATCAATTACATTGAAGAACCTTCAGCAATTGAAGAACCAGCAGAAGATGAACTCACTCTTGAAGAGGAAGAAGCTGCAGAAGAAGAGGAACAGGGACAGTCTGTTTTTCTGGATGACCTGGCGAACATTGATACCGATGATACCATTGGCCTGTACCTCAAAGAGGTCAGTCGGGTTCCTCTGCTGACTGCCGAAGAAGAAGTGGAACTGGCTCAGCGCATAGAGCGCGGCCGCATGGCTCGTGAGGAATTGGCCCGGGGCAATGTAAACACCCACCGTCGTCTTGAACTTCGTCACCTCATTGAAGATGGATGGGCTGCCCGTGAGCACTTAATCACAGCCAATTCCCGCCTTGTCATTTCTGTAGCCAAAAAATACATGGGGCGCGGTGTTCCTTTTCTAGATTTGATCCAGGAAGGTAACATCGGTCTGATCCGTGCCACAAAGAAGTTTGACTATCGCCGCGGACATAAATTCAGCACATATGCCACCTGGTGGATCCGTCAAGCGGTCACACGCGCCATTGCCGATCAAGGACGCACTATTCGCGTTCCAGTCCATATGGGCGATCAAATCAACAAATTGCTGCGCGTTCAACACCAGTTAACCCAACGGTTGGGTCGAGAACCGAGTGTAGACGAACTCGCCGATGCCCTGGAAGTGCCGCCCAAAAAAGTTGAGAACATGATCCAGGTTGCCCGCCGGCCGCTTTCGTTGGAAACACCTACAGATGATGAAGAAGATTCTGTCCTGGGCGATTTCATCGAAGATGATGAAGCTCCCCCGCCGGATGATACCGCTACATACAATCTGCTTAAAGAACATCTGGAAGATGTATTGAATTCCCTGCCGCCGCGCGAAGTGCGCATTCTACAGTTGCGGTATGGTTTGTTGGATGGACAGGCTTACACTCTGGAAGAAGTTGGTCGTAAGATGGGTGTTACCCGCGAGCGTGTCCGTCAAATCGAAGCCCAGGCGCTCAGCCGGCTGCGCCATCCCACCATCCGCCGTCGTTTGCGTGATTACCTGGGTGAATAACCGCAATTTCTCAACCAAAAGGAGCGCATTAACCTATGCGCTCCTTTTTTATTAAATTTTTCTTGCATTAATCTTTCGTTTGGTGCATACTAGGCTATTGGGAGGAAATGTTTTTATGAGAAAAATCCCATTAAGAGCCTACCACCTCGAAATTGAACAACTCATTGATAATGAACGCTCGCAGGAAGCTCTTGAGCATTGTCAACGCATTATTAGTATTTATCCGCGCTGTCTGGAAACTTTCAGGCTGATGGGAAAAGCCTACCTTGAGCTTCATCAATACGATAAAGCGGAAGATGCATTTAAAAAAGTGCTTTCATCAGTGCCCGATGATTTTATTGCCAATATCGGTATGAGCCTTTTGCGTGAGAAACAAACTAACCTGGAAGGCACCATCTGGCATATGGAACGCGCCAATGAAGCCCAGCAATCCAATGCTGCTGTTCAAAGCGAACTTCGCAGATTATATCGCCAAAGAGATGGCAGAGATTCAACCCGCACCCTGCTAACCCGTGGGGCGCTTGTGCGCATGTACATTCGCGGTGATATGATCTCCAATGCATTGGCAGAAATCCAGGCCATTCTGGCAGAAGATCCATCCCGAATGGATATAAAAATCCTTCATGCCGTTGCCTGTTTTAAAGCCGGTAAAACGGATGAAGCCATCCAGATCTGCCGTCAGATATTAAGCGAATATCCATATTGCTTTGAAGCTAACCGGTTGCTATACGAAAACAGATCCCCATCCATTAAAATTGAAGAGATGCAGACCTTCCAGCAGCATCTTCGAGAACTTGACCCATATTATGAGTTCACCAGTTCAAACCAACCGGATGCGGCAAAAGTGCCCGAAGAAAATGTGAAAATTGAGGTTCCTGATGATTTAGGCCCAAAAACTGCAACAGAGAACGAGACGCCAAAAGAAGTGTTTTCGCCATTTGGTTCTGTTGAAGCAACAAATGGTGCTTTTGGTAAACAACAAGCTCAATCTGAATCGGCCTTTAAAAGCGAAGAAAACCTTCCTTCATGGATGGAAGAATGGCAGAAGCCCTCGTTTCAATCATTGAATGAAGGCATGGATACCGGTATAAAAGCTGGGCAAACACCAGCCACCCCAAATTTCGGAAACGGTTCTGGAAAACCTATGACAACTGAAGATACGTCCTCCAAATTCCCATCCCCGGATGAAAAACCCAATTCCCCCTTTCCGTTACCGGAAGATAAAGGTGGGAATCCTAATCCATTTATTCCCGTGCCCGGTCAATCCATTCCGGCCGCTGAACCCGGGGATATTCCTGAATGGTTAAAGGCACTCGCGTCTGAACCTCCGGCAGCATCTTCAGATGCGGTGACCGCACCATTACGCGTACCGGGGGAAACAGGGGTTCTGCAAACTGGAGAAGAAAACCTCGATTTTTTGAGGAATATTCCAGGTGAATCTCCAACTCCTAAACCACCTGAACCAAAATTCGAAACGCCTGTTCCCGGCCCGATCGAATCATTACCCGGCATCCTTCCTCCCAGCCCATTCCTATCATCGAGTGAATCCACCCAACCTGTACCGGTAGAAGGCAGCACATCAGAAGCTCCCAAACCCGTTGAGCGTGAGATGCCTGATTGGCTGCGGTCGGCCGTGGAACCATCGGCAGAATCGGCATCTGTTTCTGATCTCCGCCAGGATTTCATACCGGAGAATCTGCCACCAATCGAACCTTCAAAGGTTTCCCCGTCGTTTGAAAGTCAATTTCAGATCCCGGAACCTGAAGATGGAATCACGGCACCTGTTCATGATGAAGAAGTACCAACCCCCGAAATTGAACAATACCTTGAACAATTGCGTAAAGATATCACCCCGAGTGACCAACCAGACTGGTTGAAAAGAGAAAATCTGGGAAGTGATCTTGAAGCTTTGTTTGAAGAGACCAGGAAACCAGCGACGCCAGAACCCAAACCTGAACCTGAATCGGAACAACCCGATTGGATGCTCAAATTAAAACAGGAAGAATCGGGTGATCTTTCAAAGTCTGCCGCACCCGAACCTTCACAACCTCTTCCCAGTAATGTTCCTGACTGGTTGTTTGCCTCAGAAGAAACCGATGGTGCCACCGCACCCATTCAATCTGAGACACCTATTACCCACCAACCACCTCCAGACTGGCTGGCGGCAGCCCGTCCGGATATTTTCTCGCGAGATTACATATTGGATTCCGATCAAGAATCAGAAACTGAGAAAGCCGCCCCAGCTGAATCCGAGACAACTTCGTCAGGGTTTGATTTTTCCAGTTTTCTCCAGGAGACTCCACCAGAGACTCCGGCGAAAGAAACACCCGCAGCTGAACCAGCAGCCCCTGACCTTAGCTTCCTTCAGTCTCAACCGGTAGATTTCATGAAAGCCGACCGGGAACCTTTGGAAGATAATCTGGCAGCTTCGGAACAGGTTGAAACAGGCAGCGGACTTGATTTTACAAAAGCGGAGCCAGCAGAAAATTTACCGGCAGATCTGGCTGCCCTGCTACGTGAAGAGGCTATGCAGGATATAACCACGTCACCGCTTGAAGGGGAACAAGTGGAAACATCTCCAGCCCCCGGACTCTCGTTCGATTTGAATATCCCGGAATTATCGGAAGACAAATCAGCGGTAGAAACTGGTGTTGGTGAAACTGCCTTACCCGAAATGGAAGTACCGTCCAGTGTGACACCCATCGCAGCCGAACCTGCCATTGAAACCACTTCTGAAATTGCTGCACCAGAAGTCCCCACAACGATTGAACAAGAGAAGCCATTAGCAGAAGAACCTGTTGTACCCATCGAAAAAGCTCCCGCATCATTTGAAGTTCCGACGATTCCTGCACCATCCATCAATCTGAAGGCTGTTGAGGAAGCCCCTGTTCCTTTGATGGAAGAAACTTCGCCAATTCAAGAAGAATCGGCACCTTCCATTGAAATCTTCCGTGATGAAGCTCAACCTTCACAACCAGAAGTGGCCCCTCAATTTGCCAATGGATTTGAGGCAGAAGATCAAACAAATGTCCTGGAAACCGAGCAAACGCCGGAAGAAATCACGCCTACCCATGAAATATTGGTTATGCCTGGCCACAAACTTGAGCCAGATATTCCATCACCTGTGAAAGAAGAAGAACCGGCTGTTGTCATTGAACCTGCCAAACCGATGGAAGAAAAACCGGCTCCAGCAGAATTCGTTAAACCTGTTGAAATTTCGGCTCCTGTGGAAGTAGCTCCTCAAGCAGAGAAAACCATTCCTGTTGAACCCGAAATTCCAGCCTCACCTGAACCTGTTTATGAGACTGCCAAAGTAGTTCAAAAACCGGCAGAACCCAAACAGGTTGCTCCGAGAAAAGTAGTAAAACCACCTTCAACACCCCGGCCGGTTTATCGAGTTGAAAAAAAACCAGCAACCCCCGTTTACACTACTCCCACCGCACCCAGAAAAGGCAGCGGAGCGGCTGATCTCACCCGAGCCCGTGAGGCCGTCACCCATGGTGATCTTGCCACAGCCTTGCGCCGGTACATTAAGTTGATCAATTCAAATAAGGCTCTGGATGCTGTATCGGCTGACTTGAAGGAAATAACCCGGAAAAATCCGAAGAACTTTCTTGCCTGGCAAACGTACGGTGATGCACGTCTGCGCTCAAACCGCATTCAGGAAGCATTGGATGCCTACGCGAAAGCTGCTGATCTGTTAAAATAATCCGGCTATTAATCTACTACCTCTGGAGTTCTCATGGAACGTACATTTGTGCTGGTAAAACCGGATGGTGTTCAACGCGGTTTGATTGGTGAGGTGATTGCCCGCCTCGAAAAACGCGGTTTGAAATTAACTGCTGCCAAATTCCTGGCAGTCTCCAACGATCTGGCCGAAAAACATTATGCGGTTCATAAAGGAAAAGATTTCTATCCAGGTTTGATTCGCTATATCACCTCTGCACCTGTAATGGCAATGGTCTGGGAAGGCACCAATGCAGTGGCAGTGGTCCGTCAAACTATGGGCGCCACCCGTCCTTGGGAAGCGGCACCAGGCAGCATCCGTCATGATTTTGCATTGGAAGTTGGCCGAAATCTGACCCATGCTTCAGATTCGGTAGAAAACGCACAGGCAGAAATTGCCCTCTGGTTTTCCCCTACCGAGCTGGTTGAATGGCAGCGTTGTTCAGATGATTGGATTTTCGGAAAGAATTAATAATATTCATATACAAATTGTTAGACAATCAATCTCCATCCGCTATCATCCAGGGGTGGAGATTGGTATAATCCTCACTGGAAATTAGATTTTTCCAGCTTTGGAGGTGTAAGTGAATTCTCGCAATCAATCGTATGTGGTTTATGTGTTGCTGTTCATCGCCATTATTGCCATGGTGATCTACAGTTTCAGCCAGAATGCCACAACTTCAGGGGTGCTTACTATTAATCAGCTAGCATCTGAAGTTCAAAATGGAAAAGTTGCCCGTATTGTGACCGATGAAAACAAGCTGACGGTTACTTACAAAGACGGGACTCAAAAATCTGCTACATCCACTAAAGAGACTGGAGCCACGCTTGTAGATCAACTGACAGCGCTGGGTGTTACCTCTGATAAACTGTCTCCGGATAACGTAGAGATTGAGATTAAACCACCCAGTGCCTGGCTAGGTGTAGCCACTGCTCTGGGATATATCCTTCCGTTCCTGTTGCTGGCGGGAGCATTCTTCTTCATTTTCCGGCAGGCACAGGGCAGCAACAATGCTGCCATGTCATTTGGAAAGTCGCGTGCCCGCATGTTCACCGGTGATCAACCTACTGTTACTTTTGCCGACGTAGCCGGTGTGGATGAATCCAAAGAAGAATTACAGGAAGTGGTTGAATTTCTGCGCGAACCGCAAAAGTTCATCCAACTGGGAGCCCGTATTCCTAAGGGTGTTTTGCTTGTAGGTCCTCCGGGTACAGGTAAGACGTTACTGGCGAAAGCTGTTTCAGGAGAAGCCGGAGTGCCTTTCTTCTCCATTTCTGGTTCTGAATTTGTTGAAATGTTTGTCGGCGTAGGTGCCAGCCGTGTGCGCGACCTGTTTGACCAGGCTAAACGCCATTCTCCCTGTATCGTTTTTGTTGATGAAATCGATGCTGTTGGCCGACAGCGTGGTGCCGGTCTGGGTGGAAGCCATGACGAACGAGAACAAACCCTTAACCAGATGCTCGTTGAGATGGATGGGTTTGATACAGACACCAATATCATTATCATGGCCGCCACCAACCGCCCCGACATTCTCGATCCAGCTCTACTGCGCCCCGGCCGTTTTGACCGCCGTGTTGTTCTGGACCGTCCAGATGTTCGCGGACGTGAAGCCATATTGAAAGTCCACTCCAAAGGTAAGCCATTGGAACCAGTTGTTGATCTGGGCGTCATTGCCAAAGCCACACCTGGTTTTGTAGGTGCTGATCTGGAAAATCTCGTGAATGAATCTGCAATTCTGGCTGCCCGTCGAAACAAGACTACCATCGGACAATCGGAATTTGAAGAATCCATTGAACGTGTCATTGCCGGGCCGGAACGCAAAAGCCGCCTCATCAGTGAAGAAGAAAAACGCATTGTGGCGTATCACGAAGCTGGTCACGCTGTGGTAATGAACTCACTCCCTGAAGCTGACCCGGTTCAGAAAGTTTCCATCATCGCCCGCGGTATGGCGGCAGGTTACACTCTGGCTCTTCCTCTTGAAGACCGCACGCTCACACCCAAAAAGAAACTTCAGGCTGAGATTATCGGCCTGCTTGGTGGACGTGCTGCAGAAGATATCGTATTTGATGATATTACATCCGGAGCTTCCAACGATATTGAACGCGTAACCCAGCTTGCCCGCTCCATGATCACCCGCCTGGGTATGAGCGAAAAACTCGGTCCCATGGTATACGGTCAAAAAGAAGAATTGATCTTCCTCGGCCGTGAAATTTCTGAACAGCGTGACTATTCTGAACAGGTAGCCGAACAGATTGACGGTGAAGTCCGGAAACTGGTCAACGAGTCGTATGCGAAAGCAAAAGATATCCTTAAAGAACATCGCGATAAGCTGGATGCCGTAGCCAATCGTCTGTTAGAAGTGGAAACGATCTCCAGGGAAGAATTTGAAAAGATTTTCCCACCTCCCACTCCAAAACGGAGCGGCACCCCAACATATGCTTCATAATTCTTAAGAACAACAACAAAAATGACCACTCGAACGGTGGTCATTTTTGTTTTTCCGTATACAACATACAACCATCTGTGATTTGCCGTTTGGGCAAATCAGTCAGCTTGATGAAGCAGGTGATAAGTTCAGATTTGTCAAAAATTGTTCCATGCGATCAGCCAAATCATCTCCTGCCGGAAACCAGGTGATGCGCGGATCGTCTTTCTTAAACCAGTTTGCCTGACGGCGTATATACTGCCGGGTGTTGCGTTTGATGAGCATCACAGCATCATCGAGACTATGTTTCCCGGTGAGGTATCCGGTGATCTCTCTGTACCCGATGGCGGATAAGGCAGGCGATTCAGGGTCAATTCCTGAATTGATAAGACTGCGCACTTCTTCCACCAGACCAATATTCAGCATGGTTTCAATCCGTAGATCCACTCGCTGATACAAAGCCGGCCTGTCCCACTCAATTCCGAGTATGATGAAATCGAGATCTTCTGGTGGTTGTTTCATCCTTTGAGCAGAAAACCGTTGACCGCTGCTGAAGATAACCTCCAAAGCTCGGATACTCCTCCTGACATTTTCAATCTGGATAAATTTACCAGCTTCAGGATCCAAACGGGATACAACTTCATGTATTCCCTGCGGTCCCAGGTCTTCAGCCCATTTTTCCAGCGCAATTCGTAGATTCTGATCAACCGGTTCAGATGGAATGGTCCATCCTTCGATCATTCCCCAGATGTATTGTCCGGTACCTCCAACAACAAAAGGAATTTTCTTGCGTGAGTGAATGTCTTCAATACACTCCATCGCAGCTTTTTTAAATCTGGCCAGTGACCAAATATCTTCTGGTTGAGCAACGTTAATTAAATGATGTGGAACCTGGGATAATTCGGAATTGGTAGGTTTAGCCGTTCCAATATCCATGCGTTCATAGAACTGACGTGAATCGGCAGAAATGATCTCACCATTAAACCGCTTCGCCAACTTGATGGACACTTCAGTCTTTCCACTGGCTGTAGGCCCAACAATGACTATAACCTGGCTATTTTTGTTCATATACCGCTGACAGCATTCCTGTAATGTTTGAGTTGATACCGGTTATCTTTCAGCGATTCTACCAGAATGGCAATCACATCAACCTGCCAGGGTAATTGAGAAAACTCAGTCGAACCATCCATGTATGTCTGACCGGCATTCATTAAATGCTCCTGTTTGACGGGTGTTACAGCTTCCTCTGGCCAGCCATAACGGGTGCCAATTCTGGTCTTTACCTCAACCATGGTAATTACGTTATCTCGGATGGCTATCAGGTCAATTTCGCCATATGGTGACTTCCAATTCCGCGCCAGAATGGTATATCCACATCTTTGCAGGTATTGATCGGCAATTTCTTCGCCCCATTTTCCGATTTTCTGATTATGGTTCATAATCTTCTGGCATTCCCTTTAAAAACCAATCTACTGCCAGCCTTGTTGCTGCCGGTTTGCCCAGGGCAAATGCTGACCGTGAAGCATCCTGATAAATATACGGGTATCGTACAGCATCGGTGAGAAAATCAAAAATCTCCTGTTCAGTTTCAATAAGGAAACCGCTGCGATGATTTAAGAGAACCTCACTATTGGCCGCCTCCTGACCGCTTCCACGGTTTACCAGAATGGCTGGTACACCAAGTGCCATCGCCTCTGCCAGAATCAATCCACCAGGTTTGGTAATGACAAAATCCATCCGACTTAACAAGGTCAGAAAATCTTTGACATAATCAAACATTGATATATCTTGCCGGTCCCTTATCGTTTCTTTCAGAATTTTGCTGAAAGTGGAAGGTCTTCCGCACACTACATTCCAGTGGACCAACTTCTCTTCCATGGAGATTGAGTCAACCAACAATGAAAGAGTTCTTGGCCAGGTTGCCACATACGGAGCCAGTCGTTTTCCACCAGCCAGAACAAGAACCTGGAGTGGTAAAGCAGGTTCGTTTCCATCCAGGCGTTCCTTGCGTTGATGTGACAAAATTTCTGCCGCCGGGTCTACAGGAATCCCGAATAACTTTATCTTGTTTTTCGGAGCGCCAAGCTCAATCAGCCGCTCATAAGCCTTTGTGGAACCTACTACATAACCATCAACTCCAGTCACCGGCCAATATGGATGAATCATAAAGTCCGTTGATACTGCTGCTATCGGAGGAATTTCATCACGCTCATTTTTCAGGTTGACAAGAATGGAACAGGGCAGCGAATGAGTGCAAATCACCAAATCAGGCTTTCTGTTTTCGAGTAATTCCATCATCCGGTTTTTCAGCAACGGCATACTTTGTAGGAATTCATATCCCGGCATCATGGAACCAGATTGCCAGGCAGCATCATACAATCTTGGAGCAAAAACTGTTGACGATAGTGATAAAAATTCCGGAAGGACTGAATCACGTATGGCAGGTGTGAACAGGTCTTCACAAAAGACTTTATAATTGTCCCCCACAAGTCTAATGCCCGATTTTATGGCATTGGCTGCAGAGGAATGTCCGCTGCCTATGGATAAATAAACGACGAGAAATCGATTCACTGCATCCCCGGATTGAGTGTGATTTTGGAGTTTTATCCAAATCGTGCTACACTAACTTTTTATTCTACCCTTAACCTGCTATATTCAAATATAAAAATGCCTATTGCTGAAACTATTGCCATCGGAACAGAACTCCTTCTGGGAGAAATTCAAGACACAAATACACATTTTATTGCCCTACAACTTCGAAATGCGGGCATTGATTTTTACCGGGCAACAATGTTGGGAGACAATCCCGGCAGAATTGCCAAAGCGGTCAAAGAAGCTGCAACCCGTGCAGATATTGTGATCACTTCGGGAGGGTTGGGTCCTACCGTGGATGATCCAACCCGCGAAGCTATAGCCCTGGCAGCCGGTGTGGAATTGGAATTTCATGAGGAATTATGGAATCAGGTTCAAGACCGCTTTCGTCGATATGGCAGAAAACCCACTGAAAACAACCGACGTCAGGCTTATATTCCGCGTGGAGCTACTGCCATAACAAACCCGGTCGGCACTGCCCCCGCTTTTTATATCGAAATTGACGGCTGTATCGTGGTCAGTCTTCCCGGTGTACCCCGTGAACTGGAAACCTTGTTGGTTGACACGGTCATTCCGTTATTCCATGATCGTTTTCATTTGAAAGCAGTTCTCCGATCAGTCGTCATTCATGCAGCAACAGCCGGTGAATCTCAGATCGATGAATGGGTCGCTGACCTTGAAACTGGTGCCAATCCAACAGTTGGATTACTGGCCCATCCGGGAATAACAGATATCCGTATCACCGCCCGTGCTGATTCGGAAGAAGAAGCCAATCACATGATTGCCGGATTACGTGAAGAAGTAATAAAGCGCATAGGCCAGTCTTACTTTGGCGATGACGAGACTACCCTTGAACAGGTCGTCAATCAGATGCTGGCTGACAAAGATATGCGCGCATTTATCCTTCTAAATGGATTCGATAGAACTTTTGAAACCAGAATTGAAAAATTAGAACCCAGACAAATTTTTGTTTTTACATCTACTGAAGATAATCCATCTTCGCCGGAATTGGAAATTGCTCGAACATCAGGATATGAGATCATCATCCGGGCGGATCTCTTTAAAATGACAGACCAAACAAATCTGGCGTTTACATTTATCACACCTGAGGAAGAAAAATCCATAACCAGATCCCATGGCGGCCACCCCGAATTGGCACAGACCTGGGCAGAAAACATGTTGCTGGATTTTATCCGGCGTTATCTATACAATAAAAACAATAGACAAGAATAGAGAAAGGGAAAAATGAAAACTGTTGATCTTATCCTTACAAATGCGGTCGTTCTGACTATGGATGAAGAATTCCACACGTTTGAACCCGGAGCTGTTGCTGTCTCAGGGAATTCGATCGCGGCAGTAGGGATGGAAGCGGATATCCTGAAAGATTATTCAGCTTCAAAGAAAATTGATTGCAACCATAAAGTCTTGATGCCCGGACTTGTGAATGCGCACACCCATGTGCCCATGACACTTCTGCGAGGACTGGCGGATGATCTCCGCCTGGACGTATGGTTGATGGGATATATGATGCCGGTGGAACGTGAATTTGTTTCACCGGATTTTGTCCAATTAGGGACAAAGCTGGCCTGTGCAGAAATGATCCGTTCGGGTGTTACAACTTTTGCGGATATGTATTATTTTGAAGATGATATTGCCCGGGCAACCCAATCGGCGGGAATGCGCGCCGTTTGTGGCCAGTCAGTGATGAAATTTCCCACACCAGATGCCAAGTCTTTCGAAGATTCACTGGCTCTGGCAAGAGACTTCATTATCCGGTGGAAAGATAATGACCTCATTGTCCCCGCTGTGGCACCACATGCGCCTTACACCTGTACTCCTGAAATCTTAAATGCATCGGCCTCTCTGGCGGTAGAATTTGACGTTCCACTGCATACCCATCTGGCGGAGACCGCCGGTGAAGTCGAAAATATGCGCAATGAGCATGGAATTCCAGTAATTCCATACATGAAGAAACAAAACTTATTTGAAGCTAAAGTGATTGCCGCCCACTGTGTTCACATTGATGAAGGTGAAATGCGTACTCTCCTGCATACCAATGCAGGTGTAGCCCACAATCCATCTTCAAATATGAAACTGGCATCGGGCATTGCACCTGTCAAGCGCCTTATTGAACTGGGCGTCAAAGTAGGTATTGGCACTGATGGTCCGGCGTCAAATAATGATCTGGATATGTTCGAAGAGATGCGGCTGGCTTCATTTCTTGCCAAAGTCAGTTCAGGGGACCCAACTGCCCTTCCGGCACGCACCACATTATTGATGGCCACACGGTTGGGTGCTGAAGCCCTGCATATAGGCAATATTACCGGCTCATTGGAACCCGGAAAACGGGCAGATATGATTCTTGTAGATGTTTCTCCCACGCATAATTCACCCCGTTTTAAACGTGATCCACACAATGTCTATGCGCAAATTATTTACGCCGCTAAAGCCAATGATGTTACCGATGTCATCATCAATGGTCAATGGGTAATGCAAAACAGAGTACTCACGACCCTCAACGAGGCTGATCTGCTGACTGCCGGTAACGAATACGCTCGAAAAATTGATTCCTTCCTGATCCAGCGCGAACAGTCAGTATTATCGAAACTAATCGCCATTGGCGGCGCCACCGAAGAAGAAAGTTTCGAAGTTCAGGCCAAGATTGCCATTCCTTCTGTAGATCCAATCTTAACCGCCATAAAGACCAATCCTGAGATCAAGGTTGTTCGTACACGCCATTATCATCAATTCGACACTTACATGAAATTTGATGATCCATCCCAGGGTTATGTACGTTACCGCGAAGACCACTCGATTACAGATACGGGTGAAATTACAGGTGTCCGTAGTCGGCTGACTCTGGTCGGACAAACTCGTGAACACCCCTTCCGGGAAGATGTTCTTCTTTCACGCAGCCGTTTCCTGGCGCCAGCCACCCAGAGTTTGAGGTTTTACAAAGAATACTTCAAACCACAAAAGACCGTTGAAATAGAAAAGAATCGCATGCGCTATCTTGTGAATTTCAAAGATACCGAATTCTTTATCAATGTCGATAACTTTACAGAACCAAACCTCGGATCATTCCTTGAAGTCAAAAGCCGCACCTGGAGCAAGCAGGACGCCGAGAAGAAAGCGCATCTAGCTGAAGACCTGATCAAAGCTCTGGGAGCCTCTCCAAGTGATGTAATCGCAAGCGATTATATTGAAATGGCCTCAAAATCTTGATCCGATTCGTGTGTTAGGAAAGATTTGAATGAATGCCTCACCATCTGAAACCTTAAAAATTCTGTTTGCCGCATCAGAAGCAGAACCATTCATTAAAGTTGGTGGTCTTGGTGATGTAGCAGGTTCCCTGCCCGGTGCTCTGGTGGATTATTTCAAAGGGACTCCAGACCTACCCACTCTGGATATCCGGCTTTTCATTCCTTTCCACAGTAAAATCCAATCCTCCCGCTTCCATCTGGAAAAGGTAGCCTCTTTTCCAATTCGGACAGCGAAATCCGAACTTTTATCCAGCGTGTATCTATGTACTGACCTGAAATTCCCGGCTTACTTAATTGCAGGAGAACCGCTTCCACCAGATGGCGCCGTATATGATCCCAATCCGGTTGTGGATGGAAAAAAGTTCACCTTCTTCACACTGTCTATCCTTGAATTCTGCCGGCTTCAAAACTGGGTGCCTGATATAGTACATGCCAATGACTGGCATACGGCAATACTACCCTATCTGATTCGTACTCAAAAAGAATACAAAGAAATCTTCTCCCAAACTCGGACCATTCTAGGTGTTCACAACTTACCATTCATGGGGGGAGGAACGCAGGGAGGTTTGGTAGAATTGGGAATTTCTGCCAGTCAGAATTTTCGCCTTCCCAAATGGGCCCGTCATATGCCGCTCCCGATGGGACTGGCAGAATCAGACCGGATTCTGGCTGTATCACCTGGATATGCCAGGGAAATTCTCACACCAGAATTCGGCTGCGGTCTGGATGGGTTCCTGTTTACCTGCAAGGAAAAGGTTGGCGGTATCCTGAATGGATTGGATACCAAAGTATGGAATCCATCGCATGATCCGTACCTGGTTTCAACCTACTCTCGGCTGACGTTGAAGAATCGAATTAAAAATAAACAGGAAATGCTTTCCCGCCTTGGATTGGAATTTAATCCCCGTACGCCCCTGATTATCATGATTTCCCGGATTGACCAGCAAAAAGGAATTGATATTGCCCTGTTTGCTCTGCAGAATATGATGGAACGGAAATTTCAGTTGATTATTCTGGGAGTCGGCGACCCGGTGTTGGAAGATACCTGCAAAGCTCTTGAAGAGAATTACCCTGAAAGGGTCCGTTTCCTCCAGCGGTTTGACCAGGCGCTTTCACACCAACTTTACGGATCAGGAGATATGATCATCATCCCCTCCCGCTATGAACCCTGCGGCCTGACTCAAATGATCGCCATGCGGTACGGTTGTGTACCAGTAGCCCGTAATACGGGAGGATTGAGTGACACGATCATTGATCAACCACCAGAAGAAGGTCAAACGGGTTTTCTCTTTGAAAAAGCAGAAGAGGAGTCCTGCAAAGAAGCTGTAGAACGAGCCTTGAACGCATTTATTAATCAGGCAACATGGGAAAAAATCCAGAAGAATGGAATGAAGACAGACTTCTCCTGGAAAAATTCTGCTGCAAGGTATGCAAAAGAATATCTCGATCTCTGGAATAATCTATGAAAACACGCGCCGTCATTCTGGCCGGCGGTGAAGGAACTCGACTCGGAGTTCTGACCGCCAAACGAACCAAACCGGCAGTCCCCTATGCGGGTAAGTACCGGATTATTGATTTTCCTTTGTCTAACTGTGTAAATTCAAGGATTTTTGATGTTTTGATCATCGCCCAGTACAGGCCTCATTCTTTGATTGAACATATCGGTTCTGGAGGTCCCTGGGATTTGAACCGTGATTTTACCGGTGGCGTTCGTATCTATACTCCGTATAAAGCCCAACAATCCGGCTGGTTCACGGGAACAGCAGATGCCGTCCAGCAGAATTTTAGTTTTATCAAGCGCGGCGATCCCGATCTTCTCCTCATTCTCTCAGGTGACCATGTTTACAACATGGATTACGAACCCATGATCGAATACCACCTTTCACGTGGGGCAGACATGACCATGGGAACCATACGTGTGCCAATGGATGAAGCCTCCCGTTTTGGTATTGTCACGGTGGATGATAATCAACGGGTTACAGGATTTGTAGAAAAACCCAAAGAACCACCATCCAATCTGGCGAATATGGGTATTTATCTGTTCAAGCGCGAATTTTTAGATGCCGCTTTATGGGCGGATCATCAAAACGAACATTCGTCGCACGACTTCGGTAAAGATATCATCCCAACCCTGATTAATAAGGGAATGAGTATTTACGCGTATCCATATGACGGCTACTGGGTGGATGTAGGTACAGTAAAATCCTACTGGCAGGCGCATATGGACCTGTTGAGCGAACCGCCTTCCCTCAACCTGAATGACCGGAACTGGGTCATTCATACCCGTACAGAAGAACGACCGCCAATGCGTATTTCTCGAAATGCTTTGATAGAAAACAGCATGGTGTCAGACGGATGTGAGATTTCCAGTGGAGCACGAATAATCCGCAGCATCCTGTCGCCGGGTGTAACAGTAGCCAGTGGTGTCACAATCGAAGACTCAATAATTCTCACAGATGCCTTTATAGGGCAAAATAGTCACATTAGCCGTACAATATTAGATAAAAGTGTGTATATTTGTGAGAATTGTAATCTGGGCGCAACCGATCAAATGAAAATCGCGATGGTGGGTAAGAACAGCATCGTTCCGGAAAAATCAGTCCTTCTTCCGGGTGCCATGATCGGCCCGGATGTGATAAAAAACGATTATTCAAGTAATATCGTTCTGGATAATCAAATTCTGCAAACTCGGAGATCACCCCATGAGTTATGATCGTCAGGCCGGTATTTTGCTTCATCCTACCAGTCTGCCCGGACCAGATGGAATAGGAGATTTGGGTCCGGCAGTATATCAGTGGGTCGATTCGATCAAGAAAGCCGGATTTACCCTCTGGCAGGTACTACCACTTGGGCCCACTGGCTATGGCGACTCCCCATACCAGTGTTTTTCCGCTTTTGCGGGAAATCCATACCTGGTTAGCCCGGCGTTATTATTGGATGAGGGTCTTCTTCACCGGGATGACCTTGCCGAACGCCCTTCCTTTCCAGTTGACCGGGTGGATTATGGTTCGGCGATTCAATGGAAAAACAAACTTCTTCACACAGCGTACAACCGGTTTTGCCGAATCCACCCCCCTCTTTTGACAGATGAATTCAATGAATTTCAAGTCAAAGAAAAAGAATGGCTGAACGATTTCAGTCTTTTTATGGCCATAAAGGAATCAATGGGTGGTAGATCCTGGAATGAATGGCCGAAAGGTCTTCGCAAGAGAAGACCAGATGATTTGGCAGCCTTCACCAATGAATTTTCGGATGAAATTCAATACCATCAATTCAGACAATTCCTGTTCTTCCGTCAATGGAATCAGGTTCACACCTATGTAAACGAGACCGGTATCAAGATCATCGGTGATATTCCATTATTTGTAGCCTATGATTCTGCGGATGTCTGGGCAAATCCAGACCTGTTCTTTCTCGATCCAGAAGGCAACCCGCAATTTGTTGCCGGAGTGCCCCCAGATTATTTCTCTGCCACCGGACAACTTTGGGGAAATCCACTCTACAAATGGAATTACCATCGTGAGACTGGATATGCCTGGTGGATTGCCCGGATTAAATCCACCCTGGCGATGTTTGACTTCATCAGGCTTGACCACTTCCGTGGTTTTGCCGGTTATTGGGAGATTCCTGCCGGTATGCCCACCGCAGAAAAAGGCCGGTGGGTAAATGGTCCGGGAGCTGATTTTCTATCCAGTGTTAACCGAGTGCTGGGAAGTCTTCCCATCATTGCAGAAGACCTCGGGGAAATCACACCTGATGTTGTAGAATTGCGTGACAAGTTCAATCTTCCAGGGATGAAAATCTTTCAATTCTCATTTGCCACTGATCCAACCGATCCATTTCTACCTCATAATTACCCGGTAAACTGTGTGGCGTATACTGGCACACATGATAATGACACAACTATCGGATGGTATCAAACAGCCCCAGAAGTGGAACGTGATTTTTGTCGGCGATACCTGGCCTGTGATTCAAACGGCATACCCTGGGAGATGATTCGTGCCGTATGGCAATCGGTAGCTCGAATTGCCATTGCACCTCTGCAAGATTTTTTGAGCCTTGATACAAGTGCCCGCATGAACTATCCAGGACGCACGGGTGGCAATTGGAGCTGGCGAATGACTACCAATGGTCTTTCAGATGATCTGATCCGGCGAATCCATGAAATCAACTGGCTTTACAACCGTCTTCCAGAGTTGCAGGTAAAAAAGAAGAAGCCACGCTGATTTATTTCCGTGAAGCCAGAAAAATCCCGAACAAAATGATGATCCCACCGATCAATTCCCAGACGGTGGGAATTTCTTTTAGGAATATGGCGGCAAGAATGGTTGAACCTACCGGCTCACCCAGCAAAACAATGGCTACCAATCCAACCGGTAAATAGGCCAGAGCCCAATTTAAGCTTGTGTGACCGACAATTTGTGGAAATATCGCCAAGGCCAGGCAAAATAAATAGGCGGACACAGAATATGGGAAAAAACTATTTCCCGTAAGGAAAACAAACAATACAAGAAACAGGGCAGCACAGGCAAAAATACAATAGACATAGACTGAAAGATCAATCGTCTTTCTCAATATTCTTCCGATGATTAGATAAAACCCGGCACAAACAGCTCCCATCAGGGCTAAAAAATTCCCCCATAATGCATTGGGGTTGCCCGAAACATTTTGGATCGTGCATGAAAGACCACTGACAGTAACGCTGCATTCATTGGCCAGACTCACGATCAAGCCGCCGGCTATAGCAACAAATAACCCGATTACAGTCATCCGGCTTGATTTTTCCTTAAGGATAAACGGCGAGAAAAGTGCCACCCAGATTGGCGTTGTTGTCACCAGAACTACAGAACTTGAAACGCTGGTGTATTCCAGTGATGTAATCCATGATGAAAAATGGAGAGCCAGTAAGAAACCAGCCGCAAGAATTAGTCCCCATTCCTTCCTGCCAATTTTCCCAATTTCTTTCGCATGTTTTCGAACCACCCAGGGAGTCATCAACATGGAAGCCAGCCCCAGGCGCAGAGCAGCAATCACAAGAGAAGGCATCTCTTGTTGGGCATAGCGGATGAACAGGGAAGCCGAAGAAACTGCCAGAATGCCAATTGTCAGGATTAGGGCAGGTGATTTGTACCAGATTGAATCAGGTAGAGGTTTTTGTTGTATACCGTTGCTTGACAAAGAGATTCCTGCTGACTAGAATTCTAATTAAGATTATTTTTCTCTAATTAGGAGAAGAAAAAAATTACATTATCGCGAGGCATCCTCAGGAGGATTATTATGCCATTCGAACAGGTAAAGTTAACGTATGAATTCAATGCTCTTGAACCTCATATTGACACGAAAACCATGGAAATCCATTATACCAAGCACCATGCCACCTACCTCAAAAATTTAAATTCGGCTGTCGAAAAACATCCAGAATTATTTGAGAAGAGCCTGGAATCCCTGCTCTCTGATCTTGAGAAAGTACCGGAAGATATCCGTCTGGCTATACGGAATAATGGCGGTGGAGTTTTCAATCATAATTTCTATTTTGAAGGGATGGGACCAAAAGGCGGAGCACCAAAAGGTAAACTGGCAGAAGCTATTAATAAATCGTTTGGAAGTTTCGATACCTTCAAACAGGAAATGGAAAAAGCCGGTCTGGCTCGATTTGGCAGTGGATTTGCCTGGTTGAGTGTTAAGAAGGATGGATCTTTAGTGATCACATCTACCCCCAACCAGGATACACCTCTGGCTGAAGGTCTAAAACCTCTTTTCACAGTAGATGTCTGGGAGCATGCCTATTATCTGAACTACCAGAATCGCCGGGCTGATTATCTTTCTGCTTTTTGGAATGTGGTAGACTGGGATGTAGTAGAAAAACGGTATCTCAAATCCTGATTTTCAGATAATGGAGGATGCATGCCACACGTAATCACGAGTCTTTGTTTGCGCGATGGTGGATGTGCCACAGTCTGCCCGGTTGAATGCATAGTTCCCGGCAAGCCGACAGATAAATATCCCACCTTCTATATTGATCCGGAAACCTGTATTGATTGTGATGCCTGCGTGGCAGAATGCCCGTGGAATGCCATTTTCACAGAAGATGAAGTCCCATCAGCCTATACGGCTAAGGGAGGTGAATATCTTTCCATGCCCAAAGGTACTCCGGGGTTTTCCGAAGTATTCAACGGAAAGAATCATGACGGTGATCCGGTTCACCTGGAGAGTACACGAAAACTGACGGCTGGCGAGGTGGTGGATTTGACTCCAGCAATTGAAGCCAATGCCAGTTTCTTTAAAGACGGACCAGGTTACAAAGCGGCAGGATAAGCGAATCAGTATTGATCAACAAAGAGGCGAACTCAAAAAATGGGTTCGCCTCTTTTATTATTAACCGGATTGGTTCGGTGTAGAATGTAAACAAATTCTCTTCTGGAAGGGATGGGTCATGATGACGGAAGAAAAAAAATATCGAATCGAAAAAGATTCCCTCGGAGAGATTAATGTCCCGGCAGACATGCTCTACGGAGCTCAAACTCAAAGGGCTGTAGAAAATTTTCCCATCAGCGGATATCTTCCTGACAGGGCATTCATCTGGTCCATAGCGGTGATCAAACTGGCAGCTGCCCGGGTAAACCTCTCTCTCGGATTGCTCCTTCCGCCTATTGCGGAAGCCATTCAAGATGCATCAAAAGAAATTATGGAAGGTAAATGGGATAAACATTTTGTCGTTGATCCCTTCCAGGCTGGTGCTGGTACCAGCCATCATATGAATATTAACGAAGTGACGGCATCCCGCGCCAATCAGATTCTGGAGGAAAACCAGATACAGGGTAAAGTTCATCCGAATGACCATGTGAACATGGCTCAATCAACGAATGACGTTATCCCCACAGCCATCCGACTGGGCTGTCTATGGCGTTTAAATGACCTGGATGAGGCACTCCTTTCGGCTGCCAATGCCTTTACAAGAAAATCTGTCGAATTTGACAATGTGATTAAATCTGGGCGCACACACCTGCAAGATGCTGTGCCCGTCCGACTGGGACAGGAATTCAGTGCGTATGCCTCTGCCATACAACGTGATCGTAATCGAATATTGGAGGCATCTGAAGATCTCGGTCGCCTGGGTATAGGTGGAACAGCCGCTGGCACAGGTTTAAATGCCCACCCCGATTTCGCCTCCCGTATGGTTTCAGAGATGGCAAACATCACCGGATTTTCATTGGAACTCTCCGAAAACCTGTTTGAATCCATGCAATCAATGGCAGATTTCACAGCTTTCAGCGGGGCTCTGCGCACCTGCGCTGTTACATTTACGAAAATCGCCAATGACCTCCGCCTGCTTTCATCCGGCCCAGCGAGCGGCCTGGATGAAATCCACCTTCCGGCCGTCCAACCAGGTTCAAGCATCATGCCGGGAAAAGTCAACCCGGTGATGGCAGAAATGTTGAATATGGTCATGATTCAGGTTTGCGCTATGGATACAGCCGTTGCCCTGGCATCCGGAGCCGGTCAGCTTGAATTAAATGTCATGATGCCTTCAATCGCCTACAACCTGTTTGAAATGATGAAGATCATGACATCCGGCATTAACGCCTTCACCAACCGTTGTGTTGATGGTATATCAGCCAACCCGGAACGCTGCCGGTTCTGGTTGGAACGCAATACCATTCTTGTAACAGCGCTTAATCCCATTATTGGCTATCAGGCAGGTGCAAAACTGGCCCAGGAAGCCCGCCGACAGGATGTATCCATTCTGGCAGTAGCTGAACAGCAAATCAAGAATGGGCAATTATCCCGCCTGGATGGAACTCCGGTTACTCTGGAAGAAATAAAAACCGCCCTCCAGTCAGTTGATGCAATGACCAGGGGCGGTTTAATGGCGTCGTAAAATCAGTTTATTCCGGTTTCTTGGTTCCTCGGGCTGATTTCAGCAGGGAATTGCTCCTGTATGCATACACGGCTGCTCCTACCAGTCCCGCCTGGTTTAGCAACTTGGCTGGAATGATCTCGGCGCGGATACGCAAAAACCGTACATACTGGTCAAAACTCTTACTGGCTCCTCCGCCGATGATAAATACATCCGGCGAAAACAGCCTCTCGTACGTGCTGAGGACTTCCTGGAACCGCATGGCCCATTCTTCCCAGGTCCATTTCTTGCGTTCCCGGGTGGCATCAGATGCCCTGCGCTCTGCATCCTTCCCCCGAATTTCGATATGGCCAAATTCTGTATTGGGGAACAACTTTCCGTCTATAAATAGAGCTGATCCAATCCCCGTTCCTATGGTCAGCATGGCGACCACCCCTTTTTTATAGGCTTTTCCTGCCCCAAATTCCATCTCCGCCAGACCTGCTGCATCGGCATCATTTAAAACATACGATTTACATCCCGTTTCTCCGGTCAATAAAGCACTTACATCCGTACCTATCCAGCTTTTATCAATATTGGCGGCTGAATAGGCAACGCCATGATGAACCACTGCAGGGAATCCTGCGCCTAAAACTCCCTGGTATGAAAAATGTTTGACTACCTGGTTGACCACGTTTGCTACATCTTTAGGTCTGGCTTCTTCCGGTGTAGGCAATCGAAACCTGTCAGCCGTGAGCAGACCGGTTGCCACATCAACCATTGCTCCCTTAATTCCAGAACCACCAATATCAAGTCCCAGTACTTCCATTTTGCCTCCAGAGAATTTATGAACCAGATTTTGAGCATCCGTTCATAGTATGTTCTTCCATTGTTTCGGAAAATACATGCTTGCCAGAATTATCACATTCGGCGCGGAAATAAAGGTATGTAGAATCCTCCGGGAATGCCACTGCCTGCAATGACGAAGAATCCGGATTGGATATGGGTGCAGGTGGTAATCCATTAATCTTATATGTATTATAGGGCGAATCGATTTCCAGGTCTTGCAAACTTAGAGGGCTTTTCCACCATCCCCACTCCGGTGAATACCCAAGAGAATATTGAACGGTGGGATCACTTTGGAGTGGCATACCGGTTTGCAGCCGGTTTAAAAAGACAGATGCTATCAGGGGTTTTTCCTCATCGATCATGGCTTCTCGCTGAATTATGGAAGCAAGAATGACCGCCTGGTAGATCGTCAATCCCCGGCTGGTGTATGCTTCCTGCATCTCTGCTGTAACCGTCTGTTTGAATCGATTGACAAAGGCAGCAATAAGGTCATCTATAGTCACATCACGCCGAAAGGAATAATTTCCCGGCGTAAGAAATCCTTCCAGTGAAAGTGTTTCACTTCCAACCAGATCAGGATCATTTATTGGCTGGTTTACCTTTGCCAGAAATTCTTCTATCGAGATATTCAAACCTGATGTGGGTAAGGCTTCGGCAATTTCTTCTTTTCGCCATCCGGGTAATATCACAAAATCTACCAGACTGGAACTGGCATCTTGAAGGATAAATAAGACCTCTCGCAGGCTGCTCCCGCCTGATATGAGGTATTTCCCTGGCAGAATACGCCTGTCTGCCCCTGTGTAGATCAACATACTTCGAAATAACGCCCGATCAGTCACTAATCCCTGGCTTACCAGATCATTAATTACATCATCTAAAGGTTCGCCATCACTGATGATGAAATCTCGAGGTTGTCCGATGTCACCTCTGTGGGAAATTTTTGATTGTTTTATAAAGAAGGTTGTTTCAAGGAAAACAAGTTGTGAAGATCGCAATCCAGGATCCGGGTTGCCAACCAGTTCACGCACCTGCTGGCGGATTAACTGTCCACCAATAAATATCAAAGTGGCAATACAAATTAAAAAGAAAATCACGGTGATTCGTAAGACAGTATGTCGAGTAGGTTTTCCGGTCGGTTCAGTCATGTATTGTCATGTTATCAAAAAAAGATTGAAGGATCACTGCAGCAGCGAGAGCATCTTGATGACCGCGCCGATCTTTCTTGGATTTTCGTGATTCAAGAGTTATCAACCTTGCATCTCTGGTCGAAAGTGCCTCATCACAGTATTCCACAGGCAGACCACATGCCTCCTGTAGGGCAGTGCCAAAACTCAGGGCATGTCTTCCCATCGAATTCGGTATGCCATCTTCCTGGTAACTAATACCAATGACTACATGGCTGGCCTGAATTCTATGTAAGGCTTTGAGAATTTTTTCAATATCCGCTTTTCTTGATGTGTGTTCAATGACTTCCAGTGGTTGTGCAAGACGAACTTCGGCAGAACCCGAAGCCAGTCCAATGTGTTTCTCACCCAGATCAAGGCACAGGTAGGTCTTCATGGCACAACCACATTTATTCTGGTTTCAAGCCAGGGTAAGAGAGGCAGCCAGACTGGCCATGTCTCAATTTCTGGAGGCTGTTTTGAGAGCATTTGCAGAGAAATGGCAGATAATGCACTGCGCCGGCTCAATCCAACAATATTGTGGCGAATGGAATCTGTGTTCACTTTTGGGATCATCTGCCCTTTTATCTGTGTTCTCATTTTTACAGTGTTTGACACATGATCAAATGTCTGATCCACAATCTGCACTTCAACCATTTCACGATTGGAAATCATCCACCCGGGGAGCAATCGGTTGGCAGCCAACAGCTCCTCTGCATGTGCTGTCAAGGAAGAATGATGGATAACCAGGGCAGAAAATTCCACTTTCTGGCGCATTGTGGCTGTTGTTCCTGCCTGCCCGATGGTTGGAGTCATCTCTTCAGAAATCAATTCACCTGCTTTTATAGAAACCGGTAACAGGATCTCATCTGATTTCAACCCGGCGGATAGTTGTTTTTGAGCCTCAATTGCAAGTTTTTGCTGTAAATCAGCCCGCAAGGCAATGGCATCTTCATTTGATGGCGCTGGAATGGTTTTATCTGTACCACCGGAAACCGGTTCTGGATTGGTCAGCTGTACCTGTAAGCCAACCTCACCATCAATCCGGGTAATCGCATTGGCCGGTGAGTTCCCAGATTCTCCGCCGTATACCGCTTCAATTTCGATTCCAGATACGGTTTCATCGGGAGGAATACGTATATCTTTCAATACATAGTAACGCACTGGCGGATTGGTGTTATTGGTCACCAGAGTCCTGGCAGGAATGATCACTTCTTTATTGGTTTGATTGGTAAAGGAGACTGTTCCTTTTGCCTTTTTATCCGGCACCGATGAGGTGCCTGTCACCGCCTTGCTGGCTTTGCCTTCAATAGTCACATTCACAACAGAACCATGAAGAATCCCGGGGTTTTCTGCCCCGCCTTCACGGCTGTCAACCTGGAATTCTACCGTCAATTCTTCATTCTGAGAAACAGGATAGAGACGCACGGTTGCTGAAGGCACCAGGTAAAGGATAAGTGCCAGGACGGCAATAATTCCAACTGTAAATAAAACCCGTCGCATCAACGCTGAAATAGGGTGGTCTTCTTTTTGCAGGACTGGATGAGTCCGCAATTCTTCAACCGTTGGCTTTTCAGACAGGTCTTCGTCTCGTAAAACAGGAATACGTCTATGCTTGCGTCTATCCCATCCTTTACGCATGGCACGGTTGACAGAATCAAACACGGGAATTTGTAGATCGTCGGCTTCGGCACATACCACAGGGTCATCACATACGATACCCAATCGTGATCCCTGAGATGAACATATCCGTTTGATTGTTACGAGATCCACCTTCCGATCAAATAATGAATAATTTACCGGCCAGACCAGAAGTACCCGGCTGGCTTTTCCCCAGGAGACTTTATCTCGAATGGAACCGGTATCTTCAGAGCTGTCAAGTTGAATGACCAGAGTTTTCATCGATGACGCCAGCTCCCCCGGCGCAAACTTTCTACTTCTTCCGCCGTAAGGTAACGCCACTCTCCCGGATCAAGTCCTTCCACCGTCACATTCCCGATAGCAGCCCGAAATAACCGAAGAGTGGGTAATCCAACAGCCGCTGTCATCCGGCGGACCTGTCGTTTCCGGCCTTCTCGTAAGATAATCTGAAGCCAGCAGACAGCTCCCTTTCGAGTCCCCGCAATATCCCGTTCGACAAGGCCAGGATCCGGTATTTCCATAACCGAACACCGCCTTGTTTTTACACCTTCAATAATAACGCCATTGCTTAAATCTACCAGTGCTTTATCAGTTATCTCTCCCAGAACCATTACCCAGTACGTTTTTGGGATATGATGTACAGGCTGTGTAATCTTGCTAATCAAATCTCCATCATTTGTTAGAATAAGAGCACCTTCGCTGTCAAAATCCAAGCGTCCTGCGGCATATACTCCCGGAACAGGGACATAAGATTTCAACGTCGGGCGGCCATCAGAGTCAGTAAAATTGGATAATACTCCGTATGGCTTATTGAGAATAAGATAGAGATTTCTTTTTGATTTTTCCAAGGGTCACCAGTGACACTATAATTATAAAAACAAATAGGAAAATCCTCGAATGAAAAAGACACTAATTCTGGCAGCCACTCTCTGCCTGCTAATAGCCTGTAATTTTATCGGAGCTATGAACCCTGAACACAAGCAAGCCATCTCAACTCAGGTAAGCGAACAATTGACTGCCTCACCCATCGTCCTGCCAACACAAACCATTGACCAGACAGCCCTGGCTGCCACGGAAATCATCACCCCCACTGAAACAGAAACGTTGGAACCAACCATCACGTTGACGCCCACCCTCTCGCCGGATGACCCACGTACTCGTCTGGGTGAACCGACCTGGAAGGAAACGTTTGATAAACCCAATCAAAATTTCTACCAGTACGAAGATGATCAAACCCGGTTCCTCTATGAAAATGGCGCTCTGTCTCTCACGGCTAAAAACGCCAACGGTTGGACAGGCTGGAGCATGTCTTATCCCAAACCGCACAATTTCTATCTGGAAGCCACATTCAAAACGCAAACCTGTTCCGGTGCTGACCAGTACGGGCTGGTTTTCCGGTCACCCGATTATAAAGATGGTTATTTCCTTGGAATCACCTGCGATGGAAAATTCTCCCTGCGCATCTATTCACAAAAAGGATTCTTGATTTCACCAACAGGCAATCCGGCAATTAATTCAGGTCCCAATCAGGTAAATCGCATCGGTATTCTTGCCCAGAATGACCGCTTTGCCTTCTATGCCAATGGGAAGAAACTTCAGGAAACAAAAGATTCAACCTTCATGGATGCCGGACTGTTCGGTGCTTTCATCGTTTCAGTCAACACACCCAAATTCACGGTAAATATGGACGAAATTGCCTTCTGGAACCAGTAAATCGTCGAGACAATCATATAGCTTCACGGTTTATTCACCGAAAGGCGGGATGTATTCAAATCTTAAGAAGCATGGAGCACCATTTAACGAATGGAACTGACATCGCAGCAAATTCTGCTTAGAGACTTACCATTCGATAAGAAAATCTTCGTTCGGGGTGAGGCCGGTACCGGAAAATCCACAGCTGCCATTGCCCATCTCGAACAGATGATTTCAAAGGGTATTCCATCTGAATCGATTCTTGTGCTCGTTCCCCAGAGACCGCTTGCCCGTCCGTATATGCAGGCACTTTCCAATCCAAATCTCCCTGCGGGCACCCGTCCATCCATTCTGACAATTGGCGGTTTAGCCCGTCGTATGGACGAACTTTTCTGGCCTCTCTTGCGTGAAACTGCTGGGTTTAGAAACCCGGAGATGGAACCGCAATTCCTCACCGTGGAATCAACCCAGTATTTCCTCAGCCTGATTGTAGATCCCTTGCGCGAAAAAGGCTACTTCGACGGGATTTCGATTGAACCGCTGCGTTTATACAGTCAGATTCTGGATAACCTGAATAAAACAGCAGTAGTTGGCTTTCCAATAAATGAGATCGCCCCCCGGCTTCGCTCTGCATGGATTGGCAGTCAGGCGGATACCCGTTATTTTGATCAGGCACAGGAATGTGCTTACCTCTTTCGAGATTATTGTCTTGAACATTCTCTGTTGGATTTTTCTCTTCAACTGGATGTGTTTTACCATCATCTCTGGCAAAATGATATTTTTCAAAAATATCTAAAGGAAAATTATCAGTATCTGATCTATGACAATGTAGAAGAGGATTACCCCATCGCACATACCATAGTTCGCGAATGGATCCCCAGATTACGGGGAACTCTATTGATCCTTGACGAGAATGGGGGTTACCGGTCATTCCTGGGGGCAGATCCACTTTCAGCCGCTACACTCGCCGACATGACAGAAAAAACCATCCGATTGACTGAACCTATTAATGTGCCTCCTTCGTTGGTTGATTTTCGTCACCAATTGGCAGTGCATATTCGTATGGAACCTGTGCCGCCATCAGCGAAACCATTGCGGGTCGAGAATGTAAATTTACATTACTGCCGCTTTTTCCCCCAAATGCTGGATTCCGTAGTCAATTGCATCGAAAACCTGACCAGGGCTGGAACAAATCCGGGTGATATTGCCGTTCTCTCTCCCTTTGTTTCTGATTCTCTGCGTTTCTCTTTGCAGACCCGTTTGGAAGAGAAGAACATCAAGCTGACCACCCACCGCCCGGGGCGCGAATTGCGTAATGAACCGGCCGTGCGATGCCTGTTTGCTATGGCCAAATTAGCCCACCCGCAATGGAAGCTAAAAATCAAATCACTTGAATGGCGGAATGCATTGATGACGGCCATTGAAGGTCTTGATTTGATTCGTGCCGATTTTTTGGCAAATACATTACTCTCCCATAAAACCGAAGGTGATGTCCTTAATCCATTCTCTCAATTGAAACCTGAAATGGCTGAACGCATCACATACCAGGTTGGCGAAAAATATGAAATTATTCGGGCATGGTTGGCAGCATCACATGACAATACGATGCAGGATTTACCGGCTTTTTTTACCCGATGTTTTGGAGAATTGCTTTCGCAAAAGGGATTTGGATTTCACCAGTCGTATGATATGGCAGATGCAACCGAACGATTAATTCAATCTGCCAGAGAGTTCGATTCGGTTATCAGACCTGTTCTTCCGCAGGAAAATTCGGGGGCGGAATTCCTTCAATTGTTGGAGAATGGCATTACCGGGGCACAGTTTTTACCATCCTGGTTAGACGAAAGGAAAGATGCTGTGTTGCTTTCTCCGGCATTTACTTTTCTCATGCGTAACCAACCTTGCCCCTATCAGATATGGCTTGACCCCGGCAACACCGGATGGTGGGAAAGATTAAATCAACCATTGACCCACCCTGTTGTACTTAGCCTGAATTGGCCGCCGGATGCCAGGTGGACTGATGCGGAGGAACTGAACCATAATCAGAATTCACTTGTCTCCCACACAGGCGGACTGCTAAACCGCTGTACAGACAGCCTGCACATCTTCCTGATCCAGGTGGATGAACAGGGTAATGAACCTCGAGGACCACTCTTGCAGGCCATCAACCGTTTTCTCCGGTACAACCCGGGAGGTTTGACTCTCTATGATGCCTAAACTACGACGCGCACAGGAAGAAGTGCTCACCTATTCCGGAGGGAAGATGGGTGTTTCCGCGGTTCCAGGAAGCGGAAAAACATTCACGCTATCGTATCTGGCCGCCAACCTGATCCAGAAAAACGTTCTTCAAGATAACCAGGAAATACTGATCGTCACCCTGGTCAATAGTGCTGTAGGCAATTTCTCCAAAGAAATCAGCAAATATACGCAGGCTCTTGGTTTACCGCGAAATTTTGGTTACAGGGTAAGGACACTGCACGGACTTTCCAATGATATTGTCAGGGAACGACCAGAATTGGCCGGTTTGCCCGCAGATTTTCGGATTCTGGATGAAACGGAAGCCAACCACATCCTGTTGGACAAAATTGAGGCCTGGCGGCGTGGCCACAGTGATTTTGAACAACAATGGATAATAGAAGGAGTCGATCCTTACAGGGTGTCAAAAGATTTGCCCTATCTGCTGGTTTCCATAGCCGGAAATTTCATCAGCCAGGCTAAAGACCTCGGACTTACACCACAAACCATCAACGACCAGATGGAACGAAGTGATTCATTGTTGTTGAAGATGGCAGCCAGTATCTATTCAGACTACCAGCTTGCCTTGCATATGCGCGGCGCCGTTGATTTCGACGATCTGATCCGTCTTTCTTTGCGCTGTTTAGAAACTGATCCGGAATATCTGGCCCGGCTGCAATATCGTTGGCCGTATATTCTGGAAGATGAAGCTCAGGATAGCAGCCGGTTGCAGGAAATGATTCTGCGACGTTTATCATCAAAGAGCGGCAACTGGGTTCGCGTGGGTGACCCAAACCAGGCAATTTATGAAACCTTCACGACGGCCGATCCAAAATTTCTCATTAACTTTTTAAATGAGCCGGATGTTATCTCAAAGGAGTTGCCAAATTCCGGCCGATCTGCACGACGGATCATTGCTCTGGCCAACCATCTCATCGAGTGGGTGCAAAAAGACCACCCGGCAGAAGAATTGCGCAATGCCCTGGTAAGGCCATTAATTCAGCCTACCGATCCCAATGACCCCAAACCCAATCCAGCTGACTCTCCCAATAATGTCGTCATCGATACCCGCAAAGCCGATTCAGAAGAGGAAATTAACCGGGTTTGCAATAACGTAAAGAACTGGCTGGCAGATCACAAGGATGAAACCGCCGCTATTCTGGTCACCAGCAATGAACGCGGCGGAACAGTGGCTGACAAACTTCGCACTATGGGCATCCAACCAGTGGAATTACTTCGGGTCAGCCGTTCAACGCGTAAAACCGCCGACTTCCTGTCAAAATGTTTAAAATTTTTCTACAGACCAACCAATCGATTTCTGGCAGATGTGTTTAACCTGTATTACAGGTTTCAAATAAAAGAAGAAGAACTGGACGAAGCCCGTATGGCGATGTTATCACAATTGATCCTGAGGTTGGACCCTCTGGAGATGTACCTTTCGCCTACTCCTGTACAAGATTGGCGCTCCCATATCCAGAAGACTGCCTCTTCAGATGAAATACTGGTGATACTGGCTCAGTTTCAAACACGGATGGAACGATGGATGCAGGCAACGCTCTTACCCATCGACCAGCTCATATTGACCATTTCACAGGATGTTTTTACAGAACCGGCTGATCTGGCTCTGGCGCAAAAAGTGGCGGCTGTCCTTGAACGCGCCTCAAAGAACAATCCCAATTGGGGATTAAGTGAGTTTTCTGTTGAACTTGATAGTATTGCGAAAAATCAATCCAAGATATCTGGTTTCAGCGATGAAGACCTCGGATTTGATCCCGAAAAATATAAAGGCCGGGTGCTGGTAACCACCATTCACAAAGCCAAAGGGTTGGAATGGGATCGGGTATATCTTCTTTCAGCCAATAATTATGACTTTCCATCACTACAAAGTAATGACCGGTACACATCCGAAAAATGGTATATCCGTGATCAAATCAATTTACCCGCAGAAGCGGTTGCGTTCCTGCAACGATTTGCAGATGGTGATCCCCTGGCTTTCTTTTCTCCGCCGGGCAGCGCCACTTTAGAAGCCCGCAGGAAATACTGTGCAGAACGCCTGCGGTTGTTATTTGTAGGTATTACCCGGGCAAAAAAAGAGCTGGCCATCACCTGGAATAATGGCCGGCAGGGTGATCAGATAATTGCTCTCCCGGTCGCTGAACTGGCGAATTTTGTGAATCGAGGTTTCAAATGACTTTACCAGCCGACTTCATCTTTTCACAGAATAACCTTCAAGACTTTGTCGATTGTCCACGGCGGTTTCAATTGAAATATCTCGAAAAAACAGTCTGGCCGGCACCTGTCAGTGAACCAATCGAAGAAAACGACCGTCTTATCCGATTGGGATTGAAATTTCATCAAATGGTTCACCAGCATTATATTGGAATTTCAGATGAAGAGATTTCTCGCTTCCAGGGTGATGAAAACCTGAAAGCCTGGTGGAATGCATTTTTGCAGAATCCACCCAAAGACCTTCCAGAGACAACCCGGTCTGAAATGGATATTTCTATGCCGTTCGAAAATTATCGTCTGGCTGCAAAGATCGACCTGCTGGCAGTCGAACCGGGGAAACGGGCTGTGATCGTGGATTGGAAAACCACCCAGAATCTGCCTAAACCGTCCTTTCTTATCAAACGAATTCAGTCTCAGGTGTATCCATTTCTGGTCATTTCAACCGGAACATCGTTAAATAACAACCAGCCTTTTGATCCATCTCAAGTCACAATGATCTACTGGTATCCGGTGTACCCCGATACCCCTGTGCTTCTTACATTTGATCAAAACTGGCTTAAAGAAACCCGGCAGACATTATCCCGATTGGTTCACGAAATTTCAACAATGGATCGCGAAATATACCCGTTAACAATCGATCCACGCAAATGCCAGTTCTGCCGGTATCGTTCTTTGTGTGAACGGGGAATCAAAGCAGGAAATTTGGGAGATGAGGATAACGAAGCCGAAGAAGAGGCATCCCCCGAAATAAACTTCGATGATATTCAGGAGATTCCTTTTTAACCCATATGGAAAGCATCTGGAAGATTCGTCCGTCAATCGTTCCACCGGCAGAACTGTTGGAGTATGTCGGGCAGAATACGGCTATTGCCTGTTATTTAATGCAGCGAGGAATAACCTCACCTGAACAGGCAGCCCGCTATCTGAAACCAGATCGCAATAATCTTACAGATCCTCTACTACTGACAGATATGTCAACGGCTGTCGACCGTGTTAGTTATGCCCTTAATAAACATGAAAAAATCGGCATCTGGGGTGATTTCGATGTTGACGGGCAGACGGCCACAGCAGTTCTGGTTGAGAGCCTGCAAAAGCTCGGGGCCGATGTGGTTTTTTACCTCCCCATCCGGGGGAAAGAATCTCACGGTATCAATGTTTCTTCTCTGCAAAACTTTCTGAAGCAGGGAATCCGATTGCTGATAACCTGTGATACGGGTATCTCTGAGGCCGAAGCCGTACAGTATGCTGCAGATAATGGGGTAGACGTAATTATCACCGACCATCATACCCTGCCAGATGTACTGCCGCCAGCACTGGCCTGTGTCAACCCGCGCCGTATGCCTGAAGATCATCCACTGAGCTCATTATCCGGCAGCGGAGTGGCCTTTGAATTAATGCTGGCCATTTGCCGAGGCTCAGGAAAAGAAGAGATTGCCTTTGAGAGTATCGATCTGGCCGCTATTGGATTAATCGCTGACCTGGCTCCTTTAAAACAGGATTCTCGTTTGATTGCCCAACTCGGGTTGAAAAGGCTTGGCGAAAATCCTCGTCAGTGTATACGCGCATTGATCGAAACGGCCAAACTGAAGAACCCGACGATGGATGAACAGTTAATTGGTTATTTCCTGGCACCACGATTGAATGCTGCCGGCCGGCTGGAAGATGCCAACCCATTGGTGCCTTTTTTAATGGATCAGGGATCATCGGATGAACGAAAAGCATTGGCTGACCGGCTTGAAGGTATGAACGCCAACCGGAAGTGGTTGTGCGACCAGGTATTTCATGCCGCAGTTGAACAACTTGATAGGCAAAAAGAATTGTCGGATGCACCCGTGATCATACTTTCCCATTCTTCCTGGCCAGGGGGTGTCCTCGGGTTGGCAGCCGGGCAAATTTCCGGGAAATTTAACAGACCTGCAATTCTTTTAAATGAATCAACAGATGGCCTTATGCGTGGATCAGCCCGTTCAATAGAAGGGATCAACATAACAGAAGCAATAGCTTCTGCCGGTGATCTCCTTGCCGGATTTGGTGGTCACCCAATGGCAGCCGGCCTATCATTAAAAAAAGAAAACCTGTCTGAATTTAAACATCGCCTGTACCAATCGGTCCTGTTACAAGGGTTTGATGTATCAGTTCGACCTGTGTTAGAGATTGATGCCGAATTATCTTTATGCCAAATCACCCATGAGTTTTATTCTACGGTAAAACAACTCGCACCTTTCGGTAAAGAAAATCCACCTCTGGCTTTTTGTTCGCACCGGGTGCATATTGTCTCATCGAAACCTCTTGGGGTAAACCGTGAGCATTTCAAACTCATAATCGAAGATGAAACCGGTCAAACCATTCCGGTTGTCTGGTGGAATGCAGATGAAGATGAAATACCTGAGGGTTGGTTTGATTTTGCCTACTCTTTAAATGAAAATATTTATAAAGGGGAAGTAACTCTTCAGGCCGTCTGGCTGGAGTCACATGAATTAGAAGAATCACCGCTGGTGGACGTTTCGGGAAAGAATATCACAGTCTTTGACTTTCGGTCATCTCCCAATCCCCTGGAAGCCGCTCTTCAAACCTGTGGTTCTTCTGAGTATGTGATTTTTTATGAGCCTCGTATACCTGATCGCGAAGAAACTGTCGGTCGGTACCATCTTCATCCAGTAGATACTCTTATTCTGGCGTCTCTTCCCACCAGCCAAAAAGATATTGAAGACATAATTCAGAAAAGTCAGCCTCGTAAGGTGATGCTGGCCATGGAGAAACCAGGTAATAAAACCAACTCGTCTTATCTTCAGACAATAGCTGGCTTGATTCGATATGCTGTATCAGCTCGAAATGGTCTGGCTAATTTAAAAGAATTGGCAGAAGCCTCCAACAGTCGTGAGGAAAGCGTTATGACCGCACTCACCCGTTGGGAAGCATCGGGGAATATCCAGATACAATCTTTTGAAAATGATCTGCTTCAATTCACCCGTGAAAATCGTGCGGAAGATACTGTCAAAAAAAGAGAAGCAGAACTACGTCTTGAATATGAATTACGTGAAATAACATCCTTTCAGAAACATATATATGCTCTTTCAAAAGATGAATTCACTGAATTGTTACAATCCTTGCATGGCAAGCCAACCCGCAGACAGATCGTAATGCCTCACGGGAAAATGTAACCAAAGGGTAATCGTTGCCTCATAATTGATGTTACCGAGATAAAGTACATAATTGGTGAACCTTCTGATCTATGGACTTACGAAGAGTAACTGGATTTAGCTGAACATACAAATTGGTGAGGTTGGCTTTGATCTGGAAGGGGATCAGAT
>NZ_BBYA01000005.1 GCF_001050275.1 Leptolinea tardivitalis
TTCTGTTTTGTTCCCTTTTTGATAGCGGGGTCGGATGGTTTCTACTAATTCTCGCTTGCTTTGTTGACTCATCATAGCTCCCTCGGCAGCTCTCTATTCTCTGCCCAAGGTAACATCTATTGTGAGGCAACGTTTCTCCTAAAGTTACTTTTAATTTGAGGCAATGCGCGACCTGATAGTCATTTGTCGCAAGGTTAAATTTATGATATACTCGTTTCGCTTTGCTTCGGCAAAGACACCCATCCTCACGTTTCTGGACTGACCTCGCGTGCCGTTATAAACGGTGGTGGGCCGGGATGAAGGAAACGGCAGAAAACGCAAAAAGGAGCCTGCGTATCATGTCAACTGTTATATCCATGAAAGCCCTGTTGGAAAGCGGTGTTCATTTTGGCCACCGGACCAACAAATGGAATCCGGCCATGCGCCCGTTCATTTTCACCGAACGGAACGGAATCCATATTATTGATCTGCAACAGACTGTAAAAGCCATTAACACAGCCTACAGCCTGGTGCGCGATACGGTTGCCGCCGGCGGTACTGTTCTTTTCATCGGAACAAAACGCCAGGCACAGGAAACCATCAAAGAAGAAGCCATTCGCTGTGGTATGCCCTATGTTACCGAACGTTGGCTGGGCGGTATGCTCACCAACTGGGTGACTATCTTCCAACGTATCCTTGAACTGGACCGCCTGGAAAAAATGCGCGATACCGGTGAAATCAACCGGCTGACCAAAAAAGAAGGTCTATTAATTGAACGCGAAATCAACCGTCTGCAGATCCGCCTGAGCGGTGTACGCAATATGAAACGCCTGCCCGATCTCGTCTTTGTGGTGGATGTAGGCCGCGAAGAAACCGCTGTTCATGAAGCCAACATTATGAATATTCCCGTCATCGCCCTGATGGATACCAATTGCGATCCTCGCGGCGTTGATTATGTCATCCCGTCGAATGATGATGCCATTCGCGCCATCAAACTGTTGGTCGGCAAGATTGCCGATGCTGCCATTGAAGGCAAATCCCTGCGGAAAGACGAAGAGCCTGAAACCGCTGAAGCAGCTCCTGAACAGGTCATCCGCTCAGCCGCTGCCAAACGCGCCCTGCTCGATGAAAGCGATATTGAAGACAAAGACCTTCTCGGTGCAGCCACTCTCGCCAAACTTGGCGGGCATGGTGATGACGAATCCGCAGAAGATATTCTATAATTCTATTGAACGGATTTTAAACAAAGGGTGAATGATGGAAATTTCAACTGAAATGATCAAACAACTCCGCCAGGCCACCGCGGCAGGTATCTCAGATTGCAAGAAAGCACTCGAGAATGCCAATGGCGATTACAACAAGGCCGTCGAATTCCTGCGTGAAAAAGGCCTTGCCACCGCTGCCAAACGGGCTGACCGGGCTGCCTCTGATGGCATGCTTGAGTTGTACTCTCACTCCCAGGGCCGCATTGGCGTTATGGTGGAAGTGAACAGTGAGACCGATTTTGTAGGCCGCTCCGATAAATTCCGCGCCTTCGCTCACGAAATCGCTCTGCAGATCGCTGCATCCGCCCCTGATTACATCCGCGAAGAAGACATCCCGGCGGAAGATATCGAACGCGAAACCCGTATTGCCACTGCCAAAGCCAAAGAAGAAGGCAAACCCGATGCCATCATTCCAAAGATCGTTGAGGGTTCTCTGTCCAAATTCAAGGATGAAAAAGTTCTGCTTCGCCAGAAATATATCCGGGATGAAAACATGACTGTTCAACAATTGTTGAATGATGCCATTGTCAGTCTCGGAGAAAACGTGGTTATCCGTCGTTTTGTCCGTTGGGAATTAGGCGAATCTACCGCCGAAGAATAAAGTATTTGAAAGAGCCAACCGATGGGTTGGCTCTTTTATTATCAAAAAGGAAGGTGGCATGGAATCCCTGAAATATCATCGCATACTGTTGAAGTTAAGCGGGGAAGCTCTGGGGGGAGATGTCGGCTCCGGAATTGACCCCAAGCGTGCACTGGACATTGCCAGCCGGGTCAAGGATGTACGTGAGATGGGTGTTGATGTGGCCATTGTGATCGGCGCCGGTAACCTCTGGCGCGGGAAGGTTGGCCTTACGAGTGGAATGGACCGCGCCACAGCGGATTACATGGGTATGCTGGCCACTGTGATGAACGGGCTGGCGCTCATGGATGCCCTTGAAAGCCTGGGAGTAATGACCCGCGTACAATCGGCCATTGAAATGCGTTCAGTCGCAGAACCGTATATCCGACGGCGGGCTATCCGTCACCTGGAAAAAGGACGCGTGGTCATCTTTGGCGGCGGCACAGGAAACCCGTATTTTTCAACGGATACGGCAGCCGCCCTGCGTGCCATGGAAATTGATGCCGATGTTTTAATCAAGGCCACCAAGGTGGATGGTGTGTATGACAGCGACCCGGTGAAGAATCCAAAGGCTGTCAAGTTTGATCAATTAACCTATATTGATACCATCAATCGTCGTTTGGAAGTGATGGACAGCACGGCCATCACCCTTTGTATGGAAAACAAACTGCCCATTCTGGTGTTGAACCTGTGGGATGCCAAAGCCCTGCACGATGTTCTGGTGGGTAAGAAAGCCGGAACATTGGTCACCGCCTGACCTTACCGGATAAAATCCACCAAAAGGCGAAAATAGTCTGATTTCGGGAGGGTAGCCAGCAAAAAGGTTGCCCTCTTTTTGATTTCCAAGATTAAGTTCGATAGTATCGCCGATTACGTGGGGAAAAAATATAGCGGTTTGAATCCACCCAGGCAAACCAATACGCCCCATCTGTCTCTGACAGATTACCCACCGAACCATTCATTTCATTGTTTGTAACTGCCGCGTGTTGATCAGTTTGATAGGTAATGTTTTCATTATCAAGATTCCAATCGTGGGTTATTGGAATGCCGCCGATGAAAACACTTTTCTCCTGTCTTGCATTGATCCACATGGTGATCATTTCACGCCTGTTTCCCGCCGGATTGCCAATCTTTCTAACGTAGAATAATTACTAAAGGTAAGGGGATATGCTCCCCAGACCGATAAATTGAGGTATTACTTTAGCCAAACGCATGGGCGCGCTACCCTTACAACCAGGCTCCATACGGAGGAAGGCCTGCGCGGTTTTTCATCGGGTCATCTGTTGGAATGAACACAGCCAGACGGGTGACGGGTAATACGGGTACTCTGAATAGGTGGCTACCGGAGGGAAATCCAAATTAGGGCCGGGCGCCGGAATCCCATTCAAATCCATGATGGATATATTTCGCGCCATCGAAATAGCCATACGCTTTCCATCCGGAGAGAAGATAGCCACACCATCCTGCCGGGCATTCAGAAGGACATCCCAGGTACTTTTATCACCATCCACAATGATCAGGCCGTCGTTCAAAGCCATTCCCGGGCCCTCAAAGATCTTTCGGGGGCAAAGGTTAACCGGTTTGCCGGGAATCCATTTCAGATTGGTAGGAGAGGTTCCCAGACTCGTTTAATTTATTTTGAAGTTGACAAAATCATTGTTGGTCATAACCTGAGCGTTTGAGTCTTCAAAACTTATGATCCAAAGGGAATAATGTTCGTTGCCATCCAAACGGGTATAGGTGACCAATGAACCATCCAGTGAAATTTTCAAATCAGTGACATCCCCTGTGGCCTGCAGTGTTGTCAAACTGCTGCTTTTTGCCCAAGTGTACAGGATACGATCGGGACCGATGAAATCCACCCGCAATTCTAACAGGCGAAGACTAGCAGTCGTTACGACTGTTTGGTAAGGGGGTAGGTGGAAGAGGTTCCACAACCTGCGGTGAAAGTATTGTCGTTGGTTGTGCCGTCAATATGGCAGTCATCATGGATTCAACTTCAACTTTGTTAACCGGGTGCTAGCAGCCAGCATGAAATGGAAACCAGAGCAATATCCAGAAGGAACCCGACGATTGTTTTTTCATCCGAGTTACTCCACCTTGGAAGATCAGCTATAACCAATACCCATTTTTATAGACAGTCCATATTTTACAATCATATATAGCGTTTATTGTACGTTTGTATAAAATGTTACGCGTTCTTACATTTCTATTCCCTGAATACACCTGTGGCGCGGAAAGATCTTTTCTGGCAAATATACCTGGAATGGCCAGCTCTCCACCGACCTGACCAAAGATGTGCCGGAATTAATTGAAGATCCCTGTTTATTTCCTGCATGGCATCTATGATTGCACAGTGAATACACCCTGGCCAGGGAATACTTCGACCAGGTTAAAGCACCCGTGAAGGGCTTCTACACGTTTTAATGAATCCACTCACAGCCCGATGTTCGAAGAGCCGGAAAAGATGGGTGAGATCATCCAGCAGGATGTACTTTTGAGGAAGGTCAATCTGGCGGATCTTCTGTAGATTGGTTGATATCTTACCCCTCCAGACAATCTACATATGATATTTAGAATGAATCAAGCATCAACAGGAAAACCTTCAATAAAGACCCTGTAGTATATAAGAGCCAGAAAAGCTCCGATTTGCCGTCTTCATTCATTTTTTCTATCGCAATTCTTGTTTGATTTGATATCAGTGTTTCCAGGACATTACGTGGTTTAAAAATGTTTGCCGATAAAAAACTACCTGATATACTGAATTGTAGCCGCAGTTTATATGTCGGCCGGCACACATAATATATAGTTATATTTATTCAAATGGATACTTTTTAGAGGGAAAAATGAAAAAGTCTATATCCTTGATAGTTTTTACCTTTCTAATTCTTTTCGTCGGTTGCTCTCCCATTCAACATGGGAGTACACCAACATTCTATCAAAATGCGACAGCGGATGTACCTGTTTCACCAAGTGCAACGGTTCAAATTGAAGCGACCATACAGGCTGCCATACAGGCGACAGGTAACGTGTCTGCCACTCAGACTGCCATCCAGGCTGATGTGGCTGCCACCAATACAGCCATCCAATCCACAGCTATGGCTGTTGCCACCCAGGCTTACCGTGCTACACAAACTGTACTTGAATCACAGAAAAAATGGGTAATATTCGATTCGAATGAGCTTTCTCCTGATGGCACCTTCCATCTCTATAAAGTTAGAGCCGATGGTAGTGGATTGAGCCGTTTAACAAATATTGAAATTGAAGAAGGCCAGTTTGATATCTCACCAGATGGTCAATTCGTCGTCTTTGAAGGTTGGAAACCCAACAGCCAATCTGATATTTATCGTATGAAATTGGATGGCAGTGATCTTAAGCAACTCACTACCGCCGCCGTTTCCGAATTTCTACCAAAATGGTCTCCCGATGGAAAATACATTGTTTACACGTCCGATCAGGGAAAAGATGAAATCTTTTTGATGAGAAGTGACGGCTCTGGGAAAATAAACGTATCATCCAGTAATTCAACGTCCGACAGGATACCATTGTGGTCTCCAAGTGGAAAAGAAATCCTTTTCCACTCCTTCACTGCTTCGCTAACGATTGACAAGAATTTTAAAATTGGTGTTTCAAAAAATACATCCATTAATTATGTATATTCCATGGAAACAAAAAGGAAAACACCACTTTCAAACAACCGATTTATTGATTATGCCTGGTCTCCCGATGGATCTACAATTGCAATAACCTGCCAGACCGGCGATACATCGTCAACGGAGAACAAAAATATTAGCCTCTGTCTTATTAACGCCGACACACTCGAAGTAAAGCCTCTATTAACGCAGAAAATAACAGAAAAACATAATGCATATTTTCCAGCCTGGTCACCGGATGGGCGGTGGATTGCTTATTATTCCCAGGAGGCTGAGCAAACTACTGTCGATATTCGTGAAGTTACCAGTGGTGAAAGCGTCTCCCTTCTTTCAAATAATCCGACACTTGCCGGGTTCGATATCCGGACCATTTCCTGGTCGCCTGATGGAAAACAGATCCTTTTCGCGACATTTGACAAGGAAATCTTTGCTGTCCAAGCTGATGGAACCAACCTGATCAAACTCACGAACTCCGGTTCAACGAGTTCAATCCCTGAGTGGCTTCCCGAACAGGCAAGTAAGGTCTTAAATCAAACCTTTGACGGGCTCCCTTCCGAAACCACACCTACCCCGTCCACAGGAAAACCTGTATCAACAGAGGACTGGTTGACTTACTCCGGGAAATACAAATCATTATTTACCTTCCAATACCCAAAAGATATTCAGTTAATTGAGATGAAAAACGGGGATCTACTAATGAGCACCCCATCAGGCGCGGTTTTGCAATGGTCAACCTTTTCATGGACATTCGATCATGAAGACAAGGATAATGATTTCAAAAATCTAACCTGCCAGATGTACGCGTCATCGAATGTATTACCCATAGAGAAAAAAGAGGATCCATCGGCACAAATTAAGAAAGCAGGATGGTTGTCAGGCATAAATCAAGGTTATTGCCATATTGAAGTAGAAAGCAAACTCATCAAGAAAGTGCTTTATTTCTTTAACGCACCTATGAATTCAAAAATTCAATTAGATCGCACCACTGAACAGGTGGCCCAGGTCCCTCGGGTCACATTCGTCATAACTGTCATTCCAGGTGACAAGGAAGATCCTGACACAATCTTCAGGGACGTGATCCAAACGATAAAATTTACACCCATGAAGTAAATGTTTCACCTTCTCTCAATAGCTTTTTTCGTTTGGTATAAATAGGTACTATACCGGGTGAACAGTTTACTGGGAATAGGTTTTTTATCATATGGACAAAGTCTGTAGCAGGCATAATTGACCATAAAATGATCTATGCTCCAAATGCTTTATCCGGCGCAATACCCAAACAATTCTTGGTTCACCCATATAGATTGCTCTTTATCTTTATAGGAATAAAAAACCAGAATATATCTGTGTGGATTGAATGATTCACCTGGCGAGTGAGGGCGAAACATCTGGAGGGAAAAATATGATGAAAGGTAATGTTCATACCAGATGCTTCGTCCCAACCCAGATTTTGAAACATGTATAGCGGATTTTCAACTCTTGACAGTTCTCCCGGTTCAGAGATAATATCAATCTAACAGATTTAAAGGCTGTGACAGAGAAGAGTAAACTGACAGGCCCCGCCAGAGAGATGCACCGGATCGAAAGACCGCTGAAACGTGCATTCGGAAGAAATCAGTTGAAGTTCGCTCTTGAGCCGAGCGGGTGAACATTTCAGTAATCCGTTCCGTTTTGCCAGCGTTATATGGCCGCCAGGTGTTCTTTTGAACTCAGCCTTCTGGCACAAAGCGGGCAGTTTTGGCTGTCAACAAGGGTGGTACCACGGACCCCATCCCGTCCCTTGGCGGGGTGGAGTTTTTTATTTAACCATGAAGGAGCAAGAATGCAGGATCATCCCATCTTAAATGAACTGGAAGAACTGCGCAAAAAAGGCCTCGAATCCCTGCAGGTCGTCCAGGATGAGCTGGGGTTGCAGAACTGGAAGGTTGCCAACCTTGGCCGCAGCGCCCCCATGACCCAGATCTTCAGTCAGATGAAAACGGTCTCCGCCGAAGTCCGTCCTCTGGTTGGAGAACGCGTTAATCAGGTCAAGAAAGAATTTGAGGCTGCATTGGAAGAACATGCTGCCGCCATCAAACAGGCCATGCTCAATAAGAGCCTGACCAGCGATGCGGTGGATATTTCCTTACCCGGCCGCCGTCCGGCTCACGGCCGGCTGCACCCGCAGACCAAAATGCTGCGCGAGATTTATCGCATCTTCGGAGATATGGGTTTCCAGGTCTACAGAGCCCGCGATGTGGAAACCGATGAGTACAACTTCGAACTGTTAAATATCCCGGCTTACCATCCTGCCCGTGATATGTGGGATACCTTCTATACGACCAAACCAGGTGTGATTCTTCGCACCCACACCTCCCCCGGCCAGGTGCATGTGATGCGCGAATACTGCCCTGAACCTATTCGTGTTATCCTGCCCGGCATGTGCTATCGCTATGAACAGATCAGTGCTCGCTCAGAAATTCAATTCCACCAGGTGGAAGGCATCATGGTCGGAAAACATGTCACCATGGGTGATATGAAAGGCACTTTGACGGATTTCGCCCGCCGTTTGTTTGGCGCCAATGCCCGCACCCGCCTGCGTCCTTCCTATTTCCCCTTCACAGAACCCAGCGGGGAAATGGATGTGGAATGTTTTGTCTGCCATGGTGCCGGATGCCAGGTATGCAAAAACTCCGGCTGGCTCGAGATCCTTGGCTGCGGTATGATCCATCCAACAGTTCTGCGCAACGGCGGTTATGATCCATCGGTTTATTCTGGCTTCGCTTTTGGCATGGGACCGGAACGTATCTCCATGCTGCGCAATCAGATCAATGACATCCGCAACTTCTGGGCGAATGACGTCCGTTTCCTGGAGCAGTTCTCATGAAAATACCCCTTAGCTGGTTAAAAGATTATGTCGATATTGATCTGCCGCTTGATCAACTGGCCCGCCTGTTGACCATGGCCGGATTGGAAGTGGATGAGATTCATACCATCGGCCTGCCCATTCCCCATTCTGATCACAGCGAATTCAAGTTCTCCGGTCTCGAATGGGATCGCGAGAAGATCGTGGTCGCCCAGATTGATGAGGTCATGCCGCATCCCAATGCCGATCGGTTGGTACTGTGCAAACTAAAGGACGGAACAGGTGAGTATATCGTGTTGACTGGTGCACCCAACCTGTACCCCTACAAGGGACAGGGGCCGCTGGCGCAGCCCATCAAGGTTGCCTATGCGAAGGAAGGCGCCGTTTTATACGATGGTCATGCTGCCGGGCTGGAACTGACAACACTTAAACGCGCCAAAATCCGCGGGGTGGAGTCTTTTTCCATGGTATGTTCAGAAAAAGAACTGGGTATTTCCGAGGAACACGAAGGCATTATTTTCCTCGAACCTGATGCCCCCACCGGTATGCCGCTGGTGGATTATATTGGCGATGCCGTCTTTGAAATCTCCATCCTTCCGAACATGATCCGCAATGCCTGCGTCATCGGTGTAGCGCGTGAAGTGGCCGCTTTGACAGGTAAGACTTTAAAGAAACCCGTTCCTACCCATAAGGCCACTGGACCCTCATTGAAAGGCAAGATTGGCATCAAGATTACTTCTCCGCAGCTTAACCCGCGGTTTGCTGTGGGAATGATTTCAAACTGCCAGCATGCTGAGAGCCCTTACAAAATCCAACGCCGTCTGCGCCTGGCCGGAATGCGCCCGATCAATGCTCTGGTGGATGCCACAAACTATGTGATGCTGGAAACCGGCCAACCACTGCATGCCTTTGATTATGATGTGCTGGTCAAACGTGTGAAGGGCGGTGTGCCTACCATCATTACCCGAACAGCGGCCGAGGGTGAAAAACTGACCACACTTGATAACGTGGAACGTACTCTCAAAGATTACACCGTTCTGGTATGCGATACCGAAGGTGCCTTAAGTGTGGCCGGTGTCATGGGCGGCCTTGAATCTGAAATCACCGAATCAACCAAAACTGTCCTTCTGGAAGGCGCTGCCTGGAATTTCATCAATATCCGTAAAACGATGAGTTACCTGAAATTGAATTCAGAAGCCTCCTTCCGTTTCGCCCGGGGTATTCATCCGGAACTCTGCCCTGAAGCCATACAACTTTGTCTTGACCGGATGGCAGAATGGACAGGCGGTGAAATCTATTCGGACCTGGTGGATGAATATCCACTGCCTGCCAAAGATCCGATGGTGACGGTAACCACAAATGATGTCACCCGTTGGCTGGGAATTGACCTGACGGCCGATAAAATCGCCAGTCTTCTCAGACCATTGGAATTCGTCTGCACCGTTAAAGGCAATGCCGTTGAAGTGAAAACACCTCCCTACCGGCTGGATATTGGTGAAGAAATCATCGGTGTGGCTGATGTGATGGAAGAGATCGCCCGCATGTATGGGTACGATGCCATTCCAGCCACCCGCCTTTCAGATGAAATGCCCCCCCAGCGCAACAATCCTTCTCTGGAACGAGAAGAGATGGTGCGCGACCTGCTCGTCAAATTCGGCCTGCAGGAAACCATCTCTTACCGGATGACCTCACCTGAACGAGAAGCCCGCTGGCTGCAACCGGTGGATAAATCGGCCATTGACCTTGATTATGTCACCCTGCAAAACCCGATCGCCGTCGACCGCCGGGTTATGCGTCGCAGCGTCATGGCTTCAGTGTTGGAGACTCTCCAGAAAAATATCCGGCTTTCAAACCGGTTGATGCTTTTCGAGATCGGTCAGGCTTATCTCCCGCAGAAAGACAACATTCTACCAACCGAACCGCGCCAGCTGGCCATAGCCCTGTCTGGCCGGCGGGAAACACCCGCATGGGACAAAAAAGACAACAATACACTTGATTTCTTCGATCTGAAAGGTATTCTGGAAGAACTTGCCGAAGGGCTTCACCTCGAGAAAGTCAGCTTTACTCCCACCACCGCTGATGGTTTCCATCCGGGTAAATGTGCGTCATTCACCTGTGGTGATGTCACCCTCGGTGTGTTTGGTGAAATTCATCCACTGGTAAAAGAACGCTTTGACTTCTTGCAGGCGCCTGTACTGGCAGCCGATATTGATCTTGAAGCACTATTGAATGTTATCCCGCCGTTGATGACCACCTCACCGGTCCCGTTATACCCGCCTGTCCTCGAAGATATTGCCCTGACGGTCGATGAGGCTGTCCCGGCGGGAAAAGTGGAAGCCCTCATTCGGCAAACCGGCGGCAAGAACCTGGTGGATATCCGACTCTTCGATATCTTCCGCAGTATCCAGATTGGTGCCGGGAAGAAGAGCCTTGCTTACAGTCTGACGTATCAGGCTCCCGACCGCACTCTCACCGATCAGGAAGTGGCGCAGATCCGCGGGCGGATTGTCAAACGCCTTGACCAGGAACTCGGAGCGAAACTTCGCGCCTAGATTAATACACTGACACAGAAAGACGGAGCTGGTTTATGTATTCAGCTCCGTCTTTCTTTAGTTCAGATTGTCTTTCAGGAAAGCCATACCGAAGGTATCTTTGAAGAACATCGTATAACCGGGAATTCGGTCATTGTTGGCGGCCAGATAGAATTCATGCACCGGCTGCATATTTCCCGGATTGACGGAATTTGTAACGGATTCCGCTTTCGAGAAAAGACCAATATTTTCCCGATCCAGGAGCAGCACATCGGGATGGATGGATTTAATGTAGTCAAAGGTTGGCATGTCCCAGGTCATTTCTGTCAGGTAATTTCCTGTTGGCGGAAAATACACCTTCCAATCTCTGTATACGATCCGCTTAACGGAGTCAAATCCATCAGGCAGGGCTTTGGTGACATCATGATAAAAGGCAATAGACGGAGATGTTTCCTCTTTATTCACGGCATCGGTAAATATTTTCTGATTGGTGGGAAAAAACAGGTATGCCTGATACAACATCATGCCGATGGTCAAATATTGCACCACTGAAGATGATTTAACCCGGTTTTCGTCATCTGGATCGCCCTTACCGGGCAGGATTACACTCAGGCAGGAGACCAGCGGTAAAACCACCGGCAGAAAGTAATGCGTCCGCCGGGTGGCCGAAAAATTGATTGTCAACGTCATGGGAATGAGAAACGCCAGCAATACGGCATAATACCAGCGTTTTTTTGAAAATAGCATGCCCACAAATAACCCGGCAAAGGCCAGCATAAGAAATTCGATTTCACCGTAATGAGTTCGAAAATCTTCAGGATACTCACTGGCAAAGTAAGCTGTCTGATTGGTCTGCATGATCCCCATGGAGGTCTGCTGGAATTGCAGTTTCTGCGTCTCAATGACGGCTGCACGTTCCTGCGGAAGAAGCAGAAGCGGATTGGTGATCACCAAGGCCGCCGCCATGATCCCCAGGAATCCAACAGCACCAACAGCCATTTTTTTCAGAGTATGTTTCTTCGTAATCCAGGCCCAGATCAGGTAAACCAGAATGGACAGGCCAAAAAACACACCGGTATATTTAATCCCCACGGCCAGCCCGCAGACTGCCGCCGCCATGAAGAAGGATTTTCCCAATTCCAGCTGATCCCGATCCAGAAAGAATAGGATCAGAACGGCTGAAAGCACGGCCAGACTGTCAGGGTGCCACCAGACGTTGTTGACCCAAACCGCCGGGAGAAAAGACAGGAAAGCAAACAGACCAACGGTGCGGTATAGTCCGCGAAAACGGGTCTGAATATAGGTCAGCAGCCCGGCCGCAAGTAGCATCGGGGCTACATTGATCATCTGGCGTAAAAGCATCACAATGACAGCCGTCTGGTGCTGCCAGTCTGCCCCATAAATAATTTTAACGGGGAGGGCTGCCAGTGCTGAAAGGAAATAAAACGGGTAACCATAAAAGTAATGGTTGTATATCAGGAAGTTCCGGATGGTTTGATATAACGTTGGTCCGGGGGTCAACATGCCAATCAGGTTCGGGTATTGCGCGAATTCATCAATCTCGAATGCCGAAAGCATGGCGGCATTCTGCGCCCCCTTAAAATTGGGCGTGATGAAAAATAGAAAAACAACCACCCCAAGGGCGGCAATAATCAGGAAATTGCGCTTTTGTTCTTTGTCCATAGTGCGGCAAGTGTACCGCATTTTTTCACAACCATTCAGGCTCTACTGTACGCTCGTTCTCCACGTTCCCCGTATTGCGGGTGGCTTTGGGTTCCATCAACAAAACATGAACTTCTTCTTCAGCGACAGGTTTATGTTCCACGCCGTGAGGGATGATAACGAATTCACCTTCGTTGATATGCAGGTCTTTGTCTGGCAGTTTGATTACCAGGCTGCCTTTTATCACCATGAAAAGTTCATCTTCAACATCGTGGTGATGCCAGAGAAACTCGCCCTTCAGTTTGGCCAGCTTCAGGTGGGAATCATTTAATTCACCCACGATCCCCGGGTGCCAGTATTCTGTAATGCGCGTCAATTTGTCCTTCAGGTTAATAGTCTGGATCATGATCGAATCCTGTAGTTTTACAAAGTCAAATAATAGGCACACCCCTGTTCATCAGGGGACATCGCACCATATCACGACCATACCGTGTTTCTGAATTGTTCGTTTTATGAAGATTCATCCCGGAAAACTGCGTCAACTACTCTTCCTGCAGTATGGCACCAGCTTTGATAGGGTCAAACCCATCCGGCCATTTTGTGCCCCGCCAGGAACTCTCACTGTAATATTCCACGCCTTCCAGGTTCGCGCCGTTTAGAATGGCTTCACTCAAGTCCGTATTGATGAGGCTGGCCCCTTCCAGATTCGACCCGGAGAGATCTACCTTCGAGAGTGAGGCATAGTCAAGCCTGGCGCCGCTCAATTCCGCATCCACCAGAAATGCCCCATCCAATATCGCATGCATGAGATTGGTCCCCTCCAGATTGCAGCCTGACAACCTGGCTTCTTGCAAGTAGGCGTATTTCAGATTGGCACACCACAGGTTGGCATCTTCCATTTCAGCGCCGATTAAAACGGCATAGCTGAGATTGGCTTCGATTAGCCGCGCACCATTTAAGCTTGCGCAAATTAAAGGTGCACCAGAAAGGTTTGTGCGCCAGAATGTCGCGGATGTCAGGTCTGCAGCATATAAGTTCGATCCGAACAGGTGCGCGCCTGAAAGGATGGCTTTTTCAAGTATCGCTCCGTGGATATTTGCATACCGCAAAATCGCCTGGGTTAGGTCCACGCCGCGCAGGTCAGCACCGCGCAAGTCAGCACGGGTAAGGTCAACACGTTTCAAATCAGCACCTGAAAGATCGCGGTTTTGAAAATCAAGTGGACCGGGCATTTCGAGTATTCGTTTAAATTCGTTTTCGGAAAATTCCATGGTTAACCCCCATTCATTTCATAATTATATGATAATCGGTGACTTTATCAATAGGTCAATTGAATCAAATTTCTCTGGTTGGGTCATGATCCAACCAGCAGCTTATCTGTCATCCTGAAGCCCATCAGGGCTGAAGGATCACGCACTATCTTCGTGATACAAAAATCCACAGAGAGACAAGCCCTTTCATGCTCCGCTTATTTCTTCCCCTTCATGATTGTGATGCCCTTCGCGCTGTAAGGTTGCAGCATGTCATCCGAAGTGTCCGCTTCCGTGATGATATACGTCAGGTCAGAAATCGGTGCCACGGTATAGGGGGCACCGGTGCCCAGCTTATCCACCGTGACCAGGGCAGCCACTTCGGCTGAATTGGTCACCATAATACGTTTGACCAGCGATTCTTCGTAATCGGGGGTGCTCACACCCATTTCAGGGTGCAGGCTGCACACGCCCAGCATACACAGATCGGCATGTATATTGGAAAACGCCTCCACCGTCGCCGCGCCAATGGTGACAAGAGAGGGTGATAGGATATGTCCGCCCACCATCACAGTCTGAATATCAGGGTAATCCGCCAGCACTACAGCGATGGGCGGGCTGTTGGTCACTACGGTGGCATGCAGACCTATGGGCAGCCGTCGGGCAATCTCCAGCGTGGTGGTACCGCCATCCAGAATGATCACCTGCCGGTTTTGAACCAGTGAGACTGCCGCCCGCGCAATGTCCATCTTGGCATCACTGCTCATGAATTGGCGTTCTTTATAACTGGCACCCGCCGGCGAGCGCAGCAATGCACCGCCATGCACCCGCTGGATGAGACCGGCATCAGCCAGATCGCGCAGATCGCGCCGAATGGTATCTTCCGACACGTTGATGGCTGCAGACAGATCAACGGCTACGATTTTTCCTTCGTGCCTCAATTTTTCCATAATAATTTGCTGTCGTTCTTCTTTAAGCATATTTTCTCCAGACATTTTGCGTTTATATGCGGTTTTCTTCTTGACAATGCGTTTATATGCATGTATTATCTTATTTAACAATCTTAAAGTCAAGCGGGTTTTTCCACCCGTTTATGAAAGAGAAAAATGAGAACTCCTACCAGTACCATTATTCTATCCTGCATCGTTTTTATCGCTCTGGGTATCCTTACAGCTTCCATCGGACCAATTCTGCCTGATCTGGCCTCCAATACAGGTTCTGCCCTTGAAGCCGTTGGTGCCATTTTTACGGCCATTTTTCTGGGGGCTTTCCTGGCTCAGATCGGCGCCGGAACTCTGACGGACAAACTGGGGCCGCGTCCGGTACTCATCGTTGGAATGCTCATTGTCAGTGCCGGTATGCTGGGAGTCACATTCAGCCGGTCACTGCCGGTGATGCTGGCCAGCGGACTGCTCGCCGGTCTCGGTCATGGCGCGGTGGATATCTGCGTGAATGTGCTGGTGGCCAAAGTCTTCAAAGACCGCAGTGTGGCCGCCGTCAATCTGGTCAATTTCTTTTTTGGTGTTGGCGCTGTGGCCGGTCCGGCCATGGCCAGTTACACCATCAAACAATGGAACACTGGAATTCCGGTGATCTGGATCGGTGTGGGTATGGTTTTGCTATCCATACCCTTCATTGCTCTGTTCCTGCTTTCCCCCATCAACAAGCCAGTTAAAGTCACCCATGAAGCCGGCAGACCGTTCTATCTTTCCCCGCTGCTCTGGATCGCCGGAGTGATCCTCTTCATCTATGTAGGCGCTGAAAACAGCATGGGCGGTTGGACTGCCACCTACATGCAGAAGACCACCGCCCTGTCGGCTGATAAAGCTGCCCTGGTCGTCTCAGGCTTCTGGATGGCTCTGACAGCCGGCCGTCTGGTCGGGGCCATACTGGGGACACGCTGGACGTCAAACCGACTGCTGTTTGTCAGCCTGGCAGGCGCCGTTCTGGGTGGATTGCTGCTGGCCGTGAGCACCGGTGGATTGACGGCCTCGATCATCGCCGTGCTGCTTGTCGGATTCTTTTTTGGACCGATTTACCCGACCACATTCACCATCAGCGCTTCTCTGTTTAGCGATTCATCCGGTAAAGCAGCCGGGCTGATCGTCGCCCTGGCCAGCCTGGGCGGCATGGCACTGCCTCCGCTGCAGGGTGTTGTGATAACCCGATTCGGAACTTCGTTGAGTGTCTGGTTGATCGCCGTTTACACGATAGGTATGATTCTCGCCAACATCACCCGCAGTTTCATGATTCACAGGCAAAATTCCAGCCAGCCCATTCTATCGCAGCCGGATCCTGCAAAATAGAAAAACAGGCCGTCCTTCAAATTCCGGGCGGCCTGTTTTTTTTACTCATTCCTGGATTTCACCCAGGATCTGATCAATTCGATCCAGTATCACATCATTGAGATTATCCACCATTTCTGGGGCACTCAAGTTTTCGTCCAACTGCTCCAGATGGGTGGCTCCTGTAACCACAGAACTGACATCTTTTCGCCGCAATATCCAGGCCAGAGAAAGCTGGGCGGTTGTCATGCCATTTTCCTGGGCCAGGCTGGTCAACTGGCGGATCTTGCCAATCGTCTCCGGGGTTATATGTTCACGTATCCAGGCCATATCGTCCAATGAAGCCCGTGAACCAGAAGGGATACCGTCATTGTATTTCCCGGTAAGGATTCCAAAATATAACGGGCTGTAGGTGGTCAGGCCCAGGCCGACGTCTTTGCAAAGGGGAGCCAGTTCCCATTCCACACGTTTGCGGTGGAACATGTTGTACTGCGGCTGTTCCATTGAGGGAGGTATCAGGTTGTATTGCCGTGCTGTTCCTATGGCCTGCGCCACCTGGCTGGGTTCCCACTCTGAAGTCCCCCAGTACAGCACTTTTCCCCGATGAACCAGGTCATCCATGGTTCGCACCACTTCCTCCACGGGTGTATCAGGATCATACCGGTGACAGAAATACAGGTCCACATAGTCGGTTCCCAACCGTTTAAGGGAGGCATCGATTGATTCGGTGATATGTTTGCGAGAAAGACCGCGTCCATTTGGACCATCAAACGTTGGCCAAAAAACTTTGGAGGAAATGACCAGTGTTTCCCTGGCCAGACCTTTGATCGCTTTCCCCATCACGATTTCCGCCTGCCCATTGGCGTAAACATCGGCATTGTCAAAGTAATTCACGCCCTGATTATAGGCAGTGTGCAGAAGTTCAATAGCGGTATCTTCTTTGATCTGGGCTCCAAACGTAATCCAGGAGCCGAGCGAAATTTCACTCACCTTTAATCCAGTATGACCGAGCCTGCGATAATGCATGTTGTCTCTCCCTTAATCGTGCTCTTCGTTGCCTGACCCAATACCCAAAGGTTTCCATTTGTCTGAATCAGCCCTCAGGCGGTGTTGACCTCCGCCTCGGTTGTGAAGCAGGTCAAATCCTTCCGGTTTGATAAACATTTCATCTCCATCCAATAAAGCGCTGACTCCTTGCTGGCCGGGTTCAATCCGTTTTGACTGGCAAAATCGGCAGGTTTTCGGATCGTGCGGTTTGTAATCTACAGGTTCCTCATAGGTGGTGATGTAGCCCTCATAATTGCGCAGGACAATTTTATGGTCAGACATGCTGACCATGTAATTCGGTCCCACCGGTATTTTCCCGCCCCCGCCGGGAGCATCCACCACATAGGTGGGAACGGCGAACCCGGATGTATGCCCTCGCAGGGCCTCCAGAATTTCAAATCCCTTGGCCACCGGTGTCCTGAAATGCCCGGCTCCCTCTACCAGATCACATTGGTAGAGGTAATACGGCCGGACACGGATGCGCACAAGGTCTTGCACCAGCTTCCGCTGGATATGCGGACAATCATTCACACCTGCCAGTAAAACAGACTGATTACCCAGAGGAATACCCGCACGTGTCAGACGGTCACAGGCAGCCGCCAGTTCGGCTGAAATTTCGTTGGGGTGGTTAACATGGATGTTCATCCATAACGGATGAAATCTCTGTAGCATATCTGTCAATTCCGGTGTAACCCGCTGGGGCATGAACACTGGAACACGGCTACCAATACGGATGATTTCAATATGCGGAATTTCACGCAGCTTTGTCAACAATTCCTCAAGCACTTTCGGCGCAAGCGTCAAAGGATCGCCGCCTGAAAGCAGCACATCCCTGATCTGCGGCGTGTGCCGCAGGTAGTCCAATTGAAGCTCAAAGTCTGCCCGCGAAAAATTCTCGCCGGGGTCCCCAACGATTCTGGAGCGAGTGCAATATCGGCAATAGGAAGCACATTGCGTTGTTACCAGCATCAGGGCGCGATCCGGATAGCGGTGAACCAACCCGGGCACAGGTGAATGACGGTCTTCTGAAAGGGAGTCTTCCATCATCCCCGTGAAAGGTTGTATTTCACCGGCTGTGGGGATAACCTGTTTGCGGATCGGGTCTTCCGGATCAGCCGGGTTTATCAAAGAGACAAAATACGGAGTGATATCGACCCGAAATAGATGAGAGGCTGTAAGGGCTTTCTTTTCACTTTCTGTCAGTGGAAAGATCTTCTCAAAATCTTCGGCTGAATTGAGCCGGTGACTTAACTGCCAGTGCCAGTCATTCCATTTTTCATCCGGAATATCTGCGAAGAACGGTGCCCTGCGGGAAGGAAATGGTTCAGGTGACATGCGGATTTTCCTTTTCTGTTGACCAATCAGTCTAGTGCAATTATATGAATAATCAAGGGTGGGTCAAACAATTGGTACAGGTTTGGTCAAGAATCAGTTCGTTAATATTACTTAACACACTGTTAATAAATGGTTAATATTGACTATAATGCCATTTCTGGAAATATCCCAACAGCAGACCGGAGGTCGTTTTGAATTTCACATTTTTACCTGCGGAAGTAAAGTTTTATGAGTATCTGCAACAGGCCAGTGAAATTCTGCTGGAAGGGGCCACACAATTGCAATTCATGCTTGACCACATGGATCAGGCGGAAGAGCTGGCACTAAAAATCTCGGAAATAGAACACAAAGGGGACCAGGTGGTACATGATGTAACCAACCTGTTGCCGCGTACTTTGATTACCCCCATCGACCCTGATGATATCCAACGGTTGGTTAACACCGTTGACGATGCCCTGGATTCTGTCAACGCCACCGCTCAGCGTTTGCTGGTTTATAAGGTTAAGAAACCCACTTCCACTGCCCAGACTCTGGCCCGCCTGATCGTGGAATGCGCCAAAGAATTGACCTGCGCTTTAAAAATTATGGGCGATAAAAAAAGTTATACCAAAGTCCGCGAGCATATTGTCAAGATCAATACGCTGGAAAATGAAGGTGATATTGCTTATTATGCCGGCATGAAGGATCTTGTAGCGGATAAGGATGAAATCTTCAATTTCATCCGTTGGAAAGAAATTTACGAGCTGTTAGAAGGTACAGCTGATCAAATTGAAGATACCGGCGACGTCATCCAAAAAGTGATCATTGCGAATGCTTGATCCCAACCTGATCCTGATCATAATCATCATTGTTCTGGCGCTGGGATTCGATTTTGTCAACGGGTTCCATGATGCGGCCAATTCCATAGCCACAGTTGTCTCCACGCGAGTTTTGACACCCCTTCAGGGAGTAGTATGGGCGGCCGTCTTTAATTTTATTGCCGCCTTTACGTTTGGTACAGCCGTAGCAAAAACCATGGGGTCCGGGATGATTGATGTACATCAGGTGGATAACTATGTGATCTTTGCCGGCCTGCTCGGGGCTGTCATCTGGGATCTGATCACCTGGCAAATCGGACTTCCGACCAGCTCATCGCATGCTCTGATTGGTGGTTATGCCGGTGCAGCCATCTTAAAAGCCGGATGGGGTGTCCTGGTGCCCGGCGGCTGGATCAAAACCTGTGCATTCATTATCATTGCCCCTCTGTTGGGTTGGATACTTGGTACCATCAACATGACTGCCCTGTTCTGGATTTTTCGGAAAAAGAATCCATCAGATGTCGACCACTTATTCCGAAAAGGCCAATTGCTCTCCGCCGGTATCTACAGCCTGGGTCACGGCACAAATGATGCCCAGAAGACCATGGGAATTATCGCCGGGGTCCTGTTCACTGTACCGCAATACCGGCACCTTGTAGCCGATGCTGCCGGAAACCTGACCATTCCTTTCTGGATCGTGATGATGGCACATGCCGCCATCGCCCTGGGGACCCTGTCTGGCGGCTGGCGAATTGTCCACACCGTGGGCAGCAAAATTACTAAACTTAAACCCATCGGTGGGTTTGCGGCAGAAACCGCCGGGGCATTCACCCTGTTCATGTCATCCATTCTCGGGATACCGGTTTCCACCACACACACCATCACCGGAGCCATCGTGGGTGTTGGTGCCGTGCGCGGCAAACGGGCTGTCCGATGGTCAGTAGCCGGAAAAATTGTATGGGCGTGGATATTTACAATCCCGGCAGCGGCCATCTTCGCCATGATCGCCTATGAAGCCATTTTGATGGTTACATCATTCTTTTAAACCGGTAAACAGATATCAAACAAGGCTCCTGAGTGTTTGACATCCTGTTATCCATGTGATATCATCCGTCCCATTATGAAACCTGTGTTGTTCGCCCATCTTCATCATCATCGATTATTCACCCTCGATACTTTCCGGCGGGCGCACTAGCGCATACCTGTGACACAGTCTTATCCAAATCCAACCTGCCCCCGGAAAACCGGGGGCTTTTTCATTATCTTTCCCGGAGAATCACCATGTTCCCTATTTATGATGTCGAAACCGCTCAAAAAACAATCCTCAAACGATCCCCGCTCGATGAAATGCCCATTCCTCAACAGGTATTGGATCGGTTGAAGAATACCTTCGGCCGTGAAATTTCTCCGGCCGAAGCCGTTCGTGAAATAATCCGGGATATACGCACCAACGGGAATTCTGCTGTCCGCCGGTGGACTCAAACCCTTGATCAGGTAAACCTTGCGGATTTTCGCATACCATCCGCCAAGATTCAGAATGCCCTTAACTCGCTCGATCCTGCCCTGCGCCAAGCCCTTGAAACATCGGCCAGCCGGATCGAGCAGTTTTATCAAAAGCAGCCAGCCATCTCCTGGCTTGACCAGTCAATGGGCGGTTCACTCGGGCAAATGCTGCGCCCTATGGAACGGGTAGGCATCTATGTTCCCGGCGGTACCGCTCCCTTGCCCTCCACCGTTTTAATGACGGCCATCCCGGCCAGAGTGGCAGGTGTCAAACAGGTCGTCATGGTTACCCCGCCCGGGCGAGGCACTGGCGAGGTAAACCCGGTCATACTGGCTGCGGCGGCTATTGCCGATGTGGATGAAGTTTATGCCGTAGGCGGTGCCCAGGCGATTGCAGCGCTGGCGTATGGAACAGAAACCATCACCCGGGTTGACAAAATTGTCGGCCCCGGGAACCTTTTTGTTACGCTGGCCAAACAGCAGGTCTTCGGAACCGTGGGGATTGACGGTCTGGCCGGACCAACAGAGACCATTGTCATTGCCGATGAAACCACCCGCCCCGATTGGGCTGCCGCTGATCTGCTGGCGCAGGCCGAACATGATGTCATGGCAGCGGCTATCCTGCTGACTCCTTCAAAGAAGGTAGCGCAGGCTGTTCAAAAGGAAATGGCCGCCTGGCTCGAAGGGAAAGACGACGTTAACCTTACCCGCACGGAAATTTTCAATATTTCGCTTCGAAACCGCAGCGGTGCGGTGATCACCCGCGATATCGCCGAAGCCGTGGAACTTTCCAACCAGTATGGACCGGAACACTTGAATCTGGCTGTAAAAGATCCCTGGAACTGGGTGGAAAAGGTCACCTGCAGCGGCGGTGTGTTTATTGGTGAAACATCCTGCGAAGTGATGGGAGACTATATGGCCGGACCCAGCCATGTGATGCCCACCGGCGGCTCCGCCAGGTTTGCCTCACCCCTGAACGTCTGGGACTTCCTGCGGATCATCAGCGTTATTGGATTGAATCCGTCTGCCGCAGCCGATCTCGGTTGTCAGGCTGATATCCTCGCACGGGCAGAGGGATTGGATGCCCATGCCCTGGCCGGACGCTTACGGTCTGCCTGATTAGTACTAATGTAATTCGAAGAGCTTGTTCTCGTCTGAAACCATTTTGAAATCTCATTGGAGGAGAAATGAAAAAACGTTTATCCAGCTTTATTCTTGTTCTTTTATCGGGTATCCTTCTCACCGCCTGCGCCGCTCCCGCCCCCACCAGTGCTCCGGAATCTGTCACGGCTGCACCTGCTTCAGCCGAATCATCTGCTACTCAGGCTGCCCCCGCAGCGGAAACTTCCAAAGAACTGGTCAAAGTTCGCATTGGCACCCAGCCGTGGATCGGATACGGCCCCTGGTGGATCGCCAAAGAAAAAGGACTTTTTGCTAAATACGGACTGGATGCCGAGTTGACGGATTTTGTAGAAGACAAAGAAGTCAATGCAGCCTTCGCCAGCGGCAACATGGAAGCGGCTAATCTGGCCACCCACACTGCCATCAAATTGTTCAGCGCAGGGGTTGACCTGAAACTCGTTTTACTCGAAGATGTCTCCACCACGGCTGATGCCATCCTCTCTGGCGAAGATATAACGTCCATTGCTGATCTTAAAGGCAAACAGGTGGCATACGAAGAAGGTACTACCAGTGACCTGTTGCTGAACTATGCCCTGATGCAGAATAAGATGACCCTGGCCGATATCACCCCGGTTCCCATGCCTGCCAGCGACGCCGGTACCGCCCTGATGAGCGGCAAAGTACCGGCTGCCGTGACCTATGAACCATATATCTCCGAAGCATTAAAAGCAAATACCAAACTGAAAACCCTTTACAAGGCAGAAGAACGTCCTGGTTTGATCTCTGACGTTCTGGTGATTAGCGGCAAATTCGCCAAAGAAAATCCCGAAACGGCAAAGGCTCTCCTTAAAGTTTGGGGAGAAGCACTCGATTTCTATAACAAAGATACCTCCGCCGGACAGGAAATTATTGCAAAAGCCGTGGGCAGCAGCACAGAAGACCTGAAAACCGCCTTTGACGGTGTCAAATTCTACGATCTGGCCCAGAATCAGTCTGACCTTTCTGGCAGCTTTACAAACACGATTAAAGATGTAGCTGAAGTCTCCAAGAGTATCGGCCTGTTTGAAGAGATTCCCGCTCTCGACAAACTGGTGGATGCTTCCTTCCTTAAATAACCTCATGGCGTCACATTTATCCATCGAATCGTCCAATCAGGGGCCGCACCGAAAAGTGCGGCTCCTGGAGCTTCGTGCTGATATTCCGGCCGGTCTTTATTTTGTTGCCGGAGCTTCCTTTATCGGGGCTTTTATTCTGATCTGGTTGATCCTTACCGCTTTGGAACTGGTTCTCCCCATGTTTCTCCCCGGCCCAAAATCTGTCTGGCTGGAATTCGTCCGACAAATACGAGAAGGCATTCTGCTTCAAGATACCGGCGCCAGCCTGTACCGCATCACTCTCGGATGGCTGGTCTCCACCCTGCTGGCGCTGCCCATCGGGATCCTGATGGGAAACTTCCGCTTTTTTGAAGGCTTGTTTGAACCCTTCATTGATCTGGTGCGCTACATGCCAGCCGTGGCCTTCGTCCCATTGACCATCCTGTGGACCGGTGTCGGAGATGGACAGAAAATTCTCATCCTCTTTATCGGCACCTTCTTTCAGGAAGTCCTGATGATTATGGACAATGTGAAAGGCGTGCCTCGTGAGATGATCGAGGTCAGTTCCACGTTTGGATTGTCTCGTTGGGAAATCCTGTATCATGTGATCCTGCGCTATGCCTTGCCCGGCATCTGGGATACCTTCCGAATTACCCTCGGGTGGGCCTGGACATATCTGGTCGTGGCAGAGCTGGTGGCGGCCAATGTCGGCCTTGGGTACCGCATCATGCGGGCGCAGCGGTTCCTCCAGACCGAATCCATCATCCTGGGAATCTTAATCATCGGGCTTTTAGGCTTGTTCACTGACATGGCTTTTAAAGCTGCCTATAAGCGGATGTTTCGCTGGATGGATCGGAAAGGATAGTTGCCATGACAGAACCGATGCTTGAAATGAAGAATATCTGGGTGAAGTTCACTCCGGCTCACCGGCCAGAGGTTGTGGCGGTAGAAGATGCATCCATCACTGTGCAGGAAAACGAGTTTGTCTCCCTGATTGGGCCCTCTGGATGTGGTAAATCCACATTATTACGAGCTGCCGCCGGACTGGAACAACCATCCAGCGGCATTATAAAAGTGCAGGGACAGACCGTTGACCGTCCTGGTGCCGACCGGGGAATGGTATTTCAAGCCTATACCCTGTTCCCCTGGCTGACAGTGAAAGAAAACATCCAGTTTGCCCTGAAGAAAACCGCATTAACATCAGCCGAGAAAGAAGACCGGGTGCAACAATATATCCGTCTGATCGGCCTCGAGGGGTTTGAAAACTCCTTCCCCAATCAGCTTTCCGGAGGAATGCGCCAGCGTGTGGCTATTGCCCGTGCGCTGGTTTACCGACCAAAAATTCTGTTGATGGATGAGCCCTTTGGTGCGCTGGATGCCCAAACCCGCCTGCTGATGCAGGAATTGTTGCTGGAAGTCTGGGAAAAACAGCGCAGCACTGTCCTTTTCGTAACCCACGATGTAGAAGAAGCCATTCTGCTTTCTGACCGTATACTGGTGATGACCACGTTGCCCGGCAAAATCAAGTCAGAAATCAATATAGACATTCCCCGTCCACGCAGGCTGGTCGAAATGGAAACCAGTATTCCATTTGCCGCCTATAAAAAACAATTGCTTGAGCTCGTGCGTGAAGAAGCCCGCAAATCATTTGGATACCAGGTCAGCTCAGGAGTTGCATAGGCATTAAGATTTTTTAACGGCGAATTTCGGCATTAAGGACTCTACATACCGCATTCCTTCAATTCCAATGAATTGGAGGAATGTTTTTTTCTGACCAGATACGCCATGTTCTATTTTTTCAAGATGTAAATGTTTTATAAGAAGTTGTATTATCAGACAGCCATTGCTTGACGCTCGAAAACCGGCATGGTATGATTCTTCCATAGAAATTAGCACTCTCCTTGATAGAGTGCTAATTTACAGAAATATGGAAAGTTTATCTGATCGCCAGAAAATGCTTCTCACCCTCGTGATCCACGAGTACACCCGAACGGCTGTGCCGGTCGGGTCTCAATCGTTGGTGGAGCATTACCATCTTGATCTCAGTTCAGCCACCGTACGAAATGAACTGGCAGCACTGACAGAAATGGGCTATTTACGCCAGCCGCATACCTCTGCCGGCCGGTCCCCTACGGAAGATGGATACCGGTATTTCGTGAGTCAGCTCTTACAGCAGACAGATCTACCGGCAGAGACACGCCGTACGATCAGTCATCAGTTTTATCAGATGCGTAATGACTCTGATCAGTGGATGCGGTTGGCAGCCTCTGTTTTGGCAAACCAGTCGCGCGCAGTATCACTGGTCACCGCACCTCGACCTGAAAATGCCGTCCTGAAACACCTTGAATTGATTTCAACCCGCGGTCGACAAATCTTAATGATTATGGTTATGGCCGGCGGGGAAGTTCATCAAAAATTTTTCTCCATGAACGAGGTGTATTCCCAGGAGCAGCTTTCTACAACGGCAGCCGCCATCACCCAGGCAGCGCAGGGATTACGTATGGAAGACATCGTCACAATTCGCCCCTATTTGGACGAAACTTCACAGATCATTCTAAACTCGATCATTCCAGAGTTGACTCAAACCACCCAGCCGGCATTGAGTGAAGTATATATGGATGGGATGACAAATGTGCTGGCTGAACCAGAATTCTCTGGATCAGAAGAAGCCCGACGTGCTTTTCGGCTCCTGGAAGAACGTTCTATGCTCGATGACCTGCTCTCACGATCCGTTGTGGGCAGCGCTGTTGGCGGAGTGCATGTCATTATTGGTGGTGAGGGTGCCTGGGAAGAACTTCGCCAGTGCTCCATCGTGCTGGCACGGTACGGTTTACCCGGGCAAATCACCGGAACCCTGGGCGTTTTAGGCCCCATCCGCATGTCTTATGGACGGTCAATTTCGGCCGTACGGTTTTTATCCGGTTTATTGAGTGAACTTGTCAGCACAGGTCTGGCAGATTAAAACCCACTCTGAAGAGGTAATTTATGACAGAAGAGCATAAAAAACGAGAATCGAGACACTCCGCAGACGTCCAGATTTCAAACTCGGAAACAAAAAAAACTTCCACTGAAAAACAGGAAGTTACCCAATCGAGAGAAGAGCTACTAGCCGAATTGGAAAAAGTCCGCAGCCAGTCAAAAGAGTATTTTGAAGGCTGGCAGCGGGAACGGGCTGATTTTGCCAATTATAAGAAACGCATTGAACGCGACCAGGTGCAGATGTCTCAAACATTGAATGGGACAATTATTAAAAAATACCTGGTTGTCCTGGATGATATGGAACGTGCACTGAAGAACCGTCCGGTTGAACCTGAAGGTGCCAAATGGGCGGAAGGCATTGAATTGATCTACCGGAAACTACAAACCATTCTTGATAATGAAAATGTGAAACGCATTCCGGCCGAAGCAGCTGAATTTGACCCCACAATTCATGAAGCCATTTCGCATGAAGAGAGTCCTGACCATGAAAGCGGTCAGGTCATCGAAGTCTTGCAGCAGGGCTATATGATCGGGGATCGTGTACTGCGCCCGGCGCTGGTACGAGTCGCAAAATAGGAGGAACTCATGGGAAAAATCATTGGTATCGATCTTGGAACAACCAACTCGGTAGCAGCGGTCATGGTTGGCGGCGAACCGGTTGTCATCCCTTCGGCAGAAGGCGAACGGTTGGTTCCATCTGTTGTAGCGGTTAATAAAAATCATGAACGTCTGGTGGGACGTGTTGCCCGCAACCAGTCTATTGTTAATCCGGAGAACACCATATTCTCCATCAAACGTTTTATGGGACGTAAATTTGACGATCCCGAAGTTCAACGGACTCTCAGCCGTGTACCATATAAAGTGACAAAAGCCCCCAATGGAGATGTCCGCGTAGTGTTGGATGGAAAGGAATACTCCCCACCCGAAGTCTCTGCCATGATCCTGGCGAAATTAAAAACCGATGCCGAAGCCTATCTGAGTGAAACCATCACCCAGGCGGTTATCACGGTTCCGGCGTATTTCAATGACGCCCAGCGCAACGCCACCAAGGATGCCGGAAAAATCGCCGGTCTCGAAGTGTTACGCATCATCAACGAACCGACCGCTTCCTCTCTGGCTTACGGTCTTGATAAGAAGAAAAACGAAGTCATCGCAGTGTATGACCTTGGCGGTGGAACCTTCGATATCTCCATTCTGGATGTCGGTGAAGGCGTGTTCCAGGTACGTTCCACCAGCGGCGATACCTTCCTGGGCGGCGATGATTTTGATCAGCGGATTATGGACTTTTTGATCGATGAATTCAAACGCGAAAATGGCATTGACCTGCATGCTGACCGCCAGGCATTACAACGCCTGAAGGAAGCCTCTGAAAAAGCCAAAATCGAGCTTTCCACCATGATGCAGACTGAAATCAACCTGCCATATATCACCGCTGATGCCTCCGGCCCGAAGCACCTGCTGATCACCCTGACCCGTTCCAAACTCGAGCAGTTAACGGGCGATCTGGTTACCCGTTCGTTGGATCCTGTCCGCCGCGCTCTTTCAGATGCCAATTTGAAACCTGGTGATATCAACGAAGTCATCCTCGTCGGTGGCATGACCCGTATGCCAGCCGTACAAGAAGCTGTACGCAAAGAGTTTAACAAAGACCCCCACAAGGGTGTCAATCCCGATGAAGTAGTGGCTGTTGGTGCCGCCATCCAGGCTGGTGTTCTGGGCGGTGAGGTTAAGGATATTCTGCTTCTTGATGTCACTCCTTTGAGCCTGTCAGTTGAGACGCTTGGCGGTGTGGCTACACCGATTATCGAACGTAACTCCACCATTCCAACCCGCAAGAGCCAGATTTTCTCCACAGCCGCAGACGGACAAACGCAGGTTGAAATCCACATTCTGCAGGGTGAGCGTCCTCTGGCCGTAGATAATAAATCTCTCGGCCGCTTTATCCTTGATGGCATTCCCGCTGCCCCACGTGGTATCCCCCAGATTGAAGTGACCTTTGATATTGATGCCAATGGTATCCTCAAAGTCACTGCATTAGATAAAGCCTCCAACCGCAGCCAGCACATCACCATCACCGCTTCTTCCGGCTTAAGTGAAGCAGAAGTAGAAAAGATGCGCCGTGAAGCTGAAGCCAATGCAGAAGCCGATACCAAACGCAAAGAACTAATTGAAGTCCGCAACCATGCAGATAACATGATCTACACGGCTGAAAAGACATTGAAAGATTTCGCCGATAAGATCCCCGCGGACATGAAATCCAAGACCGAAGACGGTATTAAGAAAGTTAAAGATGTGATGAACTCCGATGATCCGGCAGTCATTAAAAAAGCTACAGAAGACCTCGGTTCAGTGATCCAAAGCCTGGGCGCCAGTTTCTATCAACAGCCCGGTGCCGGTCCTGCTGCAGCTGGTCCATCTGCCGGAACAGGGCCTGAATCCACACAGGGTCCTTCCGGTTCCGGCCCGGTCGAAGGTGATGTGGTTGACGGAGAGTTCAAGAACGTATAGTTAATTATTTATGGCACAACGAGATTACTACGAAGTTTTAGGTATTCCAAGAACGGCGACAGCGGACGAAATCAAGTCCGCTTTTCGCCGTTTGGCCCGCGAATACCACCCGGATGTCAACAAATCGCCGGACGCCGAAGAAAAATTCAAGGAACTTAATGAAGCCTATGCGGTTCTTTCTGATACCGAAAAACGAGCGGCCTTTGATCGTTACGGTTTTGCCGGTGTCAACAACATGGGTGGTATGCCCGATTTTACAAATGTCGGGTTTGAGGAAATCTTTGAAGAGTTCTTTGGCTTCGGCGGACTGGGTGGCAGTCAGCGGCGTAAACGCAATGCCCCTCGCCGCGGTGCAGACCTGAGTTACACCCTGCAACTGACGTTTGAAGAGGCATTTTCAGGCGCCAGCAAAGAAGTGGAAATCACCCGCGATGAGGCCTGCTCTGTCTGTAAAGGCACAGGAGCAGAACCCGGAACCACTCCCATCAAATGCACCACCTGCGGCGGCCGTGGAGAGGTACGGCAAATGCGGCAAACCTTCATCGGTTCGATGGTTCAGGTCACCACCTGCCCCACCTGTAACGGCGCCGGTGAGGTGATCAACACGCCCTGCCATGCCTGTAAAGGTCATGGATTTGAGCGTAAAAAATCCAAGAAAGTGGTGAATATCCCCGGTGGTGTGGATAACGGTACACAAATCCGTCTGGCTGGAGAAGGCCAACCCGGAGCTTTCGGCGGTCCGAATGGCAATCTGTATTTTGAAATTCAGGTTAAACCCCATCAATTTTTCCGCCGTAAAGGGGACGATATCTACCTCGATTACAGTATCAATGTCGCCCAGGCAACCCTGGGGTATGAAGCCGAAGTTCCCGTAATTGATGGAAAGGCCAAGTTAAACATTCCAGCCGGTACTCAACCGGGAAAAGTGTTTACCATCAAAGGTAAAGGAATGCCCCGCCTGCGCGGCATGGGTCGAGGAGACCAACATGTGGTGATGATGGTGGAAATTCCTACAAAATTGAATGTGGAACAACGGAAAGCATTTGAAGAGCTCAACCGGGTGTTGGGGAATGAGGCCAAACCAACCGAACGGAACTTTCTTGATTATTTAAAGGAGGTCTTAGGTGGCTGATCCCCGCTGGTTGGAAGTATCACTCACCGGTGATGGTGAGATCGTTGAAGCAGTCAGTGAAGTAATGGGACGGTATGTCTCAGGTGGCGTGGTAACAGAATCTGGCGTTGAATACAATGATGCCGAAGACGAAGGCACACCGGTTGGACCGGTCCGAATCTACGGGTTTATGGCCGTTGATGAAAACCTGGAAACTACCCGCCGCAATCTGGAAGAAGCATTATGGCACCTCGGGCAGATTCACCCTCTTCCACCGTTGGAATTTCGATATATCAAAGATGAAAACTGGATGGCCGCCTGGAAGGAACACTACAAGCCCATTCCCATCGGTAAGAAACTTCTGGTGCTGCCTGCCTGGTTACAGAATTCCTTTCCTGACAGGATTGCTGTTCGGATAGATCCAAGCATGGCATTCGGTACCGGTACGCACCCCACAACCCGTCTATGCATGCAGGCACTTGAGACCTACCTTGAACCAGGTCAAACTGTGATTGACGTGGGCTGCGGTTCCGGTATCCTTTCCATTGCAGCCGCTTTGCTGGGTTCAGGGGATATCCTGGCCGTTGATATTGATAATGCCGCTGTTATTTCAACGAAAGAGAATGCCTCGGCCAATGGCGTATTGGACAAAATTGAAACCGGCATTGGCTCTGTCAAAGAGATTAAAACCGGTATGTTTTCACGGAAACGGGCTCCAATGGTAGTTGCCAATATTTTGGCGCCTGTCATCATCCGGTTGTTCGAAGCCGGTCTGGCTGATCTTGTGGCTCCTGAAGGGACTATAATTCTGTCAGGCATACTGGCAGAACAGGCTTCTTCTGTTGAGGCAGCGGCAATCTCAAAAGGGTTGAAACCGATCGAAAAATTGCAAATTGATGACTGGGTTGCCCAGATTTTTAAGAAATAAGGAAGTGAAAAGACGGCTTTTTTCCTCAAAGCCGTCTTTTTTTGTTTTGCCTTTAGATAAACTATAATCACTCACAGGTGATCGTATAATTCAGACATGTTTGATTTTATGCAAGTTGGTCGTTGGATTATTTTCGCCGGTATCGGCCTGATCGTCACCGGGGGGTTGATCTATTTGTGGGGGAAATTTGGCGGTCTATCCCAGTTACCGGGAACATTGCGCTTTGAAGGTCAGGGATTTACCTGCGTTTTTCCTCTGCTGGCTTCCATTGTGCTCAGCATCATCCTTACCATTGTGCTCAACGTATTGGCCCGATTGTTGAAATAATAGATTTTTACAGACGGGTGACCTGGGCTCCGCGATTGATCATTTCCAGATGATATATTCGACAGGTTAACCCATTGTTGGCAAAACATTGACTCATAGCATTGGCCGTCTCTTCAGGATTAACCGGCATAAAGGCAATTACGCTCGGTCCGGCACCGGATAGGGCCGAAGCAGCCCCCAATGCATTCGCTTTCTGTATGGCGTCTGCCGAACCTGGGATCAGGGGTAACCGGTATGGTTGGTGCAATTTATCCACAAGTCCGTCACGCAAAAGATCAACATCGCCAGTGCGTAAACCTTCGAGAATGGCAGGAATGCGTGAAATATTGGAAACGGCATCAGCCATTGGTACATTTTGAGGAAGAGCTTTCCGGGCAGCATGTGTCGAAAGGTTCACCGTCGGTAAGACTACCACGGCATTCTCCGGCTCGATATCATAAAGCAAGGTTTTATACCGGTCACCGGTTTTCCTGACGGCTACCAGCCCGCCGAAGATGGCCGCAGCCACATTATCGGCATGACCTTCCAATTCACCCGAGAATTGCAGCCACGTGTCTTTATTCTCATATTCCGGATTTAACGTTGTGGCAGCAATCACACCGATCAATACAGCAGTCGCGCTGGATCCCATTCCAGAGCCCATGGGGATATGGTTTTCGCAATCAAACCGAACACCGGCTGGGGCCTGTATTCCCAGTTTTTCGAGGGTAAAAAGGAATGATTTGATAATCAGGTTGTCTGCATCCTCCGGAAGAATACCCTCTCCTTCACCATTGACATGAACATGATACCCTTTCCCTGAAAAATCAACAGTCGCCTGATTCCACAGGTTAAAGGCAACAGCCAGACAATCAAATCCGGCACCCAGGTTGGCACTTGTAGCAGGTACACGTATTTGAATCTGCATGGAATCGGAGTCGTTTCTCATTTTGCCGACCCCATGATGGCTTCTTCCAATGCATCCGATTTTGCCGGAATCAACCGGGGAGCCGGCATGCTGGAGGCAATAATATCAGGGTCTTTCATGCCATGACCGGTGCATACAATAGTGATGCGTTTCCCACTGGCATCAAACCGGCCAGCATTGATTTCATGAATCAATCCAGCCAGACCTGCAGCGGAAGCGAGTTCCACCCATATGCCGCTGGCTGCCAGTTTGCGTTGTGCCGCGAGAATTTCATCATCAGATACGGCAATAATGCGTCCTTTGGATTCTTCAGCCGCCTCAATAGCCTGTTCCCCACGCGCCGGTTTACCGATGCGGATTGCGGTAGCTACGGTTTCAGGGTGTTCCACCGGATGGCCAAGCACCAAGGGTGCCGCTCCTTCTGCCTGAACTCCCAGAATATGCGGCCGCGGGATGCCTTTTAATTCATAATATTCCTTAAAACCCATCCAATAGGCTGAAATATTACCGGCATTTCCCACCGGCAGACATAACCAGTCGGGTGAAAAACCAAGTTCATCACAAATCTCAAATGCAGCCGTTTTTTGACCTTCTAACCGGTACGGATTTAATGAATTGACCAGGGCAATAGGTGTGCGATTTGATATTTCCACCACCAGACTGAGGGCATCATCAAAAGAGCCGTCAATCTGGTACACATCGGCTCCGTAGGCTACAGCTCCAGCCAGTTTGCCGGCAGCCACTTTCCCTTTTGGGATTAATACGATAGCCCGCAAGCCGCTACGGGCGGCATATGCCGCTGCAGAAGCAGCCGTATTCCCTGTAGAGGCGCAGATCACAGCTTTGGCTCCGCGTCCAACCGCTTCACTTATGGCAACTGTCATACCACGGTCTTTGAATGAACCGGTGGGATTAAGACCTTCAAATTTCACCCACGCCTTACAGCCTTTCCCAAGTTCCTCCGCTATTCGGGGTATGGGAATCAACGGAGTGCTGCCTTCCAGAAGAGTCACAGTCTGAGTGTGGTCCGGGATATTTAATAAGGGACGATACCGATCGATGACACCTTGGACAGCCATTTGAGTCTCCTGGAAATAAAAATTCCGGAGGGAATAACCCTCCGGAATTGAATTATAAACCCAACCGGGTCAAGCTTCCGGTAAAATTTCAAACGAGGTGGTAATTTCCGCTACGCCACTGATGGTAGATGCGACAGAACAATATTTTGTGTGAGAGAGTTCAATAGCCTGGGCGATATCCTTTTCCTGGATTCCTTTGCCTTTTACCCGGTAGAGCATATGAATCTTCCGATATGTCCACGGCGGATCAGCATCCTGTTCTCCGGTGACGGATACTTCCAACAGCTCCAGCGGTTGGCGTTTCTTGGTCATGATTTCCACCACATCCACCGAACTGCAGGAGGCTACTGAAACCAACAGCAATTCTGACGGTTTCATTCCGACACCCTCTTCGGATGTGGACAGAACCACCGAATGATTGGAGGAATCAATGCCCACAAACCGCTTACCACCAATCCATTTGACCTGTGCAGAACTCATACCTATACCTCCAAATAAAAGTTTACAGTTCTCCTGTGTGTAAACCTGTGGAAAACTAGAGTCTCTTTGAGTATAGCATGCCGGTTCGTTCTTCCGGTTTCCCCGTATAATAGCCTGCATGCAAATCGGATGTAAAGCCTGCAATGAAGAGACTCTGCAAACCCTGTGGGAGGTACTTCACGACCGTCTGTATCGGTTTATCCTCAGCCGGGTGGATAACCCGGATGATGCTCAGGACATTTTGCAATCTGTTTTCTTCAAGATTCACACCAGCCTGGATACAGTCCGAGAATTGGACCGAATTGAAAGCTGGGTATTCCAGATCACCCGCAATTGTATTAAAGACTACTACCGTCAGCCGGGTAAAACCACCCTGGATGAAAACATCCCGGTCTTTGATGAGTATGCCAGCCTCGATCCTACACTTCAGGTGGCGGAATATGTGCACGAAGTTGTGAACTCACTTCCTGTCATCTATCGTGAAGCCATTGATCTTATTGATTACCAGGGGTTGAGCCAACAGGAAGCCGCCCACCGATTGGGTATATCCATATCTGGAATGAAATCGCGTGTGCAACGGGGACGGAGTATGGTTCGCGAGATTATGATGGCTTGCTGCCATTTTGAATTCGATGCGCGTGGGATTGTTATGGAATACTATGATCCCTGCTGCATATGTGAAAATCAGTCGTCAAAAACGTAAAAATTTGCGTCCATTTCTGATTCAGTGCGTCTATGAAGTAGATACACAAACAACAAGGAGAAACAAAATGGACGCACTAACAATATTGATCACCGAATCCGCCGGTAAAGTGTGGACCTCGCTTACCCATAATTGGCCGTACCTGCTTATCAGCGTATTGGTCGCAGCCGCCCTGAAATTATTCACCAATCCAGATAAGATCACCAACTTTCTGACCCGATACAAGAATGCCGGTGTATTAAGTGCCACTGCAGCCGCCGTGGGAACACCTTTATGTTCCTGTGGTACAACTGCCGTGGTACTGGGGATGATGGCCAGCATGATTCCCTGGGCGCCTATTGTGGCATTCATGGTATCATCGCCTCTTTCGTCACCCGAAGGGATCATCTACAGCGCCGGCCTGTTCGGCTGGCCGTTCGCGATCTACTATTTCATCATGTCGATCATCCTCGGGTTGGCTGGCGGGGCCGCCGCGGATTTCTTTGAACGGCGCGGCTGGCTAAAGAATCAAAATCGCATGAATACATTTAGACCGGCAGCAAAGAATGCCCCCTCATCCAACCAGGCGGATGGGAATACCACGATATTCCGATCGCCCGAATTAGCTTTCGCGGAAACACCCACCTGTGGATGCGGTTCATCAAATTCCGAGGTCATAATTGACCGAGCTCGCTTCGCTGCGTCAACGGATGCGGTCTCATGCTCTTGCAGTGCATCAAAACTGGATGCAGCTGAGGATGCCATTCAGCCAGATACTACCTGTGGATGTGGAAATTCCGACAAACAATCGGTCAAAGAACCTGTAACCCTTAAACATTTTTTTATGGAAGTATTCGCGGCATCCAAACAACTGCTGATCATGTTCCTCGGGTTTGCCTTCATCGGCTTTTTTCTGAATGGTCTGATTCCCGAAGCATGGATCAATGTATTGTTTGGGTCGGGGAATTTATACAGCGTGCCCCTCGCGGCCACCATCGGTATCCCCTTTTACATCAACAGCGAAGGGTCGCTGCCATTGGTTAGCTCGTTGATTCAAGGTGGGATGAACCCCGGTGCAGCCATGGCCTTTTTAATCACCGGCGCAGGAACATCACTGGGCGCGGTCACCGGCATGTTGACCATTGCCCGCTGGCGTGTTGTCGCCCTGGTGGTTGGCACGCTGTGGGTTGGTGCCATCATTGCTGGTTTTGGTTTCAATATCCTTATGACAATTCAATAGTAATCACCAATAGTCTTTTCGGGATTTATGGCAATATCTAAAAGATTTTCCAATTTGAGAGGAAACAGAACTCAACAATTACCTGCAACATGTAATGAAAAATTAGGTTTGAAAAAAGAAGCTGTATCAAAAGTATCTCATTACCTTTTGATACAGCTTCTTGTGTAATCCTGTTTATGAAAATCAACGATTAATCAGATGTTGCATCTATTCTTCGTCGGTTTATTTTTACCTAAGTGAGAGATGAAAAAGCTGATTTTAATTTCCATGCCAGCGTTTTTGGTCTACATAGGAATCTTATAATTATTATTTAGCACATATTTCCTACTTGACAGTTGAACGGTTGTTCTGGTATAGTATTTCTATACGGATTTATATAGGAGGAATGTACTATGCCAAGAAAGACAGTGGGTCTCAGCGATCGACATAGAAAGATCATGGAATTCTTGACAACCTTTGTGGAGCAGAATAGCTATTCTCCTTCCATCCGTCAAATTGGTGAAAGTATTGGTGTCAAGTCTACCTCACTGGTGGATTATTATCTGAATTATCTTGAGCAGGAAGGTTACATCGCTCGTGATGGGCGTGTTTCTCGCAGTATTCGCGTTTTTAAACCGGTTTATCCCGAATCTGGAGGTCCGTCTCTTAATCCAGAAATTCTTCACGGTCAAAGTGCTGCCGGAGCCATGAGTGATATTTTACGCATCCCGATCTTTGGCCGTATTGTGGCGAGTGCTCCCTTACCTATGCCACCTTCAGATATGGCTTACTTTGATCCCGAGTCCTCCGTCGAGATCGCCCGCAGTCTGCTCCCGCCGAAAGAAAAGATCAACGAGTTGTTTGCGCTCGAAGTTGACGGTGATTCCATGATTGACGCCATGGTAAACGACGGCGATATCGTGGTGATGAAACATGCGCAAGATGCCATCAATGGCGATATGGTGGCTGTCTGGCTGGATGATGAAAACTCAACCACTCTGAAATATTTCTATAAAGAAAACAATCGAATCCGGCTGCAACCGGCCAACCCGAACATGAAACCGATCATGGTGGATAATCCATCTGCCCTGCGCATTATGGGTAAAGTGGTGATGGTCATTCGACAGGTCAAATCAGTAGCGGTTTAATATCAAAATCAAAATAAAAAAAGAGGGCTCTCTTTCGAGAGCCCTCTTCTGTATTGTTGATCAGCCCTTAGGCTAATTCGACCACACCACCGGCGGCTTCGAGTTTGCTCTTGGCATCGGCGGCAACCTGTTTGGAAACAGCGGTAAGAACTTTGGAACCGGCTGTTTCGGCCATGGTTTTGGCTTCGACCAGACCCAGGGAGGTCAGGGTGCGGATGACTTTGATGACTTCGATCTTCTTGGGGCCGGCGTCTTTCAGCACGACATCGAATTCAGTCTTTTCTTCGGCAGCTTCGGCAGCAGCAACAGGAGCAGCACCGGCAGCAGCGACAGCAACAGGAGCGGCGGCGGAAACGCCCCATTTTTCTTCGAGGGCTTTCACCAACTCAGCGGCTTCCAAAACAGAAAGGGCGCTCAGTTCATCAACAAGTTTAGCTAAATCAGCCATTGTAAAATCTCCTTACAGATTATTGTTTAAAAATATTGACTCAGGCTGCCTGTGTAGCGCCCTTATCAGAATATGCTTTGACAACCGATGCCATCGAACGGGCCGGTTCTGCCAGTGTACGCACGAGTTTGGAGGCGGGAGCCTGCAAGACACCCAGCAGGGTGGCGCGCATAACTGGAAGCGGCGGAAGTTCGGCCAGGGCTTTCACCTGTTCAACACTCAATAATTGCTTATCGAGATAACCACCGCGCATTTTGAACACATCAGAGTTTTTCGATGCTTCTGCGAAAACTTTAGCCAATCCGGGGGCGTCGTTATACGCAAAACCTACCAGCAATGTACCTTCTGCCTTTTTAACATCTTTGTATCCGGCATTGGTCATTGCCAGCTGCATCAGGGTATTTTTGACAATATGAGCCTCGCTGCCGGTTTCACGCACTTTGGTGCGGAATGCATCGATGTCTTTCATCGTCATCTTGTTGTATTCCAACATGAATACAGCCTGGCTTTTACCCAACCAGTTTTCGTAATCAGATAACATTTTGGATTTATGTTCTTTTGAGAATGCCAATGAATGTCACCTCCTTTCGTCTCAGAATAAAAAAGTCTTTACCGTATAGTGCTCCGGTAAAGACATTCAATTCAAATAGACAGATTTCTCTGGCTTGTGAATGTCTCCACCTCGGCCGGATATTAAGCCGCCAAGCGGCACCAACTTTCTGCGGTGAAGAAATATTCGATCTACAATAGGGTATTATACCCCGTTTTACTCCGCAACTGACATGGATTGTGCCTGGTTGGGATCAACCTTAATTCCAGGGCCCATGGTAGATGTCAGGGTAATATGTTTGATATAGGTTCCTTTGGCCGCTGCCGGTTTTGCTTTTTTGACAGCTTCCATAAAAGCAGCCAGGTTTTCCACCAGTTTTTCTTTTGTGAAAGAGATTTTACCAAGGGGAACATGGATGTTGGCTGTTTTATCAAGGCGGAATTCTACACGGCCGGCTTTGGCTTCCTGAATGACTCGAGGAAGGTCATCTGGGGAGACAACAGTACCAGCTTTAGGATTCGGCATCAAACCGCGGGGACCCAGAACACGGCCGAGACGTCCGGCTTTGCCCATCATATCGGGGGTGGCGATGGCTACATCGAATTCGGTCCAACCGCCGGCAATTTTGTTGATCCATTCGTCAGAATCAGCGATTACATCAGCGCCGCCTTCTGTTGCTTTGGCAACGCCTTCGCCCTGAGCGAAGACCAGAACGCGGACAGTTTTTCCCAGGCCGTTCGGGAGCACAACAACGTCACGCACCATCTGGTCAGCCTGGCGGGGGTCAAGCCCCATGCGCAGATGAATTTCCATCGTTCCATCGAAAGTAGTTATACTGGTCTCTTTTACCAGAGCAACCGCTTCTTCAGGAGAATAGAATTTCGCGCTATCTACTTTTTGCTTTGCAGCATTATATTTCTTACCATGTTTGGCCATTATTTCTCCTTTGTGGTGCTAACGGGCAGCGAAACCACCCTCCCACAAAAACTTAGTCAACAATATTCAAGCCCATATTGCGGGCGGTGCCTTCGATCTGTTTCATGGCAGCATCAATATCGTTGGCGTTCATATCTTTGAATTTCAGTTCGGCGATTTCCCGAATCTGAGCCCGGGTGACTTTTCCAACTTTTTCGCGGTTGGGTACACCGGATCCCTTTTCAATACCGGCAGCTTTGCGTAGCAAAACACCGGCAGGAGGGGTTTTCAGAACGAAAGAAAACGAACCATCTGTATAGATGGTGATTTCTGCAGGAATGATTTCGCCAGCCTTTGTGGATGTGCGGGCATTGTATTCCTTGCAGAATGCCATGATGTTGATCCCATGACCGGCCAGAGCAGGGCCAATGGGGGGCGCCGGATTTGCTTTTCCAGCAGCGATCTGAAGACGGACTATTGCTTTTAATTTCTTTGCCACAGTTACACTCCTTTGTGGTTATAACGGGTGATAAAGGGGAGACACCCTCCCACACGATCAGGTCTATTTGACCTGTTTATGCCTTTTCTACCTGGAGAAAATCCAGTTCGACCGGTGTTTCACGACCAAAGAAATTGACCATAACTCGTACTTTGTTGCGGTTTTGATCAATTTCAGAGACAGAACCGCGGAAATCATTGAAGGGGCCGTCCACAATGCGTACACGTTCACCAATCTTGAACGTAACCTTGATATGAGGAGCTTCGGCTTCCATACGGCGCAGAATCTGACTGACTTCTTCCGGGCGCAGGGCTGTCGGCTGGTTTCCCATCCCAACGAAACCTGTCACACCGGGGGTATTTCGCACCACATACCATGATTCTTCCGTCAGGATCATATTGACAAGCACATAGCCGGGAAAAACATGACGTTCTACAGTCCGGCGTTTCCCGTCTTTGACTTCGATCTCTTCCTGAGTCGGAATTACGACATCGAAGATTTTTTCCTTCATGTCCATGGTTTCAATACGCTGTTCCAGGTTATGACGAACTTTGTTCTCGTAACCGGAATAGCAATGAATGACGTACCAATTACGGGTATCACTGGGCGTGATCTGCCCGCTCTCCTCGTCAATCATCGATGACGAAACGGGGGATTCCGCCGGGCGCGAGGGCTTTTCCACTGGTTCCGGTGCGGGGACATCAATATCCTCGCGGTCGTCCCGTTCAAACTCGTCTTGAAATTCCATTCAATCTCCTAAAACCGGGCTTACGTCCGGCAATCAATCAGGCAAGGATCAGCGTGATCAGGCTGGAAAAAACAAAATCCAGTATGCCCAATAAAACGCTCATGGCGACCATTACAGCCACAACAATCTTTGTCAGCCGCCATGCCTCCTGACGTGTTGGCCAGGAAACTTTGCGCAGCTCGCCCGTGGTTTCACGATACCAGCGCTGAAATGCATTGGGCTGCTTTACTTTCTCAATTTTATCGGCCACGCGTCATCACTCCTCGGTTCAGTATCTTTCGTAACAAAGCGCCGTCCTGTGGACGGCGCCTGCCACATCAGGCAGGCCAGGTAGGAATCGAACCCACAACCCCCGCTTTTGGAGAGCGGTGCTCTGCCAATTGAGCCACTGGCCTATGCAGTCTGCCGGACGCGCATCTTTTATGCGTCCGGCTTTTCTGCTATTTTACTACTTTGTCTCGCGGTGTAGTGTGTGTTTTCGGCAGCGAGCGCAGTATTTCTTGATTTCCATCCGGTTCGGATCGTTTCGGCGGTTCTTCTCCGACGTATAGTTCCGTTCCTTGCATTCCGTGCAGGCGAAGGTGATAACCGGTCGGATGTCTTTCTTTTTAGTAGCCATGATTATACCCCGGCCTGATCTTCAGGCCGTATTCCTTTCAATTCCTACGCAAGAATCTTGGTAATGACACCCGCGCCAACGGTCAGACCGCCTTCGCGAATGGCGAATTTTGAACCCTGTTCCAACGCAACCGGAATGATCAGTTCCACTTCCATGTTCACGTTGTCTCCCGGCATAACCATTTCAACACCTTCCGGCAGTTTGATGTTACCGGTTACAT
>NZ_BBYA01000006.1 GCF_001050275.1 Leptolinea tardivitalis
TTGCTTTTTCTGTTTTGTTCCCTTTTTGATAGCGGGGTCGGATGGTTTCTACTAATTCTCGCTTGCTTTGTTGACTCATCATAGCTCCCTCGGCAGCTCTCTATTCTCTGCCCAAGGTAACATCTATTGTGAGGCAACGTTTCTCCTAAAGTTACTTTTAATTTGAGGCAATGCGCAGATATAATATGCCTGTCAAAATTATCAATTATGTAGTAAAATAATTGTTCGATTGCAGCTCAACTCTGCATCTTTCCGCTCTCAGGTTCACCTACGGTGTCTTCTGGGGGCAATCCCGTGGAAAGGAGGAATTCCTAGAAATGCGTAATTACGAGGTAGTCACCATCTTCCAGCCTGATCTGGATGAGGCCGCTTTATCTGCCGCCATCGAGAAAGTAAAAGGTTGGATCACCGAATCTGGTGGATCAATCACCAAAGTAGATGTTTGGGGCAAACGCCGCATGGCCTACATGATCCGCAAAACCCGCGAAGGTCAGTATGCTGTGATCTATGCCCAGATGGAACCCGCATTCACCAGCACATTGGAACGCAATTTACGGTTCCATGAACCGCTGATGCGCTTCCTGATCACACTGGTTGACTGAAATACCTGATCTTTAATCAGGATAAATTGACGAGGAATGCCATGAGTCGAGGTCTGAATAAAGTCATGATCATTGGTCATGTAGGCCGTGAACCGGAGATGCGATACACACCTTCCGGACGGCCTGTAACTACATTCACAGTTGCCACCAATCGATCCTGGAATAGTGCAGACGGCGAACATCATGCAGAAACAGAATGGTTCAATGTGGTCACCTGGGGAAGCCTGGCGGAAGTCTGCAAACAGTACTTAAACAAAGGGCTTCAGGTCTACATCGAAGGCCGCCTTCAATCCAGACGTTGGGAAGACGCCGAAAATATCCGGCATACCAGTGTTGAAATTGTGGCCAGTGAAATGATGATTCTGGGTGAACGCAAAGAAACCTTCGGAACCAACATGAACGGCGAGTTCCTCGCCACAGATGAAATGGAAGATGAATTTCCATATTGATGGAGTATAACAATGGCTGAAGAACTATCTGTAGAAAACGAGCAGTCTTCCGGTGGTTACGGTGGACGTCGTTATGTAGCCCGGCCAAAAATTTGTCAGTTTTGCGCCGATAAAAATATCAAAATTGATTACAAATCCAGCGACATGATGCGCCGGTTTGTCACCGAAGAAGGCAAAATCCGCCCTCGTCGCCAGACAGGCACCTGTGCCCGCCATCAGCGCGAACTGGCCAGCGCTGTAAAACGCGCACGCCATATCGCTCTGTTGCCTTTCGTAAGCGAACGCCCCACCGACTAACGCCTTTTTCCATAAAGCTTATGAAGGGGCACAGGATACCTATGCCTGTGCCCCAAGGTTTTTAATATTGAGGTCTCCTATGACGGAAGAAGAATCAAAAAAAGTCGTTTCAAAAAAGCATCTTGCACGTTTGGAACGTGAAAAGATTCAACGCAAATACCTGATCACCGGCGTGACGGTTGCTCTGCTTCTGGTGGTTGGACTGATCATTTATGGGATCCTTGACCAGACCTTTTTCCAGAAACAAAAGACAGTTGCTACTGTGGGTAATGACAAAATTACCCAGGGTGAATTCCAGGGTCGGGTTCGTTATGCCCGCTGGCAGTTGATCCAACAGTACAACCGAACCATGCAGATGGCTGAAATGTTCGGTGGTTTATCAAGTGGAAATGGCAGCTATTTCCAGAATTCATTAAATCAGATCCAATCTCAATTGGATAATCCCACGAACCTGGGCGAGAGTGTTCTGGCTGCCATCATTGATGAACGTGTCGTGGAACAGGAAGCCGCCAAACAGGGTATCACTGTGACGGATAAAGAAGTGGAAGATGCCATTCAACAAGCCTTTGGTTTCTACGCTAATGGCACCCCCACTCCCGCCGCAACCCGTGCCATGGCTCCAACATCCACATTATCTGCAGCACAGCTGGCTATCATTACCATCACACCGACAGCCACGATGTCCCCCACGGCAACCGAAGTTCCCACAGAGACTCCCGCAGCAGTGTCTCCCACTCCAACCGTTGAAAGTACACCGCTGCCCACTTCAACTCCATACACCATTGATGGATTCAAGAAACAATATCAAGATTTCTTGACTGGTATGAAAGCGGTTGATTTCCCTGAATCCGAATTCCGTGATGCCTTCCGCATCAGCTTGCTTCGCAAGAAGCTATCTGAAAAGATCACAGCTGATGTTGCAGCAAAAGAAGATCAGGTTTGGGCTCGCCATATTCTGGTTAGCGATGAACAGGCGGCTAAAGATGTTCTGGCTCGTTTACAGAAGGGTGAAAATTGGGCTTCTATTGCAGCCGAGGTTTCAAAAGATACCAGTAACAAAGATACCGGTGGAGACCTCGGATGGTTTGGCAAAGAGAAAATGGTCAAAGAATTCTCTGATGCAGCATTTGCCATGAAGATCGGTGAAATCAGCCAACCGGTGAAGTCATCCTTTGGTTATCACATCATCCAGGTTCTTGGTCACGAAGAACGTGAGTTGACGAGTGCTGAACTGGCGGATAAACAAAACACCGCATTTGAAGAATGGTTGACAAAGGTGCAGGCAGAAATCGGTGTCAAAAAGAACGATATCACTGGCATTGTTCCCACTGAGCCGTCCCTCACACAGACCGCTTCTGCTCAGTAATGTTTTGACCAATTCACAAAAAAACCGCCGGAAATCCGGCGGTTTTTTTATCTATTTCATCATGTCTAGCGGGATATCATCAAGCTTCAAACTGATCACCTGACTGGCAGAATCTCGTCCCATGGTAATGCCATAAATCACATCTGCTGCCTGTACGGTATTACGGTTATGGGTGATCACAAGGAACTGTGTCTGGTTGGCCAGTTCCCGCAAAAGGTCGCGGTAACGTCCAACATTGGCTTCATCCAGCATGGCATCAACTTCATCCAAAACACAGAATGGAGTCGGTGATACTTTTAACAATGAAAAAACCAGCGCTACTGCCGTCAGACTGCGCTCTCCACCCGATAGCAGTGACAATCCCTGTTCTCTTCGTCCTGGCAGACGGGCTTCAATATCGATACCTGTTTCAGTGAAATTTGTTTCATCAGTCAGGATCAGTTTCGCGCTCCCACCGCCAAACAGCCGGGTGAACATCCTTTCAAATTCAACAGCCACTTTTTGGAAGGTTTGTTTAAAATCCCGTTCCATCACCTCATCCAGCTCCTGGATGATCTTGCAAAGGTCTTCGTCAGCTTTTTTCAGGTCATCTACCTGGGTTTTCAGGTATTCATAACGTTCAACCACCGATTGATATTCTGCCTGGGCTTCAGGGTTGACGGCTCCCATGCGCCTTAGATGAGCTTTTTGCCGATTGATGCTTTCTTCCATTTCGGGTGGAATTTCGGTGATATTTGGCAGTTGTTCCACCCACCCATCCAATGGTAGTGGTGATTGTGCAGCCGTGTCTTCCGAATATTCCAGAATGACCAGCCCCATGTCTTCTTCAATTTTTTTCCGCAGGTTGTCCACGGCGTCTTTACTGCGGGCGTATTCGAGTTTGGCCTGAGCAACAGAACGCTCAGCCGTCGTTACCTTTTGTTGTGCAGCAATCAGGTCAGTCTGCAGATCATTGTATTCACGATCCAACCGGGCCAGATCTTTTTCAGCCGGGGAAATTTTCTCATCCAGCAGGTCTGTCTGTTTGTTAATTTCATCAATCGCTTCGCTTTGGCGACCAATCTCAAAATCGATTTGAGTTCGCTCATCCATCAAACTCTTTATCTGGGTTTTCAGATCTTCTACCTGTTGCGTGGTCCTGTCAATAGTCGCGCGTTGATCGGCCAACCTTCGTTCGGCTTCCTGCCTGGCTTTCCGCGATACAGCCACTGTGGTATTCCAGTGGAAAACCTGGCTCTGGATTTCATCCAGGCTGAGTTTTGCCAATGCAATATTCTTTTCCTTTAATTGCGCCGTGATTTCCTGGATGGATTTCTGGTTCGCGGCGATTGCATCATCCAGCTTTAAGACCTCATCATTGGCAGATTCGATTTGTTTTTTCTGCTGTTCGATCTGTTGTTTTTTCCAGTTAACCTGTTGATTGAGTTGATTGAGGTCTAAAACCACCTTCTGTGCTTTTTGTTCCAATCGGCGGGCAATTTCTTCTACCTGCTGGCGGGATTTTTGCAGCCGGGTTTCTTCTTCATGCAGGGCTTTCAGATCCCCATCAATTCTGGAAATTTCTTCATCAATTGTATTCAGGTCTTCTTCAACCTGGGCAATGACCGTCTCCAATTCTTTTCTTTCACGGGGGCGGCTGATCATACTGCCGCGACCTTCACGACCGGCTATGACAGCTCCATTACTTAAAAACACCTCACCATTGAGTGTAACCGCACGGGCAGAATTTCCCTTGCTGCGGGCAATCCTGCGGGCTACATCCCGGTCTTTCACTACCCAGGCATTCCCAAGAGCAGCCTGTATTACTTTTTTCAATTCGGCAGGAGCTTTCACCAAATCACTGGCGAGCCCGATCACGCCCTCTTTGGAAGAAAGTGTACTCTTCGGCTGTGAATCTACCAGTGCCGAAACAGGCAACAATGCAGCCCGTCCCTGATCACTGGTTCCCAGCCAGCTGACCGCCTGGTCTTCGTCGGTATCATCTGCCAGATAAATGGCATCGAGAAATTCTCCCAGTACCGCCGCGATAGCCTGTTCATATTCTTTTGGCACTTCCAGCAGACTGGTCAATGCCGAATATTTACCTTTGAGATGGCCGTTTCTGGCTTGCTGTAAAACAGCCTTGGCGCCGCCTGCCAAACCGCTGAAGGCATTCTCTGCTTCAATTAATGCTTTCAACTGTCCATTTAATTGCGCACGGCGGCTTTCTACCTTATTTAATGCTTCCTGTTTTTCACGCCGGGAAGCCTCATATTCTGTGATTTTCTTCCGAGTAGCAGTTACCTGTTCGTTCAAACTTTGAAGATCATCTTCTGCTTTTTCGCGCTCAAGCCGGGTCGTTTTTTCAGCCTGCTTCAATTCTTCCAGCTTTTTCTCTTCATCAGTGATACCAGATTCAAAACCACTCAAACTGGTTTTCAGCGATTCTGTGCGTGAAATAATCTCATTCCGGTGAGCCTGAAGCTTGACATTCGTCGTTTCAATTTCCACCATTTTTCGGCGAGTGACACGAACCTCTTCTTCGCATTTCTGACGTTCACCCTGCAATTTTTCCAGTTGACTGGTCACCTGTTCAGATTGAGACTGGGCATCATCCAGTTCCATCTGAAGCCGTTCCACTTCATCCGTCATTTCTTGAAGACTGCGTCGGCGGGAAGCAATTTCTTCCTCCCGTTTCGCCAGATCATTTTGAAGAGAAAGCTCCCTTTCCATCAGGGAGCGTTTCCGCTCCTGTTTAACGGCAACTTCCCGCAGTAAACCTTCTTCTTTACTGTGCAGGGCGGCCAGCTGACTGTGCCAGTCAGACAGCTGCCGGCGGACATCCGTTAGTCGTTGTTTCTTTTGATTCAATACGATATCAAATTCATTCAGAGTGTCACGGTTCTTCTCCAAATTGGCTTCATAGGACCGTAACACATCGTGGTCTCTGCGTACACTTTTTTGCGTCAGATTCCAGTGATATCCGTACCAATCTCTCAAAAGCAGGCGCAGATCGTCTTTAATTTGTTCATATTCCAATGCACGGCGGGCTTGCCGTTCCAGTGAAGCCAATCTCGGCTCTAGTTCACTGACAATATCTTGCACGCGCACAAGATTACGGCGTGTCGCTTCCAATCTCGATAAGGCTTCTTCCCGTCTGCCCCTATAAAGCCCTATACCCGCAGCTTCTTCAAAAAATCGGCGGCGTTCTTCTGGCTTTAAGGACAGGGCTGCATCCACCAGGCCCTGACCTATGATCGTATACGTGCGTTCAGCCAGACCGGATAATGCCAGTAATTCTGATATTTCCTTTAATCGTACTTTCTGGCCATTTAACAAATATTCATTTTGACCGTCTCGATACGCCCGGCGGGTTATGGATACTTCTGAATAATCAATCGGAAGCCAGCCGTCTTCATTGTTGAATGTAATTGTGGCAGATGCCATACCGGCACGGGAACGCTGTTCCGAACCGGAAAAGATCATATCCTCTGTTTTCCGTCCGCGCAACAGGCTGAATGCCTGTTCTCCCAGAACCCAGCGTAAAGAGTCGGCAATATTGGATTTCCCGGAACCATTCGGACCAACAATGGCGGTCACAACACCGGGGAATTCGAAAAGAACCTGGCTCGCAAAGGTCTTATACCCGTGCAATTCCAGTGATTTCAGTCGTGGTGGCATGGATCACTGTTACCCTTCATTAATTTGAATTCTATCTACCAGTCCAATTTGACCAAGAGCTTTCGAGGCAGCCGCCTTGGCAGCAGCCTGTTTACTATGTCCGGTTCCTGAACCATAGATTTCCCCATTGACAATGACATCGACTTCAAAGATTTTGGAATGATCCGGTCCGCTTGAGTTACGGGTCACATAGATCGGAGCCTGGAATCCCTGTGATTGAGCCCATTCCTGAAACAGACTCTTGGGGTCTTCATTCTTATGATGGATCAATATATCTTCTGATGCGGTTTCCAGGAGTGTGGCAGTGAATGTTTTTACAGCTTCAATACCGCAATCAAGGTATAACGCGCCTATTATGGCTTCAAATGTATCGCATAACAAGGCATCCCGGTCACGTCCACCTCCCTGAGCTTCTCCCCGCCCTAAACGCATGGCATTTCCCAGGTGTAATTGACGGGCAAATTCAGCAAACCGTTCGGTATGTACCAGCGCTGACCGCATACGGGTTAGATCACCTTCTGCCATTTCTGGATATCGATTGTAAAGCCAGGCACCAACAATGAAATCCATCACAGCATCACCCAGGAATTCAAGCCTTTCATTATCTTCCAGGGCATCGCTATGTTCATTCAAATATGACCTGTGAGTCAAAGCCCGGCTTAGCAGCAACCAGTTCTTAAATGGCAGGTTCAGCCGTCTGGATAATTCTTCCGGTGATTCTTGTATGTTCGGGTATACCGCGTTATCCAAATCATCCTCCCGAACTAAAGGAGCGCAAGCCACCTCACTTGAATACGTCAGGTAGATTGCGGCCCATCAGTTCTTAATCAAGTTGGATAGTATTTTAACCCGTTCCCAGAAATTATGAGAATAATGGGTCGGGGAATTTCTTTTTTAACATGACTTAATGCCGCCCAGACAAGTGCAGAGGTTGGCTCTGCATAGATACCCAGATGAGCTAATTGTGTACAGCCAGGTAAAATCTCTTCTTCTGGAATGGCAACAATTTCACCTTTTCCTCCAGACAGTTCTTTAAGTATGGCACGTACCCGGACAGGTTTTTGAACACGGACGCCTTCGGCAATAGTCTGCCCTTCAGGGGTATCTTGCATTTTTTCCATTCCGTATTGGAAGGCTGCATTCATAGGAGAGCAATTCCTGGCTTGAACACCTACGAAATATGGCAGACGAGTCATTTTTCCGGCATAGACCAACGCTTTGAATCCTCGTATCACACCAAGAATCAACGCTCCATGACCGGCCGGTGCGATCACTGTGCCAATCTGACCGTTAGTCTGTTCAAATAATTCATAGGCAATTGTGGCAACGCCCGGTATACCGAAAGGAAGAAAGGCATGACTGGCATATGTTTGACCATCTTTTACCGCTTCCAATACTGCCCGGGCAGCTTCAGAACGCGGACCAGGCACGGAAACAAGCTCAGCTCCATATTGTTCAATCTGACGCCGCTTGGGTCCTGAAGCCGTCTCTGGAACAAAAACTCGTCCATTAATTCCCGCCCGAGCACAATAGGCGGCAAAAGATGCTCCGGCATTTCCACTCGAATCTTCTACCGCTCTGGTTACACCCCTTGAGGTTAACTGGCTGACCAATACAGCTGTTCCGCGGTCTTTATAAGATCCGGTTGGATTCATACTCTCCAACTTAAATCCTATTTGCCGGTCATTATTCCAGACAAGCGGTGTATCCCCTTCTCCGAGAAAACATACAGGGGCATCATTCGCCAGCGAAAATGAATGTTGATATTTCCAGATTCCCGGTAGAGAATTTTGAATCTCCTCGTCATGGTAGACCGGTTCAGAATCAAAGTCATAGAATCCACCACATTGATCACACTGATGCGGTATTCGATCTTCCGGAAATGGATATCCACAAGATTCACATCGAATGGCAGGCATACCGGTTTCTCCTGTCCCTAATTATACAGGGTTCAACTGTGGATAATTTGTATCGAGCTTAAGACTCCCAACGAATGAATCCATCGTAATGGACTTGATTAATTGTCTATACGCAATATGTCGCCTGTTGCGCTTCTACCTTTGCTATAATAAGAGAATGCTTTCTGAAGCCTCAAATTCCTCTCCCTATCGGGTGAATACACCGGTATATGAAGGCCCCCTTGACCTGTTATTGTCTTTAATTGAAAAGGCAGAATTGGATATCACCCGTCTGGCCCTTGCCCAGGTGACAGATCAATATTTGACATACATCCAGAATCTGGAAGGCATCCGTGCTGCCGATATTTCCGAATTTCTGGTTATCGCCGCCAAGTTGATCCAAATTAAATCCGCCGCTCTTCTTCCCAAGCCTCCCGCAATTGAGGTCGAAGAAGAAGATCCCGGAGAAGCCCTTGCCAGACAGTTGATTGAGTATAAGAAGTTCAAAGAGGCATCCCTGTTTCTTTCCGAACGGGAAGAAAAGGGCCTCCACACATACCTGCATATCGCTCAAATTCCAAAGATTGAACCACGGCTCGATCTTACCGGACTTACAATTAAAGATCTAATGGACGCTGCTCGGGATATTTTTGCCGGAAAAACCAACATACCGCTGAATCAGGTCGTGGCAGCTCCCAAAATAACCATTCGAGAACGGATTGGACGCATCCTATCCATTATGAGAGAAAAAGAACGTACGTCATTCTTTGAGTTAGTTAAGGATAACTCTTCACGTATATCTGTTGTTGTCACGTTTCTAGCCATGTTGGAACTGGTGAAAAGACATGTCATCGAAGCCGAACAATCCGCTCTTTTCTCAGATATCGTTCTTGAACCTTTGGAATTGACCATCGATGAAACCGCTATATCAGAATTTGGAGAATAAGGCCGTAAGGCTCCGATGTTATAATTTCTTACATCATTTCCCGTTGGAGGGGTAGTTATGGGTGATTTGATTGAATTTACACGAAATTATAATGATTTAAGCACAGATACAGGATTTCAATTTGAATTCCAGTGCGATCGCTGTGGAACAGGTTATCGGACTCCATTCCAGGCATCAGCTACTGGAACCATTTCAGGTGCATTAAATACAGCCAGTAATATTTTTGGCGGCATATTTGGATCAGCCGCCAATATCAGCGAACAGGTACGCAATGCCAGCTGGCAATCAGCCCGCGATTCTGCTTTTGCCAATGCCGTGAAATTGATTAAACCATCTTTTGTTCAATGTCCCCGCTGTCAGTCATGGGTGTGCCGAAAAAGCTGCTGGAATGAAAAACGCGGACTCTGCAAAGGCTGTGCTCCCGACCTGGGAGTGGAAATGTCAGCTGCACAGGCATCAAGATCAGTGGAAGAGATATGGGCGCACGCCGCCATGTCGGAAGAAGATAAAAAATTATCGGAAGGCAACTGGCGTGAGACAATTCGGGCTACCTGCCCTAAATGTGAGACTCCTCTGGCGACCAATGCGAAATTCTGCCCCAACTGTGGTGAACCACTCAAAAAAAATACGCATTGCACTCAATGTGGCGCCCAATTACAACCCGGGGCAAAATTCTGTGGAGAATGCGGCGCCAAAGTCGGTTGAAATAGTCTGAATGTCTGACGATGTAACTCCAATCCGCCAACAATATCTGGACATAAAAAAGAAATACCCCGATGCCATTTTGTTTTTTCGGCTCGGGGATTTTTACGAGACATTTGACAACGACGCCGAAACGACCTCGCGCGAATTGGACATAGTCTTAACATCTCGGAATGTTGCCAAGGGAATGCGTATTCCTATGGCAGGTATTCCCTATCATGCCGCAGAGAATTACCTTTCACGATTGATAGAACGCGGCTATCATGTGGCGATTTGCGAACAGGTCGGTGAACAACCGGTAAAAGGATTGTTCCCTCGTGAAGTCACCCGTGTGGTAACCCCGGGTACATTACTCGAACCGTCCCTGTTAAAAGGCGACCGCAACAATTACCTGGCTTCCTTATTCATTGCACACGATAGTGCCGGTCTGGCATATGCCGATATTTCAACGGGTGAATTTGCCGCCACCGAATGGACCGGGCAAGATTTCTTCACAAGGGTTCGAGCTGAATTGGCCCGTCTTCAACCGTCTGAAATAATTCTTCCCGTGGAATGCCCTGTTTCTGACCAGATCACGTATCATAAGACCTTCCAGCCAAACTGGCGGTTTGAGACCGGCCGTTGCATGGAAGCATTAAAAAAACAATTACAGACCTCCACATTGGACGGTTTTGGATTGCGGGGTATGCAGTCCGCCATTCAGGCCGCCGGCGCGCTGATTCAATATCTGCAAGATACCCAGCCGGCAGCCCTCCAGTTATTGGTTTCCATCCATACATATCAGTTGGATTCCTCGATGCTGTTGGATGTCTCCACCCGCCGCAATCTTGAATTAACCGAAACCATCCGGGGCGGCTCAGAAGAGGGCTCGCTTCTGTCTGTCCTCGACCATGCCATTACTCCTATGGGACATCGTCTGATGCGGTCCTGGGTGAGTAAACCCTTGCTCGATATTCCGGCCATTCAAGCCCGACAGGCCTGTGTGCAATGGTTCGTGGATAATGGACTTATTCGTAAAGAATTCATACAGTCACTCAAGGACATTTCTGACCTTGAACGTCTGGTCAACCGGGTGACGGCCGGTACAGCTCAACCGCGTGATTTAACAGCCATTCGGGCAAACCTGCATGCCCTTCCTGAACTGCTTCGAATTCTGGCATCGCCCTGTGAAGCTGTTCAATCCATCCTTAAACATCTTGATCCATGTACAAATGAGCTGGCATTGCTGGATGAAGCCATTGCGGATGATCCGCCGGCTACCCTGCAAAATACCGGTGTAATTCGGCCAGGTTACTCTTCCGAACTGGATAATATCATCCAATCCTCCCGTAACGCCCGAGAATGGATCGCTAATCTGGAACAGGTTGAACGTGAACGCACAGGAATAAAAAATCTCAAGGTTGGATACAACAAAGTCTTTGGATATTACATTGAAGTGACCCACAGCAATACCGGGGTTGTGCCACAGGAATACATACGCAAACAGACTCTGGTCAACGCAGAGCGATATATTACCCCGGAAATGAAAGAATATGAGACCCTGGTTCTCAATGCAGAAGAGCGTATCCGGGAAGTGGAAGGACGTCTTTTCCGTGAAATCTGCCGGAATATAGCGGCCAATTCAAGCCGCCTTCTAAAAACAGCCCAGGCCATTTCTGAGCTGGATGTCACAGCCGCACTGGCCGACGTGGCTGTCAACAACCATTATGTGTGCCCTGAAATTACGCCGGAACCCGTATTGGAAATCATCGACGGCCGCCACCCTGTTGTGGAAAAAACTCTGACTTCAGATCGTTTCATTCCAAACGATACAGTATTTGACCAGGGAGAATTGGTTCGGGTAATTACCGGACCGAATATGAGCGGTAAAAGCACTTTCCTCCGTCAGGTCGCCCTGATCGTGTTAATGGCACAGATGGGGTCATTTGTTCCTGCATCATCCGCCCGCATTGGTCTGGTTGACCGAATTTTCACTCGTATCGGTGCACAAGACGAAATCCATGCAGGCCAGTCAACATTCATGGTGGAAATGGTGGAAACCGCCAATATCCTTCATCATGCCACCACGCGAAGTTTATTGGTACTGGACGAAATTGGACGCGGTACAAGCACATATGACGGGCTCTCCATTGCCTGGGCAGTTGTGGAACACATTCATAATCATCCAGGTCTGCGTTCCCGCACCCTGTTTGCCACTCATTACCACGAGTTGACCCAACTGGCAGACCTTTTGCCGGGAATTCGCAACTACAATGTGGCTGTAACAGAAGTGGATAATAACGTAGTTTTTCTACATAAGATTGTTCCCGGTGGAACAGACCGCTCCTATGGCATCCATGTTGGTCAACTGGCAGGTCTTCCTAAACCGGTCATCCAGCGGGCCAATGAAATTCTCAGTGAACTTGAAGCCACCTCGGGTAAGGCGGTGAATATCGGCGAGACGACCTCCCGGCAAATGGCGCTATTTCCCGAAACTAATCCGCTTTTGGATGAGTTGAAAGCGCTGGATATACTTTCAATTTCCCCATTGGAAGCCTTGAATAAATTATTCGAATGGAAGAAGAAATACACCGAAAACGAAGACGGCCATAACGTTAAGAAAGCATAGCCAGAATCTTCTCGGGTTGATTGTCAAATTCCTCTTTTTTCCATTCGCCGGTTGTCAGCTTCAACAAGGTATCAGTCAAGAGTCGATTTACAGGTGCATGAAGGTTGAGTTTTTCTGCAGCCCGTACCACTGCACCATTCAACCAGTCTACTTCACTCTGACCGCGGCCTTGATACAAGTCAATATGGAAACTGGGCATCTTTGCGCCCCGTCCACCACCAACCGCTTTGACAAGAATTGGGCGGCATATAAATGCAGGAAGGTATCGGATGGCCATAGCCAACAGCCTGACAGGGGTTCCCGGCAGGTTTACCACTGGAATATTCCTGGCAGCCATGACGTTTAAAACTTCCAACAGTTGACGGCGTTCAAGATCAAACATTCCGGGATGGGCGTACACTTTGCCCGGCTGCCAGTTGAGAATGGCAGAGGAGGCATTGCCCATTAAGTTTGTCATCATTTTGGACCATTTCATGGCCTGTCCATCGGAATACCCAAGCATACCCAGGCCAGCCCGGTTGCAGGCTTCCATTATTGATGGCGAAAGAGGATGGTTAAGATCTATACCTGTACCCCTAAACCTCTCCACCTTTATATTCCCCAATCCGCGCCTTCCTATCGATGTTGTGACAGTTCCCCGGATAACATGATCCTCTCCCAACATCGCTGCAATGGCCGGTTCATTTTCTACCCCGTTTTGAAAGCACAAAACCGGCGGCATTTTATCCAGCAACGGTTTCATCATGTTGAGAACACTGGCAGTATCAAAACTTTTTACTGCCAGTATGGAAAGATCATACGATCCTTTGGAAAATGCTTCATCCAAAGAAGTTACAAGGCAAAGATCAGACACACTTTGTTCACCGGCAGGCAAACCGAGTTTTAATCCTGATTTGGTAAGTTCTTTTGCCACATCTGTTCTTTCAAGGAATGTGACATCTTCCCCGGCCAATGCCAGACTCCCACCTATATAAGTACCAATGGCACCGGCGCCAAAAATGAGTATCCGCATAATAAATTAACCTTTTCCCCAGTTTCTCGCCCCGTTGAGGAATACCTTTCCATTCATGGGCTTCTTCCCTGCTGGCTGCACCTCTTCAAGGCAAAGGGCATCTTTTCCACAAAAAACTACAGGTAATCCTTCGAAAATAGTTTTTAAGCCTGGAACACCGTTTAACCCTGAAATCGGTCTGGCTTTAATAACTTTTAATGGCTGGTTTTCCCAGTGAAGATATGTTCCCGGCCAGGGATGGAAAGCACGCACCCGGTTGAACAAATCTTTTGCCGAAAGGGTGAAATTCAACAATCCATCTTCTTTTTTAAGCATTGAAGCATATGTGGCGCCCTGTTCTGGCTGTGCAACAGCCTGAACCGTTCCATTCATAATACCAGGGAGTGTTTCCAACAATAAATCCCCTCCCAGCTCTGCCAGTTTCTGTCCCAGAGTGGAAGAATCGTCATCTTCCTCAATTTTCAAAGACCGTGAAGTGAAAACAGGTCCGGTATCAATACCTGCATCCATCTTCATTATGGACACTCCGGTTAGTTCATCACCGGCAAGAATAGCCGCCTGAATAGGTGCTGCTCCCCGCCAGCGAGGCAGTAACGAGGCATGCACATTGATACATCCCAGAGGGGGGAGATCAAGCACATTTTGCCGTAATATCTGGCCAAAGGCCGCCACCAGGATAATATCAGGCGACCAGGATCGTAGTATTTCGAAATTCTCCGGCAGACGAAGCCGTTGGGGCTGCATTATGCGGCATCCAAGATTCTCGGCTAAAATTTTCACCGGAGGTGGTGTCAACACCTTGCCTCGCCCCGCCGGTCTATCCGGCTGGGTTACCACCCCATAAATTGGATAATGATCTGCCACCCGTGCCAGAATGATCCGGGCTAATTCAGGAGAACCCATAAAAACAATTCGTGGTTTCATTGGGTCGATTTTAACATACACATGCAAAATTGAAAGACTGTGAACTGTAAAGTTAAGGAAGGTTGCTAATTCGATAAAAAGGGGTAAAATTAATCCAACATTAATTCATCAACTGAGGAGACAAAAAGATGGCAAATCAGACGTATGTTCCCGGCGGAGACATCACCAGTGACGATAAACTTTGGGGATTGCTCTCCTATTTATTGACACCGATTGTTCCCATCATCGTTTTATTGATGGAAGATAAAAAAGCCCGTCCCTATATCAAGTACGCAGCTGTCCAGGGTCTGGCAATCGGTATTTTGATTGTCATTATGGCTGCCCTTTCATTCTTGATCATTCCTGGCTGCCTGGCTGGTTTGCTGGGCATCTACGCCATTTATCTGGCTATCAAATCCTACCAGGGTGAATATACCGTCATTCCTGTTGTGACTGATTTCTGCAAAAAACAGGGTTGGATTGCCTGATTTTGTGTTTCATAAACATAGCGGTCTGCCTGAGCAGACCGCTTTTGTTTTAAATCTTTGAGAGTTTTGATCCATCGGGCGTATCAAGAATACGCCACCCCAGATTCTCTACTTCCAGACGCAACCGGTCAGCAACATCAAAATGACCCGCCTTACGGGCAATCTCGCGGCGTTCCACCAGTTCAGATACATCATCTGAAGGAGATGGATTTTCGGTATATTCGTAGTTTTCCAGCCTCTTCCATACATCAGGGCGAATATCATCCTGCCAGTTGGTTGGAATTTTGAACAATCCAAGAATATCAAGAGATTCAGACGTACCGCTGGGAAGTTCTTTTTCTATTCCCTTATTTTTGATATGCACAACCCCTTTGCCAAATACTTTTATGGTATTTGAGGAAATATCTATCCATAGGGAGGTATGCTCATCAATGCCAATAACAGTCCCATGACACAAATTCAGCTCAAGCAACTCAGAAAACCGTTTCTCGCCCATAAAACAATGGCTGGTATCCAATTCCATGCCACCTTCCGCATTGTTCCAATGCGGCACAATGATCACATCCAAACCAAAACGATGTAAAAAATTCAATCCGGGTTGCCAGTGTAAATCCATTCCAGCTTTATATATTTCATATACAGGGAGAGCCTGACAGCCAATCGCGATAGTGGCCGCACTGGCTAAAACCAGAGCTGCTCCGGTTCTATGTCTTGCCTGAATAATGTCATACGCCAGACTACCGGAAAGTTGTTTTGTTGCATACGTAGGGCTTCCCGGTCCCATGAAAATCATATTTGCCGAATAAAGCGGCTCCAATATCGTCTCATTATCCGGGCTGAATACGGTACCTTTGCGACGTGCGGGAATAATATCAATGTATGGGTGGTAATTTTGAAGCCGGTTTTGAAGAAATTCGCCCACCCTGCCGGCTACTTTCGGTGAATTCAATTCAAAACCGGCGGGTGTTTCCAGTATAGCGATTCGCAGCGGCTTCGGATAACATTTTGCCACTTCTTCAAATGCTGCGCCGCTGCTGGGAGATGTTTCACCGGATCCCATTAAAACAATTGGGCCGGGGGAAAAGGTTTTTGAATGCATATCTCAATTGTACATGACCACAGCTTAAAACAGATATCCGATCATTCATAAAAAATTGAAACAAGGTTCTACTAAGCTTTAACCGTTCCACGTCATAGTGTTCATTGGAGTAAAATTACGGTATGGATGAAATAATAAAACTATACGGAACTTCATGGTGCGGTGGAACCCGCCGTGCAAGGCGGATTTTTGATGACAATAAAATCGCCTATCAGTGGATTGATATTGATCTGGATAAAGAAGCCAGGTCAATAGTCGAACAGATAAATCACGGTAATCGCAGTGTACCGACCATAGTATTCCCTGATGGTTCCATCCTCGTAGAACCATCAGATGGCCAATTGGCGGAAAAACTTGGTGTCACTCCCCCTAGATCATTCTTCTAAATCATTTTTCTGTCCGACCGGCCTGATAAGAGAGACAGGATAAAAACAACCAAACCACCAACAAATAAAGCAGAAGCGATCACCCAGATGGCTTTATATTTTTTTCTGGTTTCGACAGAGATAACAGGTTCATATGTCAACCGGGATTTCAATTCTGCCACAAAATCAGGATTTGCCTGTCGTGGTTTTAATAGATTGCCCAGTTTGCTTTCCAATAATTCCATCTCATTCATTGTTAATCATTCCCAGAATAAAAATACAATCCGCCTTAAATTTCATCCGGATAGGCCACAATTCCTATGGCACCCGGGCCTAAATTTGCCGCAACAGGAATGGAAAGATCTGTGATAATGACCTCCCTGCACACAAACCGCTGTTTGACCAGATGGGATAGACTTCTGGCTTCATCGGGATCATTGGCATGAACTACAGCAAGGTGAACGGGTTTCTGCCCAATTCTCCTCTCAACAGCAAAAAGTACCTCATCGAGCGAGGAATTTCGGGTGCGAACTTTATCCACCATCTCCAATAAGCCATCTTTAAGATAAACAATCGGTTTTATCTTCATAAAAGATCCTAACAGGCTTTGAACAGCTGTCACTCTGCCATTCAGCCGGGCAAATTCGAGTGTATCCATAGTGAAGACAACTGTCAGATTCCGCTTTATCGCTTCCAATCGGTTTATGATTGCCTGAATGTTATAACCGGCATTTTCCATAATTCTGGCTTCCCGGCACATAAAACCCAGAGCAATAGAACCAGCACCTGAGTCAAATGGAATTACATTGAACTCATTTTCCACGTCCCTTGCTGCCAGTTTGATAACTGAATACGTTCCAGAAAGTTTGCTGGATACATGCAAAGACAAAATCTTTTCACCTTTTCTGGCAATGGATCGATAAAAATCTATCACCTGTCCCGGTGACGGAAGTGATGTTTTGGGTACGATTTTTGTTTGTTTCACGAGATCATAAAAATTGATCGGAGAAATATCCAAACCAGAAGTATATATATTCTCATCAAAACGGACCATCAGCGGCAGGGTATGAATATTGTATTTTTCAGCCCAGCCCGGGGGCATATCCACAGAACCATCGGTGACGATATGAATCATTCTTGCTCCAGGATTCCATTTACTTCGGTTCGTAGTTCCAACAATGTTCGATGATAAAGGCTCTTTATTGCTCCCTCACTTTTCGACATGATCAGGGCAATTTCAGCATTGGAAAGTTGTTGAACAAATTTGAGAACAATCAATTGCTGCCGCTCAGGTGATAACCGTCTGATGACGGAGATCAACTTTTCCACCTCCTGGTCGTAAACTACCTGTTTTTCCGGATGCTCCCCGGTCATTACCAGATTCGGCTGGTCATCCAGAGCCACTTCCTGGCGGCGGCTGTTATCGCGATGCCAATTCGCCACAAGGTTATGGGCAATCCGATAAAGCCAGGCAGAAAATGGCACACCTTTATCACTGTAGTGTGTTATCCGCCCCATAGCTCGTTGAAAAACCCTGGCCGTCAGGTCTTCAGCATCTGTTGTATTACCTGTTCGGTAATATATATAGCTGTATATCCGGTTTACATATCTCTCGTATAAATGACTAAACGCCTCCGCATCACCCTGGATTGCTTGCTGTAAAACTTCTTCTTCGTTCAGGTCAGCCATGAAAAGGTCCTATCAGTGCTATATCTAAAATAACCCTGTGAGGCCTGCGAAGATACTTATTTTCTCACCGGTCTTCCAACGCTTTTTCAACTGCCTTGTATGCATTTACAATACCATATCCCGCTACCGAATTAGGTGCATCCATCCTGGTGACGCATTCGGGTACAACTCCATTATACGGATCTGCCGTCTCGTTGAGTATTTCCCGGGTTTTTTCAATATCCCCGATTAATTTGGGGTTGGCTGACCAAAGCAAAGCTACCACACCTGCCACATGCGGCCCGGCCATCGATGTCCCGCTGGCTGTTTTATAAGTTGATCCAGGGTAGGATGATATAACATCCACACCGGGTGCTGCAATATCCGGCTTAATCCGTCCGCTTCCATCAACTTCTACCGGACCAAGGCTGCTAAAACTGGCGATGTTCCCATTACGGTCTACCGCTCCCACTGAGTAAACATCTTCATAGATTGCCAGAGGATCCTGTACGGTGGAACATCCACCCATTCCAGAATTCCCTGCGGACGCCACCACAAATATCCCGGCAGTCTTAAGCGCCGAAACAGCCGGAAGATACGTTTTTGGATCGCAGCCTTCTACAACCGGGCACCCCCAGGAATTGTTAAGCACATTTGCACCTTTTTCGGGTTTTCCATCTTTGAATGGATCACCATTCTGCGGGAATGGCGCCAGCATAAATTGCATACAATCCAGATAATGTGCCGGATTCCCCAGGTTGCGTGCCAGATTGACACAACCAATCCACTCTGCTTTGGGTGCCACACCAACAGTCTCTCCAACAATAGAACCCAGCGTGTGTGTTCCATGTCCTCCAATATCTACGGGTTTTTTGGAACCAAACCAGGGGTCAAACCAATTGAAGTTATCCGTTCCATCCAAATTTCCACGGTAATTGGCAGATAACTGAGAATGCTGCCCATCTGCCCCGCTGTCTGATTGGCCTATGATGATCCCCTCGCCGTAAACCTTAAAATCCTTGTGAACACGGTCAGCGCCAATCATCTGGATGTTCCAGGGCAAGGAAGGCTCTTGTGAAATTTCACCTTTAGCAACAGGAGCCGGGCTCTGTAACGGCCGTAAAACAGGGCTGTCTAAAATACGATCGACATCACTTCGGGCAGCCAATTCTTGCCTCAGAATTGGATTTCCATCGAGTTCAATTGCATTAACAAGGTAATACGGCTGATAAGCTATCCCCTTACTGTCCAACCAGGCACGGATATCTTTTTGAGATTCAACGGCATTTTGTACAAGAGCAGAATAGACAGCTTTACGACGAGCGAGGGCATCGGGAATATTTTTTTCTGTTGTCAAATCTGCCTGGCTTTTCATTATTACAAAAATCTTCTCACCATAAAAACCAGGGTGTCCAAATGTTCCATAAAGCACAAGTACAAGGGTCCAGGCTGCCACGAAGAATACAGCTCCAGGTATGGGAGATATCTCTTTTCTTCCGGCAAATTTTCGGCTAATCAATAGAAAGATAAAAAGCAGAAGCGCCAGACCGAAACCAATCGCGGTAGCTTCAACCGCATACCCCAGTAATTCCCCCGCCTCACCAGAAACCACGGCAGAAAGCTCATCAGGATCGATCATCATCATCGGCCAGGCAAATCCCAGCAATACTACTGTACCGGCTGCCAAACGTCCAGACATGGATAGGTACCCATCCATGTCAATGGCCAGAGATGCCGCGGCAAATCCGAGCGGCAACAGAGAGAACAAAAGAATCCATCCGTTATTATTTTGATCTATGGCTGTGGTCAAAATAATAAGCCCAAGGGTGATAATCCACCCGGCACCCCCGATGCTTTGTTTAATAGATGTCTGGTCTGATCCAATACTGGTAATTTCAGGCAGCAGAACAGATATCGTAATAATTCCCAACCCGGTGGAAAGAAGCAGGGCGAGAATAGAATCCAATGGAGAACCCTGAGCTCCCCATAGAACCCATGGAATCCCGACTATAGCGCCAGCACCGGCGGATATTGCCAGCAGGTTCAACCCATTGGTTTTTTCATCCGGTTTGGTTTTTTGATGTTTATGGAAAAATACCAACCACAGAACTAAAAAGACACAAACGCCTGCCAGTTGGATGGAGGCAGTCAATTGCCAATCGGTGATTGATGAAAGTCTGGATGGAGTTAAGAGGATAGCCAGAATGGATATGTTCCTCAAGGCTTGAAGCCTTTTTTGTGCCACCGGCTCCCGGACTACTTTCTCAGCTATAAGGAACGGGATAAATAAAAGAAGTCCATAGGTCAATTCGATGATCCAACGAATATTAGGAACTTTGATCGACCCCTCAAAAATGATCTGGAAAATTGTAAAATTGGTTAATTGAACAATAAAGGTAAGAAAAAGTACCCAGATTGAAAGGACGATTATGACTGCCAGACCTGAACAGCCTTTCGATTCGGTAGTTGGAGTAATTCCAATGGATTGCTCGTTTTTCAGCGATTCTTCCATATTAAATCCTCGATAGAATGGATATAATTGTCAGGGGATTATAGCGCATCTCAAAACCAAGAAATTGGGGAGGAATCTTGATCTGGAAAGACGGTTACACAACCATTGATGGAAACAAGATATATATTCAAAGATGGTCGCCAGAACAGTCTCCCAGGGCCAATGTACTTCTGGTGCATGGTGTTGGCGAGCACTCGAGTCGGTACGGGCATGTAGGCGATCATTTTTCCCATGCAGGTATTGCGCTGACCGGTTTTGATCTGCCGGGTCATGGTAAATCCGATGGTCAACGCGGTCACGCCGATTCATATGATGTGTTTTGCCGGGAAATTGATCATTTTGCCAATGAATTGTCTGAGCAACAACCTTCAATCCCCATTTTCCTGTACGGACACAGTATGGGTGGTTTGATCGTTCTGTACTATTCACTTTATAGAAAACCACAAAAGATCAAAGGAGTAATCTCTACATCCCCTGGACTTGTTCCCGGGTATCCCATTCCAGCATGGAAAACAGCGCTTGGAAACTTTCTGTACACAATCTTCCCAACATTTTCCATGAAAAATGGTTTGCCTTTAGATGGTATTTCGCATGACAAAGAAGTGGTAGCCGCTTATAAAGCCGATCCTTTGAACCACCCCTATATATCGGCGCGCATGGGTATGGATTTAATTCGCAATGGCCAAAAAGTCAGTCAGAAGGCAGCCGAGTTTCCCCTTCCGCTTCTGTTGATGGTAGGTAGTGAAGATCATCTTGTGGATCCGAAAGCTGTTATTGACTTTGGGCAAAAAAGCAACCATAAGACAACATTAAAAGTGTGGGATAACGGTTTTCATGAATTGCACAACGAAACCTTTAAAATCGAGGTACTAAATACAATGACGGATTGGATCATTAAAAATGCAGCATTGTCCTGACAAAATGGGATTCTTTTCACTTGATAGTGATCCAATAAAATCCTATAATTTTTTATTGAAGCAGCGAATGAAAATAAACCAGACTCATTTGTTGTTGTGTTGTTGTATTAAATTAATAGATACCTCCCCCATCCTGCAGTCAACGACTGAATGGTGGGGGAGTTGTATTTAAATGCCGAAACGATTATTTAGATCAGATGTACAAATAAAAGTAAGTAGAAACAAAGGAGAAACCATGAGTGATTTTCTTTTTCGCGGGAAACTGGCAGAGATTGATCCTGATGTACAAAAATTAATTAGTTTTGAATCAGAACGCCAAATCCGCAAACTCATTCTCATCCCGAGTGAAAGCACCGCCCCTCTGGCAGTTCGTGAAGCCCTGTCATCTTCATTTCAGAATATTTACGCCGAAGGTTATCCCGATGACGAAACCCGTTGGATGACAGAAGAAGAAATCTTGAATTATGAAAACCGATTAGCCAATTACAGACGTTATGCAGATCCTCGGTATTACAAAGGTGTGGAATATGCCGATGTCATCGAATCCCTGACCCGTCGGCGTTGTGCTGAGGCTTTTGCTAATGAAAAAGTCCCGGCTAGCAGTTTGTATGCTAATGTACAGGCATTGTCTGGAGCTCCGGCAAATAATGCGGTCTATTCTGCTTTGCTCAATCCGGGCGACACCATACTGGGGATGAACCTGTTACATGGAGGCCATCTATCTCATGGATCATCTGTCAATCGGTCAGGCAAGCTTTATAAAGTAGTCCATTACAATGTTGATCCCCAGACCGAAAAGATCGATTATGAAGCCGTTGCCGCTCTTGCATTAGAACATAAACCAAAAATCATTATTGCCGGATACAGCTCATATCCATGGGTGCCAGATTATGCCGAATTCCGCCGTATCGCCGATAGTGTGGGCGCCTATCTTCTGGCAGATATTTCGCATATTGCCGGCCTCACGGCAGCCGGTGTTATTCCATCTCCTGTTGGCTATGCGCACGTTATTACCTTTACCACTCATAAGACTTTGTGCGGACCACGCGGTGCCTGCATCCTCACGTCTGACCTGTCCCTTGCCCGCAAGATTGATAAGGCGGTTTTCCCCGGTGAACAGGGCGGCCCTCATATGCACACCATCGCAGCCATGGCATTGACATTCAAACTGGCCCAATCACCTGAGTTTAAAAATCTCCAGGCTCAAATCCTTAAAAATTGCGCAGCCCTTACAGCACGGCTTCAGGAACGCGGTATCCGGATTCCTTTCAACGGAACGAATACTCATATGGCTAATCTGGACTGCAAATCCATCGTTGGCCCCGATGGCACCACTCTTTCCGGTGATATGGCCGCCCGCATCCTCGATATCGCCGGTCTGGTGTGCAACCGTAACACCATCCCGGGTGATAAAACGGCCAACAATTCTTCAGGCGTCCGGTTTGGAACTCCCTGGACAACCCAGCGTGGGTTAAAAGAAGCCGATATGGTGCAAATTGCAGATATCATGGCCGATATTCTCAAAGCTACCATCCCCTACACCGTGGAATCACGCCAGGGATTGCAGACCCGAGCCAAAGTTGATTTTGATGTTCTGGAAAATGCCAAAATCCGGGTTCGTGAAATTGCTGCTCGTGCAGGCGCCGATATGACAGTTGGGACATCAGGATATCCCCATTTCTTCTACCTTGATGATCCTGCACCGGCCAAAGAAGGCTGGTCAGCATTGGATCTGATCGGAGAAAAAGTCCTGACATTTGCCCATTATGTATTTACTTCTGACCTTGATTCAATTAAGTCTGGCCAGTCGATTCCCTGCCAATTTAAAGCCAATAAGAAACCCATCGAAGGGGTGCTCACATTTGTGGCAGCAAATCATCTCTTGCTAAGTATTCCTTCTGCCGATGCTCCACTGGCTGCCGCCTGGCTGCGAGGTTTATCTGATGGATATATTGCGTTCGATGAAGATGCAGCCCGCAGGTTTGCCGGTCCTATCGTTGTAAAATATTCTGATAAACAACCAGTCAAATCAGCTGCCGGAGAAGCCATCTGGCCATCTAAACCATATGCACCCGGTCTCATTGTGAAACCACAACCGGCACTTCCTGAATTCGTCTGGATTGAACCGGAAGAAGCTCCAATAAAAAAGACCGCGCTGAATGAAACACACAGGAAAATGGGAGCCAAGATGGTTCCCTTTGCCGGTTGGGATATGCCTGTGTGGTACAGCGGCGTAATGGAGGAACATCTGGCCACCCGTCAGGCTGCAGGTCTGTTTGACGTTTCCCACATGGGTGTATATCAGGCTGAAGGACCAGACGCTCCCCTGTTCCTGGATTGTGTTTGCGGAAACGATATCAGCGCCCTGGCCGTCGGGGAATCTTGTTACACCCACTTCCTTGACCCCTATGCGAATGTTATTGATGATACCCTGGTGTACCATCGTGCTGAAGATAAATATCTTGTTGTGGTCAATGCTTCAAATGATGACAAAGATTGGGCCTGGCTGAATGCCGTCCGGGAAGGAAAAGTAGCTATCGATTCCAAACGCCCGTGGGTGAAAGTCATTGGACGCAATGTAACCCTGCGAAATTTGCGTGATCCCAAAGAAGGAAAGGACATGCGCGTGGATATTGCCCTCCAGGGTCCAAAATCGCGCGATATCCTTCTGATGCTGGGCACCGATAAACCAACAGAAAAGAAGATCAAAGCCTTAAAACGTACAGAGCTCTGTGAGGCTGTTGTCGGTGGATTTGATCTCGTTGTTTCCCGTACCGGTTACACAGGCGAAAAAATGGCGTTTGAACTCTTTGTCCATCCTGATAAATCGGTTGACCTGTGGAACAAATTGCTGGAGGCAGGCCAGTTGATGGGCATCAAACCCTGCGGACTCGGAGCCCGCGATTCCCTGCGTACTGAAGCAGGACTGCCTTTATATGGACATGAAATGGGTGGAGAACGGAATCTTTCTGTAAGTGAAGGCGGTTTTGGTTCATACGTCAAACTCTACAAACCCTGGTTTATCGGTCGAGATGAATTTGCCCTGAAAGAAAAGAGCCGCAAAGGTGTGGTCGCCCGGTTCCGCTTCCTCGAAAAAGGCATTCGCATGGCACATAACGGGGATCCTGTTGTCGATAAAAAAGGACGTGTCATTGGTCTGGTAACCAGTTGTGCTGTAGATGCAGAAGGATTCTTTACCGGCCAGGCATTTGTGGAGTTGAAATCTGCTGTTGAAGGCACTCCCATTTTTGTTTATCAGGGTGCCCACAGTCTTGGATCACAGAATATCGCTGAAATCAAGCCGGGAGATAAAATCCCGCTGCCGTCATCTGCCATTATTGTCAGCCGGTTCCCAAAACTGACTGCCTCTTAACCATCGCAAAAGGAGAACGAATGCAACCAGACTGGAGCAGTAAATTTGCCGATAGAACACAAAGAATGAAAGGTTCTGCCATTCGTGAGTTGTTAAAGCTCACTGAACGCCCTGAAGTGATCTCGTTTGGGGGTGGAATGCCAGCACCTGAGATTTTCCCGGTAAAGGAAGTGGGAGAAGCCTGTGAACGAATTCTCAAAAATTACAGTGAGAAAGCGCTCCAATACGGCACCACTGAGGGATACAATCCGCTTCGCCAAATGCTGGCGGATGACGCTACCAAAAATGGCCTGTCCTGCCAGATTGATAATGTCTTAATCACCTCTGGTTCACAACAGGCTCTCGACCTGCTGGGCAAGGTTTTCATTAATCCAGGTGATAACATCCTGGTTGAATCTCCAACATATCTGGGGGCGCTTCAAGCCTGGAATGCCTATGAATGCAATTACATTACCGTGAAATCGGATAAATTTGGTATGCTCCCAGACAGCCTTGAAGAAGGCTTGAAAAAGAAACCAAAATTTGTCTATGTTCTGCCGAATTTCCAGAATCCCACCGGTATTTCTTTCAGCCTCGAGCGTCGGAAAAAGGTTGTAGAACTTGCCGATAAATATGGCATTCCCATCGTGGAAGATGATCCATATGGAAAGCTGCGCTATGAAGGAGAAGATATCCCCACCCTCACCCAGTTAGACTCAGAGATGCGCGGCCAGAAGAATGCATTATATGATGGCAACGTGATTTATTTGAGCACGTTCTCAAAGATTCTGGCTCCAGGTATCCGGCTTGCGTGGGTCATTGCTCCTCCTCTTGCAGCCAGCAGAATCACCCAGGCCAAACAGGGTGTTGACCTGAATACCTCCACCTTCAACCAGTTAATGGCGTATGAAGTTGGTAAAGACGGCTTCCTGGATACCCATGTGAAAGTCATCCGTAAGGTTTACCACGAGCGACGTGATGTAATGCTGGATGCCCTGGAAGAACATTGTCCCAAAGGTGTATCCTGGACTCATCCTGAGGGCGGCCTTTTCCTGTGGGTTACATTGCCAGAAGGCAATGATTCTGCCGAGTTGATGAAGGAAGCATTGAAGGAAAATGTTGCCTATGTCCCCGGCGGTTCGTTCCATCCGCTGGGTGGAGGCGACAACACCATGCGCCTAAATTTCTCCTTCTCCAATCCGCAAACGATTAATGAAGGTATCGCTCGTCTGGCAAAGGTATTTCGAACGCATCTGCATTAATCAAGATCCAGCTGGAGATCTTTTCCAAATCGGATAATTTTAATAGTTGAGAAGAACTCGAAAACAAAAATGCCAGACGGAAAAATCGTCTGGCATTTTTCTCTTAATAATTCAGGTAGCCCTGTTCAGATTTTTCCCACAATTTAAAATCATGCAAAATGGAACCGCCGATAAATTCTCTCAATAGAGAATTATCCGGTATCAGGCTAGAATCCACAGGAAGGAACCAATCAAGGAACGTCAACAAACGTTTCGCTTCAATGTACTCCGGCACGCCAAACGGAACCTGTCTCAGCAATGGCTCGGCCAGCGGCTTCAATGCAGAAAGCTCGTAAGCCAGAGCAGAATTAAACATATCATCGGCATTTTCCTGATACGGGAAGATATGCAGCTTTTCACCCCGGCGGACAGAATCCCATCGCTGGATCGTTTGCTGGGCACTATACCCTCGCTCAGTGGCGTCACGTACTATGCGCCGTAGCAAGCGGGTATCGGTAGTAGAAATCCGATTATGTAGATCAAGGTTCAGTTGAGTTAAACAAGATACATAAACACGGTATGTCTGATCCTGACGAATGGAAGGTAACAGTTGGGGATTTAATCCATGAATTCCTTCCAGGATGATTACCTGACCATCTTGAAGTCTGGCTATTTCACCCGGTTCAGATAATCCGGTTTTGAAATTATATTTTGGCATCTGCACTTCTTCACCGGCAATCAGTTTTTGCAGATGTTCACTGAAAAGACGAGTATTGAGAGCGCCCAGTGCTTCATAATCATATTCACCATTTTTATCTTTAGGTGTCTTTTCGCGATCTACAAAATAGTTATCGATCTCAACGGGGAACGGTAATATTCCCTGGGCAAGCAATTGAATAGACAGCCGTTTAGAAAAGGTGGTTTTTCCGGATGACGAAGGCCCGGCTATCAACACAATGCGGATCTGGTTGGCATGATTGACAATCGATTCGGCAATCTCGGCGATCTGTTGTTCATGCAAGGCCTCAGATACCAGGATGATTTCACGAATTCGTCCTGAATGGATGGCATCATTCAACGCACCCAGCGATTCAATACCCAACCGATTAAGCCATTTCCCATATCGATGAAACGTATTCAATAATTTCGGATATGCCGGCATGGGTAGCAATTCCTTCGGTGAATGCTTCCGGGGGAATTGCAACACAAAACCATCACCAAAAGGTGAGATAGCAAACCAACGCAAGAACCCTGTCGATGGAACCATATATCCATGATGATAATCTCGATGCACACCAAGTCTGTATAAAACCAGCGTATCTTTTTGCCGGTACTTCAACAGACGCACTTTATCTTCATTTCCATGATCTTTAAAATATTGGATGGCTTCCGTTAAGGGTACCTGTTCACGCGTAAAGGCGATATCCTGCTGCACCATTTCACGCATCCGGGTTTCCAATCGGGGCAGATCAATCTCTGAGATTTTTCCGTTGCCAACAATCTGACAGAAAAAACCGCCGGATGAAACAGAATGGTCAATTGTGAGCATATAGTCTGGATACAGCTCTTCAAATGCGGCTTCCAGTAAAAATGTTAACGACCTGCGGTAAATGCGGGTTCCATCTGTATCCGCCATGGTTACCGGAGTAACTCTGGCATCAATAGTTATCGGAAATGTCAATTCCCGCAATTCGTCATTAATGATGGCACCAACAATCGGAGGATTGTCCCATTCGGGTAATACTCGCAGAAATTTCTGGACATCTTTTCCACGTTCACCCCGAATAACCCGACCATCAGGCAGGTAAACTTCTACTGTTGATTGTGGAAGTGTCAGATAAAAAGATTCATTTTCCATAAGGAAATAAATTCTAGCATATTTCCCATATTCCTTGATAGATTGTTGAGAAGAACGGGATCCCTGCCCGTTGGGAGAATAATTATTTCAAAAATACGACTTCTTCATATCCCAAAGAACGAACAAGGCGGTCGATATAATTCTCGGCATTAATCCCCGCCTGTTTCAAAATTCCATCTTCTATGGCGGCATTGAAAATCTCTTGTTCAGCCATTTGTCTGGCTTTAGTTTCCAATGATTCATCCTGTCGTACAAGCACCCCGGTTTGCCTGTCATAGACATAGGATTCTTCATTATTCAACCGGCTGACCAAAACTTCCGGTTCAGGTAATTTAATAGTTACCGCCTTTCCATTTAATGTCACGTCATCCAATCGAATCTTTTCCAGGTTAATCCCGGCAATTACCTCACCATGTGCCACAAACAACAGTCGATCACCGAACAGAGCTTTTAATTCTTCGCGGCCGGAATCTGCTGTGATAACTTTCTCTACAGAGTACTGGATGGTTTCTAACCGGGCTAATGAGCGTATCTCATGAATAATACTGACCGGATCTGGAACTATGGTTGCAGTGGGTTCCATGAACCGGGCCAGGCGGGTAGCCATATCCTGATTAGCCTGTTGAATGGGAGCAATTGTCCGTTGTTCTATCGATTGAACCTGCCGGCTGACAAAATAATAAACGCCCGTACCAATACCAGCAATGAGAAACATGATGAAAAATACTAGAGCAATAAACTGCTTCGTCTTCATCTTCACCTGACCTTTTCTCTTATAGTATTCTACGGTTTTTCTGTCTCATCGTTTCATCCGATTGAAAATTGGTAATTTTGTGCATGGTAGAATTGTTCATCATTGTGAAAAAGAACAATTTTAGAAAAAATCTCTTGATCGTAATAATACTTCTCCTGGTTTTCAGCCTTGTGCCAGCCGTTATTACCTACATTGATTCAATGGGTAAACGGTATCCTCTGGGTTTGTCTCCTGTGGGAAAAACAGCCATCGTGTTCGGCGCCGGTTTGTATCGTGATGGTTCTCCGTCGGCGGTACTTCGTGACCGTGTGAAAACAGCGGTAGAACTTCTTAAAGCTGGCAAAGTCGAGAAAATATTGATGAGTGGTGATAATAGTTATGTCGATTACAACGAACCCGGAGCCATGCAAAAATATGCTCTGGAGTTGGGCGCCCCAGAATCGGCAATAGTTCTTGATTATGCCGGTCGCCGTACCTACGATACCTGTTACAGGGCAAAAGAGATATTCGGGATAACCAATGCCATTCTGGTTACACAGGATTATCACCTTCCACGTGCACTATTTATCTGCAAACATCTTGGTTTGAACACCATTGGTGTGAGTGCTGACCGGCGCGCTTACACATTTGGAACATATCTATACTGGCGAATTCGGGAAATTCCTGCCACATTCACGGCTTTTATTGACCTTTTTGTTCGCAAACCTAAACCCATCCTGGGTGATCCGTTACCTATTTATCCGCCCGATGGAGATGTTCCCCAATCATAAATAGCATCAAAGTAGAGGAAAACAACATGACCACCCGTGAAGAAGCCTTTCAAATCGTAACAAAATATGTTAAGAATAACGGTCTGATTAACCATATGCTTTCTGTGGAAGCCGCTATGCGGTTCTATGCAGAAAAGTTGAATGCTGATCCTGAAAAATGGGGAGTGGCAGGTTTATTGCACGATTTCGATTGGGAAATTCACCCCTCATTGGAGGAACATCCTTCGGCTGGAGCGCCGATATTGAGGGAATTGAATGTCCCAGAAGACATTGTCCATGCAATTCTCAGTCATGGCGAAGGGGTAGAGCGGATTACTCCTATGGAATTGTGTCTGGCAGCCTGTGATGAATTGACCGGATTGATTACTGCGGTCTCTCTGGTCAGACCGTCACGCTCGTTGTACGACCTCACCGCTTCTTCTGTCAAGAAAAAATGGAAAGATCGTGCATTTGCCGCAGCCATTAATCGTGAAGAGATCGCAGCCAACACCCAGGCTTTTGGCGTGGAACTCTGGCAACATGTTGACAATGTAATTCTCGCCATGCGAAAGATTGCATCCCAATTGGATCTGGAAGGATCATTATTGCCCGACGGATCACCCTCTGAAAAATAAACCAAACAGGACATGACACTAACCGGAAAAGGCTTTTTTATCTGGAAGATCAAAGATTGTGAAAGCGGCAGCGCAAGTGCCATCGCTGCTGCGGCAAAATCTGCCGGTTTGAGTCATGTATTGATTAAAATAGCCGATGGAGTCAATTCATACAATGTTGATTCTTCCACCGGAGTTGACTATGTCCCATCTGTTGTAAGTGCCTTGCATTCTGTGGGTATCCAGGCCTGGGGATGGCATTATATCTATGGAGAAAATCCCGGTAAAGAAGCCTGGTGTGGTGGTCAACGCACGAAACAGCTTGGCTTGGATGGATATGTCATTGATGCTGAATCAGAATACAAAGCTTCCGGCATGGCGGCCAAAGCCAGCCGATATATGACTGATCTGCGGAGTTATCTGGGAAATACACCGGTTGCGCTCAGTTCTTTTCGCTTTCCCGCATATCACATGCAATTTCCCTGGAACAACTTCCTTACAAAATCCGATTTCAATCTACCGCAGGTGTACTGGGAGCAGGCTCACAATCCCGGTGCTCAACTTCAACGCTCATTTCGCGAGTTTAATGCGCTCACACCCTACCGCCCCTTCATGGCAACCGGGGCCGCTTATGGCAATCAGGGTTGGGTGCCATCAGTCACAGAAATCACAGAATTTATGACCACAGCTGTATCACTTAATATTCCGGCAGTCAATTTTTATAGTTGGGATTATTGCCGCAAACATCTTCCGGCTCTCTGGAATACCATAGCCGCTTTCCCATACCCGACGGAAAAACCTGTAGGAATTGTGCAGCAATTCATCAACGCACTCAACACTCATAATGCCGAAGCCGTTGCCGCCCTGTACACAGAAAACGCCGTCCACATTACAGCCTTACAGACAATTCAGGGTCGTGATGCGATCCAATCTTTATATTCCGATTTATTTTTGAAAAAACAACCGGGAATCAAGATAGCACTTATTTCCACATCAGGCATAGAACCCACCCAGAACTTTGGGTGGACGACAACTGTTTCATCTACTATTCGCCATGGTACAGATACTCTCGGTTTGACCGATGGTTTGATTTCTTACCACTATTCAAGCATCTGTTGACAATCTTATACAAAAAAGACGGACTGCCTCTAATGGACAATCCGTCTTTTCTGATTCCGTCAAAAATTACTCTGCTGTGGGTAGTAACCCTTCCTGTGGTGTTACTTCTTTCGTCAAACCATGCTCTTCCGTGAACCGTCCGTGGGTGAAACCAGTTCCCGCCGGGATGAGCTTTCCGATGATCACGTTTTCCTTCAAACCGTACAAAGGATCACCAGTTGAGGCTATGGCTGCGCCAGCCAATACTTTAATCGTGTGCTGGAAGGAAGAGGCTGACAGCCAGGAGTCTGTGCTGAGGGATGCTTTGGTAACACCCAGCAAAATTTCCACAAATTTCGCCGGTTGTTTGGATTCAGCAAGCATCTGTTCGTTTGTCTTGTAAATCTCCAGGCGGTCAACAAGATCCTGTGGAAGATATTTCGTATCTCCCGGACGGATAACCTGTACCTTACCCAACATCTTGCGAATAATAACTTCAAAGTGTTTGTCATTAATATTCTGACCCTGGGAACGGTACACCTTTTGAATTTCCACCAGCAGGTATTTCATACATTCATCCCGGCCTTTGATGCGCAGGATGATATGCGGATTCAGTGAACCTTCAGTCAGCGGTTCACCGGCATTGATATGGTCACCTTCCTTGACCAGGAGGCGTGCCGTGCTTGGAATCTCATATTCCTCCGATTCCTTTTGTTCATAGGAATTGATAACCCGTGAACCTTCGATGCGAATACGGCCGGCATGTTCTGCTTTGATCTCAGCTTCTCCCATTCGGGCAAGCGTATCGGCCACAGAAACCTGGTCTTCGTCTTTGACAACAACTTCCCAGCCTTCTGGAATTTCATATTCATCACTAACCATTTCGCTGTTTTCGAGGCGGACAACGCGCTGGTCACTGTACTTGTCAGACTGGATGATTTTCACCACACCGGAAATCTGGCAAATGACAGCTTCACCTTTTGGCAAACGGCGAGCTTCGAAGAGTTCTTCTACACGGGGCAAACCGGTTGTAATGTCACCGCCGGCAGCCACACCACCGGTATGGAAAGTACGCAGAGTTAGCTGGGTGCCAGGCTCGCCAATGGATTGAGCAGCCACAATACCTACTGCAGAACCGAGTTCCACTATGGTACCACGGCCTAAATCCATGCCGTAGCACTTCTGGCAAATACCATGAGTCAGTTCACACGTCATTGGTGAACGAACCTTGACTTCGGTAATATTGGCTTCAACGACTTTGCGGATGGCTTCATGATCCATCAATTCATCGCGTTCAACCAACACTTCACCGGTCTTCGGATCAATGATTCGCTCTGCCACTGTACGGCCGTACAGACGGGTGCTCATGGATTGACCGGCGATATCATCGCTCTTGCGAATGATAATACCGTCATGCGTACCACAATCATATTCGTTGACAATCATATCCTGGGCAACATCCACCAGACGGCGGGTCAGGTACCCGGCATCGGCTGTACGAAGAGCGGTGTCAGCCAGGCCTTTGCGGGCGCCGTGAGTAGAGATGAAGTATTCCAGAGCTGTCAAACCTTCACGGAAGTTTGATTTGATAGGCAAGCGGATGATACGACCAGATGGGTCAGCCATCAAACCGCGCATACCAGCCAGCTGGGCAATAGGACCAAAACCGCCTTTTGTTGCCCCAGAGTTGGCCATAGTAGAAAGATTACCAGTGGGATCCATGGCTTTACGTACCGCATCAGCCACTTCTTTGGTAGTCTGCTGCCATACTTCCACAGTTCGGTCATTGCGTTCCTGTTCGGTCAACAAGCCGCGGCGGTAATCACGCTGCAAACTGTCAACATCTTTCTGAGATTTACTCAGAATTTCTTCCTTCACTTTGGGAACCGTAATATCAGAAACAGCAATGGTGGAACCAGAGCGCATGGCAAACTCAAAGCCAATATCTTTAATCCGGTCAGCAACCTCGGTGGTTACTTCCTGTCCACAAACTTCATAGATATTGGCGATTAAATCTTTCACGCCGCCTTTATCCAGTTCTTCATTTATGAACTGCACATCCATCGGGAGAATCCGGTTAAAAATGACCCGACCGGTGGTTGTTTCAATCATTTTCTCCGTCAGTTCAGGCAGTTTATCGCCTTTTTCATCGAACCAGGTTTTGGCACGCACCTTAATATTGGAATGGATTTCAATGTGACCAAGACCATAGGCCAGCTCAACTTCGTCACAATTAGCGAATACATGGCCATCGCCCTTGTGTTTCAGCTTATCGCTGGTTGTCAGATAGTACACACCCAGCACCATATCCTTGGACGGGCTGATGATTGGTTCACCGTCAGCCGGTTTGAGCAGGTTGCGGGAAGCCAGCATAAGGCGCCGGGCTTCATTTACAGCCTTCTCAGAGAGTGGCACGTGAACAGCCATCTGGTCACCATCAAAGTCAGCGTTGAAAGCTGTGGTCACCAGGGGATGTAATTGAATGGCGCTGCCTTCGATCAGGATAGGTTCAAAAGCTTGAATACCAAGGCGGTGAAGCGTAGGAGCACGATTGACCAGTACAGGCCGGTCTTTGATCACCTCTTCCAGAACTTCCCAAACCTCGGGACGGTTACGTTCAATAAAGCGGCGGGCGCCTTTAACATTGGCGGCATAATTGTGTTTGACCAGGCGGGCAATCACAAATGGACGGTAAAGTTCCAATGCCATGGTCTTGGGCAGACCGCACTGATAAAGTTTCAGACTCGGACCGACCACAATTACAGAGCGGCCGGAGTAGTCCACACGTTTACCCAACAGGTTGCGGCGGAAACGGCCTTTCTTACCTTTGAGCATATCGCTCAAGGATTTTAATTCGCGGCGCCCGCGACGAGACAAAGCTTTGCCGCGCTGAGAATTATCAATCAGGGAATAAACGGCTTCCTGAAGCATGCGTTTTTCATTGCGAACGATAACATCAGGGGCACCCAGTTCCAACAACCGTTTCAGACGGTTGTTGCGGTTGATCACCCGGCGGTAGAGATCATTCAGGTCAGACGTGGCAAAACGGCCGCCATCCAGTTGCACCATAGGCCGCAAATCCGGCGGAATGACCGGTAATACCGTCAGGATCATCCATTCAGGACGGTTTCCAGATCTCTTGAAGTCTTCAACTACTTTCAACCGAGAGGTCGCTTTTTTGCGTTTCTGTTTACTCTTGGAAGTGCGGACTTCATGCCAAAGGTCTTCAGCCAGTTTATCGAGGTCCAGGCGTTTCAGAATATCATAGAACGCCTCAGCACCCATATCAGCCTTGAATACCTGTCCCCAGCGTTGTTTTAATTCACGATAGCGTTGCTCGCTTACAAACGTAAATGGACGGAGTTCCTGCAATTCATCACGCAGATGAGAATTCTGGTCAGCTGATTCACTTGACTGGTCATCCAGCGTATTCCGCAGGTTTTCCATATTAAGGTCGGCTTCCGCTTTGACCTCATCCAGTTTTAGTTTGAGAGAATCAATCTCCCGTTGTAGCTGTTCACGGAATTCGGTATCGATTTCGTCCAGCCGTTCTTTTACAGCTTTCTGAACTGCTGCAATACTCTGGGCGGTGATGGTTTCACCCTTTTCTGCAATTTTTACATTTGTAGCTGTGAAAACAATCTGATTCCGGGCAGGATTTCCAAGATTTTCCTGAAGCTCCTGTTCCAACCGCTGGCCTTCTTGAATGATGGGTTCAAGACGAGCAGCAATCTGCTCATCAGCACGTGTTTCCAGATCAGTTTTCTGCTGGTTAATTTCTGCCAGCTTGCGGTCACGTGCCTGTTTGACTTCAATAATCTTGGAGTTAATAGCTTGAGCCTGTTCACGTTCAGAAACACTGATTTCATCTTCAAGGCGTTTCAATGCTTTCTGGCGTGCTTCTTCATCCACATAGGTAACAATGTATTGAGCAAAATATAAAACCCTATCCAGATTCCGGCGGGAAATATCCAGCAGAAGGCCAAGATAGGAAGGAATTCTTCGTGTGTACCAGATGTGTGCAACTGGAGTAGCCAGTTCAATATGGCCCATCCGCTCGCGGCGTACTGACGACCGGGTTACTTCAACACCGCATTTATCACATACAATACCTTTATACCGCGGGTTCTTGTACTTCCCGCAGTAGCACTGCCAGTCACGGGTCGGTCCAAAAATTGCCTCACAAAATAGTCCGTCCTTCTCTGGACGGAGGCGCCGGTAATTGATTGTCTCCGGTTTTAACACTTCACCATACGACCAACTTCGAATGGTCTCAGGAGAAGCCAGACTGATCCGTAGCGCCGTTAATCCCTTGGTTTCCACTAATCTACCTCCTCGCGAATCTAGGTTCTGGCAAAAAGTCAGGGTGTTGGCAGTTCGACCTGCTCACACCATGGTAGCAAGCATAAATGAAGCCTGGATAATGCAATCAATTATTATAACAAAGAATGGCCTAAATGCAAGATTTTTATGAAATCGCATTGCCTCAAATTAAAAGTAACTTTAGGAGAAACGTTGCCTCACAATAGATGTTACCTTGGGCAGAGAATAGAGAGCTGCCGAGGGAGCTATGATGAGTCAACAAAGCAAGCGAGAATTAGTAGAAACCATCCGACCCCGCTATCAAAAAGGGAACAAAACAGAAAAAGCAAGA
>NZ_BBYA01000007.1 GCF_001050275.1 Leptolinea tardivitalis
GGGGTGTTCCAGGAGCCGCCGATGTACCATCCGGGGAGATATCAAAGGTGGAACCGAACCCCGAATCATCTGAGATACGGAACTGGTAGGCATTGGCGCCCACCGAGGCCAGCCATGAGAAGGTCGGGGTGGCGCGTATTCCGGCAGCGTTGTCTGCCGGTACGGAAAGTACCGGAGCTGCCGGAGCGGTGGTATCTAGGGTGAAGGCTCTGGCTGTTGACCAGGTTGTGCCTGCTTCATCCGTTGCATTTATAGTACGCAACCGCCAGTACCATATTCCATCATGATATTTATCAGGATCACCAATGGTATACGTTTCCGAACCAGCAATGATGGTAACTGAATGGGTATCTGAATCGGTATTCAAGAAACCCGTAGTGTCAGCAAATTGAATTTCGTATGACTTGGCTCCTGTAACAGGCAACCAGGTAAATGTCAGAGCTGCATCTTTAACCAAAATTCCCGTAGCCGGAGTCAATGGAACTGGAGCCGCCAGATAGGGAGCATTGATATTGATCTTTCGTAAATCACTCCAATCGCTCCAGTTACCAGCAGCATCACTGGCTTTTACATGCCAGAAAAATCCACCGATGGGCATGGCAGGCGGTGTGTATTTTGCCGTCGTCAAAACGGGGGATAAATAAACAGATGTAAATGTACTGATTGTCCCGTCCGTTGTAGTGCCATATTCAAACAGGAAAGCTGTTGAAGTGGTTGGCACCGTCCAGGTAAAGTACGAAGTGGCATGCCATATGTCGTTCGCTGCCGGCGACGTCAACACGGGTATGCCCGGGGCAGTCTTATCAAATGTAAATGAACGGGCTGTACTCCAGGCACCTGCACCGCCGGTAGAATTCCATGCCCGAACACGCCAGTACCATACTCCGTCCGTCAGGGCTTTTTCGATCGTATATGTTAAAACACCCAGATCGAGAGTTTTATCTTCAAATAATGTGCCCGTGAATCCTGCATTATTAGCAATTTGAACCTGATACCGAACTCCTCCAGATACACTGTTCCAGGCTAGAGCAGGTTGAGTATTGGTCAAAGTACCGGTTGCGGGGCTGGTCAACACCGGTGCAACAGGGAGTGAGGCTTGAATATTGACCGTTCGCGGTGTGCTCCAATCACTCCAATTACCGGCAGCGTCGCGGGCACGCACGGCCCAGTAATACACAACACCATAAGAAACATGAGAAGCATCCGGTTTATATGTGAGGACAGCCAGGGGTGTTCCGTTACTGCCATCCGGAGTAATATCCACAGGAGAGTTCAAATCGGCAGAATCATCGATCTTGAACTGATACGCATTCGCTGTGGCTGCCGCCAGCCAGGTAAATGATGGAATGCCGACAGGTGTTGCGGCATCTGCCGGAGAAGATAACACAGGAGGTGACGGAGGAAGGGTATCAACCGTAAATGAACGCTTGCTCCAGGCTCCGGTTGAACCTGAATCGTCTATTGCCCGTACACGCCAGTAATATGTGCCATCTCCAGGCAGGTTAGACGTCATGGCATACGATGTGGCATTCGTTACAGTTTCATTAACCAGATACGCCGCTGGATCGGTAAAATTCGTATCGGCGGAAACCTGAATGGAATACTGTGAAATGCCGGAAACACCCTGCCAGGTGAATATCTGCTGTAAATTAGCATTTATTTCTTTATCAAACGGGGTATTCAGCGTTACAGCCGGAACCGTGGCAGAAGCCAGATTAATTACGCTGACCGAGCGCAGCTGCATGCCGCCATAACTTCCACCCCATGTCATGGTGTGGTTGCTGTAATCCCAGGTGTCATGGACAATTACTTTATTGGTAGCCGAATCAAAGCCAACACCCACGATTGTATGGCCGCCTACACCGGAAGTGAAGAGATTTAAAATTACTGGATGACCGTTTGTGATTTCATTTTTATAGTCATTCAGCGAAAAACCACCGCTGATCTCATTATCTGTTTTCTGGTTGTAGCACTGGGTAACCGTGTAACCGCGTTTCTGATAAAACTGGCGCATACCCAGAGTACCATCTTTCAGGTTGTTGCTGGCCATGGTATCGCATGTCAATTGGTCACCAAGAGTGTTATATGTAAAGAAACTGGTAGAGCCATCTGTGTTTGAATAGGCGGATTGGCTGGTGCGCATGTAGTCACCAATGGCATCACCATAGGTATGTTGAGTCCATCCACCAGTCAGATATGGATCAGAAGCCGTACTTCCATAAGAGATCCAGTAGTCATCAATGGAACCACGGGTAGTACGTCCATCCACCCTGCTTGGATGCCGCCAGCGGAAGATTGGGGTAGGTGTCTCCCGAGCTGTCCGTCCATGTAGGCCAGACGCTGTTATTCATGGGCATCACACCGCCATCCGTCGGACCGGTGTAAATATTCGGATAACCTCCGCGGTCATAGAAACCGGCCACCATGGCAGCTGAAACAGAGGAACATCCGTAAACCCAGTTATAAGCCGGAACTGCAAGAGGGTTGGTCAACCCCTCAGTTTCACCTTCGGTCATGGCAATGGCGGATATCGGCCGATCGATGCCCTCGGGTGGATTGGGTGAACCGATAATGACCAATTCTTCCACAGGGGTTCCATCATCGAGCGCAGCGAATTCCAAATGACTGAAAGGTTGTCCTTCCGATTCAGGTGTTTCTGTAGGAGTCTCAGTAATTGTAGGAGTGACTGAAACGGTTTCCGTTGGAGTGGCGGTGGGTATTTCGGTAACGATAAGTGACGGATCTACCGTTGGTGTGGGAGAGGGAATCTCAGTGGGAATATCTGTAGGAATAATTACAGGTTCTTCAGTCGGGACTTCAGTCGGGACTGAAGTTGGGACTTCTGTTGGGATTTCTGTTGGAGTCGCCGTAGGTTCGTCTGTCGGAACGTTTCCTGGTGCAGTTGTGGGAATCTCTTCCTGAGCTGATGGCTTTGCACTCACAACGGATGCGGGTATAAAGCCGGGTCCTGCCAGCAAACTGACAATCATGCTGAAAAGAACCAAAACACGAATGACGAAATCTGCTTTTTTCATAAACCTCTCCCCATAGAAAAGAATCTGTGATTTTGAAAAGAAATGCATCGCCGGTCAAAAATCTGACCGGCGGAATCATGATAGATATTTTTAGTGAAAAGAGAGGAGTCGCTGGAAAATCGGATATCCAGATATGTGGAATCGATACGTTGTATTGCCGGTATAATTCCGGTAATATCTTCCAATAAGGCATTTAATGACAATACCCGACCTGTTATCATTATCCCTGTTTTAATGTTTTGTTCTAAGTATGCTATGGTTTGAGCGGGTTATTGTGTTCACTACCCCCGTAAACCAATAAGCCTTCTAAATCTTATACAGTTTATCTTAATATCATAACTCGCGCAATACAAGAACCGATTTTTAATATCCATTTCATTACTTATTAAAAAGAAGAGAGACCCTGTAGATTGAATCTCTCTTTGGAAAATCGATAAATGGGTGAACGTCTATTCTTCATCCCGCGAACGCAGGTGCGGGAAGAGGATAACTTCGCGGATGGTGCGTTTATCCGCCAGAAGCATAGTCAGGCGGTCGATCCCCATGCCAAAACCACCACAGGGCGGCATACCGTATGACATGGCCTGCAGATAATCTTCATCCATGGGATGACGTTCTTCGTCATCCGCGCCGTATTCGCGGCCCATCTCTAGGAAGCGGGCTTCCTGTTCCATGGGTTCATTGAGTTCAGTGAAGGCATTGCACAGTTCCATCCCTCCGACAAACCCTTCAAAACGTTCCACAGTGGATGGATCACCCGGTTTGTTTTTAGCCAGCGGAGAAATATCCCGTGGGTAATCATACAGGAAGGTGGGTTGGATGAAATTAATCTCCAGGTAATCGCCGATCAACTGGTCAATCAGCTTGCCCCGGGGCATGCCGGGTTTTACTTTGATACCTTTAGCTTTCATAGCTTCTTCCAGGCCTGTTTCAGTTGGAAATGCCGCTATGTCAATTCCACAGGCATCAATAAGACCCTGGCGAAGTTCCACCCGTTTCCAGGGCGGATTGAAATCCAGTTCCTGGCCGTTGAACGTCACCTTGCGGGTTCCCAGCACTTTGTCACAGGTGAACGCCACCATCTGCTCGGTGAGTTCCATCACCTTCAGGTAATCGGCATACGCCCAGTAGAATTCCAACTGGGTAAATTCCGGATTGTGTTTAAAAGAAACACCTTCATTGCGGAAATCACGGCCGATCTCATATACCCGGTCAAGCATGCCAACCAGCAAACGTTTTAGATAAAGCTCAAAAGAAATTCGCAGGAAAAGGTCCTGTTTTAACTGGTTATGATGCGTTACAAAAGGTTTGGCGGCTGCTCCACCATAAATAGGTTGAAGAATCGGGGTTTCCACTTCGAGAAATCCCCGGTCATCCAGGAATTGCCGGATGGCACGAACGACACCCGCCCGTACCTGAAATACTTTACGCACATCAGAATTAACAGCAAGGTCAGCATAGCGTTGCCGATAGCGCGCTTCTGGATCTGAAAGGGTGGCATGCCGGACAATCTCTCCATCCACCACTTCATCTTTGGCAGCCGGCAGGGGAGTGATAGCCTTGGCGAGCATCTTGAAGTCTGTCACTTCAAGTGTGATCTCGCCGGTTTTTGTACGAAAGAGCTTACCGGTTGCCTGAATGAAATCTCCCAGATCGAATTCATCCAGGAATTGTTTCATGGCTTCTTCGCCGAGAGTATTTACCCGGAAGAAGAGCTGGATGCGTCCAAAGCCATCTTCAATGTGGGCAAAAATGATCTTTCCCATGGGACGGGTGGCTCGAATACGACCGCCCAGTGTAAAAACATGTTCCACTGTCTCATCCGCCGTAAAAGCAGAAATCGCTTCACTGATATTATTGGATACAGCCGTACGGGTAGGGTATGGATCGCGCCCATTCTGGCGCATTCTTAAAGCTTTATCTAGTCTGACTTTTTCAAGATTATTTAATTCCATTATTAGCAACCTCTCAGGCATAAAAAACCCCGCCCCGAAAGTAATGGGCGGGGTTTCATTCTTCCCCGTGGATCACTCCACCTTAATTATTGTGACAGTAAAGGCGCCGGCAGGAGCTTCAACAGATATGGTCTCTCCGGCTTTTCGATTAATCAATGCTTTACCCAATGGCGATTCGTTAGAAATTTTTCCGTGTGCCGGATCTGATTCAGCCGCGCCAACAATGGTATATATCTCGGCCGGACCGCCTTCTTCCTGAACAGTTACAGTCGAACCTACCTGAATTGAATCAGCCGCCACAGTCTCTTCATCGATGACACGAGCAGTCGCTAAAAGTACATCAAGGTCTTTGATGCGGCCTTCCACGAACGCCTGTTCATTCTTGGCAGCTTCATATTCAGCGTTTTCAATAAGCTCGCCTCCCTCCATAGCTTCATGGAGACGGTTCGCGATCTCCTGCCGTTTGACAGAACGGAGGAAGTCAAGCTCTTCCTGAAGTTTTTGATAACCTTCTCGGGTCAGGAATGAGGTTGGCATTTTACCTTCCTTGCATCATGATGTGATTGGATACCAGGGATAACCCCATATTGTGAACCATCAACTGCGCATTAATGCGAAAAACCACTCCGGATGGAGCGATTTTACCTTGCTGCAAGCAATTGAATGTCAACTGGTAAAAATCATACCATGAAACAGAGGTGATTGCAACAACGAACCTGTGAGTTATAGTTTTGATCCACTGTACTCCATGACAATAACCGTATGTGTTTTTATGCCAAATGATCGGTTAAATTTTCGATCAATTTCTTGAAACCCCATTTTTTGCCAGAATCTGAAACCTTTTTCGTTTTCTTCCAGAACACCCAATCGAACCTTCTGTACACCTTCTTTAGAAAACCATGAAAAAATGGCATTAACGATTGTGGTTCCCAAACCTATTCCCTGATAATCTGGGTGTATCAATAACAAACCAATCCACCATATTCCACTGGTTGGATAATTCTTTACTAAATCTATGAGCGCCACTATCCTTGCATCTTTTTCAACTGCCAGGCAGTATTTATCTGACAAATCTTTTTGTGGAGGAATATCTGTCAAAAAGAACCGAGCGTCCTCTGGTTGCGGAAGCCGCCCTGATTCCATCATGTTGTACTCCTCACATTCTTCAAGGAATGACTGGATGTCACGTTCATCATCGAATGTCAGGGTTTTGATTAGATATCCAGGCATAATGTCCTGATGAAATGGGGGTGTTTTCGTGTCCATATAAACATTCTATCTGAATACGTGTGAATAATCACACCGTGACATAATTAATAAATACAGGAAGGATTAAAGGAGGTGGCATTGTACGATAGCTTTAGCCAGGATTATGACCGGTTTGTCAATTGGCAAAATCGGCTATCATTCGAAATGTCGTTTATTGTTGACCGGATACATAAGTCCATAACAAAACAAGATAATGATATTCGAGTGCTGGATACAGCCACTGGAACAGGTATGCACGCCATAGCATTGGCCAAAAAAGGTTTTATTGCGGCCGGATCAGACATCAGCACAGGGATGATCGAAAAAGCCCGGTCAAATGCCATTAAACACAATCAGAAGATTTACTTTAAGACCGCTGGTTTTGGTCAAAATGCCAGTACATTTCATGATCATTCCTCTCTTTTTCCCTTTGATGTTTTACTTTGCCTTGGAAATTCTCTCCCCCACGTAAAAAACCAGCAGGAATTGACAATTACATTGAGTGATTTTTATTCCTGCCTGTCACCGGGTGGACTTTTATTGATCCAATCGAGAAATTTTGATTCGATTCTTCAAAAGAGAGAGAGATGGATAGAACCGCAATCTCATTGGGAAGGTGACAGAGAGTGGTTATTTTTGAGGTTTTATGATTTTCTTTCAGACGGACACATCCAATTAAATATACTTACATTAAAAAGGAAACCAGAGTTAGGTTGGACACAATCGATTATGGAGACACGCCTGTTTCCTTTATCTGTGGAAATCATGGAAAACACCCTGTTAGAATCGGGATTTGTTGATATAGAGTTCTTTGGGTCCTTATCCGGGGAGCCCTTTTATAAGGAAACAAGCCAGAATCTGGTAATAACTGCCAGGAAGAAATAAAAACACGATCGTCCTGGTTCTGACGATCGTGTTTTCAAATAGTATTGTGCGTTTAATTGTTTCGGATTTTGAACCGTGAAACCATGATGATCATTTGTTGGGCTGTTTCGGCCAAATTTTGAGCAGAATTTGTAACCTCCTGCACCTGGGCACTCATTTCTTCTGTTGATGCGCTGACTTGCTGAATGGAAGCGCTATTCTCTTCACTGATACTGGCGATATGTTCAATAGCCTGGTTGACTTCTTCTGCATCTGCCTTCATTTTCTCCGATGCAGAGGTGTTCATTTCTGCAATTTGGGCAACATCATCAACAGATTTAACCAATTCCTGAGAAAAATTATTCATTCGAATAGTGGCTTCAGTCGCCTGACTGGCCTGGGTATATACAGCTTCAGAGGCTTTAAGAATATTTTCCAATGCTTTGCCAGATTCATTGGCCAGCTTCACGCCATTTTGCACCTCTGACGCGCCTTCGCTCATGGCAACAACCGCTTCTTCGACGGTTTTTTGAATATTTTTGATTAAAGAACCAATCTCCTTTGTGGCATTGCTTGAACGTTCCGCCAATTTTCGGACTTCGTCAGCCACAACAGCAAACCCCTTGCCATGTTCTCCGGCGCGGGCTGCTTCAATGGCGGCATTGAGGGCCAGGAGATTTGTCTGTGAGGCAATATCATCGATAGTTTCGACAATTGCTCCAATCTCATTGGATCTGCTGCCCATCTCTTGAACCTTGGCGGCAGAAATTCCCACTTTTGCCTGAATACGTTTCATGCCCTCAATGGTAGTTTCAACGATATGTGTCCCATTACGGGCGGCATCAGCCGCGGTATTTGAATCTCGAGTAACTGCACGGGTATTTCCTTCAACCTGCTGAATCGCTTCACTCAACGCACTGGTTAGGTCAGCCGCCTTGGCGGCAGCCAATCCCTGTTCTTTGGCTCCCTTCTCCACACCCTGCATTGTATTCGACATATTCTCCACCAGACCTGCCGTTTTAGCGGAAGATTCAGCCTGTTGTGAAGTACCCAGAGCTACCTGTTGAACTGTAACGCTGATTTGTTGAGTTGCCTGTGATGCCTGTTCGGCAGAAGCAGCCAGTTGACCGGAGGATAATTCCAGATCAGCTGCACTTGCTGAAACCAGTGCAATAGCTTCTTTTAATGATTTGACCATCATTTGAAAAGCGTTACCAAGCAGGTCTTTGTCTGATCTGGGATTTACCTTAATCGTTAAATCACCATTGGAGATGGTAATGGCTGTGGCAGCCATATCCTGCATATACTGGATCATATTTCGAAAAGAATTCGCCAGGCTGCCAATTTCATCGTTGGTCTGGAAATCAATGTGTTGATCAATGTCTCCATCAGCAATTTTTCGGGCAGCCTCATCTATCATCCGTATCGGTTTGACGATGCTTTTCGGGAGTATGATTCCTAAAACAAGAGAGATCACGATGGCTACTATGAGTGAAATGATATTAATCATTAATACCCGGCTGGAAATTTCATTTGCCTGCACTTTGCTGGCTTCTGTTGCCGCCCAACCAGAATCTTGTGCTGCCCGCGAATTGTCTTGAATTCTCGATCCGATTACATTCATCTGTTTGACAACACTTTGCAGGTCATCATCAATGCTGTTCCAGCTTTTTGCTGCTGAATAATACTCGTCTGTGGCAGTTCGAATTTCATCTATTCGTGTGATTTCAGATTCATTCGAGATCAATTTCTTCAAATCTGAATACAAAAGGAACAATAATCGGATGTCATTTTCCGTGTTTTGCCAGAATTTCTCATCTTTATAAAGAGCATACTGGGCTTGATTTATCTGGGCATCATTGGTTGTATTTAAAATATCCACCAGAACGGGAATAATAAATGCTGTCGCATCAGTATGTGTGGATGCAATATCTTTGAAATAAGCATTGGTCAGTTCTATGACCTTTCGGCCCGTCGTATCCATGGTCGCTGACAATTGCTTTTGTTCATCTACTTTATTCAAAGTTGCTTTAAATAATTCACTATATTGAAGAGTGACCTGTTTAACATCGGCTATCTTTGCCAGAAGGTCCTGATCGTTATATTGTGTAGCCACATTTTCCAGTTGATCCAGGGTTACCGCAAGGTCTTCAATATCTTTTTGTGTAGCCTTTTTACTTTCATCAAAATTCAGACGCGAATCTGTCACGGCGGTAATCATCGTTTTCTGATCTTGAAGCAATTGTGTTGTGGTACGTTCAAGTGAGGTGAGATTTGTCAATGTGGGGACACGTTGATTGACAATTACCTGGATAATCCCTGTCATCTGGAAAATGATGAAAATGCCAAGGCCTCCTAATACAAGAGAAACCAAAAGCACCGGTAATAATGTTGAGAACATCAACCGACGGGATAAACTTCCATTGCGGATCCAATTTTTCATATCAGCTCCAAAGGAATCTACGATTATGAATTTTCAACAACCCCTCTCCCTTTATCTTCCAGAAACCATCAATCTGAATGAATATCACGGCAGGATTGAAAGACCTAAGAAGAAAGAACCATTGTCAACACCATTAACGATATCCGGGAGCGCGATATGTTGAAAAAAGATAAAAACACTTCCTAAACTGATAGGATAGTAAATTCGTCATAAAGTTGCTATAAAAAAAACTAAATAATGGATAAAGGGCGTTTTTCCAGATAAATCGGTCGCATGTCATTATGCAATTGACAAATCCCGAAAACGGTATACAATACTACAAAGATACAATGATACAATACAAACCAGGAGAGATTATCGATTGAACACTGTAGCAGGAAAAGTACTGGTAGATTTCAGATCTGAAGAACCGATCTATGTGCAAATTGCCCGCCAGATTGAGGAATTAGTGGCTGAGGGGTATCTGGTTGTGGGAGATCAACTGCCTACAGTGAGAGAGATGGCGGCCGAACTGAGCATCAACTTTAACACAGTTGCCAGAGCGTATCGTCTGTTGGATGAATCCCGGATTATATCCACACAACGTGGACGAGGTACCTATATATGGGAAAAACCGTCTGAAGAGGCCGGCGAGGCACTTAAAGAAGCTACCCTGGAAAACTTGCTGCAAAAAATGATCAAAGAAATCGAATCAAGAGGGTATAGCTACCAGGAAATAATGAAAGTATTACAACGCCTTCAAAATGAAAAAGGACTCGAAAAGGAAGACAAGCAGGAGACAAAATGAGAAATAAAAATGCAACAGCTTCAGGTGAAGAAATTATGGGAGGAGGGAAACTGTTGAAACCCGAGAAACCGGATAAAGTAGATAACCAGCATTTCAACAGCATTGCCGGTACGATATTTGGAGTCATGATGGCCGCCGCCATTATTGGTGCAATCGCCATGCAGGAAAAAGGAATCAGCGATTCAACCATCGGCATATATGCTGGGGTTTTAATGTGTATCGGGATAATTTTCCTCTTTTCATTAAAAGTTTCAAACCAGTGGGAAAAGGCCGTCATTCTCCGTTTTGGAAAATTCCATGGGTTGCGCGGTCCCGGTGTTTTTTGGATCATCCCCATTGTTGATAACATCGTAAATTGGATTGATCAGCGTGTAATGGTGACACCCTTTGCCGCCGAAAAAACACTGACGAAGGATACCGTACCAGTTGATGTGGATGCCGTATTGTTTTGGATGGTATGGGATGCAGAAAAGGCTTCTCTCGAGGTGGCAGATTATCGGGCTGCCATTGCCTGGGCTGCTCAAACGGCGCTTCGTGAGATCATTGGTCAAATGGACCTGGCGAATATCCTTGTTGGACGTTCCAAAATGGATGCGGATTTGCAGCATATCATTGATGAAAGAACCACTCCGTGGGGCATCTCTGTGCAGTCTGTGGAGATCCGTGATGTGATCATTCCACAGGATTTGGAAGATACCATGAGCCGTCAGGCGCAGGCTGAACGGGAACGCCAGGCTCGGGTCATTCTGGGCGAATCCGAAAAACAAATCGCGGCAAGCTTTTCAGAAGCATCGGAAGCCTACATTGACAACCCGACGGCTTTGCATCTTCGAGCTATGAATATGTTGTTTGAAGGACTGAAGGAGAAGGGTGCCCTGGTTATCGTTCCCAGCAGTGCTGTAGAATCCATGAACCTGGGCGGTTTGACCGGCATGGTTTCACTTGCCCAGAACACAATCGTAGAAAAAGGAACTTCAACAAAATAAACAGGATTGAGAAGTAGAGAAAGAATGAAAACTAAGACAGTATTTTTTGGAGTTATCGCTTTAGGATTGATCCTCATAATAACCGGCTATTTCTTGGCTCCACAGATGGGGACAAGACTGGCTTCACATTGGAATGCCCGGGGAGAAGCAGACGGATATAGTTCATCCTTTGCCGGATTATACTTTCTCCCTCTTTTTACCATCGGAATGGCGTTGATCCTCATATTCATCCCAGAGATTGATCCGCTAAAAACCAACGTGCAAAAATTCCGAAAAGAATACAACTTATTTATCGGCAGTTTTTCCCTCTTCATGTACTATATTCACTCCTTGACCCTGGCATGGAACATGGGATTGAAATTTTCGATGAATGCGTTGATGATACCGGGTATTGGAGTCTTCTTCATCGCCGTGGGGCTGATGATCCGCAAGGCAAAAAGAAATTACTTCATCGGGATTCGCACACCCTGGACATTGAATAATGACGAAGTGTGGGATAAAACACACGATCTGGGTGGAAAACTCTTCATGGCTTCGGGTGTCTTAACAATAGCGTCAATCATCTATCCCGACACAGCCATTGTGGTATTGCTGGTTACAGCATTGTTATCGACTGCCATCTGTATAGTGTATTCCTATCTGGAATTCAGAAAAATTCAGAATACTGTACTATAAAACGAGAAAGCAATCTCAATAGTAAAAGCGAGATACAGAATGCCTGTGTCTCGCTTTTTTATGTATAAGATGTTTCACGTGAAACAATCAGAAAAAGGAAAAAACAGAACTGATTGGTATGTTTCACGTGAAACATACCTTTGTTCCATGTATTTATTTTGCCCGGTCTGTTTTTATCACGGTTGAGCCAGTTTCTTTTTTACCAGAATCAATAAATGCTACAGCCTTACCGGCAGAATCGTCCATCACAATGCGCATAAAGCGACCTGGGGCGTAATCTTCAACTTTTATTAATCTCAAAGCCGGCAGAATCTCTTTTTCAATATCAATAATTTCAGATACATGGTTGGGTGTTTTATAAAAGAATTCTCTGTTGAAGAAACTTGTCTCGTCTTCCAGATAGATTGCCAGCGGGTAGATTTGTGATTCCAATAGATCTTGAAAGAAATGTGTGCCAAGAGAAGGTTCTGGTGCTGGACCAATACCCTGGCCAGCCAGCTCAACCAGGGAGCGTGAATTATATATATCCCCATAGTCAATGGGCACACCCAGGTCAGAATTTGAGCTTCCCCACCTTCCTGGTCCCACACAAATAAAGGATTGTCCTTTCATGGCGGCATTCAATCGACCTATAGCCCTGGCCAGTTTAACTCTGTCGGTGGCCGGATTTAATGCAAAGTAACCTTCCGGGGGTACAAATAATACATATTTGATCCCATCTATCCATCCTTCTGGAACCACAAATTGTGTGGAGAATATCATGTCTTTTTCCGGAAGGTTTTCAGGTAAGGGAACCTGTTCGCCCTTAATCAGGTGACTTTGTGGTCGGCATTGCAGCAGGTATATAGAGAGAATGGCTCCTCCATTTTCTCCAGGGGAAAGTTGTACGGCAAATTCAAGATCAACAGGAGACTCGTAGCTTTCTTCCAACAGGTGCAGCATATCGCGCATATGCCGACCGAAATATGTTCTTCGCAGTAAATCTTCAAAGGTCAATACCAGTCGGCTCTGATCTCCTTCTACTAACCGCGATCGCAGGGAGACAAAATAGCCTTCTTCATCCAACTGGACCAAAAATCTCAAGGGATAGTAATTTGTCTGAATCACTTCCTGGATGGGAAGGGTTCGCATACAGTTTTCTTTCAAATCAATGACATCTACAAACTGTTGCGAATAACGGCGGATGTTTTTTGCACTGGTGGAAGGTCGTAATAATGGATGGCTGAGCGCTACCAGTCGTGGGTAATCATTTCCCACGCGATCGACAGCTCTGGTTCCAAGACCCCATACGAGCCGAAGGAATCCATCATCGGCCTTTATTTGTTGTGACCACCTGTACATGTTCCGGCTAAAGGCTACTCCGGCGCCATGAGGAAGGTAATAATCACCCAGTTTTTCTCCCACCACTGTCTGGATTAAGATGGCCATTCGTTCATCATAATCCTGCAATCCTTTTGCCCTGCGATAGAGCAGTGCATTCGGATTCAACGTGGAAGCATATACCCTGGCTATAGCCTGGGTTAGGGCATGCAGGTTTTCTTCCAGATTGCCCTGATTGGGAAGGAAAATGCTTTCATATTTCCCGGCAAAACTTGTTCCGAAATTATCTTCGAGCAGGCTGGAGGAACGAACAATCAATGGTGTATTTCCAACATTGACCAGCATACTTGTTAATTTGTCAAGAATATCAGGTGGGAAATCTCCGGCTAAAAATTCTGACACAACCTGCGAATATTCTTCGCGCATTTCAGTTTCTGTTTTGTACTTCTGGTCATTCCAATGGAAAAGGTTGTTGATCGCCATAAAGGTGTACAGCAAGTCAGACCCGATATAGTAGGATTCAGGTGTCTTTAATGCTGCACGCAATTCAGAATTGGCTCTTTCCTTTACTACCCTGGCAGCCAGAAGCATTCCGGCAGCTTTTCCGCCAATGCGACCGCTGCCAATCTTTCGCCGTCTAATTTCGATCAGATCTTCCAGATTCAGCCATTCTTTGGCAATATTGATATAACGAAGCTGGTCACTGATCATGGTGCGGATCAATACCACTTTGGCTTCCTGCAGACGGGCGTCGAGACGAGTTCGATCTTCCGCCGGCATTTTATCAATGGTCATGGCTTGCTCGAACACCAGTTCTATGGGCGCTAATTCTGGATTTATCGAGAACAATTGTTCGTCTTTGTCAATGCCGCGTTCTTTCAACACATCGTTGACAATTTGTTCGAAATGCGGATAGGATAAATGCTGACTGAAATACAAATCTGTTAGTTGATCCCGAACTTTTGTCAGCCGGGTTTCCCAGATGTCGTTCGGTTCCTCATATACAGGATTCTGGAGACCTTCTCTTCTTTGAGAAAGCATGGCCTTTTCACGGACTTCGGCTTCAAATCCGGCCTGATTTAAAATCCCCCGCGTAAATAGTTCACGACGCATCCGTATGCGAATACGATTACTGAGAATCGGAAACTGTCCCAGTGTCAGCATGATACTCAACAAACGGTCTGAAGAAGTGGCGGTAAAGGTCATCCTATACCTCTCCTTCAGTCCAGACCGGAAATTTCATCGAAAAAAGTACGCCAGTCTGATTATCCCAGATGCATTGGCATGATGACATGCAGAAAACTATCATCGTTCACCGGCCGAATCACACCAGGGCTGTTGTTTGATGTGGTTTCTATGACGACATTGGGTGTCTTGATAACATCGAGAACTTCGCGCAGGAATCGGACATTGAATGCAATTGGAAGGGCGGGTCCATCCACGCTGGCATCCAGAATGATTTCACTGGCACCGGTCTCTTCTGATGTAGCCTGGACTTCCACCCGTCCAGGTTCATTTTCATTATTAATTATTTCAAGACGTATGACATTATTACTGTCGCGGGCAATAACTTCAGCCTGGCGGCATGCTTTTAACAGGGCTGAAGTCGGTAAGATCGTGCGAGTTTTATAGCTCTGCGGAATGATTAATTTGTAATCCGGGAAGTTCGCGTCAATCAATTGAGATGCCAGTTCGACATCGGGTAAATGGAAAATGACCTGTCCGCGGCCTTGAGGAATAACCATTTTTACAACGTCTCCGCTGTCACCTGCAATCCGTGAGAGTTCAATCATGGCCCGAGCAGGAATGATGGCAGACAACGTTTGAGGTACAGGCGTGGATAAGGAGGATTTTCGTACAGAAATGCGAAAACCATCAGTGGCTGCCATAGTGATCGTATTTCCTGATAAGGTAACAGATACACCCTGCAATGCCGGACGGGCATCATCATTGCTCGCGCAGAAAGCAACCTGTTGTATCATTTCACGGAAATCAGCCACATTCAATTCAACTGCATCATCCAGTTCAGGGACAGGCATGGGTGGAAATTCCTGTGCATCCAATCCCTTAATATCTGTACTGGATGACCCACATTTAACATTCAGAGTCTGTGTCTGCGTATTGAGGTCAAGAGAAACGGTATCACCGGGTAATGTGCTCACCAGATCCGCCAATGTCCGTGCAGGGACAGTGATAGAGCCATCTTCGATGATCTGAGCGCCAATCCAACAGGTAATACCAACTTCTAGGTTGGTGGCAGAGAGACGCAAACGGCCGTCATCTGTGGCCAACAGAACATTGCTCAACACCGGCAAGGTGCTGCGAGCTGCGACTGCTTTGGAAACGATGCCTAACCCGTGAGCAAGCTGCTGTTGATATACGTTGGTCTTCATGCCTGTTCCTCTACATTAATTTAGTCTGATTAAAAAGTATACAACCTGACACACGATTTTGCTAGATTGAATATTTCTGTTTCGGCATGTTTGCAAGAGATATGCCAAAAACCGAGGAGAGGTATTTCATATTCAGTTCTTAATTATGAATAAAATCTACAAGCCCAATTCATGCGATATCCAATATGTTAAAAAAGAACGAAATACTTTCATTTCCAGATGGTTTAGGAAATCTCAGCCTGTGATGTTTCCTGTAAAGCCAAATCGATAAACAAGGCGGCTGACCAACCAAATATAGGTGCAGCTTTTAATCCTGGTTTTCCGGTAATAGGATTGTAATATTCGAAAAAGTCCTGAAATTTCATCAGGCGATCCAATGTTATCCTGCGTAATTTTTGAGCTTCTTCTTTATAACCTGAACGCGTCAATCCTTCAATCAGCAGGTAATTCACATTTACCCAGGCGGGTCCGCGCCACATCTGTTCTTCTTTAAACTTATCTTCATCCACTGCCACGCTGGGTACGGGGAAATATGTCCAGAAACTCTTCGGATTGAAAAGGTGACCCAGTAATTTATCTGAGTTTTCTTTTTTCAATCCATCCACTAAAAGTGGAAACAAACCAAAAGGCGTTTTTAAAGGAATCACATCGGCTTCATGCTTCGCCAGATAAATTCCAATTTGTTCATTCCAGAGAATTTCATCCATCTGTTTTTTTAATTTATTTGCCCGCTCTTTCCAGATGGGAACGTCCTGGGTTTCACCGATTTCATTGGCAATATCCGCCAGGCAGTTCATCTGCAATACCAGATAGGCATTCAGGTCTGGCGAACAGACTGGCATTCCTGCATCCCACAAAGGGCTGTCATCCAAGCCAGAGGAGAAGGGATGCCCATATTCGCATAATCCATCATTATCGCGATCATTATGTTTAATCCACCAATTGATCCATTTTACGGTTGCTTCATATGTTTCCTGAAGAAACTCCCGGTCACCTGTTGTTTCGTAAATTTTCCAGATCGTCCAGGCGAGCAGGGGTGGTTTGGTAACATCTGCGTCAACGGGAAAGTCCAGGTGTGTAATTGTGCCTTCATCATGCACGGCATCAGGCAGCATTCCATCCTCACGTTGATGGTCCAGAAGGATACGCAACTGGTCTTTCGCCAATCGGGGATGAGCATGCCGGTACGCCAGAGCATGAAAAAGGGCATCCCATTGCCAGACTCCCACATAATGAATCTTTGAAGGTGTTAAAACTTCGCGTGTTGTAAAAAAACGTGTCGAAATGATACCCGCCGCCATCAACCACCAGGCATACAGATATTGTGAATGATATTCTGGTAAAACAGGTGGAATTCCATCAAACCAGTCTTGCCAGTTTTTCCTTGCATTCTCTAAAACTATGGCTGCTTCCTTTATATACCGGTTAAATCCCAATCGGGGGGTCAGGTTGATGAGCAAACCTCCAGTTCCTTTTCCGAAAACAAACGTGACAACCTGACTGTTGGAATTCACACAATCCAACCGATTTTCCAGTATTTTTCGATTGGTGGTATAGGCCAGATTCCGCCGGATATCGCCGGTAACCCTGAGTACCCCTCCGCGCCGATCTGTTTGACCCAGATCCATATGGGCTGTAAACCGGATACCGCAGGCGCTTGATGGAAGGTTCAGAAAAAGCGTTTCAGTATCATCAAATGCCAGAGTGAAATCACCCAGTTTTGTGTGAAAATCAACTCTATCAGGACGGGTTTCCAGGGAGTAATCTAACGTGTGTCCTTGAGGATCGATGAATTTCCATTCTTCAATAATCGGGGGGCGTTGCCGGTAGGCAGAAATACTGCGGGTTAACTTATACCAGCGTTCAGCCAATCGGATAATCAATCCATGTTCATTTTTCATGACCAGGATTCGCGAACCACGGTCAGTAAACGGTATGTGTTCCAGGTCAATCCTGTTTTTTAAATCTTCGAGAAAGGTTTCCAAATTCTTTCCTTTTAATTCAATCATTCTTGTTACGTTCCAGTATAATTTTCTGCATGAACGAATTCAAGTTTTACTCTCCCGTACAGATTCGCTATGGCGATATTGATCCACAATGGCATGTCAACAATGCCCATACACTGACGATGATTGAAGTAGGTCGGTTTAACTACATGCAGCATTTGGGTTTGTTTGACGGTGAATCTTTCTTTGATCTGGGATGGATCGTGGCAGATGCACATATTTCCTTCCTGGTTCCCATTACGTTAACTCAAAAAATTCGTGTTGGTGTCCGTGTATCAAAAATTGGCAATAAAAGCATGACCATCGAATATCAAATTGAAGATGAAAAAGATGGCCATGTCCTTACCAAAGCAGAAACCGTGATGGTGCATTTTGATTACCACACCCATACTACTCAGCCGATTCCGGATAATTGGCGGGAAAAAATTGCCGTTTTTGAAGGCTGGAAATGACCGAAAATAATCCACTTCCTTCTGTTGATGAAACCTATCTGATCAAGATTCTCTCCGATCTGTTGAATATTCCCAGTCCGACTGGTTTTGTGGATGAGGCTGTCAGATTTGTAGAAGAAGAACTCACCAGTTTTGATGACATCCAATGCCATCACACTCGCAAAGGAGCGCTGGCCGCGCAATGGACAGGTAAGAATTCAGGTCATCACAGGGCATTCACGGCTCATTTGGATACTCTCGGTGCAGTTGTCAAAGAGATCAAACCCAACGGACGTCTGCGTCTTTCTGCAGTGGGGGGATTAAATTGGAATAGTGTGGAAACTGAAGGCGTATTTGTTTTTACATCCTCTGGAAAAAAAGTGCGCGGCAGTCTGATGTTCCATAAACCATCCATGCATGTGTATTCCAAGGAAGAATTGGAATCCAAACGAGACGAATCCAGCATGGAAGTACGTCTCGATGCCCGTGTATTCGATGCCGCCGAGGTTCGTTCACTTGGAATTGACATTGGTGATTTTGTTGCTTTTGATCCACGGGTGGAAATCACGAATGGTTTTATCCGTTCGCGTTTTTTGGATGATAAAGCCTGCGCTGCCTGTATTCTGGCGGCGGTTAAAGCTTTGCATGCAGCCGGTTTGAAACCGGTAAATACGTTCACGCTTTTCTTTTCAAATTATGAAGAAGTTGGACATGGCGCAGCTGCCGGTATTCCTTCAGACGTTGAGGAGTTGGTCACAGTGGATATGGCGGCGGTTGGTGAAGGGCAGAATTCAGACGAATTCCACACCACTATATGTATAAAAGATTCCCACGGTCCTTATCATCATGGGTTGACATCACGATTGAGACATCTTGCCTCAAAATATCAAATTGATTATCGCACCGATATCTACCCACATTATGGGTCTGATGGTGAAGCAGCCTGGACGGCTGGTGCTGACATGGCAGTTGCTTTAATCGGCCCTGGCGTGGAATCTTCCCATAATTATGAACGTACCCATATAGATGCTTTGATTGCCACTACCCGCTGGCTGATGGCTTACCTGCTGGAGGAATAAATGCCAACTGAAGGGAAGAAAACCGTCAACCGTCTGCGCGACCTGGCAGAGAATCTTTTAACATGGCTTTTTCACAGGAATGAGCGGATTGGCAAATGGGAATGGGTATTTGCGGCCATTCTCTGGCTGGTCGGATTGTTCCTGTTTGGCCAGTTTTTCAATTGGGGCAATATTCCCTTTGACTTTCATGATTGGGCAGAAATCTCCGCTCCGCGAATTGCTTTTGTTCAGGATGCTGTGAAAACCGGGCAGCTCCCGCTGCATATGCCTGATGGCTCAGCCCTGCGTAATGTGACCGACCGATATATGGCGCTTCCTGATGTGATGCTGGCTCCACAAATGCTTCTCCTTGGTGTGATGCCGGTTGGCTGGTTTGTGTTGGTCAATGTCTGGTTGATGTATACGCTCGGTTTATTCGGCTTGATAAAAATCTGGGAACGTTTGCGGCTTTCTCCGATATCGTATTCAGCCTTGTTCTTCCTTTTTAATTTCAACGGATCCATCCTTTCACATTTCAGTGTGGGGCATGTCAATTACACCGGGTACTTTCTCTATCCCTTCGTCTTTCTACTTCTTATGGATATGGTGGAGAGAAGCACATCGTTTTCTTTGAAAAATAAAGCTGACTGGCGATGGTTGGCAGAATACGCCTTCATCCTTTTCTTTATGCTGCTCAATGGTTCATTCCATCAGTTTGTTTGGGCATTAATGCTCACCGGATTGGCAGGCATATTCCATTGGAGAAATTTCTGGCAGGCATTGGCAGGCATTGTCTCCGCCGGGTTGTTATCAGCCGTCCGGCTGCTGCCGCCGGCGCTTCACCTCGGCCAATTTGACAATGAATTTCTTTCCGGTTATCCGGTTGTCATGGATGTGTGGAAAGCGCTTACCGGTTTGATTGGCCCAGACAAGGCTTTCGTTCATACCGGTCAATTGACCAACCTTGGGTGGTGGGAATTTGACCTTTTTGTTGGACTTACAGGTGCAGTATTCCTGATTATCTTTGGTTTGGGCTGGTGGATAAAAAACCATGATGTCCCTGAGTGGCTGCAAACACTGGCCGCCCCGGCTATGGTACTTTTTATACTTTCTATGGGCAGTGTATATAAAGTGGTGATGTACATTCCCATTCCACTTATCAATGGGGAACGGGTCAGCGCACGTCTGATCACCCTGCCATTTGTCTTACTTATTCTGGCTTCGGTATACGCGTTTCAACGTTTTCTTGACAAACAGGGCGGGTCTTCAGTAGTTCGTTGGTCAGCACTGGCCGGTCTTTTTCTGCTGGCACATGACCTGTGGCAGCACCTCAAGCTGTGGCGGGTCAATGTGGCTGCCCAGTATTTTCCGGTAACGCCGGTGGATCTGTCCATCAAGTTGGTCAGTAATCATCCGGATCCCTCCTATACAAATCTTCTGCTGGCAGGGTCGCTTGTCACGTTGATTATGGGAGTTGTGCTGGTGATGGGAATGTTTGGAAAAGAAAATTTACGCGGCTAAGATTACATCAACATATCTATTCATGGTAAATTCTTCAAATCCGGCTTTGTAAAAATGACCGGATTTTTGTTTTAAGTTGGGTTTTTATATATATGGTATTGCGTTGATATTTATTTTACGCTAAACTAAAATTATTCAATTGGATGGAGAATTTCGGGGGAATCATAGTTGCCCGGAAAATCACTTTGTGAATACCTTTGTCCTTTCGACTGTATCGAAGGATATCATTTTTAAATGAGAAATCCTTTATATGTGTATTAATCTGGAAGCAACTTCCATGATTATTGAAGCAGAAAGAAATCTATTCTTTTTGAAAAAGTTCTATTTAGGATGGATTTTTTCTACCTAATGGTGGGAGCGGAAAATGACAAAAATAGATGGAGTAGTTCGTGTCTCGGTTTTGATCAGTATGGTTTTCAGTATGCTTTTTGGACCGGGAAGTTTTTCGTATACAACTGTGAATGCTCAAGTTAATAGGCAAGAAGAATCTCCCACTACTACCCCTGAAATTTTACCAACGGATGTTCCAACTGATATTCCAACAGAACTCCCTACGAATGAACCGACTCTCGAAAATTCAGAAAATCCGACTCTTGATCCATCCGTTCTTCCCACAGAAACACCCATCGCCACAATCACTGAGACTCCAACCCTTGCTCTGACAGAAACTCCTTCTGCATTGGAACCAACAGAGGAATCACCTCGAGTTTCCTGGAATTTGCAGGTGAATTTGAATCCTGATCAGGTTTCCAAACTTCAATCTGACGATTCTTTTTTCCAGGGATTCCAGGCTCTGGACGTCGAAAACAGTATTTCAAATGACCAATTACTTCTTTCAGGAAATGAGAGTATTGATCAGTTAAGATCATCCATCTTTACTGGTTTTGGAAATTCAGTAGACTTTTTAGGTGGAGTGGCAGAGGTCAATATTCATCTGATGGCCAATTCTGGAGATGTTCTTTCTTTCGTGATGGAATCTCGCATTACCAGTGGTTTTTATTGGGAATTTGTTCCTAATGATTCCGGGGGATTTGTCCAGGAGAGTGAACCAGAATTTAGTGACTATAGTGAAAATGTACTGGAAACCATCAGAATTCGGGCCAACCAAACTGGTGAAGGTACCGTAAAACTTGTTTACCACCAGCCATTTCGTCCTGATGATCCAACGCACCTGATCCTTGATATCAATTTATCAGAACAAATCCAATCATTGGATTTGAGTAATCCATCACCAGCAGTCATTGATCGAGCGGCAATAGAGAAGCAGATGGCGGAAGAGCGGGCTTCACATCCGATCGAACCGTTAAATACATCCATAAATCTTCCATCATCATGGGATTGGCGTACACAGGGTGTTTTGCAGGATATCCGATATCAGGGATCTTGTGGGAGCTGCTGGGCTTTTGGAACCGTAGGCGTTATGGAAGCTGCCGTGAAAATCGCTAATGGTCCATCAGCGGATCTTTCTGAACAATTTCTCGTCTCCTGTAATCAGGGAGAGTCTTCCTGTAATGGCGGTTACGTTTCCTCTGCATATCACAAGGATAAACTCGGGCAACTTCAATCAGAAGCCGGTGCTGTTTTAGAAAGTGATATGCCGTATACCGCCACCAATGGAACCTGTCAGGTAGTGTCAAATCATCCATATAAACTTCTTGATTGGGGATTTCTTCTTCCTGATCCTAATGAGATCCCGACTCCCGAGCAGATAAAAACAGCCATTTATACTCACGGACCCGTCACCGCAGAACTTTGTGTGGGGATTAATTTTAATTCTTACAAAAGTGGTGTCTTATCATCCAATGATTTATGTATGAGTAATAACCGCCACATGGTTGTACTTGTCGGTTGGAATGATGCTACTCAATCCTGGATTTTACGGAATTCATGGAGCACATATTGGGGAGAAAATGGTTACGGAAATATCAAATGGGGTACTTCCCGAATTGGGTATGACGCATCCTGGGTTTCGTATGGCGATCCGAATGTCATACCCCCAGCTCCCAGATTACTCGAACCCCTACAAAATGCAGCTTTTACGAATAAAACTCCGACTTTTTCATGGATTGGAAATCCCGGGGGTGGTACTTACAAGATTCAGGTTTCCAGGAGTGCTGATTTTTCCACTGAACTAATCGAAGAAACCACGGCAGCAGGTATTGAAACCTATACAATAACCTCTCCATTATCTTCAGATGGTACATGGTTTTGGAGAGTGAGGGGTATCAATTCCAACAATGAAGAAGGGGCCTGGTCTGCCATTTGGTCATTTACCCTGGATACCACCGGACCAGATGCTCCAACGCTGAATGCTCCGGAAAACGAATCAACACCGGTGGGAATTCCCACTTTTTATTGGGCTCCTTCGGCTACCGCAACTGCCTATCAATTCGAATATGGCACAAGCACGGATGGTGGAACAACTATCGATCCAGTATTGACAACTCCGGATGGATCAGATCCTCTATATCCGGCACTTACGGTAAGAAATTTTAAACCTGTAAGTATCGTTTTTGCAACCAAATACTACTGGCATGTTAGGGCTCAGGATTCTCTAAAAAATTGGGGGAACTGGAGTGCATCCCGTTCATTTAATGCCCAGGTCTCCGTTCCCATTTCACCGATTCTTGTTAACCCGGCTGATAATTCAGTTTTCCAAAGTCATCCCATATTATCATGGAATGCTGTCTCTAGTGGGGTTAAGTATCAGGTGCGAATTATTTCTCCCAATGGGATTATCGCTGAGGAGCCAATTTTAGATGACGGTGTATTATCGTATACAGTACACACTCCTGTAAAAAACGGGATTTGGAAGTGGCTGGTTCGTGCCTGGAATTCAACAGGTGGGGTAGGGCCGTATAGTTCTTTCCGCACGTATTTTATCGATCTGAATCCACCTTTATCTCCAACATTGTTATCGCCTGATGCGGGTAAACTTGTCCGTTCTACACCAGCTTTCTCGTGGACAGAATTTGATTCAACAGCTTCTGCTTTTCAATTTGAATATGGCACATTATCTGAAGATAGTACGCCTATATTTACTTCAGTCTATCTTTCAGATGAACTGACAACGACTTCCATTACTCCCCCAACAATGACACCGGCAAAATATTATTGGCATGTACGTGCCCGAGATGCGGTTGGTAATTGGAGTGGGTGGAGTGAATTACGAATAATAGATATCTATCCTGCTGTATTGGTACCTCCCACTCTTCTATCTCCTGCGACGGGTATTTTAGTTAATACCCCGGCTCAAATATTAGCCTGGACCAAGGTTTCAGATGCAAAAGGGTATCAAATCCAATTTGCTGATACCTCAACTTTTTCTACAAGTGATGTAGATACACAATATGTAACCGTCTTGTCTACAGAGACATATACCATTGTTGATCCGATAAAACTCCATGACGGCATCTGGTATTGGAGGATAAGGTCTATCAATTCTCGTGATGAAGCAGGCACAACCTGGTCAACAGCGAGAGCCTTCACCCTGGATACCACCGCTCCGGCGGCTCCGGTACTTTCCGTACCGGCAGATAACGCTGCCGGAATACGCGCCACCCCGACCTTCTCATGGCTGGCCTCGGTGGGCGCCAATGCCTACCAGTTCCGTATCTCAGATGATTCGGGGTTCGGTTCCACCTTTGATATCTCCCCGGATGGTACATCGGCGGCTCCCGGAACACCCCTGGCTG
>NZ_BBYA01000008.1 GCF_001050275.1 Leptolinea tardivitalis
CGCATTGCCTCAAATTAAAAGTAACTTTAGGAGAAACGTTGCCTCACAATAGATGTTACCTTGGGCAGAGAATAGAGAGCTGCCGAGGGAGCTATGATGAGTCAACAAAGCAAGCGAGAATTAGTAGAAACCATCCGACCCCGCTATCAAAAAGGGAACAAAACAGAAAAAGCAAGAATACTGGATGAATTAGTCGCCATCACGGGATATCATCGTAAGTATGCGATACGAGTATTGGGTAGGACGGGAAAACCAAGAGCCAAAAAGAAACCGGGGCCACGGAGAATCTATCAAGGCGAGGTGGTCACGGCCCTGGAGTATATCTGGGAAATATGTGGTCAGATTTGTTCGAAGCGTCTAAAGCCATTTTTGCCAGAAATCGTAAAGGTACTTGAACGGAATAACGAAATCCACATATCGCCAGAGACAAAAAAGTTACTGCTGCAAATGAGCCGGTCCAGCATAGACCGGTGTTTGAGTTCAAGATATGACGTGCGTCCTCATGGGCTAAGCACCACAAAACCAGGTACACTCCTTAAAAAATCAATTCCGGTACGTACCTATACCCCCTGGAATGAGGAAAGACCGGGGTTCATGGAAATTGACCTTGTAGCTCACTGTGGAGATACAGCCGCAGGTCAATTCGTAAATACATTGACCTGCGTGGATATTTGCACGGGGTGGACCGAGTGCCAGGCAGTCTTCCCGCGTAGCCGACAGACGGTTCTGGAGGCTATTGTGGCCATGCAAGAACGCCTCCCGTTTGATCTATTGGGGCTTGATTCAGATAATGGCAGCGAATTCATCAATGAGATGTTGTTCCAATACTGCCAATTTGAAAAGATCACTTTTACACGCTCTCGCCCTTATCGCAAGAATGATCAGGCTCATGTCGAACAGAAGAATTGGTCTGTGGTACGTCATCTGGTCGGTTATGACCGCTTTGATACTCTCTCTGGATATAATCTTCTGCAGAGTATTTACTCTGATCTCAGTCTCTATTTCAATTTCTTTCAACCAGTGCTTAAGCTTATCTCCAAGGAGTATGTTGATGGTCGAATTATCAAACTCTATGACAAAGCGGCTACTCCCTACCAACGAGTTCTCGGTTCTGATCTGATCCCCTTCCAGATCAAAGCCAACCTCACCAATTTGTATGTTCAGCTAAATCCAGTTACTCTTCGTAAGTCCATAGATCAGAAGGTTCACCAATTATGTACTTTATCTCGGTAACATCAATTATGAGGCAACGATTACCCTTTGGTTACATTTTCCCGTGAGGCATTACGGGTACGTATAAAGGCAAGAGTAGTTCTGAATGAATAAAATCGGAACGTCAGGTTTCGATAGAATTGTTTTATAACAGGCATTGACATAAAGCAGCCTGCACCTTACGTATGGAGAACACCGATTGAAAAAGTTCATTGGAATATTTATGGTGATATCCGGTGTATTGATGATTGGAATGTGGCTTTTCTTCCTATTGACCGGAAAAGTTCCTGAATTAGGCAGCGCTCCCTGGACGACAATGGCGCATATCTCTGCCGAGTTATGTACAGGCAGTTTAATGATTTTAGGAGGATTTCGTATTATTAAGATGAAACAAAACGCAGAGCGTATTGCTTTATTTGCGCTCGGATTTTATATTTACGCCGTCATTCAGGCTTTCGGGTATTATCTTCAACAGGGACTTTTCTTTTTTGTTGTCATGTTCACGGTCTTTTTTGTTCTGGGGATTTTATCTGTAAGCATCCTGGTTCGGTCAAACCTGGAATAATCAGTTCCACTATAATCAAAGGTATGATACTCTCCGAGCGATTTAAAGATGCCCTCTGGCGGGCAACAGACCTTCATGCCAACCAGAGCCGGAAAGGTTCAGGGGTACCCTTTGTTGCCCATTTATTAGGTGTGGCCAGTCTGGTTCTGGAATATGGTGGAACCGAAGATGAAGCCATTGCAGCTTTGCTTCATGATGCTGTGGAAGATCAAGGCGGTCAACGTACCCGTGAAATGATTGCCGATAAATACGGTGCGACCATTGCCCAGATTGTTGATGGATGTACAGACAGTGACACCATCCCGAAACCACCCTGGCGGGAACGAAAAGAAGCCTATATTGCCCACATCGCCACAGCCTCACCGTCTGTGCTGCTGGTTTCTGCCTGTGATAAATTGTATAATGCTCGATCCATTCTGGCTGATTACCGAGTGATGGGTGAAGAAATCTGGGAACGGTTCAAAGGCGGAAAAAAGGACGGCACTCTCTGGTATTACCAGGCTCTCGTGGAGGCCTATAAGAAAACCGGTCAACACCGTGTATATGATGAACTGGAACGTACGGTCAGGGAAATAGTTGATATGGTTCAATCGAATGATCATGATTGATTCTGATTGAAAACCGGCATCCCATAACCGGTGCGCCATGAAAAAATACGTGGAAAATTTATTTAGTGGAGGATTTCCTCATGCACATTGTTGTTACCAATGATGATGGTGTATACGCTCCGGGTTTACTGGCTCTGGCAAAAGAACTGATGAAATTGGGGACTGTGAGTATTGTGGCGCCAGATCACAACTGGTCTGCTTCGGGACATGTGAAGACACTGCACCGGCCGCTGCGTGTAAAAGAAATTGAGTTAGAAAACGGCATACCTGCCCGGGCTTGCGATGGCGCGCCGTCAGATTGTATTGCCCTGGCTGTGCTGGGGTTGCTGTCGGAAAAGATCGATTTCGTTGTCTCTGGCATTAACCCGAATGCCAACCTCGGTCATGATCTGACATACAGCGGCACGGTGACGGCGGCTATGGAAGGCGCTATCTGGGGTATTCCGTCTGTGGCTGTTTCGCTCGATGCACCGGAATATCACCGTGGACCCCTGGATTATTCCGCTTCGGCTGCTGCCGGTCGGATGGTGCTGGAAAAGCTGGCACAGAATCCGGTTGATGAGCATATTTTATTGAATGTCAACGTTCCCTATCTTCCGCTGGATCAAATGAAAGGTTTTGCCATCACCCGACAGGGACTGCGTATCTATAGGGATGAGCTGGTCAAGAGGGAAGACCCACGAGGTCGGCCGTATTACTGGATCGGTGGTGATGCCCCGACAGGTGTGAAGGAAGCTGGTACCGATTTCGGTGAGTTGGCTAAAGGATACATTTCTGTCACGCCCATCCAACTGGATTTAACGGCACATAACCTTATTCCCCAGATCAATACCTGGAACTGGAGTATTTAAAGGCAGGCTGAAAATACCATTGACGGGTTCGGACTAGCTGGATGGAGGCTGGATTCAATAGGCCAGCCTTTTCTGTTTATGTCTCATCGACCGATGTTCTCGTCTCATCAATTCAATCAATGTAAAGTCTATTGGCCATAAAACGGTGGATTTGTCTGTTTGTTATGCCGCTTCTTCAATCTCCTTAATTTTTCTTCTGTAGAAAATGCCCAGCAAGATTCCTGAAATTATGGATGCCAGCCAGTTTATGGATAATGTAGCAACCTCGAAACGATAATCTCGATCAAGCCCAAATTGAACTGAATAATAGATGAATGCGAATGTATTTAAAATAAACGGCAATAATAAGACCCAATGGAGAACCTTTTCCAATCGATTTTTCATAGTATAAGCAGGTGATAAGAATAAAAACGCAATACTCATCATGGAATAACCCAGTTCTTCAAGTGCAATGAAAATTCCATGACCGTTGTATTGTGTGAGTAATGCAATTCCATCCGTCTGGTCTTTCATAACACTGATTGGAATAACGGAGAATTGAAGAAAATAATCTGCCAGAAGGATTGTGGTCGAAATGATGGCAAAAGCAACACTGATGAGCGTGTATATTTTCTTCTCAACAGGTGCATTGAAGTGATTTGCGATCATCAGAATCAAAAACAAACATAGTTGGATAACAACCAGATACATCCAGTAGTAATCCCGCGGGAAATAGGTGAGAATATCAGGATAAGGATAATTCATGCAATTGCCGGGGCAATATGGACCAGAAGGTGGAACAGCGATTAATGCCAGTATAAAAGTAAGTAACGCAAATATCGCCAGCAACCATGCCGAATATATCCCAACCTTTATTGCATTCATACTCTTATAGTTTTTCTCCATTTTCTTCTCCTGTTGGATTGGCTGCTTTTCGGGAATTTTCCCTTTCAAGCCGCTATGGATGTCATATACCACGCTACGTTAATGGGACTTTCTTTGAGATTTTTAATGGGCTGTTTTCTTTTTTTTACTACGATAGTAAAGGCTGCAGGTGTTTTGCTATACTGAATACACTAACTATATGCAAAGAATCTGGAAAGGAGAAACGGCAATGGAATTCAAAGTACGTGATTGGATGGTCGATCTCATTGTGTACGTTGATCCCGAAAGTTCCGTCAGTGATGCGCTTGCGATCATGAGACGCCGTTATATTCACAGCCTGATCGTGCAAAAGACGAAAACCAACCCGGAATATGGAATTTTGACATCCACCGATATCAATGACAAGATTATTGCATTGAACCAGAATCCCTCAACGGTACGAGTTCGCGAGATTATGACGTCCCCCATTCTGTCTGTAAAAACTGATTTACCGATTCAGGAATGTGCCCAGATCATGAAGCAAAAACATATTCATCACCTGCCGGTCATAGATGAGAAAGGGTCTCTGGTCGGTATGATCTCAGCCACAGATTTTCTTGTAGCGGCAGAGGCTATGGGGCGCGAGCCCGGGCACAGACTCACGTAGACAGGTATATTCTTGCGCGAATCAGCGGGTGATTTCCCAGGCGAGATGTTGCATCTCGGGGGCAATCAGCCGTTCCCAGGCCAGTTGGACGGCTGCGGGAGAACCGGGTGTTGAGATAATCGCTTTGCCGCGAAATACCCCGGCTGTTGCACGAGAAAACATGGCGGCAGCTCCCACCTGTTCAAAGCTGAGCAGACGGAATATCTCACCGAACCCTGGCATCACTTTTTCCAATTTACGCGATATCACATCATATGTGGTATCGCGTTTTGATATGCCGGTTCCTCCATTAAAAAGGATCACCTGGGCATCAGATTGTGCTAATGTATCCAGGATTTTCTCAATTTCCACAGGTTCATCTGGCACGATATGGTAGGCGGCCAGAACAAATTCAGCATGTTTGATCTGCTGTTTCAAGTATTTGCCGTTCACATCGGTTTCCGGGGTGCGGGTATCACTGACTGTTACAATGGCAATCTTTGCAGGCGGCATTTCTTCTGCTTTGTGGTGATGTTCGCTTTTCCCTGATGGAAGTTGTCCTTCGCCAGGATTCATGACCCTATCCTTTTTAATACGTAGTTTTTTAATCTTCTATAAATGTACCACTTTTATATTGATCCAATATTGAATCTGGTATCCACAGAAAAAACAGTTTACATTTAATCGCCTGAAACGGCAAAAAGCTTACATCTTTTTAATACGGCGGGGAATAATCCTTGAAACCGTAAGGGTATAATGTGCGTGTGAAAGAAAAAATGCGAAAAATCCTCACATATTTATTTATTACTGTATGCCTGATGATCCCACCGGTCACAGTCAGCGCAGATTCGGGGAATGTCTACGACATGATCGCCCAGGTAAATGCCGTCCGTACCGGTAATGGGCTGTCTGCATTGGAAATCGATGGGGCACTCATGGCATCTGCTCAGGCGCATGCCGAGTATATGGCCAGCACCGGGTCGTGTTCACACACCGGGGCTGGAGGAACCAATGCCAAGCAGCGTATGGTCAATGCGGGTTATGGCGGAGGTTCCACCGTCTGGGGTACGGAAAACATCATGTGTGGTAATTTTTCCGTATCTGAGGTTGTCACCTGGTGGCAGGGCGATGAACTTCACCTTTTACCTTTCAATACTGCCAGTTATCGGTCAATTGGCGGGGGCATTGCTTCGGCTGCCAATGGGTATCGTTATTTTGTCATTGATGTGGCATACACGTCGGGTGGATCAGGCAACAGTAATACCACCACATATAATCCAACTTCGGCAGCGGCCAACCAGAATCAGGCCAGTACGGCATCTGCTGCACAGCGGGTTGTTCCGGTTATAACGGCTACATTAATGCCAGATGGATCATTGATACACGAGGTCGCGCAGGGGCAGGCGTATTGGAGCATTGCCATAGCCTACGGAATCAAAGTCAATGACATTATCCAGATGAATGGGTTGTCTTCTGGATCTGTATTAAGTATCGGTCAAAAATTGCGGATTCATGGACCGTATACCTCTACACCTGTATTATCAGAAACACCCACCCCAGAACCTGATACTGCCACACCTACCATTACACAGACTCCCACAATCACACCCACTCCAACGCAAACAAACACTCCCACCCAGCGGCCACTTTTTGAAGGCGCATCCGGGCTGCAAAAAATTGACCGCCGCAGCCTCGGGATCGGGCTTGTAATGGTGTGTGTGCTTGGCCTCGGATTAATGATAGTCAGTGGAATACGGCGCAAGAAAAAAGAAACACCGGAAGATTATGACCCTCTTGATCCACCAATTGATTCTCTCTAGATCATAAAATCTTCCCCATGCCAAAGACCTTTTTCCGGGGCCTGTGGTGTCAGAAACAACTCTAGACGGGCATCATCCTTATATAGAGGGAGATGCCCGTTCCCATTTCCGTTCACATGAATGTGTAGATTGGATTCGACTTTTTCGAGACGTTCCAGAATATAGGTTACAGATGCCCCGATGGTATCAGGCAGTAGATCATGGTGCAGATCCGGTGCGGCTTCGCGTGGTTTGCTGCGCTTCACGATCTGTCCCGGAACACCCACAACTACCGAATCGGGCGGCACAGATTTGACTACAACCGCATTCGCGCCAATCCGGCTGCCTTCACCAATGGTGATGGCGCCAAGGATTTTAGCTCCGGCACCCACAACCACACCATCCTGCAGTGTAGGATGGCGCTTGCCTTTTTCCAGGCTGACTCCTCCCAGGGTTACTCCGTGATACAGGGTCACATTTTTCCCGATCTCAGTGGTCTCTCCAATGACGACCCCCATGCCGTGGTCGATGAAGAAGCCTTCACCGATCACGGCTGCAGGGTGAATTTCAATACCGGTCGAATGTCGGACAAAATGCGAAATCAACCGACCAATCAGCAACATCCGGTGGGTCCAAAACCAGTGGGAAATTCGGTATCCCCACAGGGCATGCAAGCCCGGATACGCTAGAAGGACTTCCAGAGTGGAGTGCGCCGCCGGATCGCGGTCAAATACGGCTTGAATATCGTTTCGGATGGTTCTGAACATATCCGTCTCCTTATTCAACCAGATCGGCATACAACGGAGTGCTCAGGTAACGTTCACCGAATGATGGAATGATGGCGACAATAAGTTTTCCGGCATTCTCATCACGCCGGGCGACTTGAATGGCTGCCCACAGGGCAGCACCGGATGAAATGCCAACCAGTAATCCTTCCAATCTGGCTGCCGCCCGGGCTGTGGCAAATGCATCCTCTCCGGTTACCCGGATAATCTCGTCAAAAATTTTTGTATTCAATACCTCTGGAACAAAACCGGCACCAATACCCTGTAAAGGATGGGGTCCTTTTGTCCCGCCAGAAAGCACCGGAGAGGCATCGGGTTCTACGGCAATGGCTTTGAAGGATGGTTTACGTGCTTTTATCACTTCACCAATGCCGGTAATGGTTCCTCCAGAACCGACCCCGGCGACAACAAAGTCAACCTGACCATCTGTATCCCGCCAGATTTCTTCTGCCGTGGTCTTGCGGTGAATTTCTGGATTGGCCGGATTCTTAAATTGCTGGGGTAAAAAGTACCGAGGATCAGAAGCGGCCAGCTCTTCCGCTTTTTTAATGGCGCCGCCCATGCCTTCCGTTCCAGGAGTCAGGATCAAGTCTGCTCCGTAGGCTTTCAATAACATACGGCGCTCTTTGCTCATGGTCTCTGGCATCACTAATGTGACTTTATATCCCCTGGCGGCTCCTACCATGGCCAGGGCAATACCTGTATTCCCACTGGTGGGTTCAATAATAATTGAGTCTTTTTTTAATAAGCCGGCTTTTTCCGCCGCATCGATCATGGCAAAACCAATGCGATCTTTCACACTGTGAGCGGGATTAAAAAACTCAAGTTTTGCTGCAATTGTGGCCTTTGAACCTTCGGCCAGGCGATTAATGCGAACAAGGGGAGTATTGCCTATTAATCCGGTAACATCGGATGCGATATTCATGTAAACCTCTGCTAAATCTGAAAATAATACAACGAAAGATATATCTGCTGCGTATATGTAATATGCGGAGATACAACAGAGGCCTGGTTATTTAGTTGGTCGAATTATCAAATAAGAAATAATAACCGGGGCGGCTGAATTATCTCCGCCCGGTACACAAGCAAATAAGTGGTCTTTGAATGAATAGGATCATTAGAATTCTCAATTTCTTTGGCTAATTATACAATAGAGGCCAATTCTGTCAACAATATTGACACAGGTTGTACAACGGATGCAATGAAAATCAGTTGTAATCAGTCCAAGGAGGACAGGTATGCGAAAAGGTGGCTTATTATGGGGGTTGCTTTTACTCATGGGGGGTATCTTATTTCTGCTCGATAATCTGGGTTTTCTGCCGATCAGCGCGTTATCCTTGTTTTTCCCGGGCGTATTAATCCTGATTGGACTCTGGTTTCTGTTAGGACCGTTAATGTTTCGGCAGGTTGTTGAAACGCGTACACTTAGTCTGCCTGCCAATGGTTCAACGGCAGCACAGATCAAGTTCCGGCATGGCGCCGGAAAGATTTCCATTGGTTCATTATCTGCCGGTAATAACCTGCTGGAAGGTACATTTGCCGGCGGCGTTGAGGAAAAAATTGATGGTTCCGGTTCTGAGACAAACATACGATTAAGTGTGCCTGAAATGGAATGGTGGGGATTCCCTTCCATGGCTTCATCTAATGGGTTTAGCTGGGATGTGATGTTAAACAAACAGATCGCTTATGCTCTGGATATCAAAACAGGGGCCAGTAAAACCAGCCTTGATTTGCATGACCTCATCATCACAGATCTGAACATGGATTTCGGCGGAAATGGGACAGAGGTTTTCCTCCCAGAACAGGCCGGGAAGACAACCTGTCATTTCAATTTTGGATCTGCCACTCTGGAACTCCATGTGCCCTCCAATGTAGCAGCAAGGATCAAGATTGACGGTGCCATGTTGGAGACATCTGGCATTGATGAACAACGGTTCCCCAAAACAGGCGGCATTTTTTGCAGCCCAGATTATTCGACGGCCGCCAATACAATTGATATAACTGTAGAAGCTGGTGTTGGGAAAGTTATCGTTCACTGAGGCAGATATGAATCGCAAATTTCTAATTGGTCTTTTTTTTCTGGCAATTGGTATTGGAACGCTGTTTTCCAATCTGGGGTATTTTTCAATCAATGAACTCATCTGGCCGGCTTTGATGGCCGGAGGCGGATTGATCTTCCTGTATTATTTTGTGACTTCCCGCGGAAACTGGTGGGCGGCCATTCCCGGTTGTGTATTGCTTTCCGTTGGAATTACTGCTGCTCTTCCCTGGGTGGCACCTGGCTTGGATGCCCGGTTGGGAGGACCTGTAGTGCTGGCGGGCATATCCCTGGGATTCTGGCTGGTGTTTTTGCGGATTCCATCCAACTGGTGGGCCATCATCCCTGCAGGAGTAATGCTCACACTGGCATCAATGACCCTGTTGAATTCCGCCAATGGCCTCGAAACAGCCGGTGTGTTCTTTATCGGTCTTGGTCTGACGTTTGCCCTGGTGGCATTACTACCGGGCGGCGCATTACGCATGGCCTGGCCGTGGATACCGGCTGGAATCTTGCTGGTTATGGGTTTCCTTTTTATTTCATCCGCGTCCCGGTTGGCTACGCTGGTATTACCAGCAGCCATGATCATTGCCGGCGTGGTTTTAACTTTACGTGCAATTCGTCATCATTGATAGGAGAAAGACAATGCAAAGTCGTTTGGTTCGACCTGAAAATGGAAGAGTATTGGCCGGAGTATGCGCCGGTTTGGCTCAGTGGATCGGTTTGGATGTCACTCTAGTCCGGATTATTTTCCTCTTTCTGGGAATCTGGACAGGAATGGGCGTGTTGATTTACCTGGTGTTGTGGGTAGTCATGCCATCTTCCATGGAAACACCCGGCATTCAGACAGATTGGTCTATGCGAGCCGGTCAGATGAGGGATGATTTCATCCAGGCTACCAGCAAACCGAACATGGATGCCCTCAAAATTTTCGGAGGCGTATTGGTGGCACTGGGTTTGTTTTACCTGGTTAAAGAAATCCGCCCTGAATGGTTTTACTGGGCAAACCGGGGCGTCATCTGGGCACTGGTGTTGATAATCATTGGCGCAATATTCGTAATCCGCGCCTTACGTGGAGAAAAATAATGGACGAGAATTCATCCAACGAAAGAAATTACCGAAAACGAAGAGGGATTTTCTTCCCGTTGCTTTTGCTCACTTCTGGTGTGCTTCTACTTTTATCCAACTTTGGTTACTTACCCGGTGGATTCTGGGGATTTGTTGAATTGTACTGGCCTGTTCTTTTAATGGCAGCCGGTCTCGACGGTCTGATTCGCGGGAATGGAATCACCGCCTCGGTTTTGATCATTGGTTTTGGCGGGGTGCTTTTGGCCGGAAATCTGGGGTATATAGAAATCTCGGCCTGGGAATTATTGACCAAAGCCTGGCCGTTGATATTAATCGGGATGGGATTGGACATCATCGTAGGACATCGAACGGTTGCCCGATCGTTAATTGGATTATTTATCGCATTTTTGCTGATTGCCGGCCTTGTCTGGGTGGCAGATTTTTCACTCCCGGGTTCTGTAAAGACTCAGGAATTCAATCAGAATTACCGGCAGGAATCCAGCCTTATTCTCAACCTTGATCGAACGGCAGGAAGCATTAAAGTTAAATCAGGCAGCAAAAGTGACTCACTGGTAAAAGCCCGATTGAATTTACTAAAGAACGAGACTGTTGAGCCGGTCATCCAGCAAAATGCGGATTCAACCGAAATAGATCTGGAAGATAACAAGACCCTATTCCCGGGAACCTCGCGGCCGGTGCAAAACTTGGCATGGGAAATTGCCGTCAATCCAAAGCCGCTATTGATCTTGAAATCCAAAATCGCGATGGGTGAGAATAACCTCGATTTACGAGATTTGAACGTCAAAGAGCTGGTTTGTGAGACTGCTGCCGGGCGTTCAGTGATTTATGTGTCAGAAACCAGGGATTCTCGTTATCGTATCTCCGGCGCCACCGGTCAGATCAGTATCCATGTTCCAGCAGGAGCTCCGGTAAAGATTACGGCAGAAAAAGCCATTGGTGCGCTAACTGTTCCCTCGAAATATGTTCGTGAAAATGGATTTTATAAATCTCCCGCCTATAAGTCAGGTGCACCGGCCATTGAAATCTCCGTCGAATTGCCTATTGGGGCGATACAGGTTGTTGAATACTCCACCACGCTATAGGTAAAATGGAACAAATCAGGCAGGGAAAACGTCATACTGACTGGAATACTTATCCCTATGGAGGAAAAATGAAAAAAGTTTTATTAATTGTTATGAGCACGATATTGTTATTTACCCTTCTGGCTGCCTGTTCTCCTGCAGCCATTCCCACCGTTCCTGTTACGCTGGCCTCCACTACTTCTCAGCCTGAAGCTACGGCGGTTGAAAAAAAGGCAGCCAGTGGTGATGACTCTTCCCCCATACGCACCATGAGTGTGACCGGATCCGGTCAGGTTTTTCTTGTACCTGATGTGGCTTATATCTATATTGGCGTCCATAGCCAGTCTGAAAATGTGACGACTGCCTTGAATCAAAATAATGAACAGGCGAAGGCCGTTTCAGATGCCCTGAAAAAGCTCGAAGTGGAAGAAAAAGATATCCAGACAACCAGCTTTAATATCTATCCACAGCAGCAATATGAGCAAATGACGGGAAAAGTCACCGGGACAATTTACATGGTTGATAATACCGTCTATGTGACGGTGCGTGACCTGAAGAAGTTGGGAGAGATACTGGATGCTGTCGTCCGGTCTGGAGCCAACAGTATCAATGGTATTACTTTTGATGTGGTGGATAAAGAAACTGCCTTAAGCAAAGCCCGTGAACTTGCGATTGACAATGCCCGTAAACAGGCGGAAGAACTGGCAAAGGCATCAGATGTCACCCTGGGCGATGTACAGTATATTTCAACATCCCAGGTATCGACCCCAATGGCAAAGGAAATGTATGCTGTTGGCGGCGGGGGAAGCGGAATGGCGTCAGCCCAGACACCGGTTTCCGCCGGTCAACTGGTACTTTCTGTAGATGTGTCGATAACGTATCAAATCAAGTAAAGACAGGAATCTGGGACAAAACAGAGCCGGCGATTTTTCGCCGGCTTTTGTTGTTTTATTTCCAGAATTGGGTCAGATAATACCCGATCGGGACCGCCCAGAGCCATGAATCAATTCGATCAAAGATTCCTCCGTGACCAGGGATCAGATTCGATGAATCTTTAATGTTGAAATACCGCTTGAACATACTCTCGCCCAGGTCACCAAGAATACAAACCAGGCTTAAGATGACTCCTAATACCAACCCTTTTATGGGCGTTATCTCCGGGGCACGCAACTGCCACATCATAGCAATCAACGGGCAGCAGATGGCCGCCGTGACCAGGCCGCCGATATACCCTTCCCAGCTCTTGTTCGGGCTGGCACGCCGGGATATTTTATGAAATCCCAGATGCCTTCCTATCGCATAGGCACCGCCGTCGGCAATCCAAATGGAAGGCAATACCAGAAGCAGCCACCATTCGCCGTGTGGAATATTCCGAATTGAGATGAAATAGGCACCCAGCCAGCCCAGATAGAGAGCCCCACCCAGACTGATTCCAAAATCCAGGGCGGATGTCTGACTGCCGGCTTCATACTCGAATAAGTGGATGGCCAGGGTGATAAAGAGAACGACAACCAGCCAGATATCCACAAATTCAAATTTATAGAAATACCGCAAAACGGCCAGACTGGCTGGGCCGGCAACCAGGATAAAAGCGGAAGGCCGGTATCCACCGCGGGTGAACATTCGCCAGTATTCCCAACCGGCCAATGCGAGCATCAGGATGACGGCGATGGTGAACAACCACCCGCCAGCAACGACCAATGCCACTGCAGCAGGAATGAGGGGAATGAGGACGAGCAGCCGTTCTTTTAGCATCGGAGAGGGAAAAAGTTCAGGTGGATGACACTTTGCCGAAACGTCTGTCACGGCTGCTATAGGCGTATACAGCTTTACGGAGTTCCTCTTTATCAAAATCAGGCCAGTATGTGGGTGTGGAATACCACTCGGAATAGGCGCCCTGCCAGAGCAGGAAATTGCTGATACGCATTTCACCGCTTGTTCTGATGATCAGATCAGGATCAGGAACTCCTTTGGTGAAAAGATAGGTATTGAAGAGTTCGGGCGAAACCTGATCTGGCTTCACGCCATCTTCCATCATCTTCTTGATGGCACAAATAATTTCATCCCGGCCGCCATAGTTAAAAGCAATATTCAAGATCAGACGGTCATTGTTACGGGTGAGCTCAACAGCATTCAATACTTTTTCTTGCAAATCCGGTTCAAGACCATCAAGATGCCCGATATGCCGTAATTGAACACCTTCTTTGTTCAATTCATCCAGTTCTTTTTCAATTACCTCTTTAATGATATTCATTAAACCGGTAACTTCATCTGCCGGACGCCCCCAGTTCTCTGTGGAAAAGGCGTATATCGTTAAATATTTAATACCAAATTCCACAAAGCTGCGGATTACCCGCCGCAGGTTTTCCGTTCCAGCTTTGTGACCGGCAAGGCGGGGCAAGCCACGAGATTTTGCCCAACGTCCGTTGCCATCCATGATGATGGCAACATGATTGGGCATATGTTCAGGCAATCCGGTAAGTGTTGTATCGTCAGCCATAGGCGGGGAGGATTACACCTCCATGATCTCCTTTTCTTTCTTTATCCCGACCGCATCAATCGATTCGATGATTTTTTCCGTCAGTTTCTGAAGTTCCTCTTCACCATGTTTCAGGTCATCTTCAGAAATCAATTTTTCTTTTTCAAATTCTTTCAAATCTTTCATGACATCCCGCCGAATATTGCGAGCGGAAACACGGGCTTCTTCCAGTCGAGTGTGAACCATTTTGACCAATTCTTTACGTCGTTGCTCGGTTAACACCGGCAGATTCAGACGAATCACTTTCCCATCATTATTGGGCGTTAATCCGAGTTCACTGGCCAGAATGGCTTTTTCAATGGTTTTCAGAGTAGATGGATCAAATGGACGGATCATCAACACTCGAGGTTCAGGAACGCTGATCGACGCCAGCTGCATAAGCGGAGTCGGAGCGCCGTAATAATCCACCGCGAGATGTTCTACCAGGGCTGGTGAAGCGCGTCCTGTGCGAATGGCAGACAGGTCTTCTTCCAGAGCCTGAATGGTGCTTTTCATCCGTTGATCAGTTTCAGTAATCGTCTCCTTGATCATCTTGCCTCCTGTTATTTTTTCAAAGTGGGGGATGATGTTTTCTGTTTGCTGAATAGGGAATAATTATACAGCATACCCGGAAATCAATTTTGGCTCATTCCTTGCATCTATTACGACAACGCAACATTGAAGTCAGGCTTCTGGAGGAACACATGAGCACCGGTATGCTCTGGTACGACAGCAATCCAAAAAGCGACCTTCTTTCGCAAATAGCGCAGGCGGCTGCTTATTATCAATACAAATACGGGCAATATCCCGAACTATGCTATGTTCACCCTGATACGCTGGGCGGTGCACAGATCAAGACACATGATATTGTTGTATTGCCTGATCAGCAAGTTCAACCCGGCCATCTGTGGCTGGGTGTACGCGATGGCATGGTGCCGCTGGCCGCTTAGTCCTTTTTTCGTTTGGATAAGAACAAAATCTGTGAAATCCTGTGGATGAACCGTTTCACAGGATTTTCTGCAAATGTATTGAAAAAATCCCTGGCAGCATCTTCCAGAGAAATGTCAGAATTCTGGTCTTTCATCAGGAACCAGCGGTGCTCCATAATCCATAAATACAGGTCGGCTTCTGTTCTGTCCGGGAACCCGTTGAGTATTTGTTGACCACGGATAATATTGATCATGGGAAGGTAAATATTGTCATACCAGGATGTGGTGGCTTCTTCAAATGAAACACAGGCATGCCGTTCTTCACCGAGAAACCAGCCGTGGGTTTGGATGTGTTCCAGAAGTTTGGAATACATCTCAGGAATGCTTAATTCCACATTTGAATCCGGGCGCAGTTCTTTAATCCGAGTCTTCTTGAAAAATCTAATTTTCTCCCGCTGGCCGATCAGATCGAGCAAATCTGTATCCGGGGTAATAGGAATAGGGGTATTGATTTCAATGACCACGGCGTCGATAAACGCCTGACCGCGCTCCCGGGCAACCGAAACTCGATGGTTTCCATCTTTGACAAAATAAACCTCACCGAGTTTATAGACTTCTATCGCTGGAAGGTCAATATCCATCAGGTGGGCACGGTCAATACTCTCCCACCGGCCGCGGGTGGCTTTTCCTCTAGGAAGAAAAGCCCTGTCAAAATCTTGAAACCGGCCTACACTGCCGACGATGGCATCTATTGGCACCTGCCGCATTCCAACGTAATGCTGACCTGAGACAGGCAGCAACCGTAAAACCTGATCATAAGGCAGTAACTGGTTGGATTGGTGCGTGAGGGCGGCAAGCATTTGCCGAAAATTACTTTTCCGGTGGGCTGAATCGAAGTCTGCCTGGGCTTGTTGTACAAAATTGGATGGCATGTGTTGGCGTGAATCTGTCATCCGTTACTCCGTTTGTTAAACAAATTTGAGGGAAGTTCGGTAATCTGATACCCGTATGTGTTTATTATTTTTGTTTTGCCGAAGAACGTTAATTTTATGGCATCCTGCCTGTACAGATGAACATGCCCATGAAGATGATAAGCAGGCTGAAAGACCCGGTCAAACCAGTGAAAAGCTTTGATGCCCCTGTGAGGTAGATCTTCTGCGTCATGTATACCCCATGGAGGGGCATGGGTCACAAAATAATCCAGATACCGGCCGTAATGCAATCGATTCCAGAAGAGGCCGGGAACCAAACGAAAGACATTGAGCCACATTTGCCGCTGGGAATACTGATATGGACCCCTGTTATAACGCAGGCATCCTTCCAATCCAGCCAAAAGCGCCCCATTATGAGTCGTTAATGTCCTTCTGTGTATATTTTTCCCGCCGAGAGGAAAACGCCTTTCCCATTCAGATCCGTATTCAACTACAGGAGCATGGTTACCCCGAACGAAGAACAAGGGTTTGTTCAACATACTGATCATATATTCGAGATAGTAATACGGAAGATCACCGCAACTGATAATAATATCGACATCACCAAACCGTTCCACAATTTGAGGACTGTAAATTAAACTCAATTCGATGTCGCTGACGGATAGGACCTTCACTCTGTATCCATTCCCACGGCGGTCACGGCGGCTGCGGCGGTTTGTCTTGTGTGTGTGATACTGACAGCCCAGGTGGTGAGGCCGAGCATGTCAGCCAGATGGGCGGCATTCCCATGCAGGACAACGCGGGGAGCTCCTTTACTATCTGCAACTGTCTCGATATCTTGCCAGCTTATTTCACCAATTCCGCAACCCAAAGCTTTAGAGACAGCTTCTTTCACACAAAAAATACCTGCCAGAGAAGCAAACGACCCGTCCGCGCTTTCCAATTCGGCTGGAAGGTAGACACGGCGCATAAATCGATCACGAATCTTGGGATCGATTTCCTCCAACCGCGAAATATCCAACATGTCTATTCCGGTTCGCAAAATCAACCGGGGCATGGTTCATTTCTCCGGTCCGGCACTAATAACCGCCACTTTATCCGGGTGGATATACTGCCGGGCAGTTTCAAGAATCAATTCTGGTGTAACCGAATTGACAATATCTGCATAACGGCGGTAGTAATCCAATCCAAGCTGAAATCGTTCAATATTCAAAAGTGCACCGGCTACACCGCCATTGGATTCCAATGACAGAGGAAGACGACCTGTGAAATTTGCCTGGCTATCAGCCAGTTCTTCCGCCGTCACCAGTTCGCTGGTGAAACGTTTTAACTCCTGGATGACCAGGTCAACAGTTCGTTTGAGGTTGGCCGGGTTAACGCCGGCAGATACTTCCCACGATCCGGCTTCGATCCAGGAATTCAAACTGGCACTGGCATGGTAAGCCAGGCCGGATTTTTCACGAACAACATCTCCAATGCGTCCCATCATTCCAAATTGTCCGAGGATGCTATTACCCAGGGAAGCTGCCATATATTCTGGTACATTCCGTTTGGGGCCGAGAGTACCGATGATGATATCTGTCTGGCTTTTTCCCGGAATGGTGATGTGACGGGTCACTTTCTTGGTCAATGGCATCACAGTTGGGAATAATTTCAATGGAAGTGTATTCTCTACACTCCAGGAATCAAACACCCGGCACACCATATCAAAGCAGGCTTTCGGATCAATGGCTCCCACTACCACCAGCACCATACCGACCGGATGATACGCAGTTTTTTGGAAGGTACGGATATCTTCTGGGGTGATTTGAGAGATTGTTTCAACATAGCCATCTTCAGGCAGTCCATAGGGATGGTTGGCAAACAGGGTTTCATCAAAGGTCAGAGAAGCCATTTCTTCCGTGTCCTGAGACCGAATGGCCAATCCAGTTAAAAGCTGGGTACGCAGGCGTTCAATCTGGTCATCGGGGAAAACCGGTGTGCGCAGGGAATCAGAGAGAATTTCCAGTAGAAGCGGCAAATCTTCTGACAGGCAGCGTCCGCCAAAGCTGGTATGGTGCACACTGGAGCTGAACCCCAGACTGGCACCCACACTTTCGAGGGCATCGTACGTCTGTTGAAAATCGCGTCGTGTAGAACCGCGCATCAATGACATGGATGTGAAATGTGCCAGCCCCAGTTTTTCCCGGGGATCATACATGCTGCCGCATTGAATGTACCCGTTTATAACAACCGACTGACTGTTGAAATTTGGCCTGGTAAGCAACACCAAACCATTACGAAGTTCGAATCTTGATATATCGTCAGGTCCGGGCAGGCTATTGAGATGAGATGTGATGTTTGGCGGGGTCATAATTGATCTCCCGGTTTGTCTTCTGCGTGGTAAAAACCGACCACCCGGTTAATTGGTTTCAGGTATTTTCGGGCACAATTCTGCAAGGCTTCAGGGGTGACCTGCTCAAGCCGGGTAACGTATTTCTCAAACCAGGCGTAATTCGCGAACATTTCGGAATAACCCAGCCAGAAAGCCTGGTTGGTGATGTTTTCACTGCCATAGGCAAACAGTGCCCGCGCCTGTTTTACCGCCCTGGCGATCTCTGCTTCCGAGACTTTTTCAGCCAGAAGGCGGTCGATTTCGTCATCAATCACTGATAAGGCTTTTTCAAACGGACGATCATTGCGTAAAGTCAGCATGATCTCATATAAGAACGGATCGATCGTAGCCTGCAAGCCGCCGGATATGGCAACAGCCAGTTCTTTATCAATCACAGCCTGGTACAGACGGGATGTTTTGTTGGATATTCCGCCGCCGCCGAACATATTTAACCCCGATGGGCCAGTCAACAGACTATCCAGCACTGTAAAAGTAAAGAAATCAGGATCTGCAGCGCCCGGTGCACGGTAGGCCAATTGCACATATTCTGTTTCTCCGGGACCGGAGACATCTACATGTTTTTCATGTGTTGCTGGAGGTTCAGGCGTAATATTCTTGGGTTGTGTGTCTCTCGCCGGGATGGAGCCATAGATTTCCTGGATGAGAGCAAACATTTCACGGGTATCAAAATCACCAGCCATGGCAAGAACGGCATTACCTGGGCTGTAGTTCGCCTGATAATGCGCATAGAGGTCGTCTCGTTGGATGGTATTCAGATCAGCCATATTACCAATGATCTCTGTGTGGTACGGATGGGTCTCAAACGCAGCGGCCTGGACAGCTTCGCTGAGCCGGAAAATGGGTTCGTTTTCGCTGCCTTCACGTTCTGAAATGATGACCGTGCGCTCTGATTCAACCTCTTCTGGATCATACAGGCTGTTAACCATCCGATCCGCTTCGAGTTTCAACGCCAGTTCAATTTTGCTGGCAGGCAGGGTCTCGAAAAAAGTGGTCCAATCGAGATAGGTAAAGGCGTTCCAGTATCCACCATCGCGTGAAATGGCTTTATCGAGAATACTGGCCGGGAACATGGGGGTTCCCTTGAACTGCATATGCTCCACCCAGTGGCTGATACCGGTCAATCCGGGGGTTTCGTTACGGGAACCAACCCGATACCATACCCAGTGGCTGATAATGGGTGCGGTATGAATTTCTTTTAACCGCACCTGTAATCCGTTGGACAATGTAGATTCGAAGATGGAATTGTTCATAAGGTGTTGTTTAATATAGCATAGTCACCGCTAAAATGGTATCTGGCGCAGAAGGCGTTGTGGATGACCGGCAAACACAACCATGCGGACATCATTCATTTTACAATGAACCCGAAAAAACGATTTTTTACCATCAAGCGGGTGTTTCAATTGAATGGAATGAACGAATAAGTAGACTATTCTTCTTCCAGAGTCTGTAAATAGCGGTGAATAGCGCGTGCTGCCTTTCGGCCTGCACCCATAGCCAGGATGACTGTGGCAGCACCGGTGACTACATCACCACCGGCCCAAACCCGCGCTTTGGATGTCTTCCCCGTGGCTTCTTCGGCTTCTATGTTGCCTTTTCGCCCGATCGCCAAACCCGGTGTCGTGGACGGGATCAATGGATTGGGACTGTTTCCGATGGCGTAAATGATGGCATCGACAGGCATCACAAATTCAGAACCCGGAATGGCTACTGGAGACCGTCGTCCGGAAGCATCTGGTTCGCCGAGTTCCATTTTCTGGCACGATAGACCGGTTACCCAGGAATTCTCATTTCCGAGACAGGCGAGCGGAAGTGTCAGGAAGTCAAAGATCACGCCTTCCTCCTCCGCATTTTCCACTTCTTCCAGACGGGCAGGCAGCTCCTGGCGTGAACGTCGATACACGATATGCGCTTCCGCTCCCAGCCGCAGGGCTGTCCGGGCACAATCCATGGCTACATTTCCGCCTCCGATGACCGCAACACGATGGTGTTGTTTGATGGGAGTCTGGACGGAGGGGAAAGTGTATCCTTTCATCAGGTTCATACGAGTGAGGTATTCGTTGGCGGAATAAACTCCGTTCAAGTTATTGCCGGGAATTTCCATAAACCAGGGCAATCCGGCTCCGCTGCCCACAAAGATGGCATCATACTCTTCCAGCAGGCTGTCAACTGTACGTGTTTTGCCAACCACATAGCTGGTGACCATTTCTACACCCAGCGAGGTCAGATAATCTACTTCGCGGCGGACGATTCTTTTCGGCAGCCGAAATTCGGGTATGCCATAGACCAGCACTCCGCCTACTTTATGAAGAGCTTCATACACAGTCACCTGGTGGCCAAGTTGAATCAGGTCTCCGGCTACAGTCAAACCAGCCGGTCCGCCGCCAATCACAGCCACCTTTCGGCCGGTCGGTCGGGGCTTTTTTATCGAACCTGTATTTATTCCCTGACTGGCTTCCCAGTCGGCCAGGAAGCGTTCAAGACGGCCAATGGCAATCTGACCGCCGCGTTTGGCAAAAACGCAGCCGCCTTCGCATTGTTCCTCCTGCGGACATACACGGCCGGTCACGGCTGGAAGACAATTTTTCTGGCGGATAATGCGAATACCTTCTGCAAAATCACCGGCTTTTATGCAGCGAATAAAATCGGGGATATTGACTTCAACAGGACAGTTGCCCACACAGCCGGGTTTCTTGCAATCCAGACAGCGGCTGGCTTCGGCCATGGCTTCTTCTGGTGTGTAGCCGAAGGCCACCTCATCAAAATTCTGACGGCGTACTTCGGGCTTCTGTTTGGACATTTCAACCCGCTGAAGATTCATCTTTTTCGGTGCCGGGGAGGTAGAGTTTTCCACAGGTTATCTCTCCTTTTCCGGTGCGCTCGTGCGAAGCGTTACCGTTTCTTCGCGCAGATAAGCCTGTCGACGGCTGGACAATTCATCCCAGTTTACTTCATGGCCGTCAAAATGCGGTCCGTCAACACAGGCAAATTTGTTGCTGCCATTGACGGTCACACGGCATACACCGCACATACCGGTACCATCGATCATCAAGGTATTCAGACTGACGATCGTCTTGATCCCCAGGGGGCGGGTTTCTTCACAGCCGCGCATCATCACATAATTGCAACCGTTAATAATTACCCGGTCAACTCCGCCTTTTATGGATGGGATGATGGAACCCAGGTTGTTTATATGCCCGCGACGTCCAAGCGAACCATCACGGGTGATAAAGATCATTTCATCTGACGTTTTTCGTAGTTTTTCCTGCCAGTAGAAAAGGAAGGAGCTGCGGGCTTCCACCACACAGATAACCCGATTGTTCATTTCTTTTAATGCCCGGGCGATCGGGTAGATGCTGGCTATGCCATAACATCCACCGACGCAAATGACAGTACCAAAGTTGCCCAGCTCCATTGGATTGCCCAGAGGACCGGCTGCCGTGGGAATAGAGTCACCGGCTTTAAGGAGGGCAAGTTTGCCGGTTGTGGCACCAACCTGCATGAATACGACGGTGATGTCACCCTTCTCGGCATCCCAATCAGAGATGGTCAATGGGATGCGCTCGCCGTCTTCTTCGGCCTGCAGGATGACAAACTGACCGGGTTTTGCAGATCTGGCGACATCCGGAGCCTGCAGCCGCAGGTTGTGGATATTGGGGGCCACCATGGTGCGTTCCAGAACGGGGATCATTGTCCACCTGCCTTTGCACGAAGAGTATCAAGCAGGGCACGCAAACCAGCCACTTTTGAAGAAAGCGGTTTCCCCATAAAAATGGGATCATTTTTAGAACCCTGGCCGGTGAACACCAGACAAGGGCTTTTTGCTTCCATCCACCTGTTATTCTTGCTGTTGGCAGACATTTCCTGACGGATATCCTCAATAGTGTTGAAGTCAAACCCCGATGCGCCCATTCCTTTAGCAATGGCGGTGATAATTTGCCAGTCAGGTAACGCCATGCCGGGTGGTTCCACAGCTTTGTGAATAGGTCTATGCCGCAGCTCGGCATTGGTAAAGGTGCCTTCGCGTTCTGTGAACACAGCTGATGGCAGGCCGATATTTATCCCATCTTTTTCGGATGCAAATGCATTCTGATAAATCGTAAAGCCGGCATCCATTCCAGGTGTATCTCCGATGCAGTACAGAACATCCGGCTGTGTTAGCGTCTCTGTTTCTGAAATAAAGGCGGCTGACTGTATAGCACCGAAAAGATTGCCCTGCAGCGGCAGGCATATCACACCAGCTTTTGTTTTTTGAGCCAGGTTGGATATAAGGTCAACAAGCCGGGGATTTTCCATGCCATCAGCCCCGACGATGATCATGGGGTGTTGACTGTTACTTAAGGCCTCAACTACCTGATGAATTGGACCGATCCCTTTTTCTTTTTTATTGAGTGTTTCCAATAAGTCAGACGTCACACCCTCAAAACCTTCTTCTGAGGCATTCACAAATACATCCACAAATTGCTCAAGCGAACGATGAGATGTATTAATCGAAATCAGGAAGGTGCCATTTTTCTTGAGCATCTTAAATTCGTATTCCAACCAGGACAGCGAATAGCGGGTATCCAGTCCTACTCCAATGACACAATCTGCCTGACGCAGGCTTTCAAAAGTGCCAGCCTGGTTTATCAGGTGCCTCAGGCTGGATATGTACTTCACCTCATCCGGCATATTACTGGAGACATGCAACACCTCACGGGCAAATTTACCCGCCACATACAGGTCTTCGTCTGGCAGACTGGTGGAAACCTGTACTACAACCCTGTCTGATGCACAGGCGGACAGCCTGCCTGCCGCCTGTGCTATTATCTCCTCCCAGGAGGATTCAAATCTATGGTTGTCAATCCACTGCCAGGGTTTTTGCATCCGGGTAACATGGTTAACAACCTCTGAAACACCGAAACGTCCGTGAACACATAAATTACCGGCATTTATCGCAGGGTCTTCACCGGGCAAGCTGCCGATGACCATACCCTTGCGTACCTGCAATCGGATGGAACATCCGGCTGCGCAATACGGGCAGGTTGTCTCAATTTCATTGTCAGCCACGCCTTCCCACTTGCGGGCTTTTTCTGTGAGTGTTCCGGTAGGACAACGGTCAACGCAGGCACCGCAGAAACTGCATCCGGCATCCACATGATTTCTGCCGAAGGCTGTTCCGACGCCGGCATGAGGTCCGCGTTCCACAAAGGTCAGGGTGCTGAGAAAATGTAATTTGTCACATACCTGTACGCACCGTCCGCAAAGAACACACAGGTTGTAATCACGATCATAGAATGGATCAAATTTTTCCACCGGATAGGATCGGTATTTCACCGGCAGATGAATATCTTCTACGCCCAACCGTTTGGCCAGAACCTGCAATTCACATTGCTGATTCTTGGGGCAAGAGCTGCAACCTGTCGTAACGCCGCCTTTGCGAATGGTGATCATGCATTCGGTGCAATTTCCATTTTCCGGGCAAACCAGGCAGCTTAACGGATGTTCGCTCAATAACAGGTTGAATGTCTCCAACCGCAATGATTGCAGTGCCGGTGTTTCTGTGCGAATGACCATCCCCTCTTCTACTGGAGTGGTGCAGGCGGTGGGAAAACCGCGCATGCCGTCAACTTCGACCACACACATACGGCAGCCGCCGAAAGGAGGAAGGTCTTTATATGCGCACAGGGTGGGAATATCCACACCGTTTTCCTGGGCTGCTTTTAAAATGGTTTGTCCATGTTTGGCCAGGCAGGGAGTTCCGTTGAGGGTGATGTGTAAAGGGGTCATTGGATCGGTTTCCCTTCAATGGCATCAAAGCGGCAGGTTTCATAGCAAGCCCGGCAGCGGATACACTTTGAGCTGTCTATCGAGTGTGGTTCGTGTAATTTCCCTTCGATGGCATCCACAGGGCAAACCCGCACACAGGCTCTGCAACCGGTGCAGGCATCCTGTGAAATTTCATACTGGTAAAGATCTCTACACACTCCAGCCGGGCAATACCCTTGCTGGATATGTTGTTCATATTCATCCCGGAAGGAGCGCAGAGATGTTACCACAGGGTTTGGCGCTGACTGTCCAAGTCCACATAGTGATCCCTGTGAGATTGTTTTTGCCAGGTGTTCCAATGTATCCAGATCGTCTTGCTGTCCTTCACCTTTGGTGATTCGTTCCAGAATTTCGACGAGATGACGGGTACCGATTCGGCAGGGGACGCACTTCCCGCAGGATTCTTTCTGAATGAATTCCAGGAAATAATGGGCCAAATCAACCACACAGGTGTCACGGTCCATCACGATCAGTCCGCCGGATCCCATAATTGAACCGGCTTTTTTCAGGTTCTCGTAGTCAACCGGCAAATCAAGGTATTCTGCCGATAGACATCCGCCCGATGGTCCGCCGGTCTGCACGGCCTTGAATGGTTTTTCTGTTCCACCGCCAATATCAAAGATGATCTGACGAAGGGTCATACCAAGAGGGATTTCAATCAAACCTGTTCGGCGCACTTTTCCAACCAGGGAAAAAGTCTTTGTTCCGGTGCTGTTGGGTGTGCCATATTGGTGATACCAGTCTGCTCCCTGCCGGAGAATATGCGGAAGAGTGCTGATGGTTTCAACATTGTTGTTGACAGTGGGTTTGCCGTAGAGACCGCTGATGGCCGGGAAGGGTGGACGAGAGCGCGGCATTCCACGCCTGCCTTCGATGGAGGCAAACAGGGCAGTCTCTTCGCCGCAGACAAAGGCTCCGGCGCCTTCTTTGATCTTGATTTCAAAATTGAAGTTGGAACCAAGAATATGACTGCCCAGAAGTCCACTTTCACGCATCTGCTCAAGTGCCGTTCGCAGACGGGAAATAGCCAGCGGGTATTCAGCCCGAGTATATATGACACCGTGAGAGGCACCGATAGCATAACCTGCGATCAGCAACCCTTCCAGAAGGGAATGAGGATCGCCTTCAATGAGGGATCGATTCATAAACGCACCCGGATCGCCTTCATCTGCATTGCAGACCAGGTATTTGTCTTCTCCGGGGGCGGCACGGCATAATTCCCATTTCCTGGCTGTGGGGAAGCCGCTTCCACCGCGTCCGCGCAGGCCAGAGAGACGGACTTGCTCGATCACTTCTTCCGGCCGCATGTTCAGTGCATTTTGCAAACCCTGATATCCATCATGCGCCAGGTAATGATCAAGGTCTTCAGGATCTATCAGTCCACAATTTCGGAGAATAATGCGGACCTGTGGTTTTAACATTGGCTGGTCAAAGAAAGAGGGCAGTCCGCCCGTCTGACGGTTCTCAACAGGCTCCAGGACGCCTACAGCATCTTCAAGGGGCGGCGTTCCTGATTTTAATGCATCCACTACGAGTTTTTTGGCTTTTGCCGGGGTCATATGGGCATAACTTACTCGCGCCCAGCCAGGCATGGCAACATCCATGATCGGCTCCAGATAACAGGGACCAATACACCCGACATTTATCAGATGCGCAGACAGAAAATTCTCGTCCAGCGCTTCTTCTACAGCTTTTCGCACCTCAGCAGCTCCGGCTGCCTGACCACAGGATGCCATCCCGAAATAGATGACCGGCTGTGAATTATTAATAAGGTGATCCCAATTTTCAATGGCCGATTTCCGACGGAACGCTAAATCAGGCATAGCTCTCCAAGATGTGTTTCAACCGGGTTGCCGTTACCCGTCCAAAGATCTGGTCATCAATCTGCATTACCGGTGCTAGTGCACAACATCCCAGACAGGCGACCCGCTGCAGATCGAATAGACCGTCTGAGGTGGTTTCACCCGGTTTGATATGTAATTCCCGTTCAATGGCTTCCATCAATTTTTGGCCGCTGCGAACGTGGCAGGCAGTGCCCAGACAAATTTTTATGGAATGCCTGCCGGGAGCATTGAATCGGAATTGTGTATAGAATGAAGCCACACCATACACTTCATTTTCCGAAATATGCAGCTTGCGAGCTACTTCTGATACATTTTCAGGAGACAAATACCCAGCCCGTTCCTGAATACTTTGTAGAAGGGGGATCAAATCGCCCTGCGTATATTGAATCGGATTACCATTTGCGGGGAATTTATCAAGAGTCATATGTTTGTTCGCTGTATGGAGCCAGTTTGAGTTCGATCCATTCTAGTCCATTCATCAAATTTTTTGTAGGTGAAATTCCGTTTTTCCCCCGGAGCGTTAAGTTATTTTAGTGAATCGATTTTTCTTGACTAAAATTTCTGATCTAAGAAAGCTAGCTGGTTTGATTTATTGATATTCTGAATCCCCATTGTCCTTTTCTGATTTCTTTATCTTTTGTGAATAACCCGGAAAAATCCGGTGAAAAGGGAGCATGAGGATTATTCCCACCCCTATAACAAATTCTCCAATCTGCACTCCAGTAGATTGCAGGGGGCCGAAAAATGGTTTGGGCAGCCTGTGGCTTCCAAGCCCAAATACATCCGCCAGGCCGGTGAATATAATGATGACAAAACCGGTTGCCATCAAACGAGTACCGATCTGTGAGATGATGCTGGTCGGTTTACCTTTCCACAGGGCTTTCATCGCGACATATGCACCCAGACTCATGATGCCAATACCCAATATGAACATGCCAATTTGTACAAATCCAATGACGGGACTACGATCCAATCCATAGACAGATGGACGGGCACCCAGCAAAAAAATGGCGAAGCCAAGAAACGACAAAATTAATCCGTTGCGTATCTGACGTCGGAAATGCTGAAGTGGTTGGCTTGGAACAGCCTCTGAGGCAGATTCTAAATTATTTTGGGGAGGGGTTTGTTCTTCGTTTGATAGGGTCATGTCTCGGGTAGCGCCTGGTTAAGAATTCGTTCCCAGTTTCCGTGAAATATTGCTTCGACCTGTTCTGAAGTATACCCTCGATTTTGCAGGATGGGAGCCAGTTTTTGAATATCGCCAATGGAATTGACTTCATCGGGAACACACGGCCATCCGAATCCGCCGTCAAAATCAGTACCAATGGCTACATGGTCACAGTTTCCGGCGAGCTGGCAGATGGCATCTACATGATCAGCGAGATCATTAAGGCTGACATGACGGTCTGGATGACTGTAGTCCCAATCAATACGGAGGAAGCGCGCATACGGCATCACGCCGATAACACCGCCTCGGGCAATCAATCGGCGGACATTATCCTGTGAAAGATGACGCTGATTCGGAGGATTTTTCAATAACCACCGGCAATTAGCGTGACTGGCAATAACCGTACCTTCATATTCTTCCAGTGAGGTCGTCACAGATGAATCATTCATATGCGCTACATCTAGTATGTAGCCAATTTCTCCCAGCGCATGCAGTAACTGACGGCCTTCTGAATCAAAGGCTTTCCCCTCCAATGTGCCGCCGCAGAAGCGGGTTCCCGCCCAAACAGGTCCAAGAATACGGGCACCCAAGTCCCACCATTCTTCTAATTCTTGCATGGAGCCCAGCCCCTCAGAACCTTCGATCAGGTTCAAGATTCCCATGGGGGCAGGCAAGGAGTTGACAGAGGCTTTTTGTCTCTCGGTCAAAAGTGCGGCAAGGTCAGATTTGGATAATATTCGGCGGAATTTATCTGCGTATTTTTCGGCCATCATTTGATAATAATCAAATGACTGACGGATTAAACTGTTATATTCCCGGTGGGTATCAAAAACAGCTTTATCCCAACTTCCATCCGAGTATTTCTTTGGAGCCAGGAAGAGAGTTCCAAAAACCAGGGCAACCTGACCCCGGGTATATTCTGACCAACCGAATAATGTTTTACCGCCCCGATATTTTTCAATATCACCGGTTTCTGCGGCACGAATCTCGTCCATTGAGCGGGAGTAATCTGTTTTAAAGCACAACCAGTTCCAGGCAAGGTCTTCGTGTGAATCGATAAGGTAGGGCATGAATTGACCTCGAAAAAAGAGCGCACCAGCCGGTGCGCTCTTTTTTTATGCGATTTCAGGCAGCCGGTGTCTCGTCCTGTTCGTCAGAGGGTGTATCACCCTCATCCAAAGCCTGCCAATCCATTTCTGCGTAGGCCATTGAGTCGACCCGGCGAAGGCTCAAACCAATGCGATGATTGGCTGGATCGATTTTGATAACCCGCAGAGTAACGGTATCGCCTTCGTGAAGGACTTCTTTCGGGTGCTCAATCCGTTTCTCGCTTAATTCAGAGATATGGATCAGACCTTCAATATCACCTTCGAGCTGGGCAAAGGCACCGAATTTGGTCAACCGGGTAATCTTACCCTGAACAAGCTGACCAACTGTGAACGCAGCCGCCTGGCTTGACCAGGGATCATCCTGCAGCTGGCGAATGGACAGGCCGATGCGTTTTTTATCGCGGTCGATTGAAATAACTTTGACTTTAATTTCCTGTCCAACTTTGAGGACTTCACTGGGATGCTGGATGCGGTCCCAGGAGATTTCGGAAAGATGAACCAGTCCATCGGCACCGTTGATGTTAACGAAGGCGCCAAACTCGGCCAGACTGGTCACATGGCCGGAGCGAATTTCACCTTCTTTGAGTTCATCGATAACCCGTTCTTTGAGGGTTTCGCGGGTTTCCGTGCTCGCAGCGCGTTCTGAGAGAATGAGGCGGCGGCGTTCGCGGTCTACTTCGATGACGCAAACGTCCACTTCCATGCCAACCATCTTGCTCCACTTCTGTTCAGGAGTGTCGCCAGAGATATTGGCACGGCGGGAGAGGGCAATCTGAGAAGCAGGGACAAAACCGCGCAATGTTCCCAGCGGAACGATGAGACCACCTTTGTTGAAACCGATAATTTTGCTGTGGAAGGAGCCTTTAGACGCCAACATTTCTTCTGCCTGCTGCCAGCCGACTTCTTCGCGGGCGCGGACATAAGATAGTACCAGCGTTCCATTCTGGTCTTCCGGATTGACTACGTATACCGGAATTTCCTGACCGACTGACAGGGTGGCAAGTTCTGTGGAGGGGATGGCTTCGAATTCTTTACCGCTGATCACACCTTCGGATTTGGTGCCGACGCTGACCAGTATTTGCCCCTGGCTGATACTGGCAATAGTTCCGTTGCGAATCTCACCCTGCGACGGAAAATCGATGCCAAGACCTTCCTTTTCCAACAGGGATGCCATGTTGTTGCTATCGTTCATGTTATTTTCGGGTTGTTCTCCCTGATTCTGAAAGGAAGCGTTTTGTTCCATAGGAAATCTAACTCCGGACAAGAGGATTGCAAACATTATAAAGGTGAATCCACGGATTGGCAATACTGATGACGTCAAGGGAGGAGAAAAGTGAAATTTCGTATGGGATTCACCCCGAAATCTTTTATTAAGTAAAACCCATGGGTCTCAAAAGACTCATGGGTTTTTCTTAATAGGTTACTGTATCAATTGTTTGGGTTAGTTCTGTTCCAAAAACATGTTTTCAACCCGGCTTAGCTTAGTGACGCCGGCGTTTCTTTTTCTGTTCGGCGGCAGCCTGTTCATCGGCCTGGGGAACAATACTGGTCCCCTGTTCAGCCGCGGGGGAATTTTCACCGGTTGTCGTAGCTGTTCGGCGCGGTTGGTACATGAACATTCGGCTGATCACACCCATGCGGATATCACCCAGTAACTGGGTGAACATTTCAGAGGCTTTGCTCTTGTATTGCACCAGTGGATCACGCTGAGCGTATGCCTCGAGGCCAATGGACACACGCAGGGCTTCTACTTTGGTCAGATATTCCACCCAGAGGTCGGAAATAACACTGAGCAAAATGTGGCGGTAAATTTCAGTCTGAACCTTTGAACCGATCACTTCACAGACGGCAGCTTTTAATTCACTGTCCTGTTCGGCCAGGGGAAGGATTGAAACAGTTTTATAACGGTCTTCACCAAATAGTTCAGTAAATTTGGCCTGAACAGCCGGGTCTACCTGTGAAAGGGTGATGTTGTTATGCTGCAGCCTGTCCCATTCAGCCCGGCCCATGGCTGTACGCAGAGCGTCTATGGCACCTTCGAGATGTTCCAGAACTGTGGTTGTCATCTGATCAGCAGGGAGTGAACCGAGCAGTTGGGAAGCAAAATAGATATAGTTCAAACGGTTGGTTGACTGGCGCACCTGCCGATGGGTCTTTTTATCAAATGCCATACGGCTGCCCTGCGCTATCGAAATTAACGCATTGACCAGGAACGCATCACTTAATTCCGCGCCACCGGTGCGGTCGAGCAAAGCTTCGACATCTCTTGGAATCTGGGCTCCATTACCAAACAGGCGTTCTTTGCGTTGTGCCAATAGTTCGGCAGTTTTACCGTAGACCTGATCGGCGATATCTTTCCACGAGGATTCCTGGGTGGCTGTGAGCCGCATATCAGCAGCTTCCGGCAGGCGCCGCCGCAGACCGCCCACAACGCGGGTAGCCGTGATGGCCAGCAAGGTGGATGCCACCTGTTGTTTCAAGGCATCTTTCACATCGTCATCTGCCTGAGGAAGCCGGCGAAGCTGATCTGTTTGCAGACGCAGGGGTACACGCGCCAGTCCAATTAACTCGTCCAGCAATTCCTGTGGACGGCGAACCGGCATGCCTTCTTCTACATCACTGATACCTTCAAAATAGGTGTCGATGGTTTCATAGCGTTCTTCTATTTGTCTTTCCAGCGATTCACCGGTAGTATCGAGCAACGTGTTGAGACTGCGCAGCAGATGATCATCTTCGGCAGCCAGTGAACGTTCAGCTAAATTGACCAATACGTTTTTCAGGCTATCTAGAGAGATTTCACCTTTGGGGAGCTGCTTTCGGATCTCATTAACCAACAGACGGAAACTGAAGGATGGATAGCTGATATCATCGTAGCTGAGCGGAGGTTGGATTTCTTCCAGATAAGCCAGAAGACGCCACGGTCCTTCCTCATCTTTCAAACCAGCCGGGATGCGCACCTGCAATTCGGTATGCAGCATTTCCATCACGTCTTCACTCAAATCTTCCTTGGTGAAGACACGGTCGCGTTGAGAATAAATTCGCTTGCGCTGAGTGTTCAACACATCATCATATTCGAGTAGATGCTTGCGAACATCAAAGTTAGCGCCTTCTACGCGTTCCTGTGATTGCTCGACCATACGGCCGACCATACCGCTTTCGATAGGCAGACTCTCATCAATATTTAAACGTTTGAGCAGGTTCTCCACATTGGGACCGCCAAACAGGCGCATCAATTCATCATTCAAAGACAGGTAAAACCGTGATGAACCTGGATCGCCCTGCCGGGCGGCACGGCCGCGCAGCTGATTGTCAATGCGGCGGGCCTCATGCCGTTCAGAACCGACTACGTGCAGACCACCGATTGCCCGAACGCGTTCCATGTCATCCATATATTGATTGAATGATTTAACGGCTTCTTCGTAAATTCCATACTCTTCTACCGGGATTTTCATCAATTCCTGCCGGCGTTCCTCATTGTTCATACCGTAGGGATCAAGTCCGGTTTTTGCCAGCACATGGTTGACATCAGCCAGGATATCTTCGGGCAGCTCTCCACCCAGTTTGATATCTACACCGCGGCCGGCCATGTTGGTGGCAATTGTTACAGCCCCAAAGGCTCCTGCTCTGGCGATGATCTGCGATTCTTCATCATGTTTTCGGGCGTTCAATACCGAAAGGGGAATACCAGCCTGAATTACACCAATCAACCGGGGTTTGAGGTTTTCATCCAACCGGAAATACTCGACCAGTCTGTCTAGATTTTCCGGGTCTTCCAGATTGATGGACATATCCATCGTTCGGGCGAACTGGCGCATCTCAGGTGTTTTCAGTTGGTCAATTGGAACATTCAGGAATTCCAGCTCAGGTATGGCACGCTCTTCATCCTGCCGGTTATTCTTTTCGAGCCAGACACGTCGAATTAATACAGCCTGAAGGAGTGTGCGTACCGGTTCGGCACGTAAACGGTCTCCCAGACGTTCACTATGTTCCACAGACGTGGTGCCAACCAGAATTGGCTGCCCCTTGATATGCCGTTCAATGATCTCCAATGAAATGGCTCGTAATTTGGCTTCTTCGGTGCGATAAACTACATCAGGGTAATCTTTACGACGCCAGTACACCGGTTTTTTATCCGGGTCATTGCGATAAGCAAAATACGAAACCTTATATCCATCTTCATCTTTGGAATTGATCTCTTCAAGAGGCGAATCGTTCTTTGTCGCCTGGTATTCCAGGTTGGTGGGAATCGGAAGGACATCAAGTTTGTAGATTTTGTAGAACTCTTCTGATTCTGTTTCGGCTGTACCGGTCATACCGGCCAACTTTTCATACATGCGGAAGTAATTCTGCAGGGTGATGGTGGCGTAGGTAACGTTTTCAGCCTCGACTTTGACGCCTTCCTTGGCTTCTACAGCCTGATGAAGACCGTCTGACCAGCGGCGGCCGGGCATCAATCGCCCGGTGAATTCATCAACAATTACCACTTTCCCAGCCTGCACAAGATAATCCTTGTTGCGGCGGAAAAGATATTGTGCCCGCAGCGCCTGTTCCAGGTAACCCAGTTTCTGAGCCTGTTCCGGTGTAATATCTTCCGGTCTGTCTGGGTCGCGGAGGGTTTCACCGAGGATTTCTTCCACATGGGTTTCACCAATCTCTGTGAGAGAAACGGTGCGATCTTTTTCATTAATATCGTAATCTTCCGGTTGGAGCTGCCTCACGACCTGTGCCATACGGATATACCACTCCGCCTGGTCAGCCGCCGGACCACTGATGATCAACGGAGTCCTGGCTTCATCAATGAGGATATTATCTACCTCGTCTACAATGGCAAAATAATGGCCGCGCTGGACACGTTCTTCCAGTGACATGGTCAGATTGTCGCGCAGATAATCAAAACCGAATTCGCTGTTTGTTCCATAAGTGATATCGGCTTTATATGCGTCAGCGCGGGTGACCATTTGCAGCTGGTGCTGATCTTCATGTGGCGAAGTCTTAGTCAGGTCAACCAGGAAGGCATTTTTTCCATTTTCGGTACGAGCTGCCATCTGCAATACGCCGACGGTCAATCCCAGAGCCTGGTAGACAGGTGCCATCCAGCGGGCATCACGGCGGGCCAGATAATCATTGACAGTTACCAGATGAACACCACGGCCTGTGAGGGCATTCAGATACAATGGCAGGGTGGCGACCAGCGTTTTCCCTTCGCCGGTGCGCATTTCAGCGATATTTCCCTTGTGAAGGGTTATTCCGCCAATCATCTGGACGTCATAATGGCGCAACCCGATGGTTCGTTTTCCGGCTTCGCGGACGGCCGCAAAGGCTTCCGGCAGCAGGTCATCAAGTGTACTGCCGTTAGCCAGCCGCTGACGGAACTCATCTGTTTTGGCACGCAGGGCATCATTGCTGAGTTTCTCGTACTCATCCTCGAGCAGAGAAATCTGCTCGAGGATGGGGGCTATTTTTTGTATTTCGCGCTTGTGAGGGTCTCCCCCCAGAACTTTTACGATATTTTGAAACATTCTTTATATTTGAATGGGTTGGCCGTTCACTCCGTGGGCGGCCTCCATTAAAACCTCGCTCAATGTGGGATGGGCATGCACTGTCTGGGCAATCTCTTCCGCCGTTAATTCCATGCGCTGGGCAAGGGTTAATTCTGGCAGTAATTCAGAGACTTCCGGCCCGATCAGATGCGCGCCGAGAATTTCACCGTATTTGGCATCGGTGATAATTTTTACAAAACCGACGGATTCTCCAAGCCCCAGGCATTTTCCGTTAGCAATGAAGGGGAATTTCCCAACTTTGATATCCAGACCTTTTTCTTTTGCCTGAGCTTCGGTGTAACCGAAAGAAGCCACCTGTGGATGGCAATAGGTGGCACGCGGCATCATGGCGTAATCCAGCTTGACGGTTTCATGTTTGGCAATCGATTCAGCTGCGATCATTCCCTGGGCAGATGCCACATGGGCCAGAAGGACTTTGCCGGTCACATCACCGATTGCATAAATACCAGGAACGTTGGTGGCCATATGGTCGTCAATTACGATGTGTCCTCGTTCGCTCAATTTGACTCCCACCGTCTCAAGACCGAGATTGGCGGTATTGGGTTTAAATCCGATGGCCACCAGCGCCTGTTCGGCTTCGAGAACTTTTTCGCCGTCAGAACTGGAGACTTTGACTTTAACACCGGCAGCTGTGGTTTCAACGGAAAGTACCCGGTGACCGGCCAGAACATTGATGCCGCTCTTCTTGAAGGCTTTTTCCAACTCGGTGCTGATTTCCACATCTTCCAGCGGTGCAATGTGCGGCAGCATTTCAACAATGGTCACCTGGCTACCATAGGAATTCCAAACGGTAGAAAACTCCAGCCCGATGGCGCCGCCGCCGATTACAATGACGGAAGCGGGGAGGTTTTCCTGCAGGATGGCTTCTTTATAGGAAACAACTTTCTTTCCATCCATAGCCACGCCCGGAATGGGGGTAGAGTAGGAACCTGTGGCAATGATGATATTTTTGGCTGCAATATCCTGAACTTTTCCATCTGAGCCGGTTACCTGGACGGTGTTCTTGTTTTTCAAAACAGCCGTTCCCATGATGACGTCGATGTTATTCTTCTTCATCAGAAAACCGACACCTTTGGTCAGGCGGTCAGATGTCTGGCGTGAGCGTTTCACGGCGGCACTGTAATCCAGTTTCAGGTTGTCAAAGGAAATACCGAAATCTTTGGCGCGGACACGTAAAGTATGGGCCAGTTCAGCATTTTTCAACAAAGCTTTGGAGGGGATGCAGCCTACATTGAGGCAGACTCCACCGAGCCACTGCTTGTCAATAATCGCGGTCTTAAGACCAAGCTGGGAAGCGCGAATTGCGCTGACATAACCGCCGGGACCGGCGCCAATTACCACGAGATCATATTCAGTCATCAGAGTCCTCTTTTCTAAAAACAATATTATGGGCGAAAACCCGATATTCTGGTTAGTAATACATCAACCATTAAGACATACCTGAGTGGATTATACCCATTAATCTGAACAGAATGACGGTTGTGAACAGATTCACGGGCTGTTTTGTATAAGAATTTTGCATGAAAAGCTAATGGATGTCCGGATCACCTGATATTTTAGCGGATATGATATTATCCAGTCGGGGAAAAACCGAATTCGTGAAAGAAAGCGGGATATGAAAATTCTGGTCGTTGGGGCAGATGCACTGGGAAGTCAACTTACCCATACACTTTATCGCGCTGGAAACGATGTCACATTACTGGCCCGGGGGAAACGGTTAGCCGAGTTGCAGGCAAATGGATTGGTTATCTGTCATTACGTACAAATGAAAACCACGATAGATCCGATAAATTTAACTGATCATTTTGGGCCAGAGGACGCCTATGATCTGGTTTTTGTTGTCATGCAGTGCCAGCAGCTTGATGAATTTTTACCTGTCTTGTGTGCCAATACGGGGACGACGAATTTTGTTCTTGTGGGTAATAATGGTACGGCAGATAAAACTGATGTTTATATCCGAGAACACAGCCGGGTGGAAAGGCATGTGGTTTTTGGTTTTCAGGGCAGCGGCGGGCGGCGCGAAAATGGGCGGGTGAAAAGTGTGCACATCGGTTTCTCTACTGATAGTGGTTCCATGACGTTGGGTGGTTTAAATGGCGATTCGACTTTATACCCGCTTTTGGAAAAAGTCTTTAAACATACCCACTATCGCCTGTCTTTATGTGCAGATATGGATACCTGGTTGAAATGCCATGCCGCATTCATTCTGCCGATTGTTTTTGCCTGTTACTATTCCAATGACGATTTACGAAAAGTAAGTCGTAAACTTGGCCATGCTGAATAAAATGCTGGATGCTGTTGAAGAAGCCTATCGCATCGTGAAGGCGGCCGGCTATCCGATCATGCCGCCAGAAGATGAAGATTCCCTTCGGAGAAATCGATCAAAGGTGTATTGGATGTTAAAAATCGCCGCCGCCACGCCTGTTGGGTAACTGGTTGCCAGCGACCATGCCATGTCTGCCCCGTATGAAATGCGGCGGATGTATGAAGATTTCTGCCTTCTTAAGAAAAAGGCAGGCATACAAACACCCGCGTGGGATGAACTGGAAACCTATATGGAAAAATACCGGCCGATTTGATTCATCAAGCGGCCGATCAGATCAACCGTTCACCCTCAGCTTCGGCTGAATCTTCACGGTAGTGGCATCCACGGCTGTGACGGTTGTGCAGGGCAGCCTGGGCGATGATCAGGGCGACTTCTACCGCATTACGCAGGCCGATCAGACCGTCACTCAGTTTAGTGGTGCGGTAGAATGTTTCGATTTCGTTCCACAGGTGGCGAAGCTCGCGTATAGCCCGGGACAGGCGTTCTTCATTGCGTGCCAATCCGACGTAATGCCACATGATATTTTGAATGGTTTGCATATCACCCTGAATGAGGGCAGAATCGGCATCTTCGAACAGGCCGCTTTCGTCCCATTGTGGGACTTCCTCACGGGCGGTGTGCAGGTCTTCGGAGCATTCTTTTAGTTTTCGTGTGATATCGCGGGCTGACCGGTCGCCCCAGACCAATCCTTCCAGCAGGGAAGTAGATGCCAGGCGGTTGGCACCGTGCAGGCCGGTACAACTGATCTCACCAACGGCATACAGATTTTCAATATTGGTGCGTCCCCACTCATCCACCAGTACACCGCCGCAGAAATAATGGGCAGCCGGTACCACCGGGATGGGTTCCCGGGTGATATCGATCCCGGCTTTCAAACAGGTGGCATAAATATTGGGAAAACGCTCACGGATGGCGTCAGCTTCCATGTGCGTGGCAATATCCAGCAGCACATACGAATAACCGTGGGTTTCCATCTGGTGATGGATTGCCCGGGCAACAACATCACGGGGAGCCAGGTCTTTCCATTGAGGGGAATAATCCGCCATGAAAGCCCTTCCGTCGGGAGTCAGGAGGATTCCGCCTTCACCACGCACAGCTTCGCTGATCAGAAAGCCATCTGCACCCGGAGCCACCAGCGTGGTGGGATGGAACTGCACGTATTCGGCATTAACAATGCGTGCACCGGCGCGGTGTGCCATGGCCAGACCGTCGCCGCGGGCACCGAAGGGATTGGATGTATTGCGGTAAATCCGTCCAATACCGCCTGTGGCCAGGATGGTCATATCGGCCAGATAGCGATGCACCGTGCGGGCTTTGCGGTCAAAGGCAAAGGCGCCGTGGCAGACGAGGGGACCATATGTCAGCAGCGGGTCGCGGGAATGGTGTGGAAAAGTGATTAGATCTACAGCGGTCATATTGGGAAGGATAGTGATATTTGGACAGCGTTTCATTGTGGCGATCAAACCTTCCACAATAGCGCGGCCTGTTCCATCACCTACATGCAAAACACGCCGCCGCGAATGAGCGGCTTCCCGTCCGTATTCCGGTTCGCCGTCTGGTTCGCTGTCAAACTTCACACCGGCTTTGTTGACCAGAATTTCCTGTAATAAGGCTGGGCCTTCTTCTGCCAGAATCCGGGCAGCTTTGGGAGAACTGGCTCCTGCTCCGGCAGCCAGTATGTCATTAACCAATAGGTCGGCATTATCATCATGACCACGCCCGATGATACCGCCCTGGGCATATTGCGAATTGGATTCATGCGGATCTGGATCGCGAGTGATCACCAGAATTTTACAATCAGGGTTTTCCGCCAGACGCAGGGCGGCTGTAGCACCGGCAATGCCGCAGCCAATGATTAATACGTTGGTTGTATCGAGGTGAGCTTTAGTCTTATCCAATGGCGATCATCCGTTCCACCGCGCGAACAGCTTTAACGCGGATTTCTTCAGGTACCTCAATTTTGATCTTGTTTTGTTTTAGTGATTTAAGCGTGTTTTCCATGGTGATCTGGTTCATATGCGGACAGCGAACCATACAAAGCCGCAGCATGTTCTTTTCAGGATTAGCCGCAGCGATATTGTCTCCCATGGAACATTCTGTAAGCAAAAGATAATGCGGGGCGTGGGTATTTTCAACATACCGGATCATAGCCATGGTGCTGCCAGAAAAATCAGAGGCGGCGGTCACTTCAGGGCTGCATTCGGGATGCGCCAGGATCAGCACGTCAGGATACTGTTCACGGATGGTGCGAATATCTTCCACCGTATATTTCTCATGCACCTCACAGCGGCCTTTCCAGCCGATCATCTGGTAATCAAGCTGTGAATCTGGTACGGTTGGTTTTGTCAGCGAGGGGAAAATGATATGTTTGCCGGTTTCACGGGCTACATTGCTGGCCAGGAATTCATCCGGCAGGAAGATGATCGTCTGGGCGCCTAGAGATTCAACAACCGCCACGGCATTCCCGGATGTGCAGCAAATATCCGATTCAGCTTTGACATCGGCATAGGTATTCACATATGTGACTACCGGTACACCGGGGAAACGAGCTTTCAAGTCACGCACATCTTTGGCGGTGATGCTGGCGGCCAGAGAGCAGCCGGCATCCGATGGCAGCAGCACGGTTTTGGTCGGATTGAGGATCTTGGCTGTTTCAGCCATGAACTTCACGCCGCAGAACACGATCACATCTTTGTCGGTGGCGGCGGCTTTACGACTGAGTTCCAGAGAATCTCCAATGAAATCAGAGATGGCGTGGTACAGGATCGGTTCCATGTAATTGTGACCCAGGATCACCGCATTACGTTCCGTCTTCAAACGGTTGATCTCAACGGCCAGTTCCGCCTTATAGCGGATCTCACCATCGGGAACCATATTTCCGACCAGGTTTTTCAAATGTTCATACATTTGCTGAGAATTCATTCTTATTTACCTTCATATTTGAAACTTACATCGAACACAATAACCGAATGGGTGAGGGCACCCACCGAGATAAAGTCTACCCCTGTTTCCGCCACAGAACGGATCGTATTCAGTGTGATATTGCCAGAGGCTTCCAACCGGGCTCGTCCATTCACCATTTTGACGGCTTCTCGCATCATATCATTGGACATGTTGTCGAGCATGATCCAATCAACACCCAGATTCAACGCTTCAGATACATCTGCCAGTGTGCGGGTTTCCACCTCAATTTCCAATCCTTTGGCTGAAGCACGCGCCAGTTCCACCGCTTTTGTAATGGAACCGGCAAAGTCAATATGGTTGTCTTTGATCAGCACCATATCATACAGAGCGTGACGGTGGTTGCGCCCGCCGCCGCGTTTAACCGCCAGCTTATCCAGATCACGCAGCCCGGGTACCGTCTTGCGTGTATCAAGCACCACCGCTTTTGTCCCAGCGACAGCCTGCATATATTGCCCGGTCATGGTAGCGATGCCTGACATACGCCCCAGAAAGTTGAGGGCGGTGCGTTCACCGGTCAGCAGGGCGCGGGCGGGACCGGTTACACTGGCCAGAAGAGTCTTGTTGGATACATGCTCTCCCTCTTCCACATGGGCAGTGAAGCTGACACGATGGTCTACCATGTCATAGACTGCCTGCGCCACATCCAGCCCGGCCACGATGCCATCCTGCTTGGCCACAATGCGGCCTTTCATTACGGCATCTTCGGGAACAATGGCATTGGTGGTCACGTCACCGGGACCGATGTCTTCCACCAGCGCACGGCGAATGCAATCCAGGATTTCAGGTGTGATGGCAGATGAAGAAGTCATGGGCAGTTTCCATTTGGTCAGGATTATTCAGAGTATACAATGAAGCTCAGCGGATTTGCATTCTTTTTTACCTTACCTCGAACCCATCGCCAAAACTCTTTCCCCTCATGTACACATTTGGGACGACTTGCGGCACACAGGGGAAAGGTTTGTAGCCGCACTGCTGGTACTGGGTGGCACAGGCTACGCCAAAATTGGAAAAGCCGCACGGCTCTGTCGGCAGGTTGACATAGTCTGCCGGCAGAATCCAACGGACGGGTAAGGTTTTTGGATCGTAGGATGTCGCCAGCACAACGACCGTATATCCAATGATCAAGACGGCCAATCCTGATGGGATAAATCGTGTCATCGGTTTTAGGATGGACCGGAAAAGACCCAATCCGCAGAGGACCACGAGTACAAGACCGGCCATCAGCACGCCATTGCCAAAGCGGTAGCGGGGAACGCTGAAAAACCAGAAGAGAATCCCGGTATAGGTCACCAGCCACAGGGGCAGGGAAAGAGTGAATGGATGAAACCAATCTTTGAATGACTTTCGGAAGAATATCCATGCGGTGAGTGCGGCCAGACCAAATCCAAAAGGCGCGGCTGCCAGCACAAGAAGAATGATCTGGCGGTTTTTGCTCAAGTCATCAAACCACATCGGCGCCCATTGAGTCACAGGCATGGCAAGCACAAGCTCTTTGTCCATGCGTGGGAAGCGTGCCCAACTGACAATCCATTCGGCTTCATCTTTGACACCCTGTATCGGCATCTTCCAGGGGACATTGAAAATATCCAGCATGGTCTGCGGGTAGACCAGGTAGCCGGAGATGATCACGTTACGGGTCAGCCAGGGCAAACAGAACAGAAGAACGAAGATTATCGTACTCCAGATGGTCCGTCGTCCTACGTTTGTACGCAGACCGGGCACAAGCACCCATAAAGTTACGAGAAGCAACGGAAAAGCCGATAGTTTGATGGAAACCAGCATAACCGGCAGACTGACCAGCAGGACATGCCGCCAATCTGGAGAGCCGGAAGGCTTTTCGAGAGTATCCAGCCAAACGCAGAGGATCACCCAGGTAAAAAGGGTAACTGGCAGATCGGTGCCGGTGGACGATATCTCTGAGGCCAGCACATAGAAAGTCAGCGGCAGGAATGCCAGCCGCATCCAATGTGACAGGCGCAAGTCAGCTTTGATTAATCCCTGCAACCCACCTCCAAAATAAACCAGGCAAAGGCCGGTCAAGACGGCGCCCATCAGGTGGAAGGAGCGCAAGTCAAGGAAGGCAAAGCTGAATCCCGCTTGTAGCGGGAACCAGTTGGAGTTATACGCCAGGCGGGAATGCAGGTTCCCCAACCCGGGTACAACCGGGAATGTTTCAATCCAGCGAATTGCCTGGGCATGGTACAAACCGGTATCCGAATTACCGGGTTTGAGGGTAGATAGAACCAGCGTTGTTATAAGACTAATACAGATGGTCAGCCAGGTTAAAACATGCTGTTTTTGAAAACTTTGCCGCCAGGCGGCCACCCAATCTGGATGGATCCTGATCAATCTGATGGCCAGGCCAACAGCTCCGATCAACATGAGGAATGCGGCGATCTCACCTATAGGGAGAAAAATGGAGATTAATGAGGTGATCCAGATCAGCGGAATAAACCCGGCAAAACCTGCCTGCCATAATGTGGGTGGTTCAGCCGGTTGAATTTTCAGAACCTTCCGCGCGAATGACAGGAAACCGGCACCATAAATAACCAACATCACAATCGAATAAAGGCTGATGAGAATTGTTGCTAGCATGTGTACCTGCCCCTGACAATGGCATCTGTCATACGGGCCACACGAACCATGGCAGCCACGTCATGCACTCGAATGATATCTGCCCCGCGGGTGATGCCAACAGCCACAGCCGCCGCAGTTCCTTCCAACCGATCTTCCGGTGGAAGGTCGAGAGTGTAGCCGATGAATGATTTTCTGGATGGTCCTAAAAGAACCGGATAACCCAGTGATTTAATCTCGTCCAGCCGGTTGAGGAGTTCCAGATTCTGATTGACGGTTTTCCCGAAACCAATTCCCGGATCGAGAATGATGTTTTTATCCTGGATTCCAGCCTTGTGGGCATGGGAAACACATTCAAGCAGATCGTGTTTGATATCCTCCAACAGGTCGGTATATTCCACATCAACATACCGGCCAAGCACTGCTTTACCTGCTTTACTGCGGTTATGCATCAGAATCACAGGTACATTCGCTTTTGCGCATACGGCTGCCATATCAGAATCTGCCCGCAGCCCCCATACATCGTTGATCCAGTCAGCTCCAGTATCAAGAGCAGATTGAGCGGTAGCCGCCCGGTAGGTATCCACTGAGATCAGGCAGGGCAGGTTAGCGCGAGCCAAAGTCTCAATGACGGGCAGGATGCGGTCCATTTCCTGCTGCGCACTGACAGGCTCCGCACCCGGACGGGTGCTTTCACCGCCGATATCCAATATATCTGCCCCGGCCTGTATGAATTCTTCTGCATGTTGAAGAGCACCCAGAACTGGATCATTTGAATTGGCCAGTCCATCACCAGAGAAACTGTCTGGCGTTACGTTAATGATACCCATAATGTAGGTGCGTTGACCGTAGACAAGTTCTGGTTTCATAAGTGTCCTAAGATTCTACCGGTTTCACACCGTGGGATTTATGTCGGCCAAGCAGCTGAGAGACAGTATGCTGCATCCCGGGAATGACCATATCCGGTTCAAGATCAGCCAGCGGGGCAAGGACGAACGCCCGTTCGCTGATGTGCGGGTGGGGAATTATAAGTTCGGCTGATTTAAACATCAGATTGGAATAGAGCAGAATATCAATATCAATCAATCGCGGTCCATAACGCACCGATGGTTTCCGTCCCAGCCTTGTTTCCACCTCTTTTAAATGATGCAGTAAATCCAAAGGTGTGAGAGTGGTTGTGCCTTCCCAGACCTGATTCAAAAAATCCGGTTGATCCTGCAATCCCCACGGGGCAGTCTCATAGACGCGGGAAGTTTTCTCGATGATGACAAATTCGGAAACGGCTGTCTGGGCGTTTGAAAGGTTGGCCGAGCGGTCGCCCAGATTTGTCCCCACGCCGAGAAATACACGAGCTTCTTTCATAAGGGCAGCACCAGCAGCGAAGCTCCGGGTTCTTCCGACATAATATTTATCCAGACACCGGGGTCCGTTCGTGTTGAATTCATGGCGGTTACCAGATTAATCAGGCTGGTAAAAATGGAAGAACCGAATACCAGGCGGTCAGGAGACCAGTCAGCGATTTCCGGTTTTTCACGGGAATAAATTCCCATCCATGGCCGGGATGGCTTTTGAGGAACGGGAGGTCCCTCTGGATTTTGCTCTTCCGTTGATTCTTCTTCTGGCATGGAAGCCAGAAGTTTATGGGCACAGACAACCGGATCGGTCATCGAAATGGGCGAAGAGAAGCGCACGGCCAGATGTGCATGGGGGGATAAATTCAACCGGCCAACCCCGGTTGGACTGGCCAACAGTATGGCTGTCGAAGTGACGGAGGAACACTCTGCCAGAATACAAGTGGAAATTTCGCCGAGTTCCAGCGCACGACAGACGGAAAATAAAGTGGATGTCTCGAGGTAAGGTATCAGAGGCCAACATAGTATTGGCCCATAGGAAGTTTTGGAAATCCGTTGAAAAAGCGCCGAGGCAGCATCTGTAAAGTGATGGATTTCATTTACACTGCCAGCCCTGATCCCTGCAGATTCACACAATTTCTGTAACAACGTTTCCAAAGGAGTTCCGGCAGGCATCTGCAAGCCTGTTACAAAATATGCGTCGCTCATGAACCACGCACCGCATTGATGAGATCAGCCAATAATCCGTAGGCGGTAGTATCCGGACTGGGATCGCCTTCCAGAATGCCCAATCCGGGTAAGACATCAGTTTCGAATTGAACGAATGAACTGGTGCCGTTGATAGAAAACATCGGAGAGGTGGGGCGTACACGTTGGGGTTTAACACTTGCTTCAATGCTGTCTCCGCATCGGCGAGCGGAGCAGACCAATTTCCAACGCTCTCCAGCGGCGCGGGCTTCCTGAATCATTTGCGGGGTGATATTACGAATGCCTTCCCGTTCCACCTGGTCGGGTTTTAATGGGATGCCCATAACCACTGTAGACAGGGCCGCCACTTTGACAGCGGCATCCCAGCCATCTATATCTCCCGATGGATCAGTTTCAGTAATACCTATGGACTGTGCATAGTTCACAGCTTCGTCAAACGTCTTCTCTTCTTCCATCAGTCCTAACAACAGATTGGTGCACGAATTTAAGATGCCAGTAAAGCCTCTCAATTCAATGGCTGGCAATGGGGCACGGAAGAGGGAAAAAATGGGGGCACCGTCCATAACGGCGGATTCAAACATAAAGCGTTTCCCCTGCCGGGCGGCAAGATCGGTCAGTTCCTTGTAAGCATGTACCACTGGTCCCTTATTGGCAGTAATTACATGCATCCCGAATTCAAGCCCGGTACGTAGATGGTCAACGGCAGGTTGTCCGGTCTGATAATTCACGGGGCTGTTCTCGAACATCACGTCAGCGCCGCTCAACCGAATAAAGTCATAGGTATCGCGAATTTCCGGACCGTTATGAAAACGGGTGATTGATCCACCGTTTTTCAATGTTTCGATCACTTCGTCCACTGGCAACCCCATCAGGTTTAATGCCATTCCATGCCGTCCTGTGGAGATACCCACAATCCGATACGTAAAATCATACTGTTCTTCTAAAAGCTGTTTCTTACGATCGAGTAACTGCGCGAGTGCTTTACCTACATTGCCAAATCCGACAAAGATAATGGAGAGCGTGCTCATGTGTTTAATCCTTGGATGGTATAGTTCGAATTATACAGGCGGCCACGGAAATTGACGGCGGGTGTTATCTGATTCGGGAAATGTTTTTACTGAAAGGATATGGGAAGCCCGGGCGGCCAGTGCTTTAATCTCGCGTACCCGCAGGAATTGACGCAATTCGTCAAATAATTCGTTTCCTGTATATAGCTTCGGAAGGATCTTCTCCAGGTCTGAAAGCAGATTGGATGGTATGAGCTGACCGGAAAAGTCCCAGATCACCGTTCGGAGTTTGTCTTCCACATGAAAACAAACTCCGTGATCTATGCCATAAATATGACGGTCTTTCGACCAGATGATGTGGCTCCCCTTGCGATCGGCGTTATTGATCAGCCAGTCAAATAAAGCCAGCGGGCGCAGCATATCCTTCTCTTCGGGCGTCAGGTTGAAATAGTGATGCTGCGGATCATGGTCAATGAACTGCTGAACTGAACCGGCACCAAAAGGAAGTCCTTTCTTTCGGAATACAGTTGGTGGAACCAGATGCCAGCCAATGGCTTCACTTAGACGATAGGCTGCCACTTCACGTTTAGACAGGCTTCCTTCAGGGAAATCCCAGAGAGGGGCTTCACCGCGAACCGGTTTATAGACAGCCTGCATTTCACCTGTTGATGATTGCAAAGATAAGAAAAAAGTATAGTTCGATCCATTGACAAATTGCCCTGCTAATGTGCAGGGAGCTGTCATCAAATGATCAAGAACGGATTCTGTTGAAATTGCGTCAGGCATCAAACCATCAACGGTTAATGTTTATGCCCGTTCTTCTTAGGACAGAAATGACCTTCGGGATCCATGGGTTCACCACACTGCGGGCAGAGCGGGCGTCCACGACCGGTTACTTCTAATCCCCAGGCGCATAACGCCATGATCTGGCTGCGTGTGCACCACATACGAATCACACTGGCATCTTCCTGGTCGAGTTCAGTCCCCAGAATTTCGCGGGCGACCAGAATGATGATGTCCCGGTCTGGTGCGTAAGCTAACCCCAATTCGCCCACCCGGAACAAAGGATCTACCGGCGGGTTGATATGCATTTTGGTTTCATCGTATTCTGCTGTGGCATCGGGCAGGTCAGGATATTTACTGGCAACTTCTTCAAGGTATTGTTCCAGTCCGATAGCCAGTGATTGGATCTGTACCTTTTCCACCAGAAGTGTATAGGCTTTGTTTTTTTGCCAGGCTTGCAGGTAGAAGGTGCGCTGACCGGGCTGCCCGATCGCATCAGTTGTAATATGTGTGACAGGATCCAAATCCAAGTCTATTCGGGGCATAGGTCCATCCTTTCCTAGATACGAGTATACCAGAGCACCGAATAGAGAATTTATTCCTGTATAGCGATTAGCCTTTATTTGACGTCAGATGATCGGATGAATCCCACCGGGCTTTTTCGACAGTGGCAAAATATTTTATAGATGCGGGAACCATGTTCTGCATTCTCTTAAGGTCCCCCGTTGTATAAAGCTGAATGGTTCTCGGCTTGTGAGGTAAACGGGCAGATGCAGGAAGCACTCGGGCAGCCTGACGCGCAACGGCGGGTGCAGGGTCGATCACCCGCACCTGCGGACCGCAGATCTTTTCTATCATAGGGATGACAAAGGGGAAGTGCGTGCAACCGAGAACAACCGTATCAATACCCTTCTCGAGCATGGGTACCAGAGCCTTTTCAAGAATCCGGCGAGTTTCTGGCCCGTCCAAATGGCCTGCTTCAATTTCTTCCACCAATCCCGGGCAGGTATCTTCAAGCACAGTCACTCCATTGGCGAAACGTTCCACCACGGAGGCATACAAAGCCCCCTGGAATGTAGCGGGTGTGGCAATAACACCAACCACCCCAGATTGGGTTTGTTCTGCTGCCGGTTTTACAGCCGGTTCCATACCGACAAACGGGATATTCGGGTAGGCTTTTCGTAATTCATGCAGTGCTGCCGCAGAGGCTGTATTGCAGGCTACGATGATCTCGGAGCAATCCTGTTCCAACAGCCATCGGGTGATTTCAAACGAGAATTTTTGAACTTCTTCTAACGGACGTGGGCCGTATGGAACGTGTACCTGATCACCAAGAAAAATAAGAGAATGGCCGGGCAGTTCCTGGACTACAGCCCGAAGAACGGAAAGTCCCCCAACACCTGAATCAAAGATACCAATTCGTGAAAGATTGGTCAAGAATTAATCCTCAGGATTGGCCGCCCTTACAAAGGCAGAAAAAATTGCCTGATCAGAAGGTGATTCAGGCAGGCATTCCGGATGCCATTGAACACCCAGGAAAAATGGATGGAACATAAGCTCCACTCCTTCAATTAACCCATCCGGTGCGATGGCTGAAAGTGTGAGATCGGGTGCCAGATCTTTAATTCCCTGATGATGCATACTGTTGACTTTCATCTGACTTTGCCGGGTGATAGCCGTCAGGTGAGTGCTGATTTTTATCATTACGGAATGAGCCAGGTAATTGCGCGGCTTTTCCGGGTAACAGGGGTGTTTTAAAGCACCGGGAAGTTGATCGGTAATATCCGTGTAAAGGGTTCCGCCCAGAGCCACATTGATTACCTGCGTTCCGCGGCAGATCCCCAGAAGAGGATATTTATTTTTGGCGCAGTATTTTGCCAGGGCAATCTCGACTGCATCGCGGGCAGGGTCAATGCCATAGACTTTGGGATGTGGCAAACCGCCGAAGACTTCGGGGTCAATATCACCGCCGCCGGAAAGAAGAACGCCTTTCATGGATGAGAGTACATCCGAAAGTTTATCCACCGGGGTATCCATGGGAAAAGCCACCGGCTCGCCACCGGCCCGCCGGATAGATGTGAAATAGGCTTCCTTTAAGTTAAGTTCACGGGTGCGGTCTTTATTTTCATCTGCGCTGATGGTTACGCCAATTATTGGTTTATCCACTGATCCCTCTCCGGTCCTAATTAGCAAAATGGGTGCAACCTCGGCGTAGGCTGCACCCGGATACATTCACAGGGCGAATATGTTCTAGGAAAACTTCTGTTTCAAACGGGCGGATTTACCTGTGCGGCCGCGGAGGAAGAACAGGCGGGCGCGGCGAACAATATTATGGCGTTCGACGACTACTTTATCGATACGCGGTGAACGGAGGAGGAAAGAGCGTTCCACTCCAACACCATTGGAGGCCATACGGCGAACTGTGAAGGAAGAATTGGTTCCGTTATTCTTTACATAAAGTACGGTACCTTTAAATTCCTGAATACGTTCGCGGTTGCCTTCTTTAATTTTTACATGAACTGAGACGGTATCTCCGGCTCGCAGTTCGGGGATATTTGGATTAACAGGGGCCTCAACGGCTTTCAACAGGTCGCTCATTGTTATTATTCCTTCCGAGAAAATACCAAATCCACGTCGCCGGACGTTCAATTCAAACGGCGCGACCGCAGATTATAACACGAATTTACAAAGAATTATGGAAAGAACTACGGCAAAAACAGGTACCTTGTTGCGAGTAGTCATCATTTCAGCTCTTCGATCCCCAAAAATGACACCGGGGAAATCTTTTCAGCGTCCCCGGTGTCAAATTATACACCTGCAATGTTGCGATCGATTTATGAAAAAACAGTTTACTTCAGGTACTTGTCTTCCACAGCCTGCACAAACAGACTGACCTTGCGTCCATCTTCCAGACTACCCGAAAATTCCCATAAAGGCTGTAGTATCCGTGCCGGATGATCTTCCGGAAGGAGGTTTGAAGCAAATTGCATTGAGAGATAAGACAACCTGACGTTGGTGATCTTTACCTGACCGCTGATCATCTCGGAAATCTCCTGTGACGGCATGATCTCAGCCATCTGGGTGGATTCGAGGTCAGTGCCCTCTGATGACTGCCCATTTCTGATAAACGTTTCGCGGATCAACGTTTTACCGTTCCATGTCTCTTTTTGAAGTACACCTTCTACTGAGGAGATCTCATTGGGATCATACATTGGTTCATCAAAGGCTGCAGGTGGGTAATGGAGCGAATTCTTCAATATGTATTGATGACCATCCAGTGTTGTCAGCATCAGTGCTTTTTGACCGTTGAAGTCATCTGTCGTGATTTTTCCAATCCACACAGATACCTTCTCGTCTGGATATACCTTTTCCCACCGGTCAACAACAATGATGGGTTGTTTCCCTTCCATCTGGTAGGTTCCCCAAACCTTCAGGATCATACGTAAATTGTTTTCCAACCCGGTTAATTTGTCTCCGCGCAGATCTGCTGACCAGGAAACATCTCCTTTGTCATCGGTCATTACCAGTGTAAATTGAGGGATACTGGTTCCATCTGGTTTAATCAGTTTGTAGCCGTTCAATTCACCGGATACTCCTTCAACCTTATCCCCCTGTTTATAAGGGGTTACCTGCCCGGGGGCCTCCGCAATAGGATCGCCGGGTTGCAGGTTGTCAAATCCGCCGGTGGTCACATTCCCGTGGTGGTTCATGTATTTTTGGCACATATTGCCCTCGCCGCCGCCACCGCCGCCTCCTCCACCGCCACCGCCGCCTGCACTGGCGTCAGAATAACTGAAGCCTGAAGAGAAAGATGAGCACAGTGCCGGTCCGGCGTAGATGGTATTCCACTGCAAACGGCCATCTGGCAAGATAAATCCGGAGATGGATGCCGGTTCGTTTTCTGGAAGCCCATCGGGAGGTTCAGCCAATCGTAATGAACGTCCATCTGGTGTTGATAGCGTATATCCAGCCGATGTTCTGGAAAGTAGGCCGATGAATCCCAGGTTCTCAGGAGCAACAGTTGCGGGTTCCATTACTTCCACATTCAATGATGAAGCCGTTGTCATTTTGCCCAGGATATGCATGGTTTGCTGGTTATCTTCTGTGATATCGGGCAGGTTGCCTTCCAGAACCAGATTATCCAACATCACTATAGCCGTGCTGCCATCAACCGGGTGTGTTTTCTGTGGAATCCCATAAATTTCAACGCTGTCACCGGCTTTGTATTGACGTGACCAGACCATATCGGGGGTGGCCGGGGTTAATTGAGAGACCTGATAACCGAATCGTCCGCCGATTTTACCGTTGATTAACGCCTGCCAGGCATCGCTGGCTGTTCGCAGGGTGTAATTCCCTGCCGGCTCCAAGGACATTCTCTCTCCGCGTACCGAGAGGATGCTTCCATCACCCGAAACAGTCACGATAAATTCCGGGTTGGTTGGATCAGTGGATAGCAAAGGAGCACCCTGGTCGAGTTTGCGGTTGATCAGAACTTCATCGGTTTTGAGTATCCCCGGGGAGACAGTATATTCAAAATCAAGCAATTTTTTCTCCTTAAGAAATGCGATGGCTTTCTCCGACATTTGTTCAAATGGCAGGGGTGGCCTGTGTTCATTGGCCGCCATAAACACGTCGGGGATGTAGGTGAATGATCGGTTACTACCATACACAGACAATTCGGATTTGCCATCTTTAACCAGGAAAGAGGAGAAATCTGTCTGACCAGATAACCGGGCATAGATATGTCCGGCCATTCCAAATTGATTGGCCAGTTTTCGAACACTATCCACATCGAGATCAGTTTTTACCGTGTTCTTATAAACCATGGCAGAAATGGGTTGGTTGGGTAAAGATGCCTGCAGGGTCCACCGCGCATTGGGAAATTGTTCACTCAAATTTGCACTGGCCTGTACGCTTGAAGGACCTAACAATGGCAGGATCGGCAGACTTGTTGGCATTGGACCAGGCGATGCTATGTCGGGAGAACGAGCCCCATCTATTGGTGTGACTGAGGGATTGGGTTGGATGACAGGTCGGAAAATGGGGAAACCGAAGAGGATCAAAACAATTACGGCGGCTGAACCAGCCAGGGCAAACCAAAGGCTACGGTGTCGTACCAGACGGCGGTTATCTCCGGGATGGATTTTCTGCAAACGCTTTGAAAGATCGTTTACAAAATATGGGTCGGGCGGATTGGAATTTGATAATTTCATCAGTTCTTCGACCAATTTGACATCTGATTCTGTTGCATCGGCTCCCAGATCATTCCGTAATTCATCGGGGAGAATGTTGGGGCTTTTTCCAAATGGAGTGTTCATTTTTCCTCCATATTGACTGCGGGGATCAATTGTTCGCGCAGGTCCTTTATGGCCCGATAGACAAGGTTGCGCACAGCGCCTTCACTTTTCGAGAGGATCTGCCCGGTTTCTGCTGCGCTAAGCTGGCCGAAAACCCGCAGGCTGAGAGCTTCCACCCGGTCGTGGTCCAGGTGTAATAATGCCTGGCTCACCTGTTGAAGAGTTAACTTATGATCGATGGTTTCCTCTAAATTGTTTGTTGCCGCGCAATCTTGAATGACCGGATTATTTTCGGTGCGGCGGTAATGGTCTATCAACTTTCGGCGGGCAATACTGAACAACCAGGGAGAAAAATTGCCCTGGTTCCGAAACCCGGAAAGACATTCCAATGCCGAAAGGAATGTTTGTGAGGTCAGGTCTTCTGCTTCCTCCCGGCTGTTTGTCCGGACGAGATGGTACGCATAAACACGATTAACATACTTCCGGTACAGATCATCAAACGCCTTCGGATCCTGTACGGCGCGAAGTATCAGACGTTTTTCTTCTTCTGCCTCATCCATGAGAATTGGATTTTGACCTGAAAAAGCTTTGAAAAATCCCTCCATGAGGGCAAGTATGGATACACATCTTTCAGGCAATGCAATGATTGAATTTGTCATAACTTTTCCCTTGAACTATGAAAATGAACATGCATGCTGTCTGTAGTTAAAGACGTGCATCGTTTCATTTTGTCACACTCCCCCGATGGACCCGAATCAATGAGCTCCGGGAAAGGGGCTGTCAGTCCAGAGATGCGCGCAGCGAATTAATTACATCAGAATTGATACCCGGCACTGCCGCCAGTTGTTCGTCACTGGCAGCCAGGATATTCTCAATAGAACCAAATTGTTTTAATAGCGCTTTCCGCCGGGCTGGACCGATTCCCTTAACTTTATCCAACCGTGAAGCCAGACCTTCTTTTGTCCGGCGGGCGCGATGTGCTGTGATGGCGAACCGATGGGCTTCATCGCGGACTCTTTGGACTAGATACAGTCCCTGCGAATGCCGTGGAAGAACCAGCGGATCGGATTGATAGGGAAAGAAGATTTCTTCTTCCTGTTTAGCCAGGCCGGCCAATGAGACCATTCCTGTCAAACCAAGATCTTCTATCACTTTGACGGCACGGCTGAGCTGCCCTTTGCCGCCATCCACAATCAGCAGATCAGGCAGGCGTGAGAATGATTCATCCGGCTTTTTCCCTACCTCGGTTTGTTCTTGAGCAGATAACCATCGTTTGAACCGGCGGGTCAGTGCTTCTTCCATGCTGGCAAAATCATCAGGCCCCTCAACCGTCTGAATATTGAACCGACGATACATTTTCTTGTTGGGAACTCCCTGTTCAAAAACTACCATGCTGGCCACTGAATTGGTTCCCTGTGTGTTTGAAATATCAAAACATTCAATCCGGTTGGGTGGTTCTTCCATCTTAAAAGCCTGTCGCAGTTCATTCAAGGCTTCTGTCTGTCGGTTGGTGTCAGACTGCCATTGATTCCGCAGGGCAGACAGGGTTTCAACGGCATTGTTTGCAGCCATCTGTACCAGGTCAAAACCCTCACCTTTTGCCGGTACATCGATGCGTACTTTTTCGCCACCCCGGCGAGTGTTCAGCCACTCTTCTATTATGCGGTGTTCTTCAATTTCCTGAGGCAATAGAACTCTGGATGGAACTGTGGCTGCATCTGTATAAAATTGTTTCAAGAATTGCGAAACGACTTCTGCGTCCTTGGCTTCTTCCGTTCCTTCCAGAATGAAGTATTCTCTACCGATCAATTTGCCGCTGCGAATAAAGAAGATTTGAACACAGGCTTCTCCATCTGCCCTGGCCATGGCAATGACATCACTATCCACCTGATCAGAGGAAATGACTTTCTGCTTTTCGACAACCTTATCGATTGCGTGTATCTGATCCCGGATGGAAGCTGCTTTTTCGAACATCAAATCATCGGCTGCGGTGTTCATCTCTTTTTTCAAACGGCTGACAATCGGATCTGTACGCCCGTGCAGGAAACTGCACAGGTCATCGATCATTTGTCGGTAAGATTTTTCGTCGATGGCTCCAATACAGGGTGCCGTGCAAAGTTTGATGTCATGGTACAGACAGGCGCGCAGATCCTTGCCTGTGATCTCACGGTCACAGGTAAGATAGGGGAAGATGCGGCGCAATACATCCAATGTTTGATGCACTGCCCACACGCTGGTATAAGGTCCAAAATAGCGGGAACCATCTTGTACCATCTGGCGGGTGATGGTTACTTTGGGAAAAGGATCAGCCCAATGAACCTTGATATATGGATACCGTTTGTCATCTTTCAGACGGATGTTGTATTGCGGCCGGTATCGCTTGATTAGATTCATCTCGAGGATCAGGGCTTCCAACTCTGATCCGACAACAATCCATTCAATATTGTTAATATGTTTAACTAACTGGCGGGTCTTGAAATCCAGCCTGTTCTCATTTTGAAAATAACTGCGAACCCGGTTTCGCAGATTTATGGCTTTACCTACATAAATAACCGTGCCTTCTACATTCTTATAAATATAGCAGCCGGGTTTTAATGGCAGGTTGTCCAGTATCCCCTGGAGATTGGCCGGGATATCCATAGCTTAATTCTTCAGTTCGGGACCGTCCCATTCATGTTCGCAGCGGGAACAAATGAATGATTCTACGATTTTCTTACCGTTTTCCTGTGAGCGAGCCAGCCAGGGACGAAGACCGAGGTAAACAAAGTATCCACCAATACCGCAGGCCGCCAGGTAACTTATGGAATAGTTCAGAGTAAAGAACCTGAACAGGGTATAACCCATAACGGCCAGACCAAAAACAATCATCACAGTTCCACTGGTAGTGCCCTGACGTTCCTGGTTCATTGATTTTGTTCGTTCTTGAGTCACAGGGTCAATCACCATGACCGTGCGTCTTACAAGATTGGAATTGCATTTGGGGCAGGCGCCTTTAGCCGCGGCCTTTTTCTTTTTATTGCCCTTGATTGATGCATCGGAAGAAATATCAAATCCCTCTTTTTCAATGACGCCCGGTTTGATTGAGGCTGCTGTCAGGGCGCCCAATCCGCCGAAAAAGCCGAGGCCGAAGACTATGGAAATGATGGCAATTTTTGACCATCCCTGTCTGCCTCGGCGGATGGCAAATGTGCTCGCCCACAGGGGGAAAACCAGGCTGGTGATAAAGAATAATCCATAGATTATGGCATCGCGATATTTTTCCATACATTCACCAAAGGAGAAATTTTAATCTACAAGAATACCGCTTCCAGTATCCACACGGCCGATTTCCCAAACGGGTTGATCGTATGCCGCCGCTTTCTGGATAAATTCTGACGCTTTGTTTTCAGGAACACAAAGGAGCAGTCCACCGCTGGTCTGCGGGTCGAAAAGGAGCATTTGACGGGGTTCATCTATTTTTGGTGAGAAGGTCACATTTTCACCATACCCCAGCCGGTTATTGGCTGCTCCACCCGGGAATGTACCCATTAAAGCATATTTCATTACCCCATTAAGCAGAGGTATTTTATTCATATCGAAATGCATTTGCACCTTGCTGGCTTTGCTCATCTCAAATGCGTGTCCTATGAGACTGTACCCTGTGATATCTGTTGCACCGGTCAGATTCATATCTCGAGCCAATTGAGAGGCTGTTTTGTTTAACTGTTTCATCCAATATACGGCTTCAGCCACATCCTGTTCCTCTGCCTTTTCCTGTTTCAAAGCCGTGGTTGTAACACCAAAACCAAGCGGTTTGGTGATGAACAGACGGTCGCCGGGTCTGGCACCGCTTTTAGTGTAACTGCGGTTGTGGGGGACGAATCCCAGAACGGCCAGACCAAATTTCGGTTCCTTATCTTGAACGGTATGGCCGCCGGCAATTACTGTTCCGGCTTCGCGGGCTTTTTCTGCCCCACCGCGGATGATTTCAGTTGAAATTTCCAGCGGCAGGTCAGGTGGAAGAGCGGCAATATTCAATGCGAGGAAGGGCTCTCCACCCATGGCATACACATCTGACAGGCTGTTGGCAGCCGCAATCGCACCGTAATCATACGGGTCATCCACCACCGGTGTAAAAAAGTCGGTGGTGAATACCAGATCACGGGTTTCATCCAGCTTCCAAACGGCGGCATCATCCGGGGTGTCCAACCCGACCAGCAGGTTAGGGAAGGACAATCCGCCGAATGTGTCTTTCAAAGGACGCAGAACCTGCGCCAACGCTTGCGCGTTTAATTTGGATGCTCAACCAGCGCAACTGGAGAGTGAGGTAAGCCGGATTTGCTTGCCAGATGTGGAACGAATGGCATTATCCATGCAACAAATTGTAACATGATGAATATGCCTCTGCCTGCCGACCGGGTGACCCGGTGGATATTTCTGTCTCCGCATCTTGATGATGCGGTCTTTTCGTGTGGTGGATTGATCTCTTACCTTTCTGATAATGGTGTGTCGGTTGAAATCTGGACGGTGTTCTCTGATCAGATGGAGGATGCCCGTCAACTGACAGATTATGCCCGTACACTCCATAACCGTTGGGGAACCGGTGATCATCCGTATGTTCTGCGCAAACAGGAGGATGCCAACGCGTGTCGCACAGTAGGTGCCCGCCAGCATCATCTCGGTTACCTGGATTGCATATATCGCTTCATACCCGGTTCGAGAGAGCCGGTTGTACTATCTGATGCTGAATTGCAGGGAACAGTAAAACCTCAAGAACAGCCTTTCATTGAGAAAATCGCGAGAGATTTAAAAACACGGATTACCGAGCCAACTGTATGGGTGTGTCCGTTAAGTCTGGGCAGCCATGTGGATCATCAGATCACACGTAAAGCTGCCGAGATGACTGGCAAGCTGATGCTTTATTACGCCGACCTGCCGTATGCTTTACCCATGCCTCGCCAATCTATTTCAGGCATGATCCAGCTATCAATTGACGTTCCTGAGAAAAACATTCAAGACTGGGGACGGGCCAATCTGCAATACAGTTCACAGATATCTTCTTTCTGGAAGAGTCCGGCTGACATGGCTGACCAATACTCCGCTTTTTTGCAGCTTTATAAAGGAATGCCTTTATGGCTGCCAAATCCGGGTGGGGAAGGTGGAAAGTAGTCTATGCTATACTTTTTAAGTATGAATCGTCGCCGACCAGCCAGCACGGAATCGAACATCAACCTGTCTTCTCGTGAAATACATGAAAAATTTTCGGTGATCCTCGATGAATTATCGCCTTTCGGGGTGTTTATCTCTCAGTTTATTTACATGGCGGGGTGGTTTTTCCCGGGGAATCAACTTCCGAAATCGTGGCAGCGAACGGCTGAATATCTGGAAAAAGCCGGCGAAGCAGAGGGTACCCATGACCTCTATTGAAGGCCTGATCGGGTTGGTCGTCATCGGTCTGGCAATTGCTTTCATGATTGTCTTTTCTGTACAAGACCGAAAAAGCAAAATTCCCTTGCGGCGGATTCCAGCTATGGAGCATCTTTCCCGGATGGTTGGGTTAGCTGTGGAAGAAGGCCGCCGTATCCATATCAGTTTTGGCCGCGGGAACTTCCTGGACTCTCATGCAGCCAGTACACTTACCAATACCGCCTTGTTAAAAGAAGTGTTGAAACAGTCTGCCGGAAGCGATCGACCACCGGCGATCACCAGCGGAGATGGGACTACTACACTGCTGGCAATTGATGTACTGTACTCTACCCGCCGAGCCGGTATTATCGGTGACCGGGTCGATTCACGTCGCGGGCGTCTGTCTGGAGTCACACCGCTGTCGTATGCGGCCGGGATGCTGCCTTCGTTACACCAGGAACAGACCTCAATGATGGTGACAGGTGGTATGTTGGGCGCTGAACTGAACCTTATCTTGGATACCGCCGACGACGAATCGATTCATATATTGACAGCTTCTGATTCGCCTGTAGGGCAGGCAGTGGCTTTCTCAAGTCCGGGCGATGTGTTGCTGGGTGAAGAGATATTTGCCTTACCTGCCTATATGAATGCCGGCAGCATGTATCCGGCGAGCCTGTTGGCGGAAGATTCCCTGCGCTGGCTGTTGATTGTCTTTATAATTCTAGGTGCCATTTTACGCAGCATAGGATTGACCATTCTATGAAAGCCCCTTTGAGCACTCTCATTGCCATCATCTGTTGCGCGGTTGTTTTGCTGGCGTATTTTCTACCTTTTGAGCCGGTTCAAAACATCAGCCAGCTTATCATTAATTGGGCCGTCTCGTTATCTGGCATCGCCATGTTGGTGGCGATTGTCTCATTGCTTTCATCCCACTGGCAGAAGATCCGCCAGAAACGATCATCAGACCGTTACAGCATTCTTGTGATATTCGGTTTTGGCCTTACATTCCTGATCGGGCTGGTTTTTGGTGGACCAGGGAGCCTGGATTATCAGAACGTGGTTACCCATATGCTGCTGCCAATTGAAGCCGGCCTCCTGGGTGCATTGACCATTGGGCTAACGGTGGCTGCATTCCGGTTATACCGGGCCAACCGAGGTTGGATGACGATTGTGTTTGGAATTTCCACTCTGTTGTTTGTCCTGTTGAATTCTGGAATTTTCACCACAGGTACCGGATTGGATATCCCCCTGATTAAGAATGCTCTTGGTGTATTGCAGCGTTTACCTGATGCGGGCGGACGGGGTATCCTGCTGGGACTTGCCCTTGGAACAATCACAGCCGGTCTGCGGATTCTTCTGGGAATAGACCGTCCGTATAACAGTTAAAACAATGAACGATATCACCTGCCCAAATTGTGGAAGAAAGAACCTACCGGAAGCTGAATTCTGTGTGGAATGTCTGATGCCATTTAAGAATCGGACTGGTTCTACCTCCAAAAATGCAGATTCTCCTTCTCAGGAAACGCCCGACTGGCTTAAGAAAATCCGTGAAAAAAGCCATCTTGAAAAACCGGCTACACCGCCACTTGGTGCGTTTGGAGAAGCGGAAAATCGTCAATTTGGGGAGACGGAAAAGCCCGATGAAATTCCTCAGTGGTTAAAGGAACTGCAGAAAACTGAATCGCCAGTACCGGATGAACCTGAAAAATCGGAGGTCGATTGGATCACCCGACTGCACGAAATATTACCGGAAACTCCCAGGAGCGACAGCCCATCAACCACGTTGTATTCTGATGAAGAATTGGCGGCTATGGCAGCGGCTGCCAGAAAACTTGACGAGTTTAATCGAGTAATTGAAGAGCAGGCTTCCACGCAACCGCTTGGTGTTCCCCCGGAACCGGCACCCACGGACTTCCATTTGGAGTCTTCGTCTCCTGCTGCGCCGGAATCACCCGTTGAACTGGAAGGATCAATATCTTCTTTTAAACCAGAACAGAATCAACCGGACTCTGCTAATCCTGAAGACATTACCAGGGATTCACACATTGAAAAAGAACCGGTGCATATAGAATTAAAACCCACCGGCAATACCGAAGAATCCGTCCCCTGGATGCAAACACCGGTAATGGCTGAACCGGAACCTGTTTCCATTGACACTACTCCATCTGAACCGGTTGAACCGCAGCCGAACTCATTTGATATTTCTTCAGATAAATCGGAAACGCAATCCCTGGAATCCGGAATACCTGCCGAAGAAAATTTACCTACTGAAAAGAAGAAATCCTTCTTTTCATCCTTGTTCCGAAAAGATGAAACAGATTCATCTGAAGATGCTGAAGACGAACCGGAAGACGAATCAGGTCAAAATGATGAAGCTGCCGCCAGAACTGAAGAAAAACCGGAACCATTAATACCTGAGAGCGTATTGCAGCCACAATACAACCGATCTGTGGAATATTCTGGCCGTCTGGACATCAGTGAATCCCAGAAAGCCAGTATCCACTTATTAAAAAGCATGCTGATGGGCGAAATTCAACCTCCGGCTCCTACCGCTACACAATCGAAAATTAGCGGGAGGATGTTGCGATTATGTATCGGTATTCTTCTGTTGATCGTCATGCTCTTCCCACTGGCGACAGGATTTATGTTGACAGACCAGCAGGCATTATTCTCTCCGGGGGTGGTATCCATGCGGACTGCTGTTAATGCGCTGCCAGAGAATTCACCTTTTCTGGTGATTACTGATTTTGAGCCGGCTTTTGCCGGTGAATTGAAAGCGGCAGCCATCGGGGTCATTGATAACCTGATGATGAAGAACCTTAATCTGTCAGTGGTTTCAACAGTTCCTACCGGGCCTGCACTGGCCAGAGATTTAATTACATCTGTTCGGCAGGCGGCCTTTGCTTATCCGCCTGAGAAAATTTCCTATCTGGGTTATCTACCGGGTGGGACAACCGGCATGAAGGATTTCATTCATAATCCGCGTCAGGCCCTGCCTTTGCTGGATACCGGCCGGTATGCCTGGACTTACCCGGCCACTCAAGATGTATTTTCAATAAACGATTATGCCGGTGTGTTGATAATCACAGAGAACACCGAAACCGGCCGTGCCTGGATCGAACAACTGCATGGGAATATGGCAGACAAACCGCTTTTGATGGTGGTGTCTGCGCAAAGTGCCCCATTAATGCGCCCCTACCTTGATTCTAAACAATTGAACGGTTTGATCGGCGGCCGGGTGGAAGGTGCCATGTATGACCGTATCATGGAAGCACCGGCCAGATCTCCGGTGATTACGGCTTCTTATCAGGCTGGCATGTTGGTGGTGGCTGTTCTTATCATTCTTGGCGGCATTTTTGGTTTGTTCCATGGTCTTTTCAGCAGCCGCTCTTCTTCCTCAAAGGAGAATTGGTATGTCAGCTGATACGATCTGGACGATTACCGCTTTTGCTTTGACAGCCGGAGTAATTGTCTCATATCTGATTGGTGAGAAATATCCACCATTTAAAATCATCGCCAATCTGTTTATCGGCGCGGCAGCTGGTTATGCAGCAACCGTTGCCATTTTCCAGGTGATCTATCCGCGTCTCATTGTCCCGTTCATTTTCCCCTCACTGGGTTTTTCGCAGATTACAGCCATTATTCCCCTGGTGCTGGCTTTTCTGCTGCTTTTCAAAGCCGTCCCTCGTTTATCAAAAGTAGGCAATGTGGCAACAGGTGTGATTGTTGGCGCAGCAGCCGGTGTAATTATTGGAGGAGCGCTGCTGGGAACGATATTGACCCAAGCAAAAGCGGCCATCACTCTGTTTGATCCAGACCTGGGCTTGCAGTCAGGCCGGCTGGTAGATGCCCTTTTCATGCTGCTTGGCACCATTTCTACGCTGGTCTATTTCCAATTTGGTGGAATTCGACGGCCGGGAAAAGCAGTTGAACGTCCAAAGGCAACAAGGTTTCTTGCCGGTTTGGGAAAATTTTTTATCGCCATTACACTGGGTGCCTTATTTGCCGGGGTGATCTCCTCCACGATGGCTGTATTGGCGGAACGGTTGGGTTTCATCGTTCAAACCATACAAACCTGGATCCGGTAATCCATGGAAATAAGTCCCTCTGAGATTGAATCTGTTCTCTCTGTAGATGTCGGGTCAGTGAACACCCGGGCTGTGTTGTTTGACCTTGTGGGTTCATCCTATCGCATGCTGGCGGCCAGCATGGTGCCCAGTACACATCTGGCACCTATACGGGATGTTCAGGAAGGGGTAATCTCAGCCATTCATCATCTGGAAGAGATTACCGGCCGGATTCTTCTGGATGCCAACCATAAATTGATCCTGCCCACTTCGCTCGAGGGGACGGGCGTTGACCATATTCTGGCAAGCAGTTCTGCCGGCCTTGATATCCGGATTGTCACCGTTGGTCTGTTGAATGAATATTCTCTGGCTAATATCGACAGGTTGACCGGTGGTACCTATGCACGCATTGTTGACAGGTTCTCTCTTAACGATCCCCGCAAACCTGAAGACCGGTTGAATGCGTTCATTCAGTCTGAACCTGACCTGGTGATTATCGGGGGAGGAACCAACCATGGGGCAGGACGGGCTGTTTTACGCATGGTTGAGCAGGTACATCTAGCAGTACGAGCCAGCCAGTCCACCAGGCGGCCGGAAATTCTGTATGCAGGAAATGAAACACTAAAAGAAAAAGTGGATGAAACTCTGGGTAAACTGACAACAGTGGTTACTGCTCCCAATGTTTTTCCGTTTTCTTCGTCTTCTGATATGGGACCTGTGGAAGAAATTTTGACTCAGGTTTTGAATTCCATTCGAGCTGGAAGATATAAAGGATTTTCTGAACTCGAAAAAATGACCGGTCAGCCCATCATCTCTACTGCCGGTGCAGAAAGCCGGATCATTCGGTTCCAGAGCCTGCAACAGAGTTCGGAGAAAACCGTTCTGGGCATAAATATCGGATCATCTGCTTCCCATTTCATTACCGCCAACCGGGGGGATGTGCATACATCAGTCTATGGCGGTCTGGGAGTGGGGGAGGCAATGGCTGAAACAGTAGACCGGCTCGGGCTGGATGCCATTACTCGCTGGCTGCCGATGGATATTAAAGGCAATTCTGCCAGAGACTACATCTGGCAAAAGTCATTGTTTCCTTCCACAATTCCAATGGATGGTGAGACATTGGAAATTGAACAGGCCGTAGCCCGGGCGATTCTGGCGGAAATGAGGCGAGACTATCTTGGTCTGCCTTCGGCCTGTCCGGATAATTTTGAACCGGTGCTGGTCAGTGGCGCGGTCATTGCCCAGGCCCCCACATTTCAACAATCCTTATTAATGGTGCTGGATGGATTGCAACCTACCGGTGTAACGACCATATTTTGCGACCGTTATGGGCTGCTTTCGGCGCTTGGATCGGCAGCCGTTACGAATCCGACGTTAGTGGTTCAGGTGTTGGAAAGTGGTATTTTGACAAATCTGGGGACGATCATTTCACCGATGATCAAGGCAGCCCAGGGAGAAACTGTATTGCATGTACGTCTGTCTGAAGATAATGGCGTGAATCATGAGTATGACATCAGGAAAGGTGACATTGTTCGGTTGCCGCTGGAATTGAACAAAACAGCCAGACTTTCCATCAAGCCTCTTAAACGAATGGACAATTTTACCGGTTCGCGAAACCTGAAAGTGGTGGGCGGAGAACTTGGTCTGATTATCGACATGCGTGGACGGCCGATCAATCTATCATCTGATCCAACAGTCAGATTGGAAAACAGCATCCGTTGGACCCGGTCCTTACAGGAGGTTCTCTCATGATGTATGCTCCGGTTGTACATTACCTGAAACAGACAAATATTCGCCGATTACGGTTGTTGCCAGTACCAGGCCGTTTACTCGTTTCTCCCGGACAAAAAGTATCACCCATGGATTCTGTGGCGGAAGCTCCCAACCCGAGTGGACATTTTTTCCTCGACATACGAAAAGCGTTAAAAGTTGATACGGCAACAGCGGATGAGTTAATCCAACGAAAAAAAGGGGAACGCCTGGCCAAAGGGGATATCCTTGCGGAAACTGGCGGCGCTTTCTCACGGGTTGTAAGAGCGCCTGTGGATTGCCAGGTGACAGAAATAAATGCCGGAGTCATGATCATGGAGACTCAAGGCGAACCTGTCAGAATACCGGCAGGCCTGCCGGGCTTTATTCACAGCCTGGAAGGGGATAAAGGTGTTACCATTGAATCAGGTGGTGCCCTGGTACAGGGCGTTTGGGGCAACAACCGGACTGATAGTGGATTACTTGTTGTACTCTGCGATTCGCCCGACCAGGAGTTGACGGTGAAACAACTGGAAGCCAGTGCCCGTGGATCGGTTGCCGTAGCCGGTTATTGTTTATCCGGCGAGGTCATCCGACGGGCGGCTGAAATGGAGTTGCACGGACTGATTCTCTCTGCCATCAACCCGGATCTGATCCATCAAGTCAACAATCTTACTTTCCCGGTTATTCTCATTGAAGGATTTGGAAGAATACCCATGAACATGGCAGCGTATTCCATCTTTCATGAGAATGAACGCCATGATGCTGCCTTACATGCCCGACCGTGGGACCATATGACAGGTGAACGCCCCGAAGTGTTGATCCCATCACCAAATCAGGCGTTGCCGCCGCCAGAAGTGGATGAATTCAGTCCGGGACAGATTGTGCATATAAAAATGCCCCCATATTCCGGAGAAGTTGGCACGATTCTTGCAATGACTCAAGGATTGACGAACCTATCAAACGGGCTGCGCGTGCCGGCTGCGGTGTTGCGCAAACAAAATGGCGAACAAATCACCGTACCGCTGGCAAATCTGGAGCTGATCATCTGAGGTTGCCCATCCGGATATCAGGAGAAGAAAAAATGTCATACCCTGAAAATCAAAATCAATACGAAGAATTCGATGAATATGAAAGCGATGATCTCTCCGGAGAGAAGGCGGCTAAACCCAGCAACCGTACTTTTTTCATTTCCTTTGGCCTGATTGCGGTGATTTTTGCCCTCACCCTGGCTGCTCTGGCTTTTGTGGTATTTTACGTACTCCCTCAATCCCGTGAAAAAAGGGAAGCACAGAATATTCAGATCTATGCAGCCAATACGGCGACTGCATTAGCGGCTACCCAGCTTTCTGAAAGCCTGGCGATGGCTGCGGCTGCTACCGAAGAACCAACAGCCACGATCGCTCCCACCTTCACACAGCTGGCCCCCGAAGCAACAGCCACGCCTGAACTTGTGGAAGTGGTTGTAGGAACTCCAGAAGTGGTGACGGCGGAAGCCGTTGGCGGGGGAATGGACAGCCGCACGGCGACACTGGCTGCCTTGCAAACTCAGGCTGTGAGTGCCCGCCTGACGGCTGTTGCAGAAGGCCGGGTTACTACGGCATTACCTCAGACAGGAATTATGGATGGCGTCGGCCTGCCAGGATTGGCCGGATTGACGGCCGCTCTGGGTGTTGTGATCATCGCAGCACGTAAGTTACGCTCATCCAATAAATAAAGAGGAAAATAAAAGCCCTGACTTCTAAAAGAGTCAGGGCTTTTTTTGATTCAAAATTCGATCAACAAATGCTTGCGGCAATTTGCTCGCCAAAGCCGAGCAGGGCTTTGACCATATCCTGTGAACGGCCTTCGGCATATACCCGAAGTACGGGTTCTGTCCCAGAAGGGCGGATCAGCAGCCAGGAATCATCGGCCATGATGTATTTGACGCCATCCAGAGAGGCTACTTCTTTCACCGTTTCCCCGCCAATCTTGGCCGGGGCATCATTAATTAACTGGGTGGTCATCTGGGCTTTGGCGACTGGACGTTTGAGGCGTAGATCGGTTCGCTCATAGAAGGCCGGACCGACCCGGTTTAACAAATCTTCAATCAGTTCATACAGGGTGACGCCGGAAGCAGAGACAATTTCTAATAACAGCAATCCCATGAGGATACCATCACCTTCAGGGATATGACCTTTGAAGGATATGCCGCCGGATTCTTCCCCGCCAATGAGCACATCTTCCTGCATCATGATGTCAGCAATATGATTAAATCCAACGGGGGTTTCATGGACTTTCAGGCCATATTGATTGGCCAGCCGGTCTATCATGCGGGTGGTTGATACAGTGCGCACAACAGAACCTGACCATCCACGTTTTTCATGGAGATATTCAAGGGAAAGTGCCATGATTTTATGGGGGTCGACGAAATTTCCCCGTTCATCCATGGCACCGATCCGGTCGGCATCTCCATCAGTAGCCAGACCGAAATTCCCCAGATGTGTACCGATGGCTCCGGCCAGAGGTCCGAGGAATTTGCCGATGGGTTCAGGATGTACACCGCCAAATCCGGGGTTCATTTCTCCACGGATTTCCGTCACTTCACATCCGGTGCCCTGCAGGATGCCTTTGATCACCCCGCGCCCGGCGCCATACATAGAATCAACCACGATGCGCTGCGGATTAGCCGCAATTTTATCGAAATCAATCAATGTGCGCAGGTGGTCGTTATAGGCAGGGATGGGATTGAAGCGTTGGATCAACCCGGCGTGAATAGCCTGATCATAATCCATGAGATTCGGGCCGCGGCCCTGGTTTTCGTTATCATTCAGATACACTTCCACCCGGCGGCACTGTTCCGGCAGTGCGGAACCACCGTACGCCGATTTTAATTTCACACCGTTGTAACGCGGCGCATTATGTGATGCTGTGATCATCACACCACCCATGGCATTTTGTTGACGGACAGCAAAGGAGAGAGTCGGGGTGGGAACATCCGCATTTGTCAGGTATACAATAAATCCATTGGCTGCCAGTACACGGGCCACTTCAGAGGCAAACCGGTCGCTCAGAAAACGGGTATCAAAACCGACAACGAGCTTTTTGGGATCGGGGGTCAAATGGACGACGGTGCCGTTATTCCAGGCATCGGAGGCAATGGCATCTGCAATCGCCTGAGTGACCTGCCGTAGATTGGCAAAAGTGAATGTATCAGAGATAACGGCGCGCCAGCCGTCAGTACCGAAATGAATCGTCATAAATTGTCTTGCTCCTAAATTTCAATAGTATTACCCCGGCGGGGTGGGAGTTATCGTGGGTGTATCTGTCGGGATTCCTGTTGCTGTAATTAATACCGATTGTAACACCCAGCCTTCATAACCGTCGGGGCTTTTTACATGCAGCCAGATTTTACCGTCAGCCTCTGTTGCCTCGGGTAACAAGAACAATGGGCTGCCATTTAATAGACTCTTTACCAGGGCGCCGCTGTATCCGGGAGTTTTGCGAACAAAAGCGCCTCCGCCGGTTTCTGCTGACATCCAGGCTTTCACCGGTGTGGTGGTGGGGGTGAATGTAACAGTCGGTGTATACGTGGGCTCCGGAGTGGGAGTGCGCGTTATGGTCGGCGTGGGGGGGACCTTTGTGCGGGTAGGGGTATTCGTAGGGGTCGGCGCCAGGGTGGGTGACGGAACCAATGTAGGCAGCGCCACCTGAAAATGCCGTGCGGTTTCAACGCCGCTGAAGGCGACCACAGCACACATGCCGACCAACACGGCTGTTGTGCCCAGCGTGTATCCAAGGTTAATCATCGGACGCAGACCGGTGAAGGCAAGAACGGTTACTCCAATGAGAACAGAAGCTGCCAGATACACACCGTAGACGAGAAGACCATCCGGCCAAAGTCCTTTGCTTCCGGTAACAAGACCAAACCCGGCAACACTGAGCGGCAGGTAGAGCTCATATGCCAGGGCAATATTGGCGACATAAAGACGGTTGCTTGCATTGTTGCGAATTGTGAAAAAAGTCGTCAGACCGCCACCCAGCGCCAGCAAAAAAAAGTCATACCAGGAAAAATGTGCGTGCAGATAGGCATGCTGCACCATCACACTGTTGAATTGCATGGCCGCCAAACCGCCCAGAGCACCGCCAATGAAAACCAACGAGGCTCCAATCAGCGTGCTGACCAATGATCTGAGGAAGAACTCCCGCGATCCGATGATGGAAGCGAGTGAAAGTCCGATGACTGGCAGGAGCAATGGCGCTGTCAACGCCGCCAGCATGAACAATGCTGGCGAATTAACCAGAGCTGCCAGACCGGTGAGCAGGCCGCATATAAAGGAAAAGACCAGAAAGTCAAACGAAGGCGTCAACCGGGTGACCAGTTGTTCCAGCATGGCCGTTTGTTCATCGGTGGTATCCGGCGCAAGCAGACGACGCTGTCTGCGGCGGCGGGCTGGCGGCAGGGTCGAATCTTCAGGCGGGAGAGGTTCGCTGGTCGGCAGGGTCATTTTCGAAGCGTGGAAACGATCCGTTGTGGATTTTCAAGCAGGGAAAAGGCGGAAAAGATATCGGGCATGATAATGCGAGCTGAAGCTAAGGCATCTGCGCACAGGCCTTCTGGTGATAAGACAGCGATCCCGAGCCAGGCTTCCGCCAGCATCAGGGCATCGTTGGCTCCCTGACCGATGGCCGCACAGCTGCTGCCGCCCAACTGACGGATAAACGCCGCTTTTTGTACGGCTTCATCCCCCGGCTGCAACCGGACGGCTTTCATGCCCAGGATGTGATCGATCTGGTCCTGCCGGTCGTGTGTATCTGCCGTGATCAGGTGCACGTCAAGCCGGTTTTGCAACGAGGCGATAGCCCGCGGCATCCCTTCGAGCAACGTTCCATCGATGGCGATGGTTCCGTTAACATCCAGCACCAGATGAGAAATTTGCGCAGTTCCCGCGCCCGGGATAGTCAGATCAATCATGCCGCTATTATAATATAGCCGCCCCTGAGTCATTTTATCCCCACTTCTGCCGGGTGCCAGATTGGTATATTGATGAAGCGTCTTACATCGTATGGATTGACAGGTCTTATTTTTCTTTTGATGATTACCGGTTGCAAAGGGCAGGGTTTGCCGTTCTTCCGGCCGACCGCCACACCGATTCCCACAGCCACGACCATCCCCACGCCTGTTCCGACGGCCACGCCGGATGTCGGCCGGGTGGCGCTCATTGCGCCGCCGGAGATCAGGCCGGAAGAGGTCAAGGCCGTTACAGATGCCATTCAGCCTGTGGTTTCGCAGGCCGGTCTGGTGATTGAGACACTGGGGCAGCCTCCCGCCGGGTCACTTGGACCCAACCGCGCGGCTGCCATCTTCCTGACCATGCCGTCCAACCTGGTGGATATTCTCTCCGCCAATCCGCAGACGCAGATTCTGGTGGTGAGCCGGAATGACCTGCAGGTGGGACCCACCCTGACTGTTCTGCGTGTTCACCCGGAATATCAGGCATTCATTGCCGGGTATGCGGCTGTTCTGGCGGCTCCCAACTGGCGGGCGGCCGGGTTGATCGCCGAAGAGGCGGGTGACACCAGCCCGCTTTCAAATGCCTTTATGAGCGGCGGACGGTATTTCTGCGGCCGGTGCGGCACGTCTACACCACCATATGCTCCCTACCCGCTGACAGAAACGGCTCCGTCATCTTCTTCGGCTGCCGAATGGCAGACGGCCGTCGCCAATATCTTACCGGCTGGATTGGAATCGCTGTACTTTTCCAAAGAGGCCATGTCACCTGAATTGATGCAGTCGGTAGCTTCTCAAAACCTGATTTTCCTGGGAGCCACGTACCCCGGGGATGCCTATAAGGAACGCTGGGCAGCCACCATATCGTTGGATACCGTCGGCGCACTGGCACAGGCTTTACCCGATGTTCTGAAGGGACAGGGCGGAAAGACGGTATCGGTGGGTGTAAAACTGACCGATATCAACGAAGCCTATCTGACTATCGGAAAACAGCGGCTGATCGAAAAAACCAACGAAGACCTGATGAAGGGTGTACTCAATCCCTTCACGGTGACGAATTAATTCTTCGTTGTGCCTTTGAACTCTGTGGCTGTGGCTGCCCCCGGCTGGTTGATGCCTTCACGGCGAATCACTTTGACAAAGGTGAGTGCCAGAATTTTGACATCTAACCACAGGGACCAGTGATCGACATACCACACGTCGAGCTTGAATTTCTCCTCCCATGTGAGGGCGTTGCGTCCATTGATTTGTGCCCATCCGGCCATGCCGGGCAATACATCATGACGGCGGGCCTGTTCCGGCGTATACCGGTCAAGGTAGGCTGTGAGCAGCGGACGGGGACCGACCAGACTCATTTCACCGCGCAAGACGTTGAGCAATTCGGGGAGTTCGTCCATGCTGGTGGAGCGCAGGAACCGGCCAAAAGAGGTCAGCCGGTCGGCATCGGGGAGCAGGTTTCCTTCGGCGTCGCGCTGGTCTGTCATGGTGCGGAATTTATTCAGGGTGAACAACTTGCCTTTATAACCGGGACGTACCTGACGGAACAGGATGGGACTGCCCAGTTTGACCCGCACCAGAATCGCCAGCACAAGAATGAGCGGCGAGATGAGGATGACACCTGGAATGGTGAGACACAGGTCAAAGAGGCGTTTGGAGAGGGGGATTCCCTGAGGCATGGAAGGGATTATAGCCTGCGGGCAATCCTTTGACAACCAGACAAGGGCATGGTATATTTTTTGTCCTTGCCCCCATTGTCTAGTGGCCTAGGACGTGGCCCTCTCAAGGCCAAAACTCGGGTTCGAATCCCGATGGGGGCACTGATAATTCGCCTGAAAAAGACGGATTTTTGATTTGATTGGCCCTCTCACACCATCGAGGTGCAGGCGGTTAAAATCGACCACACCCTACGGCTGCGTAATTCATATAGAGATTCGAAGAAATAAAAGTAGGGGTGGACGGCCGTCCACCCCTACAAGGGTAACCCAAATCTGATCTGGAAACCTTACACCTTCTTCTTACACCTCACGCAATCCCAGAAAGCTCAGCCGATCACCGGCAGCATGTTGCTCAACCGGTTGTAATATCTACTCCAATATCACGAGATAAAGAAGGCCAGGAAGATGCCTTCCACCACCAGAATGCGCCACAGCCCCAGGCATAGCAATATTAAGCAAACACCGGTTCGACTTCTCTTTTTGCTGTCTCTCCATACCGATCCTGTGCTATTTCAAGATCATAACGTGATTGGATGCGCATCCAGAATTCGGGGTCGGTCTTCAGGGCAATTGCAAGGCGGATAGCCGTGTTGGCGGTCACACTGCGTTTCCCCTGAACTATCTCGCTGATCTGTCCGGCAGGCACGCGCATAGCCAGCGCCAGGCGGTTTTGACGGATGCCCAGCGGTTCTAGGAATTCAGTTTTCAGTATTTCGCCGGGGTGGATCGGCGGTAATTTTTCTGTTGTCATGGTATTTCTCCAGTCTGGTGATAAACCGCTATTTCAACATCATAAGCATTTCCGTTATCCCAAATAAAGCAGATCCGGTACTGGTCATTGATCCGTATGCTGTGCTGCCCATTCCGGTTTCCGGATAGTTTTTCCAACCGATTCCCGGGGGTAACGCGCAATGATTTCAATGAGGAAACCGCATCCAGCATAACGAGTTTTCTGTGGGTGGTTGGAAGAATATCCGGCGGGAATTTCTTTTCCCTTTCCCTGCCATCCAACAACCGCTTTACATCAGTGTCTTTATACGAAGCGAACACAACAAAATAATATTACGCCGCGAGTGTTACGTCGAGCGTAATACTCGTTAATTTCATACAAATACTCCGCAAAAATGGACGATTACAACCATTTCTGCAATGGATTCTTTCATTATAGATCGGGTATAAGTGATTAGAGTGGGATCGCTTTTGATCCCATCCTAACTAATGTCAATATTCAGGGTAACCTATTCCCCCGGACCGGGCTGGTAATGCCCTTCGATCCATTCCTGCCCGTTGGGTCCCACTTCTTTTTTCCACACAGGGACGATTTCTTTCAGGCGGTCAATGCCGTAATGGGCGGCGTCAAACACGCCGGTGTCGCGGTGGGCTGCCGTGCAGGCAATGATCACCGTGGGAGTCTGCGGCGTCAACTTGCCGATGCGCTGCACAATGACAATCCCTTCCACTGACGGCCAGCGTTCGCGGATTTCATCAGCCACCTGTTTCATTTTGGCTTCCGCCATGGGTTTATAGGCTTCGTATTCCAGGTAAGAGGTGGCGCGGTTCTCCCGCGCGGTTTCCCCGCGAACAATGCCGGCAAAGATGGCGGCCGCCCCGGTGGAGGGCAGGGTGATCTGTGCGAGCAGGTCATTGATGTCCAACACGTCTTCTGTGATCTGGAAAATCAGGGGGAAGTCAGCCATGGTCTACTCCAACGATTCGTTGACGACATCACCGGAAACTCCGCCGTGTTTTTCGATGAGGCGGATGTTTTCAATGTGCATGGTCTTCTCGACGGCTTTGGCCATGTCATAGATGGTCAGGGCGGCCACGCTGACGGCGGTCAGGGCTTCCATTTCAACACCGGTCTTGCCGGTCACCTTCACAGTGGCCGTGATAATCACACCGGGCAGGGCATCTTCAAACTCAAAAGCGATATCCACCTTTGTGACCGGCAGCGGATGGCAGAGGGGGATCAGCTCGGAGGTGCGTTTGGCAGCCTGAATGCCGGCAATCTGCGCCACGGTGAGCACGTCGCCTTTTTTCATCTGTCCGGCGCGGATCAATGCCAGCGTTTCCGGTTTCATGCGAATTTCACCCCGGGCGACAGCCGTGCGGGCGGTATCGGGCTTTGCGCTCACATCTACCATACGGGCGTTTCCGTGTTCGTCAATATGCGAGAGTTGCGGACTCATCATCCATCCTTATACCCCGGTCATCCGCCGATCTGTGACATGCAGCGGGAATCCGGACAGTTATGTTCTTCCAGTTTATGGCCTCTGGGTTTTTCTTCCACGGCCTTTTGAATAAACAATTTGAGGTCAGCCCCTGATTTTAACGCGTCACGGACAGAGATTTCTTTGTCCACCAGCAGGCACGAGCGCAGACGGCCGTCGGCAGTCAGGCGAAGGCGGTTGCAGCGGGCGCAGAAATGCTCACCCAGCGGGGCGATGAAGCCTACCGTTCCGGCTGCTCCGGGGATGCGGAACATCCTCTCCGGCCCGGCATTGGGAGGCGTCGCTTCGGGAACCAGGGAAAGGTCTGCCAGCTTCTCATGCATGGTCTGGACGGAAACATATCTCTGATCCACCGGCGGAAAGCCGCCGCCCCAGTCCTGGCTGTTCGCCACCGGCATCAATTCGATAAACCGGATGTGCCACGGATGGTCAATGGACAGCCGTGCCAGCTCTGGAATTTCGTCATCATTGAAACCGCCAACCACTACGGTGTTGAGTTTCAATGGCAGAAGGCCGGCTTTTTCGGCGGCCAGAATACCCTGCCAGGCCTGGTCGAAATCACCAAAACGCGTGACCCGGCGGTATTTTTCCGGGTGGAGTGTATCGAGGCTGATGTTGACTCGTTTTAGACCGGCATCCGCCAGCGGCCCAGCCAGTTTGCCGAGCAAAATAGCATTCGATGTAAGGCTCAGGTCCTCAATTCCTGGGATGGCGGCGATCTGTGCCGTGATTTCTAGAATATCCGGGTTGACGAGCGGTTCCCCGCCGGTGAGCCGGATTTTGGTGATCCCCAGTGCTGCCGCGACTCTGGCCAGACGAATGAAGTCATCTTTGGTGAGGCGTTGATCATCGGGGATCCAGTCCAGACCTGATGCCGGCTGGCAATACGCGCAGCGCAGGTTACAACGGTCTGTAATGGACATCCTCAAATAGGTGATAGCCCGGCCGTAATGGTCAATTAACATGGTTTATCTGTCTTCCATACCGAAAAAAACTGGTCAATTTCTTTCAACTCTGTCCTTTTATCTGGCATATCCCTGACAGAATGGCAGTCTCTATCCACCGCTGACCGGAGGAAAGAGCGCAATCTCATCATCGGGGTGGATAATCTGCCCGGGAGATGCATACGTCTGGTTGATGGAAATCAGCAGGTTGTGTGAAAAGGGTTTCAATTCCGGGTACTGGACAAACAGGTTCTGCAGGAAGGTGGATACATTGGTCTCTTCGGTCACCTGAACTTTGACCTGATTTTTACCCACGCGTTCTTTTAAAGACGCAAACAATAAAACGTTCAGTTCAAAAGATGTATCAGGCACGCACAACTCGATATATCCGGGATTTTTATCAATGTTTTCACCGATATTTCCGATAATTTTAACCATAATTCTGTCCAGATTGTTTTTTTTGATACCTTCCTTACAAAATCAATAACAATGTCACCCAGATTCGATTACAAATTGGCACTCTTTGCCGGAAGCAGATGGATGGCGGATGCCTTGAACACGGCGTACACCTGCCTGCCCACGTCCAGGCCCAATTCCTGCACAGAAGGGCGGGTCACCAGGGCGATCAACCGGATGCCGGAATCCATTTCCACCCGGATGAGCGATCCCTGATGGACCATGCTGGTAATCCGGCACAGCAGTCGGTTGCGGGCGGTTGAAGGGCGGATCTCTTCTTCCGCCGTATAAAGGGTGATATCTTCCGGTCTCAGGCAGATGAATACAGATGATCCAACCGGCAGGTTACCGACACTTTCCACGATTGTATTGCCCGATTTGATGGAGACAATGTTCTCGTTTGCCTGAGCGACCACTCCGGGGATGATGTTTTCCACTCCCATAAATGCAGCCACTTCCGGTGTTTTGGGGTGGTTGAAAATAGTCTGCACGGGGCCGATCTGGTGCAGGTCTCCACCGAACATCACGGCTACACGGTCGCCAATGGTCAGGGCTTCATCAATATCATGGGTGACATACATGCAGGTCTGGCTGGTTTTAGAGAGAACGCCGCGTAAATCATCCAGCAATTCCTGCCGGGTAGGGGCATCCACCGCGCTGAAGGGTTCATCCATGAGAATCAGTTCAGTCTCCAGACAAAAGGCCCGTGCCAGGCTGACCCGCTGCGCTTCACCGCCCGAAAGGACTCTGGCCTGCCGGTCTTTGATATGGGAAATGTGCAATAAGTCCATCCAGCGGTCAACCCGCTCGTATGTTTCTTTTCTGGATAGACCCCGAAAGGACAGACCCGTGGCAATGTTGTTTCTCACCGTATCTGTGAGCAGAAGAGGTGATTGGAACACCGTGCTGACTTTTCGCCGGTATTCCAGATCGCTCAACCGGGAGAAACCAGAAAACCGAACCGATCCGGATGTCGGCTTGATCAGGCCGGCAGCTGCCTGCAGAAGGGTACTCTTTCCGGCACCGTTGGGGCCCAGCAGAACAAGCACTTCATTCCTGTTTACGTCAAGTTCCGGCAAATTCAAAATCCGGTTCTGGCCGGCCATGATTGCAAGATTGCGTATTTCCAGTAGAGTATCCACGTCAGCGGTTCCGTTGTTGAATGGTGGTGAGACCCAGGTTGACCAGGAAAGCAATGCCAATCAGGATGATGCTGAGGGCAATGGCGGAGGCAAATACCCCGCGGCTGGTTTCCAGAACAATGGCTGTTGTCAACACACGGGTGTGGCCTTCCAGATTGCCGCCCACCATCATCGAGGCGCCCACTTCGGATATTACGCTGCCAAAGGCGGCAATGATCGCGGCGAACATTGGCAGACGGGCTTCTTTCCACAGCACCAGCACCATCTGGATTTTTGATGCACCCAGACCAAGCATCTGGATGCGCAGACGGGGGTCGAGCTGCTGCAACGCGCTGATAATCAGGCCTGCCGCCACCGGGAAAGAGATCAATACCTGGGCAATGACAATGGCTGTGGGGGTGTAGATCAGGTGGAGGTCGCCAAGAGGACCGCTTCGCCATAAAAATATGGAGACGATCAGGCCGACGACTACAGGAGGCAGCGCCATGCCGGTATTGATCACGCTGATCCAGAAACGCTTTGTCGGAAAGTTCACCAGCGCCAGGAATGTGCCGATCGGCAGCCCCAGAAGCAGGCTGATAATGGTGGCCAGCCCCGATACCTGTAAAGAAAGCAGGGTGATCCGGATTACTTCCGGATCACCCTGGATTAATAGTTGAAACGCTTTAACGATACCGTCAACTAAATTCTGCATTACGCGCTATTTTACTTCATCCTCAGCTTTGCCGGCATCCGCAATAAACAGTGCCTGGCCGTATTTATCTTTACCAAATTCTGCGATCAATTTCTGGGTATCGGCAGAGACCATCCAATCGGCGAAGGCTTTGCCGCCGGTGTAATTGATCTTCGGCCATTTTTCTGGATTGACGGTAATGACATGGTAGATGTTCAGCAGGGCTTTGTCACCTTCGTAGAGGATCTCAAGGTCGAGGGTGTCTTTCATGGAAAGGTAAGTGGCGCGGTCGGTGAAGGTATATCCGGCTTTTTCAGATGCAATGCGCAGGGTATCGCCCATACCCTGGCCGGTTTTCAGATACCAGTCGCCTTCAGGGGTGATTTTGGCAGATTTCCAGAGGGCTAATTCAGCCTTGTTTGTACCAGAATCATCGCCGCGGGAAACGAAGGTGGATTTGGATTCGGAGATGGCTTTGTAGGCATCAACTGTCGAAGCGCTGCCTTTGATTTTCGCCGGGTCAGCTTTGGGGCCAACGATGATGAAATCATTGTGCATAACCAGCATACGTTCCTTGCCGAAACCACCGTCCATGTATTCTTTTTCAGAGGCGGGGGCATGTACGAGCAGAACATCAGCATTGCCTTCTTTGCCCATGGTCAGAGCCTGACCTGTGCCAACAGCCACCATCTTGACGGTATAGCCGGACGCTTTTTCGAAAACAGGCAGCAGAACATCCAACAGGCCGGAGTCGCGGGTGCTGGTCGTGGTGGCCAGAATAATTTCTTTGCTGGTGGAGGCATCCGGGCGGGCGGTGGGTGCTTCCGTGGCGGCAGCAGGTTTAGCGGCGGCTTCGGTTGGGGCGGCAGCCGGGGCTTTCGTGTCAGCAGGTTTGGCGGCGGCCTCGGTTGGGGCAGCAGCGGCGGGGGCTTCTGCGGCGGGTGCAGGGGTGACGGCGGGTGCGCAGGCAGCCAGTGCCATGCTCAGCAACATACAAACACTGACAAACGACAATAATCTTATCTTCATTTTTTCTCCTGATATCCTGAACAATATGATGTTTCTTTTCAACTAAACAGTCCGGGAATAATTTGATTATTCGCTAATGTCTATCCTTTTTCAACTGTATAATTGTATAGAAACATTAATACATATAATATACACGTGAAGAAAAACTGTGTCAATATTCTGAATACATCTGACAGACTCCAGACACTATAATGGATTGAAATCATGGATGAAGAAAAATACCAGTACATTCAAATAGCAGCTTCCATACGGCGTGATATCTATAACGGACTGTATAAAACCGGCGATCTTTTGCCTTCCTTGCGGTCACTGTCGGAAACCTGGCACTGCACCCTCGGAACAGCCCAGCGTGCATACCAGAAACTGGCTGATGAAGGTCTGGTGACCAGCCATATCGGCAAGGGGACCCGAGTGCTGGGCGTGGTGCCTGTCCAGCCGATGGATTCCCTCCGGCGGGCGAGCCTTGTCAACCTTGCCGAAAAATTTCTTATTGAAATCCTGACGTCAGGATACACTCCTGCAGAAGTCGAAGATGCCTTTCGAGCAGCTCTTGAACGCTGGAGAACGGTTTCACGTTCGCAGATTATTGTGAATCAGCAGGTTATTCGTTTTGCCGGCAGCCATGACCCTATGGTGGCCTGGATTGCCACCCACTTCACCGATATCACCACAAGCTACGACCTGAATATCAATTTCTCCGGCAGCCTCGCCGGGTTGATGGCATTGGCTGATGGGAAGGCCGATATTGCCGGGTCCCATCTCTGGGATCGTGAAACAGAAACGTACAACACTCCGGTTCTTAAGAGCCTTTTCCCCGGCGAGAAAATGGTGCTCATCACCATGGCCCACCGCCGGATAGGATGGTTGCTTGGACAGGGTAACCCGAAGAATTTTCATTCGATCCATGATCTGACCCGGCCGGACATCCATTTTGTAAACCGGCATGCCGGATCAGGCACACGGGTGTTCCTGGATGCCCTGTTGAATAAAAACCAGATCGATCCCGCCCTCATACATGGCTACAATAATCAGAAGACCAACCATGCGGAAATTGCCCTTGAGATTTCAGAGGGAAAGGCTGACGTTGGCCTGGGGTTGGAAGCCGCGGCCAAAGCCTATAACCTGGAGTTTATATTTGAAAACCTGGAATGCTATGACCTCATCGTCAGGGAAAAGACGTTTTATACAAAACCCATGCAAGAGTTGGTCGCCTGGCTGAAAACCGAGCAGTTCCTTCAGATTCTAAATAGTCTGGGCGGGTATGAGTGCAAGAATTGCGGAGAAGTACGCTGGTCGTGAAAGCCTAATACTGAAATGCACCCGGCTGGTATTGCGATACCCAGGCATTGATCCCGCCAGTCAGGTTTTTTACACGGGGAAAACCGGCGGAATGTAAAATCTCAACAGCCCGCGCTGACCGTCTGCCTGTGCGGCAAAAGACAACAATCTCCTTTTGCCTGTCCAATTCATCCAGCCGGTCAGATAATTGTTCCAGCGGAATGTTGACAGCATTCTCCAGAGAGGAAATCTGTTGTTCAACAGGTGACCGGACATCCAACAGAAGAGGGGGTACTGGTTTTTGCAGAGCTTCAGCCAGATCGGATGGTGTGATCCTTTCATCAGGCGATAACGAGAAAAGGGTGGCATCACCGCAAGATTGTGTTGAATCTAACAGTGATTTGATGGACGGTGTTTGCCCGCATACTTCACAATTTGCCTGTTTAGGGAAGGCAATCCGTTGGAAGGAAGTCTCCAATGCATCGTAAATCATCAATTGGCCGACCAGTGGAGATCCTATCCCCAGGGCGAGTTTTATCGCTTCTGTGGCCATCATGGTGCCGATCACACCGGGTAAAATCCCAAAGACACCGGCATCCGAACAACTGGGGGATAGCTCGGGTGGGGGCAGCGTTGGGAAAAGGCAGCGGTAACAGGGACCGCGGCGGGAGTCAAACACGCTGACCTGACCTTCAAAACGGTAGATTGCTCCGTATACTTCCGGTTTGCCTGTTAAAACACACAGGTCATTGATCAGATAACGTGTGGCAAAATTATCCGTGCAATCCAGGATGATGTCATAATCTCTGGCGATCCCGGCGGCCGATTCGGAATTGAAGCAGGTGCTGATGGCATTCACTTCAATGTATGGATTTAGAGCCAACAGTTTTTCTTTTCCTGATTCCGCCTTAAGCTCACCGACATGGGCGGTATCGTGCAGTATCTGACGCTGCAAATTGGAGGCATCCACCACATCATCATCCACCAGACCGATGCGGCCAACACCGGCGGCGGCCAGATAAAAGGCTGCCGGTGAACCCAATCCGCCTGCACCCACCAGCAACATCGAGGTTTCCTTGAGTTTTCGCTGACCGTCAAGCCCAACTTCCGGGATCATCAAATGACGGGAATACCGATAAATCTCATCCTGTGTGAAAGTCGCGCTCATACTTAATTCACTTTCAATCGTAAAATCATCTCAATGTGTTTATTATACGAAGGGAATACCGGGACGTTACACCCGGAACCTGTTGAAATAATGATATCAACAGATTCCGGGTGTTTTTATGGTCAACTTTGGGCAAAAAGCCGGTCAGGTTTCAAAGAAGCAGATAAAGTATTACCGATCTGTGCAGGAGCAGCATGGATCAATGGAAGCCTGGATGAGCGGCATATCTGCCAGATATTGCCCTTTTACCATCGCACGGATGGAGGGGATGTTTACAAAAGATGGTGTACGAATTTTCACACGCGCGGGCGTATCCGTACCGTTCGATTTCACATAGTAGAAAACTTCACCGCGCGGAGCTTCTGACCGGGCAGTCGCTTCCCCATCAGGAATGGTCAATGGGACCTGTTCCGGGCGGATGGGACCGGAAGGCAAGTTCTTCAGGGCTTCTTCGATCAGACGGATGGATTCCATCATCTCCAGTGCACGTACCACCACACGGGCCTGCACATCGCAGGAATCGAGAACCACTTTCTTGAATCCGAGGTCGTCATAGGCAGCATACGGGAAGGATTCGCGGATATCTTCCTCAATACCGGAAGCTCGGGCCAGCGGGCCAACAGTTCCGTACATCAGAGCATCGTCTTTTGATAAGGTGCCGATCCCTTTGGTTCGGGCGATGATGGTTTTGTCCTGGGTGAAAATCGGAATAACTACTTTCTCCAGGCCTTTCTTGATTTCCTCTGCCATGGCCAGAATACTTTTTGGATCGGTGATATCACGGGTGACACCGCCCAGTGAGATCATTCCATAGTTGACCCTGTTCCCGGAAATGGCTTCGAGGATATCCATCACGCGTTCGCGCAGGAAATAAATCTCCATGAACATGCTGTGATACCCGATGTCTTCCGCACCGATACCCGCCCAGAGCAAATGGGAATGCAGACGTTCAAGCTCACCCATGATGGTGCGGATGTACCGGGCGCGGTCGGGTACTGTGATGCCGCCAATCTTCTCGACGGCCATCGCCATCGTGCTGGCATGTACATTTGAGCAGATACCGCAGACATGCTCCACCAGCACAAGATCGCGGATATAGTTGCGGCGCTGTGCCAGAAGTTCGATGGAGCGCATCACAAAACCCACTTCCACCTGGGCATCTTCAACGATTTCACCCTTGCAGGAGAGAGTCAATTTATAGGGTTCTTCAAAAGCCGGATGCAGCGGACCTAAAGGAAGTTTGTAAGGCATATTATTTCGCCTCGCTTTCTTTCAACAAAGACTCAGCTACCGATTTGCGGAAAAATCCTGCAGGCACCTGAGCCGGACGCACCAGAGGACGCGGATCCGGATGTCCGTCAAATTCAACGGCATAGAGATCGTTCATCTCGCGTTCGATCCAACTGGCAGATGGCAGGAATGCGGCCAGAGAGGGCAGGTGCTGGTTTTTTGTTGTGACGCGGATGTTTAATGCCAGCGATCCGTGAACGAAGTGATAGAGAACATCGAATTCGCCGTCTCCTCGTTCCAGACAGGTGGCTGTAGAAAGCCGCAATTCTAATTTGTGAACAGAATCTGCCAGTTTCTGCCGGTCAATCGTTTGTGAGGCGAACCAGATGCCGTCGATCCGTTCTTCCGGTTTTTCAAGGCCGGTTTGTTCCATCAATTTGATTATACGATCATCCATTATTGCCTCCACCATTAATCCTTACTGCCGCTGATACCGGATTTCAGAATCTGACTGTGCAGTCTATTACGGCATTTTTCGCACAGGTTATGTACTTCAGTTGCTTTCTTTGCTGCTTCTTCTGAATGGTACAGACGGATCAAGGTTTCATGTGGTATTGGGATGATTGTGGCGCCGCAGCGGGTGCAATGCTGGTATTCAACAACATGACTGGTTCTTTCCAATGAACGCATGCTTACAATCGGAGCCGAGTTTTGTAGAAACGTCAGGGCTTTTGTGGGGCAATACTCCACACATCGGCCGCAGAAGGTACACCGGCCGGCATCATAATCCCAGTAGCCCATATCACCTTCATCACGGGTTATCTCGATGGCTGCCGGAGAGCAGACATACGTGCAGGTTCCACACAGAGTGCATTGCAGAGCATCATGGGTAAGTTCACCCCTGAAATCTACCGGAAAGGGAACCCTGTCAACCGGTTTACGGGTGCGGGATTGTTTTCCCGCGTTTTTGAATATGATCTGAAGTATGTTCATAATCAGCGCTTCCTATCAGAGGATCAGGGCTGCTGCAACAACCAGTACGGTGGCTGCAATACCCCAGGTCCAGTAGAACTTGAACGCATGCTGCACTTTCAGGCGGGCTGTTCCGGCAGCTGTAATATTTGTCAACAAGATTACGACTACCGCAACAACAAAGAAAATGAGCAGTTTCATCCAGATGGAGGTAAACGGTCCGATGAACAGGATGGAAATCAATCCAACCAGCAGCGAAGTTTCCAGAGCGTGTGTCAATTCAAATAAAGCCAGAGGGAGACCGTTATATTCCACATGGATACCGGCTACAATTTCTTGTTCGGCGTTGGGGATGGAGAACGGGTTGACTTTCAATTGCGCCAGCAACGCAACAAACAGGGCAACGGCAGCAAGGATAGTCGCGATTGAGATCGGAGCGGCAGCAAACGTGGCAAGTTTGAACGAATGCAGGCGGACAGCCAGTGCGATCAATGCTCCAAGGAAGGGAAGGTTGTAGGCAATCGTCAGGATCGCTTCGCGGGTAGCGCCAACCTGGGCATAGACAGATCGGGTCACATATCCGGCAATTACATCCATCAAGACTGGCATTTCAATGAGATAGATCAGCAAGACAAGATCACCTTCAAAGGAAATACCCGAACTGCCGGGGACGGGCAGCAAGGCCAGCGCGAAGATAATCGAGATCAAGCCAATGATCGGCAGGGCGTAGAACAGAACCGGATTAACCCCGTTGGGAATGATGGTTTTCTTCCCGATAAGTTTCCAAAAATCGAAGAAAGGTTGATAGAACGGAGGCCCTTGTCGGCCCTGCAGCCGGGCAATAAATTTGCGGCTCATCCAGAGCAGGAACCAGCCAAACAGCGCACCACTTAAAAGACCCGGCCAGAATAACAGGGCCAGGATGGCATTAATCCACCAGTTATTCATGGCTCACCTCCCGTTGGCTGCGCGTTTCTCCTTTTTCCAGCATGACAGAGGCCTTCTGGATGGCTTCCAGAATTGCCTGCGGCCGGGGAGGGCAGCCGGGAACATACAGATCCACCGGAATGACGGCTTCTGCCGACCCTACAATCGTTGGACTGCCATGAAATACATTGCCGCTGGCAGGGCAGGAACCCAGGGCAATGACCGCCTTGGGTGACGGTATCTGTTGATAAACATCTTTGACCATTTCCTGAGTACGGAGTGTAATAGGGCCGGAAATCAATAAAATATCGGTGTGTTTAGGGCTTCCCTGTAAGACAGCCCCGATCTGTTCGCCGTCATAGCGCGGGCTGAAGCAGGGTGCCACTTCTATGTCACAACCATTGCAGGAGCCAGCATTGATCCTGTAAACCCAGGGAGACCGTCTGCGTGATGTTTGTATCAGGCGTGAGAAGATATTGCTCATGAATTACCTCCCGCCCATTCCTGGCAGTAATGCTGGAAACAGGCAAGCTACGATCATCAAGATGATCAGCATAATGAAGATTATTCCAACCAGAGAGTCGTCTTTGACAGCTTTTTTGGTTTCAACAGCTGGCTTGCCGAGCCAGACGCGATGAATTGCCCTGACGTAATACAACAAAGCCAGAGCAGTGGCCAGTGCCATGCCAATTCCAAGTGTAAGGCCGCCAACTTCTACTCCGGCAAAATACAAACGCCAGCGGCCGAGGAAGCCCATAAGCGGAGGAACACCAATCATGCCCAGCGCTCCGGCAATAAAGGCGGCTCCGGCAACGGGGTGGCGCGTTGACAATCCGCGATCCTCCAGAGTGACAGGGTGTTTCAGATCTTTTTCCGCCACTCCAACGGCGCCAAACAGGAGGAACTTGCAGAGGCTGTGAGACAGGGCGCCGATCAAAGCACCAAGCGCTCCGCCTGTTGTTCCAGCCGCCAATCCCAGCAATAGATAGCCAATATCATCAATAGTGGAAAATGCCAGCATGCGGCGGATATTCGTCTGTGCCAGTGCCAGCAGGGCGCCGCCAAACATACTGATCAACGCCAGAGTGATCCAAATCCACTGGACAGAATTGAATATCCAGGGAGCTTCCACACGCAACAAAGCCAGTTCACCAAATTCTGCCATATCCAGCAGACTGATGACCAGAACAGCCGTCATGGCTGTGGATTTTTCAGCCATGGGGGCCAACCAGAAGGCAAAGGGAATAACAGCCAGTTTGATGGCAAAGCCGATCAAGATGAGGCTGATTACCAGTTTGAGCATTGTTCCAACCGGCGCAGCCGCGGCTTCACTGCCAAACAGGCCGCCCATAACCATGCCGATGGCGGCCAGTATTGAACCCACGATAACCGCGAGGAGGAATAATCGGCCTGCCTGCTTATCTTGCTGCCAGACAAACCAGGCCAATAACAGGGCGGCAGCGTCTAGTGCCAGAGTTCGTCCCATTGTGGATGGTACCCATATACCGGCTAGAATTAATACTGTGGCCGTTGGTGCCATCCATAGAAAATGTTTCCCCTGATTTATTCGAGATGCATATAGTTCAGCCGCTACTAACAAGAGTACCGAAACGGCTGTAAAGGCAATTTGCCAATCGAGACCTGTAAGTTCTTTTAATGCCATTTCAGCCTCCGCCTATACCAGCCAGATGACAACCGCCAGAATAACGGCTGCCCCAAGGATCAAACCAACCGGCGATTTCTCCAGGTTCTCTGCCAGTTTTCTGATCTGTTGGCTGAATTTATATATTCCCTGCCATATACCGGTGTAAACCGGGTCGGGATTTAATGCTGTGAGTGCAGGAGCAAAAACATCTTCGGTGAATTCCGAAAAATCGATGGTGTTGAGTGTATTTCCTTCAGGCAACGGATCGCCACCGGTAAAGGTTGAAACACCTTTGGGTGAAGGCTTTCGCATGGCGAAGATGATCCAGACAACAAGAAGGGCAGAAATCGCCAGAACAGCGCCTGCCGTTACCGGAGCACCGGATTGATCCATGTGGAAGCCGAGAAACGTCATGGATTGGGATGCCTCAAATTTCATGGCTGTCATGGCAGGTTTAGCCAGCCAGTTGACCAGCAACTGGGGAGCGATACCAAAGAGCAGGCTGAAACCGGCCAGAATGCCCATTCCCGTCAGCATACCTGTAGACGCTTCTTCGATTTTTCTATCTTTCAAATAGTCAGATGGTTCACCGTAGAAGACGCTGACGGTTGCTTTCAAGATATAAAAAGCGGTGAAAGTGGAAACCAGCCAGGCGATGATCACTACCACCCAGGCACCTGATTCCAGAGCAGCGTCATAGAGCAGCCACTTGGCTACGAATCCGTTGGTCAAAGGAACACCGATGATTGCCCCGGCAGCGATTAACCAGATCAGGGCTGTACGGGGCATCTGTTTGGCCATGCCGCCCAGAAGGCGCATATCGCGGGTACCGGCAGCATGTTGGACGGCACCCGCACACAGGAAGAGGGTTCCTTTAAAGAGCCCGTGACTGAAAACGTAGAATACCCCGGCCAGCGCTCCGAAAGGGGTGCCAATGCCGAACGCTGTCATGATGTACCCGAGTTGGCTGATGGTGGAAAACGCCAACAGCCGCTTAAGGTCAGTCTGTGCCAGGGCAAACAACGCTCCAACGATCATGGTGGCACATCCTACAACCAGCAAGATGGTATTCCAAGAAGGCTGCCAGGGTGAAATGGAATACATGCGGGCAACCAGGTATACACCGGCTTTGACATAACAGGCGGAATGCAGCAATGCCGAAACAGGTGTGGGGGCATTCATGGCTTCCGGGATCCATGTGTGAATGGGGAACATAACCGATTTCGCCATGGCGGCAATAAGGATCAGCAGGAAAATACCGGTGGTAAAATGCGCTGCAATGGCCGGATCTGTCCAAATGAATGTGCCAGCATCTTTATATAGAAGTAGAATGGCCAGTAAAAGGGCATAACCCGGAATGTGGGTCATAACCAGAACTTTCCGGGCACCGTTTACGGCAACGGTTTCACTGTACCAGAAACCGACCAGAAAATACGAGCACAGGCCAATGACTTCCCAGCACAGGTAAACCATAATCAGGCTGCGGGCGCTGACCAGACCGATAAGCCCGGCAATAAAAGTGAGCATGAGCATATAGAAACGGGTTGTACCTGTTTCATGCTTCATATAATCAATACAATAGACCAAAATGGCGCTGCCAATTCCAGCTGCCATTAAACTGAATACGAGACTCAATCCATCAAAATAGAGCAAGAAGGGAGATTCCGCTTGCCATGGAAAGAGGTTTAATTCAACAGTTTGACCGTTGATGATAGAAGGAGCCATCCAAAGGATGCTTCCCAGAGCAAGTAGACCGGTAACAAATGCCAGCCATCCTTTCGCTTTGGTGGAGAGGAATCTGCCGGATAAAAACAATACCACAACTCCTCCCAGTAAAATTACCAGAGAAAAGCCTGCCAGAGCGTTCACTACACACTCCCCGGGTATCTCAATACAAAATCGGATACCTGTTTTTTGAATTTTTGTTTATCCACCGGCAATCGGTGGGAAAAGCGATATAACATCGCTATCCTTGAGTCGGGTTTGAAGCCCATCTAGACTTCTGTAATCCGTACCATTGATGAGAAAGATGCTCAGGCTGCCAAATCCGCCATCTTCGCAGGAAACCCATTTGGCAAAAGATCGTCCATACCTGGCGCAGAGAAACTGAATGAGTTCCTCCAACGTTTGTTCTGGAACGGAGATGTGTTCTTCTGAAACACGGGTTATATCACGCAATGTGGCGAAATATTTGATTTGCATGCATCTACCATATAAATGAAATGACTCCACCCCCCTCAAAAATAGGATTCGAGGGGGGTGGAAAGTTGTTCATATCGTTATTCTACGCCAAAGACAGGTCGTGGAGTTTTTCAGGTGTGGGTACACCTTTCGAATCCCAACCGCGTAGAGTGTAGTACTCGGGAAGCATTTTGTCCAGATGGCTGATTTCGCCTTTAGATGGACCGGCTGGAATGGGTTCTTTGGACATGCGATCCGGCAGACGGTCATCTTTGCCGGTAATAGCTGATTTCAAACCAAAGAGGCGTTCCAGGTTCCAGATACGATCGCCGGCTTTCATGAAATCGTCTACCGTGTAGGTAACACCGGTAACAGCTGAAAGCAAGGCGGCCAATTCTTCTGCACCGATACCGAAGGTGGTAAACAGGCAAGAACCGGTCGAATCCAGGGCAGCAGTCAGGTTTTGGAAGGTGATCACCAGTTGAGGTTTGCCTTCGGTAGCATGCTGGTCAACTTTGAAAGGCACACCAAGAACTTCCGGTGAGATGGTGTAGCCGCGAACATGGCAGCCGCCGCGGTTGCTGGTGGCGTAATGCAGACCAATACCCTGAATACCGCGGGGATCGTAGGCCGGCATTTCCTGTTTTTTGGCTGACATAGAATATTCTGGATGTCCATACCGGGTGGCCAGGCGGAAAGATCCTTCTGCCAGTTGATCGCCGAAACCTTCGCGATTTGCTGTCATTTCGACAAGTTTGAGCATAGTATCGGCATCGCCAAATTTGACAGCCAAACCGCCCGTATCTTTTCCTGTTATGAACCCGCTTTCATACAGATCCATAGCGCAGGCGATGGTCGTTGCCATAGTGATGGTATCCAGGCCGAGTTCATTGCAGATAAAGTTGGCTTTGACGACAGCATCCATGTTATCGATACCGCAATCGGAGCCGAACCCCCACGCTGTTTCATATTCCGGGCCTTCGCCTTCACCAGCGTATTTCGGATTGGTTACTTTGGTAGCGCGACCGCAGGAGATAATGCAGGAGAAACAACCGCGCGGCCGGGTAAGGTACTTGGCTGTGAGACTTTCTCCGCCAAATTTATCGGCATTCGGGAAATACCCTTCATGGAAATTGCGGGTCGGTAATGAGCCAACGCTGTTCAAAATGTTGGTCAATACGTCTGTGCCATAAACACGGAGGCCGGTTCCACCCACAGGATGTTCGGTGATTTTCTTGCGGGCCACCATAACAGCTTTTTCAAAAGCTTCAGGATCGGCTACGGCTATGGGTTTGGTTCCAACAACGACAACCGCTTTCAAATTCTTGGAGCCCATTACAGCACCGACACCAGAACGACCGGCAGCGCGATGCATTTCATTCATAATAGAGGCAAACAGGACCTTCTTTTCACCGGCAGGGCCGATACAGGCAACTTTTGCATCTTCATCCGTTGCAGCGCGAAGGGCTTCGGTTGTATCGGGAACGTTCTTGCCCCAGATTTCAGAGGCATCGCGGATTTCAACGTTATCATCATTGATCCAAAGGTAAACAGGTTTCTTGGCTGCACCTTCGACGATGACCAGGTCATATCCGGCAAATTTAATTTCAGGTCCAAATGAACCACCGGAATTGGATGCCGCCAGAAGGCCGGTCAACGGGGCTTTGCAGACCACATCATAGCGGCCCATTGAGGGCGCCATGGTGCCAGAAAGAGGGCCGGGGGCGAAGATCAATTTATTCTCGGCGCTTAAGGGATCGATTTTGGGATCAATCTCATCTGTTAAAATTTTGCTGGCCAGTCCACGTGCGCCAATGAATAATTTTGCATCCTGCAAATTGGTGGGTTCTTTTTTAATCTCACCGGTTGTGAGATTTACTCGAAGAATAATGCCAGTCCAACCGTACATTATGCCACCTCCTGGAAAGCTTCTTTAAATTTCTGGGCAAAAGCTTTCTTCCTTGAACGTGTAGCCACATTTTCTTCTACATATTCAATTGCATGAACAGGGCAGGCAGCCACGCAACTCGGATTATCATCGCAGGTATCGCATTTCAAAATCGAATCTGTCACACTGTCGTATACGGCATTGCCAAACGGGCATGCCTGAACACACATCCGGCAGCGGATGCATTTGCTGGCATCATATTCGATAAGTGTTGAACCGGTAACGCGGTGCATGGCTCCTGTAGGACAGACGCTGGCACAGGGTGCATCATTGCATTGCTGGCACATCATGGGGACAGAGATGCCTTCACGTTCCCATGAGTAGACATGTACACGAGCAGCAGCAGGCCGGAATTGCTTTTCTTTGGCATAGCTGCAGGCTACAACACAATTTTTGCAACCCGTGCACTTGTCAGGATGGATCATGATCAACTTCGCCATTGACAAACCTCCTTCATAGAATAAATTGCTATATGAGTATACAAAAATCTCTTTGCTAACACACCAACTTAGAGGATAGTACAATACTGGTCTTAAGACGGGAACGGGTATATATTTCCTATACTTAAGTATAGGAAATATCTTTCTATACTTTCAATGCATTAATAAGATGCAAAAGTCGTGAGGGTTCATCACCATGATAGATATATTCATCTGCTCCGGCATATAAAACAGCAAATCTATCTTCTTGCGTATTTCCGGTGACAACAATAACCGGATTGGATGGAAGGTTATGGAGTGAACGGATTACCACTCCTTTGACCTGATTCTTTGAAAGAATTCCGGTAGTTTTTATTAGATGGCTGGAAAGGCTGAATTTACCAAAATCTGGAAGGTCCCAGGCAAGGATGATCATATCGGGTTCAACCAATGAAGCATCTCGCAGCAATTCACCTACTCGTCGTACTTCTGAAACAATCTCGATTTCAGTTTGCGCTTGCAAGAACAATTCCAGTGCAAGCCGGATGGATGGATCGTGATGAGCAATAATAACCCTTACCATTAAGAACCTTTTATTCAGATATATCTACCAGACGATGTTTGATTGCCAATGATATTGCTTCACTGCGATTGTGGGCATTCATCTTAGACAGGATATTAGAGACATGGAATTTCGTCGTTGAGAGACTGAGGGTCAGTATGTCGCTGATATCCTGGTTATTTTTTCCATTGACCATGAGCCGAAGCACGTCCATCTCGCGGCTGGTAAGGTCAAAATCTATCTGATTTTTCCTGTCACCGGCATTCATTAATAATTGTGTGACATCCGGAGAAAAGATCGTGTTCCCTGCATGCACAGCTCTGATGGCATTGGCCAACTCATTCGCGGATGTATTTTTGAATAGATAACCCGATACTCCAGCTTCAATGGCATCATGGATTAATTGCGGATCGCTGAAGCTGGTCAGCGCAATCACTTTTATTTCCGGATGTTTTTGATGTAATTCGTATGCGGCATGCAAACCATCCATACCCGGCATGATCAGGTCCATAAGGATTACGTCTGGCCTGATCTTTTCTGCCAGTTTCACGGCTTCATTCCCGTTGGGTGCTTCACCGGCCAGTTCTAGATCGTCAAAAGCCATAAGGAACATGCGCAAACCGCTGCGGACCATGGCATGGTCGTCTACGATCATGATCTTGATCGATTTATCCTGAGCCATTTTTCTCCTTCTGGGTATCATTCCATTCCAATTGAATAGTCGTTCCGCAGTTCACCTTACTGTCAATTTCCAGAACCGCACCAATGCTTTGCGCTCTTTCCCGCATGATGTTGAATCCGAGATGCATGGCCGAATCAGGCAAATCTCTGAATCCGCATCCGTCATCCTTGATATGCAGAATGGCATTTTGGCAGGTTCCGTCTTCAATATGCGGAGTAATTCTCAAGAGAATCTCAATGTTTTCGGCTTCTGCATGCTTGAAGATATTATTCAGAGCTTCCTGGGTTATTCGATAGAACGTGAGCCGGACCTCGACCGGCAGAAACGCCTGTCCTTTAATATCCAGGGTCACGGGTTTGCGTAATCGTCCCGAAGCGGTTTCGACCAATTGGCGCAGCAAATCGTCAAGAGGAGTTTCTTCAAGAGCATGAGGACGCAATTCAAGCAATAAAGACCTCATCTCTGCCAGGGCTCCCCGGGTCAATAATTGAAGTTCACTTAATCCTTCTAACCCTTTTTGTGGGTTCCTTTCCATAATAATGGGTAGTGTTTCAGCTATCAGGCTGGCAGAAAACAGATTTTGGGTGACAGAATCATGCAATTCACGCGCCAGACGATTCCGTTCTTCGGCCACGGCATCCTGCTCGATACGCATGCGTAATCGGGCATTATCTATGGCCAGGGCAGCCTGGATGGAAAAATCTTTCGCCAGCGATATCTCTTCTTCGGTTATGTGATGTTCATTGAGATAATAAAGTGTCAGAGAGCCGTAGTTTTCTTCCCGAATCTCAATAGGAATGGATAGAAGGGAAGAAAATTGAGATGAAAGCCTGTTCATCGCTTCAATAAGATCTTCTGAAACGCCGGTTTCTTCACTCAATAGACGGGTATTGGGTACGAAAATCGGTTTTTTGGTTAATGCCGCATTCCCTGTGGCAAATTTACCCAAAGGAATGTTTCCATACTCAATGTATTCATTAGAGAGTCCAACAAGTGCCTGAATGGTCAGCATACCATTCATTTGAAGGTGGTATATCGCTGCGGCATCTGCATTGAGAAGTGGACAAGCCTGGTTGACGATGTAATTCAGTAATTTCTCTAATGATAGATTGGTATTAAGAACTGCCAGTGTTTCTCTCAAGCTGGCAGCGACAATCTGGCGTCGTTCAAGTTCTGCGATCTTTTCTGTCTCTGTGATAGAGGTTGAACGTTTCATCATTCCATTATATCGTTCACCGTCTAAATAACTAACTGAATAGATCATTCTACATCCGGCCGTTGAAAAACATTGGGCTAATCCATGACTGCCATAACGTTAGAATTTTAAAATTCGGCATATACATCTTCGCCGACCTTCCATCTCAGGGTTTTGACTGAATCTTTTTTGATGATGGATACAATCGTTTCTCTCTATTTGTGGTCATAATTACTATAAAAGTTGACCGCACCGGTGCCAATTTCTTGTACTTTCACTTGATCATATTACGAGCACTACCTTCCAAAACTACTCCAGGCAATTATTTGTGGTATGAACCTTGATATTTCTAATGCGTAGAAATCTGCATAAATACCATCAAATTTATAGCCTATCCGCCAATCGTTCAGGCAATCGAATGGCGTATAATATTTCTACGTTTCTTGTTAATTGTGATCCTCTTATTATTAATTTGATGGATAGATCATGCCTGAGTTTCTTAAGCTCCTAACACCTCAAAATGCCCTTAATCTTTGGTTCGAAAACATTCCTTTTTCGTTTCCAAAGTATGAAGAAATCAAAACAACAGATGGACTGGGACGGGTGACAGCCGAAGATATAAAAGCTCTTCATCCAATGCCTTCGTTTTCAAAAAGTACGGTAGACGGCTATGCTGTGATGGCAAAAGATACATATGGCGCAAGTGACAGTCTTCCATGTTACATAAAACTCACGGGAGAAATCCTGATGGGCCGTCAGCCAGATAGAATGTTAGTTGCCGGCACAGCGATGCTCATCCATACCGGTGGCATGCTACCAGAAGGCGCCGATGCTGTGGTAATGCTGGAACATACCCAATCCAGTCGGTCTGATGAAATAGAGGTCTGCCGGGCGGTTGCCCCGTTGGAAAATATCATCCAGGTTGGAGAAGACGTCCGGCAGGGCGAGGTAGTGATTCCTGCTGGAACAAGAATTCGACCGGCAGAAATTGGTGGTTTGATGGCTTTTGGAATTCAAACCATCAAAGCAGCCTGGAAGCCGAAAGTTGGCCTTATTTCAACCGGCGATGAGGTTGTTCCACCAGAGTCAACGCCAACCATTGCCCAGGTAAGAGACATAAATACATATTCACTGGAAGCATTGGTGAAGGAACATGGCGGAGAAGCCATCCGTTATGGCATTGTTCCAGACAGACCCGCTGAATTGCAGAAAGTTCTCCATTCGGCTTTGTCGGAATGTGATGTTGTCATGATCACCGCCGGATCATCTGCCAGCGCGCGGGATATGACCTCAAAAGTCATCCAGGAAGCCGGAAAACCCGGCGTCATCGTTCATGGGATCAATATTAAACCGGGCAAACCGGCCATACTGGCGGTCTGTGATGGAAAACCTGTCATTGGCTTGCCAGGAAATCCGGTAAGCGCTCTGGTAATCGCCTGGTTATTCTTGCCAGCACTTTTAGAACGTATGCAATGTTTACAAACAACCATCATTAAGAAGCAAATCGCCGCCCGGTTGACTATCAATTTTGCATCTCTGGCGGGCAGAGAAGATTACATTCCAGTCAAACTTACAATGGAAGATGGTATTTACCAGGCAGAACCGATCTTTTTCAAGAGCAACCTTATCTTTAATCTGGTAAAGGCAGATGGATTGATGGTTATTCCAGCCGATGCCAATGGATTGAATGCTGGTGATATGGTTCAGGTATTATTCTTTTAGAGGCATATGAGCATCTACCTTCACGATATTCCATTAACAGAAGCAAAATCACGTTTTCAACAGGAATTGAAAAACGCCGGCCTGTGGGGAGTTTTAGGACAGGAAGAAATTCCGCTTGATGAAAAAGCGGCCGGGCGGGTTCTGGCAGAATCGGTCTGGGCTCGGATTTCCAGTCCGCATTATCACGCTTCCGCCATGGATGGTTTTGCCATTCGGGCAGAAAATTCTCTGGGAGCCGCCCCATCAAACCCGGTTCAATTACGGTATGAGGAACAGGCAGTCTATGTAGACACGGGTGATCCATTGCCGCAATGGGCCAATGCCGTCATTCCGATTGAAAATGTTGAACCGTTGGATGACACTGGTCATATCAGCACCGAACCGAGGCATCCTTATTCCATCCGCATCCGGGCTGCCATTACTCCCTGGAGTCATGTGCGGCCAATGGGTGAAGATATAGTGGCGACCGAGTTGGTCATACCCGCCGGGCAGACTCTTCGTCCGGTGGACCTTGGGGCTCTGGCTGCTTCGGGTCAAACGAGTCTGAAAGTCGCCCGGGTGCCACGAGTGGCCATTTTGCCAACGGGTACCGAATTGGTTCCCATTGGCAGTGACCTGAAAGCCGGGGATATCATCGAGTTCAACTCTGTGGTTCTGGGAGCTCAGGTGAATCAGTGGGGTGGAAAGGCAGACCGCTTTCCAATCACCATTGATAATTTTGATGCCATTTGTCAGCGTGTAGAAGAGGCTGCCAGAGACCATGATTTGATTTTATTGAATGCCGGATCATCGGCGGGATCGGAAGATTTTTCTGTGCATGTGACCGAAAAATTGGGAACAGTCCTTGTACACGGTGTGGCCGTCAGGCCGGGGCACCCGGTTATCCTCGGGATGATTACCCGCAAAGATAACTCTAAGATTCCGATCATAGGCGTGCCGGGATACCCGGTTTCTGCTGCGTTGACAGGAGAGATATTTGTACAACCCTTGCTGACTTTATGGCTAGGAAGGAAGGATCCCTCTCAGGAACCTGTCATTACTGCAAAAATCACCCGTAAAGTAAACTCACCCCAGGGTGACGATGATTTTATGCGTGTGGCTGTCGGCCGGGTAAACGGGCAGGTACTGGCGGCTCCTCTGGCCAAAGGTGCCGGTATGATCAATACCCTGGTACACGCAGATGGCATCGCACTTGTCCCCAGAGGGATTCAAGGTCTTGAAGCTGGAGATGATGTGCAGGTGAAGCTGTACCGAAGCCTGAAAGAAATTGACCAGACGATTTTCGCCATTGGTTCTCATGATCTGACTCTGGATATTCTGGCACAATTTCTGGCCCAAAGGGAGCGCAGACTGGTGTCTGTTAATGTAGGCAGCCAGGGTGGGTTGGTGGCTCTGCGCCGTGGCGAAGCTCATTTCGCCGGATCGCATCTGCTTGACCCGGAGACAGGGGTTTATAACAAATCGTATATAAACCAATATTTGCCGGATACACCGGTATCTGTCTTCAACTGGGTGGGGCGTGAGCAGGGATTGATTGTTCAAAAAGGAAATCCCAAAAATATTCTGTCACTGAAAGATTTGGAACGATCGGATATTTCCTATGTAAACCGGCAGCGCGGCTCTGGAACCCGTGTACTGCTGGATTACCAATTAGGAAAACTTGGGTTATCGGCAGAGAGAATTTCAGGATATGCACAGGAAGAATACACCCATCTGGCAGTGGCCGCCGCCGTAAAATCAGGACGGGCAGATTGCGGTATGGGAATAACCGCTGCCGCCAATGCACTGGAATTGGATTTTATTCCGCTGTATACAGAACAATATCAGCTCGTCATCCCCAATACTGTTCTTGAAAATCACTTATTGGATCCATTATTTGATCTGACTCAAGATCCAGAGTTTAAAAAGGCGGTACTCAAACTCCCTGGATATACTGTATCCGATATGGGGCGATTGGTAGAACAATAGAACTTTGTTGTTTATTCGTCCGTCTTTCAATAGAATGAAGGCAAATTCTTTTTCACTTCTAATGCCAATCTATAATGACTTGTTGGGCGTGAAGTCTATCCAACAATAGTCTGACCTGGTCTGGATCGAATTCTTCAATTACCACAAACTTATTTTTAGAACATTTGATGAACAAAAACAAAACAGGAGTCTAAGAATTTCCAGACTCCTGTTTTCTATTTATCTACCAATAAGTTTTAATGTTTACCGTTAGATTTTCCTGATGAACCTGATCCGGATTGGCCGGAAGAATTATCTTGAGCAGGATTGTTGTTTTGATAATTTGGTTGTTGTAATGTGTTTCCTGAATACGGTGTTGCGGTATTCATCCAATTATTATTTTGACCGTTTCCCATTGTTGGCATTTGAGTAGTCTCGATATTTGGACCATTCTTGTTTTGTGAATTTGGTGTGGAAGTACAGTTCAGGCAATTTCCAGAACCACCTCCCGATCCATTACCATTGCTCTGAGTTGAAATCTCAGTTGGCAAACCAGCCTGGTTTTGTACTGCGGTCGTTTCAGGAGAGACCACAATTGTGGGAACATCTGTACCTGTCTGATCACGGTCACGATCACGTTCACGCAATTGATCCTGGTCTTGTTCACGCAATTGATCTTGATCTTGCAGGCGCAATTGATCTCGTAATTGATCAGGATTTGTGAGTCCATTATCGAGCAAGGATAAATATTGCCGCAACATGACGCGAGTCTGTTCCATTATGGGAGTCATCTCGGATGTTTCTTTTGCACGAGACTGTTGCATGGATTCCAACTGAGTTTCCACCTGATTTCTGATCTGGAACAACTCGAGAATTGCCTGTTCATTATCAAGTTTCAGGGCAGAACGAATAGCCTGATCAATTTCTCTGTTATAACGCATCTGAACAGCATCAGATGGAACACTTGCCTGGTTGAGCATTTTATTGATTTCTTCTGCCCGTCTGCTGGCAAAATCAAGTGCCAGTTTTGATTGAACAAACGGATCTGTAGATGCCCATAACCTTACATCTTCACTCAGTAATTTAAGGTTGTAGAGCGGTTCATCCGGAAGACTATTTTGGGCAGCGGCTACTGTAATACCACCACCGCCAAGAATCATGGAGATAACCAGAAGAATTGTGGAAATAGTAGTAACCATAGGGGAGCGTTCCTTTCGTGGGACGAATAACATTGATTGGATTTCTTGTATCCAACCCTTATGACGCAAACTCTCCCTTTTTGTTACGGTTTTCTTCAAACTTTCGGCTTCTTGAAGAAAGATTCTCCGCCCTTTTTGAGCTTTCAATGGATCCCGATCAGTGTCAATTTTTAGGAGGTCTAACTCATTTATGATTTGCTCAAACCGCTTGTCATCTAGATCCATAGGAGTTTTCTTTCTTATCCATCAACAATAGATCACGTAATTTATTTAATGCCCGTAGCTGCAATGCCCGGACAGCTCCAACAGGTTTTTTTATTACGGCAGATATTTCTTCATGATTCCAACCTTCAAGAAATCTTAGGCTTACAACCAGTCGTTGATCTGGTGTCAGAGATTTCAATGCCAGATGTATCTGATGTTTCTGCAGCAATGCATCTGTCTGATTTTCAGGATGCATCCTGTCATCATCGGGTAAAGAATCATGTAGTTCTAGAGATAAAGGTGCCTGTTTTCGATATGCATCTGTGATCAGGTTGTGCGCAATTCGAAAAAGATAGGCCTGAAGATGATCTTTAGGTCCTTGTCCTGCCTGAAGAGATTTTAAGAATCGAGAAAAAGTCTCGGCGACACAATCTTCAGCCATAGTATCATCACCAAGCAAACGCATGGCATAGCGATATAGCAAGGGGCTGTATCGGTCATAGATCATACCCAACACGGACAAATCGTACGATTTTGCTCCGTTTATGAGACTTTGTTCATCAGGATAGTTCATTGCTTGTTAATTATGACGGATAAACATGAAATTTGTTATGCATACGGTTGAGGCTGGTTAATAAAAAAAGGGCCAGTAATAAAAGTACTGACCCACTAAATCATTTTATCTTGTTCAATTCAGTTTGAAGTTGATTTTTTATTGTAGAAAACTCTACACCTCTTGATGTCAGGTAATCTTTGATGACGAGTGAACGTTCAGGCAATTCCGCTTCAATGATCTTCTCGATTTTTTCTTTCGGAATTCCCCAGTCCAATAATTCTTGAAAAGTTGTTTTTCCCGTTATTGTCCGATTGGATGAGGATTGATCAGCTGGCACAAGTTGTGTTGTTTCGTCTATGGTTGAGGTGGCGGTTTCCTCTGACGATGAAATTGGATTGGAATTGTCCTCTTTCGTTGTTGGGACAGCCGGATTGTTTTTCTGTCCTAACCAGGTTTTTAGTGCCGTTGTATCAAATGACTCACTTTCAAGGTCTTTTATTGCTGTGGTTGGTGGCGTATTTGATGGAAGGCCAAAATTTTGAAGAATTTCCTCCATTGGTACGTTAAAAGTTGTAGAGATCTGTTCAAGGGTCATCCAACCTTTTATCGAATTTACATCTCCTGCAATTGGTTGGATGGCTTCACCATTTGCGGATACTTTACCGGAAATTGACCAGATTCCTGCAGCCTGAAATCCAAGTATCGAGCCGAAAAAAACAATAACAACCAGCACACCGAAGAGAATTGGATTGATGCGCATTTTTTCTCCTTATTTTCCCGTAAAAGGTGATCCAATTTTGACTACCAGTGCACCTTCGCTTGGACAGGCTCCCACACATTCAAGGCAACCAATACAATCTGCGTTTTTGATCGTATTAGCGGAATGAATCTCCAATCCCATCGGGCAGGTTTTTGTACAAATTTTGCAGGAGGTGCACGTATTTCTGTCACGCATCAGGTATGTTGGGCTGATTTTGGCTACGATTCCGCTAACAGCACCAAGTGGACAGGCATAACGGCACCAGGGGCGGTCTATGAAAAATGATGAAATGACAATGATGGTCAAGATTACGACCCCGGGTGTGAAAGAGAACTCGGCAATATTTAACAATGCAGCCCATGGATCGTAATCTCGAAAAACCATGGTTCCAAAATAAGCAGAACCACCGATCGCCCATACCAGAACCAGATACTTTATGTATCGTAATATCCGGTCAATTGTGGAAAATCGGGCACCTAGCATATTGATTCTTAACATGGTGCGATTTAGAGCGGGGAAAACTTTCCTCATTAAATTCCGGAAATTACTGATTAAGTCTTGAATAAACCCAAATGGGCATATCCATCCACAAAAGGATGACCTGAGCAAAAATGCGGATAAAAGTACTGCAATCAGCAATACAACATTTGAAAGGTGTGTATGAGATACAAATGTGCCACCTTCTGCCATAAATTTATAAAGCGTTTCTAGTCCGCCAAAAGGACAAAACGCCTCAGGAGATGCCGTAATTGCAGGTCCATTTTCTCCAACAACCACGTGTTGAATAGCCAGAAATCCAATAAATCCCAATACAGCTACCTGAACAGAGCGTCGTATTATCTGATGCCAAATGACTTTCTTTTTTCCAAAAACATGGATTTTCTTTCGGTCAGTCTGGGCAGACATTTGTGAATTTTGGTAAGACATCCGAATCACCTCTTCGAAAAATGGAAGTAATCGGATAATAACTGGCAGATATGAATAAATTATGAAGATACGGGCTGGTTATGATTTTTCATGGTTTTTTTATGCAACGTGGTCTGAAATTTTCAACTCTCGCATTTCAATATAAAAAACCACTTACGGAATCATCGAACATTTTTTGAAGAATTATCGGCCAATCTCACCTGCCGCCTTTTGCAATAAAGAGTATCCCATATCAATCAAATATTTCACGTGCTTTTCCGATGGGAAATTCCCGGTTTCACTTTGTTCAAGAGCGCGAAGAATTGCGCCCCTGATTCCGCTGGCCCGATGCGCCACAACAGAATCGGCGGATATTCGTTCCAATCGGGAAATCAAGAACTGAAGTGTGATAATGAATTCATTATCCATATCAATATTTAAAATATGTACCTGCAAGTATTGAATTTATTTCTATAATTCTATCGAATATTCTGTCATCGATACTCTCGATGTCCAATCGTGGAATCCTGGCATCTGTTTATTAAGTGATGCCAGGGAATAGTGTGTTCTCTGAGAATTCATTACAGGAAAATATTCTATGATTGATTTTGGTGATCGGTTAAGACAGGTTAAAATCTTACTAATCTTGGAATAGATTAATCATATTCACATATTAATGGTTCTAAACGAAGTTGCTTTGTTTATTATTGATCCAAGATAAAGATGAGGAGTTTAATTGTGCTGAATAATCCAATCCTGAAAGATATTAACGAAACTGAGCACAAAAAAGAATCTATATGGACTCGACTTCCAGATTCTCGATTATTGGTGGAAGCATCTCTTTGGTCGGCTGATTTTAAGTATTTTGCCAGAGAGATGGAGCGCATCGATCCATATGCTGACATGTACCACATCGATGTAACAGATGGACATTTTGTCCCCGGTTTTCTTTTCTTTGCCGATCTTGTGGCGGGATTGCGCCCTTTGACGAAAAAGCCATTCCATGTTCACCTGATGACAGATAATCCCATTAACCATGTGGATGATTTCATAGCAGCCGGTGCAGATCTGGTGACTGTACACATGGAAAATGGTCCGATTGTTCCTGCAGTGTTGAATCTCATCCACCGAAAAGGTGCCGCCAGCGGGTTGGCGTTGGGGTTGGATGTTCCCATCGAAACCATCAAACCGTATCTTGAATTGACTGACCTGATTCTGATCATGGGGACTCCGATGGGGATTAAAGGTGTCAAACCATCGCCGTTTGTGTATGAACGGGTCAACCAGACAAAAAAGCTCATCCTTTCCCTTGGTTTACAGAATGTCGTCAAAGTTTTTGCAGATGGCGGAATTCGTGAGAACACTGTACCAGAATTGCGGGCTTCGGGTGTTGATGGTGTGGTCGCTGGATCATTGGCATTCAAATCAAATAATCTGGATGAGACTTTTCGCTGGTTTCATTCGATGGAAACAAATCCCGGGCGATTGACCTAGCGTTCTTTTCATTTGCCTGAATCAGGCAGGAAGGTTTTTGAAGTACTTCCCGTACACTTTTTTTGCTACGTACAGGTTTTCTACTGGCAAACACCTGCCTGTGGGTTTACTGATAGAATTTGCGAAAATAATCGACGGATTTCGCAATGATTTTTGACATCATCCTGATTTGAAAAAGGAATGTACATGAAAAAATTATCGTTAGGTAAGAAACGTGGTTTGGATCAATGCGCCAATGAACGGGCGGTTTTCAACATCCTTGCTCTGGATCACCGTCAGGCGGTAAAAAAGGTTTTTATTGAAAAACCTGATCCATATATGGAAGCCGTATCTTTCAAACGAGATGTCGTACGTATCCTGGCGCCATTATCCACGGCTGTGCTTCTTGATCCTTCGATAGGAGCCGGACCTTGCATCGCTGATGGCGCATTACCTGGAAATTGCGGATTGGTGTTGACCGTAGAAGCCAGCGGGTATGAGGGTCCATCTCATGCCCGAATCAGCCGCCTGCCGCAGGATTGGAATTCAGACCGAATCAAACGGATCGGAGCATCGGCTGTCAAACTGCTGGTGTATTACAGCCCGAAATCAACCACGGCGTCTGCAATGAAAGACCTTGTGGCAAAAGTAGCCAATGATTGTCAGCAGCTGGATATCCCATTATTTTTAGAGATTCTTACCTATTCTGCCAGTGAGAGTGAACCAAAATTACGCCCAGAAGAGCGGATTGACACAGTTGTTCAGGCGGCTGCAGATTTGACATCCATCGGCGGTGATATTCTGAAGAGTGAATTTCCGGTTGATGTGAAAGCTCAACCGGATAAAACGAAATGGGAAGAGGCTTGCCGGATGGTCAGTCAGGCATCAGCCGTCCCCTGGGTGCTTTTAAGTGCGGGTGTTGACTATCCTGTTTTTGCCGAACAGACCGAAGTCGCCTGTAAAGCCGGTGCTAGTGGTATTCTGGCCGGCCGGGCGATCTGGAAGGAAGCTCTGGAAGTGCCTGCAGATGAGCGAGTTGAATTCCTGAAGACTACTGGTATTCAACGTGTCAGGCACTTACAGGAAATCTGCAATACCTGCGGCCGTCCCTATACAGATTTCTACAGCATGGATACCCTGGCAGAAGATTGGTATACCTCTTATCAGGGACTATAAACGCTACTATTGTTGAACAGACCCGTAAACCGGCGGTTAAAATCCCGCCGGTTTTCCTTTAAAGGCAATCATATGTGATCAGCATTCACTACCGATTATTGATTCTTTGAGTTGATCTTTGAAAGGATATTTAAGTAATTTCGGTAATTATCAATGACATAATACGGCCGGGTGGAGTTATTCCGACGGATGGATTCCACGGTAAACGAACCCGAATCAGGAACAATTAAATCTGGATAGGTATATTCCAAAGTTCGTTGATACCAGGGAAACTGGAGGAGGTCTGCGGAAATTACCGTGATATCTGGTCGCTGTTTTAGGGCAAAATGGAAATACCAAAGAGCAAACGTCGATTCATCATCACCGGTAAAAACCAGAGAATTTTCAGGAACAGATTGCATGACCGCTATCCCAAATGTTTCTGCCCGGGCATCTTTGGAGGCATCCACAGTTGGGATCGTACTAAAAATTTGATATGCAATTGCCAGCAACAGCGCCAGATAAATTGCTGGTTGACTCAGCTTTCGATTGGAGGAAAGAATATCCACAATTTCCTGAATACCTCCTGCAATCCAGATGGAAAAAACCATGACCGCGGGAATTACGTAAACATAGGAATCAAACGTACCATAGACCAGTGCGAAACAACAACTTGACAGGAAAACCCAGAATAAGGGAATGTTCTTTCGTAGAGAAATTCTGCCACCGAGTAGAGAGAAAAATCCAACGGCCATTCCAATGGCATTAAATTGATCGATAAACAGACCTGCCAGTCCGCGCAAACGATCAGGAAGATATAACAATGTAAAATAACCCTGATAGATCTGACCGGTGATCAACTGAAAGAGAGATGAGAGGGTGGTTGGATTGTTCCAGCTGACCGGCGGATTTTGAATGGCACGCAGGGGAAGAATCAGGTAAATCAAGGTTCCAATTAAGATCCCGATCGCACGTAAGAAAGTCCGTCTCTTTGTTCCTGGAACGAATTCTTCTGTTTTCCAGAACAACAGGGGTATCAGCAATAATGAGGTCAAGTGGTTTCCCAGGGCGAGTCCGCCAACCAGACCACACACAATATCCTGATAACGCCATTGTCTATTGAAAAACGCAAGGTAAAATATGAGGGCTGTGAGAAGAGTCTGTAGAGCATATACTTCTGTAATCACAGCTTGAGACCAGACCAGATGGGAAAAACCGAAAAGCAGGGCAGATCCCCAGGAAGCCAGCCGGTTATAAGGTTTGCCATCCAGAATGAGACAGGTCACACGGTAAAGGAAAACGGACGCCGTAATTGCACAAACAACCGAAAGCAGATTTGTTCTGAATGCCAGGGTACCTGCAGGTATCCATTGGAATAATTCTGCAAGCAAGAGATAAAGCGGGTATCCGCTGGGGTGGGCTACTCCATGAGTTGCCGCTGCGGTGATCAGGTCTCCGCCATCTGTTCCACCATTTGCCCAGGTGAGTCCTGGAGCCAGGGTACATCCATAGACGGTTCCTATTATCAGAACCATACTGACTTCGTGGAATAGGGCAGTATGAGATGGAGAAATGAATAACGCCAGAGAAGATATTCTCTGGCGTACTTTGATTATAAAACTCTGACGTTGGCTGTTACTTCCCGAGCAGGGCATAATGCCCCTCGGCAGAACCTGTTCCACAAATCATAGGGGGATTCTCTCCGGTCACTTCTGTCGGGATGGGAGTCCAGGTACTATTTTCTGGATTCCAATAATGGAAGACAGTCGTTTTTGTCACCATATCCGGGGCTTGTGGAACACAGATATGTACCGAGTTCATGAGACCATTTGAAATGGTAACCTTGAGCGCCTGATCAAGCAGGAATACCCAACCTTCAGGAGGAAGTCCAATTTTGGTGGATGGATCAGCAATTTTTTCGATATTCATGGATCCGCCGGAAGAAGCATCTGCTTGAACGGAGACGGTTCCAGTACCGATATTAACGACTTCAGATAACCCTGCCGAGATATTTTCAGAAAGGACAGGAACAGTTCCAACACGGGCAGGTGCTGCCCATACTCCAATAGCCGTTACACTTAAGATGACCACAAGGAAAATAGCAACGATTAAGCGAGTCGATTTCTTCATCCGTTTTACTCCTGATCAAATCATATTAATCAATGTCTATTTATATCAATAATGATCACATAAACCAAGGACGATGAATTCGGATTTTGTTCGGATTTCGGTGGTGGATTTTTAAATAGAAAATTCGGCTGCGTTTCTTCAAATGATACAATACGAAAACAAATTTTTTCCCCTTTCCCTTAATTCATAATGGAAACTGACCTTCAAAGTCCACAATTAAAAGAGATTCTTGAAAACCTGACCACGCCAGATAAATTAGATTCGCATCCCTGGACCAGGAAACTCTTTGTAATTGATGCCTGTAAGGAATTTCCTGAAATTCAAATGCTTTCTCCCGGCAGACAATTGGCGGAAGCAGTTACCCGAATTTTCTTGAAGATCCTGCCAGCTTTACCTCCACGAAGAGGATTGCGATTGGATACCCGCTGGGGTGAATTTGGCATTCTGGCTGCCTTATATTTTGCCCCATACAGGTTTGGCGAACCCAAGCCAACTTCTCTGCGTGAGGCATGGCAGGGGATTGATAAAGCCATCCTTCTCTTTGTCTTTGGTCAATCAAAAGCGATCACGGCTGAAGACCGGGAACGGTTTCGCCTGGTTGGGGGAGAGACGGAAATTGCTGCCAACAGTACGATCAGTGACTGGCATAGAAAAGGATTGGAACATCTGGCCGGAGTGTTGAATCACTATGAAAACACACTGGCCGCCCGGGTATCATCTGGTAAAGGAAAAACAAAGCCTGGAAAACAGAAAGTCAAAACAGCAAATCGTCGTTTCAGAACGGTTATTCGATATCTATTTTTGCTCATCATCATCTCGATTTTTCTATGGACTGGTTTCACCATCTGGAAAACATACCAGAGGGTTCAATCCATAAAAGAGAACAGTCAGGCGTTGCTTGGCATTACCCAATCTTATTCAGAGCCCGGGAAGATCACCGAAGCTGGAACGGCAATCACGGCATTGCGAGGCGACTTACAGGGATTGAAGGATGACCTGGCTGTATTGTGGATGGTGTCACCCTATCTTGGCTGGCTGCCAGCACATGGAGGCGATATAGCACAGGCACCTTCTTTACTTGAAATGGGCCTCCAGCTAAGTATTGCTGGAGATGAAACATTTCAGGCGATTTCTCCGGCGTTATCAGATATAGATAAGACTGCTGGTTCACCGGCAATTCTTGATCTGATTGGCAGCCTGAAAGATGGGAGTACGCGCTTGCTTTCTGCACAAAGCGCTCTGGCCAGTGCGCGAGTCGCCCGGCAGACAATTCAATTGGATAGACTCTCTCCAAAGGTAAAAACTCTTCTTGAAGGGAAGATTGATCCTCTTTTGTCATCCATACAGGGAGCTTTCCCTGTGGATGACCTGCTTCAAATGGCCCGGTTGGCGCCGCGTCTCCTGGGGGCAATGGGAAATGGTCCGCAGACGTATTTAATCATGATACAGAATGAAGATGAATTACGCCCAACCGGAGGTTTCCTTTCTGCCGTGGGTCTTATCGGTTTTGAGAATGGCAAGCTGAATAACCTTTCCTTTGAGAGTTATGAGCTGGTAGAAGATTTATCAAAACCTTATCCCAAAGCGCCATGGCAGTTGGATAAGTACATGATGTCAGAAATGCTCCTGTTACGTGATGCCAACTGGTTCACTGATTTTCCAACATCTGTCGAGTGGGTGCGATTCCTTTATGCCTACACCCGTCCACAACCTGTTCAGGGTGTCATGGCAATAGACCAGCATGTGCTTGTTGAAATGCTTCGGCAAATCGGGCCGTTGCAAGTGGAAGGGGAAGCGGATCTCATCACAGCCGATAATGTTTTGATGTATATGCGTTCGGCAAAAGAACAAAAACCACCTGAAGGTGTTTCTGTTGAAGGATGGGATCGAAAACGGTTCATCAACCGGATGGCCAAACCCCTTCAGCAGCGATTGATGCAGATAGATTCAAAAACCTGGCAGAACCTCGCGAAAACATTGATCTCCCTGCTAGATGAAAAGCATATCCTGTTGTATACCGATGACCCTGAAATGAAAGAACTTGTTTCGCGGCGCGGTTGGGACGGCGCCGTTCGTCCAGCCAACTCCGGGGATTTCCTCATGGTTGTGGATTCCAATATTGGATTCAATAAGACCAATGTGATGATGGATGTTTCAGAGGAATACCAGGTGGATCTAACTGATCCAACTCGCCCTTCTTCCCGGTTGACCATCCAGCAAACAAATAGAGCAACGACACAGGACGAATGTATTCAGGGACGAGTTCTGCCGGAGGCTTCACAGGCTGAGAAGGATTATCGCACGAATGAATGTTACTGGTCTTATCTTCGGGTGTATGTTCCTGCCGGTTCAGAGTTACTCTCATCCACACCACATCCAATCCCGGCTAAATGGTCATTACGGGAGCAGGAGATACCCACAGCAGCCGATATTCTTGATGAAGGCATTCCCGGAATTCAGGCATTTGGATTGATTCTGGTGGTTCCGGGATCTCAATCGCAGGAAACCATGTTTGATTACCGCCTGCCATCCACTGCTGTCAATTTCAATGATCAGAATTCTACATGGACATATGATTTGAAAGTTCAAAAACAACCGGGAACTCTGAATATTCCACTGAAAATTCATATTTTGCCCCCGGCGGGGATGAAGGTGATCAATCCACCGGATGGAATGCAGACCTTGCCTGATGGACTGGTCTACTCCACCAATCTTAAGAAAGATATTTCATTAAAAATTGAATTCAGGTCGGTTGACCAATGACCACCTGGTTTTAATCTGTTCTTTTTAGCTAACCCCTTCTTGCCGGATGACTACCCAAAGTGTGCGGGTAAGAATATAGATATCCATCCAGATGGACCAATTCATCACATATTCCACATCAAATTCGACGCGGGTCGCAAACGACGTCTGGTTTCGTCCTGAAATTTGCCAGATACCTGTTATTCCCGGCCGCACCCGCACGTAATGGCGATAATCAGAACCATATAAATCGCGCTGGTTGATCATAATTGGACGCGGTCCGACAATACTCATCTGGCCGATCAACACATTCCATAATTGGGGGAGTTCATCAATGCTGAACCGGCGCAGAAAACGACCGACAAATGTGATACGGGGATCATTACTCAATTTCTGGTAGGCATCCCATTCCGCCTTCCGGTCGGGGTTCTTCTCAAGGTATTCATGTAAAACCTGATCTGCGTTTGGAACCATGGTCCGGAATTTAATGATTTCAAATTCCTCGTTATGTTTTCCCAACCGGCGCTGCCTGTAGAAGACATGCCCATGAGAATTAATGGCTACCAGGATTGTACTCACCAATAAGATAGGAGAGAGAAGGACTAATCCTGTGATTGACAATACAATATCGATGATTCTTTTTTGAAATTGGGCAAATGTGTCCATTAATGTATGATGAATTTCAAACGTATGCATCCTTCCGTATTGACTGAGAAACACTCCTGTCAGTTCCCTGCCGTAGTCCTGGGGATTGGCAAGAATTACATGGTCGAACATTTCACTGAAAATATCCCGGATGACCCCAAGTTCATTCATCTGCTCGTAGGCAACAATTACTGTATGAATGCTCATTTCCCGGTTGATCTTTTGGGTCTTTTCCAATAACTGATCACGTTGTGAAGGAGCAAGTTCACCGAATGAATCGGAGAGGGTAAAGCAAACTTCTGGTTTTAATCCGATCTTTGGATACCGGGAAAAGAAGGATAAGAGCTGGTCAACCTGATCAGGGTTGCCAATTATGACAGCCGGTTCACCCCACTTTTTTGCCACCGAAAGGACATGCTGGATAATCGTTCGGGAAAGAGGTACGGTGATTAGACTGAAAAACCATGTGAGTCCCAGGAACAACCTGGAGAAATCACTGCTGCTCTTAATAAAGAAAGTACCGGCAATAATGATCAAAGTGAGCATGCTGGTTGTGATGGTCAAATTGCGGAATTGGTTTTCTGCACTGAGACCGGTAGCCGGGTAAAGATCCCGCAGGCTGGCAGACAGGATAAAAATCAGCAGGTAGGCCGGTACCCAGAGGTAGGAATCAGGTGAGAGTGGACCATATAACGCACCGCGTAATCCGGCGGCGATCCCAACCGCTACGAGAATGGAAAAAATATCAGACAGAATCATCGTTAAAACCATCAATCTTCGGGTGAGAGGATTGATGACACGCGTGGATGTATTCTCCACCAGGAAGAAATCATCCTCAGCATTTCGGATTCGAATATCCGGGTTCAGGTTAGTGGAAGCGATATTTCCCTGCCTTGAATTGAATGCCTTCACATTGCCAATGGATGATCATACTGATTTGATGAAATCGTCAAACGATCAAATCCCGGGTAATGGATGGTTTAAACCAATACGTTGAAAATATGAATCTGGTGAGATCGATGTTTGATTGCAATATTAATGCCATGATTTATTATTTGTTCTTCAACCTGTGAGCAAATTAATGGGAGCGTTGAATACTTGTATAAAGTTGTTCGTATTGATCCGCTACTTCTTCCCAGTTATATCGGCTCTGAATCGACTGGTAACTGGCATGCCGTTGTTCTTCAACGTATTTAGGGTTATTAACAATATACGTCATTTTTTCCATCAAATCAGCAACAGATTTGTTCTTGAAGGTCATCCCTGCATTTCCGATCACTTCCATGTTTTCGCTGATATCGCTGACCAGAACACAATTCTGGTAATTCATTGCTTCAATCAATCCGACAGATAAACCCTCGATCTCTGATGGGAGAACATAGAGATAGGCATTGCTTAACAATTCTTCCAGCAGTTTTCCTTTAATGAAACCGGTAAATATCACATTGGGTGGGGCAAGCTTTTTTAATAATTTAATGTATTCCCGGTCAGTATTATCATCGCCGGCGATCACCAGTTTTAATGGTGTGTCCAGCTTTTGGAAGGCTTCCAGAAGATAATGGCAACCTTTTTCTGGAACTAACCGTGAGGCAAACAGGATGTAGTCATTTCCGGCAAGTCCATATTTCTTGATTTCATCGGGAGGAATTCGATTGACCTGGCTTGCTCCGTTGGGAATATAGGTTGCCGATCTACCATAGTGTTCATGATAATAGGTTTGCAATCTCCGGCTCACCACCACTGTTGCCGTGGGAAATATGCATGTCGTAAAGTCTGTCATTTTCAGATACCATCGGGCAAGTTTTCCCCATTTGGCCCTCTGCCAGTCCAAACCATGACTGGTTACCACTGTGGGAATTCCGAACCAACGAGGAAAAAAGGAAAATATCGAATTGCCTGTGGAATGGATGTGAACCACATCCGGATTCAATGAAACAGACTTGAAAACCGATAGAAAACTGTGTGAGATGGCATCAAAATTCTTAGTTGGGATGGAAGGCAGATGAACGAGGTGCATTCCCCTGTATTCCGTCAATGATCGTGGTGTGTAATGCGGCCGAACCAGCACGGTGACATCGTGGCCGCGTTTGACCAGGCGGCTGCCCAGTTCTTCAACCATGACTTCCACTCCTGCCGTAAACGGTATGCCTTTCAAACCGAACATGACAATTTTCAATCGGAGTTTTCTCCCAAAATCTCTATCCATGAACGAGTATTATCGGTTTTCATACTTGTCCTGGTAATGAGGTTGATCTTTGTATTCGATGACCGGTTTTATCCTGGTATTCAGATAAGACTCTCGACGGACAATATTAAAATCTTTATAAATGTGTGTGTAATCAATCGTCTTTTCGAACTGAATTGGTAAACCAATACCAACCTTGAATCTGTTGAGCAAAACCCAGAACAACGGAGATAGTTTCGGGAGACGGGTAAAATGTGGATTGCGCATAGCGGTACGCGCCGAACCTACCATCCAGCAATTCTGCGTGCAATCAGATACTTTCTGGTGAATTTCTTTCATTAATTCACCAGTGGTGATTTCTTCCCAGGTCTGATCGATCAGGTTGCCTATTCGCAGATCAGGCCTGACGTTGCAGGCATATACATCAGACCAGGGATCGATGAACAAGAAATCAACAGCGGCCGTACAAGGGATCAGGCGATCCTGCCCTAGGACTCTGGCGATCAGCCCAAGATTCAGGTAAGCCCTGAACCAATTCTTAATATTCCAGGTTTGCAGCTGAGCCGTGATCAAATTTTCGATATTTCGGGCAATTTTTAGTCTGTCATAAGGAATATTGTCACTTTTATGAAATTGAAATCCGTTATGCAGGGCGGAGGTGGCCAGCTCAAGATGATGTTTCTGACAGAATTGGAAGAGTTCCACCAAATCTCCAGCGTTATCATCTTGAATGGTGATGGCCAGACCGAGGTCTTTACCTCCCAGTTCCTTGAGTCGCAGTAATCCGGGAACTTTCCTGTTGTACCCATCCCTCTCTCCACGGATCTTATCAGATGTAATTCCCTGTCCATCCAGACTGAACCGGATCTTGATATCCGGAAATTTTTTGATAATCGGTTCAAGTTTTTGAGGATTTAGTCCATTCGTGCTGATTTCCAACTTGCGCGCTTTGGGGTGGAGAATATCCACTATATCCATTAAGTCCTCGCGTAATGTCGGCTCGCCGCCGGTGATGTTCAGGTTGTCGAATCCACCGGGTATCTTTTCCAATACTGCCAGACTGATCTCTTCTGATGGCAGGGTGGGTGATTTCCAAATATTGCACATGGAGCAGTGGGAATTGCACCGGTAAGTTGAAATGATGCTGAGATCCATTTTATTGAGATACCTGATGAGCAGTTTGGGCCAGCCTGGTATAGATATTCATAATTTGCCGATAATGTTCATCTGATGAGTGGTATTGTTTTACATACTCCAGACTATTCTTACCATACTCTTCGCATTTATCTGGATTTTCATAAAGGAATTTTATGGAGGCTGCCAGTTGGCGGGCATTCCCTGCTTCAAACAATAATCCACGCTCTTCGGGTTTTGCCAGCTCTTTCATTCCTCCCAGGTTCGAAACGATGACTGGTTTTCCAGCCGCAAACGCCTCGAGGATAACCAGGGGTTGATTTTCATACCAGATTGATGGAAGAATGAGTGCCCGTGAGTCTCCCAAAAGCGTGGCAAGTTCTACCCCGGTTTTCATTCCGAGATAGTGCATATTCGGCGGTAATGTTGATAAAAAATCCTGTGCCTCCTTATCATCTGCCTTTCCGGCCAGTCGAAATTCAATTTCTGGAAGATTTTTTGCCGCTTCCGCAAGAACATAAATCCCTTTGATCCTATCGAATTTTCCGAGAAACAAGAAGTAGTCAGAGAGAACTCTTGATCTGGTCCGGTGAGGAATGGCAATTTGATATGGAATGTGTACAATCTTTTCTGAAGGAAAGCCATTTTCGAGAAAAACATTCCGCAGAAACTCTGATGGAGTGAGAAACACATCAACGAGATCGCGAATGCCCAGTATCTGATGGACATATGCTTCCAGACACGCCATAAAGCTGGCGAGGAATGAACCCTTCTTGCATTTTTTCCAGACAGCCTGATAGAAGCGACCACCCTTGCAGGCTTCACAGATATTGCCGGTTGTATCATTAAGCAGGTGTGAATTTGGACAGACCAGTTTGTAATCGTGCAATGTCCAGACAACCGGTATACCCTGTTTCCTGGCCTCAAACAGAATTGACGGTGTGATATGGGCATGCAGGTTGTGAACATGAATGATGTCAGGTTTTTCCCGTTCAAGAAGGAGGGCGAATTTCTTCCTGGCTTCATTTGAGTAGATGCTTCTAGTAAGCACCTGCCATCCAGTCTTTAGATTTTTTTTCTGATTAAGGTCCCGAAAGTTGATAGGGCTGACAAATAAATCGCTGTTGGGGTCGGGCAGATTACGTTCGTCCTGCATGGCAAAGAACGAGACATGGTGCCCTTTTTCTCTTAGCAAGGATGCGAGATTGAAGGCATAAGTACTGTCTCCTCCGCCATGATAATGTCTGGTATTGGCCATCAGGATCTTCACGTTTTATCTCCGATAATTTTTATTATCTTTATTGATATTCGATCTATGAAACATTCTTAAAAAATTTTGAACCAATAAAGACGATACATACGGCAAAAAAGATACAAAAGACGAGTGTCGAAATCATGTTTGTTCCGTAAGGAATGATAAGGGCAGATATTACACCCAGCACTATGTAAAAGAAATGTCTGCAGTCTCCTGCCTTCAATCTTTTTTCTCCTTTTGATATCAACTCTAACCACACACCAAGACAGAAAAATACAATAATGATTCCGATTATTCCATATGCCAGATATGCTTCTCCAAGAAGCCCCAGTCGGATGGGTACGCTGGCACCGATAATGGAAGCCACATAGTCCCCGATGCTGAAAAGCAACAATTCTTTGTCAATATTAAGGATCCGAAGCAGTCCAGAAGGGAATAACGAAGCGAGGAAATTGGTGAGTATCTGAGGATAAATATCCGGAGGAGGTATCTTATATGCAACATACCCAAATGCCCGGATTTCAGGAAAAATATCTGCCCAAACAGCTCGTTCTATCAAATTGGCGTTGACATCCGAACCAAATATTCGGAAGGTTACAAATGCCATCGCAATGATCAACATGGTCAATCCAAAGTAGACAGCCTGTCTCAAGCTGATTTTCGAAATGAAAACTGAATGGCAGACAATGGTTAAGAGAATGGGAGTCAGGAAGTAAAAACGACCGCCATAAAATAACAGAGGGATAAAACTAAGCAAGAATTGAAGCCCGAATAAGAGAATATCATGCCAATGAACCGGCTTTTTCTTCATCAAGTGAATATAGCTCAGGGGAATGGCCAGAACCAACAGTAATTGAAGAATAAAAAGTGTTCCGCGTCCGGAAGAAAATGACCGGATATCACTTCGGCTTGCATCGATATTCGATGAAAAGAGGGGGATATCTGCATAGAAGTTATATAGAAATAGACTGGCAATATTCCCGATGATGATCATTCCCCAGATGATAAAAACGAGATAGGTTGGATTGAACGATCTTTTTTTTGATTTTGCATATTTGGGAAAAACCAGATCAACCAGACTTTTGCCTGCCAGCATTAAAATGGGCGCCAGGAAAACCGACTGACCGACAATTTCCATATCGGCAGGATCGTTGGTCCAATACCTTCCTCTAAATTCATACACCAGTACCCCCATAATGCTAAAGCACATTTGAAACAGGAAGGTAAATGTGAAAGGATCCGTCCATTCACCCTTATACCGGTATAAAGCAAAATAAATATAGTAAACCGTCACTATGATTGTTGCAGCCGTGTATGTGTACCATGATGGATAGCTTAGGTTTGATAAGGGAAAAAGGAAGAAAAATAGAATAATAAAAATCGGAATGATAAAGATAAAAATCCAATGAATGATCGATCTTCCGCTGATCATGATCGACCTTCCTCATTAAAAAGATAGGAAATTACTTTGTTGCATACAACAGTACCAGGTTCGGGCAGGTATTTCTTGAGAAATATTTCGCGCTCCTTCATAAATTCATGTTGAAAAGCCCTATCATTTCTTTCGATTAAATTGACCAGAATTGCCAGATCGTCCGTTGTTCTGATTTTCTGAACGACTTTTTCCTGAACAACACCGGTTGGATCAAAAAGGTCATCCCATAATAAAGCAGCCACCGGAATATTATTTAGAACAAAGTGTAATACTACGGAAGAATAATACATAATCCCCAGTGAACACCCCTTGATCAAATCAGAGAAATCGTCTTCCGATGATATCTGGACATTCCTCAGATTAAGAATTCTTCGGAAGTCTCTTCTGTCTATTGGATGGGGGCGGATAACAAGCTCTAATTTTCTTTCGCTGATCGATGAGATAGCAGCAAGGATAAGATCGACATCTTTTTTCACTTGAATGGCAGGTACCCCGGCAGTTAATGCAAAGATCACTTTCAGCGTATTACCACTTGTCCAATTTTTTGATGAATGTACATCGCCGAATAACGGTGACCCCCAGACCAACAGACGCTCTCTGTTGGCTCCTGCTGAAATAAGTTTTTCGGCATCCTGATCATTCCAGACGACGATTTTCTCGGCGTATGGAAGATAAAAACGGGGAATTGCCATTATGCCATGCTGAATGGAAACTGTTTTAATTTGATTTCGCACAGCAGTCACAACCAGTGCTCTGCCACGGGGACAATTGTCAAATCCAAAAAGAAAAGCGCGGGAATGAGTGAAGTTTTTCAGCCCTGTCTGCAATACAAGATAAGATAATGGCGCAAAATACAGGGCAAATTCGGGAAACATCTGAATGACGGGATTGTTATCCACCCAATGTAAACGGACCCATTCTCTGTTTTTCAGGCAATACTTAAGGAAACGGCCTAACATTGAAAACACGCAAACATAATAGCGCGCCAGCAAAACCAGATCATAATATTGTTCAAGCAACGCAGGTTTATCCCCTGTAATTTGCTGGTATCTCTTTATCTCTGATGGCAGCCTTGATAAACCGATGGAAGCTCTTACGAAATTGAAGGAATGGATCCCTTTTTCCTGCATTTCTCTGACAATGGGTATTAGAACAGCCGTATGGCTGGAGGCAAAACTGAAAAAACAGATGGAAGCATCATTCTTCTTTTTGATATAACCCAGAAGTTGAAATACGGCTGTTGCTGATTTTTGCCATATGGGGACAACCATTGCCTTGATTAACGATTTACTGACTGAAAGAAGGAAGCTCTTTTTTTTTGCCGCATTATTCGAAACGACATTAAGCAGTGATTGTGCCGCCAGTTCAGACAGGTTTTCCCCTCGAAAAATGATTGGATCCCCGGTAGTCAGCCTCTGAAGAACTTCTTCATTACTAGCTTTAGTATTCACTGTTCGAGCCTGTATGGGAGATCATTGAGATCATTTCGGAGAAAGAGAATGAGCCAATTAAATCGATAGTAACAAGCCAGATAAAGGGGAGCAAAATCATCCATAGCGGTTGAATGTAAAAAGACAGAACCAAACATACTGTTAACCATACCATCGTAATGACCGCAAACCGAATCATCAAACCAATTCCGATATTAAAGCGGCTTTTTGCAAGAGCCAGCCAACCGTTTAAAACCGCCAAAAAGAAATACGCCAGCAATGTGGTTAGAGCTGCGGCCAATATGCCAAATCGGGGAACAGCGTAGATGTTGGCGGCAATATTCGCCAGGGCGACTGCAACGGTGATAACCGGTATGAGCGCAATGTCTTTTGTCTGAAATGTCTGACTGACAAAGATAAAGTAGCACATTTGAAAAAAACCCGCCATGGATACCAATGCAATAATTTGCAGGCATATTGACTGGTTTTCCACTTTAAGAACACTAAGTATTAGAGGTGACAAACAGACTGTCACCACACTGGCACCACTAATGAGGAAAAGGAACTGTTTTACAGATTTTTGCAGGGATTTTTTATCAGTCGCGTTGGAAAGAACTTGATAATAGTAGGGTACCCAGGCATTATTCATCGCATTGGCGGTCAGAAACACCAGGGAACCTATCTGATAACCGATTGAGTAGGCACCTACAGAGCTCATATCAAGAAAATGGCTGATCACTAATCTGTCAGATTGACTGAGTGACCAGTGTGCGAGTAAATGGGGAATGAATGGGAGTGACAAAATCAGCAGGTTGGAAAGAATGAATCTATCGAGACAGGGATGAATTTCTTTGATTAAAGTAGCTGTATAACCTGCCGCCACCAACAGGTTGGATAAAACAAGAGCAGATATGGCACCTCTGACGCCGGATTTGAAAACGACCACGAAAATAACAGTGAAAAGAATAGTCAGCAGAAAGACAGAAATATTGAACAATATGGATACTACTGGACGATTTTGTATCTTGAAAATTGCCTGTGGAATTACACTCATAACGGAACATAAACTGATGGCTATGGCATATATCCCGTAAGGTTTGAATGGCAAACCAAAGAATCGTTCAAAAAAAAGATTGTTCCCAACTAACACCAATAGAAAAGTCAGACCGATAGAAAAAAGGATCAGAAAGAGTGCCGCCGTACCCAATAGCCTCTTTCGCGCTTCTTCCGATTTACAGTCATAGTAAAGCCGGGTTACCGCTCCGGCAAAGCCCAATCCAAAGAGAATATTAAGAAATGCTGTGATCGAAAGGGTAAATGTTATTTCTCCGTATTCAGCCTCTGAAAGATATCCGAGATATATTGGCAAAAGAATGAAGTTCAGGCCTTTGGAGATCATATCCCCGAGTGAGTAAACAAAAGACGACCTGAACAGGCTGACAGGTTTATTAATCAAGGTGGCAGATTCCTGAAAGTTCTATGTTTATTTGATCTACCAGACTATACAAGAGTCTTGCCAGGAATCGCGCATACATGCTGCTATTTTCAGCACAGTAGGTAAAAGGTGATGGTTGAGATGAAAGAACTGAATTGAAAATCGGATTATTTACCTTTTTTCTCAACAACCTTTTCTTCATAATAATCTTTGTAGGCGGAATAATTATGATAGTAGTTGTAATGATATCCGTAAGGATTTCCCTTAGTTGGAACATCATTCAAAACAATCCCCAGAACCCTGGCGTTGACCTGCCGAAGTTGTTCAAGGGTTTGTTTTAATGCATTGGTTCGGGTGATCCCCGGGCGCACTACCAGAATCATCCCATCCAATGACGGAGCCAGAGTGGCGGCATCTGTCACCGTTAATGTCGGGGGCGTATCAATGAGAATGATGTCAGCGGTTTCGAGTAAAGTGCTGAAAATCGTTTTTATTTTTTGCGAACCCATCAGTTCGGATGGATTGGGAGGGAGAGAACCAGATGTTATAACTGTCAGACCTTCGACGGGTGTTGATTTAAGCACTCCCGGTACAATATCATTATGGGCGAATAATGTGCTCATACCCTGCCTGTTTGGCAACCCAAAATACGTGTGTACGCGCGGCCGTCGGAGATCACAATCTGCGATAACCACTTTTTTCCCATTTTGAGCCAGAACAACACCCAGATTGCAGATGGTAGTTGTTTTTCCATCGCCGGGTTCGGGACTGGTGATTAACAATGTGCGGATGGGTTTGTCAATGCTGGCATAGCTTACATTTGTCCGCAGCGTTCTGTATGTTTCTGCAATGAGTGAGCGGGGTTCCTTTATCGTCACCAGAATATTTGATTTTGGCGGCTGATGGTTGATTACACCAAGTATGGGGAGATTAAACCGCCGGGTGATATCCTCAGGGGTTTTAATTGTGTCATTTATTGTTTCTCGGGCGACAAGTATGCCGGATGTCAGAAGTATTCCAATAAATGCCGCCAGTAGGGTGTTAAGGATGATATTGGGTTTCACAGGTATGGGATTGGCAACAGCCGGTTCAACCTGGACTACAGATGAAACAGCCTGTGCTTCTGAGAGGCGCAATTGCTCATACGATGTCAACAGGTTTGCATAAATAGTCCGATATTGTGCGACTTTGGCTTCAAGGCGTTCTTTTTCATCAGAAGACGAGGCCAGATCAACCTGCGCCGTATAGGTGGATATTTGTTTTTCTGTATCTGCCAGTTGAGTTTCAAGAGTGGTTTTCGATTGGGCAAACCGTTGTGTCTGAATTTCCTGAATCTGTGTAGAAAATGCCTCAACGATGGCATTGGCAATTCGTGCGGAAAAATTGGGATCGGTTGTTTCAACAGTCAACTGAATTAATTGTGTATCGCGAACTGTAGTAACTTTGATCCAGTCTCGAATATCTTCAATCGGATTTGATATTCCCACCTGTGCCGCCACCTGACCTAAAACAACATCATTGGTCATCATCTGCGCATAGGTACTGGTCAATTGCTTTGACATCATAACAGAGGAATAATCCGCTCCCTTGTTTGCAGGTGCTTCATTCACCAGAATACTCGTCGCGGATTGATATATGGGGGGCAATTTTATGCTGACAAGATAACTGATAATTCCACAAATTAAGGCTACCAGAATGATCAACCATGACCGGTAGAGTAATAAAGAGAAATATTGCCTGATATCGAGGCCTTCTATGGGTTGTTCAACGGTTGGTTTTTCTGTCACCTTAATCGATTCCTTAGATTTTCAGCCAGATTGTTAAATTTTTTGCTGGATTTGGTGGGCTTCAGCGAATTGTACCAATTTTGTGAAAGCCTGGTCTATACAGGTATTTATCATTCTGGCAGCGACTTCAGATTGTGTAAATTTATCCTGCGCAGGATCCGTGATTTCCCCGGCAAATACTTTTGAAAGTTTACCCAGAAGGACAATCCGCTCACGCGCCTGTGGAAAATCTGCTTCAATCGCATCTTTATGCCGGGATTCCATGACAGCAATCACATCAGCAGAATTTACCAGATTAACGTTGATCAGTCTGGTGCGATGTTTACTGATATCCAGGCCAATTTCTTTCGCCGCCTCCACAGCTTTCGGGTGGGCAGTCAACCCGGGTGTTCCCCATATCCCGGCGCTGCCAACCTTCCAATCACTCTGAATCCCCAGGATTGTCAATTTACGTAGAAAACAGGCCGCAGCAATTGGGGAGCGGAATTGATTGGCTGTACAGACAAACAATATGGCTGGCAAATCCTATCCTTTCAGGGTGTGATTACCGTATGAGGAATAAGGACCCACTCCCCCGATTGAAACTGGTAATTGATATCCCGTTTATTTATGAGTGCCAGCATAACTGGATCGGCACCCTGATCAATGGCCAGCGATTCGACAGTAACATTGTCTGTTGTTACTTCATATGGAGTCATGGGGACTATATTGTTGACCGCCGGCTGGTTAACCGGCACAACGATTACTGTATCAACCCATAATTCAAGCGGCATATTGAAATTTACTGCCCGAATGGCATCCACGGTTGTCTGGTACATACCTGCAATGGATATGATATCTTCCCCGCTTTTTACCTTATGCAGTAAAAAAGCCTGGTTCGTACCAATAGGTGTTTCCAGAAGGTGTGGCAATGCCGGTTCTGATGTCACCGTCGGGGGTACTGTTATTTCAAGCAAACTGAGTGGTTCCATTGTGGGTGGAATTTCTGTCTCTGTTGCTTCAGGCAACTGAGTTGGAGGAATTGTTGCAGATAGAACTTCCGCTGTTGGCACAATCAGGGTTTCAACAGCCGCAACAGGTGTTGCTGTTGGAATAATCCAGCGGGTAATCTGCCAGATGAGGATACCCGTAATTATCAGAAGAAACAACGCTCCCCCAAGCCATAAATAAAGTTTCCTTGTTTTAGCTGGCTTTGCCGTTTCAGAGGACATATCCATTGGCATGGAAGTCGGATGTTTAACAGCATACAGACGGCATTTTTCAAATGTCTTGTTCAGACAATATTCCCGTTGATGGGATAGAGAGGGAGAGGCATACGGCTTGACCTGGTGACACAGGTTTTGAACGGATGGATAATCCATGGCCGTATGTATATCAAATGCCAATCCAATAAAAGGGCAAATTTCAGATTCGGGAATTTCAGGAAACTGTTTTTCCATCTCAAATATTATCCGAGAAATTCCATGCCAGCGTACAAAACTCTAAAAGAATGAAAATAGTCATATCTCTAAGGTAGTATAGCAGTTTTCATTATTCTATATTAATGATTAAATTTGTTGTTATTTAGAAATTGAGCGTTATTACAAGACCTCAGGATGACAAAACGATGCTTCTGGCAAGGAGCTGATTATAGCTTTCACCTTTTAATACTGTAATTTCCTACCTATTCTCAATAAAAAACTCCGGCCGTAACATATATAGTGAAAATCTATCAACTATTGATTTTATAAATGCCTTTTATTCGTCTTCTTTATCCTGTTCGATCGTCTCTTTCTTTTCATTTATTAATGGTACGCAGGTGTTGACCATCACATGGTTGGGATTGTTTTTCTTGATGGCAGTAATGATGAATCCGGCTGCCAGAAAAATTAAAATGAGAGCCCAGGGAAAACCACCTGTCACATTCATCAATGTGGTAGACGGTACTGGAGTGGTCTCAACAGGCGGCGTTCCGCCTGCCTTCACGAAAATGAGCATAGACGGCAGGACTGACGTAACAAGAATTACCCTATAAGCGATTTTCATTTCACTTCCTTAGTATCTTGCCAGACAATAAAATTTAAAAATACTGTTGTTACTTAATAATACGTCTACCAACAATACACCGGCAAGTTAGCAGGAGATTATTGTCGGTTTTTGTATAACGATGAGAAAACTTGGTCAGTCGTTGAATTCTGGCAACATTTGATATAGTTGAAGATGATGTCCAAAAATCCATCCCCGTACTTAACCCGGTATTACAAAACATCTGATCTGGCCCGCGCGGTGGGTGTTCACGAAAATACCGTGCGCCGGTATGTCGATTGGGGGTTGCTTCCCCCGGTGGAGCGGGCCCCCAATGGGTACCGTCGTTTCACCCAGCGTCATCTGGATTGCCTTCGTCTCGACCGGCTGGTGATGGGGGGCGACTACCCGGGGCGGTCCATCAGACAATCGGCGTTTCTGGTGATCCAGAGCGCCGTCAAGGATGATTGGGGTGGCGCATTGGAACTTTCGTACAACCACCTGGCTCTGGTTCATGCTGAACAGGCGCAGGCCAATGCGGCCGTTGAATTGCTGGAGCGGTGGGTGCAGGGCAGTGGCGCTGAGACTGGCGGAAAGCTCCTGCGCATCGGTGAAGTGTCAAAGTTGTTGGGTGTTTCACATGATGTGCTGCGCAACTGGGAACGAAATGGCCTGTTGGAAGTCCCACGTCAGGAGAATAATGCTTACCGGCTTTATGGACCTAATGAGATCAGCCGCCTGCGGGTCATCCGTATGCTGGCAAAAGCCGGGTACAGTCTGATGGCTATTCTTCGTATGCTGCTGCAATTGGATCGGGGAGATACCCGTAACTTGCGCAAGGTTTTGGATACACCCCAACCCGATGAAGATGTCTATATGGCCTCCGATCGATGGCTTTCAACGCTTGTTGCAGAAGAAAAACGCGCTCGCGAAATGATCACCCTTACCGAATCTGTTATCCAGTCTCGGCTTGATGCGCACGGTTAAAACCCTCCCATTGCACACCAGGGTCCTAGAATGAGATAGTACAACATCATATTTCTTATGGAGCCTGAATGAACGAAACCATCTGTATTCGGGGAGCCAGACTGCACAATCTGAAAAACATCAGTCTGGATATCCCCAAAAATAAGCTTGTGGTAATCACCGGTCTTTCCGGATCGGGAAAATCCACATTGGGTTTTGACATCCTGAATCGGGAAGGGATGCGTCAGTATATGGAATCGCTGGGTATGGTGACAGACGGCCTGACCAAACCGCAGGGAATGACCATCACCGGTCTTTCACCGTCTATCAGTGTTGATCAACACCTCACCAATCACAGCCCCCGATCCACAGTGGGGACATCTACGGAAATATTCACGTACCTGCGCGTTCTATTTGCCCGTCTGGGGCACCGTCCATGTCCGGTTTGTGGAAAGGACGTACCCCCGCCAACCTATGAATTTGCCGAAGATGAACTGCCGGACGAAGTCAATAATCTGGAGACGGTCAATCCTGAAGATACATTCCCCTGTCCGTATTGCGGTTCGGCCATACCTGAAATGGGAATGGCGAATTTTTCGTTTAACAAACCAGCCGGTGCCTGTCCAAAATGTACTGGATTGGGCGTAGTGCGTCAGGTGGTAGTCAGCCGGATGATTGATGAAAACCTGAGCATCCCCGAGAATGGCATTCTCTGGTGGGATGAGTTTCACATCAATTATTACTCCCAGATATTACAGAATGCCAGCCTGTACTATGACCTGGATTTGGATATCAACCAGCCTGTAAAAAATTTCACCCCGGCTCAACGGGATTTACTTCTTTATGGAACGAACAGCTCACAATTTATGAAGCATTTTCCCAATAAGAAGCCACCTAAAACCAACAACCAGGGTAATTTTGAAGGAATTGTCACCAATCTGTTGCGTCGATATGATGAGCACGCCAGTAATGAGGCGTACCGGGCAAAATTGGAGCCGTATTTTGCCTCGCAAATCTGCCCGGATTGCGAAGGCACCCGTTTGCGGCCGGAGAGTCGGGCGGTGACAGTGGCCGGAAAAACCATCATTACTGTTTCCCGGCTGCCATTAAACGAATTGGATGCCTGGTTGAAAAGTATCCGATCCACCTTTTCCAGTCAGGAAATGTTGATTGCTCAATCGATTCTGGCTGATCTGGATGAACGATTGGGACGCCTCCTGGAAGTGGGGGTGGGTTATCTGACCCTTGAGCGATCGTCACCCACACTTTCTGCCGGAGAAGCCCAACGGCTGCGCCTGGCATCTCTGCTTGGCTCCGGATTGACCGGTGTTCTGTATGTGCTGGATGAACCCACCATCGGTTTGCATCAGCGTGATACGAACAATTTGATTCATGTTCTCTACCGGCTGCGCGACCTGGGGAATACCGTTTTGGTTGTAGAACACGATCTGGAGATGATGCGGGCAGCAGATTACTTGATTGATATTGGACCAGGCGCCGGCAAACATGGCGGTCAAGTTGTGGCAGCGGGAACACCGGAAGAGGTGATGGGAAATCCAAATTCACTCACCGGACAGTATCTTTCGGGAATGAAATCTGTTCCCGTACCCGTCCGCCGGCGTCCATTGAATGGAAACTCAGTGACCATACACGGAGCCCGTCAATTCAACCTGAAGAATGTCACTGTTTCCATACCGGCCGGGAGGCTGGTTGCAGTTACCGGTGTATCAGGATCGGGTAAATCTTCATTGATCTTTGATATATTGGATAAGGCTGCCCGGAAAAAATTGAACAATGCTTCCGAAGAACCCGGTACTCATGATTTCATCACCGGCTGGGGATGTTTTGACAAGGTTATCACCATTGATCAGGAACATATCGGACGGATTCCACGTTCAAATGCAGCCACATATTCCGATGCATTTACTCCCATTCGGGAAGCGTTTGCTGATACCAGAGACGCCCGGCAGCGTAATTTCTCACCGCGTCACTTCTCTTTCAACGTGCCCGGCGGACGTTGTGAGCGCTGTGAAGGTTCCGGTACACTGACAGTAAAAATGCACTTTCTTCCGGATGTTGAGGTGCGATGCCCGGTTTGCCATGGCAGACGGTTTACCCGCGAAACGCTGGCTGTGAAATACAACGGATTTGATATTTCACAGGTTCTCGATATGACGGTGGAAGAAGCCCTGGATGTCTTTAAAAATGTCCCTGCTGCGGCTTCCCGGTTGAAGGTTATGTCTGATGTCGGGCTGGGATACCTGCAGCTCGGTCAACCGGCTACCACACTGTCTGGCGGAGAGGCGCAGCGTGTCAAGCTCGCCAAAGAACTTGGCCGAAAAGCTACCGGGAAAACTTTATATCTGCTGGATGAACCCACCACGGGCTTGCACCTCGATGATATCGCCCGGCTGCTGGAAGTACTGCAGCGATTGGTGGACGCGGGAAATTCCGTTCTGGTTGTTGAACACAACCTTGATCTGGTTAAAGCGGCAGATTGGGTGATTGACCTGGGCCCTGAAGGCGGGGAGGCCGGAGGCCGGGTAATTGCTGAAGGTACACCTGAAGATGTTGCCGGTGTATCCGAGTCGTACACAGGCCGTTACCTTAAGAAGATGTTATGATCAATTCAGCAGCGGTTCACAGGATCAAGATGAAATATCAGGCAGGAGCGGGTTTAATCCGCTCCTGTTTGTTTTTCTTCTCATTGGTTTTCAATCCGACAACCACAAACCCTCCCATTGCGCACCAGGGTTGTACACTGGTATAGAAACCAACATCAAGGAGACACAATGAACGATTCACACATTCAGGTGAGAAACCTGAGCAAAACCTATCGAGTGCCGGTGCGCCCCGAAGGATTGCGGGCATCCGTCGGAAGTCTTTTCCACCCGACGTATGACGACATTCCCGCAGTAAAAGGGATAAGTTTTGATGTCCACGCAGGTGAGGTAGTCGGATTCATCGGGCCCAACGGTGCCGGAAAAACGACCACACTCAAGATGCTTTCCGGTTTGATCCATCCAACCTCTGGCGAATTGACTGTTCTGGGATTTGAACCCTGGAAGCGGGATGCGAAATACCTGAAACGGATCAGTATCGTCATGGGAAACAAAAGTCAAATGTTATGGGACATTCCTCCCATGGACTCCTTTCGGGTACTCGGTGAAATCTACAACGTTCCAGCCGGGCAATTCAAACAGACTCTGGATGAAATCATCGAGTTATTGGACATGCAGGAACTACTGACCAAGCCGGTTCGCAACCTTTCACTCGGCGAGAGAATGAAATGTGAACTGGCAGCCAGCCTTTTGTACCGACCGGCTGTCCTTTTTCTGGACGAGCCCACTCTTGGATTGGATGTATCCATGCAGCTGCGCCTGCGGAAATTCCTGGCAGATTACAACCGGCGCAGCGGGGTGACGGTTATTTTGACCAGCCACTACATGGCTGATGTCACCGCGCTTTGTCCCCGGGTGATTTTGATCCATAACGGCAGTTTGATGTTTGATGGTGAACTCTCTTCGCTGGCAAGGGATCTGGCTCCTTATAAATTATTACGATTGACCCTGCTGGAAGTAACGTCGATGGAATCATTAAAACTACCAGAAGGCGCCGAAATAACGGAAAGAGAGGGTTTGGGATTATCGATACGCGTTCCACGAGCGGATGCGCCCGACATTACGGCAAATTTGTTACAAACCCTGCCTGTGTCAGATTTAACCGTGGAAGATCCACCTATTGAGGCGGTCATTGACCGTGTCTATACGGGAGGTTCATTATGAATCTTCGCGGTGTAAAGGCACTTATCCGCGGATTGTGGCTTTCGTGGATGCAGTACCGGAGTTTCTTTTTCGTTCTGGCGTTTGGGTGGATGATTCCGCCATTGATCTACCTTCTGGTATGGTCAACAGCGGCCGGTGACGGCAGCCTGGGCGGCTTCAACCGCGGTGCGTTTGTGGCGTATTACCTGGTTCTGATACTGGTCAACCAGATCACATATGCCCAGGTCAATTGGACGGTGGGAGACCTGATCCGGTGCGGCCAGATCAACCATATTCTTTTGCGGCCGCTCGCACCTGTGTATGATGCACTGGCCTCCGAAGTCGCCGGGAAGACAGTTTACCTGTTGTTTGATCTCCCAATCCTTGCCATTCTGGCTTTGATCATGAAACCCGAGGTAACTTTCACCTGGGAAAAGGTCGGTCTTTTCCTGTTGGCGTTGCTGCTGGCCTGGATGCTGCGTTTCCTGTGGGGATACTGGATTGCGTTGTTGGCTTTCTGGTCAGCCCGGGCAGATGCCCTGTTGACTCTGCAAGATTCTCTGATTTTCCTTTTAGCCGGTCAGGTTGCCCCGGTGGCCTTGCTGCCTGGTTTCCTGCAAAGTGCAGCGATTGTATTGCCTTTCCGATATATGGTTGCATTTCCTGTAGAAATCCTCACCGGAAATCTGGGTAGGGCAGATATCGCTGCCGGATTCGCTATTCAAATCTTGTGGACGACTCTGGCGGCTGTATTGACAGTGGTGATCTGGCGCAGGGGAGTTCAGCGCTATGCCGGATTTGGAGGGTAATATGCATATTCTCAGACTTATTCCATATTTCATTAAGGTTTCTTTTCAAGAAGAAGCAGCCTACCGGGCGAATTTCTTTATCAGTCTGTTCACATCGGTGTTAAACCTGGCGACCGGGGTGTTGGGGATCATGATCCTCTTCGGACAGATCGATTCCATTCATGGATGGAATGAAGCTTCCACGATGGCGCTGCTGGGTATTTATTTGATGGTCACCGCATTGCGGGGATTGTTCATCGGTCCAGGGTTGGACGCTCTGGCCGGGATGGATGGCGAAATCTGGGCAGGCAAATTTGACTTTGTCCTTCTGCGGCCGTTAAATACCCAGGCATTGGTCAGCCTGAGGAAATGGCGGTTGTTTTCTCTGTTTGATCTATTACTTGGACTGGGAGTATTTATCCTGGCACTGGCCAAAATGCAGACAGTCTTATCTGCATGGCAGATATTTTCTTTTGTGATCGCGTTATTCTCTGGACTGGTCATCCTGTATGCCATTTTGTTGATTTTTTCTGCCCTGGTGTTTTGGAGCCCCGGCGTGCTGTTTACCTGGGTATTCGACGGGCTGTTCCAGATGGCCCGCTATCCCATGGGAATGTACCCCGGCTGGCTTCGGTTGGTTTTGACATGGATCATTCCGGTGGGAATGATCACCACCATTCCGGCGGAAGCTTTGACAGGCTCGTTAGAACCCGTCATGCTGGTGGCCAGTCTGCTACTGGCAGCGGCGCTTTTCGCCGCAGGAACAGCTCTTTTTCAGATTGGACTTCGTCGGTATTCCAGTGCCTCAAGTTGATAATTAACCATTTCCGAGTAGTAATCGCCCGATCCATGATTACAGATCGGGGGATGTCCTGAAAATCTTAAAATCCTGGTTTTCAGGGGTCTTATGAAAAATACTTATTCATAGATACAAAGCTTCATCGACGATAGAACCGGTCGAAGCCCGCCGGGTTCCGACCGGTTTTTGCTATCTGCTACATTCGGAATCGGCCCGAAGGCTGAGCATATCCCGACAGATGAACTTGTCCCGATGGCTGAGCATATCGAAGCCATTTCGGTTTTCTGAATGTACAGAGTAAAATGGATTGAATTAAATTCCATCGATACTGGTAAAACTTTAAACATTGGGGAGAAAAACAATGAACATTGAACCACCATGGAAAGAATTAGTACATGAATATGCTGACGGTCCCGACAGGCTTGCCCGAGAATTAGCCGGGTTGAGCGATACCCAATTGGACAGGCGACTGACGGCGGATACCTGGTCGATACGGCAGATAGCTCATCATATTGTGGATGGCGATGACATCTGGAACACCTGCATTAAAGCAGCACTGGGAAATCAGGCAGGCGAATTTTCTCTGAAGTGGTACTGGGATGTTCCGCAGACAGAATGGACCGGATTCTGGCAATATGAAAAACGGTCACTTGAAACCAGTCTGGCATTATTCAAGGCCAACCGGGCACACATTGTGGAGTTATTGGACCTTATCCCGGATGCACAGTCACGGTCTTGCCTGATTCGTTGGCCAGGGAACCCGGAGATTGAACCTGTGCGGGTTGAACAAATCGTAAAAATGCATGTGGATCATTTGAAAGGCCATCTGCAGGATATTAAGTCCATAGAAACCATGTAGCCTGTCTCCTGAGAAAGGGTTAAAAAACTCTTCCGGTTTACTAAAAATCGGAAGAGTTTTGTGATTAATCTGATTCGATTATCCGTGTTGAATATGACTGAGCCCGCATTCCAGTAATTCAACCACATGCGCGTCATCAAGGTAGATGTAAACATTGCGGCCTTGTTTGCGGGTATTGATAATACGTCTGTCTTTTAATCGGCGAAGCTGATGTGATATGGCGTATTTAGAAATGCCCACTATTTCGACAAGTTCCCCCACACCTTTCTCTCCATTCAATAGACTTATCAAAATAAGCAGTCTGGTCGGGTCGCTCAGGGAATCAAACAGGTTGGCCAGGTCAGATGTGATTTCAGGTGAAACAGGTGATTCGGGCATCTCTTTTCCTGATTAATAAATAAATGGAACATATCGTTTTGTCCGTTTCTTATACTCTACATATTTTATTCCATGTACGGCTGTCAGGTAATCTTCTTCACACCTCACCTGCACTTCAAGAAAAAAGATAAAAAACATGGCAAAGAAAAAAACAGACCAGGTCGGCCAGATCAGCCAGATTCCCAGATTCATCGCGAACAATCCGAGATATGTGGGATTGCGGATATATTGATAAAGACCATTGGTGACCAATTCTGTACTGTTCTTTTCATCAATTCCAACCCGCCAGGAAGAGCCCATTTTTATCTGTGCATATAGACACAAAGAAAGACCGGTCAAACCAACCAACAGACCGGTAATATCGACACCGAGGAAGCTCAGGCGGTCAATACGGGTAAACAACGACCCAATCTGAAAGTTTAGAGAATGTGCGATGATGGAGATCGCCATATACAGACTGAGTATTGAGGTTAAGCGAGAAAAATATTGTTGAACATTGGAAGTAGATTTTTGAATGACCTGTACATCAATACCCGATTCACGCATCAATCGAATCTGTTTAACTTTCCACAGGACCGCATAACACAGGAAAATAGTCAAAACAAAGATGGTTTCAAGCATTCTAGTTTCTCCGTTGTTTGTAATCTTGATAAACAAAAGTTGCAAAGTTGCGCAACAATATAACATATATAATACTGCCCGTCAACAAAGCGGCATGTAATTACAAGTATCAATAGACCAGGTTGAAATCATGAGGTAATATTTCACTGGTTGAATCATTGCAGGGAGGTATAAATTGAAAATCCACTCTCCGCGTTTCCCAAAACCCATGCCGGTCACAGAACTGGAACCTCTGGGTGATCATGCGCACATTTTTCAATCCTCACTGACAGGTGAGGAATATAACAACCTGACTGCCGGTGGACTGATCTTTGAACAGGTAAAATGCCGGAAACTTCAATTAATGCGTTCCAAACTTCCCGGTTTCAGAACGGTGGATTCGCTTTTTGATACCTGTGAAATGTCAGGTTCAGAGTGGGACAGAGTTTTCTTTCGCCGGGTGGTTTTTCAGGGGTGCCGGTTATTGGGAACCCAGATGTTGGAAGGGATATTTGAAGACGTGGAATTTATCCATTGTCAAATGGAAGGTCTTTCCATGGTCTCTGCGGTTTTCAAAAACTGCCAGTTTACCAAATGTATCCTCCGTAAGGCTACATTTGACAGTGCAGACCTGAGGAAGGTTGCCTTTTTGGATTGCGATCTGACGGAAGCCAATTTTCATCTGGCAAAACTGGATGGTACGGATCTCAGGACTTCCATTATCGATGGACTTCAGGTGGGTGTGGAAGAAATGCACGGTGCCATTATCGCCCCACATCAGGTCCTTCAAGTGGTGGGACTGCTGGGTGTAAAAGTACAGGATATTGATACCTCAGAATGAGGAAATACCAAAACAAGATTGACCTTTCAAAAAACGAGACTATAATATATTCAAAATTATGAATGCGATAGAAGATAATCCTGCAAAACTGGTCGAATCAATTTTTAAGGCTTTTGCCCATCCGGCACGGTTGGAGATTCTTGAAGAGCTGCGAAAAGGTGAATTTTGTGTTTGCCACCTTGAAGCCTTGTTGAATGCCCGGCAATCCTATGTCAGTCAGCAGTTGGCTGTTCTACGGGAAAGCGGACTTATCTCTGACAGACGAGATGGGTGGAATGTGTATTATCAAATTAAAGACCCTCGGGTGCTGGATTTATTGGATACAGCGTATTCTATTACGGGTAGAAAACCAATTGTACGAAAAGCAGTGAAAGGATGTCCATGTCCTCACTGTAATCAAAATTTTAAAAAGGAAATGAATGATGATGAATGTAAAAATTCTAGGATCCGGATGTGCCAATTGCCAGAGATTGGAAGCGCTGACCAAAAAAGTAATTGACGAGTTGGGAGTTGAAGCTCAGATCGATCATGTGAGAGATTATGCAGAGATCATGAAATATCCGATTCTTTCCACTCCAGCACTGGTAATCAATGAAAAAGTTGTCGCTTCCGGTAGAATTCCGTCAGAAAATGAGATCAAAGGCTGGCTAAATTCATAGCCTCCAATAAAAGCTCTTTTTTTTACCATGAGCATATTCAATAAAATGAATGTTAAGTTGAGATCAGACACAAGGCTGGATAAATCACCCTACAGATTCTATGTCTTATTTGTATTGATTGTTGTCGTCTGGGTTTTTCTCTATAACGTTATTCAACCATTCAGCCAATGGCTCGTATTTACGGTATGTAAATTTCAACCGGGTTCTTCCCTGGGGGAATCACTGGCGTTTTTCTTCTATGACGTCCCCAAAATTCTATTGTTATTATCCGGAATGGTTTTTGCCATTTCGGTTATTCGTACTTTTTTCAGCCCGGAACGTACCCGATCTTTGCTTGGCGGTAAAAAAGGGGCCGTAGGGAATGTTCTGGCATCTTTGCTGGGTATTGTCACTCCGTTCTGTTCCTGCTCGGCAGTCCCATTGTTTATCGGATTTGTTGAAAGCGGAATACCGCTGGGAATTACCTTTTCTTTTCTGATATCGGCTCCCATAATCAATGAGGTTGCGCTGGTTATGCTATTCGGCCTTTTTGGCTGGAAAGTGGCGGCTTTATATGTGGCATCTGGATTAACCATTGCCACAATTTCCGGGTTGGTGATTGGACGGCTGAATCTGGAAAAATATGTAGAAGATTTTGTCTGGCAAATACAGGCTGCGACTATTGGTGAAGGTGAAAAATTAACCTGGAAAGATCGATTCGAGAGAGCATGGGGATCGGTTAAAGAGATTGTCGGGAAAGTCTGGTTGTATGTCGTGATTGGAATTGCCGTTGGGGCAGGAATACACGGATATGTTCCTCAGGATGCCATGGCTGGAATTCTGGGTGCAAAAACATGGTGGTCTGTTCCGGCTGCTGTTTTACTCGGAATACCGCTCTATTCAAATGCCGCCGGCATTATTCCCATCGTCAGTGCATTGATGGAGAAAGGTGCATCCCTGGGAACAGTTCTGGCTTTCATGATGTCTGTTAGAGGCTTGAGTCTCCCGGAAGTGATTATTTTACGGCGGGTGTTAAAACCACCCCTGATTGCAGTTTTTATCGGAACTGTCGGTCTGGCTATTGTTTTGACCGGATACCTTTTTAATCTTGTTTTGTAAAGGAAAATGAGCATGAATGATCAGCCCGTAAAAAAATTGTCGTTTATTGATCAATACCTGACATTGTGGATATTCCTTGCCATGGCTATTGGCGTTTTATTGGGATATCTGGCTCCTGGATTTGAGGTGTTTATTAATCAATTTCAGGCAGGAACCACCAATATACCCATCGCAATCGGTCTGATTTTGATGATGTATCCGCCATTGGCCAAGGTCCATTATGACGAACTCGGTGATGTTTTTCACAATTGGAGAATCCTTGGTCTTTCGTTGATCCAGAACTGGGTGATTGGACCTGTACTAATGTTCCTTCTGGCGATCATTTTTCTACGCGGATATCCTGAGTATATGACCGGTCTGATTATGATTGGACTGGCCAGATGTATTGCCATGGTGATTGTATGGAATGAACTTGCCAAAGGTGATTCTGAATATGCTGCGGGACTGGTGGCATTCAATTCCATTTTCCAGGTTCTCTTTTATAGTGTTTATGCTTATGTGTTCATCACCGTTTTACCAACATGGCTTGGTATGAAGGGTGTGGCTGTAAATGTGACCATCGGTGAAATTGCCCGAAGTGTCTTTATTTATCTTGGAATTCCGTTTATTGCCGGATTTGTCACACGATATGTCTTAGTCAAAATTAAAGGGAAAGAATGGTATTACACAAAATTCATCCCGAAGATTAGTCCAATTACTCTGATCGCGTTATTGTTTACGATTGTGGTGATGTTCAGTCTGAAGGGTAATCTTATCCTCACCATTCCCATGGATGTAGTTCGCATAGCAATTCCTCTTCTTTTCTATTTCCTGATTATGTTCTTTGTCAGTTTTGTAATGGGAAAGAGCGTTGGAGCTGACTATAAAAAGACAACGACACTTTCATTTACAGCCGCCAGTAATAATTTTGAACTAGCTATCGCTGTAGCTGTTGCTGTGTTTGGAATCAATTCAGGGCAGGCCTTCACTGCGGTTATTGGACCATTGGTTGAAGTACCCGTAATGATAGGGCTGGTTAATGTTGCATTTTGGTTGAAGACAAAAATGTTTGATGTGAGGATACCCGAAGAATCAGCCGGATAAATCACTGAAGATAGAAGCGTTGATAAAAGGGATGTTTCATTCAGACATCCCTTTTATTTTGCCAAATTGAGATCTGGCGGAAAATGACTGTTAATGAAAATAAAATATATAGGCTTTATACTATGCAAATAGTACAAAATAATTACGAAAGCAAGTTTTCTTTAGGAAATATGAAGAATTTCTTACAGGAAATTTGCAAAAGTTATAGGAAAAGTAAAATAGAATCCAGTATATTAATATGTACAAATTGTTTAATGATTATCAGACAAAAAAGAAATAACTGCCAGGAAAAGAATTCACAGAGGAACCATGACACTATCATCCATTGATACCATATCTGATGACCCTAAATACACCATTAAAGCTGTATGTGAACAGACGGGTGTGCTACCAGTGACATTGCGTGCCTGGGAACGCCGCCATGAGGTCTTAAATCCTCAGCGAGGTGATAACCGCTACCGTTTATATTCTGATCGTGACATAGCCACCCTCCGGTGGATTAAAAACCGGCTTGACTCCGGAATTTCTATCAGCAGTGCTGTGTCAGAGCTTCGGCAGATGCAGCAAAACGGCGGGCAGCTGGAAACTGTTCCCACTATCCCGTTCTCTACTCCCAAACCGGTTACGCCAGCCGTGCCACCTGAACAAATTGCCCATGAGCTCTACCTGGCCTTGATCAAACATGACGAAGATCGTGCGAGTGAATTACTCCACCAGGCTTACAGCATGTATGACTTGTATACATATATACTAAAGACTCAGATTCCCTGTCTTGTGGAAATTGGTGAAGCATGGGCCAACGGAATCATACCTGTGGCAACAGAGCATTTTGCCAGTGCCTATCTGCGCGGGAACCTGTTGACAATTTTCCAGGCATATCCGGCTCGCAATTCAGCCCCCTTCATTCTGGTTGGATGTGCTCCAACCGAATTACATGAAATTGGCAGTCTTATGCTGGCTGTGATGTTGCGAAGCGAAGGATATCGGGTGGAGTATCTTGGACCAGATCTTCCATTGGATGACCTGGTGGATTACGCCAGATACGAACATCCTGCCATGGTAGTCATGGCGGCTACATCATTGGAATCAGCCGAACTGATTGATCATCTCAATGAGAAATTATCCAAATTAAAACCTGCACCCGTGCTGGGGTTTGGAGGTAGTGCGTTCAATCAGCAGCCGGATCTCATTGAGAAAATTTCAGGAAAATTCCTTGGTCTGTCACTGGATTCGGCGGTTGAATCGGTCAAACAGATGCTTCCTGTGACCCGTAAGAGTCCCCGTTAATTGTCATGCATCAGGCAAGTGCAATTGCCGGGCTCGTAATATGCCGACTGAGATGGCATTTCGAAGCAGGGCTGTGTTTTGCCGGTTTATCGTGGAGACTTCGAATGCAGGAACATTGCCGTGCCAATCGGGGAACTTTTTTTGAATTTCCTGTTTTACATAAACACTTCCGTTGCTGATCATACCCGGGGTGACCTCTCTTGAATGTTCCTGGTCCAAATGTGTGCCCACAAGTATGAACTGTGTGGAAGGATTGCATAAAGTTAGAGCCTGGTTGATCCAGAATTCAAGGTCGTTAAAACTGTTTGCTTCCACAAGTTTATACGAAAGTAATACGACATCGATTTGTTTGAATAAGAACTGGTATGTTTCGACGACTTTCTCAAAACTACGTCCCCCGCTGATTCCTTCCATCTCTTTTTGACCGGGTGGAACCAGGAATTGCTGCAATATCTGATAAGCTTTCCCTCGAAAAATTACACGATCAAGAACATAGCCGAATTCCAAATTGACAGATTTTCTCGATATCTGCTTCTGCATATGGTCGATATCTAATGCAACAGGGATGGATGATTTTCCTACCGCACCGTTGCCAACAGGGAGTACAAATCCAGTTACTTTTTGAATTACCGAAGAATCAATTTCAATATCTGCATCATACATAGTTTTCCACCACTCTTGACGGCCGAAGAGCACGAAGCTGTAACTCATGGTCATAAAGGACAGGAATTTCTCTGATTTCTTTTCCGCAGGTATGCCGCACATACAAAACATAAGACTTATTGCCCATTTTTGATGTTATTTCAACGCCTCTATTAAGTTGAGGATGAGAACGGACAACATCAGCAATGGTGTAATCTACCCTTTGACCACAACAATCGCAGTTTATCGAATTTCGATTGATGAGGACAGCCGGATTCGTAAGTCCGGTGATTTTCGTAAATTTCACGAACCTTCGGATAGCTTCCTCATCTGTCAGATGAATACCGTTCGATACAGTAAATACATGCTGGTTATGCATGGTTAGTAATATTTGATTTTCAGCCAAAAAAACCGTCAAAATATCCAGAACTCTAAAGGAAGAATCTTCTTTTGCCACAATAATCGGGTCATATATTGAACGAGAGTCTCGTTTCAAGGCTTCATGAATAGCCTGGCTGACAGGAACCTTTTCGGCAAGGACTAAAGGTTTGCTGGAATATTGATCCAGCATGGTAGAAATTGGACGACCAAGAAAAACCTCTACCCCAAAACGTTTTCCGGTTTTTTCAAAGAATACTTCACGTGATATAAGACCTTTGATGACATTGTTTTCTAGAATTATCACTCCAGGATTGGCCGGATTTTCCTGAAAAATCTTCGAAACAGAATCACCGGTTGTCGTTACATCAATGGAGGAATCAAGCGATGGCAATTCACCTATAGATGTATCAATGGATAGCGCATTCAGCAAAGTATGTCCCATACGATAAACATGATAATGAAAAGGTAATATCAAAATATCACGAACCAATAAAGCAGATGCGAAGGTTCGTTTAATAATTTGTAAAGGAATGGTTATTTTTATTACCTGGAAAATATTTTAGGGATTGCTTATCTAAAAACGAATTCTCAGGTTATTTGATAAAAAAAGGACTTGATAATACCTTCACGTTCAATCTTCTGATTTGATCTACATTGACTATGATCGTAAAGCCATGTTTTTCAATGATAAATTGTTATTTTTGAAAAATAAAAAGGGCAAAATTTATTCAACCTGTCTCTTGATAACGATTTTTCTGTCAGGAGGCAAATGACCTGGCCAGGCGGACAGCCCGGCTGGCATCAGAGGCAAATCCATCAGCCCCGATTTCGCTGGCGAATGTATCCGTTAAGGGTGCACCACCAACGATGATTTTCACCCTGTCACGAACTCCGGCCTGTTTAAGGGCGTCAATAGTCGTCTTCATATTTGGCATGGTTGTGGTCAACAGGGCAGATAAGGCTACAATATCAACGTCACCTTTGCTGACTTCTGCCACGAACTGTTCAGGAGCTACATCTGTCCCCAGGTCACGGATGGTATAACCGGCTCCTTCCAACATCATACAGACCAGATTTTTCCCAATGTCGTGCATGTCACCTTTTACCGTACCAGCAACTACAGTACCGGCTGATTTCACATTAGATTCTTTCATGGCCGGTTTTAATACTTCCAGTCCAGCCTGCATGGCACGGGCTGATACGAGCATTTCAGGAACAAAATATTCGCCTTCTTCAAATAATCGTCCGACCTCCGTCATCGGGGCGATCAATCCATCATTAAGAATAACTTCTACATCCAGTCCAGATTGGAGAGCTTCCTCCACACAGGCAATCACTGATTTCTTATTCCCGTCAAGAACACCCTGATAGATTTTTGCGATTAATTGATCCATCATCTCACCTCTATTTTGCTATACCAATCGGAAAAAGGACAAATAGTAAATAGATTCTACCCTATTACAGTTTGGGAGAAATCCTGGCCAGGCATTTTCATTACGATTTTTTCTACATATGGTAAAAATAGGCTCATTCTCAAATTTGTTATAGAGGTATTCTTGTGAAAATATTGATTGTGATGGGAAGTCCGCATAAAGGGGAGAGTTACTGGGGTGCCAACCGGCTGGAAGATCAATTGAAAACATATCCTGATGTGAATGTGGAATACCTCTGGCTGCGTGATTTAACCATAAAAGACTGCCTGGGATGCCATGCCTGCATTTTGAAGGGCGAAGAAAAATGCCCGCTGAAAGATGACACATCTTTATTTCAACAGAAAATGATGGAAGCCGATGGTGTGATCTTCACGTCACCGGTTTATTCCATGCAGATCTCTGCACAGTTGAAACGTATTATCGATCATTTATCTTATCTATGGCATCGCCCGCGTTTTTTCGGGAAATATGCCATGGCGCTGGTCAGCGGCGGGGGACAATTCAAAGAAACCCTGAACTATATCAAATTGAACACAAAAAACTGGGGCTTTACGTATGTGACAGGTCTGGGTATTGCACACCATGATGCCCTTTTGCCAAAAAGACAGTCTAAACAGGAAGCTGACCTGCGGAAGGCGGCAGACATCTTCTATCACGCTGTAAAATCACAAAAACATCCAGCACCCAGTCTGACCGATCTGATTGGCTTCCGTGTTTGGCGTATCAATGCGCGCTGTCTTTCTGAATCCAATCCGGTGGATCACGCTTACTGGTTGGGAAAAGGCTGGTTCAATACGGATTATTACGCGGACCGACCGGTATCTTTCGTTAAAAAATTAGCGGCGGATGCCATGGAGAAGGTCATCCACCGCTTTCTACAATCGGTGTATCAGGGTTATTGATCGCGAGAAGTGACTAGATAAAAGATTCGTAATCCTCGATAGTGCCGTCTTGCAGACAGCACTCAATGATCTGCCGTCCCAAGGGATCGAGTTCGGGATGCAGGTAATCTTGCAGGCATTCCTTGAAGAAGTTGGTGAGAATATTAGCGCCAATATCATAGGCTTCTTCGCCGACTTCCGGTTGGGTATCTACCTGCAGCATCCATCGGGCTACACTACGCCCTTCGATCAGCAACTGATGCATGGTGTAACCAAGCAACGGGCAGCGTGCTTTGCGAATTTGTTCAGGGCGGAACTTGGCATTACCGCGGCGGGCCAGGTATTCGCGGGCAATCCATTGCGGCATGAAACCTACCTTCCAGGCACCGATGTACTGGTTGGGAATCAACACATAAGATGTCGCGGTATTTTCTTTAAATTGATTGAAAAGAAGATTGGCCTGATCCACCCGGCGGCCGGTGGCAAATGGCCAATACGACCCGACACCCTCACTGCTCATTCCCTCTGTCTCGACAATGCTGGGGTTATCATGCCCACGCGGGGCAACCAGACGCCACAGCCAGGCCAAAGAAGGCGGAAGAATATGGAATAAACCGATGATTCCGTATGTTGGATTCTCGCGAGTGCAGGGCGGCGTTCGGACTCCCATGCTGCGAATATCTACACTCACTGGTTCATTGACAATACCAGGGATGATTCGGCGCGGAATAACCACCCGGGGGTTAGAGCACCGTTTACCCGGAGCATCCATCACATGCTCCCAGATTAAGGCCCGGCTGTTGGGGACGGCATCAATATTTAAAAAGAGAAGTGGTTCTGAAGGCTCTGCCGTCAAACGTTCTGTTTGTACATCTGTGCCGTAATGTTCAATGTGATTAACCCGCATAAACCAGGCTTTTTCTGCGTCAACAACTGTAAGCTTGTGGTTGTTTGATTGAATGGAAGGATGGCACAGTGCCATATCATCTGTTACAGGGCGAATCTGGCAGGTGCGAGGAATTTCGAGATGACGGGTTTCTTTGGTTACGATGTTTTCTCCAAGGAGAATTCGTCCGTCCATTTCACGGTGTACCTGTTCGAGCATTTCACTCTTGCCGCCGCCGCTGGCGCCTTCATGCATGATGGTGACCACATTGTCATACGGAGTGATTAATTGTGCAGTCGAACAATGTGTGGTTACCCAGCCTTCTTTTTCACCCAGACTGATCAAAACACCATAGACACCTTTTTTTGCGCTTGGACCCGGGTAAAGGTTGTAAGAATAAAGTTCATGCATTCCTTCAAGACGATTATGTACTACAACCTGCTCACCTGAAAAATGGGTGTGACGGAAGGGCGGTGCCACATAGATCACCATATGGGGAGTGAAATCATCGGGAATCTCTTCGTATGGAATCATTCCCTGAAGCATTGCCAGACCCAGGGCAAAAAAACCAGCATTGGATGGAGCGATGACCAGCGCGTCCATTCCCATACCTTTTTGACCGGCAACAAAACCAAAAATCAGCAATTGCTGGGTTTTTAACCAGTTGAACGTTTCCTGGCGAAGGATATTAAATTCAGTACCAAATCGAGATTTAAATGTCGGTTTGTCTGTGGGATTTTGATCGCCAATAACCATACATTCCGGATCTCGACGGCGCATATACGGTTCAAGGTAATTGGCCGCAACACCATTTCGAACGCGACTGACTGTTGCTTCAGTTACCCAGCCTTTGCCTTTTACCTCATATGCTACTTCAAAGTAACTGCTTCCCGGCCCGCCGCAGGAGAGATCGATTAGCTGCGGAATGGTACTGGCAGCAATTACTCCGGGTGCGGCATTTAGAATTTCGATTGCTTCTGGTGGAGGGTTGTATTTACGAAACTCCATTGTGACGGATCTCCTCTGGCATTCAATGGACGTTAAATTAATGCATTATAGTACGTTACAAAGCGTATAAAAGAAAATTGTCTGTCCCATTTTCTGCATGGATGAAACGAAAACCGTCATTCTGCGTATTTAGAAATGTAACGATTTCAAGGAGTGAAAAATGGGATTGATCAAATTTGTTTTAGACCTGATCGGGGGCATTATCGGGCTTGTTGTGGGTATCATCGGAGCTGCATTCGGCCTGGTTGTGGGCGTTCTGGGTTGCGTAGGCGGCCTGTTGTTGACTGTACTATTGCTTATCCTTCTGCCCATCGGCTTGATTGCTTTGATCTTCTAACCATTTCCCCGATGGCAAAAACCTCAGACTGAAACGAATGAGGTTTTTGTTTTTAATACTACAATAATAAGACTTATTGTTTTATCGTATCGGGAGGTACTGATTATGGCTTGGACGTCTCGAGAGCGAGTTATTGCGGCGATAAATCATCATGAACCAGACAGGGTACCCATTGACTTTACACCCTTGCAGGCATTCTATCAAAACCTGAAGGACTATCTGGAGATCCAAATTGATGAAACCATTCAACCCAATATGGCAATGGAAGTAATCCCTCATCCGAAAGTCCTACAAGCCATAGGAGCCGATCTTATCTCTGTAAAATTAGCCAGCGGCAGGGGAAAAAAGCCGCCGATGCATTCGGATGGTCTGGTGGAAGATGCCTGGGGCGTGGTTTATCGCCCGGTTAGCCAACCAGCCGGAGGTATGTATTATGAAGCTGTGATTAATCCACTGGCTAACGTAGACGAAGAAAAACTAGAGCGATACCCGTGGCCTGAAGTGGATGTGCCAGGCCGGTTTGAAGATACTGCCGAGAATGCCTGCAAATTATTTAACGAGACTGACTTTGCCCTGGTCGGCCGGTTTGGCGGCCCGATCATAGAGACGGCCGTCTATTTAATGGGCTTCGAGAAATGGATGATCACAGCCGCCAGCGAACCAGACCTGGCGGCACGTATTCTGGAAAAGATTACTGAAGTCCAAATAAGCCTTGACCGTATTGGATTGGAAGCGGCGGGCAGGTATCTTCAAATTTTTAAGGTAAGTGGTGAAGACTACGGCGGGCAAAAAGGACCGTTGTATTCCATGAAGATGTTTCGTTCCTTGCTGCTTCCCTGCTTGAAAAAACGTATAGATGCCGCTAGAGGATATCTGAAAAAGGTCAATCCAGATTGTAAGATTATGTTGCATTCCTGTGGGAGCGTGAGACGGTTTCTGCCTGCCCTGATCGATGCCGGGATTCAAATCCTTGATCCAGTGCAACCACTGGCGGCTGAAATGGACTCATTTGAGTTGAAGCGTGAATTTGGCCGCCAGCTTTGTTTTCATGGTGGTGTGGATATTCAGGAAGTCCTTCCCTTTGGGACGGAAGAAGATGTCATCGAAGAAACCCGTAAACGGATTAAGGCGTTCGCTCCAGAAGGTGGATACCTGTTATCTACTTCTCACAATGTACAGGCTGATATTCCCCCGGCCAATTTTATGACCATGATAAAAACGGCGCACGATTTTGGCATATACCCTATACGATAAGAATAAGAGATAGAAAAAAGTCCTTCCCGATTTATAAACTGGGAAGGACTTTTGAGCCATACAGATATTGTCAGAGCATCAATCAAGAGGATTGATCTTGATATTCGGACCTTTCATTCCGATTACATTGCCGCTGTCTTTAAGATCAGGGTGGGCAATAATCCATTGATTCTTGGCCACCAGGAGTTTGCCATCGACTGTATCCGATTTGGGAGAAGTCAGAGCTGTGCCGGTTCCTTTGGGAAGAACGAAGATATCGCAGAAACCAAGGTGTTGGTGCACATGAACAGGTACATAATGGAGTGCCCAGCCGGCTAATTCAGTGATAGTACCTTTGGGGCAGAAGAAGGCCTTGACTTTTGTCGTGTCAATCATGCCTTCAGATGTCCAGTCAATATCTTCAAACTTGTATAGAAGGAAGACGGTATCTTCGAGAGGAATATGGACTTCACTTCCCTGGTGATATTCCAATGCATTCAACATGGAATTACGGCCGTACACCCAGCCAACCTCAACGGGCATCTGTCCGAAAATCCGCTGGCTAATGGTTTTATCCAGATCTTTGTCGGCTTCAAATTCAGGAACAGAAACGGCAGCTCCAATACTGTCATCCACTTTCCATACCTTGCGGGCATGGGCTACGGCTGCATCCGCTTTTACATTGGATAGAACCCGACCAAATGCCTTAAATTCTGGATCTGTTACCGAATAGATCTTAATCTGAGGGTTCTTAGCCTGAAGATCACTTAATGTACTCATAAAATCTCCTTGTCATTTGCCGACAATTGCTTCGAAGACAACAACAAAGGCATTGCAGCCAGGATCTGGTAATCCTTTGGTGCGTTCACCCAGCCAGCTGGCGCGTCCGACTTTGTTTTGCAGAGATGTGACAGAATCACGACCATTTTTCGCAGCCTGCAGGGCTTTCAGTCCGGCTTCTCTTAAGCTTAAGCCTGAAGCAATACCGGCTGAAAGGGCTTCATCAGCCGGATGAATGGCATCGAGAACAGTCTTATCGCCAAGATTGGCTTTTCCGCGTTCCTGAATTCCTGTAAAAGCTGCATGGAGCATGGCTGCCGCATCAGCGGAAGAGAATTCGGTTTTTCCGGCAATTTCTTTGCCGGCGCGCATCAGGGCAGTTGCCAGCAGGGTACCCATGGTGGAGGGAGCAGCTTTGTTGGCTTCCATGCCGGCACTCATAAGAAATTTGCCGAGGTCGGTAGGCTGTGCATTTTTTGTATAAACAAGAAGAGCTTCACCAACTTTGCCCATTGTAATCCCCAGGTCTCCGTCTCCCATTGCCTGATCAAGGGAGGTCAGAAATTCAGAGTTATCAATAAGCGCCTGAGAAGCCCGTTGAATGGCACCAATCAAGGATTGGCTATTGAATGTTTCGGACATGGTTATACCTGTTTAAAGAAGGGAGTATTCGCCGGGTAATCAACGAGAGTTTTCAGTTCGGCATCAAGTTTCATGAAGGTCAGAGAAGCACCGGCCATTTCCATGGAGGTGGCGAATTCACCCACATAAGCGCGGTGAACACGCAGTTTCTTATCTGTCAAGATCTGATTGACTTTCCGGTAAATCACATAAAGTTCTTCCGGGGGAGTGGCACCCAAACCGTTTACCATCACGGCTAATTCATCACCAGCGGAGGGTTTGAGGTCGTCGAGAATGGCAGTGGTCATACGTTCAGCGATCTGGTCAGCCGTCTGAAGTTTTTCACGTTTCATACCTGGTTCGCCATGAATTCCCATACCGATTTCCATTTCATCTTCACCAATGGTAAAGGTGGGTTTTCCGGCCATGGGGACTGTGCAGGGGGAGAGAGCCACTCCCATTGTGCGGGTATTAGCCAGGGCTTTTTCTGTAACGGCTACCACCTCATCCAGGGATCCACCCAGATCAGCTTTGGCTCCAGCTACTTTAAAGGCGAAGACCATGCCTGCCACACCACGGCGGCGGCCGGCCTCTGCAGGAGGAGCGGATGCAACATCATCCTTTACCAGAACGGTCTTAACTTTGATATCTTCCATATCGGCCATTTCAGCCGCCATATCAAAATTCATGACATCGCCACCGTAGTTCCCATAAATGTAAACGACACCTTTGCCGCCATGAATCCGTTTGGTGACAGAAAGCATCTGTTCGGCAGAGGGAGACTGGAAAACATCACCAACGGCACAGCCATCTAACATACCTTTTCCGACGTAACCGAGAAATACCGGCAGGTGACCGGAACCACCGCCAGTGGCGAGGGCCACTTTGTTTTTTACCGGTGAATCAGCGCGAACGATGCAATGAATATCTTCTGCATAGGTTAGCTGGTTGGGATAAGCCTTGCACAGACCATCCAGCATTTCAGGAACGAAATCAGCAGGTTTATTCAGAATTTTTTTCATGGAAACCTCTCAGAAAGTAAAATGGGATGTTCGAATAACGCGAAAACGATTAAACCAATTTAGATTATACGATGAATTTCTAACACGGAATATGCATAGAGACGGTTATAATGTGAACAAATGGATATTTATCTGTTACAAAATGGTCAAATGTCATATATGAAATGTTCGAAACATAATATTAACATCAAATTCACCCCTTTCAGGCATTGACAATCAATAGGTTGATGTTGTAGAATTTTAATCAAGTTGGTAATTAGATTTCATCAAGTGAACAAAAACTCACATTATTGTTGATGATCTTACATATGTTTTAAAAATTCCTTCTTTTACTTTTTCCTGCAGATGTATTTGTCAGGAGAGGATGTTTATTTGTATCTGCGATAGTGAGGAGGTGATGTGTGTAGGTAAGACTTGTATCCGTAATGTAGTTAGTACCGCATCTCATCCAAAAAAAATTTAAGAGGTGAAGGAATGAAGAAGTTTATATTTACAATGGTTTCTGTGATGGCACTCGTTGCAATGCTTGCAGCTTGCGCTCCCGCTGCAACTCCTGCACCGGCTGCTGCCGAAGAAAAACCGGCTGCTGCTGAACCCACCAAAGCCGAAGCTGCTGCCCCGGCTGCTGCTGAACCCACCAAAGCTGAAGCTGCTGCCCCGGCTGCTGCTGAACCCACCAAAGCTGAAGCTGCTGCCCCCGCTGCCAAAGTTGACCCGACCAAACTGAAATTCGTCACCGTTGTCAAACTCTCCGGTGTGGGCTGGTTCAACCGCATGGAAGAAGGTGTCAAACAGTTCGCCAAAGATACGGGTGTCCAGGCCTTCCAGCAGGGTCCTGAAAAAGCTGATGCCGCCCTCCAGGTACAGGTTATTGAGAACAATATTGCCCAGAAAGTCGATGCCATTAGCGTCGTTCCTTTCCAGCCCGAATCCCTCGAACCCGTCCTGAAGAAAGCTATGGATGCCGGAATTATCGTGATCTCTCACGAAGCCTCCAATCAGCAGAACGTCAACTATGACATCGAAGCCTTTGATAATGCCGCTTATGGTGTTCACCTGATGGACAAAATCGGTGAACTGACCGGTGGCAAAGGTGAATATGTTGTCTTCGTTGGTTCTTTGACCTCCAAGACCCACAATGAATGGGTTGATGCTGGTATCGCTGAACAGAAAGCCAAATTCCCTGAAATGAAACTGGTTGGCGACAAAAACGAATCTTATGACGATTCACAGAAAGCCTATGAAAAAGCCAAAGAAATCCTGAAGAAATACCCCGATCTGAAGGGTATGCAGGGTTCCTCCGCCAACGATATCGTTGGTTTCGGTCAGGCTGTTGAAGAAGCTGGCCTGAATGGCAAGATTGCTGTTGTTGGTACTTCCCTCCAGTCCATGGTTGGAAAACTGCTCGATACCAACGCTGTACAGATGGCTTCCTGCTGGGATCCCGCGATTGCTGGTCAGGCTATGAACAAATTAGCCCTGATGATCAAGAACGGTGAAACCCCCAAAGATGGTATGGACCTGGGCCTGAAGGGTTATGAAAAATTGACCCTCAAGGGTAAAGTCTTCTACGGTTCAGCCTGGATTGACATCACCAAAGACAATCAGAAAGATTACGCATTCTAATCTGGAATCTTTCCAGCTGAATTGATATAAAATAACAGGAGCGGCTAACGGCAACAAAAATTATGTTAGCCGCTCCAGTTTGTAAGATTTTTCGTGAAACATCCCATTTTATAAAACGAGATGAATAATGGCTGAAGAATTCCTTAAAGTAAACCATATCAGCAAATCGTTCGCTGGTGTAAAGGCACTGGAAGATGTAAGTTTGACCATTAATGCGGGCGAAATTCATTGTCTGGTTGGTGAAAATGGTTCTGGCAAATCGACACTGATCAAACTAATTGCCGGAGTTTATGAACCAGATGAAGGTGAAATAATAATCAAAGGGAAACCATATAAGAGATTGCATCCCATTGATTCAATCCGGGAAGGTATTCAAATTATCTACCAGGATTTCTCGCTTTTCCCCAACTTAACTGTTGCCGAGAATATCGCTCTTAACACTGAGTTAGAGAAGAACAAGAAACTGGTGGACTGGAAAGAAGTCCGGACGATTGCCAAGGAAGCCTTGGAGAAAATTGACATCCACCTTGATTTGGATGCTCTGGTTGAACAGATGTCTGTGGCGGATAAACAATTGATCGCAATTTCCAGAGCTCTTCTTCAAAATTCTCAGCTCATTATTATGGATGAACCGACCACGGCATTAACACAGCGTGAAGTAAAGTCGCTTTTCAAAGTAATCAAGAGCCTACAGGCAAAGGGGATGTCCATCCTCTTTGTTTCCCATAAATTGAATGAAGTCCAGGAAATTTCCGACAGGACATTGATTCTTCGGAATGGAAAGAAGATTGTAGATGCTCCTGCTAGCGAAATTGACCGGGCCAAGCTTGTCTATTATATGACTGGCAAAGAGATCGTCGAAACATCATATGAATACAAACCTAAGACGGATTGTCCTGAATGCCTGTTAAAAGTTGACAACCTGACTTCACCTGGACGTTTCTATAATGTTTCATTTGAATTACATCCCGGTGAAATCCTTGGAATTACAGGTCTTTTAGGTTCGGGAAGAACTGAACTGGCCACCTCACTTTTTGGTGTTGAACCGGCCGAAAGCGGATCGATTTCAATCAACGGAAAACAGATAAAGATAAATTCAATTCAAGATGCCGTAGCGAACGGGATTGGCTATGTTCCTGAAGATCGGTTGACTGAAGGATTATTCCTTCCACAATCCATTGGGAGAAATTTAATAATTCGTAAACTGGATGAACTGCTGACGAAAACCAGATTAATTGATGAGCGTAGGGTAAATTCAGAAATCAAACGCTGGGTTGGCAGTCTATCCATCAAAACACCCAATGCCAATCTTCCCGTACAGAGCCTTTCAGGTGGAAATCAGCAGCGTGTGGTATTAGCCAAATGGCTGGCTGTTAATCCTCAAATCTTAATCCTCAATGGACCAACAGTTGGTGTAGATGTGGGATCCAAATCTGAATTACATGCCATTATGCGCAAACTAGCCACTGAAGGAATGGGATTATTGGTCATGTCTGATGACATTCCCGAGTTAATGGCCACCTGCAACCGGATTCTTCTCATGCGTAAAGGTCGCATTGTGGAAGAGTTCGATCGCAAGAATATTACCGAAAAAGAAATTAACTTGAAGTTGGTGGAAGCCTGAAAAAGGCCCCAAATCCCGAATTAGGACCAATTCGTTATGATAAAGCGCCTTTTTAAGAAAACAGAATTCATAGTTGCCCTGACGACAATCGGGCTTTCGCTCATAATTGGGATGATCAATCCGACATTTTTCTCCCTGGCTACTGTATTTGACACACTGCGCAGTGGAACAGTGGTGGGAATTTTTGCCCTTGGAACAATGATTGTCATTATTTCAGGTGGTATTGATCTATCCTTCACAGCTATCGCCATTTTTTCACTTTACGTCACAACCAAGTTAATGTTAGCCTGGCAATATTCCGGTTCTGTCGTATTGATGTATATCATTGCTGCTGCAATCGGAACTCTGTTAGGTCTAATAAATGCCTGGTTGATCTCATCTTTCAAATTGCCAACCATGATTGCAACTCTGGGTACCCAGAGCCTGATTCAAGGTTTCATGCTGTTCTTTATTGACAGTCAATACATTCGCAACATTCCAGATGGAATGGATAAATTTGCCAAGGCACAGTGGTTTGTGACTGATGTGGGCGGCGGTCCGGCAAAGACAAGCCTGCATCCTGGTGTGTTGATTTTCTTCGCATTGGTCATTGTCGTCTGGTTCATTCTGAAACGCACCATGATTGGCCGCGGTATTTACGCCCTCGGTGGGTCTCGTGAAGCAGCTGAACGCACTGGCTTCGACACGAAAGGAATCACGGTTTTTATTTATGCCTTTGTCGGTTTCCTGGCCGGTATCGGTGGAATGACCTTTGGTGCTTATGCCCGTGAAGCCAATCCATTTGCTCTCGTTGGCACCGAAATGGATGTCATTGCGGCTGTCGTGCTGGGCGGTACGGCTATTACTGGCGGCCGTGGTACTGTTATCGGAACTCTATTAGGAGTTCTGCTGGTTACTATCATGAAGAATAGTCTTATTCTCATCGGTATCCCTTCGGCCTGGCAGAAAGTGGTTATCGGTATCATCCTTATCATTGGTACCGGTATTCCCGCTTATCGTTCCCTCACGGCAAAAAAGCAGCTCAATGTAGACCTGGCCGAACAATCTTAAGTCGGAGTTATATTTCACATGACTCAACCATCTTCAGTTTCACCCAACGATAATTATCCAACCAAGACGGATTTCTCAAAGAATATTTTGAGCCTGTTGCGGAGTGATGAGAATATTACCCGGTTGTTTGTCATCATGCTGGTAATTCTTATCAGTATGAGTATTGCCCGGCCGGAAGTTTTCCCTACTCTTCAGAATTTTCAGTCCATGGCCTTCCAGTGCTCTGAAATTGGAATTCTGGCATTGGGTATCATGCTGACCATGATCACCGGCGGCATTGATCTTTCAGTGAACGCCATTGCCAATCTGGCTGGTATTACCGCCGGTCTTATTTTGACCAATATGGCCCCGGCTGGATCTACTCCGGAAACAATCACATTGGCGATTATATTAGCCATTGTGGCTGCATTGCTGGTTGGTTTAATTTGTGGTGCTTTTAACGGTTTTCTGATTACACGAATTGGAATTTCACCCATCCTGGCTACACTGGGTACTATGACTTTGTTCTCTGGCCTCACGATCGGGATCACAAAAGGTACGGGTATTTTTGGTATTCCAGAGTTCCAGTTCCTCGGAAATGGTGATTTTTTCAAAATTCCGATTCCCTTTATTATTTTTATCGTAATGGCGATTTTTATTTCCATCCTGCTGAATCGGACTACCCTGGGTATGCGTTTGTATTTGATTGGGACAAACCCGGTGGCTTCCAAATTCTCTGGTGTGGATAATCGCAATGTACTGTTACGCGTGTATGCTTTGAGCGGTTTGCTCTCTTCCATCGCGGGGATTGTTATTCTGGCTCGTACCAATTCTGCCAATGCTGATTATGGTGGTTCCTATGTATTGATGGCCATCTTGATTGCGGTTCTGGGCGGAGTCGATGTTGCCGGCGGTTTTGGAAAGATTTCTGGAATGTTGCTTGGTCTATTCTCTCTACAATTCCTTTCAACCGGTTTGAACATGCTGCTGGCTGAATATCGGGGTGCAAATTTCTTCAAGATATTCTCCTGGGGTTTCCTGCTTATTGCCATTATGGTAATCAATTACTTAAGTGCACAACGAAAGATGAAAGTAAAAACCAAACATATTGGTTAAATATTTGCAGGTTCGGATGAATTGCCTCAAAAACAGGGGCGAGGTTCTGCCTCGCTCCTGTTTTTATTCCTGAATTTTTCATCATGGAGGAATAATGGAAAAAACATACCTCTTGGGTATTGATATTGGAACATATGAATCGAAAGGTGTTCTGGTTGACAGTGAAGGGAATCTTATTACCAGTGCATTTCAACCACACGACCTGCTTATTCCCCGGCAGGGCTGGGCTGAACATGACCCTGAAAAAACCTGGTGGGGTGATTTTGTTTTATTAACAAAAACATTATTAGCGAAAAGTCAGATATCTTCAAAAGACATCGCAGGAATTGGGGTAAGTGCCATTGCACCCTGCATGCTGCCTGTAGACCAGCAGGGAAATCCTCTGCGAATGGGTGTACTTTACGGCGTGGATACGCGGGCCTATCGCGAGATTGACGAATTGAATGCTCGGTTTGGTAAGGAAAATTTGTTTGCAAAAACCGGGAATGAACTCTCTTCACAGGCGGTTGGACCGAAAATTCTGTGGTTAAAAAAGAATGAACCAGAGATTTATCATAAAGCGGCAAAATTTACGACAGCCTCGTCTTTTATCATCTCCCGATTGACCGGGAAGATGGTCATTGACCATTTGACCGCTTCCTTCTTTACGCCACTCTATGATTTTTACAAAGGTACCTGGAGTAATGAATTCTGTGAGGGCATCGTTGAACCTGAACGCCTGCCAGAAATTGGCTGGGCCTGTGAAAAAGCTGGAACCGTAACGGCCGAAGCTGCCCGAATTACAGGCCTGGCGGAAGGAACGCCAGTCAATTTTGGAACGGCTGATGCTTCGGCTGAAGCTGTCAGTGTAGGTGTCGTCAAACCGGGACAGATGATGTTGATGTACGGTTCGACCATTTTTATGTATCTTGTAACATCCACACCAAAAGTAGACAGCCGTTTATGGGCAGCCCGCTACCTGTTCCCTGGTACATCCGCGTTTGCCGCCGGTACGGCTACCAGCGGATCGTTGACACGTTGGTTTAGGGATAAACTCTCACCTGACCTTGTAGCGGCAGAAAAATCTGGCGGCGAAAATGCGTATACTGCCCTTATCCATGAAGCTGAAAACATTTCCGCCGGTTCAGAAGGGCTTGTGGTGTTACCGTATTTCTCTGGAGAAAGGACACCGATCAATGATCCGCTGGCAAGGGGAATGTTCTTTGGATTGACGCTTGCCCATCAACGCGGCCATCTATTTAAGGCTGTGCTGGAAGGTATGGGATACGGAGTAAGGCAGCATTTTGATGTTATGGATGAAATTAGTGTCAAACCTGATGATGTGATTGCCGTAGGCGGTGGAACAAAGAATCCGTTATGGCTCCAGGTGGTCAGCGACATCAGTGGAATCCCACAGCGAGTTCCGGCAGTCACATTTGGTGCTTCCTTTGGCGATGCATTCCTTGCAGGCATGGCTGTGGGTGTGCATTCTTCATACAATCAAATCACATCATGGATAAAATACGACCGCCTGGTTAAACCGGATCCAATGAAACATGATTTGTACTCAAAGTACTACCAGATATATCTTGACCTGTACCAAAAGAACAAAGATTTGATGAGTGAACTGCATTCGTTAATCTGACAAACAATTCTGTAAAGTCAGATTTGTTGATTACTATTGCATAAAACCCGAAATTTGGTAATATTGGATTGCAAGCGGTCGGGTGCCCCCCTCACCCGGCTGCTTGCACTTTTAAGGGCAGGATTTCTGGATGGCGTCCAACTCACGGCGTTTTACCGTTGAGAAAATCCCAGGTGATTGACATGCGGGCAATACGTCGAAATTAAATCGACCTTGTCAGTGATCAAACAAATCCAGTATATTTTTGACTCGAACCAACAGTTGAAGTTGATATTAATCCTGCAACTGCGGAAAATATAACCTACAACCTGGCGTGATACTCCCCTTCAATAACCCACTTATAGGTGGTCAATTCACGTAACGCCATAGGACCGCGGGCATGAAGCCGTTGGGTGGAGATGGCCACTTCGGCACCCAACCCTAATTGAGAGCCATCCGTAAATCGTGTACTGGCGTTCACATAGACGGCTGCGGAGTCTACCCGGGCAACAAATTCACGGGCATTCGTTTCTGTTTCCGTCAGAATCCCATCCGAATGGGCTGTGGAGTGAAGGCTGATATGTTCGATGGCTTCATCCAGTGTATCAACAACTTTAATACCCAGAACCAGAGACAACCATTCTGTATCAAAATCATTAACACCGGCCAATTCGACTCCTGCTGGTAGTGGATCAGGAAGGCAGGCCGCTGCCTTTTCGTCCACCCTGAAAGTCACCCCATCCTTTGACAATGTTTCCACAACCAGTGGAATGAATCTCCCTGCGACGTCTGAATGTACCAGAAGTGTATCGAGGGCATTACAGACGCTGGGCCGTTGGATTTTGGCATTCCGTATGACCGGTAGCGCTTTTTCAAGGTTGGCACTGGCATCCACATATTCATGACAGATTCCTATGCCACCGGTGATCACCGGAATCAGGCTGTTCTCACGGCAGTATTTATGCAAAGCAGATCCTCCGCGAGGGATCACCATGTCAATGTCATTATGAAGTTTGAGAAGTTCAAAAACTAATTCGCGGCTGGGACTGTCAACAAACTGGACGGATCCTTCCGGCAGGCCTGTTGACGCCAATCCTCGATGAATCGCATCGACCAGAGCTCGATTGGAATTAAGGGTTTCACTGCTACCGCGGAGGATAACGGCATTTCCAGATTTCAAGGCCAATCCGGCAGCATCCACGGTAACATTGGGGCGGGCTTCATAGATTACGGCCAGCACGCCAAGTGGAACACGTTGTTTACGCACTTTCAATCCATTGGGCATGAGCTGTTGATCAAACACTTCGCCGACAGGGTCAGGAAGGGTGGCCACCCGGCGCAGGTCTGTTGTAATCCATCCAAGGCGTTCTTCATTCAACATCAACCTGTCAATAAAGGCTGGTGATAATCCAGACTTTTTTCCCTCATCAACATCCTGCTGATTGGCGGCAAGAATACTCTCTTTGTTATTCTCTATTTCACCGGCAATAGCCATAAGCGCGGCTTCACGAGCACTGGTACTGGAATACGCCAATGAGTGAAAAGCTGAGCGGGCAGAGCGGGCAAGTGCAAGAGGAGATGTGGTGACCATCTTAAGAACCTTTCTGCCGTTTGAGAGCAGGTTTTAGCAAGAGCATGTTGTTATGGTGAACAGCTTCATCCCCTTCCGTAAACCCGAGGATGCTTTCAATTTCATCCGACCGGCATCCGATGATTTTTTTCAGATCAGACGAGTCATAGCTGGTCATACCTACGGCAACTTCGGAACCGGAGACATCCAAAATTCGAACGGTGGCGCCGCGGGAAAATTCTCCCGTTACCTCGCGAATCCCCACCGGCAGCAAACTGCCGCCTTTTCGCAAGGCCAGAGTGGCGCCTTCATCTATGGATAGAATACCACCGCCGCGTTTGCCTGCCAACAAGAATCGTTTTCGGCTTTCCAGTTTGGAAACCAACGGCGGAAATTGTGTGCCGATCTGCTTCCCGGAAGCGGCTTTTAGAATAATATCCGGTTCAGAACCGGAGGCAATCACTACTTTTACACCAGCACGGCGGGCAAGGTCAGCCGCCCGCAATTTGGTGACCATACCTCCTGTACCCAATCCTGATTGCGAACCCCCGGCTGCTTCCCAGTATTCCAGCGGAATTTCAGCCTGATCAACCTTTTCGATCAACCTTGCATTTTCATCTTTGCGTGGATCTCCGGTAAAAAGTCCGGCCTGATCGGTTAATAAAAGCAGAAGATCGGCTTCCACCAGGTTGGCTACCAGAGCACTCAAGTTGTCATTATCACCGAAGCGAATTTCTTCTGTGGCCACCGTATCGTTTTCATTGATTATCGGAACAACACCACCTTCGAGTAACCCTTCAAAAGTTCCGCGTGCATTCAGATAGCGATTGCGATCAGTCAGGTCTTCGCGAGTCAACAAGACCTGGGCGCTTACCTGGCCGAACATACGAAAGAATTGATCATAATAAGCAATCAAACGCGGTTGACCAATGGCCGCCAGCATTTGCTTGCCGGGTGTAAATCGGGGCGCTTCTGCCATACTCATGGCTTCGCGGCCAGCCGCAATGGCACCTGATGTAACCAATGCAACCTGTGCACCGGTCTCTTTCAATTGCATGATCTGACGGGTGATGTCAAAGATGTGAGGGATAGACAACCGGTGTGAACCGGCTGTCAGAGTGGATGTTCCTACTTTAATGATGACACGATGTGATTCCATAAGGGATTACATTTCCACTTCAACAGTATCGGGTTTCCCGGCGACCCTTTCTTCCAGTATGGCAGTGGTTAATGATTTGGGCCGCTCGATGGGTTTATTCAATGCACGGGCCCAAACGGCATGGGCCGTGATCCCAAGTATACGCGAAACTCCAAAAAGTACTGTATAAAAATCAAATTCCCGAACACCATAATGGTATTGCAGTGTGCCATTGATCGCATCAACATTGGGGTAGGGATTCTTGACTTTTCCCGTTTCCTTGAGAATACCAGGCAATACCTCATAGATCCGGCAGACGAGCTGATATAACTCGTCATCCGGTAAATATTTTTTGGCAAATTCATACTGGGCTGTGAAGCGGGGATCCGTTGTGCGAAGAACCGCATGGCCGTAACCGGGGATAACACGACCAGATTTAAGTTCCGCTCGGGCAAAATCAGCCATTTCTTCTTTTGACGGAAGTGACTCAAAACTGTTATAAACCTTCAACAACCAGCGCAGGCATTCCTGGTTGGCTAGTCCGTGAAGGGGGCCAGCCAGACCGTTCATGGCAGCCGATGACGCCAGATAAACATCTGATAGAGCTGAATTCACCAGATGAGCCGTGTGAGCTGATACATTGGCACCTTCATGGTCTGAGTGCAACAGGAAAAACAACCGGCATAATTCCTCATATTCATGGTTGTTCGGGTTTTCGATCATATAAGCAAAGTTGCCGCTCCAATCCAGGTCAGGATTGGGGGCGATGACAGATCCATCACGATATTTCCAGTTATAGATGACAGCAGCCAGGGCAGGCAGTTTAGCTGTGAGCCTTATGGAATCATCCAATGTGGGGATCCAATAATCCGATTTCGCCAATCCGTTCAAATATTGCCGGGAGAAAATGGAATCAACACCAAGCGCCATGATCCCCTGTGAAAAAAGGGTCATCGGATGGGTATTCCTTGGCATGGTATGAATCATATCAATGACATACTGTGGAATAACGGCGTATTTTTTCCATTCATCTTCCACTTCGAGTGCTTCTTCATAAGATGGAAGAGAATCCGTCATGAGCAGGTAATAAAGACCACCGGCCATAGGAAACTCACATCCCGGCAGGCGGGGTAATTTTTCAAGAACTTCCGGAATGGTATATCCCCGCAATCGAAGTCCTTCGTATGGATCTACATAAGAGATATCGGTTACCTGAATTTGAACGCCGCGAATTCCCTGGTAAATCTGACTTACCGTGACATCGCATACCTTGAAATCACGATGTTCCGTAACCAGATGGTTGACGCGGTCCCGCCAGGCGGGCAATATTTCAGCAATGCGATCGTGCAGGATCATCTTTTACTCCATGAACTTGGGTGGAAAGGGGCCGCGGTATCCCATATCACGGGAGATTTCAACAGCGGCATGGATTAAGGGCGGGGTAAATAGTTCGATTACCCGTGGAGTGAAACGCTGGGTTGGCCCTGATATGCTGATGGCACCCACCGGTTCATTGAATTGATCAAAAATCGGAGCCGCGATTCCGCTGGCATCTGAAATCCATTCACCATGACTGACAGAAACACCGCGTTTGCGGATTTCAACCAGTTCATTTTGTAATTTCGTTCGGTCGATGATGGTATTTGGAGTCAACGGTTCCATTTTTAGAGTGGGAAGAATTTCCCTCAGGCGGTCTTCCGGAAGAAACGCCAGTAAAACTTTCCCCGCAGAACCGGCATATAAGGGAAGTCTTCTGCCGATTCGGGCGACGATACGAACTGTCTGTGCACTTTCTAAACGCTCAACGCAGATACGGTCATTCCCCTGCAGAATGTAGAGACTAATTGTTTCGTTTGTAGAAACATACAATTCCTCCAAAAACGGCAGGGCCCGTTTTCGTAAATCCAACGTGGCTGTGTATACTCCCGCCCAGGTAAGTACGCGGGGTCCCAGACTGTAGGCTTTACTTTCCGGATTCTGGCTCAATATGCCCAGATTACGCAGTGAAGCCATTAAACGGCCGGTAGCGCTGCTGGAGAGATTAACCAGTCTTGCGGCTTCACGAACACCGATTTCCGGTCTGTCTTGGTTAAAACAATCCAATATATCCACTGCTCGAGCTAAAATGGGGGAGGTGTCGTTTTCCATAATTGTCTCATTTAATGGGACAGCGTCCCGTTATCTGATAATATTATAGATGTGCTTTTAAGTGACCGTCAAGGGTGATCTTTGGGTAATCTTTATTGCCTGTAATAGAAAAGAGGACTTATGGTTAACGATTACAAATCAGAAAATGACCAGATTATTATGAGGCAAGATAACCGGTTGATTGTGCCTGACCAACCGACCATTCCTTATATCGAAGGAGATGGTATTGGCGCCGATATCTGGCGGGCTGCCAAATCTGTCCTTAACCATGCTGTTGAAAAAGCGTATCATGGAAAACGTGCCATTCGTTGGAAGGAAGTTCTGGCCGGTGAAAAAGCTGTCAAACTGTTGGGTACCGGATTGCCAGATGAAACCCTGCAGGCGTTTCGAACCTATCTGGTGGGTATGAAAGGCCCCATGGGGACTCCGGTGGGAGGTGGAGCCAGATCCTTAAATGTCGCCCTTCGTAAGGAACTCGATCTCTATGTGTGCCAACGGCCGGTCCGTTGGTTTAAAGGATTGCCTGCACCCGTGATCCACCCAGAATATGTGGATATGGTGATTTTCCGGGAAAATACAGAAGATGTATATGCCGGAATTGAATTCGAGCTTGGTTCTGATGATAATTCCCGATTTTCAGACCTTTTGAGGGAGAATTTCCCTTCGCAATTTGCCAAAGTACGTTTTCCGAACACTACTTCATTCGGGATAAAACCCATCTCCAACGAAGGCAGCAGCCGGCTGGTGATCTCAGCCATTCGATGGGCGCTTCAGAATAGACGGAAGTCAGTAACTCTGATGCATAAAGGCAACATCATGAAGTTTACTGAGGGAGGGTTTCGTAAATGGGGATATGCAGCAGCCGAGGCAGCCTTCGGCGATAGGGTTTTCACGCAGATGCAGTGGGAACGAATTAAAACTGATCAGGGTGAAGATGCCGCCAATCAGGCCAAACAGGCTGCCCTCTCGGCGGGCAAAATGTTTGTCCGCGATATGATTGCTGATGCTGTGTTTGAAGCTGTTCTTACCCGGCCGCAAGAATTTGATGTAATTGCCACACCCAACCTGAATGGTGACTACCTGTCTGATGCTCTGGCTGCGCAGGTAGGCGGTGTGGGTATTGCCCCGGGTGCAAATTTGAACGATGATACTGGTGCTGCTGTCTTTGAAGCCACCCATGGCACAGCGCCGCTGTTTGCCAATACCAATAAGGCCAATCCATCTTCCTTGATACTTTCAGGTGAAATGATGCTGCGTTATCTGGGTTGGCAGGAAGCTGCCGATCTGGTAATTCGCGGATTGGAAGGTGCTCTGGCTGCGCGGACAGTCACGTTTGATATTCACCGCCTTATTCCCGATGCCACTCTGGTTTCCACAGATGGTTTCGGAGAGGCTATGATCAAGGCTATGAATTAAGGAAACAAAATGAAAAGCAATCGTTTTGAAGAACAGGTAGCACAATTTGGTAACCGAACATACCGATACTACTCCATCCAGCAGGCGGGTGTGGAATTTAAGAGGGATATTTCCCGACTGCCATTTTGCATTCGCATTCTGCTTGAAATGGCCATGCGAAAATGCGACGGACTTTCTGTCACGATTGATGATGTTTCACGATTAGCCCGTTGGGCACCCTCAGCCGATGATCGCCCTCCACTGGCTTTCTACCCCGCTCGTGTGGTGCTGCAGGATTTTACCGGTGTGCCTGTGATGGTGGATCTGGCAGCCATGCGGACGGAGATGCAGCGACGCGGTGGAGATCCTTCCCGAATTAATCCCGCCATACCGGTTGATCTGGTTATTGACCATTCCGTTCAGATGGATTTTGCCGGTTCATCAGATGCCATAAAAAAGAATGTGGAAATTGAATTCCAACGCAACCAAGAACGCTATCATTTCTTGCGATGGGCTCAGCAGGCTTTCACCAATCTGCGAATTGTTCCACCATCCCGCGGGATCATCCATCAGGTTAACCTTGAGAAATTATCTCCGGTTGTCCAGACAACAAACGACACCATTCCATTGGTATACCCTGATACTATTCTGGGTACCGATTCACATACCCCGATGATCAATGGATTGGGTGTGCTGGGTTGGGGAGTGGGCGGTATAGAAGCCATCGCAGCCATGCTTGATCAACCTGTCGAACTTGTAACTCCAGATGTTATTGGGGTCCACCTCACCGGTACTCTGCGCGAGGGTGTGATGCCGACCGACCTGGTTCTTCATCTGACGCAGATACTTCGCAAGACCGGTGTGGTGAATAAGTTTCTCGAATACTTTGGACCCGGATTGGATGAACTTTCACTGGCAGACCGCGCCATGATTTCAAATATGACCCCCGAGAATGGCGCCACCGTTTCCTATTTCCCGGTTGACAGGGTAACTCTTGATTATCTGCGGCTTACCGGCCGGGGAAAAGATCAGGTGGATTTGATTGAAGCCTATTTTACTGCTCAGGGTATGCTGCGCACTTCTCAGAGTCTTGATCCTCAATACTCCTCCATCATCGAATTTAATTTGGGGGAGGTGGAACCTTCCATTGCAGGACCGAAACGACCGCAAGACAGGATCAGTCTGAAAAATGTTAAGGCCGAATTTTTGGGTTCCCTGACACGATCAAAAACAGATCGTGGATACCAACTTCCAGAGGAAAAATTGGCGAATACGAGCCTCGTAAATTTACCGGATGGGAAAACCGCAACGCTTCACCATGGTTCTGTTGTGTTGGCAGCCATTACATCCTGCACCAATACTTCCAATCCCACCGTCATGCTGGCTGCTGGTCTGGTGGCTAAAAAAGCCGTAGAAGCTGGTCTTTCAATCTCGCCAACAATAAAAACCAGCCTCGCACCGGGTTCGCGCGTGGTGGCTGATTATTTACGCACTTCCGGCCTGCAAAAATACCTGGATCAGCTTGGTTTTCAGGTTGCCGGGTTTGGGTGCGGAACCTGTATCGGAAATTCTGGTCCGCTTCCAGATGTAACAGTCAATGCCATCAAACAGGGTGAATTGGTGGCGGCAGCCGTCTTATCGGGCAACCGTAATTTCGAAGGCCGGGTTTCACCGCATACTCTGGCAAATTTCCTGGCATCGCCTCCGTTGGTTGTGGCATTTGCTCTGGCAGGCCGGGTGGATATCGATTTTGAAAATGAACCAGTTGGATTGGGGAAAAATGGGACCCCGGTTTATTTGAGAGACATCTGGCCTACCCGTTATGAGATTGATGAATTGGCGGCTGCCTCCATTACTGCAGATTTGTTTACATCCGCCTATGCTGACGTATTTTCTGGAGATTCAGATTGGCAGGCGCTGGATGTCCGATCTGGATCGAATTATGAGTGGATCAGTTCTTCTACGTATATCCAAGAACCACCGTACTTTAAGCAGACGGCATCCACTTCTGCGCAGGGTGCAACGCTAAAAAATATGCGTATGCTGGCTGTTTTTGGTGATTCTGTCACAACCGATCACATCTCACCGGCGGGTAATATTTCCAAAGATTCTCCATCAGGAGAATATTTACGCAGCCTCAATGTTGCCCCGGCGGATTTCAATTCTTATGGTTCGCGTCGCGGAAATGACCGGGTAATGGTTCGAGGAACATTTGCCAATTTGCGGCTTCGAAATTTAATGGCAGGTGGAAAAGAAGGTGGATTTACAGCATTCCAACCAGACGGTGAAATCATCACTATTTATGAAGCCTCTCGTAAGTATATGGAAAAGGGTATCCCGCTGGCTGTTCTGGCAGGAAAAGAATATGGCACCGGTTCAAGCCGTGATTGGGCTGCCAAAGGACCAATGCTTTTAGGCATTCGTGTAGTTATTGCTGAATCCTTTGAGCGTATTCACCGGTCAAATCTGGCTGGAATGGGTATTCTTCCGCTGCAATTCCAGGCTGGACAAAATGCTCCTTCATTGGGTTTGGATGGCACCGAGACTCTGGATATCAACGTAGATGACGCAACACTTGAACCGGGTTGCCCGATTCTGGTAAGTGCTCATAAAAAGAACGGAGAAACATTAACCTTCAAAGTAACCTGCCGCCTGGATACACCTTTAGAAGTGCAGTATTACCGGCAGGGAGGATTACTCCCGGCTGTATTGAACACTATCCAGAAAAAATAATGGTTTGATGAGAAGATTTATGTAATGATAAAATACCCGGGTAAAACTTGAGTAATAATTTTGTTGGTTTTCATTGAAGCAAATTACCCGTTTTAAATCCATTGATATCTTATTGCTCGCCGCTCTGGCAACTGCTGGATGTACCTCAAACAGTGTAAAGGCGGCGAGTATTGATTTAGTCCTATCTCCAACAGTTCCTATTCTAATAACAGATACACCCTCTTTAAAGAATACAGCAACGGTTTTTCCACCAACACCATCGCCATCTGTTATTGAAACATTAGTGGCGACAGAAGTACCGTCACCAACGGGTATGCCCTTCGGCATGGAATCGGGAAAGACACAAATGGCTGACAACAAGACTGCCATTCCTACAGATGAATTCGGGTTGCCAGTCTCTCATTACATCACCAATATCTCAGGCCACAAACAATATTTCAAACTGGGGTGTGAAGCAGCCGCCACACGCGATTGGGCGTTATATTTTGGCTTTGACATCAATGAATTTGAATTTCAGAACCGGCTGCCCTTATCTGATAATCCAGAAGTAGGATTTGTAGGCAGTGTGAACAGCAAATGGGGGCAGGCGCCGCCCTATGCCTATGGGGTGCATGCCGCACCAGTGGCACAATTATTGCAAGAGTATGGGATGCCGGCGACGGCAGTCAAAAATTACACACTGACTTTCTTAAAACAACAAATTGCCAATGATCGTCCAGTGATTGTATGGGTCATTGGGAATGTGGTGGGAGGTGTACCGTTTGAATATACGGCGAAAGATGGACAGAAAGTCATTGTCGCTGCATATGAACATGTAGTTATTGTTACTGGATACAACGAAACCCATATCCGTTATTTGAACAACGATAAATTCTTTGAAGCTCCGACGGATGTGTTTTTAAATTCGTGGAAGGTGTTGGGCAATATGGCGTTAATTGCCGGGAAATAAAATGGAGTGAAATATGATTGATATTTATGTGGGTCGTCAACCGATATATACACCTTCCATGGAAGTGTTTGCGTATGAACTGATGTATCGTTCAAAGGAAAACACCCGGGCGTTACTTCGAGATGGCGATAAAGCATCGTCTCAGGTTATATTTAATACTTTCATTGAGATTGGTATTGATAAGATTGTAGAAGATAAATTGGCATTTTTACAGGTTGACCGATCTTATTTGACGGGCAAACTTCCCCTTCCTTTCCCCAAAGAGCAGATTGTAATTGATATTCCTGGCTGGATTGAAATGGATGATGAACTTCTTGTTTCCATTGAAATCCTCCGAAACCAGGGTTATTGGTTTGCTCTGGAGGATCACCCCAGTTTGATATTGAATGAACAAATCACAAAAAGCATCAATATTCTGAAGCTGAATATTCATGAGTTCCCATTATCTTCATTGAGAGACAGGGTACTGGAATTCCGGCGTTTTCCATGCCGGATTCTGGCAGATCATGTTCAAACTCAGGAAGAATATGATGCCTGTCGGGAATTCGGGTTCGATTTTTATCAGGGTAATTTTCTTTCCAAACCCAAGGTGATTCATGGCCGCCGTCTACCAGCACGTCGGTTCTCGCTCTTGCGATTATTAACCTGCCTTTATGATCCAGAAGTAGATATGAAAGAGCTGGAAGAATTGATCCGGCAGGATGTGTCCTTAAGTTATCGCCTGCTGCGTATGGTCAATTCGGCATTCTACGCCCTGGATACCAAAGTTGAATCCATTCGCCATGCTCTTGTCATTCTGGGATTAAAACAGATACGAGGCTGGTTAACCATCCTTGCCATGTCAGAGGTTAATGACCGCTCCAACACATTGATGACCACGGCAATGATCCGTGGAAAGATGTGTGAATTACTCGCTCTATCAATGGGATACAAACAAGAAGACCGGTATTTCACTATCGGGTTGTTATCCATTTTGGATGCCATCATGGACCTGCCCATGGCAGAAGTACTACAGAATTTGCCCCTTACAGATGATATGAATGCTGCTTTGCTTGATCACACCGGTCCCATGGGACAGATTTTGGGATGTGTGATTGCTTATGAAAATGGAGAATGGAACGATGTTGAAGCTACCAACATTTCGTCCATTTCTCTGCGTGATTCCTATCTGGCGTCTATAGCCTGGTCATCAGAAATCAGCAGACGTATTCAAATCTGACCGATAAATCCCCGGGTATTTTCCAACCGGTCGAGTAAGGATTCAAGCGGTAATGGTTTACTGAAATAGTAACCCTGCAGTTCATCGCATCCGTTGGTATTCAATAGATTGGCCTGTTCAAGATTTTCAACACCCTCTGCCACAACCTGCAAGTTAAGATTATGACCGATGAGAATGATCCCCTGCACAAGAGACAGGTTCTGTGAATTGGATGTAACCTCAAGGATGAAGGACTTATCAATCTTCAACGTATCGATGGGCAGGATCATCAATGAGTTCAGTGACGAATACCCGGTGCCAAAATCATCAATGGAAATTCCCAAACCAAGCGAGCGCAATTCCTGAAGAATCGCCCGGGTGGCTTTCATATTCTTCATTAACAATGATTCTGTGATTTCCAATATCAGGCTGGAGGGCATCAGTCCTGAGGATTCCAGAGCATTTTTTACAGTACCTACCAGGGTATTGCGTTCCAATTGACGCCCAGAGATATTTACGGATACTTTTAGGTTTGACCATCCGGCATCATGGATTTTCTTCAGATGCTGGCAGGCTGTCTCGAGTACCCAATCGCCAATGGGGACAATCAATCCCGTGGATTCGGCCAAAGGAATAAATACATCCGGGAAAACTCGTCCAAGTTCCGGGTTATCCCAGCGCAGGAGTGCTTCTATCGAATTGATTTCTCCCGTAGTGGCATTCACAATGGGCAGATATTCCAGCCGCAGCTCATTTCTATCAACAGCATGCCGCAGATACCCTTCCATATCCAATTGCTTGTGGACACGTTCGTTCAACTCTGGAGAGAAGAATTGGAAATTATTCTTTCCCAATTCTTTGGCCCGGTACATGGCCATATCCGAGTTTTTCATCAGTGTGGTTACATCATCTCCATCATTGGGATACAACGAAATCCCAATGCTGCTGGTGATATAGAACTCGTGATTGTCTATTCGGAAGGGGTAGGTAAAAAGGGATAATATTTTCTGCGCGAAAGTTGATGCACCGATAATTGAGTCAACCGATGTTCCTTCCAGCAAGACGGTAAACTCGTCGCCGCCCATACGGGCGATAGTGTCATTCTTTCGGGCAATGGAGATCAGGCGTTCACTCACCTGTTTCAACAACAGATCGCCTTTCTCGTGGCCATAAGTATCATTTATGACTTTAAAACGATCGAGATCAAGGTATAAGACTACCACCTGCTGGTTGTTCCGTTTGGCAAGTTCTAAAGCATGTGACAGCCGACTATGAAACTGGCTGCGATTTGGCAGACCGGTAAGCGGATCCTGAAAGGCAATCTGCCGGAGATTGGTTTCAATATATTTTATTTCTGATATATCACGAATATAGAAAATGTAATTGGTGGTTTGCCCGGCACTGTCTTTTGATGGTTGAATGGATATCCAGGAAGGGAAGATTTCCCCGGTTTTCCGGATGTTATTAATTTCTCCCTGCCAGATTCCATAGTCCTTGACCTGCCGAATAACTGATTCATAAAAATCTTTGGAATGCTGGTTGGAACGGAAAAAATCCACCGGCTTACCGATGACTTCTGTAAGACGGTAGCCGGTAATGGATGTAAAGGCTTTATTAATGGAGATAATCCGGCCTTTTTTATCAGTCAACATGATGCCTTCAGTAGCATTCTGGATGATCGAGGTAGAGAGATCCAGATTCTCAATTAACTGGTTTAACCGTGATTGTTCACGCCCGGTTGCTTCAACCTCTGTGATCTGGCCGTCTGGTCCAATCCGGCCTTTCAAAATCCACTGAACATGCAGGGCTTTATCATCCGGACCGATAAGGATGGTTTGGACAACACCGCGTGAATTGTTCCTACGCAATTCCTGCATCTGTATTTCAAAACGGATCCAATCCTGAGCAGAAAATAACTCGTAAATCTTCCGGGTAGCCGGGTTAAAGCCAGCTCTAGACAGGTACGAAGCAAACGATGGATCTACTTCAAGAATGGAACCATTTGGATCCAGCCGGCAGAAAAACTCAAGGTCATTTTCATTTTCGTTTTTCTGGTCCAACATGGGACGAAGAGTGGCCAGACAGGCCTTTTTATCTCTCCAATTAATGGTTATCGTCCGGGCTTCGACCAGAGTTGTAGAATTCTGGTTGGGAAGTGGATTAAACACCACACAACCTGTTTGAGACGGTGAGAAACCACAATACTGGCCGATTATGTCACGGGGAGATTGTTGATAGATATTTATTGCTGCCGGATTGGCAAAAATGATCTGTTGATGTTCATCAATAATAATGATTCCATCCATAGACTGGTCGATGATAGCCTGCCAGAAGGATGGATCAACTAGCCGCAATTCTCCAGATGATGAAGAAGCGGACATTTGCATTACCCGGTCTCTCGTAGATTTCTTGATAATACTCTCCTGTGAGATGGATCTATCCTCTCCCATAGACCTTACGTTAGTTTTTGTAAGCATCCCCATAGTTACCAGCGTTGGAATGACTACCAATAAACGGATTGGTATCGAGATAAATCAGGGATGTATCCAGGATTTTTGGATTGGTACTTTTGTAAACGCTCCAATGTCAGAATTGCAAATTTCATACCAACCCCTTGTTTTGATCGTTATGGTGGAATTCTGTCTGGCATTCCGGGAATCTATCTCTTGACCTTTGGTAGATAGAATCAATTCCAAGTAATTTGAAATAACCAGATAGAAATCCTCTTGTTAATTTTCGGCACAACTTACAAATAGTATATGGATAATTTTTCCTTTTTATTCATTTTTTATATCTCACACTCAGATTTTTGGGGCTGTCACCCCACCTATCGCAAAAGACTATAATTATGAAAATTCATACATAATTCTTTAATGGTTGGAATTTTTTCCTCAGGTTGTCATTGCCAGATTGGATTCGTCGTGAAAATTGATTTTGAACCGCTGGGCAGGCGGGTGGAAGTGAATGATTCTGAAACTATTCTGGATGCTGCCCAGCGAGCGGGTTTGACTGTGGCTGCCATTTGTGGCGGACGGGGTACATGCGGCACCTGTAAAATCCGGTTGGTTTCCGGTGAACTCACACCTCCAACAAGTGTGGAAACTCAGAAGTTGCCCTCTTCTGCTCTCGTATCAGGATTCCGTCTGGCCTGTCAGTCGAGACCAGCAGGAGACATCCGGGTGGAAGTTCCGCCAGAATCATTAACTGCGTTACAACGAATCCTGGTGGAAGGCATTGACAGTAAATTTGAATTCGATCCTTCTATCCGGTTCGTCTCCCTTGATATCGAACCGCCCGATAATGGAGACTTCGAAGCAGATGACCTCAGGATACTCAAAGCCCTGAATGATCTTGGATTCTCTTCTGGAATCACGATATCTCCGCCGATTTTTCCTGTATTATCTTCCCAGCTCAGGTCCCTTGAATGGAAAATAAAACTGGCTGTCACGACTACAGAACCCGGGAGTGTGATTGCCTGCCTGCCTGTCAATGCACATGGATTGGGAATTGCCTGCGATATGGGATCAACCAAACTGGCAATGTACCTGGTGGATCTGGAAACCGGGGGAATTTTAGCTCGAACAGGTCGCATGAATCCTCAGATAAGCTATGGGGAAGATGTTGTTAATCGGATTGCCTATTGCAATACCCATCAAGACGGTCGTCAGATTCTTCAACATCGACTGATCGAGACGCTTAATGAGATGATCGGTGACCTCTGTGGGAAAACCGGTTCGCGACCTGAATGGATTGTGGATTGTGTAATGGTGGGCAATACGGCCATGCATCATTTTTTTGCCGGTTTTCCTGTTCGGCAGTTGGGAGAAGCACCATTCATACCGGCAGTCAGTCAGGCAACATATTTATCTGCTGGTAATTTACACTTGAATGTTGCACCGGGAGCTGAGGTATACCTGCCTCCAAATATCGCCGGATTTGTAGGATCCGACCATGTGGCTATGTTGCTGGCCGCCAATAGCTGGATCGGCGAGAAGACTATCGTGTCGATGGATATTGGAACAAATACAGAAATAAGTTTGTTGTCAGGGGGAAACATGTACTCCTGTTCCTGCGCGTCCGGTCCAGCTTTTGAAGGAGCCCATATCGAAGCCGGAATGAGGGCGGCGGCAGGAGCCATAGAACGAGTTCAGATCCGCAACAGTCAAATCATCTGGCAGACAATAGAGAACACACGGCCAGTGGGAATATGTGGGTCTGGGATTCTGGATACTGTTGCAGAATTGAAATTGGCAGGATTTTTAGATACCCGGGGAATTTTTGTGAGAGATCATCCGATGTCCAACCGGCTGAAGGAAAAGAATCGCATGGTCTTAATACCGGCCGAATCCACTGGCATTGGCAAGGACATTGAAATTACCCGACGGGATATCAATCAGATACAACTGGCGAAAGCCGCCATTCAAGCCGGGGTGAAAATTCTCCTGAAAAAAGCTGGTTGTCAACCACAAGATATTGATGATTTCTTCATCGCCGGTGCTTTTGGAACATATCTTGATGTGGACCATTCCATCGAAATAGGCTTGCTCCCTGATATCCCATTGGAGCGGTATCATCAAATGGGCAATGCAGCTGGAGTTGGCGCCTGCCAGCTGCTCTTTTCAAAAAAGATGCGAAAAACAGCCGGATTCATTGCCAATAATTCCCACTATGTCGAACTGACGATAGATCCGGATTTCACCGGAGATTTTCTCGATGCCATGTTTTTGCATCGAGGATATTGACAATTATTTCAGGAGGTATATCCTAGTCAAACACAGAGAATAATGTATAATTACAATGTAAAGTGTAGGGAATTTGTAAATATCCATCTGATTAACAATTTGGTTCTTGCTCTCAACCGAAATCCATTGGATTGACGGATGACTATTTGATTTTCAAAAAATTTTTTTAGAGTTTTATTCTGGATAATTGGCAAAAGAATTTGTTATATTCGCGTGAGTGTCCATGCTGATTTTGCACGGCCATTGGCAATCACCCCGCCGAAGCACTGAACCTGGCGGGATGTTATTCTGGGCTGAGAATTCCCGACTGCTGGTTGATGCGGTCGGGCATCCCCCTGTTTTACGCAAAGGGATCCCATCTGCGCACCCTTATGCTTTGCCTTCCCGTCGGTTGCGGGAAGAAATTGCAGCCGGCACACCTCTATGGGATTCTGAATCACAATCAGCCTATCTGGCTCTTCCGACTGTTGGATCGATCCCTGTCCCTTCCTCCCAAATATTGGTTGAGGATGAGATTAATTTCGAAACAACGAATCCGGTTTTGGAACACTGGTCAGTTTCCGGTTTGTGGTTACCAGCGGCAAAAGCATTTGGAGTTTTAATAAATCTACCAGAAGATTCCCCTTCCGGCAGTTTTCGGCTCGGTTCAGACCTGAAGTTTTGGCGGATGGTTTCAAACCTTGTGTTAGAAACCCTGGCTCTTCAAAAACTGATCCCATCGTTAGAATCAGCAGATATTTTGGGACAGAGTTTCATTGCGCGCTGGCGGCCTGTTTTAGACGGGGAAAAAGATGAATTTCGACTTCGCTTGCTCTCAGAAGGAATGCCTTCCATCTGCCGGGCTGAACCATTGGATGCTGAAGCCGTTATCAGGCCAAATTATCCAACGGCAAGACGGGTGATTGATTCCTTTGTGGAATGCATGTGCGACGGATTAATGCGAACATGGACGCGGACTAAAGCTCCTCGCATTATGCCCGGAGAAGATGATCCGGCTCTCAATTGGATTGTTTCTCTTTTCCAGGAAGATGCCGGCGTAAAAGCCAGCAGTGCCCAATTACAGGCTTTGGAGAGTGGTTTGAGAGCCTGGAAACGAAGTCTTACGGCGGCAGGTGATTCCACCTGCCGGGTATCTTTCAAGCTGAATGCTCCACAGGTTGAACCTGCCAATCCTTTGGAAAAAGCCTGGCATCTGGAATACGGCCTGCAGGCACGGGATGACCATGCCATCAAATTGACTTCTGAACAAATCTGGGAAAATGGTATTTCCTCCAATCCTGAATACGCCAGTAGATTCCGACAACCTCAAGAAAAATTATTAACAGGTCTTGGTTATGCCGCCCGATTGTTTCCGCCGATTTTACCCAGTCTGGAAGTCAGTAAACCCTGTGGAGTAGATCTGGATACCAGTGAGGCATACCGTTTTCTGCGGGAAGCTTCTCCTTTGATCGAGGAGGCTGGATTTGTTGTCTCACCTCCAGAATGGTGGGATCGAAAAGGCGCCCGATTGGCTGTTCGGCTTCGTCTTGAACCGGAAAACAAAGAAATCACACCTCGCCCGACAAGCGGAAAAATGGGACTTGACCAGCTTGTGCGGTTCACCTGGGAGCTTTCTCTGGGTGGAGAACGGATTTCCCGAGAAGAATTTGAACGGTTGGCCTCATTACACACTCCTCTCGTTCAAATCCGCGGGCAATGGGTTCAACTGGAGACCACCCAGTTGGAAGCTGCCTCAAAGTTCTGGAGCCGCCAACAACAAACAGGTTCAATGAATCTGGTTCAGGCCGCTCTCTATTCTCTTGGCGGCGAGGAAGCCTCTGAAGGGCTTCCGGTAGACGAAGTCATTGTGGATGGCTGGGTACGGGAATGGCTGCATCAATTGGAAGATCAGGGACGTTTGATCATGCTCGAACAGCCTTTCGAGTTGAAGGGTACACTGCGGCCTTATCAACGTCTCGGTTATTCCTGGCTGACCTTCTTCCGGAATTATGGAATGGGTGCCTGTCTGGCCGATGATATGGGGCTTGGAAAGACAATTCAGGCTCTGGCTGTTCTGCTTAAAGAAAAGGAAACCAATGGGTCATTGCCGGGTCCGGCGATGCTAATCTGTCCTACATCTGTGGTTACCAACTGGCAGCGTGAAGTGACAAAATTCGCTCCATCTATCACTACGATGGTACATCAGGGAGCAGCACGTCTGCGTGGGGCGGCGTTTATTGATGCCGCCCGGAAGGTTGACCTGGTGTTGAGTAGTTATGCCGTTGTTCGGCAAGATGCTGAAACCATTCAGTCCATCCCCTGGTGGTCAGTCATTCTTGATGAAGCCCAGAATATAAAGAATTCCAATGCCAAACAAACCCAGGCGATCCGCAAATTACAGGCCAGTTACCGCCTGGCGTTAACAGGAACTCCTGTTGAAAATCGGTTAAGTGAGCTCTGGTCGATCATGCAATTCCTTAACCCAGGTTATCTCGGATCACTGGAAAATTTTCGGCGGTATTATGCCTTGCCGATTGAGCGGTTTGGAGATAAAGAAGCGGCTGGTCGATTGAAAAAACTGGTCTCTCCGTTCATTCTGCGCCGGCTAAAATCTGATCCAGCGGTTATTCAGGATTTACCCGAAAAGATCGAAGTAAAAGATTTTGTTCATCTTACCCATGAACAGGCGGAATTGTACAAGTCTGTAGTTGATGATGTAATGGCGAAAGTACAAGCATCTGAGGGTATTGAACGCCGCGGTCAAATTTTAAGTCTGCTTACACAATTGAAACAAATCTGTAATCACCCGGATCAATGGGAAAAGAAAGAGGCGGAAGCGGTTACGACGGATGACGCGTTCTCACGTCGCAGCGGGAAGATGCTCCGACTTCTTGAAATGCTCGAAGAAATCATCAGTGAAGGTGATCGGGTACTGTTATTTACTCAGTATGCCGAGATGGGAAAGATCCTGGCGTCCTGGCTTCCCAAACAGCTTGGTGTAAGTGCCCAATTCCTATACGGAGGTACTCCGCCGGAAATTCGTGACCAGATGGTTAAGCGATTCCAGGATGACCCCCATGGACCGCCAATTTTCATCCTTTCACTGAAAGCCGGCGGCATCGGTCTTAACCTGACCAGGGCAAACCAGGTTATTCATTTTGATCGTTGGTGGAATCCGGCGGTGGAAGATCAGGCGACTGATCGGGCATACCGTATTGGTCAGAAGCAAAACGTTCAGGTTCACAAAATGATTACTGTTGGAACATTGGAAGAACGAATTGATGAAATGATTGAATCGAAAAAAGGTCTAGCCGATGCCATCATCTCCAGCGGCGATCAATGGCTGACTGAAATGAATACGGAAGAATTGCGTGACCTTGTTACGCTCAGAGGGTAATAATGAACGATAATCCATTAACCCCTTCCAATCCGAATGATCCCTCAAATCCTTCTCAACCTCGCAGGCCGCGCCGACCGTATGGGCAGCGTCCAACAAATCAGGGACAGCGACATGATCATCGTTCGAAATATGGTATTTCCAGTCCTCAACGAAATCAACCACAGAAAACTACGGGGCAGACTGATGGACAGAACCAACGCGGGGGCCCCCGGCGGAGAATTCCAGAAAAAACCACCAATTCTTCTTCCTACAGTCACGAACATGGTCCTTATATCGGCAACCGGCGAAAACCGTCTGATAAGCGGAATAATCATGAACCCCGCAGTACCGAAGAGACAATTGCGCGTCCACCTTCAGTGCCTCTAAAGGCAGTGGGTGGAATCAAAGCTCTGACGGAAAATGGTCAGTTTGGACGAAACTGGTGGGCCAGACGGTGGATTCATGCCATGGAGAAACTGATGGACGGCCGCCGACTCTCACGCGGACAGGATTATGCCGCTCAGGGACAGGTCCTTTCGATGGGTGAAATCAAGAACGGCGTGGCTGCTACTGTGCAGGGTTCACGCGTTAAACCTTATCGGGTAACCATTCAGGTAATGCCATTGAAGGCGGAGGAGTGGGAGAAAGCCCTAGATGTTCTGGCAAGCCAGGCTGTGTTTGCGGCTAAACTTCTGGCAGGAGAAATGCCTGAAAACATTGAAGAGGCTTTTCAGAGCGCCGGACTGAGTCTGTTCCCTGAACGACCGGGAGACCTTGTAACCCAGTGTTCCTGCCCCGATTGGGCTAACCCTTGTAAACATGTGGCTGCCGCGCATTATATTTTAGGGGATCGATTTGATGAAGATCCCTTCCTCTTATTCCGTATGCGGGGACGATCTCAGGAACAGGTTTTGGAAGGATTGCGTCTTCACCGTGGAGGTCTGGCAGAAGAGGAAACACCTCAGACTGTTGAAGAGCCATCCATTCCTCTGGTGAGTGATCCCGAGAATTTCTGGGAACCGGGTGAACAACTTTCGGGATTTTCTGTTCAGATAAAGATGCCCAAAGTAAGTTTGCCAATACTGCGTCGGTTAGGCCAACCAGAGATTATCCGCACGTTTTTAATAGAAGATGAACTTGGTGCCGCGTATGAATCCGCTTCACAGGCTGCCATGTTCCTGGCGTATAGTGACAGCAGCGGGGTAACAGAAGAAACAGCCTCTGGATCAGAATCAGAAGAAGACAACTGAGTACCTGAATTGTCTTGACGAAGAAAGAAATCGGTATAAAATATTGAGCAGATGCTCAAAAAATGAGTGGAGGCTCAATATGGTAAGATCGACCGGAGTCGATCCTGTATCAGGAATTTCCAATCGGCGGCGGCATCGTATTGAAGACCGGCGGGAGCAGATTCTCTCTGCTGCTTCTACTGTGTTTGCCGAGAAAGGTTATCAACGGGCTACTACCCGTGAAATAGCCGAGCAGGCCGATGTATCTGAAGGATTGATCTATTCGTATTTTGAAAACAAAGATCATTTGCTGCTGGCCATTCTGGAGAAATTGGCCAACTCCGGATTTGAGGAATTTGTTGCTGAAACAGAGGACCACTCCTTAAATCAGGATATTTTGGGCAAAACATTGCAGATCAGGCACCAGTTTCTTGATGAGGTTGAACCGATGATGCGGGCAACCATGGGAGAAGCCATCAACAACTCACATTTTCGTGATCATTACTTTGAAATGTTGGTCAAGCCGGCGCTTCATTCAATGGAAAACGAGATTGAAAATTGGATAAAAAATGGTCAAATCAAAACCACAAATACATCCGCTGCATCCCGTTTTCTGCTGGCAGAAATTATTGGATTGTTCTTTTTGCGAGCGGTGAATGATCCGTATATGATGGAAAATTGGCAGAATAATTCATTTCTTCATCAAATTTCTGAGTATTTTATTGACGGATTGAAAGCGGTTAAGGAGCAGAATCAGGACTGACTCGTTATGCTGAAAATCATTTTAAAGAACTTGCTGCGACGGAAAACGCGAACATTACTCACCGTGTTGGGAATCAGCATCGGTTCTGCGGCCATTATTGGTCTGGGAACACTTGCAGAGGGATTCCAGGCTGGATATAACGGCATGATGAGTGGTAGCAAGGCGGATTTGGTTCTAAGCCAGCCGGATTCGTATGATATCAGCATGAGTACGGTGAAAGAAGAAATTGGAGAAGAACTTCTGGCATTACCAGAAGTATCGAAAGTCAGTGGTATGACGGAAGGTATCGTAACCACAGAGAGTGTTCCGTACTTTTTCGTATTTGGCTATCCTGAAGACAGTTTTATCCTTTCGAAATTTGCCATATCAGAAGGTGTGGGTTTCAATACTCCGCAGGCTGGCTCTTCCAAAGGGAAACCGGTACTGTTAGGCAGTCAGGCCGCCGAATCAATGCATAAGAAGGTCGGTGATACATTGCGCCTGACCCAGAATGTATATCGGATCATCGGTATTTACCAGACCGGGGATGCCTTTGAAGATAGCGGCGCAGTTCTTAAACTGGAAGACAGCCAGGCATTGCTCGGAAAAGCCCGACAGGTTTCGCTGTTTTATATTCAACTGAAAGATCCCGGCATGAAGGCGAGCTTTCAGGAACGTATCTCCAAACGATACCCCGATTTGCTTCTGGCAGGAACAAAGGAATTCGCCAGCAAGCAGGGAATGGTGGATGCTTTAAAAGGAACGGTATGGGCAATTGGTGGGATGGCCATTCTGATCGGCGGTGTGGGTATGATGAACTCGCAGCTCATGGCTGTGTTTGAACGCACCCGTGAGATTGGCGTGCTACGGGCAGTGGGTTGGTCTGGACGGCGTGTTCTATTCATGATTCTTGGAGAATCTGTTCTGGTTTCACTGACTGGAGGATTGGTCGGTTGTGTTTTAGGCTGGTTGTTCTTAACAGCTTTTGCCAGTGTTCTCCAGTATTTTGGTGGATCGGTGGGTAACATCAAGCTCCCATTGATTGCACAGGCATTTTCTGTCGTTCTGGTGCTGGGGATTATTGGCGGTATTTACCCCGCCTGGAAAGCCTCCCGCCTGCAACCAGTTGAAGCCATTCGTTATGAAGGGGGCGGCAGCGGAGGAAAGAAGAAAAGATTTCCCTTTGGTGGAATGGCTGTTCAAAGCCTCTGGCAGCGCTCAACACGCACGGCGCTTACTCTCGGAGGGATTGCCCTGACTGTTGGGGCGATTCTCTCCCTTGATGGCATAGTCCAGGGAATGGTGCATGCCATGAATCAGATGTTTCTGACGGATTCAGAAATCATGATCCGGCAGGCTGGAATTGCTGATACCGGTTACAGCGCCATTGACGAGCGTACCGGCGCCCGTATTTCATCTATACCCGAAGTGGCTTCTATAACCGGTTTGGTTTTTACGGCTGTTATGACCCCTGGTTCCAATGGTTTTTTTGTCGTTCAAGGCTATTCACCCAACAGTTTTGGAATTCAACGTTTCAATGTTGTGGAAGGCCGTCGGATTGAAGGAAACCGGGAAATCATGATTGGACGAATGATGGCTGATTCGATGAAAAAACAGGTTGGACAATCCATCGAACTGGGAAATTCCCGGTTCAAACTGGTGGGTATTTATGAATCAAGTGTCAGTTGGGAGGAAATGGGCGGAGTGATGACTTTGCGTGATGCGCAAAACTTCATTGGAAAGCCTCGTAAAGTCACCATGTATGCCGTCAAATTAAAAGACCCGGCTACCGCTTCGGCAACAGTAGCCAAAATCAATACGGAACTTCCAGATGTACATGCATCTCTTTCGGGAGAATTCAGTGATGAGATGCCGGATATGCAAAACTCCAAAGCAATGGTAGATGGTATATCTATTATGGCCATTTTATTAGGTGGACTGGGGATGATGAATACCATGTTGATGGCTGTCATGGAAAGAACAAGGGAAATTGGGGTTTTACGATCCATGGGATGGCGCAGGCGGTCAGTTTTGGGCATGATTGTTAATGAATCACTGTTATTGGGCGTTCTGGGTGGATTGGTTGGCATTCTGACAGGTATTGCCATGGGGTGGTTATTTACCCTTGAGCCTACCATGGGTGCAGCCCTGTCATCATCGTATACTCTGCCGATGTTTGTCCGGTCTCTTCTGGTGGCCGTTTTACTCGGCGGGCTCGGAGGTGTGTACCCCGCCTATCGAGCCAGTCTGCAGCCGCCAGTGGAAGCCCTGCGATACGAATAAAGTGGGAGAATTTGAAATGAAAACAAAAAACATCTATCGTGTTATCTACGTCCTGGCCTTTATGAGCATATTCACACTCTCGGCCTGTGGAGCAGGTACAACGGCGAAAACGGCACCGACACCGGCCGCAAATACCGCATCAGAAACATATGTCAGTGCAACAGGCGTGGTTATTCCCATCCGTTGGACTCTGCTGAGCGTCCCTACATCTGGTGTTGTAGAAAAAGTCACCGTGCAGGAAAATCAGGCCGTAAATTCTGGCGATATTCTGGTTTCATTAAAAGGTAAAGCGGCGCAGGAAGCCGCAGTTTCAGCGGCTGAAGTGGCTGTATTGACAGCTCAGCGAAAGCTGGATGATCTTTCAAAAAACCATAATGTTGTTCGGGCTGCCGCCCAACAGCGTTTGGCTAATGCTGTAAAAGCCCTGGATAAAGCCCAGGAAAAGCGGGAGGGTAAAAACTATCAGCGTGCCAGTACGGCAATTTTGGATCAGGCAAAAGCAGACATGATTCTGGCTGAAGACGAATTCAAGAAGGCCAGCGATCTCTGGGCTTATTATCAGGATCGGGATGAGAATGACATAACCCGTGCCGGTGTGTTAAGCATGTTCTCTGCTGCCCGTCTGGCACGTGATAAAGCCAGTTGGAACTTGAACTACCTGCAATCCCTGCCTGATGATATGGAAGTCGCACAGGCAGAAGGTGATCTGGTGGTGGCCAAAGCTGAACTTGAGGATGCCCAAAAGGAATGGGACAGGGTTAAGAATGGACCTGATCCCCGTGATGAGAAACAACTGGAAGGCGAATTAAATAATGCCCGCAAACAACTGGAAGCTGCCCGTTCAGCATTGGCTGACCTCGATTTAAAAGCTCCTTTCAGTGGAACAACCAGTCAGGTGAGCCTGCGTGAAGGAGAATGGGTTAACCCCGGTCAAAAAGCCATGCTTCTTGCTGATCTTTCTCAGTTTCAAGTCGAAACCACTGATTTGAATGAAATCGATGTGGCGCGCATTAAAGAAGGAGCTCCGGTTGAAATTACATTTGATGCCATAACCAATCTGAAAATTCAAGGTGTGGTAGAACGGATTGCTGCCCGCTCGTCCGAAGGCTCCGGAGTAAACTATACCGTCACGATATCAATGGATGAACGGCCGGAAAAACTTCGCTGGGGTATGACAGCTTTCGTGGATATTAAGGTGGAAGAATGACCTGGACGGTTGAAACTCGCGATCTATGCCGGATTTACGGTAATGGTGATGAGGTCAGGGCATTGGATAATGTGAACCTGAAAATCGCCCCCGGGGAATTTGTAGCTATCATGGGTCCCAGTGGAAGCGGAAAAAGTACTCTGCTCAATGTTCTGGGCGCTCTGGATAAACCAACCTCAGGAAAAGTTTTTATAAATGGGGATGATCTTTCAGAGGTAAAAGACCTTGACTCGTTTCGTGGAAAAACGGTTGGCTTTATTTTTCAATTGCACAACTTACTCCCGACACTGACATCTGTAGAAAACGTAGAAATTCCTATGCTTCATTACAGCTCGGCAAAAGAGCGCCGGGAACGGTCCATGAAACTTCTTGAATTGGTGGGAATGTCTCACCGGCTGGATCATCTTCCGGGACAGCTTTCTGGCGGACAGCGTCAGCGTGTGGCCATTGCCCGAGCCCTCGCTAACAGGCCATCGCTGGTTCTGGCGGATGAACCCACTGGCAACCTGGATTCTGTCAACGGACATGAATTGATTAAATTGATGCGCGAACTAAATGAAAGTCAGGGAACCACTTTCATACTGGTCACCCACGATCATGAAGTGGCTGCCCAGACCCGGCGCGTCATCCGCATGGGTGATGGAAAAATCACCGGTGATGAAGTAATCAATTCTCCTGTAGAGCAGGATCTGAAAGATATGAAGTATTCGCTGATCGGCCAGGCAATTGCAGATGGTGATTTGCAGGCTTTAGAAAAAGCCGGACTGAATCCCAGTGAAATAAAGGCTTTGCAGCGTATCTTGAAACGATAGTTTAATGTAAAAAACTCTCCCGTCGTGAACTGCACCCCAAAAGTTGGACACCACCAACGGAAAGGGGTGCAGTACAGTCGGGAGAGTTTTCTTATTAATTAACGTTCCATCGATACAACTTGAGATTCCCAGCGGTGCCAGCCGCCGAATCTCTCATTCAATATTTTCTTTCCTTCACCCGGGGGAGTCAGTCCTGTTAATTCCAGGTCGGCATCCATCATGATGCGCACCAGTTCATGGAAGTGAACGCGAGGTTCCCATTTCAACAGGTTACGCGACCGGCTGGCATCGGCCAGCAGATAATCAACTTCTGTTGGGCGGAAGTAACGAGGATCAATTTTGACATAGTCATTCCAGTCAAGATCGACATAACTGAATGCTTCATTCAGGAATTCACGAACGGTATGTGCTTCGCCGGTGCCAATCACATAATCATTTGGTTTTTCCTGCTGCAGAATCATCCACATTGCTTCTACATATTCGGGTGCATATCCCCAATCACGGCGGGAATCGAGGTTGCCGAGGTACAGGTGTTCCTGTTTGCCAGCCTTGATGGCAGCCACGGCGCGGGTGATCTTGCGGGTAACAAATGTTTCACCACGGCGGGGTGATTCATGATTGAACAGAATCCCGTTTGTGGCAAACATGTTATATCCTTCACGATAGTTCCGGGTGACCCAGTAGGCATAAACTTTTGCCGCAGCATATGGGCTGCGGGGTTCAAAGCGGGTTTCTTCATTCTGGGGCGGTTTGGCGCCGCCAAACATTTCGCTGGATGATGCCTGATAAAATCGGGCATTTGAGCTGCTCTTGCGGATGGCTTCAAGAATACGAATAGTCCCCAATCCTGTTACATCACCGGTATATTCCGGCATGTCAAAGCTGACACGTACATGGCTTTGTGCTGCCAGATGATATATTTCTTCAGGGCGAATATTATAGATCACATCCAAAAGGGTATCTGATGTGGCTACGTCACCGTAATGCAGGTGAAGGTTTACTTTCTCGCCATTGTTGTGTGGATCATGGTAAATATGGTCAATACGGCGGGTATTGAATGTGCTGGCCCGGCGGATGATCCCATGGACTTCGTATCCTTTATGAAGCAAAAGCTCTGCCAGATACGAACCGTCTTGGCCGGTAATGCCGGTAATCAATGCTTTCTTCAATTTATTCCTCCAACCCTGAAATTCTCAGGGGATGATTCAATTCTCACATTCTTCCAGTCATCCAGGCGCATAAGTATACCCACGCGGGAAGGCAGTGTCAATTCGTCAGAACACTTAATGGCAGATTATCTCAGATTTCCCCCAACCTGTGCATATATTCCAAAAAGACATCAACCACTTTGGGATCGAAATGTTTTCCTTTCTGTTCTTTTATAAAATTGAAAACTGCTTCTTTATCCCATGCTTTACGATATGGACGGTCGCTTGACAGAGCGTCGTATACATCCACTATGGCAAACAACCGGGCTGATAGGGGAATTTGTTCACCCTTAAGACCATATGGATAACCGGTTCCATCCCATTTCTCATGATGTAAATGTGGAATATCCAGTGCTGGTTGTAAATAATCAATTGATTTTAGCAGGTTGAAAGCATAAATGGGGTGTTGTTCCATAATCTTTCGCTCTTCCATCGTGAGAAGTCCCGGTTTTCTCAGAATGGCATCGGGAACACCCATTTTTCCGATATCATGCAGTAAGGTTCCACGGTGTATATTGGTAATTTCTTCCTGTGTGAAGTCCATCATCCTGGAGAGTTCAAGCATCATGGTAGACACCCGGCGTGAATGATCTTCCGTCTCATAGTCTCTCAGATTCAATGCCTGTACAAGGCTCTCAATTGTTGCATCATAGGCTTCGATCAAATGAATATTGGCAGCAACTAATTCTGTATTGGCTAAAGATAATTCTTTATTGGCTGATTCAAGTCCATCAAATAGACGGGCATTCTCAATTGCCAGTGCTGCCTGACCGGCGAGAGTTTCGTAAAAATCCAACCATTCTTTATCAGGATTGATATCATTCCGCATGAACAGTTCAAGCACCCCGACAAGAGTATCCTTTGAGATTAATGGCATCCCGAAATAATTTTTAATACCTTCTTCCCGCAACAGGGAAGAAAACGCTTCATCAATATGATTATTCTCCAGATCGCGGATATGGAGCATGGTTCTTTGTTGAGCAGCTATGCCGGCAAAACTCCCCCCCATTTTCACACGGGCATTCTGAATTCGGTTGGTATCGAATCCAGTACTTTCTGCATATTTGAAAACCTTCTCGGCATTATCGTAAAGAAGAATAGAAACAGCATCTGCATCCAAATGCTGCATGACATTTTGGACAATCTTTTCCAATGTTGTTAAAAAATCTGATGTTGAACTGATTTCATGGTCGATTTCGCGCAAAGAAGCAATTCGTTTTAAACGGCGCTGGGCATCTTCAAATAATCTGTTTCGGATAATTTCTGCTTCTTTGCTTTCTGTAATATCCGAGAATGTGCCCAACAGGCGGACTGGCCGTCCAGCGATATCCCTTTCGACAATTTGGCCAATCGAGAGGATCCATTTCCATTCCCCTGAATTTGTTTTTTGTCTGAATTCGACTTTGTATTCAGCCAATTTTCCGTCGATATAGTTTTTAAATATCTCATTAACAATTTCGATATCATCTGGGTGCATCCGTTCCAGCCATGATTCAACATTCTCATGGAAGGATATGGGGTCATACCCAAGCATTACGGCATAAATATCATTGACCACGAGATTTCCGGTGCGTACATCCAGGTCAAAAATCCCCTGGTTGGCTGCTGAAACAGCCAACCGCAGCCTTTCTTCACTCTCATGCAATTGGTTTTTGATTTTTGCCTGTAAATTCAGGTACTGCCGCAATAAGAGAAATATCAACAATCCACTGGCAGCAACAAACGCCCAGCCTTTGTAGCTTTGGATTCGGGTCATGTCTGTTGTATTATGAACAAATGCATCCAGTAATTGATCGGAGAATATGATCCATAGTCCCCCGAATAATAGATAGAGCATTGGTATTCTAATTCCAACATCAAGATGGAATTTTTTCATCAACATTCTCCACAAGGGGGATGAGACCAATTTTTCATATATATAAAACAATTGTATGTGAATAAATAGGGATTTACAATTCGCCGATGTTTCTATGTATACCTTTATATAAAAGCAAATGGGTAGCAGGAATAAATTCATGCCCCAGATATTATTCTGGTTGATATGTTTTTTTATTCTGGTAGAATCACCGCAGAGGTCTTATGAATATCAAGAAATCATTGACGTATCTACGCTGGATAGCTCTGGCGTTTATTTTTATTGCTGTTTTAATCACTGTCTATAATTTGATTGGTTACAGCCGAATCAGAGGGAATTTTCCTCCCGGAATGCAAATTGCCGGCGTTCCTGTTGGTGGGCTAGACAGACAACATGCTGCCGAACGGCTGGTGCAAGCATATGGTGTACCGGTGGAGTTGCATTACAACGATGCCATCATTCAAGTCAAACCGGCTGTGCTGGGTTTTGAATTGGATCTTGAAAACATGCTATCTGCGGCTGATCTTCAACGCGTAAACCAGCCGTTTTGGAACGGTTTTTGGGAATATTTATGGAACCAGCAGCCTTCAACGGCAAATATCCCTCTAAGCTCACAGATGGCTGAAGACCGTCTTAGAGGGTATTTAAAAGATGAAATAGCCGCCCGGTTTGACTCCCCGCCGTCTGCGGCCGTACCTGTTGCAGGAAGTACCAATTTTTCCGGCGGTTCATCAGGAATGACTCTTGATGTTGATCGTGCTGTGGTACTTATATCCGATGCCCTGAAATCACCGGTAAATCGTGTGGTAAATCTTTCTTTGAAGAAAGTAGCCCCTCCACGCCCATCTTTCCAGAACCTGCAGATCCTAATTCAACAAATTATTTCGCAATCCTTTGATGGATTAGCGGAAATATATTTGCATGACCTTCAGACAAATCAGGAATTGCATTTTGCGGTAAACAAAAACGAAGTCATCAAGCCTGATGTGGCTTTTACCGCGGCAAGTACCATGAAGATTCCGATCATGGTGTCTGTTTTTAAGCGCTCCAAAGAACCTTTACAACCATCCGTTAGTGACCAGATCACACTGATGATTGATCGCTCTGATAATCCTCCGGCAGATAAATTGATGTCTGATGTACTTGACGCCAACATGGGTCCCCTTGTTGTCAGTCAGGATATGGCTTCACTTGGATTACCAAATACTTTCCTGGGCGGTTACTTCTATCAGGGAGCTCCATTGTTGAAAAAGTTCACTACACCGGCCAATTCTCGTACTGATTTCAACACCAACCCTGACCAGTACAACCAGACCACCCCGATGGAAATGGGATTGTTATTAAGCGATATCTATGAATGCGCCAGCACTGGCGGCGGCACTTTTGCCGCAGTATTTCAGGGAGAGATTAGCCAGAATGAATGCCGGCAGATGGTCAACTATCTGGCCAAGAACAAAATTGGTGTTTTGCTTGAAGCCGGATTACCTGAAGGAACCCAGTTTGCCCATAAACATGGTTGGGTGACCGATACCACCGACGGTGTCATTCATACCATGCAAGATGCCGGTATTGTTTATTCTCCCGGTGGTAATTATGTTTTAACAGTCTACCTGTACCATCCTGTGCAGGTCGTGTTTGATCCCGTCAATATTATGTATGCTCAGATTTCACGAGCTGTATATAACTATTTCAACCTGCCTACACAATAGTCAGAAATACTCAGGATGATGAACTACTCTTCATCTGTACTACGGCCGTCAGCTCCAGTGAGATGAACAAGCGCCCGGATGTCCCAGGGCGTAAAATTGATAGGTCCCAGGTGCGGTTTCCCGTCCCTTACAGAGATAAGCGACAGGGAAGCCGGTTCGATGGATAGACGTTGGAAGTCATCAAGCCCCATATTTAAATAATACGCTACCGCCAGGCGAATTGGATCACAATGAGAAAAACAGATCGCCAGATCATTTTCACCCATGGCTGAAAGAATCTCATCCAGACTGGCAACCATGCGCTGCTGGGCTTCAATGAAAGACTCACCTGCCGGGAAGGTAACTTTAGATGGGATCGAGTGAATAACTTCCCAGAGTTTCAATTTTTGCAATTGCTTGTATTGTTTGCCCTGCCATGCACCAAAATTGATCTCTGTTAATCCGCTGTGCGGACTAATGGGTATCCCGCAGCTTTCAGATAGCGGCCGGGCAGTCTCCATGGCACGTTCCAATGGGCTGCTGAAAATCGCACCAATCTTCACACCCTCGAGTGCCTTTGCCAGACGATTGGCCTGGTTGCGGCCGTTTGCATTCAGATGAATGCCAGTTATACGGCCGGTCAATCGTTTTCCAATGACATCTGTTTCACCATGACGGGCCAGAATTAATGCAGGCATATCGGTTATTTCTCCTCAGAATCTTTTTCAGTCTGTCTCTTAATCTGCCGCCAATGTTTCAGCCTTTCGGCGATAATCTTTTCATAGCCCTGATCTGATGGTTCGTAAAATTGACGGTCATTCACCATTTTGGGTAGATAGTTTTGGGGAATGTAATGACCCGGATAATCATGTGGATAGAGATAACCTTCGCCATGACCAAAACCGGCTGCATCCCGGCTGGCATCCATTAAATGGATAGGAACGGCCCCCATGCCTTCTTTTTCAATCAACTCTTTCACCCCAAAGATGGCTTTTGCCGAGTTACTCTTGGGTGCTGTTGCCAGATACAGCGTGGCTTCTGTAATGGGGTAAACACCTTCAGGCATTCCAATAAATTCAAAAGCGGTGACAGCAGAGGCTGCTACCATCAACCCTTGTGGATCAGCCAGGCCAATATCTTCACTGGCAAGGACGACCAACCGGCGCAAAATGAATCGTGGATCTTCACCGGCTGAGAGCATTTTCCCCAGCCAGTATAGAGCCGCATCCGGGTCTGAACCGCGAACAGATTTTATGAAAGCAGATATTGTATCGTAATGATTATCGCCCTTCTTATCATAGGTAAGGGCACGCTTTTGAATGGACTCCTGGGCAATTTCCAGTGAAATGTGGATGATTCCGTCCTCAGATGGCCGGGTAGTTTCCACCGCTAATTCCAACGCATTTAATAGATTGCGGGCATCATGGTTAGCCATATCAATGAGGTGAGCTCGTGATTCTTCTGGCAAATCAATGGATAAATGACCGTAACCTCGTTCACGGTCCTGCAAGGCGGAATCCAAAATCTTCTTTAAATCTTCATCCTTTAATGGCCCAAGTTCAAATATGCGGGAACGGGAAACCAACGCCGGGATGACCTCAAAGTACGGATTCTCTGTGGTGGCACCGATCAAGGTGATCAGGCCACGCTCCACATGCGGAAGCAGGGCATCCTGCTGGGCTTTGTTCCACCGGTGCACTTCATCGACAAATAACAGAGTCCGCTGGTTGTGGTGTTTGCGGCGCATTTCTGCATTTTCAATGACTTTTCGCAATTCTGCCACTCCGGCTAAAACTGCGGAAATACTTTCAAAATATGCCTGTGTATGATTGGCTACAATCCGGGCCAGGGTTGTTTTTCCGGTACCCGGAGGGCCGTACAGAATTATGGAAGAAAACAACCGATCCGCTTCAATGGCGCGTCTGAGGAGACGGCCAGGAGCCGTGATATGCTCCTGGCCGATAAATTCATCCATAGTGCGCGGCCGCATGCGCTCAGCCAGCGGAGCTTCGCTTTTCATGCGGTTTTCCATCGCCTGACTGAATAAATCTTTTTCAGTCATAGATTTACGGTGTTGTTGTGGTGCCCTGGTTATTAATGTTGGGCAGTTGGAAGACAAACGGTGAACTGCTTGGCAGGAGCATCGTTTGCACTGTGGGTGATAACTTTGTGATGTACTGATAGGTTAACAGATTCGGATTGGACTGCAGGGCTTTGGCGATCAGTTCCAAAGATTGTGCTTCTGCCTGAGCTTCAATCACGCGGGCTTCAGCTTCACCTTTAGCGCGGATGACAGATGCATCTGCTGAGCCCTGGGCTGTCTGGCGAGCCTGTTCTGCTTCTTGTCGTTTCTGTTCCACGACAAATTTCGCTTGTTGAGCTGTCTGTTCGGCTATCTGTTTCTGTTCGACTGAAGCTGCATATTCTGGTGAGAAGGTGATATTGCGAAGAATAAAGTCAACCAGAACCAGTCCATTATCCGTTAATTTGGATGCCATTGTCTGACGCAATTTTTCGGCCATTTCAAATCGCTTTGTTGTCACGACTTCTTCCACCCTGTACTGTGAGACAACATCGCGGATCACACCGCGTGCCTGTGCCCGCACAAGGTCATCACCATAACGGTTTTTCCACAGGATATGGACCTTTACCACCTGGTTGGGGTCAATGGCATAAATTACAGATGCATCGACATAGATTTCCTGACCATCAGATGTCCGCGCGGTGATGGAATCATCTCCTTGCACTTTCCCTTCACTGGTGGCAATGCTCATGGTATAGGTTTGGCGGCTTATGGGATACTGGACAACCGTCTCGGCGAAGGGGATGATCCAATGCAGACCCGGTGTCAGGGCTTCTTCACGGTATCCTTTGGCAGAAATAGCTGATATCACCACGCCGCGCTGGTCTGGCTCGATGAAAACCAGTCCGGCGCTGATGGAAGAAAACACAATGGCAATAAGAATAGCCAGGGTCACATACAGTCCACTGTGTGGAACGGGCTTTCCTCGGCTTGCGCGGAAAATAAAGAATGCAAAAAGGGCGATGGCGAGAAACCACCCAAGTACACTGATAATTGAAACAAGTGAGGAAATGTCCATTCTCTCTCCTTTTAGTTCTTTTCGGGCGATTGTTGTATGAAGGATTATACAATGTGATATAGTCTCGGAAATGAAAAGTGCACAGTGTTCCCTGTTAAAGATTTGTAAGAACGGTTCGGTTGTATTTGTGGAATTGGAATTGCCGTCACCCGTTCTGACTGCCGGTCAATTTCTCCTGGCTCGAAATCAACGGGATATTCTACCGGCGGTGTTATTTTCAACAGATAAAAGAGGCCAGTACATATTCCCTATGAATAGCGAATTCCATTGGGAAGTTGGAGATGACCTGCTAATCACTTTTCCACATGGACACGGATTTACGATCAAGCCTGATATGCGAAAATTGTTGATGATTTCTCAAACATCCTCACCTGTGCGCTTGTTTTCGGCAGCCCGGCAAATACTTGAAAATGGTGGTGAGGCTGCTCTTTTCAGCCGTAATTTACCTGACCAGGTTCCTCCAGAGATTGAAGTCCTTTCCGATGAGCAGTTGGATGAAGCTGTTCTCTGGTCAGATGCCATCATTGGGGATGCCCAACTCCATCACATGGATTTTTGGCAAGGTTTTCAGACAAAATATCAATTATCCGCCAGACAATCCGTTCAGATTCTTGTTGACACTCCAATTGCCTGTGATGGAACGGCGGAATGCGGGGTTTGCGCCATCAAAACCCATGCAGGATGGAAACAAGCCTGCTCAGATGGCCCCGTATTTAATCTGCGGGATTTGGAATTCTGACAATGAACGAAACAGATCGTATAGTCCTTGATCTACCATCCCGCTGGATGAATCAAGCCGGAACAGCAGGTTTTTCCCCAGGGAACCAATTATTACCGAACGGTTCAATCTTTGTAACCAATCCGGTCAGCCTGCGGGTAAGGATGCCATCAGCCGATAGGAATTTGTTACCGTTCCCTGGCGGATTCCTGCTGCATACCGGCCTACCCAATGCCGGGTGGAAAGCCATCCGACGGAAATATCAATCCCACTGGCATCAGTCAGACTCCCCTATCTGGATCCATGTAATCAGTCAAGATTTGGCCGGGTTAGAGGGGATCGTACGCGATTGTGAGGAAATAGACGGTATTGCAGCTATTGAACTGGGGCTCCCTCCAGCCTGTCCGCGCGATTGGATGATGCAATTAATACAATCAGCCCGGGGAGAGATACCACTTGTGTTGCATATCTCGCTGGGTGAAGACCTTTCTGTTCTGTCCTCACTTCCTGAAGCTGTAAGTGCCGTCACATTGGGAACACCGCGCGGCATCGTACCGGAAGGTGAAAATGGCCGACTTATCCACGGCCGGTTGCACGGACCGGGATTGTTCCCGCAAATGCTGAACGCCCTGCAGGATGCAAGGACGTGGCAGATTCCGGTCATACTTGGCGGAATATGCAACCAGAAAGATGGAGAAACAGCATTGAATAACGGGGCTGCGGCGGTGCAGATAGACCATCTATGCTGGCAGGGTGGACTGCCAACCGGGTTGTAACAATATTGATCTGCACAGAAAACGTCAGTCCTCTGGATAGCACAGATCGCTAATCCTCTGGACAGCAAAAAAAACGCTAGTCATCGCGCAGGACGATGGTTACAGGCCCGTCATTGCTGATATCCACCAGCATATCGGCGCCAAAAACCCCCGTCTGGACGGGTACTCCCTGGTCGCGCAGAAATTGGACGAATCTATCGACCAACGCGCTGGCTTGATCGGGAAGGGCGGCATCGGTAAAAGATGGACGGTTTCCTTTGCGTGTGTCGGCATACAATGTGAATTGGGATACAACGATTGCCGAACCGCCAACATCAAGGATAGACCGGTTCATTTTATGCTGGTCATCTTCAAAAATCCGCATGAGCGAAATTTTTTTGGCGGCTGCCAACAAATTGACTTCGGTGTCTGTCGGGCCAATGCCCAGAAGAATCACCAGTCCGCGGTCAATATCAGCCGCAATATTGCCGGCTATGGTCACCCGGCCGTGTTTAACACGCTGCAGAACGGCGCGCATGGATCAGGGCAGGCCAATGGCTTCGCGCACTTCCACCATTGTCGCTTCAGCGATCTTGCGAGCACGGATCGCGCCGTCATCCAGGATCTCCCAGATGTGGTCCGGTTTCTGATCCAGCTCAGCCCGGCGGGCGCGGAAGGGTTCAAAGTGACTGTTCAGATTGGCCGCCAGCTTTTTCTTGCAGTCAACACACCCAATTCCTGCACGGCGGCATTCGACGTTGATATTGGCCAGATCTTCTGCTGAGGTAAACATCTTATGCAGGGAGAACACATTGCACACATCCGGATTACCGGGATCTGTGCGGCGCAGACGCTGCGGATCGGTCACCATGGTCATTACGCGCTTGGCGGTTTCTTCCGGAGTCGAAGCCAGTTCAATATGATTATTCAGACTCTTGCCCATTTTCTGCACACCGTCAATTCCCAGAACTTTCGGAAATTCAGTGGCTTTCATCTGCGGTTCGATCAATGCCTTGCAGTTATAGCGATAATTGAAAGAGCGCACACATTCGCGTGTAAATTCAAGGTGGGGAGCCTGGTCAATGCCCACAGGGACATAATCAGCCTTATAGAGGACAATATCGGCTGCCATAAGCACCGGATAACCCACCAGACCGTAGTTAACGTTATTGGGATTCTGGCGCACCTTCTCTTTAAAGGTTGGTAGATCAGTCAATTTGCCCAGCGGGGTGACCATTGACAGATACGTGTGTAATTCCATCACCTGGGGGACATGTGATTGAATAAAGACAATGCTTTCTTCGGGGCGGATACCGGCGGCCAGCCAGTCTAGCGCCATATCATAGGTGTTCGTACGAAGTTCCATGGTTGTGTCCATTGTCGTGAGGGCATGCACATCCACGATGCAATAAACACAATCGTAGTCATCCTGCATGGCAACATAGTTCTTGATGGCGCCGAGATAATTACCCAGATGCTGGCGTCCGGTGGGGCGGGCGCCCGAGAAAACACGTCCTTTTTTCGTCATTGCTGTAAGTCCTGTTATTCATTATTGGCCGTTGGCGGCTGGATTGAATTATAACATTTGGAGATTACCTAATTCCCTTTCTCCCAGTAGAGAATAAGGATGCATATGATGTGAAAGAGCTTGAAATTCCATCTGAAGATTCCTCCAACATGGTCGTGACAAAGTCGGGTGATCTGTTGATCATCGCTCAATCAGAATCTGGCGAACTTAATTTTCTCAATCCTTCCTCGGGAGAGGTAGTCTATGTGTTCCCCGTTGGAGGAAACCCGAAAAAGCTGGCTTTACAGTCAAATGACACCCTGCTCGCTGTGGCAGACAGGAAAAATGGAATTAGCATTCTGGGAATCCCCGGAGAATAAAATTCATTACATCGGTTTTGTTGACGCCGGGAAAAGTGCGTGATAGAATATTGCCCTGTTGGTTGGGCGCGTAGCTCAATGGTAGAGCAGTGGCCTTTTAAGCCATTGGTTAAGGGTTCGAGCCCCTTCGCGCTCACAAAGACCTGTCGAAAGACGGGTCTTTTGATTTAAATCCAGTACCGATGGGAGGATCGGCATACTGGATAAGGGTTCGAGCCCCTTCGCGCTCACAAAGATCTGTCGAAAGACGGGTCTTTTGATTTAAATCCAGTACCGATGGGATCGGCATACTGGATAAGGTTTCGAGCCCCTTCGCGCTCACAAAGACCTGTCGAAAGACGGGTCTTTTGATTTAAATCCAGTACCGATGGGAGGATCGGCATACTGGATAAGGTTTCGAGCCCCTTCGCGCTCACAAAGACCTGTCGAAAGACGGGTCTTTTGATTTAAATCCAGTACCGATGGGAGGATCGGCATACTGGATAAGGGTTCGAGCCCCTTCGCGCTCACAAAGATCTGTCGAAAGGCAGGTCTTTTGATTTAATCTCAAATTTTCAGTTGCGAATACCTGGTTTTATTTCTTACGTTCAAGAAGTGAAAATACCAGTAATAGATACAATTAACGAATGAAAAAACAAATCAACCAATTGCCTGAACGGTGGTGGCCTTCTCTATTGATTATGGGGGTGATATTCCTGGCGAGTTCCACACCGGGTAAGGAAATGCCGTCGTTTGGTCTGGCCGATACCCTTATCAAAAAGGGCGGACACATGACTGGCTATTTCCTTCTGACTCTTTCTGCGTTGAGGGGAATTCATCAATCGGGGAAGAAAGCTTCTGCTCTGGCAATGGCACTGGCGCTGCTATATGCCATCAGTGATGAATTTCATCAAACCTTTATTCCCGGAAGGCATCCTTCTGCTTTTGACGTACTTATTGATATGACAGGCGCCGGTCTGGCACTTTGGGCAGAACAGGCTTTTCCCTGGCTCAGGAAAATAATCGGAAGGGATAATCTTTAGTGTTTCTTTCCTGGTAATGAAGGTATTTTACCGGTTGAGACTCTTCTGATTATTCGTTGCTTTTCTGCTCTGCGACAGTTCCAGAATTTCTTCGATTCTTGAAAATAAAGATATAGAATAATCCGGCCACAACAATCATGCATCCTGCATAAATCACGAACATCCTGTTGGACATCCATGGACCCTGGGTCATGAAGTAATACTGGTACGGGAATTCAATCAGAGGGCCATGAAATTCTTCCACATTGATAGGCATCCAGATCTTTGAAACAATGAAAGCTGTCAAAGTAATCACCCAAAATTGCATTTTCCCCCAGTTCAAATCGTCCATTGCCTTGACGGTGAGGGCAATCACCAGCGGGAAAACGGGTGTCAATTGCCTTGATTCGCAAATCAGGATGAATTGAATAAAATAAAAAACAAGAAAAAGGGATAACCCCAAGCCAATTTGATTGGCGATTTGTGCGATTTTTCTCCAAAATAAAACAGCCAGGACAATAAAAACGCCGAAATACGCAAAATGGGCAACCAAGGAATTGAATGGCCGGATGACGGATGTCTGGAAGAACAACCGCAGGGTGGAATAGAGGGTCACTGTACCTTCATTACCAATCAAGAAGATGCCTACCTGAAGGAATAAAAATGTTGAAAGAGAAATGCTGAACCATTTTTTATCAAAATTTTGGCAGATTTTCTTGTGATCGTTGAAATTCCCATAACTGAATAATTCAACAGACCCGAAAAAGATAATCAGAAGAACTGATAGAACCGATACGGGAAACAGGGATTGAATTCGGGGAACAAGGTCAATCCTGATGGATGAGTCAACATAATAATGGAAGAAAATCAGTCCCACAATTACCATCAAAACAATGCAATACGCTAAAAAAATTGCGGTTTTACTTCGATGACGGAGATGGGTATTGGGGTTATTCTGCACCGGGAAAGCCAGCAAAAGGATTGACCCCAGGAAGAAATTCGGCCAGGTAAATGTCCCGAGGATCGAAACGGCCAATAAAGCTGCCGGTTTTTTCTTGAGGTAAAACAATAATTGCGAAATCCCGAGTACAAAAGCAGTCTGGTCAGTAAGAACGGGATAGTAAAAGAACATTTTCAGGAAACAATAATTAACCAGCAAGCCAACCACCATCAGCCACTGCCCGGTCAAACTGACATGAAATTCTTCGATTACTTTTGACCACAAAAAAGTCCCCAGGATTAGGACAATGGCATTGTAAATTCTGAAAGCCAGAATGATATTCGCGTAGGTTAATGGCTGGTGAATGACAGACATTCCAATAAAAATGATTGTAGATGGGACCAACCGCCCAAGATCATATCGTGGAAGGGACAGCAGGTATTTCAATGAAAAATTCTGGACAATATTTGTGTATCCAATTCCATCCCATCCGCGGCCATCGAAAACAGGAATGGTTTCACCGAAAAAGAAATTCAACAAACAGAACAGAATAACAAAAATAATGGACGCGACATCCACTCTGGTGATGATCTTAAGAAGTTTTGATAAAAATTTCTGCATGGTTTTCGTTGGTGTTTTTTGCTGACAATGTTTTCGGATGATTGACCTGTTATGAAGTGTTACCAATACTGAAAATCTTCAAATCACCAGATGACAGGGGATTGTTTTGCCCCCTCCATCATGATCAAAACAGATTTTATATTCTACGCATAAAACAGGATCGCAGATCGGTGTTTGATGAATAGACGTCAAAAATCGCAGAGGAATAATCCTCTGTGGCAACCTGTGTTATGGATGGTCTGTCACAATTTTACCGGATGTTTGGTCAGTAGATTTCTGGCACAAACATCTGAGAATTAATGGGCGGTCTCACATACCCGGTGTCTTTTTGCCGGGGCGGCAGCTCCAATGGCGGAGGAGTAAGGTCTTCATATTTGATCATACTCAGTAAATGATGGATGCAATTCAAGCGGGCGCGTTCCTTGTTATCCGAGTTGACAACCCACCACGGACTTTCTGGAAGATGGGTATAGAGAAACATCTGATCTTTTGCCCGTGAATACTCCACCCAGCGTTTTCGGCTTTCAAGATCCATGGGGCTGATCTTCCAGCGTTTTGTCGGGTCATTGATTCGATCTTTGAAGCGCCTTTCCTGTTCCTCATCACTCACGGAGAACCAGTATTTAATCAATATGATCCCGGCACGCAGAAGCAGGCGTTCAAATTCGGGGCAGGAATGCAAGAATTCTTGATATTCCGTTTCGTTACAAAAGCCCATCACATGTTCCACGCCGGCGCGGTTATACCAGGAACGGTCAAATAAGACTATCTCTCCCGCTGCCGGGAGGTGAGATACATACCGTTGGAAGTACCATTGAGTTTTCTCTTTTTCTGTTGGGACGCCCAGGGCTACCACCCGGCATATACGCGGGTTAAGGCATTCGGTGATTCGTTTAATGGTGCCGCCTTTTCCCGCAGCATCGCGGCCTTCAAACAGAACCACCACTTTCAATCCCTTAAACTTGACCCATTCCTGAAGCTTTACCAGTTCAATCTGCAATTTGGCCAGTTCTTTTTCATACTCTTTTGTTGTCAATACTTTTGAAGACTTACTGGCTTCGACTACGGTTTCAGCTTCTGGCTTCTGTTGATGAATGTGTTCTTCTTTTTCCTTATGTCCCCCGTGTGAATCTCCCCGGTTTTTTGACGATGCATGGGCGGACTCATCTTTCTTGTTTTTCATGACTGTATCCCTCCTGTGACGGTTGGATAACTTCTACAAAAAACAAATGATCATATATTGATTATATGACGAGTATTATCCCAAGCACAATTTCGGTTGCCAGGCTGATGATGTTTGATTTTTCGATAGAATGATCTAAAAACATTGAAATTACTCGAACCAGGGCTATTGCCAGATACATAATGCCTATAAGGCGGTATGTTTCAGGCACTTTTAATAGAAAAGGTGCTATTCCAAGTGCAATGAAAGCGGCTCCAAAAACTGCCCGGACTTCCGTAACGCCGCGTGGTCCGGCGATTGTTAAACCTGTGAAACCTTGTGCCGATTGTGGGGCGACTAAGGCAAGCACACCGGTAGCTGCTGTAGCAATCAGTGACAGGATTTTTAAAATGGATAGCAGATTAATCATAGTTTCCCTCTTAATGTTTTTACCATGGCATGATGGATGGAGATTCTTCTGTTATGCAAACCAGACCAACTGCCCCAGGGCCGATGTGTGCACCGATGACCGGATTAATTTCAACGCTCAATTTTGGTCCAAAAGGCAGAATATCTTTTACCTCTTCCCAGAACTGTTGTGCTTCCTGAATCGCATGTGTGTGCATTAAGGCTGCAATTTTAATTTTTGGCATTTTCTCCAGATACGTCCTCATCCGCAGAAATGCGCGTCGGCGGGTCAACACACGATCAGAGGCTGGAACACCATTGTGCATATGAAGAATGGGTGTAATCGAAAGTAAATTACCCATCATGTATACAGTTTTATTCATTCGTCCACTGCGTTTTAAAAAATCAAGAGTACCAAGGGCGGCAAACGAAAAGGTATTGAGTATCTGGTTTTCCAATTCTTTGATTATTTGTTGCATGGAAAAACCCCTGGCCGCTGATTTTGCTGCATTTAATGCTTGAAATCCGATTCCCAGACTCAACTGCTTAGAATCAAAAACTGTTACAGGTATGGATGTGAATTCCCTGGCTGCCTGTATCGCCGACGACATAACACCGCTTAATGTGGGGGAGAGATGAATGGAGAGAATTTCTGTTGCTCCCTTTTCGGCAAGATTTTTATACACCTTAATAAAATCAAAAGGACTGGGTGTTGCTGTTTGGGGAAAGGGGTTATAGCGAGGAAGATTCTTGTAAAATTCTTCCCGGGTGATATCCACTCCATCACGAAAACTCTTTGTTCCAATATTTACATACATGGGCACAACGGTAATATGGTTTTCATCCACCAGATTTTGCGGTAAATCACATGCACTATCAGTCACTATCGCTATGCTCATGATGTTCCCCTCTTTTTTGATCGGGTATATATGGTCGAATTTATATCAATATCCTAGCATGGAATGGTTGATATTTGTACTGGTTGTATAAGGGATCCGAATCACTGGTTTTTTTGTAATGATACAATTGCACTCTTGATTAATAACTTTCCGGAGTCATCCGTTGCAGTTTTCATGATGCCCGAGTCGAACAATCAGACAGAGTAAAGGTGGTCAATATAGATGAATAAAGGTATTTTTTACGCATTGAGTGCGTATATATTGTGGGGATTTTTCCCGCTTTATTTCAAAATGATCAGCATCGTTCCATCGCTCCAAATTTTGGGACACCGGTTTGTCTGGTCGTTTCTTTTTTTAATCTTACTTATCATGGCATTAAAACGTTTCCCTGAATTCCGAGCTTCAATCAACAAGAAAAATTTGATCACCTATTTTGGCGCCGGAGCGATTCTTGCGGTCAACTGGGGAACGTTCATTTATGCTGTCAATTCCGGGCATACGGTTGAATCAAGTCTTGGTTATTTTATTAATCCGATGGTCAGTGTTTTGTTGGGTGTGGTATTTCTTAAGGAAAGACTCCGCCTGTGGCAGTGGATTCCGGTTGGTCTGGCAGCCGTTGGAGTTTTCTATTTAACAGTGGTCTATGGCTCCATCCCCTGGCTGGCATTGATACTGGCATTCTCATTTGGTTTATATGGTCTGATTAAAAAAATCTCCCCATTGGATTCTCTCCCGGGGTTGACCCTTGAAACAGGTATGATCTTTCTTCCGGCACTGGTATATCTGATCATCCAGGAGTTTATAGGGGTAGGTTCATTTGGCCATACAGGATGGAGCACCGCCATTTTGCTGGCTGTCAGCGGTGTTGTTACAGCCATTCCACTGCTGCTCTTCGCCAGCGGTGCCCGGCGGATTAATCTTTCCACCATAGGCATTCTGCAATATGTTTGTCCGACCATTCAATTTTTCCTGGGAACATTTGTCTTTGGAGAGTTTTTTGATATCCATCGCCTGGTAGGATTTATCCTCATCTGGATTGCACTGATCATTTTTACAACCGAAACAATACTGAATCAACGGAATAAACTGAAGATTTCAGACCATCTCGAAATTCTTGAACCCGATTAATTTGTTTCTGGCAGGATGACGATCATGAATGTAAAAATACTGGTAATGGGCAGCTTGAATGTTGACCTGGTGGTAACTGCATCCCACCTTCCTCAAAAAGGAGAGACAATCATTGGCGGTTTATTCCAAACCCATCCCGGTGGGAAGGGAGCCAATCAGGCAGTTGCTGCTGCCCGTATGGGTGGAAAGATCAGTATGGTTGGTTCAGTGGGAAAAGATGCCTATGGGGATCAACTGTGTCGAAATTTGAAAGCAGAGGGAATTGATATCTGTTATGTTAATCAAATTGAAGAGATGTCAACAGGAGTTGCGGTCATCACCGTAGATTCTGAGGGGCAAAACACAATTGTGGTGGCTTCAGGTGCCAATTTTACTTTTTCTCCTGAAAATATTATCTCTGCCAGAGATGCATTTACCGGTGCATCGGTGTTTGTCACCCAGTTGGAGATACCGGTTCCAACCGTATTGGAAGGATTACGGTTGGCCAAACAGAATGGTGCTGTGACTATTCTTAATCCAGCTCCCGCCCAAAACCTCCCTGATGAGGTATTTGGTCTGGTGGATTACCTCATTCCAAATGAATTGGAATTATCCATGCTCACCGGCGAAACGAATCAGAAGACGGCTATTCAACAACTTCTTGATAAAGGTGTTCAAACCGTTATTGTTACACTTGGATCCAATGGTGCTGTTATCGCCACTCGTAATTCAATACAAATGATTCCTGCATTTCAGGTAGATGCTGTTGATACCGTAGCTGCTGGTGATGCTTTTATTGGAGCATTTGCCATTGGAATATCAGAAGCCTTATCTGTTAGACAGGCGGCCATTCTTGCCAGTGCGGCAGCGGCGCTTTCTGTCACTCGACATGGCGCACAACCTTCTTTACCTTGGAGAAGTGAGGTGGAAGATTTTTTGAAGAAACACTGATTAAACTGTAATAATCCATGAATTTTCTGACGAATTATATTTATCATACTTTTTAGTCAGAATTTATGGATGACCTTCCTTATTACCATTAGCATTTTATAAAGGAAATATGATTTTCATCTCTGTAAAAAATTTGTCGAATACCGTATCCTATTAAGGTAAGGTATGTTCTTTATATTAAATATGATGGCAAATTTACATTGAAAAACATCAGAATGGATTAACCTGATTCAATGCATAACATGCCTGAAGTTGATGAATCAAAAAAATCGATCCGTTTTGCGATCGTCCAGACTTTGGGGCTCACCTTTCTTGTTATAGTGGGAATTCTTCTTTTTTCAAGACTATGGATCAATAGGACCATAGAAAATGAAAAAGCGGCTATTCAATCGAATTTGATACAAATTATGACTCTGGTTCGTAATTCCATAGAACCAGATCTTGTTCTTTATCGAAATCATACTATCACCCGCGATGAAGCACGCGATGCAATCAAACTTAAACTAAAAAAAATGATCTATAAAGATAAGTACGGGGACAACTATATCTTTATGACAAATTACGAAGGCTACATTCTTGTTCAGCCTTACCAACCCTGGCTTGAAAACACCTATCAATGGAATATGCAGGATATTAATGGTGTGTACCTGGCTCAAGGATTATATAAAACAGCTCGAGAAAATAAGGATGGCGGTTTCTTTACGTATTATTACAAACCGCCCAATTTGCAAATTCCAGAAGAAAAGCTTACTTATGTAATCGACGTTCCGGAAATTGAATGTATTATGGGTACCGGAATGTATATGCGGTTGTATTATGAAGATCAGACAACAACCATACGTCAGATCACCTTTATTACTATTCTTCTTGCCTGTCTTGTTTTAATTATTACACTTTTTGGATTACAGAGAATACGGCTGACGGGTAAAAATCTTGAAAAAGAAATCATCAGGCGTGGGGAATATCAACAAAAACTGGCTGAATCAGAATCCAATCTCCGCACGGTTTTCAACTCCATATCTGATTCGCTTATTATTCATTCGGCTGAAGGCACGATAATCGAAATAAACAATCGCGTGCTTGATATGTTTGGCTGCCAGCGGGATCAGATTATTGGAGAAAATGTTGAAAAGATATCTGCTCCAGGTGAGTATGATCAGAACAAATTGGATGGATATTTCAAACAGGCTTTCGCAGACCATGATGTTTTATTCGAATATCAATGCAGAAGGCTTGACATGGGTGAAAAATTCTTTGTTGAAGTAGCTCTTCGAAAAGCAAATTGGTATGGCCAGAACGTAGTGCTTGCATTGGTTCGTGATATTCAAAAACGCAAATATATTGAACGTGAATTAACCCACAGTCAAATGATCAATGAACAGGCCGAAGAGTTTGGCATGTTTGGGCATTATTTCATTGATATGGAATCAAGGAAAGTTTCCTGGTCAAAAGGTCTATACAAAATTTTTGGACGTGACACGAACCTTCCAGCCCCTGATTTTGATGAATATGAGACCTTGATTGTTCCAGAAGATGTTGAAAAAACGATACGTATTCGAAAAGAGGCAAGGAAGAAATATGAAACAACCAAAATGGAATACCGAATACAACGGCCAAATGGAGAAATTCGGGATTTAATGGTTCAAACCAATTGGCTTAGTGATGGAACTAATTCACAACGTTACCTGATTGGGTCTATTCAAGATTTAACTGAAATGAATAAAGCCATACGAGAAATCAAACAGAATGAAGAAAAATTCCGCACTACAATGCAGCAGATGTCTGATGGGCTGATACTAATTGATGAAAGTTCAATAATTATTGAATGGAACGCGGCTCAAGAAAAATTAACGAATATGAAGGCCGATAACGTTCTTGGAAAACATGTCTGGGACGTTTTTCCAAAGCTTGGAATTACTGACACAGAAATGATAAAAGCCAGCACGCTGCAAAAAGAAATTCTCCGGACTATCGAAACTGGCGAATCGCAATTCTTTTCCAAACCCATTGAAGTTGCGCTTCAACAAAATGATGGTTCTAAACGGTTCGTTTTATTAACAATGTTCCCTATTAAATCCAGCAGTAGAGTTAAATTAGGGTTGATTTCTCACGATATTTCGGAGCAGAAGGCTTCTCTGGATAAGGTTAATCATGAACTTGAAAAACTGGCCAGCCTGCGCAGTATTGATGCCTCCATTTTAGAGAGGAGTACACCTGAAAAGACATTGCAGATGGTTTGCTCAATTGCTGTTAAATTACTGGGTGTGGATGCAAGTATTATTGTCGCCCAAATTTCAAAAGATGAATTGACAACCGCCTTCAAATCGTTGATCGACACGCCAGAAAATCCTGTTATTGGAGAATTGCTGCAATTGCAATTGGCTACAATTGAAAAACTTCAAGTCAAGAAAATTACCCCTGATATTCTTAAAACCATTAGTCAGATAAATCAAATTGACGAAAATACCGGTGAGACACTGCATCAGGTCATACTGCCTATTATTATGAACAGAAAGACCTGTGGGTATATTCAAACATTCTCTCGAAAGCCCATCCCTGATGACCAGGAATGGAACGATTATTTTGTCACATTGGCAGGGCAGACATCCCTGGCGATTGAGAATGTGACCCTGATCACGAATGAAGAACTGGCATACAACGAATTGAACCATGCGTATGAGGCAACCATTGCCGGGTGGTCAAAAGCTCTGGAATTGCGGGATGAAGAAACCAAAGGACACAGTGACAGGGTGATGTTCCTGGCGTGCAAGCTGGCCCGGCGGGCTGGATTGCCACACGATAAAATGACCAGTTTCAGACGGGGTGTCTTATTACATGACATCGGGAAAATGGGTATACCCGATCGCATATTGTTGAAACCAGGTCCTCTCACAGAGGATGAATGGAAGATCATGAAGCAACACCCCGGATTCGCCTATGATTTGTTATCAACCATTCCCTATTTGCATGATTCGCTGGAGGTCCCTTTCAGTCACCATGAGCGGTGGGATGGCAGTGGATATCCTCAGGGATTAAAAGGTGAAGAAATACCATTGGCGGCTCGAATATTTGCCATAGTTGATGTTTGGGATGCATTGATCTCAGATCGGCCGTATCGAAATGGCTGGGAACCTGAAAAAATTAAAGAATACCTGCTAGAAAACAAGGGAAAACAATTTGACCCGGAACTGGTCGAGCTCTTCCTGGATATGATTCAAAAACAGGAAGCCGGCATTGAAACGGATGAAGATAAGGATTGCGTGTTTTAAATTGCCTGGAAGAGAATCACTTTTTCCCCCAGTGAACAGCCATGGTTCCAAATTGAAACTTTTCAAATCCGACTGAATGGTAGCCCGTTTGTCTCATTTGTTCCGCCAGGCTGTTGGCAGTTACATGTTTTTGTGTTGATTCGGGCAGATACCGGTATGCATGAGCATCACCAGACACCAGTTTACCAACCAATGGAATAATCCATTTCAGGTAGATCATGATAAACGGATAAAAAATAGAATACCCTGGCGGTGTCGTATCCAGACAGATCATCATCGCTTGATCTTTTAGAACTCGCCGCTGTTCTGATAGCGTTGCATCAATATCAGGTACATTGCGAATTAAATATCCTGAAACAATCCCATCAAAAATGTCAGATGAAAAAGGAAGCGCCTGTGCATCGGCTACAACCCATTGAATGCCGGTACTTTTGTGATGATCCTTCCCATACTTCATCATTTCCATCGTTAAATCAGCAGCAATGATGGTTGCCTGTGGAGTAGTTGATCTGATCTCGCGAGCCAGGTCTCCGGTGCCCGCACCGAGATCAAGATACTGTTTGTAGTTCACTGGATGTAGTAAATTGACTACTTTCTTCCTCCAGATCTGATCCAGTCCAAACGTCATGATTCGGTTCATCACATCATAATAGGGGGCAATACGGCCAAACATTTGCCGAACATACGTACGTTTATCTTCATGAGAAGGAAGTATTCCGGTCATTTCGCAATTGTATCGTGAAGCCTGAAGATAATGCGTATATCGATAAAGAAGTGCGCTATTGTGAGGAATTTAATTCTCATTAAAAGTGGCATGGTAATCGAAGGTAAACATTTTTTTATCAAAGGTTGACAAAACCCCCTTTTCGGATAAAATACTTGCTAGCCAGAAGCTGTTGCCGAAGTGGCGGAACTGGCAGACGCGCTACGTTCAGGGCGTAGTGGGCGTACGCTCGTGAGGGTTCAAATCCCTCCTTCGGCACCAAAAAAGACCCCGCTTATGCGGGGTCTTTTCTTAGTCAGAGATCACTGGTAAGATAATTACACAACCATCTGGCTACCGGATTGACAGGTTTATCTCTTGAAAAATCTCCTAGCAAATCTCTGGCAGAACAAACGCCAACTGTTCATGGGGTTGGCTGTAATTTTCTTGCTCTTACTTTTCCTTGATCTAAATAACCGCATCGGCGAGTTATATACCCTTACAAATCAACGGAGTGTTATGCGCACTCAAGTTGAAATGCTCCAATCAACTGAAAAAGCCCTTCGGAAGCAAATTGCCTATGCCACATCCGAATCAGCTGTTGAAGAATGGGCTCGACAGGATAATAACCTGTCATTACCTGGAGATAAAGTGGTGATTCCACTCCCGCAGCCTGGTTATACGGTTGTTCCAACAGTTCAGCCTACACCCACTATGGTGGTTCTGGAAAACTGGCAGGTGTGGAAGCTGCTTTTCCTTGGTGAAAAATCCCCTTCACCTTAAATATTCAGGAAATCCCGCATCTGGTCTTCCGTTATATCTGTCAGGCGTTCCAAACGGATGGTAGCCTTCTCAAAGGCACTGATGGGGTGAGTGGTTGCCACTGTGATGCAACGCATTCCACCGGCCAGAGCTCCCTGCATTCCAGCGATGGAATCTTCAATAACAACACAGCGCGAAGGATCTGTCTGTAAGGCTGCTGCCGCCCGTAAGAACACTTTCGGATTTGGTTTTCCAACAATCTTGTTCCCACTCACTATGGCATCAAAGTAGTTGCTCAATTGAAATTCATCCAATGACAATGTGATATTCTCCATTGGCGCGGAAGAAGCAATTGCCTGCGGGAATCCATTTTGTTTAAACCATTTAAGCCAATCGAGAGCGCCCGGAAGCAATTTTAAGTTTCCTGGAATGTTTTGACAGAACCATTCTTCTTTTCGAAAATTGATATCATCTCGCATGGCAGGTTCAGGTTTTCTTCCGATGGCACTTTCAAGGACCGAATCATTATTCTGACCGAAAGTCTTTAAAAATTGACTGTAGGGAAACTCATATCCATATTCACGCATAACGAATACGAAAGAACGGTAATGTAGATCAGCTGAATCAACGATTACACCATCAAGATCCCACAAAATTGCACACGGCGAATTCATACCACATCTCCAATAAAAGTAAAATCAGCTCCGGTGTAAAACCAGTACTGTTACATCATCTGCATTGGGTGTTCCATCCCTGAATTGGAACAGGTCATTCTCGAGTGCCTGAGAAAAAGTACTCGAGCGGGTGATCCTGGTAGAAGCCAGGATTTTCATAAGTCGTTTACTGGAATAACTGATGCCATCTGGTGAAAGGGTATCTGTCACCCCATCGGTAAACATAACCAGGGCAGCCCCCGGTTCAATTTCAATAGAATGATCACGGTATTCCTGGTTTTCCAATACACCCAGGGCAATTTGCCCTTTTGGCAGCTCAACCACCTGGTTTGATCGTAGTTTAAGCAGGGGAGGATTATGCCCGGCATTCGCGTATCGAATTGTTCCCGATTGTTGGCTTCCGATGATGATCGTTGAGGTTACAAACATCCCGGTCGGGTTATCTTGCAAGAGCAAATCGTTGACTTTTTTCAATATCTGCCCGGGCGATAAATCTTTTTGAGCGAAAGATCGAATGAGGGTACGGGTGACTGTCATATATAGAGCCGCCGGCATTCCCTTATCGCTTACATCAGCAACCACAGCACAGAATGTGCCCGGTTTTAAAAAGAAAAAATCAAAAAAATCACCGCCCACTTGTCTTGCAGGCTGCCAGAGGCTGGAAACATCCCATCCTTTGACCTGGGGAAGATCACGTGGAAGGAATGTTTGTTGGATATCCCGGGCAAACTGAAATTCTTGTTGAAGTTTCTCATTCTCCAACTTTTTATCTTTGAGCATATCATTTTGAATTGCGAGTGTTGCCTGCCGGGCAATTCCTGTAAGCAGGTCCATCCTTTTTTCCAACATATTTCCGGCGACCGATTTTTCCAAAATGATCAGGGCACCAAGTATATCTCCCTTTTCACTCAAAGGAATACCAACAAGCCATCCGCCTTCAGGAGCTCTTTTATGGAGAGCATCTTTAAGGCGCATCGCATTTTTTATCTGAGGCCAATGGAGAGGTGTTTTCTCCCGGATGTTTAATGGGCATAAATAGATAGAATTTTGATCAGTGACCATATCCAACAGAGGGAAATCGCCATGAATCAGGCTGGTACCCAAAGATCGAATGGATTCATTGTCTATACCGATAAATCTTGTTAATGGCTCAAAACTGCTTTGATCTGTGTTCATGAGAAAAAGAGCAGCAGATTCAACCCCTGCCAGGATTCCTGTCAGGTCTAGTATCGAATCGAGGATTTTCGCCAGGTCTTCTTCTGATGAGACTGTTTGGGCTACCTGCAATAAAGCGGCCGCAATGTAGGCATCTAACTTTTGATTTTCAAATAATCGAAGGTTTTCGATGGCGGTGGCCGTTTGATTGCAAATGCCGGTAAGAACTTGAAGAGTGTCCTGAGAAAAATTGCCTCCATTTTCACAGCTGCCGACCCAGATCATACCTGTGATCTTGTCCCTGATCATCATGGGAATAAGTACACCGGATGATGAATCTTTCTCTGGCGTAAGACAAAATTCACTTTGCGTCAGATAGACTTTTATCGGCGAAGGTATTCTTGAAGCAAACAGGAATGCTGCATGCTGATCAGAGAATATTTTTGCTGGCAAAGCATCGGCAGCGAAACCGCTGGAGGCTTTGCGTTCGAAAATATTCAACGGAGTATTGTAATAATAGACGGCACAGTTCGCACATCCGATTAATTCTGGGATCAATTTTGCTGTGGTTTCAGATAATGCTGTTAAAGTTTGGGCTTCTTTATTGGCTTCCGCTACTTTTAATAAAACAGCTGAAATCCAGGCCTGTTCACGTATGGAACCATATAAGCGGTTATTTTGAATTGCCACTGCGGCATAACCGGCAAAAGTTTGAGTAATTTGTCGAGCTTCTGTGCCATACCGGTCAGGTTGATGGTGAGCCAATGTAAGAATCCCTACCACTTCACCACCAGCTCGTAATGGGGCGGCTATGGCAGAATAATCCTGCGGAAACCCCAGGGCTTCTCCCAGCGGACCCCGTGGATCAGATTGGGTTCGAATACGGGGCTCATCTGCCTCCATGGCTTCCGACACCCACTGCCCTACGGTTTCTTTGGTTTGATACGTTCGTCCCATTTGATGCGGCTGAATCCCGCGTGAAGCGGCCAGTGTTAAAAGGCAATCATCCCGGGCACTTGGAACAGCCAGCCAGATAGATGAGGCATCACAGGGTAAGACTTCCTGAAGTTTTTCCAGGATACGATCCATCAATTCTTCGACAGATGATCCATTGGATAAAATACCGGAAACATCACGAACGCTTTCAGCGACCTGCCGGCGGAATTGCTCAGATCGAAATAAAGTGGCATTGCGGATGGATGTGGCAATTCCAGCTGCCAGCGCTTCAAATAATGAACGATCATTATCGTCAAAAGCATTTACCTGATCGCTTTGAATATCCAGAATCCCCACCAATTCACCGGCTGCTTTTAATGGAATAGAAATTTCCGATCCGGCTGTGATTGAGAGGAATTCCGGCATCCGATACTGGGGTTCATGTGCCACATCATTGGATAGAAATGTTTTTTCTTCACGTGCCACCCACGGAAGAATGCCTGCCCTGTCATTTATATCGATGGTCAGGTTGGCATCACGATACGCCTGAATGCTTTTACCTGTGCCAGCCCGAAAAATGATCTTTCCTCTGCCTTTGTGAACTGTATATACATTTACCTGCAGGTACTGAAATTTCTGTTGAATGGTATTTACAATCTCGTTCAATAAAGAATCGAGATCAAGTATGGATGAGAGGGAATGAGAAATGTCAAAAACAGCTGAAATTTGTTCAGATTTTCGTTGGACGTCAGAAAAAAGTCTGGCGCCATCTATGGCAATGGCAATATTGTCTGCCAGAGTACGCAGAACAATGAGATCCATCTCATGGAATTCTCTGACTGCATCCGATTGAACATCCAACACACCCAAAAGGCAATCTTCAATCATTAATGGAAGGGCAACTTCTGACCGAGTTTTGGGAAGCGCTTTATGAAATTGATAAACGGATTGGCTCCCGGTATCTTCTACATATAATTCTTCTTTATGATCTGCTACCCAACCAATTACTCCCTGACCGGGAATGACATCCATCTTCTGGTTTTGTAGAAAGTCCTTTTCTGCCGAAACACATGAACGGCAGTGCAAAATCTCATCTTTTTCCTTAGTATAAATGGCAACATAATAATATTGAAATTTATCCCGTACTGTCTCAGCAATTTGGCAGCAGAGTGAATCAATATCTGTGATATTTGTTATCTTGTTTGAGATTTTTCGAACGATGGAAAGCTGTTCAACTCGCCAGCTTTTTAATACAGCCTGACGATAAATTTGCAATGACATGGCACATAATGCCAATAGTGATTCAATGGCAGAGATTTTTTCAGATGAAATGACGCTGCCGGGTTTTTCTTCAATATACAGAATACCCAGCATATCTTTTTGACAGATAACCGGCAGACTGGCGGAAAAAATATTCCCTGAATCCAGCAGAGTATTGCTTGATGGACTGTTGTTTGAACTAAAATGGGGAGATTTATCAAAAAATGTATCTTTTACTACCAGGGGAACCATCGATTGGTTGGAAACCAGATCAGAGGTATCTTCACCTGGAAGAGGATAAAACGGATGCGCAAACCAGAATTTTGATTTGACCTGGAACAAATCACTGATCACATCGCGTAGATATTGAGATTGTTCCTGTAGAGACCCCTTTTGTAATAGCGTTTCTGCCGTTTCGAGAAAACGCTTCCAATCAGAATCTACCGGAAGGGATTTCTCAGAAACGGATTTCATGAAATCCGCCCGGCTTTCTTTACCATCGTCAGGATATTCCCGGTGTTGCCTGCAAATTCGAAACGCACAGAGTCCATCCACCGGCGCATGAAGAAGAGTCCAAGACCATGATCTGGTCTATCTTCAAGAGAGAGTTCAAATTCAGGTGCTTCGACCATGTCAGGATCAAATGGCTTTCCTGTGTCTTGCAACCGCACTGTCAATTCGCCTGGCTTTGAAATACAATCGATCTCGATTTTCCCCTGATTTTCACCGCCATACGCATGTTCAATAATATTAGAGCAGGCTTCATCGACAGCTGTTTCGACCTGATAGATGGATCGATCATCCAGATTGGCTGCTTTCCCCGCTTGATGAATGAGAACACTCACATCGGAAAGACAATCAAAACATGCTGAAAAGGTTTTTTGAAAATGTACCGGTTCCAAGGTGTTTAAAAACTGCCAACAGCAGATATTACATCATCAAAGATGGGGAACAGAGGTATAAATCCAGCCAGATCCAAGGCAGAATGTATATTGGATGGAACAGAAGCCAGAACAACAGCACCACGGTTATACCGTTTGCAGGCTTTTTGTGCATTAATCATGGCACGCAACCCGGCGCTGGACATAAAGTTGACATTCGCTAAATCAAGAATTATATGGAAACGGCCAGATTCGATGAGTGATTCAAACGCTGCATTAAGTTGTGGGGCTGTTGAGCTATCCACACGTCCTTCGACATGAATGACATCGCACCGTTTAAACTGGCTTGTGGTTACATTCATCATGTTCCTCCAATTTATAAGCTGAGCAAAAAGATTATAACATGCCAAAAATCCATTGTTTGAATCGGTAAAACGGATAGAAAAACTATAAGGATGGAATAAGATAGGTCATATGCAGAAAATATCTTTACTAGCGGATGAGAGTATTCTCTGGGAGGCTGTTCTCGCAAAAGATCATGACTGGGACGGTAAATTTGTATTTGGCGTTAAATCTACCGGGATATTCTGTATGCCATCTTGCCCGGCCAGACGACCGTGTCAATCTTCTGTATTGTTCTTCGCAACATCAGAAGACGCAAAAGCTGCCGGATATCGCCCTTGCAAACGCTGCCATCCAGATCAATTTATTCCACCGGAAAAGGAATACCAGAAACTGATTCAAATATTGGATTCAATCGAACCAGGCAAAATAACCGTCAAACAATGGGCTGATCAGGGTGAAGTTTCAGAAGAAAAACTTCGAAATCTGATTATGAGGTTTTCAGGGCTTAACCCCAAAAAATACCTATGGATGAAGAAGATTGAATCTTTTAAGAGGAAAATTTCTTCTGGCGACGAGATTTTATCGGCACAGATTTCATCAGGTTTTGGTTCATCCAGCCGGTTATATGAAAAAGCCGGTAAATTTCTGGGAATGACGCCCGGCGTCTACAAAAAAGGAGGAAAAGGAATGGTGATTCGATACGTCTTTATTGAAACACCGTTGGGACAGATTCTTATTGCCGGTACAGAACGGGGTGTATGTTTTATTCAGTTTGGCGATTCAAAAGAAGAACTTATCAGGTTACTGATGAAGGAATTTCCAGCGACAGAGGTGATTCCTCATACTAATGAATTGACAGATTGGGTAAACCAGCTTGAAGACTACTTTTCTGGGAAACCGGAAAAACTTCAGATTCCACTTGATGTGCAGAATACGGATTTTCGTCTACGAGTCTGGCATGAGTTACAGAAAATTCCATTTGGAGAGAAACGAAGTTATTCTGACATAGCGAAAAACATTGGCCAACCGAAAGCCGTTAGAGCTGTAGCTTCCGCCTGTGCGGCCAATCCAGTAGCCATTGTCACACCCTGTCACAGGGTGGTTCATGAAGATGGCAGTATCAGTGGATATCGATGGGGAATTGAACGGAAAAAAGCGATCTTGGAATTTGAAGAAAAATCTAAACGGCTTCAAGATAAAAAGTAAGCAGTATCACAACGTTATTTTTCTTCAAAGAAAACGAATGTTGACAAGAAAAAGCCGGTGCAGCTTGGCCGCACCGGCTTTGATCGTCTTTATTTCGATTCGGAAAGCACACTCATCCGAATCTCTGGTTGTTCAAAATACCAGAGGAAGAACCATGAAACAATGATAGATAGAATAGTTATGATAATGTAGGCAGTATTAAAAACCTGACCATTATCAGTATTCAAAACCGTATGCGGCATCAGCATAAGCAAACGGCTGATGATATTGAAACCCTGTGCAAATGAAAGCAGATACCAGGGCCATGATTCTGGATTGTGCCTGACCATTAATTCGAACGTCGCAAAAACTGCCAAAAACGCCAACAAAACAGGAAGCCACCATTCCTGAGTTGTAGTTGAGTATGATTCTGGAGTAAATGCGACAAGGGGGATTAATTGCAGGATAAAAAAGGGAATGAGCAAACTGCGTTTGAGGACAGTTTTCTTCACGGGCCTACCTCCTGGCTTTAAGTTGTTAATTAGAAGATTATATGAGTGGGGATAATTTATGTCAAGTTTGAAATATCAGCTAAAGAATAGATTAAATACATTCTTCCTTGACAACTTACAATATCGCAAGTATATTATCAAGAACCATTAAGCTGATGTTAAATTATCAGCTTGTAGATGTATTTCAGGTTTTCACACCTGAAAGAATGCAATCCCCGTTATCTCTGAATTAAATAATTTGTAAAAACCAAATCGCGATTGGAGGTGATCTGGCGCAGCTAAGGTGATTCATTTTTTTTGGTCATGCTGTAGAAGGATTTGCAGTCCTTATGCAGTTGGTTGGGTTAATTAGTAAGTTGCTTAATTATCCAAAAGGAGGAGAAGTTAATATGCGTGCTTTCAAAGTTTTTGGTCTATTGATGGTTGTTGTTATGGTTCTCTCAGCCTGCGCACCTGCTGCAGCTCCGGCTGCCGGTGGCGCTGCTGCTGGTGGCGAAATTAAAATCGCCATTCTGGCTCCCTTGAGCGGCCCTGTTCCTACCTTCGGTCTGTCAACCAAGGAAGGCGCTACACTGGCTGTGAAAGAATGGAATGATAAAGGTGGCGTTTTAGGCAAGAAAATTGTCGCTATCGTTGAAGACTCACAGTGCACCCCTGACCCAGCCGTCAATGCGGCCAACAAAGTCATCAACCAGGACAAAGTCAAATACATCGTTGGCGAAGTCTGCTCCAAAGCTTCCATCCCTGTATCTGAAATTGCCAATGAAAAGAAGGTTGTCCAGATCTCCGGTACCTCAACCAACCCCAGTGTTGTGCGCGATGCAGCCGGCAAAGTAAAACCCTTCACCTTCGTTGCCTGCTTCAATGATGACACACAGGGTAAAGTAATTGCCAAATTCGCCAAGGAAAACATCAAAGCGAAAACCGCCTTCATTATGCTCGATCAGGCCAATGACTATGTAAAGGGTCTGGCTGAATATTTCGAAAAATACTTCACCGCTGATGGTGGAACCATTGTTGGAAAAGAAACATACACCAGCAAAGATACCGACTTCTCCACCGTTCTGGCAAAAATCGCCGAAGCCAAACCAGATGTCGTAGTACTCCCTGATTACTACAACATTGTCAACCTGGTGACCAAACAGGCCAAGGAAAAAGGTATTACCGCTCCATTCATTGGTGGTGATGGATGGGATTCTCCTGATCTTGATCCCAAGGCTGCTGATGGTGGTTTCTTCACCAACCACTACTCTCCAACCGAAGACCGCGAAAAAGTTAAGACATTCGTGAAGAATTATGGCGAAGCCTACAAGAATGATAAAGGCGAACCAAAAACACCGGATGCTCTGGCCGCCCTTGCGTATGACGCCACCAATATTTTGATCGAAGCCATTTCCAAAGCCGGCGAAGATGATGCCACCAAAGTTGCTGATACCATCGCCAAAGGCAAATTCGAAGCTGTTTCCGGTTCCATCACATTTGATGAATTCCACACCCCCATCAAACCGGTTACCGTTATCGCTGTGAAAGACGGAAAAGTTACCTTCAACTCACAGGTTATGCCGTAATTCAAAAAACCAATTTGTGCTTATAGAATATGGAGGGCAGCAATGCCCTCCATATTCGAGTTTATTCCACGTAACATAAGAGGAGTCAGGAGATGCAGAACACTTTAGTCGAGCAGAATTCTCCACCCGTAGATTTAAAACCTAGGATGTCGCTGGCCTGGGTTGGTAAGGCTTTTTTGATAGCTTTATCTTTGTTGATTGTTTATTTACTGGGAACAAATCTGGCGAAGAATCCATCCCTGTTTGCCAATATCATCCTTAGCGGCCTGCAGATGGGTTTTGTTTATGCCATGATCGCTTTGGGTTACACCATGGTTTACGGTATTGTCAAATTGATCAACTTTGCCCATGGTGATGTTTTTATGGTGGGTGCGTTTGTCAGCTATTATCTGGTCTACAGATTTAACTTCCAAAACTGGCCTGCTTTGTTTTTCCCCGATATGCCACCGATGGTAGTTGTGGTAATCGGGACGATCAGTGTAATTATTATTGCCATGATCGTTTGTGTTTTACTTGCAACAACCATTGAACGTGTTGCTTATAAACCACTCCGAAATGCCCCCAGAATTGCCGCCCTGATCACAGCAATTGGCGTTTCATTCTTCTTGGAATTTTTCGGGGCCTTGAATTTTGTATTCTCACCCCGTTTTATCCCTTACACCCGCCCATTTGAAGTGGTTGCCTGGTACATTGATGGTTCAGGTATTCATTCGATTGTCGCAGGAACCCAACCCCCCGCAAATGCCATTACCTTTTCCAATATCTTCTTGATTATTATGATCGTGTCTATATTGGTCCAGATTTTCCTGCAATTTCTGGTCAAGCAGACGAAGATGGGAATTGCCATGCGGGCTGTTTCTTATGATAAGCCAACCGCCCGTCTGATGGGTATTAATGTTGACCAGGTTATTTCCTTCACGTTTGCCATTGGTGCGGCTTTTGCCGGATTGGGCGGTGTGTTGTATGCCATCGCTTATTCATCCATTAATACTCAAATGGGTATCCTGCCTGGTTTGAAAGCCTTCGTCGCGGCCGTTCTTGGCGGTATTGGAAGTATCCCTGGCGCTTTTGTTGGCGCATTGATCATGGGACAGGCAGAGGCATTAACAATGGGCTTCATCTCAACGCCCATGCGTGATGCTGTGGCTTTTGCCATTTTAATTATCGTTCTTCTGGTTCGACCAACAGGTATTTTTGGTGAACCCGAAAATGAGAAAGCCTAGGAGAGAGCCACATGGAACTCGGTTTTCTAATTGGATCTGTAGTAAAAATCGGCGCCATCTTGGCCTATTTATACGGCCTTCTCTGGGTTTTGGGGCATAAAAAATTATGGGTCAAAATTGTTGGTGTTGTGGCGGCATTCGCCATTGTACAGCTGGCATTTACCATCACCATTGGTGATAGCACCATTCTCAACGAGTTTGACAGTGGTCTGGTATTCCAGGCAGCATCCATGACGATGATTGCCCTTGGGTTGAATCTCATCTATGGGTTCAATGGTCAATTCAGTCTTGGGCAATGGGGTTTTTATGGGATTGGCGCTTATACCGCAGCTGATATCACATTCCGATGGATCAACGGTGATAGCCGTGGGTTGCTGGTAGTGGGTATTGGCTCCATTCTCGGGGCGGTTATGATCCTGGGTATTCAGAAATGGTTAAGCCGTCTTCGCGGCGTACCCGTACTTTCCGCTTTTACATTCTATTTGTTTGGAAGTGTACTGGTAGGTGCGGTGGCTGTTGTTATCGGAAATGCCCTGAATCCGGCGATTTCTCCATTACTGGGATCCGCCTATGAACCCGGTCCACTTTCGCAAGGCATTTGGCTGCAAATTGTTTATTTCCTGGCGATCATCTTTGCTGGAGTGTTCGCCGGTGAGGTGAGCTTCCTTTTTGGTTTGCCCGTACTTTCACTTGGTTCGGATTACTTCGGTATTGCCACACTTGGCTTTACCATCATTGTGAATACACTGATGCTTAACTCCGACACCATATTGCCATTCCCTGAAATGAAGGGCGGCCGCGGTATGATCGGCATTCCCAAGTTGACCACCTGGTTCTGGGCATTCTTCTTCATGCTCATGGTGATCATCATCATGCGGAATGTTATCCATTCTTCCACCGGGCGTACTATTCTGGCTGTCCGAGAAGATGAAACTGCCGCAAAAGCAATGGGTATTGATCTGGCAAGCACAAAATTGTTGACATTTGTCATCGGCAGTTTCTTCGCAGGTATCGGCGGTGGCGTTTATGCACACTACATTGGCTTTTTAAGCCCCGGTACTTTTGACTTTCTTGCTGGATTCAATCCGTTGATCATTGTGGTTTTTGGCGGCCTGGGCAGTATGACCGGAACTATCGCAGCTTCCTTCGGCTGGATATTCTTCCTCGAAGGTTTGTTGCGTGTACTTCTTGGTCAGATGGGTCCTGATGCACCGACCTGGCGGTTTGTGTTATATCCAATAGTTCTCCTTCTGCTTATGCTGATCAGACCTCAGGGTTTGCTGGGTACAGTCGAATGGGGTTTTTTGAAGGCTCCTTTTGTAAGACCACGAGAGAATCAACATACTGCATCTGATGTGGTAGAAGGTTGATGGAGGAATGATGATGACACCTGTAAATCCCTCTACACCTGTCCTTGAAGTAACCGGATTGGCCAAGATTTTTGGTGGTCTTCGTGCTGTTAGTGATTTCAACATGACCATCCAAAAAGGTGAACTGGTCGGATTGATTGGCCCCAACGGTGCAGGAAAAACTACCGCCTTCAATATGATCACCGGTTTGTACTTCCCAACACACGGAGAAATCAAATTTGAAGGAACCTCTGTGGTTGGACTTCAACCTCACGAAATCACCCGTATGGGTATTGGCCGCACGTTCCAGAATATTCGCCTTTTTTCAAACCTTTCCGTTTTGGATAATGTACGCATTGCTTATCATTTTCATTCTGGTTACAGTCTGACGGATGGAATTCTTCGCAATGCCAATTATTCTAAAAATGAAAGAGAATTGACAGAAAAGACACAGGATTTTCTTTCTATTTTTCACTTAAACAAATTCGAAGGGGAAATTGCCAAAAACCTGCCGTATGGTCAGCAAAGGCGTTTGGAAATTGCCCGTGCACTGGCCTGTAATCCGCACCTGTTATTGCTCGACGAACCGGCTGCCGGCATGAACCCCAAAGAAATAACAGAATTAATGGATCTGATCCATTTTATCCGTGAAAAATTTGACCTGACTATTCTGCTTATTGAACACCAGATGCGTTTGGTGATGGATATCTGCGAGAAAATTACTGTACTTGATTTCGGCGAAGTAATCGCCCGCGGTACTCCTGTTGAAATTCAAAATAACCCGAAGGTGGTAGAAGCATACCTGGGTAAGGGAGCTGCCAATGTTGCTTGATGTAAAGAATCTGAATGTATACTACGGCGCCATTCATGCCCTTCAGGGAATATCTTTCCATATTGAAGAAGGCGAGATTGTTTCACTGATTGGAGCTAATGGCGCAGGGAAATCAACCACTCTGCGAACGATTTCTGGAATCCTGCGACCGCGCAGCGGGAGTGTTCATTTCAAGGGTGAAGATATCACCACTACGCCGGCTGAACAAATTGTCCGCCGGGGGATCAGTCATGTGCCCGAAGGCCGGAAAATTTTCGCCCCACTGACGGTTCGTGAAAATCTTGAAATGGGCGCTTATACCCGAGATGATCCAGATGAAATCCAAAAATCAATGGATCGTGTTTTTGTGAGCTTCCCCCGTTTGAAGGAACGTTTGAATCAACTGGGTGGAACGCTTTCTGGCGGTGAGCAGCAGATGCTGGCTACCGGTCGCGGCATGATGAGCAAACCTTCTTTGATATTGTTAGATGAACCTTCTATGGGCCTGAGCCCAATACTTGTGGAAGAAATTTTCAACATCATCAAAGAAATTAATTCACAGGGAACCAGTATTTTACTGGTGGAACAGAATGCCCTTATGGCTCTTTCCATCTCCAATCGTGCTTATGTTTTGGAAACCGGACGGATCGTACTGGAAGGTAATGCAGATGACATTAAAAACAATCCCCAGGTGAAGTCTGCATATCTGGGCATATAACATTATCTTTCGTTCCGATGATCGAGTTTATCGGAGGAGAAGAATAGACGAAACAGGGGTGGGAAATTTCCCACCCCTGTGGTTTTTAACAATCTGGTGATTTAATTGCGAAAGAAATCGGTATTAAGTTGGTTTATTTCTTGCACGTACAAAGTTGACAGTGAATTAATAAATGCGTAAACTAAAATCAATCTCATCACTCAGGAGGAAAAAATGAGTGCAACCTACCAGCTTGTAATACGCTCTGGTGCAGGTGCTGGCAAGGTGCTTCCACTGGATAAAACCGAGTTGCATGTTGGCCGTGATGTGACAAATGATCTCGTCATCAGTGATGAAAAGGTCTCGCGACGTCACGCGCGGTTGTACACTGAAGGCGACCAGTATGTGGTGGAAGACCTGGGCTCTACGAACGGTACGTTTATTAATGGCGCACGCCTTTCCGGTCCACATCTTTTGCGGGCTGGTGAACAAATCACCTTTGGAGAAACAAGTATTGTTTCATATGAGCGGATTGAAGGTGATCCCAATGCCACTGTAATGTCAACCATTTCTTCAAGTGCATCTGCACCCAATATGGTACCTCCACCCGCTGCCATACCTCAGCCGCATAAACAACCACAGCAATCCTATATTGCACCCGATGTACCTTTGGCCAGAGATGATTTTGAAGCTGCGCCTCCAAGATCAGCTCCCAAGAAAAAAACAAATACCTTATTAATTGTTATAGTAATTATTATCGTTTTATTTATCTGCCTCTGCGGCGTCATTTTCTGGATGATTGATTCAAACAACCTGTATTGTACAATTGCCCCTTCGTTGTTCCCAGGTTGCCCGACTCCGTGACGTTCGCAAAAATATTTTGATTGAAGCGATCGCCCAGCCGGAGAAAAGGCAATTCTCCGGCTGGTTATTTTTTTGATGGATAGAGTGGTATAAAGAAAAGAATGAATACACCTCAATCTTTATCGCCAAAATGGAGTAATACGACAAAACTAATTGTTGGACTTTCTTTTGTCGCCATCATTGCCTTTTTATTTGCACGGTTTCAATCATTGTTGGCACCGCTGTTAATCACATTTATTCTTGTTTATCTCATGTACTCTCCTTCAAACTGGTTAATGAAGCGGTTAAAGATGAATTGGAGAGTCTCAGTTACACTGGTTTTTCTTTTGCTTCTGTTGGTCATCATTGGACTTATTACCTGGGGTGGAATCGCATTAATCGAGCAGGGGCAGAGCCTTGTCCAATTTCTTAATAATGCCATTGTTGATCTTCCAAAAACTATTGAAAATTTCGTTAATACCCCGTTGCAATTCGGACCATTCAAATTCGATCTTCTTAAATTGAATCTGGATCCTATCAGCAGCCAGGTCACCTCAGTTGTTCAACCCGTCTTAAGCAATTTGGGAGGTGTTTTAGGTTCCATTGCATCAGGGGCGGCATCAACAGTCGGGTGGCTCCTTTTTATCATGCTTATGGCCTATTTCATACTGGCTGAAACGGGTGGAAAACCGGAGAAAATCCTCGAGTTTAATATTCCTGGCTACAACGAAGATTTCCGTAAAATGGGAATACTCCTTGGGCGGGTTTGGAATGCATTTCTTCGCGGACAATTCTTGATTATTGCGTTTGTTATTCTGGTTTATTCCATCTTGTTTGGTGCTCTGGGCGTTCGATACTTTTTTGGATTGGCCATCATAGCTGGACTGGCCAGATTCCTCCCTTATATCGGCCCATTAATTGCCTGGACTACCTATGGATTGGTTGCATATTTTCAGGGAACAACCATATTTGGTTTTAGTTCGATCGGGTATGCTGCCTTCATCGTGGGAACGGCATGGTTTACTGATCTAATCATTGATAACTTTGTTTCTACCAGAGTCATGGCGGATGCACTGTCAATTCACCCTGCTGCAATCCTGGTGGCAGCGTTGATCGGTGCCAATCTGATTGGTATCACAGGAATGATTCTGGCTGCTCCTGTTCTTGCCACTCTGGGGCTCTTTTTTCAGTATGCCGTACGCAAATTGTTTGACCGTGACCCCTGGGAAGATATTGACCTGGAAAACCATCACAAACCACCAGAAGTATTGCCTGTACCACTAAAAAAGTTTTTAGATAAAATAAAGAATATCGTATTTCATTCATCGAAACAAAAGAGCACTGACCACCCAACCCACTGAGTTGCAGGAACAGAGAATGAATAGAAAATCGACTGTGTTAGTGATTCTTATCATCATCGCGGTTCTAATACTAGGTATTCTCGGTGTTGTTTATTTACAAGGTGCCGTTCCTGATACGATTAAATCGAATATTTCGATGGGTGATTCAGACAAGGCAAAGGTACGATGTGAAGAAGTAGTAAAGGCATCATTGCGAAACGCAGTAAAGGCGAAATTTTCGGGGCAAAAAGTAGATTCACTGGGGAAAAACCGATTTCAGGTGACCGGAAAAGTTGATGCACCGAATGCTTCTGGTATCATTGTAAGGGGTAATTACAATTGCATTTTCAATTTCAATACAAAATCGTTTGATCTGCTTTCGCTTGAAGGCGATGATGTTTGGAAGCCATTGAAAAAATAACAAAAGGAGATAAAGATGAGTGACTCAGAACCCATGGTTAAGACTTTAGGCGAAACAGAGAATTATATGGCCTGGAAAGCTGAAGAACCGGATGGGGAAACCACTTACCATCTGGACTTGAACAATGTAACACTTCATTTCTTTACGGAAGAGTGGAATGAATTCCTTGATCTCGTAAAAAAACTTGAAAAAGCCGGACACTAACCTTCTTCTGCCAGAGAATTTTATACTTTCAGTATAAACGACATACACAGAGAATAAGCGGATGCCGCATTAAAAGGCATCCGCTTTTGTCTTAATATCCAAAAAATGAGTTAAGTTGGTATTCACAGTCATTCAAAAAAGAGTGACGGCCATTTTATAAAAGCGGATTGTCCTGGAATCATCGCCTCTTTCCCCAATCGGCATAATCCTTTCCTGTCCATTAATTGACGAGCATCCTTAAAAGCCTTTAGATCTTCCGGTTTTAATTTCCCTGATCTGGATTTCTTCATTACATCCTGTTGAACTCTTGTGCCAATAACGCAGGAAGAACATTTTCCACAGGATTCGTTGGCCACGAATCGACTGATCTTAAATAATATGTCCGCCAAATTTCGATTGTTATCAAACACAATAATTGATCCAAGCCCTCGAGATATTCCTGCTTTTTTAAAATATTCGAGGGATATCGGGTTATCCAGTTCTGTTTCTGAGATAAATGTTCCAGTTACTCCTCCAACGAGAGCAGCCAGAAATGGAACATTATCGGTTGTGCCCCCTGCCATTTTAAATATCAACTCGCGAAAAGTTGTGCCAAAGGGAATCTCTGCTAAACCAGGATTTTGGACGTCTCCGGTCAGGCTTATCAGCATGGTTCCCTTGGAGGTTTCAGTTCCGATTTTTCTATATTTCAAAGCACCTGATTGTATGATGATGGGAACATTGGCGAAAGTTTCAACATTATTGACGACTGTAGGTTTACCAAATAGTCCCTGTGATGTGGAAAAAGGCGGTTTATTTCTTGGGATAGCACACTTCCCTTCGATCATTTCCAACAAGGCTGTCTCTTCTCCGCTTACATAGCGGCCTGCGCATTTTCGGATTTCAATCTCAAAATTGAAATTTGACCCCATGATGTTTTTTCCAAGCAAACCTGCTTCTCGGGCATCGATGATCGCATCAGAAAGTATGTGATACGCGAGGTCATAATTGCCATTGATACATAGATATCCCTGGTTTGCCTGTAGGGCATAGCCAGCTATGATCATTCCTTCCAGAATGGAATGAGGATCATCTTCCAGAAGTATTCGATCTTTAAATGACGTTGGGTCAGATTCGGATGCATTGCAGATTATGAATTTTGGTTTATTACTTGCGGCGGCGGCTTTTTCCCACTTGATTCCAGTCAGAAGGGATTCGCCGCCCCGGCCGGTTAATCCGGAGGATTTTATTTCAGCGATCACAGAATCACACGGTTTGCCGAGAATACTTTTAAGCGCCTGATATCCGTTCTTGCTCCAGTATTCCATTAAAGTGCAGGTTCTACCTTTCCCGCAGTTACGGGTTATCTGCCGATTTTTTCCCAGAATGGTCGTACGCGAATGTTTCCCATCTTTTTCTTTATAATTTGCCCTGATATTTTTCACTGGTATACGCATCAAACCACCTTGAATCAACAATGAAGGAGTGTGGACGCAGAGGCCAAGGCAGGGAGTTTCTTGAATAACTTCTTCACCAATAAATTCATCTTCATCCATATGATATTGAAGAGATTTAAACACCGTTTCATAACCAGCCAGTTTACACCGGTGATCATTGCAAATGTGGATAATGGTTTTTGAAACGGGCTTGCGATGAAAAAGCGGGAAATAATCAATAACATCATAGATTTCATCTGAAGTTATCTCAAGGTTGTTGGCTATCTCTTGGATGACAGTTTCTGGAATGTATCCGTATAACTCCTGGGCTGTATGAAGACAAGGAAGCAGCGCTGTTCTACCGCCTCCAGATTGAGATTGCATTGTGGAAAGGAACATGGAGAGTTCTGGAAGGATAACGGTGTCAGTTTTTTCCATCTTTCACCTCCAAAGGTCCGATTCCTGATATTCCCATAAATTATGGTAGTTGTGGTGCCTGGTGAAATGTCAGGATATCAAGCGAGATAATACGATTTGGAATATGTATGGGTGATTTGTTAAAGATCAGGCTGCTTGAAGGCTTTATCGGGTTAGACCTGTAAGCTATGTGAGCGAGATTATGAATGAAAAAACTTGCCAGGGTAAAAAGAAGGGTGGCAAGCTCGCGAGATGGAGTAAAAAATACAATTTTGGGTTTTGAATTCCCGAAAAACTAATTTCCGGGAAAACACACGTTTTTTTTTATCCGATTCACAGACTATCGGAAGATATTGAGCTAAGATGGGTAATAGAGAAAAAGAACCGTCGGTTTTCATGGTTGTCTGTTTTCAAGAAACCATTTATCTAAACGGCTGTTTTAATATTATTGTACAACGGAGTGCAAGTCTCTGAAACAGTGCAATTAGCTTAAATCAATATGGTACAATATTTCTATATACGGAGTGGATATGAATCTGGATGATCTCACAGAAATGAAATCAGTGGATGAAAAAGACCTGGCTGGTTCTCTTCGTTGTTTACCCGAATCAATAATCAAGGCGTGGAATATCGGTTTATCGCAAAACCTTATTTTTCAAAATGAAATAAACCATATTTTGCTTTGTGGCACTGGCAGCGGCCTTATTGCTGCCCGTTTATTACAAAGTTTTCTTTCCGCCAGTTGCTCTACACCTGTCAGTATTCATGATGATTTCTCCTTTCCGAAATGGGTCAATAATCCGAAAATTCTAGTCATCCTCATCAGCGAACAGGGTGACGAACCCGGACTAATCCGATTTTTACAGAAATTACATCAAACAACCTGCCAGACAGTTGTCGTATCAACCACAGGCCTTTTAATTGAACTGGCAAAAGAACAAAATAAGCCAGTCTTTACATATTCCTATTCAGGAACTAAAAGAACATCCATTGGGTTTCACTTTTTCATTCCCCTTGCAATATTGAGTAAAGCAGGAATTATACAAGTTACCTCTGATGAGATTCAATTCGTGTGTGAACAATTGCAGAAAACCATTCAATCAATAGACCTTGAAATCCCTGTGGCGCAAAATCCGGCGAAAAGAATGGCCGGACAGTTTTTGAACAGGTGGGTAACCCTCTTTGGTTCGGGCATAATGGCTGCCGTGGCTGAATATTGGAAAGCCCAAATTAATATGAACGGAAAAGCCTGGGCTCAGGTGGAAAAAATTCCGGAGGCATGTCATTCAACAGTTGGCGGAATCTATTTCCCGGCAGATCAGCTGTCTCACATGATGACTCTTTTTATTCAATCTGGTTTTGACCATCCAACACACCATGTTATATCTGAAGAGGTCCGGAAGATGTTCATGGTAGAGGGATTCAATACAGATTTCTATGAGGCTCCTGGAGAGTCTGTATTATCCTGCATGTGGAATGCCATTCTGTACGGTGGTTATATAAGCTACTATCTGGCTATGGCTTATGATATTGATCCCAGTCAAGTCCCTGGTGTGGATGAGATGGAAGGATTCATTGCTTCTCTGGATTAAGCGGCGGTAACCTGTATGAAGAGTCGGAAGATCCTCCATATGGATTTGGATGCCTTCTTCTGTTCTGTAGAAGAATTACGTGATCCCTCATTAAAAGGAAAACCATTTGCCGTAGGCGGTCCGGCAGAAACACGGGGAGTGATCTCTACGGCTTCTTATGCGGCACGGAAATTCGGGGTGCATTCTGCCATGCCGACAGGTAGGGCGTTGCGCCTCTGCCCGGGGCTAATTTTGGTCTCTTCTTTTCATGGTCAATATGAAGAGATGTCAAAAAAAGTGATGGCCATTGTAGGCGACTTCACACCACTGGTTGAGACACTTTCTATTGATGAAGCCTTTTTGGATATCAGTGACCTGCCAGAAACTCCTCTCCAAATTGCGCGAAATCTTCAAACAAGAATCAATGATGAAACAAAATTGCCCTGTTCTATTGGTGGGGCGACCAATATGCTTGTGGCAAAAATTGCCAACGATTTTGGGAAACATCAGCACAAGGAACCAACTCCACCGAATGCCATTACAATAGTCGAACCGGGAATGGAAGAAACCTTCCTTGCGCCTCTGCCAGTGGATGCTCTTTGGGGTGTGGGGCCGAAAACAGCAGAGCGTCTGATTCGAATGGGGATTCGTACGATTGGAGATATCACCCGGCATACGGAAGAAGAAATGATCCAACATTTTGGCCGAAGCGGTAAGGAATTGCTGGATCATGCCAGAGGAATTGACGATCGCGTTGTGCAGGTGGAACACACGGCAAAATCGATCAGCCAGGAGACTACATTTGATGTTGATATCAATGACAGAAATATATTGCTTCAGACCTTGAAAAGACAATCCAGCCAGGTTGGAAGTCAACTTCGCCGGCAGGGTTTTACCGCTAAAACAATCCGGTTGAAAATCCGCTGGGATAACTTTGAGACCCATACGAGGCAGGTTTCGTTAGAATCACCGACCAATCATGATTCTGTGATCATGCAGTCAGCCATCGATTTATTTTTACGAATCTGGTCCGAGGGACGCAAGGTGCGTTTAATTGGCGTGGGGGCATCCCAATTAAACCAGGAGCCAGTTCAGATGAGTCTTCTGGATACAACCACACAAAAAGAAGACCGTCTACTCCGGTCTGTTGATGAACTCCGCCAGAAGTTCGGAAATCTTGCAGTTTATCGGGGATATGATATCCATCAGAAAAAGCATTGAGTTTTATGAAGTTTCCAGATGGTATCCAGGATGATCCAGAATCGGTTTCTTGATGGTTTCATCATACAAACGGATAATCTGATGGGTGATAATTTCCCAATCGTATGCTCTTGCCGCGGCAGCAGCCTGGTCACCAAGTTTTGTACGCAATTCACGGTCTCTCATTACCAGAAGCAAACGGTCACATAATTCTTGGGCATCACCATCGGGAACAACATAGCCAGTTTTGCCATCTTGAACGAGAAAAGCCAATCCTCCAACCTGCGATGCAATCACCGGAGTTCCACAGGCCATCGCTTCAAGCGCAACCATTCCAAAAGATTCATAAAACGAAGGAACAACAACAACCTCGGCCGCTGAATAATAATAAGGCAGGGTATCCTGAGCCTGTTTCCCTAAAAAAATCACCATATTTTCAAGGTTAAGATCATCGCGTAGAGAAAAAAGACGGGACATTTCTGCATTCATCGTTTCGGGAGTAACATCGGGTTCTCCCCCGATTACCACCAGGTACATGGGGCAACACTGGTTTGTTCCAGATTCTTTCAACAGAGCAAGCGCATGTAATAACGTCTCTAATCCTTTGAGCGGTTCAATCCGGCCGACGAAAAGGATCATTCGATCATCTGGTGAAATTCCGACCACTGCCTTGGCTTCATCTTTGGGAATGGGATAAAACCGGGAGGTGTCAACCCCGGGTGGAATTACTGTGATCTTGGATGATTCAGCCTGGTAGAGAAATTCAAGTTGAGCCCTTTCGGCAATAGTGGCTGCCACCAAGCGATTGGCTTCATGGATTACCTGACGTTCTCCATCAATTCGATACGCACCTTCGATTTCAGATTCACTTCGGGCGATGCGATTTTTCATTAATCCGAGTGTATGGAACATATTGATAACCGGTATATTCCATTCACGCTGCAACGATAGGGCTGAAAGGCCAGACATCCAGTAATGACTATGGATGGCATCGTATTGCAGGTTGCGTTCCGCAGAAAATGATAGTATTTCTTTTGTAAATTGGGGAATGTACGAAGAAAGCTGCTGTTTGGGAAGCGGTATTTCCGGTCCGGCAGGGATGTGGACTACACGATTTCCGTAACCAAGCTCATGTAAAACATGGGGTACGTGTTCATCCTGTGAACGGGTAAACACATCTACATGAATACCGGCACGCCCCAGATGGCTGGTTAGTTCACGGACGTAAACATTCATACCACCGGTATCTTTTCCACCCAGGGTGGCAAGAGGACAGGTATGATAGGAAAGCATGGCGATTTTCATATTGTTCAATTGTATTGTATATTCAAGTATTGGTTTGGTATAATCTCACCCACGCCACCGTAGCTCAGCTGGCAGAGCAGACGTTTCGTAAACGCCAGGTCATGGGTCCGAATCCCATCGGTGGCTCAAAAAGTAAAAACATCAACAGATGGATTCAACAGATCACGTTGTGGTGCCAGATTGAAAGTAATGATGGCTGTTGCACCGTTATGATTTTCAAACTTGATCTCACCATAAAGTGGGCTAATGGCGCTTAACCGGATCACTTGCATTCCAACATTACCACCCTTGCCAGCCAGAATTTCTTCCGGCCATCCCGGTCCGTTATCTGCAAAGCAGATACGTACTCTGTTTGTGTCTTTCGCTTCCTTGCGAATAGTGACAGTGATGGCGCCTTTTTCCTGATTGGAGAAAGCATGCCGGATGGCGTTGGTGGTCAATTCATTGAAGATCAACGCCAGCGCCGTCGCCTGGCGGGAATTTACCCAGAGGTTACGATCTTGCGCATAGATATTCAGGGACACTTTTCTGCCGATAGGCGATGAGGAAGATGCGTTTTCAATAATTTTCCGTAAGAAAAGATCCAATTGAACTGGAGCCCATTGGTTGGATGAAAGAATGTCATGGACAGTTGCCAGACCACTGATCCGCGTTTTAATATTTGACAGAACATTCTCGTAATCCGATGGAGAATGTATCTCTCTTTTTGCTTCCAGGTCCACCAATCCTATTATGGAAGCGATATTATTCTTTACACGATGGTTTACCTCATTCAAGAGCAATGTCTTGGTTTCGGAATCCCGACGAGCCTGGGCTAACAAACGGAGATTATCCTGAGATAGCTGCCGCATGGCTTCGAAGTCTCTTTTGCGAGTGGAGATATCCGTCATGATTCCATTAATATAAAGAGGTTGATTATCTTCATCATAAGTGACTCGGCCGGTATCGACAATCCAGATATATTCACCATTAGCTTTCCGTAAGCGATATTCAACCTCAAATGGAGTGTTATCTTTAATAGATTTCCCGATTGCCTGAGATAACTTTTCCCAGTCATCCGGGTCAATCATGTCTTTCCAGTTTATTGCATGGTTGAATAAGATATCATTTTTGTCTATATTGGTAAGCTTAGTGAAGTAATCCGATATGTAGATTGTTGTGAAATTCTCATCACAAAGTGCCTGATATACAATCCCAGGAATGTTTTCCACCAATTTTCGAAAATCATCTTCGCTTTTTCTTAATTCTTCCTGGGTCTTTCTGTATTCTGTCATATTCTGAACAATGGTCAGGGTGCGGGTGGTAGCTCCATCAGACGACCGGTTGATGGCAGTTTGATATGAATGCAGGTACAAGATTGTTCCATCCGGTTTTAACCACCGAAAATCCCCTTCTAAAACCTCTCCTTCAGATAACCGCTCCAATTTTTGATTCATTTGTATTGCAGATTGTAGATCCTCCGGATGAACCGATTGAAGTATCTGTCTATTATCTAGTTTGAAAAACTCTTCGGATGAATAACCGAAAATATCTGATGCGGCGTTATTGAAAAAAACCATTTGGTTTGAAATCCGGTCATACACAAAGATCGCCAATGGGGAAATATTCAAAATATCATTCAAGAAACGACGATTGCTTTCAATTTCCTCTTCTATTCTTTTGCGATGAGTGATGTCTACGCCGATGGCAAGAAAAGCTCCCTTACCTTTTAATTTAATGGGCAAGGTCATAAATTCCACAACCACATTTCTGTTACCTCGAACATGAAAAGACAACTCAACTGGTTTAATTGTCTTTCCTGTTTTGCTGATATGCTGTCGAAATGTCGTGAGCATTTCTTTGGGTATGAGCTTTTCATATTCTACATTTATCAGTTCTTCTGGGTTTTCATATCCAAATAACCGGGCACCGGCTTGATTTGAATAGATGATCTGGTTATTCTGAATAATGAAAATGGCATTTGGAGAGTTTTCTGATAATGTTTGATATTGTTCCTGGCTTTCATTCAACGCATTTTCTCGGTCGCGTCTTTCAAGCACATTAACGATGGTAGTCCTAAATAGTTCCAACAAACCTTTTTCCCGTTCAGACCAAAAGGGATGGGGAGTGGCAGAACCGAATCCTACATAACCGAAAAAAACACCAAAAACAAAGAGTGGAAGAAGGACCAATGAACGAATTTCTGTCTGAAGGAGAAATTCCCGTTCAGAAACAGCTTCATCCGGAATTTCTCTGGAATCTGCCACATAAACAGGTTGATTATTACGTAACTGGGCATCTGTCCAGGAAAAGAAATCCATTGGCAAACCCGGGGTTTCTAATTTGGTAGAAGCAAGGGATCGAGCATTCCATTCAAATCCTCTTTGGATGATCCCTGTTTCAGGATTGATCAGACGAACAACCCCTCGGTCAGCTTCGAGATAACTGGCCATTTTATGGAGAGCGTCTGGTATCTGCTCTTCAATATGGGCGATTTTGGCTGCAATGAACTGTGCCGAGATATCAGCAACAAGTTTTTCGCCTTCAAGCTGTTTTTTTAGTTCCTGTTCTACAACCTTCTGGTCCGATATATCTCGGAAGTATGTAGCGATTCCTATTGCTTTACCTTCTTCATTAAACCAGACTTGAAAACGTTTTCCAAAATATCGGATGGTATCGTTTACAGGCAAACTGACTTCTTCATAGTAACTTTCTCCGGTTTCCAGCAAATGTTTTTTAATATTTGTTACTCTTAAAGCTTCATTCCTGGATAGAAGATCTGCATCCGTCTTCCCGATAATTTGCTCCAGTGCCATTAATGGCGTGGAATTTACTACCCAGATATAAATAAGTTCTTTATTTTGAAAGAGAATGGTTTCAGAAGAGTTGCGGGTGATGAGTTGAAAACGTGTATCTCTGAGTATCAGGCTGGCATTTTGTTCTTTGAGATGTAAATTTTCTTCCTCCAGTGCCTTGATTCGTTTAATCAATTCATCATTCAATGGCATGGAATTAGAATTAAGGTGAAGCTCAGGCGAGATTGTTTTTGAGGGTGTTTCTTTCAAAGGCACCTTTTGTTTGGCCACCCCTGCCTCCTGTTTTGAATGAGATAAATTTGATCCGTTGGTGTTTTCATTATATTGGATTCTAAAAATTTAGATTGTAGGAGCAGCATCGGTTATAATTTCTACTATGCCTGCACATGGGAAACCACTTGTTATTGGAATTGCCGGGGGGACTGGGTCCGGAAAAACAACAGTTGCCAACGTAATTCTGAACAAGGTCGGTCGTTCACGAATTGCATATATCCCGCATGATGCTTATTATAAGGATTTGCGGCACCTTCCTCCATTACGGCGAAAAGAGATCAACTTTGATCATCCTGATTCGCTGGAATCGGATTTAATGGTAGAGCATATTAAAAACCTGCAAGTTTGGAAATCTGTATCTCTGCCAATATATGATTTCACAACCCATACCCGCACGGACCAGGTAGTAGAAGTCAAACCCAGCCGCGTAATTCTGGTTGAAGGTATATTGATTTTTACTGAAGCTGCCTTGCGCGAATTATTCGATGTGAAGATTTTTGTCGATACCGATCCAGATATCCGGTTTATTAGACGGTTGCAGCGCGATATTGCTGAGCGCGGAAGAACGATGGATTCGGTAATCACCCAATATTTATCAACTGTCAGACCCATGCATTTAGAATTTGTTGAACCATCAAAACGTTATGCCGATGTAATAATCCCTGAAGGCGGGATGAATGAAGCCGCTATGGATATGGTCATCGCGCGTATTGAAATGATGCTCAAGACAGAACAATCACAGGCCTGAGAAGAACCATTATCAATGAGCGAAACTGCAAAACAGCGTGTAATCAGCGCCTTAATTATTTTTGGTGTGATTGGATTGACTGCATTGTTGATCGCCAATCGTCAACAAATTCAAAAATTTGGATCTCTTGGTTACCCTGGTATTTTTCTTATAGCCTTGCTTTCCAGTGCCACTGTACTGATCCCACTTCCAGGGATCATGTTTACTACGGCGATGGGAATAGTATTCAATCCATTCTATGTGGCTGTGGCAGCAGGTCTGGGTGCTGGACTGGGTGAAATCAGCGGCTACATGGTTGGATTTTCCGGCCGTGAGCTGGTCAACAAGACTGCCTGGCATGAGAAGGTGGAGGGTTGGATTAAGAAATATGGGGTCTGGGTAATTATGGTGATGGCCATTATCCCTAATCCGGCATTTGATCTGGTTGGCTTTTCCGCAGGTGTCTTAAAAATGCCACTCTGGAAATTTATCGTTGGGGCAGTAGTTGGCAATATCATCAAAATGATGCTTTTTGCGTATGGGGGAGCCGGGATTTTCAGTTTCATCCCCGCACTGGCCAGATAACTGGTCTTTCTTGGCAAATGGCCATTTGTCTACTATACTAATCCCCTGATGTAGAGAGATTATTCGATATCACTTCATGGTTTCTATGAAAAAATTGACGATTTCTGAGCGCACAATACCTTTCGCGCTGCTATTGACATGCATTATTGCATATGGACTACTGATCCCCTGGCTGGGTTTTTACTGGGATGATTGGCCGTATATCTGGTTCGCCAAAACTCTGGGCGCTTCTGGTTTTGCGGATGTTTTTTCTCACGATAGGCCCTTCCTTGCTCTGATTTATTCCATAAATTTGCCTATCCTGGGTACTAATCCTATCATCTGGCAGATATTTGCCCTGCTTTGGCGCTGGCTGGCCACTTTAACATTCTGGAAATCATTCAGGTTGCTTTGGCCAGAGCGTCCGCATCAGGCATTATGGGCGGCTCTATTGTTTGCTGTTTATCCGGGTTTCAGCCAACAGTGGATTTCTGTCATCTATAGCGAAGCCTTTATCATCCTGACTGCCTTCCTGGCTTCATTGGGCTTGATGATGGCTGTTCTGCGAAAGAAGATTCCATTCTGGCCGGGGACACTTGCTGCTGTTTTACTGTCGATCTTCAATCTGTTTTCTACTGAGTACTTTTTCGGTCTTGAATTGTTACGACCGTTATTAATTTTTTGGATTATCAGTGAATCGACCTCTGATTGGAAGACAGGAATAAAGAAAACCTCTCTGCAATGGATTCCCTATGGCATCGTTCTGGTGGTGTTCACCATCTGGCGGGTTTTCTTCTTCCAGTCTAATAATTATCAAATCTCTGCCATGGAATCGCTGGCGGCCACTCCTCAGGCAACCATGGTCGAATTATTAAAGACTCTGGCCTCCAATTTTGTCCTGGGTGGTTGGCTGGCCTGGAATCAGATATTTAGTCCACCCAATGCACTGGAATTTCAAATTCTTACAACCCGGCTTTTCTGGATGGTGGTACTGGCAGTTTTTATTTTCTCTGTCGTATACCTCTTACGGGTAAGAATTTCTGAAGAACCATCAAAGGAAGAAACCGACCTTCCAGAAAAGTGGGGATGGCAGGTTGCATTTCTTGGTGTTCTCGCTCTCTTGACCGGAGGCATTCCCTTCTGGATTGCCAACCTGCCATTAACACTGACGTTTCCCTGGAATCGATTCACGCTGGCCCTTATGATGGGTTCCTGTTACCTTCTTGTAGGTTTGGCCGAGGTATTTATCCGAACTTCCAGACAGAAGGTTATCCTCCTGTCAATACTGGTCAGTCTGGCAGCCGGATGGCAATTCTATAATGCCAATACATATCGGCGTGAATGGGAACAAAACAAGGACTTCTTCTGGCAATTGGGTTGGCGTATTCCCGGGTTGAAGCCAAATACACTTTTGCTTACACACGAATTCCCCTTTAAAAGCTATAGCGATAATTCATTGACGGCACCGATTAACTGGATGTATGCACCAGATTTCAAAGGCCGCGAGATGCCATACATGTTGAATTATCTGTCTGTGCGATTAAAGAATAGCTTGCCTTCCGCAAAACCCAACCAACCTGTGGAACAAACCTATCGGGCATTGACATTCCATGGAAACACATCCAATTCTGTGGCATTGTACATGAATACAGGTGAATGCCTTAAGGTTATGGATCCTGTTTTCACCAATGCTGATTCTGTCCCAGATTTGCCATATAAAATGGAACCAGCAATTTCGATCTCCAATCTATCTCTTATTGAGATCAATACAGAGAATCCGGTAACACCACCACCCCAGTATTTTCCCGAACCTGAACATACCTGGTGTTATTACTATGAGAAGGCTGACCTTGCCCGTCAAAAAGGTGATTGGCAGGAAGCTGCCCGGCTAGGTCAGGAAGCCATTGATAAAGGATTTGTTCCCAACAAGCCGAATGAGTGGATGGTCATGATTGAGGCATTTGTGCATGTTCAAAATTGGAAACAGGCGAACAAATTGACTGAAGGTTCCTACGCTACCAGGCCTGAATTACGTCCGGCACTTTGTGCACTATGGGAACGGGCTGTGGCAGATGATCAATCTGAAAAGGCAAAAAAGAATCTGACGTATATTAAAGCGTATATCTCCTGTGGAAAACCAGTAGAATCAGGTGACAGATGATGTCTATCCCTTCTGGAATATCCGTAATCATCCCTGTATATAACAGTGCAGTTACTTTGCACGAGTTAATTAATCAATTGGGGACTGTCCTTCCTACGCTGGCATCAAGTTATGAAGCAATATTGATCAACGACGGATCCCGAGACAAGAGCTGGGAAATCATACAGGAGATTTGTAAGACGACTCCCTGGGTGCGGGGCGTCAATATGATGCGCAATTATGGACAGCATAATGCTCTTGTTTGTGGGATGCGCCTGGCTTCTTTTGATATTACAGTAACAATGGATGATGACCTTCAACATCCTCCGGCAGAGATCCATAAGTTATTAAGCCCATTAGCCGAAGGGAATGATGTTGTCTACGGTATACCTAAAAAGCTGCCCCACTCTTGGTGGCGAAACGTATTTTCTCGAATGACAAAACGAATACTTGCGATGGTCATGGGTATCCCGACCATCAGAGATATCGGGGCATTTCGTGCTTTCCGAACTGAAATCCGCCGAGCATCAGACCTGTTCCAGAGCCCGACTGTGATTTTGGATGTATTGCTTTCCTGGGGGACTACCCGGTTTGCCACTGTGGAGGTTGATGAAGCCCCGAGGCAGGTTGGCCATTCCAATTACAACTTCTCCAGGTTGGTATCTCAAGCTTTGTTGATTCTTACCGGGTTCAGCACAGTTCCTCTACGGATGACCAACTGGCTTGGATTTATTGCCACATTTTTCGGTTTTCTTGTGCTACTTTATGTATTGATACAGTATTTTATGGCCGGAAGTATCCCCGGTTTTCCATTTCTCGCATCTTTGGTCGCAATATTCTCAGGTGTACAATTATTTGCCCTGGGTATTTTTGGGGAATATCTCGCAAGGATATTTGACCGCAGTATGGAGCGGCCAACCTATGTAATTTCTGAGCAAATATCTTCACTCAAGGATAAATCTTCTTGAAAGTAGTAATTCTTCAACCGTCATACATTCCATGGCGGGGTTATTTTGACCAGATACAGACATCTGATTTGTTCATTTTTTATGATGATGTTCAATACGACAAAAGGGGATGGCGGAATCGTAATCGGATAAAAACCTCCTCCGGGCCAATCTGGCTTTCCATTCCTGTTTTCAATCGCGGTGCTCAAACAGAGCATATTCCAATCAATGAGATAAAAATTGTCTGGGACAGACCCTGGAACCATGAGCACTGGAATTCTATCAAATTAGCCTATAAGAAAGCGCCCTATTTCAACAAATATGCTGAAATGGTAGAAGGGTTTTATTCTGGTAAACCAGATTTACTGGCCGATTTCACGATTGAAACAACCATTCAGCTGGCACGTACCATTGGAATTGACCGGACACGATTCATGCGTTCATCAGAAATCCAGGGAGTGGAAGGCACCAAAACCGACAGACTGATCTCAATTCTTCAAAAAGTCGGTGCAACCCATTACTATTCTGGACCTTCTGCTCGTGATTATATTGAGAATGACAAATTTGCCGATGCGGGAATCAAACTGGACTATATGACGTATGAATATCCCGAATATCCTCAACTTTACCCGCCTTATGACCCACAGGTCTCCATTCTTGATACTCTGTTTATGATGGGCGAAGATACTTTACAGACAATCCGACGATAGAGGTTTTATGTCAACCGATAAAATTGATATGAATGATATCCGAAGCTATTTTGCTGAAAAATTGGAACAACACGGTGCAACACCCCGCGGTGTCGATTGGAACTCAAATGGCGCTCAGGATACCCGGTTTATGCAACTTGCACGCATCATTGACCGGCCTGAACGCCCCTATTCATTACTTGATTATGGTAGCGGCTTCGGTTCGTTTTATGACTATCTGGTAAACCAGGGAGTCCGTCCTCAACGATATGTCGGGTTTGATATTGTGGAAGGCATGGTAGTAAAAGGGCGTGAATTGCACGCCGGTATAGAGGGCGTAGAGTTCTCGCAAACGGATGACAACCTGCCTGTTTGCGATTATGTTGTTGCCAGTGGAATCTTTAATATCAAGTTGGATACCGAATATGATACCTGGACCGAATATGTAATTAAAACCATCACCCGGATGAACGATCTGGCTGATCGCGGTTTTAGTGTCAACTTCTTGACAAAATATTCTGATGCAGATCATATGCGGCCGGATTTATATTATGCCGATCCGGGTTATTTGTTTGATATTTGCAAACGTCGATTTTCTCGAAATGTAGCAATCTTGCACGATTATGATCTATATGACTTTACTCTTCTTGTTCGAAAAAAGCTGGATTAGAGTTAAAACCTATGACCGAGACTATTGTTGATTTCAATAAACCCTGTATCGTCGGTAAAGAATATGAATATATCGCTGATTCCATCAGAGAAGCGCATATATCCGGCGATGGTAAATATTCAAAGCTTTGCCATAGTTTGCTGGAAAAAGAACTGGGAGTGAAACGGGTTTTAACAACTCCTTCCTGTTCACATGCCCTTGAAATGACGGCCCTTCTTCTGGATATTAAACCCGGCGATGAGGTCATCATTCCTGATTTTACATTTGTATCCACCGTCAATGCGTTTGTGCTGCGGGGAGCTACACCGGTTTTTATTGATATCCGGCCGGATACGTTGAATATGGATGAGACCCGGTTGGAAGAATTGATCACAGAAAAGACTCGGGCGATTGTGCCTGTGCATTATGCAGGAATTGCCTGTGAGATGGATACCATCATGTCTATCGCCAACCGGCATGGTATTCCTGTGGTGGAAGATAATGCCCATGGTTTGTTTGGCAAATATAAAAACCGCTGGTTGGGAACTATCGGTTGTATGGCTACACAGAGTTTTCACGAAACTAAAAACTTTACCTGCGGTGAAGGTGGAGCCATCCTTATTAACGATCCGGCATTAATTGAGAAAGCTGAAATTATCCGGGAAAAGGGAACAAATCGCAGCCGTTTCTTTAGAGGGCAGGTGGATAAATACACCTGGGTTTCTGTAGGATCAAGTTACCTGCTTTCAGACATTCTGGCCGGATTTTTGTACGCTCAATTGGAAGTATGGCAGGAAATTCAAGCCAAACGAAAATGGATCTGGCAAACCTATCATTCTGAATTGGCTGCCTGGGCGAAATCCAAAGGTGTGGTTACTCCTTCTGTACCAGAGGGCATTGATCCTTCCTGGCATATTTATTATCTTCTTCTACCCGATTTGGAACAGCGTCAGGCGATGATCACGCATCTTAAAGATGCCGGCGTAAATTCAGTTTTCCATTACTTGCCTTTGCATTTATCTGAAAAAGGGCGGGAATATGGCGGGAAACCGGGCGATATGCCAGTGACAGAATCAGTGAGTGACCGTCTGGTTCGACTTCCTCTGTATTACGATATGGGCGAATTAGAAATGGAGCAGGTACTTAATGCTGTAACATCCTTCTGATGGAACGGCTATATCAATTATTTTTCATGCTAGAATTTATATATGGATGAGAAAAAGAGTCGGCAGTACTTTCTTGATCAACATAGACGAGAGGTAATCTGGCAGATCTTGATTCCGGTTATCATTGGTGTGATGATCATGCTGGCTTTAGGACTGCTTTCAGCGCTTTCGTTGCAAACTGGAACTGATGCCAGTGTGCGGTGGGGGCATGTTGCCGCGATCTGGTTAATACTCCCCTTTTTTGTCATTGGCACCCTGCTCCTTTTTTTACTCATCGGTCTCATTTTAGGTGTTACCAAAATAACCGAAACACTTCCTGATTATGCTTCCATTGTTCAGATGTATGCCCGCATTCTTGCTCAGAAAACACTTGTCTTGGCTAATAGATCCACCAGACCAGTAATTATTATTCATTCTGTCAGGGCATCAATAAAACGCTTCTGGTTGACTCTTCGTATCTTATTTCTGGGATAAATGGAAGATAAACTTCCCGGTTAAAGGACTTCCTCATGAATTGGAAAACAAAAACATTGATAATTGGAACAACTGTTGGGGCTGTCACCGGATTGCTCGCTGCCATTCTCATCATGCAGCGGGCGGAGAAAAATGAAACCACGCCTAAACTCTCTGCCGGAGAAGGAGTAAAAATCGGAATGGGAGTTCTGGGTGTTTTACGAATGCTGGCGGATATTACATCGCACTAACAAACAAAACGCCTGATTCGCAAGAATCAGGAATGGATTATATTTTGCCGGCCTGAAATGCCGGATAAAATTTGTTATAAAAATCCAACCATATGAAAAGAAAAAATGATAAAAGTCAACCAGTATTACGATATTTGCTGGCCGGACTGCTTGACCGTTCAACCATTGTCACAGCCGACGGACGATACAGGGTGGATCAGCCTGGTGGAAGTGCCTTGTATGCGGCTGGAGGCCTTGGACTGTGGGATTCTTCCATAGGTATTCTGGGAGCCGTGGGATCAGATTATCCAGATGAATGGCTTAAACAACTGGAAGAAAGAAATTTTGATATCCAGGGGATTCGAACAATTGCCGAACCCATAGATCAGCGGTTTTTTGTCGCTTATGATCAAACAGGGGCCCGGGATCGCAGCGCTCCGGTTTCGGTTTTTCTCAAATTGCAGGCACCCCTTCCACATGAATTGCTTGGATATACACCGCGCGAAATCCAACTTGATTCTCGAAATCGTCCGGGTCCATTGACATTAAGACCGGCTGATGTTCCAACGGAATATCTGGATGCCACTGCCATCCACTTCTGTCCATCTGACTTTTTAACCCACTCTCTCATGCCAGGTATCTTGCGTCAGGGGCAGATACAAACGATAACTATTGATCCTGCTCCCGGATACATGAACAAGACTTTCTTTGATGACATACCACAGGTGGTTGCAGGGATTACAGCTTTCCTCCCTTCGGAGGAAGACGTGTATTCTCTGTTTGAAGGGAAAACCCGAGACTTGCATGATATTGCCGAAACTCTGGCTGGCTACGGTTGCGAGTTTGTGGTGATAAAACGTGGTGACAAGGGTGTTTTATTATATGAACACGTTTCGCATTCCTTCTGGACAATACCGGCTTACCCGATTCAACCTGTTGATCCGACAGGTGCAGGTGATGCTTTTTGCGGTGGTTTTTTAGCTGGTTTGCGATTGAAGTATGATCCGTTGGAAGCTGCATTAATGGGATCTGTATCCGCTTCATTTAAAGTCCAGGGATCAGGCCCGTTCTATCCGATGGATGCCTTGCCTGAATTGGTAAAAGCACGCATCGATATCTTACGAGAAAAAACCAAAAAAGAATAAGTTCAACTTCGAGAGGCAATGTTCATGTCAATCTTAAGATTAGAAAATCTATCCAACTCCATTGCAGATAACGGTTTTGACGGGGTTGTTTTAAATCCTGGTGCTTCACTGACATATCTGACAGGTCTCTCTTTTCATTTGATGGAGCGGCCTGTAGTATTTATTTATCTTCCTCATAAAAGACCTGTGTTGATTCTTCCAGAATTGGAAAAAGCTAAACTTGCTGAATTACCTTTTGAGTCTTCTGCTTTTTTCTTTGGAGATAATCCTGCTGATCGAATCGAGGCATTCCACTCTGCCGCTAAAGAATTAGGATTGGATGGAAAGAACCTGGCTGTAGAACCTACACGGATTCGTTTCCTTGAACTGGAGTACCTAAAGGCCTGCGCTCCATCAGCCCGATATCTCGATGGAAGTGAAATTTTTGAGACGCTTCGCCTGAAAAAAGATGAATCAGAAATCCATCTGATGGAAAAAGCCGTGGATATTGCCCAAAAGGCATTCCAGGCACTTCTCCCACAAATACGAGTTGGAAGAACAGAACGCATGCTGGCTAATGAATTAACTACACTGATGCTTAAATTTGGTTCAGACCCGGAATTACCTTTTCAAGCAATCTTTTCAAGCGGGCCAAACAGTGCCAACCCGCATGCCGCACCATCAGAGCGAGAGCTTCAGAAAGGCGATCTGGTTGTTGTGGATTGGGGTGCCAGTTATCAGGGCTATGCATCAGACCTCACTCGAACACTGGTAATGGGAGAACCAAACGCCGAACAAAAAGCCATTGCAGCCAGTGTTTTGCGGGCCAATACTGCTGGTCGAGCTTCCGGAAAACCCGGAATTCAAGCCGGAGATGTGGATCGGGCTGCACGTGCAGAAATTGAAAAGGATGGTTTTGGTGTTTACTTTACCCATAGAACCGGTCACGGTCTCGGCATGGAAGCTCACGAGACACCGTATATGTTTGCAGAGAATAAAAACTTACTGCACACCGGTATGGTGTATACCGTTGAACCTGGCATCTACCTGCCGGGTAAATATGGTGTTCGGATCGAAGATGATGTGGTTGTGACAGAAGGTGGGTCTAGATCACTTTCAGATTTGCCGAGAGAAATGTACGTGATCGCATGAGCCTGAAGATTGAGACTTTCATTCTAGGACCGATTGATAATAATTCCTATTTGCTGTGGGATGAAGATACCCGCGATGCCGCGGTGATTGATCCCAGTTTTGATGCCGGGCGAGTGGCTGAATCTGTATTATCCAATGACTTAAATTTGACCGGTTTTTGGTTGACACACGGTCATTTTGACCATTTTGTGGGAACTCCGGCAATTATTGAAATACTTAGACGACAAGCTCCCCTATACCTGCATAAAGCTGACCTGGCGATGTTTGCCGATGGCGGACTGGCCAGACAATTTGGTTTCCCCTTACCCGATATGCCAAACCCGACGGATTACCTTACCGATGGACAAATCCTTCAACTTGGTGAATCGAAAATTACAGTGTGGCATACCCCCGGACATAGTCCCGGGCATGTTATCTTCTATGCAGAAGAAATATCAATGCTGTTCACCGGAGATTTGATCTTCCGGCAAAGTGTGGGAAGAACCGACCTGACTGGCGCTGATTCAGACGAATTACTGCGCAGCATTTATAACGTAGTATTACCTTTGCCCGGGGAGACAATCCTTCTTTCTGGCCACGGAGAGCCTACAACCATTGATGATGAAGTGGAATATAACCCGTATCTGAATTGAATTAAAAAAAAGAGAGACAGCCAGAAAATTTAGCTGTCTCTCTATGTTGACTTGTTGATAGTTATTTCGCGAATTCAGTAGCGCGGGTTTCGCGGATGACAGTAACCTTGATTTGACCGGGGTACTGCATGGTCTCTTCAATCTGTTTGGCGATATCTTTTGCCAGGCGGGTGCTGGCCAGGTCATCAATTTCTTCCGGGCGGACAATAATACGTACTTCACGACCTGCCTGAATGGCATAACTCTGAGAGACACCTTTGAATGAATTGGCGACTTCTTCGAGAGCTCGCAACCGTTTTATGTATTGTTCCAGGTCTTCACGGCGGGCACCAGGGCGTGCGCCGCTGATGGCATCTGCTGCTTCAACAATTACGGCTTCGACAGAATCTTGTTCTGTCTCGTGATGATGTGATGCAATGCTGTTTACAACCCGGGCATTCACACCGTATCGTTTGGCAAATTCAGCGCCAATCATGGCATGAGTCCCCTCTGTATTATGGTCCATAGCTTTGCCAAGGTCATGCAGCAGACCACCGGCTTTGGCAACTTCTACATTAGCCCGTAATTCAGCCGCAATTACGGCAGCCAATTTAGAGACTTCTACTGCATGGGCAAGCTGGTTCTGGCCATATGAAGTGCGGTATTTCAAACGGCCCAGCATACGGGTGACTTCAGGATGAAGGCCGGCCACACCGGCATCGTAGGCAGCCTGTTCACCAGCTTCTTCGATATCTTTATCAACCAGACGCTGCTCATCACTCAGAACCTTTTCGATATGAGCGGGATGGATGCGGCCATCCAAAATCAGACGGGCCAGCGCACGCCGGGCAATTTCACGACGAACAGCATCAAAACACGAAACGGTGACTGATTCGGGAGTGTCATCAACTATGACATCCACCCCGGCAGCCTGTTCAAACGCCCGAATGTTTCGGCCGTTTCGTCCAACGATACGACCTTTCATCTCTTCATTGGGAAGGGTGACGATGGATGAAGTCACCTCGGCCACATGGTCTGATGCAACACGCTGGATGGCATCGGCAATCAGTTCGCGGGCCCGTTTTTCACCTTCGGCACGGGCTTCCGCTTCAATCTGCCGAATGATTCGAGCCATATCATTTCGAGAATCTTTTTCAGTTTCTGCCAGCAATTGGGCACGAGCTTCATCCTGAGTCATCTTAGCGATGTTTTGAAGTTCTTCCATTTGTTGGGTGTACATTTTTTCCACTTCATTGGCACGGCGGTCTAACATGCTTTGACGTTTATTCAAAGCCTGCTCGCGCTGTTCCAATCGTTCAACCCGGTTATCCAGGTCTGCACGGCGGCGTTGAAGTCGTTCCTCTTCAGAGGCATGTTCAGCCCGGATGCGGGCAGCTTCTGCTTCGGCTTGTTGTAAAACTTTCAGAGCTTTATCGCGGGCTTCCAGCTCAATTGCGTTTGATTTTTCATTGGCTGCGGCGATAATTCCATCAGCTTTATATTGCTGTTCTTTTTTGAAATTGCTGGCAATAATTCGTGTAACGATGAAGACAATTACAGCCAGTAAGACGAGATCCCCAATTATCAGGATTGGTATAAAGCTCCCCGGAATATTCATAGTTTCCTCTTAATGTTCATATGGTTATGTTAAAGTCTCCGCTTCAACCTGCATTATTTGCCAGGTATGGTTGATTGCCTCTGTAACGGTTTCAAAATTAAAACCGCGTCGGGAGAGGTATCCAAACATTTTTTTACGGAACTCATCAAACGGCATGTCTTTGCATCGTGAAACATATTTCTGCGCCGTTTGTAAGGCCAGAGATGTCTCGTCAAGATCACAGACTGCCGACTGAATTTCACTGTCAGCCACACCTTTTTGATGCAATTCCAATACCAGAACTCGTTTTGATCTGGGACGAAATGTGCATCGGTTTTCGACCCAGGTATGGGCAAATACCTGATCATTGATTAAACCGGCTTCCTGCAACCGGGCCATCACCGGTTCGATGATTTTTTCTCCATATCCAGCTTTTGCTAACCGGCTTGAAATTTCAAAAGCCGTTCTGGGGCGGATATTGAGAAGCCGCAGGGCACGCAGGTAGGCTTTTTCCAGTTCATCTTTACGTAATAAGGCTTCAATTTTCGCCGGGTCAATTTCATCACCGATGGATAACCAGGCTCCAACTAATCGTTCAACCCCAAATGCAAATTCACCGTCAAGGTAAATGTTGAGACGGTTCGGGTTATGTTTTTGAATTTTCAGGTCGGTTATTTGCGGCATAGATGAATACCTGGTCTCGCTATGGGCCGGCCACCTTTGCTTAGAAACAGATATGGGTAATCAGATACGAGCATCAACAGGCTAACTTGCCTGTGTTTGCCAAACCCCCGGTGATTTGATGAGCAGGTTGGAAGGTTGCTACGATACAGTGTATATAACAGTTATCTTACGAAACCTGTCACACACTTCTGTAAATACAGGGCTGCAAAGAATGCATCGCGGAAATAATAAAACCCTGTCTATTAACTGCTTTGCTGCCAACTTCTACTCCCATTCCGGGAGGGATGATTCTGAAATACTCAAAACGTTTCAAAGTAGAAGGCAATCTGTGAAAATATCCACAGAAAAAAGTTTAAGGTCTGCCTGTATATTATTATACATTAATTTTCATGATGTGCAGAAAGCTGTGAAAGGTTGGTTGTAAAAATCTACTATAATCAAACCCAGATAAATTTGACGGTCGGAGGCGGAATGGTTAACTGGCTGGTAACCGGCGGCGCCGGTTTTATTGGATCGAATTTTATCCACCATATCCTTAAATCTCGTGAAGATATTAATGTTTTTAATTTTGATCTTCTGACATACGCGGGTAATCTTGAAAATCTATCTGACATAAGGAATAACGACCGATATCATTTCATTCGAGGTGATATTTGCGATCGGAAACAGGTAGATGAAGCACTTCTAGATAATAAAATTACCACAATTGTGCATTTTGCCGCCGAAACCCATGTTGACCGCTCTATCCTTGGTCCGATGCAGTTTGTGATCACAAATGTCAATGGAACGGCAACATTATTGGAAGCAGCCCGTGATTACTGGTTAAACAATCCAGAAAAACCAGCCAGAGAAACACGGTTTCACCACATATCTACTGACGAAGTATTCGGAAGCTTGAAAAAAGGTGAACCAGCCTGGACGGAAGATTCTCCCTACGCACCTAATTCGCCTTATGCTGCATCCAAAGCTGCGAGCGATCACCTGGTGAGGGCGTATGGCCACACGTATGGTTTGCCGGTTACCATCTCAAATTGTTCCAATAATTATGGTCCGTATCAATTCCCTGAAAAATTGATGCCCGTGGTTATTTTAAATGCGTTGAGTGGAAAAAGTATTCCTGTCTACGGAGATGGCCAACAGATCCGTGATTGGCTTTATGTGGAAGATCACTGTGAAGCCATTGAAAAAATCATTCTGCAGGGGAAGCCGGGAGAAACATATAACATCGGCGGTGATAACCAACCTACGAATCTCGCGATTGTAAAGACAATTTGTCAATTGCTGGATGAATTGGTTCTGGATTCTCCCTATAAGCCATTTGAATCGTTGATCACATACGTTGCAGACCGACCTGGTCATGACCGGCGGTATGACATGGACAGCCATAAGATCCATCAGTTACTGGGTTGGTCTCCCCGTTTCACACTAGAGACAGGCTTGCGAAAAACTGTCCAGTGGTATCTGGATAATCTGACCTGGGTTGAAGGGATTACAGGGAAAACCAATTACCAGGATTGGATGCAAAGGAACTATACTGGCAGGGGAGGCAATAATAAATGAAAGGGATTATTTTGGCCGGCGGGTATGGAACCCGTCTTTATCCGCTTACTATGGCGATCAGCAAACAATTGCTGCCTGTGTATGATAAACCTATGGTGTACTATCCGCTTTCAACGCTGATGCTTGCCGGAATCCGCGATGTGTTGATTATCGCCGCGCCGGAAAGCATGGATGCATTTCAGCGCCTGTTGGGGGATGGATCGCAATGGGGTATGCACTTTGACTATGCCGAGCAGCCATCTCCGCGTGGACTGGCGGATGCATTTATTCTTGGCCGTGATTTTGTTGGTTGTGAACCGGTGGCATTGATTCTGGGAGATAATATTATTTATGGTTCCGGACTGGTGGAAAAATTACAATCGGCGGCAAAAAACAATGATGGCGCTGTCATCTTTGCCTACCCGGTGCGTGACCCTGAACGCTATGGTGTGGTCGAATTTGATGATTCTACCGGGCGGGTGATTAGCATAGAAGAAAAACCGAAAAATCCCCGCTCGAATTTTGCCGTTCCAGGAATCTACTTTTTTGACGAAACAGTATGCCAGAAGGTGGAAAACCAGAAGCCTTCAAAACGGGGTGAATTGGAAATAACCGATCTGATTCAAAAATACCTCGATGCGAACCAATTGCGGGTCGAGGTGCTGGGTCGAGGCATTGCCTGGCTTGATGCCGGCACACAGGAATCATTATTGCAGGCTGCCAATTTCGTACAGGTGGTGGAAGAACGTCAGGGTTGGATGATTTCATGCCCGGAAGAAATTGCTTACCGCATGGGATATATTGACCGTGAAGGGCTGAGGAGGCAGGCGGAGAAGGTCAGCGCGAATCAGTATGGACAATATTTACTGCGGCTGCTGGATGATGAGTAAAATGATAGGATTTTACAAAAATAACCCCGATTTTTTTATGCCATTAATAGCATGGGTAAATGCTTTATGAATCTAATGGCATTAAAATCAGTAAGAGGAATATTAATGATTATTCTTTGAAATTGGAACCATACATATCTTATTTGCAAATGAATCAAAAGAGAATCTCCCCCAATTTTATTATTAAATGGAATGAGCTTTTTATAACAATATTTGCCTCTTCCTTTTTATATGTTTTATCTGAATGGTTATTCTATATTACAAAACCATCCTTTTTTGATAAATCCTTGTTTCTAGAAAAGATTGAAATATTGTTGTTTATATCATGCTTGTTATGTATATGTTTGTTCTTGTTTTCTTTGTTGGTCTTATTAGGGGTAAAAATACTTCCTTATATTAAGTCAAGAAAAAAAATACAATTCTATATTGTTTATACAATCCCAACTTTTTTAATTAGTGCTACCCTATTGTTATTATTTGATAATTTTACTTACACACTTTTCAGAATTGGAATCATTACTGCAAGGGGTATCCTCGTTTTCACTTATGCCGTTCTATTTTTGGGTTTTGTTCTCTTAAGTTATTCATATATTGAAAGATTTATATTGCATATTTCTAAAAATAAATTAATTTTAAAAAAGATATTTGCTCCTGCCCTTATTGCAATAATAATCTTAATAATGGCATTGATCTTTTTTGATAATTTTACCGATTTCCCATATGAAAAATTGCATTATCCGAGAACTACGAATACTGCTGTGACCTATCCAAATATTCTTTGGATCACTGCTGATGGTTTAGATTCGGAAAATATGTCATTGTATGGTTATGGGAGAAAAACAACCCCAACAATAGATCAATTGGCTTCATCATCTCTTGTTTTTGAAAATGCTTTTTCTAATGCGGGAAATACTACTGGTTCCATAGTTTCAATGCTTACTGGCAAATATCCATCCACTACTAAAGTATTACATCCACCTGATATATTACGAGGATTAGATTCTTATCAAAATATGCCTGCGATATTACAAGAATATGGATATTATTCTGCGCAATTGAGTATGCGGTATTATGCTGATGCATATGAATTAAATATGTTAAAAGGTTTTACTGTTGTAAATAACCGAAAATCTCTTACAGAGAATCCTTTTTTTCATTTTATTAGTTGTTATTTACCAGATAATTATTTTTTCTTTATTGAAGAATTATGGAACAGAATATTTGATAGATTGGGTTATATTTTTGGGGGAAAGGAATCAATCAATCCTTTTGAGTATTTAATGATACAAAATCAAAGCTCAGACTATACAAAAATTAACGATTTATTTAGAGTCATTGATGATGCAAATAATAAGCCATGGTTTATAGAAACACATTTTCTGGGTACTCATGGACCGACTTTTCACATTTCGAGACAGGTTTTTTCTACTGGAATAGACCTTCAAAATCAAGATTATTGGAATAACGATGTTTATGATGATAGTATTTTGGAATTTGATACTAATATAAAGAAAGTTATTGACGAATTGCAGAAAAGACAACTGCTTGATCATACGATTTTAATCATAGGTAGTGACCATGGTTCAAAATGGGATCAGCTGAAGAGAATTCCATTATTGATTCATTTCCCAGGTGAAATATACAAGGGTAGGATTTATAAAAATGTATCCAATATTGACATTGCTCCAACGATATTGGACTATTTAAGAATTGAGAAACCACAATGGATGGTTGGAAAATCACTATTAGCCAGTTCTAGATCGACAAATCCGATAATAGGATTTACAGTTGCTGGCCTGGACGTCTATGAGGATAATATCAATTCTATTGATCCTCGGAAGATCTTTCCCCCATTTTATCAATTCGGTGAAATTACTCTGATAAATTGTGAGAAATGGTATAAACTCTCACTTGCTCAAAACATATTCACTACGGGATTGGTATTTGGATCAAAAGAAAATTGTTCACAAGATGAACAACTAGATGATCAACAAGTTTATTTTCTATTAAAGCATAGATTAGAAACAGATGGTTTCAATACCTCATCAATGAATTTTCCAAATAAACCGTAACCTAAATATAGAATAATAAAAATATCAATTTCCCTTTTTCTTATATATGTTAATCACGTCATTTGTATAGATACAATCATATTTTTCTGATTCTTCAACGGTTTTAATAAAAAACTTAAGACCAATGTCTTGCGAATTCATCGAACCATTAACGCGAGAGACTACAAGATAATCAAATTTATTGTGATTTTTTAATTCCCATTCTGCAAGACAAGTTTCCCCTGTTTTGGCACATTCTTTGAATTCATCATATATTATCTTTTCTTTTTCGAATGTCGAATCAGGTAACCATTCAGTTCCTTGAATTGTAGTAAGGCTCTTCCTATTTGTCAAAGCAGGGAACCATTCACCTAGCTTGTCCATGTGCCATTCAATGGATGGATTGAGAACAACAAAAACCCCATTTTTATCTGTATTATCCCTAATCCATTGCAATGCCTCAAGTTCCTGTTGCGGAAGCATTGAAAGAACTGGATGTATTCCCAGTGTATTTATGAATCCCAAAAAGAATGGGAAGCCAAATGCGAACAGAATAAACAAATGAGAATAAAGTTTTGGGTCTGCTTTGGTAAAAAGTTTTATTTTTGATTTTTTTTCTGAATTTTCAACCTGAGATGTTCTCAAATTATCTAACGCGGGACATATCAATTCATCTATTGCTATTGATGCAAGAATAACAACAGGAAAAATAAGCGAGCGATTAGCACTTCTGGGATTCAGAAATCCAATAAGAACAAGCCAAATTACTATAATAAAGTTTTTAGTAAAAAGGCAATATAACAAACCTATAATTGCCAGAACATTGATAAAAGCAATCAATGTTTCTTCTGTAAAAACCAAAATAGTTAATCTGGCAAATGTACTGAGAAAATTGAACTCTCCGGCGGAGAATGCCGATAAAAAGGGTTCAGGACCATGTTTAAGCAATATTACAACCCAATATGGAGCCGTTAATATTCCTATACCAAAAAAGAACAAGAGAAGAGGACCTAGATTCTCTTTAATTTTCCATTTGTAAAAGGAAAATAAGACAGAACTAAATACTAACATCCAACAGTATTCAATATGATGCAACGTCATTAATGCGCCGGTAAAAATAGAAAATATCAGGTGCTTCTTTTCCCGTGTACGTAAAAAGGCAAGATATAAAGTAAATGAAATAATAAAAAAGGTATGCGCTGGTGACCTAGTCAACCCACCTCCAGAAATTAACCATTCAAATCCAGGTAGGAGGATTGCATAAAATCCAGTTGATATAATAGCCTGTTTCGTCTTACGAACAATTTCCATGGAAAGGAAATAGACAGCTGGTATCGATAAAATATTAAAAATAAGGGGATACCATCGGAAGATGGTTATCAGGTCAACATGTAAAAATTGGTTTATGAACGCACCCTCATAAAATGAAAGAGGTGGATATGCAAAAGGAATCTGACTTTGATTATATGAAGTGAACATTGGCAGGAGGTAATTATTTCTCTCCAAATCCAATATCATAGTATAGAACATACCACCATCATTTATTACAAAATCTGATTTTTGTAGGTATTGAAAACGGAGAAATGTACCAAGTAAAGTAATCGCTAAAATTATGAATGTATTCGCGAGTTCTAAACGTTTTTCTTCCTGCTGTGGTAGTGAAAACATCAATTCTCCCTGAAATCTTTTATTATTTAGATTGATTTTAAGATTATACAATGACATATTCCTGGTACATTGCGTGCAACACTAACGATTATAGTGTATCCACAGTAATTCGATTCTCGATCTCCAATTCCGATATGATGGGCGAGATTTAAGGGAAGATATATTTTCAGGGTAAAATCGATGCGACTATGACATCAAAAATGAGGGGTTTTTCTATGCTGAAAAAACTGCTGATACTGGCAGGGATCATTCTATTTAGTTGTGCGTGTGTAATCACTTCTCCGGCAGAAATGTTTTCTTCCACACCTACCATGTGTGTGGAATGTATGCAGGCTACGATCTGTGCGGAAAATCAGTCAGGTGAGGCCTGCCCTTTAAACGAAGAACCAACAACAGCTGTAGAACTGCCTACTTTGATTCCCACAGAAACAGAAGAACCGGATTCTACGGCGACTGCAACAGAAACACCAATTTATACCGAGACGCCTGAACCGCTAGTTCCAGACGATGTAACCGAAGAGGCTTCCTCAGATTCTACTGATACTTTTACTGTAGAGACTGAAATAGAACAACCTGCCGTTACCTCGACTGGCGTTCTGATTAACACGCCAGTAAGCGCGGCCACAACTGTGGCTCCGTTTGCCGCATTGACTTCAGAACCGCTGGATCTCTGGTTATATAAGAAACAAAATGGTTCTCCCAAATATATCAAGAATTTCGCTCATTCAGAAGCTCCCTGCGGTTGGGGGGGGATTGCAGGGCAGGTATTTGGTCCGGGCAACGTTCCCCAATCTGATGTCGTGGTGGTTGTGACTGGAATTATGGACGGTAAAGAAATTGATCTTGTCGGGCTTACCGGAACCGCAAAGAAATACGGAGAGGGTGGGTACGAGATTGAATTCCCTGATGGTCCGGTAACAACAACGAATTCTTTAGCCATTCAATTGTTTGATGAGAACAACAATGAACTATCTGATATCATCCCGATTAATACATACGCAGAATGTTCAAAGAACCTGATGATTTTCAATTTCGTTCTGGCAAAATAATCTACATTTAGGGTGCTCTTTGAAAGAATCTCAAACCTTCTCGATTATTAATTTTCTTAACCTGGTAAAGCAAGGATGGAAGATAGTGGTTATCGGTGTTATTGTTGGCGGTTTACTCGGCCTGGGAATATCATCGATTCAAAAGCCTGAGTATGAAGCTATCTCCATCTTTTCCTTTAGCATTGATTATTCCCGTACCGGCCTCCTGACAGATATTGAAGAAGATCAGGCAATGGAAATTGTCGGTGATCTCATCAAGTCAACTGATGTAATGAAACAGGTAGAGATAAAAACCGCTTCACAGGGATTGGTCATAGATGGGTATGAGATTCAAAAAAATTTCATCGCAGAAAGAAAATTTGACCAGTGGAATCTAAAAGTACGCAACGGAACGGCCGAAACAGCCGCGCAATTGGTTAACCTATGGAGTGAAGAAGTTAAATCAGCGTTGGAGAAAGCCCGTCAGGCATCCTGGAAGGCGGATGCACTTCATCGGTATATCCTGTCTCTGGAGTCCTGTTATCAACAAAGCACTTCCGGTCTGGCGGGTCAACCGCTTTGTCAGGCGTCTAATCGAATGGAATTGTTGGAAGAGATGGAAAAATCGGGAAAAGACCTGCAGAATTGGCAAAATGATGCCAAAGGTATCTTCCCTGGATTAAACTTCTTATGGGCACAACATGCCGATGTACCAGATAAACCCATCCAACATAGCCGCGGCAGTCTGATCTTGGCTGGCTGTCTGGCAGGTCTTCTATCAGCGTTTTTAATCGCTGAATTTACCTATAAAATCTGACAACCCCGATGCGTGTCACAGGCCGAACTTATTCAGGTATTATAAATTTTCTCTGGGCGGCTTTATTGATTCTATTGCCGATCACAAGCATGCCGTCTATTCGTGACCTGCTGCATATCAATGTGATTTCAGGGCCTTCTGTTCTTATTCTGGCTTTGCTCATGGCTGCGTGGTTTTTGCCATATTTCTGCAAAAATGGAAATTTGCCCCGTGAAATGCTGCCATTGATCGGCTTTGTTTTGGTCAGCCTGATTGCGACGACAGTTGCACAATTTCTCGATGTTCCTTCATATAAAGATGCCGATATGATCCGCACATCTGTTACGGCATTTATCACACTTCTGGTTGGAATAGGGTATTTTGTTCTAGCCTATTCAAGAGTCTCGACTTCTGATCAGCTCAGGAATACATTGATCTGGATTTATCTGGGCGGATTAGTGATGATCATCTGGTCTGTCATGCAGTCTGGAATGTGGTTCATTAATGGCCGATACCCTGATTGGATGCGGGATTTTCAGGATGTTTTTTCTCTTGGTCCGCTGTACCGTCAACGGGCGGCCGGTTTCGCTCTTGAACCTTCATGGCTTGCACACATGTTGAATATGCTTTATCTGCCCATGTGGCTGGCAGCATCTTTCAGTGGATACTCGGTTTTCTCGTGGAGATTATTTAAAAAGATTTCGATCGAGATGGTTTTACTGGCGATGGGGGTATTAACACTGATACTGACCCTTTCACGAGTTGGATGGATCACTTTCTTTTGCATGGTTGCGTTTCTCGTTGTTCATTGGAATATCCTGCTTGTTCAATGGATTCAACATCGCTTCAAGATTCCCCGTAACCGCCGCATAATCTCTGCCATATCAATCACATGTCTTCTTGTGATTATCTATCTGTCCTTTTTCATACTGGCTGCCTATATAATGAGTCGGGTTGATCCGCGTATGTCAGATCTTTTTACGCAAGGTTTCTGGCAGTTAAACGATATTAACCGATATGCAAACGCTCTGCAATTTGGTGAAAGAGTGGTCTACTGGCAGGCCGGATGGGAAGTATTTTCCCATTATCCCATTTTGGGGGTAGGGCTGGGAAATGCCGGACGATGGTTTACGGAGACCATACCTGCATATGGCATGAATCTTATAGAAGTGCGAAATCTCTTATATCGATCCGGTGATTTGCCGAATATCAAGAATCTTTGGGTCCGTTTACTGGCTGAGACAGGTCTTATCGGTTTCGCTTTTTATTGTTCCTGGCTCTCTTCTTTTCTAATCAAAGTCAAGTCATTTCGACATTCCACTTATCCGCATGAGAAAATGGCCGGTTATTGGGGAATATTCATCATAATAGGTATAATCTTTGAAGGCTTTAGCATTGACTCATTTGCCATGCCTTATTTCTGGATATCTGCAGGATTAGTTTTATCAATAGTAAATTTTCCAGGTTCGCACACGCTTACGGTTTCGGAGGATGGGAATAATGACGAATAAAATCATCTGGATCATTATTGGGGTTTTGTTGGCGTTTTTCTGCTGCTGCGGGATTGTTGGTGGTTATGGGTTCTACAAACTATATGAAGCCGGCGACATTTCTCTAGATTCAATAATGGATAATACCGATTTCAAGAAAACCCAACCATCAGGTCAGAGAGTCGAAGCGACTATGCAGGTTCCTGCACCGGGGACAAAAGTAGACAAAGATGCCCTGGAAACGCGCAACATTCTGGATACCACTATCGTACCCAATAATGATCTTAGAGAGCTGGCGATGCGTCTAAAGGGAATAAAAGATATTCCAGAAACAACCGGTCTGCCTGTTGAAAAGTATCAAATTGGAGATTCCAAAGAGTTTAATGCCCTTAATACAGACACAAATGAAAATTTTAAGATTACCGCCTCACTCGCCTACGCCACCGATCACGCCTATTTCTGGATCGAGGATGGAGTGGACTATGATAAAGACAAAGTAAAAAAGTTGGCTGAGATTTTTGAGACGAAAATTTACCCCACCGATCGCGAATTCTTCGGATCTGAGTGGACACCGGGAGTTGATGGTGACGTTCATCTCTATATTATCTATGCCCGTGGGCTCGGCAAGAATATTGCCGGGTTGTTTTCATCCATCGATTCTGTAAATCCCCTGGCCAGGCCGGACTCTAATGGTCATGAATCTTTCTTCATGAGCGCTGATAATTTGAATTTTGGTGAGGAAGATATGGGTACTCTGGCTCATGAGTTTCAACACATGATCCACTGGTACCGGGATCGCAATGAAGATACATGGATGAATGAAGGTTTCTCTGTTTTGGCAGAGTTTTTAAATAAATTTGACACAGGTGGATTCGATGAACTGTACACCATGAATCCTGATCAACAATTGACAGATTGGCCGGATGATCAAGATTTAACCACCCCCCATTATGGTGAATCATTCCTGTTTCTGACATATTTCTTGGATCGATTTGGAGAAAATGCCACCAAACAATTGGTAGCTGAACCTGAAAACGGGATGCCAGCCATCGATAAGGTATTAAAAAACATCAACGCCGTCGATAAATTAACCGGTGAACAAATAACCGCAGATGATGTATTTGCCGATTGGGTTGTGGCTACCTTATTAAAGGACCCCAAAGCCGGTGATGGACGGTATGTTTATTCCAATTACCCAGAATCACCGCAGCCAGATGTAACCGAAACACATTCTGATTGCCCGACTTCTATACTGGACCGGACGGTTTCACAGTATGGTGTGGATTACATCCGGTTTAAATGCAAGGGTGATTTCAAATTGAATTTTCAGGGTGCTCTGGAGATTGGCGTTCTGGCGGATAATCCCCATTCTGGAAAATATGCTTTCTGGTCAAACAAGGGCGATGAATCTGATATGACCCTGACAAGGGAGTTTGATTTTTCCACTTTAACATCCAACATTGAGATGGATTACTGGATTTGGTATGACCTGGAAACCGATTTTGATTTTGCCTATCTTGAATACAGCGAAGATGGCAAAGAGTGGAAAATCATTCCTACTGTCTCCTGCACATCCGTCAACAAATCAGGTAATAACTACGGATGCGGTTGGAATGATTCCAGCAATGGCTGGAAGAAGGAATCCATTGATCTCTCCTTCCTGGCAGGAAAGAAAGTCCAATTGCGATTTGAATACATCACAGACGCCGCCGTAAATGGCGAGGGAATGATGCTGGATGATATTTCCATCCCTGCCCTGAATTATCAGACAGATTTTGAGTCTGATAACGGCGGTTGGGAACCGGCAGGATTTGTTCGCATTCAAAACAAACTGCCGCAATCGTATAAGATTTCCCTGATCGAATATGGATCCCCGACAAAAGTCACTTCTATTAACCTGGATGAAAGCAATCAGGCAACTGTACCCGTTTCCATCACAGATTCAAAAGGCGCCGTACTGGTAGTCAGTGGCACTACCCGGACGTCTCGTCAGGCAGCCCATTATCAATTCAGTTTAACGAAATAAAAAAAATACTTTTTTCAGGCTTTAGGAGCGCGCAGTGCCTGGAGTTCATTCTCCAGCTCGGCGCGCTTTTGAATCCGGGCATCATTAATTTCTTTTTGGAGAACCATGATGCGGTCATTTATCTTCATCCGAAGTTTAGTCCCTGAAACAGGGGTCAGGAGTAAGGCAGCTGCGGCCCCTAACATCCCTCCTGTTATGGCGCCGAGCATAAATCCAAAAATTTTCCGCATACAGATCCTCCTGTCTTTATTTTTTCGATTTGCTTGATTCTACATCCAAAGGTTTTTTCGGAGTTGACAAACCCAGACGAATAAATACCCAGGGAGCCAGACCGCTGATCCATGCGCCCATCAGCCCAAAGCGTAGAAGCCTTAGTGTCAGCCCGGTCACAGTTTCAGTTTGAGGAAAAACTACCCCAAGACCAGAATAGATAATGATGAGTCCGGTAATGCCGATAAAAAAGCGAGCAATCTTTTGATTGGGAGTTCCTGCAACCTGGTATTTCCCCAGTTTGATTTCTTGAGAAAGAAGAAAACAAACACCGGTGATAAAACCAGTCCAGAGCCCGACATAAGAAAATAAATCATCCAGGCTCACAGGGTTGATGGTTTTTCCAGTTCTTGAGGAAAGTGCTATCCAGCTATCCGGAATTTCCCAGTCCAATAGGAAGGATTGGAATAATATCCCAAGTGAAAGAATGATTAATGCCAATACGACAGCAGACAGAAAAATAACCCAGGGATTGGTCTTCTTTACCCATTTGCAGACAGGTTTTTCTACAAGAGTGACTAACCACAAAACAAGAAAACCGAAAAACAATGCACCCAGAACATCGATTAAATAATGGACACCCAGATATAATCGAGATAAGCTGATCATTAGTATCATGAATAAACAAATAATAGTAATGATCAATCGCTTCTGGCTGTATCCCAGCATTCCCCAGAAAGAAGCTGCTTTCTGCGAATGCCCGGAGGGGAAACCGAAACTGGCTTCAGTGGAATAAATTTTCACATTTTGATCTACCCAATATGGGCGGGGAAGATGAAATGCCAGTTTCAACAGACCATTCAGACTGGATGTTGTGAACAAAACAATACCAAGACGAAGCCCCAAAGTAGAATCAATACACCAGTAGATTGCCGGGAAAAAGAAGAAATAAAAACCTTCTGTCCCGATGAAAGTAAATAATTCCATGATAGGCCGAAATCCTGCGCCTAAACTCTGGAAAAAGATGTTAGGTCCGGTATCTAGAGGTATCATTGGCTTAAAACGGGAACCTCGGTTTCATCAGAATAACGCCTATTGTACACTCAATCCATGCATACTAATTCCACCCGATTATGGGATTATCTATCCATCGTATTAATCCTTATTTGTTTATGGATTCCTGCTGCTTTGCTTCAATCCACCGGTTGGGCTGCCGATCTTGACCAGGTTGAACTCCTTGCATTGCTTGGCGGGGTGGCTGGATTAATCCTTGGTCGTTCTTCTTTAAAGAATTATGAATCCCATAGTATTTTCTTGCTGCTATCCATCATCCTTCCCTTCGGGTTGTTTACTTTTAGGATGACTCCGGATGTCGAATTCATTCTTCGTTTTGGTATTCTGGCACAACGAGTGAGCCTTGCCTTTGGTCAAGTGATCGCTCACAGGGTTGTCCAGGATTCAATCATCTTTGTTATCTTCTGTTGTTATTTCTTCTGGCTGGTCGGTTATCTTTCTGGTTATGGATTATCACGGAAGTGGAATCCATGGCAGGGATTACTAATGGCGGCGGGGATCTTTGGGGTCATCGATTTTTATTCCGGTTCACCCAATGGGGCAAAATGGTCGGGTGCTGCCCTGATATTTTGTCTGCTTTTGCTGGCTGCCCGGTTGTTTTGGGTGTATCAGAAAAAAGCCTGGGATGAAAAAGGTTTTATGGTCGAACGAGATGCCGGTGAGACGGTTTTTCGCCTGGCTGGAGTGGTGGCAATTGTACTGGTATTGTTTTCATGGAATCTTCAGACCATCATCCTGACCCTCACTCCTGGAACTCCTGAACATGAGAGGGTATCTGAATTCTGGAAGAGCGTTCAGACAAATTTACAAAACAATTTCGCCGCCCTTCAATCAACTACCAGCCTGACCGGAGCTTACCCTGGTGGGATGAAACTGGGCAACCAGGCTCCCCTGAGTCAGGCACCGGCATTTCAGGTAAAAATTCTCTCCGCTTCTTCACAGGTACCACGATTTTACTGGCGTGTAAGGATTTATGAGGATTATCACCGGGGGCAATGGCAGGCACCGGAAATTCAAAACACTGACAGCCTTCCCCTCGACTTGAAAACAGTTTCACAAATATCAGCTTACTCTCGCGTGACAGCTCAATATATCTGGCAGGAGGGTGACGGTTCAATCATCCCGTTTTATGGCCGGCTGAGTACACTCGATATTCCATTTCATCTAAAAACCTCCACAGGAACAGGCCAGGTTGCCGGTGATGGGATTCTATTCCCGCAGACACCGCTGGGGAAAGACCGGTTGTTCATACTCACGAGTGCCATCTTCAATGGAAGTGGGGATGATCTTACCGCAGTTCCATATTCAACGCCTTCACAGATCAATGAAAAGAACCTTGAAGTTCCAGATACAATTCCGGATCGAGTGAAAAATTTAGCCCGCCAGATAGCCGTTGGAGATACTGTCCTGCAGCGTGTGCAGGCAGTCACCAACTACCTCCGTTCCGGGTATGAATACAAGAGCCAGATATCGCCGGTTCCTTTTGGAAAAGAGCCAATTGACTGGTTTCTGTTTGATTCAAAACAGGGATTTTGCAATTACTTTGCTACAGCCGAGGTGTTATTGCTGCGATCTGCCGGTATTCCTGCCCGCCTGGCTGTAGGGTACAGTCAGGGAGAACCGATGGGCGACTGGTTTCAGGTGCGATTAAGTAACGGTCATGCCTGGCCTGAAGTTTATTTTCCGGAATATGGATGGGTGCCATTTGAACCGACCCCCAACCAGCCGGAAATTGCTTACCCGATAAAGCAGCAAAATAATCGCAGGGATGTACTCAATGAACTTTCGCCGGAAGAACGCCGGTCTACCCTGGGCGAGATTTCTCCAGAAGATCAACCTCTTGATGAGACAGAGGACGATCCACGTCTAATTCGATCGCGCTGGATATTCGCGGTCACCCTGATTATTCTTGCCATTTTGATCGTGTTCACCATCTGGTGGATCTCTCGAAAGCAGAATTGGAAGAAACCGCCCCGTTTGTCTTCAATGATTTTGATGTGGTTGAAAAAACATCACAAACCGATACCTGTTTGGCTGGCTGAATGGGATTGGTATTCTGGTTTACCGGATCTGGCTGTGCAATATTTCTGGTTGGAAAAAATCGCGTTGTTCTCACGAACTATTCCAGATCTTCCCACAACTCCCGGTGAGCTTTTGACTGAATTGGCTGTAAGAATGCCGGATTGTTCGCCGCAGGTAAAACAGTTTCATGATGGTCTCTACCAGCAGCTTTACAGCCGAGAACACAGTCATTCGATTCCTGAATGCAAAACAGCCGGATATGTTCTGCAGAACCGGTTATTGAAGGAATGGCGGAGTAAGATTTTCACAAGAAAACCCCGGCGGTCCAGACGAATTAATCGATAATCTCTATTGCATACTGCCCATCGACAACCAGAATATGTTCATCTATTGCCAGGCAGGCAGCCAGATCAGGGCGTGAGTCGGCAAGGTTGAGGTATTCATCTGACAGGAATTTAATTTTTCTTGTGGTCATTTTTTCCGGATCATAGGATGTATCCGTCCATACACCATCCTTAATTACGAAGGTATGTGTACCTGCGGTTTTTATCGTCTGTTCGCCGGTCTGGATAATAGATGGTGCGGACAGAGATTGTGCCAGATCATTCTGTTCCTGTGCTTTTTTAACGGCTTCTGCGCCGAAGGAAGGTGCAGCCGACATGGTTTTCATTTGATTATAGGTTTCTAACGATAGACGCTCCTGCTCAACCGCTCCCAGAGCAAGCGGTTCTGTCACCAGGTAAGATGTGTAAGGCGTTACAATGCCATACCGGATGCTCAACTTCACGATCTGATCGACAGTTTCTCTATCAGACCCATCAAGTCGGATGCGATTCAATAAGGTTCCGATTTTTCGGGTTGCCCATAACCGGGGCAAACTGGACTCGGGGGAAAGATTTGAGGGGCTTTCTTCTGTAAATGTCACATTGAAATCATGCGATAGCATTTTTTTATTGGATTTCCCGGTGAGATGGATAACAGCCGAACCTCCATTTTGGTATCGGCCTGTCAACACAAGTTGACTCCCCTGAAAAAGATCTGGTAATGAAGAAGGGTAAATATCGTAGGTTTTTACTCCTGAAATTTCTACATGGATGTCTGTCAAAACAGGAGTGGAGATTTTTTCATAAAAACCAGAAAGTGATTGATCCAGGGCATCTCCGGGTTTGACATAGGTGCTGGCGCCATGATGATCCTGACTAAGGGTATCCAGTAGAAATGTATCCACATCGTAACCCACTCCGAAGGAAAAGATACGAACATTCGATCGGTTTTTCCCTGAAAGATTCTCTAAAATTTGACGACTTTCCCTGACTCCAACTGTTGGCAAGCCATCGGTCAGGAAAAGCAGATATGTTGGTCGTTCCGAATCAGATGCTTCGATTGATTCCAGCAAGGCACGGTTGATATCTGTGCTTCCGGCAGCACTTATCCGATTCAGCCATTGAATCGCTTCACTTGCTTCTGAAGCCGGTGATAAACCTGATGTAAAATGCTCCACACTGCTGCTGAAGGTGGAAAGATGAAAACGGTCGTTTTTCCCCAGGTGGTCCAGCACATAGCTGGCAGCAGTTTTTGCCTGCTGAATTTTCTCTCCATCCATACTTCCAGACCGATCGATAACCAGAAGAATATCCTTGGCTACCTGTTCCGTTTCGCTGTCAGGGCGGGGTGCCGCCAGCAAAAGGAAAAAGCCGTCAGGATCATTCACATCCCGCCCATCTCTATACGTGAAAAGATTCAAGGCCTCTTCATCACCATAGGAATAATACAGGGTAAAGTCTGAATCAGGCTTGAGATTGCCGGCTTCATAACTGGCTGTGGCTGAATTGAGAGCAGTTCGATGAACATCTACAGAATGGCTGGGTGAATAAATTGCTCCAATCGGATTCGGAGTATTTATCTCTACTGTAACTGATACTTTTTCCAATGGCTCTGCCGAGAATTTTTCGGTATTTAAAGGGTAAACATATTTCACAAGGCCATTATCTGCTGTTAATGCCTGGGTATACTCCAATTCCACCCGGCGTTCTTCACCGGAAGCAAATGGAAAAATCCTCGCCTGCAAGGCTCCTCGATCGGTGTATTCCAGCAAGGCTGGATCGCGCATGGAACGGATGATATCCAGGTATGTTCTACGGGCTTCTTCTGCTGAAAGTACTTTTCCTTCCACTGCCTGGCCGTCTATCCATAGTGTGAAGCTCTGAACAACCGCATCTTTTGGAAGTGGGAAAACATAGGTACCTTCTACAGTAGAAGAAGACGTATTTCGAAAAATCTGGTCAACATGCGTTACAGCTAACTGACCTGAAATTTTGACAGTTACTGTGTGATTGATAACAGTCAGAGGACTGCTTGAAAGAGTAAAGACCGGTGGATGACAGGAGCCCGGATCACAGATCGGGGGTTCGGGTATGATGATTCCATCCGCCAATACCGGAATCGTTGAGGATATTAAAGTGAAGACTGCTAATGTAAAACTAAATATCCAGAGAGTACATTTCTTCATCATATCCTCCATCCGATAAAATGATCTTGTGTTCTATCGTATGGACGATAATGGCACCGATATTGTTCCAATATTACCGGTCAAAGAAAATAAGATTAGTCTGCTGTTCCCAGAGACGCCTGTACAACCCCTGAGTAATCAACAGGTCTGTATGTGTGCCGCGCTCTACGATTTTTCCATCATCTAAAACCAGAATTTCATCATAGAGATGCATTCCAGTTAATCGGTGAGTCGCAATAATCTGAGCACAATTTGGCTGACACTGGAGCAGGAGATGAAGCAGCTTATCCTCTGATGCAAGGTCAAGGTTGGCAAATGGTTCGTCAGCCAGCAATAAGGGCCGATTGAGAAGAATGGTACGTGCCAGCAATAAACGCTGCCTTTCACCCCCACTCAATTGACTGCCATTGTCTCCCAGCCAGGTATCCAACCCATTCGGAAGAGAATTCAGCCAGGCGGTCAATCCTACTTCTTCCAATATGGATTGAAAATTTGGATTATATGAATTCGCAAGTTTTAGGTTCTCTTTTATTGATGTAGAAAACAGATAGGCATTTTGCGATAAGACACCAATCAGACCGCGTATAGAATATCCATCCAACTCACATGCATCTTTCCCATTCCAGAAAACCGTATCCGATAAGACCGGGAGGTTATGTTGAATTATGTTGAGTAAGGTAGTTTTACCGCTTCCGCTTGGACCTACAATGGCGATTCGTTTCCCTGGCGTTATCTGCAGGGAGACGTCAAAAAGTGCCGGTTTTTGTGCTCCTGGATATGTAAAATTCAAATGCCGAATTGTCAGGTTGGAAAAATGGGTAATATTTTCCGGGTGAATCGGTTCTGGAATTGGCACAGGCCTGTCGGCCAGGTCGAACAACCGACGAGCTGCTGCCAGACTGGTTTCAATTTTAACTGTTGCAGAAGGGAGGAGATTAATCGGTTCAAAACTGGCCAACGTAATTAATGCCAATACAGCCAACGACACTCCATCAATCTGGCCTGACCGGACAAGGGGAATCCCCAGATATAAGATTCCCACCAGAGTCAGGTTTGAAATGAGAGTACCGGTTCCCAATGAAATTGAATACCAGATGGATAGGGAAAGACTGGCATCCTTTGCCTGCCGGGAACCCGTCTTAATCTTTTGAAGGTGCGCATCAACAGTATTCGCCATTAATATCTCTGCGGCACCGTCAATGGTCTCAACGGCTAATTCTGAAAGTCGAGTACGGGTTTGAATTCGGGCGCGAGACAGGCGGCTGGTGATAGAACGAATTTGTAACGATAAAACCAACCCAGTAAGGATCAATCCAATAGCCAACATTCCAGCCATTGAAATTGAATATTGAAGAGTAAACAAACTGACCCCGGTAGTCACGATGGCTGCCGCAATGGGAGGCGCTATCCCGCGAACATAAAAATCTTCCAATGTTTCAATATCCTGGACTGATCCTGCCAGAAGATTGCCTGATTTCAAATCTTCAACCCCACCGGGGACGAGAGGTTCAATTGCCCTGAAAAACCATCCACGCAGTTCTGATAATAATTTGAAATTGACGGAATGTGAAACCAGCCTCTCCAGATAGCGGAATACTCCCCGGGAGATTCCAAAGGTTCGAACACCTACTATTGCCACCTGAAGGACAGCTATGGAAGGCTGTAAGGCGGCTGTGGCAATCAAATAAGCAGAGGTACCCATCATTCCGATATTGGCTGCTGTGGTAGCCAGAGAAAGCAACATAGACAGACTGATCTCTTTCCAATATGGCCGGGCAAATGACAATAACCGGCGGGACACTTCCGTTGAAATTGCAGCAGGATCAGCCAGATCCACGGCATTCATAATTTCGATTCTCCGGCAAAAAGGGCGGCATATTGATGGTTTGACTGGAGTAGATCGTCATGTTTCCCTGAGCAGACGAGCTTCCCGGCTTGCAACATTATCACACGGTCAGCCTGTCTGACAGTGTCCAGACGGTGGGCAATAATCAGACATGTCCGGTTATGCTTCAATTTTGATAAGGATTGTGTCAAATCAGTTTCAAGGAGGGCGTCAAGATGTGAGGTTGGTTCATCGAGAACCAGAATTGGTGCATTTTTCAAGAACGCTCTCGCCAATCCCAGCCGTTGCGCCTGACCGCCGCTAAATCGAAAGGCATTTTCTCCTACTTGAGTATCCAATCCCTGCGGCAGATTCAGGATAAGATCATCAAGCCGGGCATCTCGTAAAGCCTCGAGCAGTTCTTTTTCGTCGGCTTCTGGTTGAACTAGTGAAAGGTTTTCTCGAATGGACGCATTGAATAGTGTGGGACGTTGGTCTAGCCAGGCGATCCCTGTGCGCCATTGATCAACGGAAAATTCCTGAATATTCTGGTTGTTGTAAAGAATTCTCCCTGATTGAGGTTCAATGAACCGAAGAAATAAAGATACAAGAGTACTTTTTCCTGCTCCGTTTAGGCCGACAAGGGCTATAGTCTCCCCTGATTGAATGGAGAATGTTACATGACTGACAGCCTCATTATCACGGCCAGGGTAAACAAATGAAACGTCTTCAAACTGAATGTCAAATGGGAGAGTAAAAAGAGAGGAAGTTTTTCTTATGGCGGCCGGCAATCGAGGTTCTGGTTCATCCAGAATGGTGAATAATTGCCGGGCGGCACTGACTCCATTTCGCGAGGCATGAAATCGGGCTCCAAGTTGACGCAATGGCAGGTAGAACTCCGGGGCGATTACCAATAAAAAGAACGCCTGCTGAAATTCTATCTGACCATACAAAAGCCGGATTCCGATTTCCACAGCGATAACCGCCACACTCAATGTGGCAGCCAGCTCGAGTACCAGGGCAGAGAGAAATGAAATTCGCAATACATTCATGGTGGCAGACCGGTATCTTTCGCTGACAATATCCAATTGGACGGCGTGATCTTGAATGCGTCCAAGTTTCTTTAATTCCGCTATTCCACGGATGGAATCAAGGAAAAAGCCACTCATCTTGCTGAATGTTTGATACTGCCGATGAGTCAGGGTTTCGGTAGTTTTGCCGATCAAAATCATAAATATTGGAATTAATGGTGCGGTTAAAAGCAAAATGACAGCCGACAGAACGTCAATGGGAAAAACAACAGCCAGAATACCCAACGGTAGTACGGCAGCGATCACCAGTTGAGGAAGATACTGACTAAAATATGCATCCAGAGTGTCTATGGCGCCTGTGAGAGTATATGAGAGACTACCAGCCTGTTGTTGGCTGATAAACGCCGGTCCAAGTTTTAAAACTTTGGCGGTCAATTTCTCACGGATATCTGCCCGGATATTTTCCGAAAGGATGGAAGCGCTGTATTCATTGGTAAAAACTGCGATTGCCCTGAAGATTACAATTGTTATTAGAAAAACGAGAAGGGGTGATACCTGTTCAAGATCGGCTTTTTCCAGATGTACCCGGCTGATGATTTGAGATAAAAACCAGGCCTGTCCGATAACCAATCCACCTGTCAGAATGGCAGAGATGATAACGATGGTAAAGAGCAACGTATTGGAGATAGCCAGGCGGGTCAGGCGGCGTTGGATTGTCATGTATTCTATTGTGCCTGAGGCGAGCGACTACGTCAACTCGATGCAAAAGAAAAGCTCCTAAGAAGGAGCTTTTCTTTTGCATTAAGATGGATCTACCGTCGAAGTGGTTGTTGGTTTCGGATTGGCTTTCCGGTAATCCTGGCCAGCCGCACGCAAATTTTTAAGAGCCTCGCCCAGTATATCGCGGACTTCTTTATTGCCTTTCCGAATTTCTTCGACTGTGATCTTTGCCAGTGTTGAGTCTGTTACTTTATTGGTATCATCAAACCCCTGGTGTAGTTGGATCAGTTTGCCGGTGCGATCGTATACCAGTCTGGCCTTCCCCAGTTGAGCATTGAAATCTGATAGAGCCTTTTCCAATTCCGTAGTGTCTTTCCCATTTTCTTTTGCACGGGCAATTAATTCTGATATTTTCTCCGAAGCTTTATCCGCTTTGGAGATTAATTTCTCCTGTCTTTCATGATTTTGCTTTTCGCGTTGGAAAATTAACCCTAATGCCACAGGGTGTTTTCCGGTATTATCGTTTTCTGGTGTAATTGGTTCTTCCGGTATGGCCGTGGTTTCCGGCGGAACTGAATCATCTGCCGGTGAACTGGCTTTTACCAGACTTGTCGGTTGAAGCCAGAATAATACAGTGGCCATTAGAATAACCAGTAAAAAATTGAAAACTCTTTTTCCATTAACCTGTTTCATATAAACTCCGTTTCTCTATTAAAGTTAACGACATTGTAGAAACGGGGCGTCATACGAATATTTCAGCCATGTAATGAAAATGTAAAAAGCATCAAAATCGGATGAGACCAATCTATTTCCCTGAAATGAAAAGAGCCACCCAGGTGGGTGACTCTTTATCCTTATTTGGTATAACAACCAGCGATTTTATCCAACAACATTAACCAGCCGGCCGGGTACATAAATCACCTGTTTGGGCTGGCGGCCATCAAGGGCACGTTGAACGGCCTCATTGGCCAGTGCGGCAGCTTTGGCATCTGCCTCAGACACATTCACAGGCATAATCAAACGATCGCGTACTTTGCCATTCACCTGAATGACCAGTGTAATGGTTTCATCAGCCGCTGCCTGTTCATCTACGGTCGGCCATTTTTGGGTATGAATGGAGTATGGTTTGCCCAGGCGCGACCAGATTTCTTCAGAGATATGCGGTGCAACCGGTGCCAGCATGCGAAGATAGACATCCACCGCTTCATCCCAGGCTTTTGATGGGCCGGGATTTTCCTGGCGGAATTTCTGCATATCGTTTAACAGCTCCATCAAACCGGAGACAATTGTGTTGAATTCAAAGTTTTCGAAATCGCGTGTAACGGAACGCAGTGTTTGATGAAGCCTGCGGCGCAGATTTTTCTCTGCTTCCACTGATGGAGACTTACCGGCAGATGGTTCCTGCATGATTGTCCACACACGGCGCAGCCAGCGGACTGTACCGTCAATACCCGTTTTGTTCCAGGGCGCACCCAGATCCCAACGGGCGAAGAACATCAGGTAGGCACGAACGGAATCTGCACCGTATGCTTTCACCAAATCATCAGGGGCAACCACGTTCCCGCGGCTCTTACTCATCTTTTCTGAATCTTCACCGAGCACAATACCCTGATTGCGCAGCGTAAGCATAGGTTCCGGCCCTTTCGCGATGCCCATATCACGCAGGGCTTTCTGGAAGAAGCGGGTATAGATGAGGTGCATGGTGGCATGTTCAATACCACCGGTATACACATCAACCGGAGCCCAGTAGTTGTATTCCGCCGGATCAAAAGGACCTTTGTCATAATTCGGTGATAAATAACGCAGGTGATACCAGGAGGAGCACATAAAGGTATCCATGGTATCGGTTTCGCGTTCAGCCGGTCCTCCGCATTGCGGGCAGGTTGTTTTCTTCCAGGTAGGATGCAGTTTCAGAGGACTTTCGCCGGTTGGTTTCCACTCTACATCATCGGGCAGCAAAACAGGGAGTTGGTCATCTGGCACAGGGACAACGCCGCATTTATCGCAGAAGACCATGGGGATGGGAGCCCCCCAGTACCGTTGACGTGAGATTAACCAATCACGGATTCGATAGTTGGTGGTGGCATGGCCGGCTTTCTTTGCTTCCAGGAATGCGATAATTTTCTCCATCGCTTTGTTTTCTGGAGTGCCGGTCAATTCTCCAGAGTTGACCATACTGCCTTTGGCAGGAACAGCCGCCTCCATGGTGTCGGGGTCGATCACAGCTTCTCCGGCAGGTTGAATAACCACACGAATGGGTAAGTTGAATTTGCGGGCAAATTCAAAGTCACGCTGGTCATGTGCAGGAACGGCCATGATGGCGCCGGTACCGTATGTCATTAGCACATAATCGGCAATCCAGACTGGAATTTTCTCTCCATTGACCGGATTAATGGCATAGCCTCCAGTGAAAACACCTGTTTTTTCCTTATCGGCGGCTTCCCGTTGAATATCCGATTGGCGGATGGTTTCAGCCAGGTAGGCATCCACCTGTGATTTCTGGGTGGCTGAGGTCAATTTGGCGACAAGAGGATGTTCGGGAGCCAGAACCATGAAGGTAACACCCCAAAGGGTATCCGGTCGGGTAGTGAAGACTTCCAGAGGATCACCCTGTTCGGTACGGAATGTCACCGAGGCACCTGAGGATTTACCGATCCAGTTGGTTTGCAGCGTTTTGACTCGTTCTGGCCAGTCAATGGTGCTGAAATCCAGCAATTCTTCGGCATAATTTGTAATCTTGAAAAACCATTGGTTAAGATCTTTCTTTATGACCGGCGTACCGCAGCGTTCACAATGACGGTCATCGCCCCAAACCTGTTCGCGGGCAAGGGTTGTATTGCAATTCGGACACCAGTCAACTGGAGAATGTTTGCGGTAAGCCAACCCATGTTTGTAAAGCTGGGTGAAGAACCATTGAGACCACTTGTAATATTTAGGGTCAGCGGAAATGGCTTCGCGCCGCCAGTCGAACATGCCCCCCATGCTTTTTAGCTGGAGGCGCATACGTTCAATATTGGCATAGGTCCATGTTTTTGGGTGTATGTTCTTTTTAATTGCAGCATTCTCAGCAGGCAGGCCGAAGGCGTCAAATCCCATCGGAAAGAGAACATTAAAACCGCGCATACGCATAAAACGTGCGCGGGCATCGGCAGGTGTCATGGCATACCAGTGACCGATATGTAGATCGCCAGACGGGTAGGGAAGCATCGTTAACGCATAGTGCTTGGGTTTGGATGTATCGATATCCGAATTGTATAAACCGTCTTTGTCCCAGCGCTGCTGCCAGCGGGGTTCGATCTCACCGGGGTCATATGTAGGGATTGAAGCCTGACTCATAAATCATCTCCAAATAGTAATTTAAACAAAAAACCCTTCGCCATCAGGGGCGAAGGGACTTTCTCCGTGGTACCACCCTGCTTGCCCGGTAAACCAGGCCGCTTTGGGCGCTGTATCGGGCGTACCCGCCGCCAGCTTATGTATTCACCGCGGCTGCATACCAACGTTCGGTACGGCGGGCGAGTTCTGTCTCTTCGGTGTTCCGTAACACCTGCCGGTCTTTCACCTGTTGACCGGCTCTCTGACGGATGGCATACTACTCCCGCAAAATGTGTGGACCCAGAGAGATTCGAACTCTCGGCCTTCTCAATGCCATTGAGACGCGCTCCCAACTGCGCTATGGGCCCATTCAATTGTTAATCTCTGTTTCTTTCGATCCCGTCCAAGTGGACCTGGAGGGATTCGAACCCTCGGCCTCTTCAGTGCGATTGAAGCGCGCTCCCAACTGCGCTACAGGCCCGTTACCAGAGTGATTGCATTTTACCTGAGGGGTAGGGTGTTGTCAAGGGGCGTTTTAATTCGTCTCAAACGATCTGTGATTCAGGTGGCTTTTTGAATGGAAATGATGACATCCTATCGATTCGATCAGGGATGATTATTATCTTTACATTCAAAAAGGACTGCCCAGAATTGTATTCAATGAGCAGTCCTTTTCTTACCGTCCCCTAACGGATGGAAGAATCATCAGTATGTTTTGGGAAGGAGTATTAAGTATTTCCCGATATAACTCTTGCAATTTGGAGGAAAACCATAGTAATATTCAAACATTATGCGATCATTGTGAACGATCACAGTTGAATAAATGTTGGATTGTCGACACCTCTTTCTATTTCAGTATAGTTAAATTTCAAAGAAAAAATTGCAAAAATTGTGCAAAAAATCGGCAAATTTATGAATGATCCAACTGAATTACCCCGAAGTGTAATTAATTATGATGGCGTTTATTCCTTATTGAAGAATTTAGATAATGACCCGGTATTGGAGAATTCAGCGTTTAAAAATTTGTCTCTGGTAAAAGTATGCCGGAGGAATAATCCTCTATTTTCAAACAGTCAGGCTATTCGACGGGTTTTTACAGATGTTTTGAATAATCTGGCTGCTGGATCTGAAAAGCATCAATTGTATGCCTATATATTGAAAGGACGGTTCTGGGATAATTACTCTATTGTTAAAATGACCACATCTGGCCGGTTGGATCAGATGGCTCCCAGAACGTTTTCCAATGAACAAAAAAAGGCTATCACTTCGTTCTGTGAAACATTGACAGCTCTGGAACAACAGTGCATAAAAGATAATCCTGAATTGGATATGATCCAATCCGATGACAGTACTCGGGATAATTCTGATGTTCGCACTTTACAGAACACATCTGGATCAGATACTAAAACAATTGACCATAAAGGACGAAACCGATTATTCATCGCTATTTTTTCCCTGCTGGTAATTTTTTCATTGATAAACTGGTTTATTACACGTTCCACTAATTTGGATAAGGAAAATTTGTCTGTAGCTTCTCTGCCTGCAACCAGCACACCAGAAAAAGGAATCGGACAACAAGCATCTACTCCAGAATTGTTGACGGGCAATATTTGCAAAGAGAAGGCAGCGTATCCTGTAAATGTTGCCGACAATCAATTTATTCGCAGCCAGGGGATCATTATTTTTAACAAAGATACCACTCCTGGAATTATTAATAATAAAGTCCGAACACTTCAATCTGTTACAAAAGGTGTCTGGCTGGGTTATTTCGGCACAGAAAAGGATCCTTCCAGCGGAGTTGGTTTTTATGACCGGGAGAATAAGAGACTTCTGGATTGCAGCCAGACCGGGATCACTGAGGGGGAAAACATCAACGATATTGAAATTGATCGGAAGGGAACTGTCTGGATCGGTATGGAAAAAGGGGGGATTGCCTCCTATAACGGATCTGTATGGCGACTTTATAAAACTGAGGATGGACTTCCATCAAATTGGATATATGGACTTTATGTAGATAACCAGAATAACATCTGGGCAGCCACGTACAAAGGAATTGCCCGATTTGATGGTGCCCGATGGAATTTAGTCTACTCAGTGGAAAACAATTCGCTTATCAACGACCGTACACACATAATTACGATGGACAGCAGCAGTAATATATGGGTTGGATATATCGAAAATGGTGTGAGTGTTTTCCACCCTTCCACAGGAAAATGGGAACATTTCACTCGTGAATCGGGTGACTTATCAGGGAATAAAATCAGGAATATTGTGGTCCAACCCGGTTCTTCAACCAGTGAGGATACTATCTGGATTGCGACGTTAGATAACGGAATAAGTCAATTTAGATCTGGGAAATGGACATCTTTCACAGAAAAGAATGGCCTGCCATCCAACGAAATTCGAGATATTGCCCTTGATAAATATGACCGGTTATGGGCGGCCACAGATAAAGGTGTTTATATCTACACCAATGGACGATGGAGCCAATATGACCGTGTAGATACTGTGTATCTGACTTTTGGTGTTGATTGCAAGGGAAAAGAGGGATACTGTCTGAATGACGAAGAGGTTTTTACCGGCACATCCAATCTGGGGATCACACATTCCAGAATCCCGCTTCCTGATGAAGGACTGGATGTGTTAAGGGTATGCTTTATCACGACAGAAGACCATGAAGTATGTCCTGACCTGGTACGGGATGAAGCTCTTAATACGGTGATCGTCAATTATCCACAGCCATTGAAACCGGGAGATAAATTTTTTATGAAGGCCGTTGTCTCCCCTCACAATCCATATAAGCTTCTGGAAAGCCGCGGCGATATGCTCATCCATGTTGATGCAGACAGCAGTTACTTATACGGGGCCTTTGAGAGGATTCCGGTGGCAGGGTCAATCGAATCTGGCCAGGAATTCGCTTTCATCGATACCAATAATCCATTTGTCGCTCCTGTTCCGGAAGGAAGTACCAGACAAACTTACTTCAGCACCTGGCGGGTATGGATGCAAACCCGGTTGATCGGTCCAAATATTCGTGTTTCATTTACTGTAGAAAAAGAGTAGTAATCTTACAATAATTTGCTTGGGATTTAATCGGTTGACCAATCATATGAAAATTTTGGTCAACCGTTTTTATCCCTTCCATTCGAGGAACCTGCGTATAATTGTTTTGTTGCCTTTCAGGCGGCTCCTGTAGTTTGTATTATGGACATTACAGGTTTATCTTAACCAGACATTTTGTCTGAATCTTATTCGAGGGATAATGTCGATCGAAGAACTTTGCAATGATGTATACAATATCGCCATGAGGCTGGTACCTGATGGATTGGCTCATGGTGCACAGGGAAATATCAGTGCGTGTGACCGGGCTTCTGGACTTGTGGCAGTTACTCCATCAGCCATTCCTTACCATGTGATGAAACCGGAAGATATCGTGGTAACAGATCTGTTTGGCAAGGTGGTAAAAGGCAAATGGACACCAACCACTGAAATTCGAATGCATACCATCTTTTACCGTGAAAGAAAAGATGTAAATGCTGTGGTGCATACCCATGCCCCGTACGCATCAGTATTTTGTATCACTCATGAACAAATTCCCCCGGTACTCACTGAGGCAGCTTCCTGCCTGACAGGGCCTGTTCCTGTAGCGCCTTACCGTGCTCCTGGGTCAGTTGAACTGGCTCAGATTGTGTTTGAAACGATTGGTTCTGGTGTGGCGGTACTACTGGCCCAACACGGACTACTGACAGTCGGAACAACTCTTGCAGAAGCATACGACTCAACCCTTGCAGCCGAAAACACTGCCCGGCTGGTCATCTGGGCGCGTTCGATGGGATCAAAAGTCGTTACACTTGATCCTGAAACTCAAGCACAGGTACGTCAATCGTATATAACCTACTATCATCCTGTTGCCAATCAGTAAAGAACCAACAGAAATTGTAGTTTTTTATCAGTTATTGAATAGTATGTTAATGTTACAAGGGATTGGTCTTATTGAACCAATCCCTTTTTTGCCCAGTCTTTTCCGATCATCAGGATGATGTCGGTTGTGGCATCTTGCTGATAATTTGCTTCTATCTGGTGTTCATCAATACCGAACATATCAACCAGATATTGCATCGTATAGACCATCCCTGTATAACTCTTTAGTTGTGTGACTGTGGAAGAAGCAGGGGACTCAAACACGGCAGTGATATTCAACCCTTTACTCCGCAGATAATCTGCGGTTTTTTCACCCAATCCTTCCACGCGGCTGGCATTACTGATTTCGATCCGGGCGCCTTCTTCTTTGAGTATTTTTTCCCAATCATCACCGTAGAGCTGCTTTCCTTCAGGGATACTGGTTGAAAAAATACGGTCGCGCAGTTCATGGATCTTGTCAGGATACGGAATGAGAATATCCAATCCATCAGGGGATTTGGCAAAACTTACCATGTGGGTATCGATTACCCCTTTCTGGATATTTTCAGGAGGTATTTGTTCTGCCAGATATGCCAGGCGGATGATTTGATCCAGGGTCAAATCAGTGTGAACGCCTGATGATAATTTTTTGTAGAGTTCTGGGGCTTTGGCAACCAGGGTTGGCAGCATTTTTAGGTTAACTACCTGGTTGCGGATAGCCATGATGACTTCCTGCTGGCGTTGAGCCCGATCAAAATCATCAAATTGTGTATATCGGTTGCGGGCATAGGCCAGTGCAACGGCTCCACTTAATGTTTGAGTACCGGCTTCCAGAATGATGGTGTTACCCGGCCCGACGGGATCAACCTTTATAGGTGTTCTGATTTTCATATCCAGCCCGCCAAGTGCATCGATGAAATCTACAAAAGAATTGAAATCAATCTGAGCGTAGTAGTCAATGGGAACTCCCAGGAAATTTTCAACAGTCTCTTTTGCCAGTTGTGGCCCCCCACCGGGTAGTTTATAGCGTTCCCCGAGAAAATACGCTGTATTGATTTTGTAATAATCAAAGCCGGGAATAACTGTCCACATATCGCGGGGAATGGAGAGCATCCCGGCCGTTTTTGAGAGGGGATCAATAGTGACCAGAATCATAGAATCAGAGCGGGGGGTATCTCCTGCTTCCCAATCACGATAATCCAATCCTAACAGTAATACTGTAACCCGCCGCGAGCCCTTCCATTCTACGGGTGTCGGTTGAATACTGACAGAAGACATATCCAGGGCGGGATTGGCTACTCTGGTAGATATCGCATTCGGAGTAACCGGGTACTCGGTGAGCAATGGGTCTACTTCCAAAAGAGGTGAACCGGGTATACTGGTCAGACTCCAGGAGGCTGTAATTGAGCGAACAATCGTATATCCCATCATAGCCGCGGTAACGGTCAAGATCGCTATAACGATCTGGATGATTAATGTGAGGAAATCACGCCGCTTTTTGATTTTGACTGGTTTGGTTTCCATACAGGGATTCTACCGCTTAAACAAAAAGGGATTTTGATAGAAAAAGATTCCACCTTATTCTGTGCCTAAGGAAAAAAGGAATCTGATTTGTAATGATTGTTACTGGACGACATTTAATACAAAGAAAAACCGGATGGCTAAAAACTGCCGGGTGGTAATTTATTGAAGTAAAACCATTGTCAATGCAACATCCAGAAGTTTTCGGAATTGTGATTTCATCAAGTCTTGATCCAAAATGTTGGGTCAGGAACTGGCATCCTGACCCAATGCGGAAAATATCTCATCATCTGAAATGGCGCCATGTCGCAAGATGACCGGAGGTTCAACACTGCAATCCACGATGGTGGAAGGTATCCCACCGGGAACCCTTCCACCATCCAGAATAAGATCAATCCGGCCGTCCAATTGCTGAAGAACATCTTCAGCAGTCAGTGTATTCGATTTACCGCTCAAATTGGCTGATGTAACTGCCAGTGGACCGCAGTGCTGCAAAACAGTGAGCACCGGGGTGTAATCTGGCATGCGTACGGCTACTGTTGGTCCGCTGGATAAGTTTTCCGGTAGACTTGCCAGACGGGGAATGATCAGAGTCAATCCACCCGGCCAGAATCGTTTTGCCAGTTTCTGCGCGTTGGCTGGAACTTCCAGGGCAACCTGATCTAATTGGTTGATATGGTTAACCAGAACCGGAATCGCTTTTTCCGTATCTCGTCCTTTAGCCTGGTAGATGCGGTCAATAGCAGTTGATGAATGGAGATTGGCTCCCAATCCGTAAACAGTGTCTGTTGGGAAAGCCACGAGTCCACCGGACTCAATGATGCGCAGGGCTTCTCGCAGCGAAGTAAATGAATCAATGGGAAGAACCCGGGTTTTCATGAAGTTCACCTTTAATAATCGATGGATTTTGCTGGGTGATCATTACACCAACAATGGCGATCAATCCTCCCAGCAATTGAATTAAGGAGACTGATTCACCGGTAAGAACCGAGAGGATCAGACCAATGATGGGTATCAAATTTATAAACGGCGCAGCCAGAGAGGCTTCAACCGAATTCAATGCGAAATTCCAGAAAAAATAGGCCAGAGCTGATGCAACCAAACCAAGATAGGCCAGAGCCAACCAGGATATTGGTGCCACAGATGGAAGTCCGCGGTTGATTAGCTCCCAGCCTAAAAACGGCAGCAGCCAGATTAAACCGGTGAAAAAACTTACTGTTGTGGTAACAAGAGGATGAATATCTGCCGGAATTTTTCTGCTCTGGATGGTATACACAGCCCAGGCGATGACACTGCCAATAATTAGAAGATTGCCTGCCAGAGTGGATTTCCCTGTGGAGGATGGTCCGCCGGAGACCAGCAATACCCCGATGATGGAGAGAGCTATACCAGCCATCCGCTGGCGGGAGATTTGTTCTTTTAGAAACAGAATGGAAAAAAAAGCAACGGCTGCCGGATTGGCTGCCTGAATCAAGGCGGCATTTGCTGCTGTGGTGCGTTCAAGTCCGGTATTAGAAAGCCCGAAATACAACGCAACGCCGGTCAAACCAAAGAGTAGATAATCTTTCTGGAAAAGCATCTTCCATTGAAAACCGTGTTTGAAAGCTATGGGAGTAATAACAATCAAGGAGATGGCAAACCGAAGAAAAATGATCGTAAATGGACCGATCGAATCCATCAAGTGTTTTGTGATAACAAATGTTGAGCCCCAAATGGTTACAGAGCCGATCAATGCCAGAATGCCAGGTTGCAGTTTTATTTGTTTCATGATCAGTAATTACCCGGGTTGCTAAATTTGAACGGAAACCAACCTGGGGAGGTCAGCCAGATCTTTATGCATGGTGACTTGAGCCGTTGGAAAGTATTTTCGCACCAGTGAGGGCGCAGATTCTCCCTGTGAGGCTTCGATTTCCAGAAGGATCAATCCACCCGGTCGAAGGTAAGATTGCGATTGTTGGAGCAATTTCTCTATGAGCCGCAAACCATCGATACCCCCATCCAGTGCGAGCAAGGGTTCAAACCGGGCTGCCGGCAGGTCGGATAATGTATCGGATGGAATATAAGGCAGGTTGGCGCAAATCAAGTCGTATCTGCCAGGTGAATTGGAAAGCAAATCACCGGATAATACATGAATTTGATGGACGACATGATGTTTTTTAGCATTGTGGATAGTCATATCAATTGCCAGTGGATCAACATCAATAGCGTCTATTTGCATGTCATGGATTTCGGCTGCCAATGTCACAGCAATACAACCCGTTCCACAGCCAACATCCACCGCCAAACGTCTGTCAGGATGATTGTGAAGCCAATCAAAAGCCTGCTCGATGAGCAATTCTGTTTCAGGGCGGGGGACTAACAGGCCGGGGCGGACGTCAAAATTGCGACCATAAAATTCCCGTTCTCCTGATAAATATGCAAATGGATAACCTTCTATAAGTTGTTGAAGACATGAATCCATCCGAGATTCTTCCGATGCAGAAAGTTCAATCTCAGGATGGGAAATTATCCATGATCTGGATTTTTGCAGAACAAAAGCACCAACCATCTGTGCTTCAATACCAGGTTGGTTGGTTACTGGCTCCAGCAAATGCCGGGCATTAATCAGCCAGTCTGCCAGCGTCTTACTCGGCTGTGGCAGCCAGTCGTTCTGTTTCATCGCGCATTGATAGTTCATCAATAAAGATATCCAACTCACCATCCAGCACACCGACGATATTGAATGATGAAACATTGATCCGGTGGTCTGTAATACGCGATTGCGGGAAGTTATAGGTACGGATCTTTTCGGAACGTTCACCCGTGCCAACCTGTGAACGGCGGTCAGCCTCCAGATTCGATATCCTTTTCTGTTCTTCAATTTCATACAGGCGGGCGCGCAGAATGCTCATGGCTCGCAGCTTGTTCTGCAATTGCGATCGTTCATCCTGACAGGCTACAACAATGCCAGATGGGAAATGAGTGATCCGGACGGCTGTTGAGTTTTTCTGCACATTCTGACCGCCGGCACCGGCGGATTTGTAAACATCAATTTTGATATCTGATTCAGGGATTTGAATATCTACGTCTTCCACTTCGGCCAGTACAGCCACGGTTACGGTGGAGGTATGAATTCGTCCAGATGATTCCGTTGTAGGTACGCGTTGCACACGGTGTACACCAGATTCCCATTTAAGCCGTGAGAAGGCGCCTTTTCCCTTCACCATAAAGATGATTTCTTTGAAGCCGCCAATACCGGTTTCGTTCTGAGACATAACCTCAACTGACCAGTTCTTACGTTCCGCATAACGGGTGTACATACGGACTAATTCAGCCGCAAACAGGGCAGCTTCATCGCCGCCGGTACCTGCACGGATTTCGACAATTACATTGCGTTCATCGCGCGGGTCTTTGGGTAGCAATAGAGATTTCAGCTCTTTTTCAATAGATTCTATTTTCGGAACCAGTTCCTCAAGATCTGATTCTGCCAGAGCACGCATCTCTTCATCATCGGTCTGGAGAAGCATTTCGGCTTCTTCTTTTTGTTGTATTGATTGGCGGTATTCGCGAGTCTTCAGCACAATTGGCTCAATTTCTGCGCGTTCTTTCGCCAGTTCTGCGGCACGCTGATAATCTTCCCCAGTTTCTTCCAGCAGATGATTGATTTCGTTATAGCGTTCTTCAATTCCCAGTAATTTTTCGAGCATATTACCCTTTTCCATTGATCGAAAGCGATTATACCACCGGGGATCAGGAACTAAATATTGACAAAAGTAGTAAATGTTTACTATACTAGTACGTGAAAGATATCACATATGATCCGGATAAATCGAGAAACCGACTACAGTTTTCGAGTGATACTTGCTCTGGCCAGGGCAGGGGAAAATACGCGTCTGCCAACATCTCAGATTCAAAAAGATATGCATATTCCTCCTTCCTTTCTACACAGGATAATTGCGCTGCTTGGCCGCAGCCAAATTATCCGGACTTTTCCCGGGCGGGAAGGCGGGGTTCAATTGGCTCGCCCGGCTGCCGATATAACCCTGTTGGATGTTTTTGAAGCGGTGGAAGGTCCGATCCAATTATCCGTCTGTTTTACCGGTGAGAATGACTGTCCATTGGATACTCCTTGCCCGGTTCAGAAGTGTCTGCGGCAAGTTCAAAAAGCCATAATCAAAGAACTGAGCTCTGTGCATTTTGATCGTTTTAAACCGGAAACGGATTTAACCCTGCCATAATCAATTCCATTTTTGTGAATGAGGAGAGCAATATGACTGTATTGACACTCTCGCAACTGCAATTTGCTGCCACAACCGTCTACCATTTTTTCTTTGTCCCATTAACTCTGGGACTCTCCGTACTGGTAGCCATCATGGAAACACTTTATGTTACCAGGGGAGATGAAATTTACCGGCGTATGACGAAATTTTGGGGAAAATTATTCCTCATTAATTTCGCCATGGGTGTGGTCACCGGCATTGTCATGGAGTTCCAATTTGGAATGAATTGGGCGAATTATGCCCGCTTTGTCGGTGACATTTTTGGCGCGCCATTGGCCATCGAAGCTCTGCTGGCTTTCTTCCTTGAATCCACTTTTCTCGGATTATGGATTTTTGGTTGGGATAAGCTCTCAAAGAGATTGCATGCCGCAACCATCTGGCTGGTGGCCATTGGCAGCAACCTGTCTGCCTTGTGGATCTTGATCGCCAATTCATTTATGCAGCATCCGGTCGGGTTTGAGTTAGAAGGATCGCGTGCCATTATGAAAGATTTTGGTGCCTTGCTGACCAACCCATATGTCTGGCATCAGTTTCCCCACACAGTTCTGGGTGGATTTTCCACCGGAGCATTTTTCGTTCTTGGCATCAGTGCCTACCATTTGATCCGCAAGCATGAAGAAGATTTCTTTAAACGATCATTCAAGCTGGCGGCCATATTTGGAACGGTTGCCATACTTCTCACCGTTCTCGTAGGACACAGTCAGACACAGTATATTATTCGAAACCAACCGATGAAAATTGCGGCAGCCGAAGCCCTTTGGAATACAGAAAATCCGGCCTCATTTTCTCTGCTTTCCATACCCAATGAAAAAGCGAGAGAAGATTATTTTTCCTATCGTATTCCCGGTGTCTTAAGCTTTCTGGCTTATAACCAATTCAGCGGTGAAGTTAAGGGCATCAAGGATTTGCAGGCTGAATACGAACAGAAATATGGCCCCGGAGACTATGTTCCTTCTGTGCTAACCGCTTACTGGACATTCCGGGGCATGGTTGGGGCAGGGGCATTAATGGTTATATTGGCTCTATATGGACTGCTTGTGGCATTTAACAGAAAGCCACTGGGTGAAAAACGATTACTTGCCCTCTTTCCATTCTTTATCGCCCTTCCCTACATTGCCAATACCACCGGATGGCTTCTCACTGAAACCGGACGTCAACCCTGGGCGGTTTTTGGTGTCTTGAAAACGGCAGATGCCGTGTCGCCAAATCTGACCGTTGGTGTGGTGTTGACCAGTCTGATCGTCTTTACCCTTTTATACGGTGCATTGATGGTAGCCGATGTTTTCCTGCTTGCCCGATTTGCGAAAGCAGGTCCTGTCAACCCGTCTGAAGTGACGAATACGGTTTCCAATTCAGAAGAAGCCTTCTGGGGATAGGAGAAATACCATGAGCCTGAATATCATCTGGTTTGTTTTGATCGGCATCCTGTTTACAGGATACTTCATTCTGGAAGGTTTTGATCTCGGTGTGGGGATTCTTCATCCGTTTGTAGCAAAAACAGATACAGAGCGCCGGATGGTCATTAACACTATTGGCCCCCACTGGGATGGGAATGAGGTCTGGTTGATTACCGCCGGTGGAGCCATGTTTGCTGCTTTTCCCAACTGGTATGCCACATTGTTCTCTGGATTCTACTTGCCGTTGTTTCTGATGTTGGTCGGGTTGATCCTGCGCGGAGTGGCATTGGAGTTTCGAAGTAAGAACCCAAATCCGAGATGGCGGGCCTTGTGGGATTGGTCTCTTTTTGCCGGTAGTCTGATTCCGGCTTTGCTCTGGGGAGTGGCTTTCGCCAACTTTCTGCGCGGTGTTCCGGTGGATGCATTTCAGAATTATGTGGGCGGTTTCTGGAATTTGTTGAATCCTTACGCCCTGTTTGCCGGATTATTGACCACGACCGGATTCACTTTGCAGGGAAGCCTGTTTCTTTTGCTTAAGACCGAAGGGGTTGTTTATGAACGGGTCAAGTCTCTAACATTCAAGATATGGATGCCAGTGGTGGTTCTGCTGGGAGGTGTAATTTTATTATCGAATTACGAAACAGATCTTTTGACGAAAGAAGGAATCACCACAGGTATTATTCCTGTACTGTCCGTTCTGACCTTGCTCGCTGCCGGGTTCTTTATCTACAAAAAGCAGTATGCCCAGGGATTTATTTTGAACTCCCTGACCATCCTTCTTGTAACCGTCCTCGTTTTTATGGGATTGTTCCCGCGTGTGCTGGTTTCAAGTCTGAACCCGGATTGGAGCCTGACGATCTTTAACGCTTCTTCCAGCCCGTATACACTGCAGGTGATGTCCATCATTGCGTTGATTTTTGTCCCCATCGTGTTGATCTATCAGGGGTGGACATACTGGGTGTTCCGCAAAAGGATATCCGACGACCCCAAAAAGATGGTTTATTGAACGAAAACGAGGTCGGCTCAGACGACAATACTTGTTTTTCCATTTCCTACTTTAATAAAAAATTGACGAATATTAGGTGTTAGCCCTGATTATTCGTCAATTTTTGTACGTTACTTCCTACTTTAAGCCGCCTCAAAAGTCATTTGTTGTCCTTTGAGACGGCCTCTTTTTAGGGATTATTTTTCTGGCGCTTCGCTGTTTTTCCCTTTACCCAGGGCTTTTGATTTTTCATAGGCTGCCCAGACGGCGCGGCTGATGGCAGTTCGGAAGCCAGCTTTTTCAAGATAGTACAGGGCTTCAGCAGAAGTGCCACCCGGTGAGGTCACCTGATTGCGAAGGTGGGCAGGGTGGGCTTTGGCACCCAGGAAGAAATCAACCGAACCACGCAGGGTTTGTGCGACCAGCTGTTCGGAAATTCGGCGGGGGAAACCGAGATGCACGCCGGCGTCAATCATGGCCTCCATAAACAGGAATACATAGGCAGGGCCGGTACCGGAAAGAGCTGTGGCCATATCCAGATATTCTTCTTCATCGGCAAAAACTTCCTGACCGAGTGCGGTCAAAATGCTGCGGGCAAGGTCAATCTGATCCTGGCGAACGGCTGGTGAAGCCACCCAGACTGTAATTCCCTCTCCAATCTGGGCAGGGGTGTTGGGCATGGCACGGATCACCGCCGGATGCAACAGTCCATTACTCACGGCAGAAATGGATGCGCCCGCCACTATGGATAGAACAACAGCACCTGTAGGAATTTTCCCTTTGAGAGCGGTGTAAACGCTTTCGATTCGCTGGGGCTTGACAGAAAGGATGACCACATCTGCCCCTTCTATCGCCCGGAGGTTGTCTGTGAAAGGTTTGATCCCATACAAGTCATGCAACTCATTGACCCGCTCGTCTCGAATGTCTGCAGCACAGATTTGATCGGCTGTGGTCACTTTTTGCCGGAGGATACCGGCGATCATAGCTTCTGCCATTACACCTGATCCGATGATTGCGATGGTGGGATTTGCTTTCATAGAGGCTCCTCTTGCGACGAAAGATGATTATTCAATCTCAACAGGCTGGTTGCTCCACAGAGAAAAGACGGCTGTACTGAGGAGACGACCACCTGCTTCTTCTTTTAAAGCCAGCTCTCCGGATGTAATAGATCCGCCCAGACCATCCATTATCTGGTCCAATGATTGAGCCAATGTGATGGATGAAGCTTTGACGGCATAAGCTGTAAGTGCAACAAACACTGGTTCAGGTGTAAGGGACTCACGGCAGGCTTGTAAGAGTTCAGGAAGCAATTTATAGAACTCCCAGACTTCCCCCTTTGGACCGCGTCCGAATTTCGGTGGATCCAGAATCAGGCCGTCAAATTTCTCTTCCCGTCTGGCCTGGCGGTGGATAAATTTGATAGCATCGTCCACAATCCAGCGGATAGGACGGTCTGACAGGTTGGACAGGTCCTGATTCTGATGAGCCCAGGTAATTGCTTTCCGAGAAGCGTCTACATGGGTGACCGATGCCCCGGCTTTTGCGGCCGCAATTGTGGCCAGACCGGTGTACCCGAAGAGATTAAGCACTTTAAGGGGCCTGGGGCTCTTTTTAATCAGTTGGGTGATCCAATCCCATTGAACTGCCTGTTCAGGAAATAGGCCGATATGACGTGAACCACTTAACTGAACTTTGAAAAAGAGGTCACGATATTGAAGGTTCCATTCTGAAGGCAGATAACGACGGATATTCCAATGTCCGCCATTTTCTTCGGCGGAGGGGAGAAATTCTGCCGCTGCTTTTTGCCATTCACTATCTGGTAAAGTCGGTTTCCAAACAGCCTCTGCTTCAGGCCGGATTAGAACATAAGAACCGCATCGTTCCAGTTTTCGCCCGCTTCCAGAATCAAGCAGGGCATAATCGTCCCAATGTTTGGGAAAACAAATATTGACAACAGGGATAAAGGTATTTTTTTTCACAAGGCAATTATCCCACAGGTAAAGCCGGCGGGCAAAAGAAATTTTGATATTTATGAGCATCTTGATACCCGGCGGTATAATGCAGTGATTATTTTTAATAAAGGGATAAATACAATGCCAAAGAGTTTTGACCGGGTGATTGACCGCAGAAATTCCGATAGTATCAAATGGAACCTTTACGACAATGATGTGCTCCCTATGTGGGTTGCCGATATGGATTTTGCCTCCCCGGTTCCTGTTATTCAGGCATTACAGAATCGAATCGAACATGGTGTTTTTGGTTATGCTGGTGATCCAACGGCACTGCGGAAAGTAATTGTTGAACGATTTGATGAAAAATATCACTGGACGATATGTCCGGAGGATATCGTTTTTACACCAGGAGTAGTTGTGGGATTCAATATTGCGGCACATTCTATCAGTATGCCGAATGGAGAAATATTGATCCAACCACCGGTTTATCCGCCGTTTTTCAAAACCGGATCTTACGCTGGATTAAAGACGGTTGAAAACGCCCTGATACAGGATGAAACAGGCCGATATGGAATAGATTTTCAAGACTTCGAAAATAAAGTCACAGATAATACACGCATGTTTCTTTTGTGCAACCCGCATAATCCAGTTGGACGCGTTTTCAAACGCGAAGAACTGGAGCAGATGGCGGAAATTTGTCTGCGGAAGAACGTCTTGATTTGCTCTGACGAGATTCACGGCGATCTGATTTTCCCGGGGCATCAACATCTCCCAATTGCATCCATTAATCCAGACATCGCCATGAAGTCAATCACCTTGATGGCTCCCAGTAAAACTTTCAATATTGCCGGATTGGATTGTTCTTTTGCTGTAATTCCGAATAAGGAAATCCGCGAACAATATTTGAAAGCCATGAAAGGAATTACTGGAAATACCAATATGTTAGGTATTACCGCTGCATTGGCTGCTTACCAGAATGGAAATCCCTGGTTGGAAGATTTGCTGGTCTATTTACAGGAAAACCGAGATTTCTTAAAGAGAACCCTCGATAGAGAAATGCCGCTAATCCGTATGAATCCCCCTGAAGGAACCTACCTGGCCTGGTTGGATTGCCGGCAATTGGGATTATCAGAAAATCCGTATGATTTCTTTTTAAAAAAAGCCCGCATTGCTTTCAATAGCGGTGACGCTTTTGGTACAGGCGGAAAAGGCTTCGTTCGGATGAATTTTGGATGTACCAAAGCCCTCCTGAACGAAGCCCTCGAACGGATGAAAACAGCCCTTGAGAATATTTCTGCCTAGAAGATTGATTTCAACGTCAACAGGAACCCGATGACCATTAATGGTATACCGACGATGGCCCCAACAACGGTTACGGTAAGAATAATTCCTGCAATCATCAAGACGAGTCCGAGAACTACTCCGATCAATCTTCCAGTCAAGAGGAAGATGAATTCAATCAACTTCCAGATGGCATAGAACGGCCACAACAAAAATGGAACATGTTTTGATTCAGACATAATTGCCTCCACTATAACGATATACGGAGGAATATGAAGATGGTTGCAAAAGAGGATGTTTTTCCTCTGGTAGAATCGAAATATGGACGCAAATTCAAAGAAACGTGCAATCAGCCGCACTGGTTGTTTTGTTTTATTAATAGTACTTCCTTGCCTGGCCGTTTTGCTCCTCACAGCAATGGGCGGATTACTGGTAGTGGCCGATCCGTTGAAACGGGCAGATGCCATCGTGATCCTGAGCGGCGGTCAGGTAAACCGGATTCAAGAAGCCATACAATTATATGAAGAAAAATATGCTGATACGGTCATTCTAACAGAAACGGGTGCGGTGATAAAAAGTTATAACACTCAGTATTCAAAGGAACAGCGGTTGATTTTACTGGATGCCGGGATTCCTCCAACTGCCATCTTGATCACTCCACGAAAGGCAGCGAGCACTCTGGACGAAGCCAATGATGTAAAAGCATTGATTGCAGATAAGAATATCCATGATCTAATCATTGTGACTGATCCTTACCATACGTTCCGTACACGTTTGATCTGGAAAGAGGTCTTTTCGGGTAGTGGTATTAATCTCATTGTTCGGCCTGCACGGGGTAGTTGGTACCGGTCAACCACCTGGTTTCTTTCTGCCAAGGGATGGGAATATACCTTAAATGAGTATGCCAAGTTATTAGGATTTATCGTTTTACATAAACTGGATTAAGAAAAAATCGCCCGTTTCGAACAAAACGGGCGATTTTTGGATTTCAATGCAAAATTTCAGGAAAGTGGAATTACATTGGCTGCCTGCAGGCCTTTCGGTCCCTGCTCGACAGAGAACTCAACCTTTTGTCCTTCTTTCAAACGGCGATAGCCTTCCATTTCAACGGCGGAGAAATGCACAAAAACATCTTCTCCATCTTCGCGGCCAATGAAACCATAGCCTTTCGTGGCATTGAACCACTTGACGGTCCCCATTAAACGATCTGACATTCTTAAATCTCCATACGGTGGTGATTTTGGCAAGAAAAATCCACTGACAGAGCAACAGAATCAAAAAGTCAGTGGGTCTTTTCTTTACCAATGGCAAGGGTATCACGACTTAAAAAGCATGTCAAGTTGATTGAATCGCAAGGAATAAAAAGAACTTTGTAAATTCCGGGGAAATAATCGCTTCTGTTTTTTACTATCTTTTGATGGATGGAATGGAAAAAAGGGAAAATAATTGGAGTAAAATCGTACCATTCATAGTATACGAAAGAGGTTTTATGCGTCGAGTTTTTTATGCCTTGAGTCTGGTTCTCGTTCTTTTTTCCAGCTCTGGAATATCACCGGTAAAAGCCAGGCAAAAAGAGACAATCACCCGGGCAGATTTTTCTGGCGATGTGATTTGCTTACCGGGAGTCTACCTTACTACACCCGATTCATGTCTGCCTGTCGGTCCATCGTCTGTATTAACTCAGATGGCAAAAGATGGCGTGGTTTATCCCATTCCGTCTCTCCCCGTAAGCAAGCCTCCAATATCGCTCAATGACGTTCCTTATAAATATGCCAAAATCACCAGTCCAAGTGCTCCACTCTACGGTTCACCTGCACAGGGGGATGCTCGTGCGGCGACCTATTTTTTGAAAGGTGCCACACGATATATATCTTATTCGACATTTACCGAGACTGATCTTGGCCGTTACTTTCTCTCGAGTTCTGGCCTGTGGGTAGATGGCGGTGATCTTGCCCGGGCTGCGCCTCCGGTTTTTCAGGGCGTTGTGGTTCATGGAACACCGAAGACTCAATTTGGTTGGATTTTGACCAACGGGAAACCACGAACAGAACCTGACTTCAGTGCTCCTGAAGTTAAGCGTGAACTAACCCCTGGTGAATTTTATGCCATTTCTGGGACGAAAAAGGTCGGCGATACTCTCTGGGTGATGATTGGGCTGGGTGAGTGGATTGAAGACCGGATTATCGGACGGGTTATCCCCACAACTGTTACACCTAAAGGTGTAGACAACGGGCGTTGGATTGATATCAACCTGGAAGAACAATCATTATCTGTATATGAAAATTCTCGCATGGTTTTTGCCACGCTGGTTTCTACTGGAACAAAGCCATTTTATACCAGACCAGGTTTGTTTAAGATCTACGAGAAAAAAGAAAAAGAAACTATGAGTGGTGACTTTTCGGGTGATAAATCTGGATATTATTATCTTGAAGATGTTCCCTGGACCATGTATTTTGACAGACTTCGGGCATTGCACGGCGCCTACTGGCATGCCCGATTTGGCTATGATGCTTCCCATGGATGCGTGAATTTATCACTCGGAGATTCTCACTGGTTATATGATTGGGCAAAGACAGGTGATTATGTCTACGTATACGATCCATCAGGTCAAACACCGACAGATCCAAAATTCTATACGGATGGCGGAGCATAATCCATAACACGAAAAAAGACGGTGGGAAAGAAAAAACCCACCGTCTTATTTTGTCAATGTGACTTTTTCACTCCACATCAGTACTGTGCCGGTGATGAGAGTGCTGCTTTCCTGGCGAATACGTATGGTTACAGGTGTATCTGTTCCTGTTTTATACGGGAGCTTGACCTGAATAGGGATATAAGCTGTTTGGTCTGCGGGAAATTTAACGGAAACGAGTTTTGACGCCAGAGTATTCCAGTCCTTTGCCAGGACTTCCACAACAACAGGAGTCTCATTGATTGGTTTGATCTTTGCCTTGACAAAAAGATCAGTCCCGGGAACTGTTGAACCTGATACTGGTTGTTCGATGATAAACCGGGGATTCACAGGAGCATCACCATTGGTTTCAGAACCTTTAACAACCAGCAATGTTAGTTCAATGGAAGAAACGAAAATAGTTTTTCCTTTTGAGTCTTCCAGAACGACCTGCAGTCGGGCTGGTTCATCATTGCGAACTTCAAAGGGGATTTCCTGTTCAATTAAGAGTGTTTTATTGGAATACTCTTTGTAATCCAATAACTTTCGGAAAATGAGACGGTTGTCATGACCAATCAACTCAAGCCGGACCAGACCGTCTTCACCCGGGTGAGTTAAAAGTTTTAATTTCAACGGAGAAACCAGCCGGGCATGATTTCCGGGTTGCAGGATTACCGGCTCCCCGGATTCAGGAATGGATATCCCAGAAACCGAGGATGGGGTGGCAGTCATGTGTACGGATGAATCTGCCTGTACTATTGAGGTGCATTCAAGGGAGTAAACTGCCAAACCCAGAAGCATGAGAATCAGAAGAACCGGGCGGTAATACCGCCCCGCCCGGTTTGCATTTGATTTGAAAAAACGAATTTTGATCAAGAATAAACTTCCTTGAATTTTGCTTCAAGATACTTTAGGTATGGATGCGGATCAATGGGTGAACCGGTTACCTTCTGTACCAATTCCTGGGTTTCAAATTTAGCGCCGTGGACATGAATGTTTTTTCGCAGCCAGGATAATAAGACTTCAAATTTTCCTTGCGCAATCAAATCATCCAAATCTGGGATATCTTTCTTTACTGCTTCCCAGACTTGAGCCGAAATTACGTTACCCAAAGCATAGGTTGGGAAGTAACCAATCAATCCGCCTGCCCAATGGATATCCTGCAAAATGCCGTGAGCATCATCAGCCGGTACAACCCCAAGGTATTCCTTCATGCGGTCACGCCAGATTTCCGGCAAGTCTCGAACTTCAATTTTCCCTTCCAACAGGGCTATTTCCATTTCGAGACGCAGCATGATATGCAGATTATAGGTGGCTTCGTCTGATTCTGTACGGATTAATGAAGGCTCAACTCGATTAATGCCTTTATAGAAGGCATCTAATGATACATTCCCCAACTGGCTCGGGAAGAGAGATTGCAGTCGTGGATAGTAGAATGTCCAGAAACTTTTCGAACGTCCAACCAGATTTTCCCACATACGGGATTGAGATTCATGGACGGCCATTGACGCACCTGTTGCCAACGGTGTACGGAAGAATGCAGGACTGAATCCCTGTTCATACAGGGCATGTCCGCCTTCATGGATCGTGCTGAACAAGGCCGAAGCCAGATTGTCTGGGATTAGCCGTGTTGTGATGCGTACGTCTCCCATTCCGAAAGTGGTTGTGAATGGATGCGCTGAGTTATCCTGCCGGCCCTTATTCCAATCAAATCCCATTCTGGAAACGACTTCGACGCCAAAATCCCATTGGACGTTTTCCGGGTAGAAAAGTCGGAGGAAACTGGCATCCACTTGAGGGCGGGAAGCGATCTCCTTTATCAGGGCCACCTGTTCTTTGCGAAGAATGGCAAAGATTTTTAATACATCAGCCGTCTTGAGACCAGGCTCAAATTCATCCAACATGGGATCATAAATATGCTCATACGGCTGAAAGAAGGATGCGTACTCGCGCCGCAGGTCAATGATCCTCTCAAGGAATGGTTGGAATCTTTTAAAATCGGATGTTCCTTTTGCCTGTTCCCACATTTCCTGGCCAATAGCCGTGGCTTCAGCAAAGCTGGCCACCCAATCAGCCGGGATGCGGATTCGCCGGTCAACTTCACGACGGGTCACTTTAATCAAACGTGCTTCATCGGAGTCTTCCGGCCAGCCGGCTGCCTGCGCTTCACATATAGACAGACATTTTTGCAGCTCTTCTGAAGTGATTTTTAGATGCATGATCCGCGAGATGGTTGCCATGGCACTGCCACGTTCTTCGGCTCCACCTGTGGGCATATAGGTTTGCTGGTCCCATCCTAAAACCGCCAGTGTGGAATTAAGATCGTAGATTTCGCCCAGTAATACTTTGAGTTGGTTGATCGAATTGTCTGTCATAGTTTATGCCACACGCCATCGGAGAGATTCCCCATTGAGTGCGGCGAGAACTTCAGAGGCGATATCAGCCGCGGCACGTGCCTGCGCTTCAACAGTTTGAGCACCGATATGCGGTGTAGCGACCACATGTGGATGCGATGCCAGAGCACTTTCACCCGGAGGTTCCGTGGCAAAAACATCGAGACCTGCCGCGGCAACCTTGCCAGAATTTAATGCTTCAAGGAGGGCTGCTTCGTCAACAACACCACCGCGGGCGGCGCAAATAATGCGAACGCCATCCTTCATCCTGGCTATGGCGGCCGCATTGATAATGCCGCGCGTTTCGTTGGTCAGCGGGGTGTGAATGGTGATGAAATCAGCGCTGGCCAGCAGTTTATCAAAGGAGACCGGATCTCCACCGCGGGCACGGATTTCATCGTCACTGAGTTGTGGATCGAAGGCAATAATCTTCATTCCCATGGCGGCGGCGCGTTGGGCTGTGGCAGCACCAATACGGCCAAAACCAATTACACCCAGGGTCTTCCCATTCAATTCAACACCTTCGAGTTCTTTTTTGAGCCATTTTGTGTTCTTCATTCCGGCATCTGCCCGGGGGATTTCACGAGAAACGGCAAACATCAATCCGATGGTCAGTTCTGCCACGGCCAATGTTGTCGCCAGTGGAGAATTTACCACAATAACATTATGACTTTTAGCCGCAGACAGATCAATGTTATCAACCCCGACACCGGCACGGCCAACCACTTTTAGTTTATTCCCCGCATCAAACACGGCCGGGATAACCTTGGTTCTTCCCCGAACGATGATGGCATCGTAGTCTCCTGCTACCTTAAGCAGGTCATCGGCCGTAATACCCGGCTGATCAGTCACCTCTGCCTTCGCGCGTAAAATCTCTTTCCCATTTTCTTCCAAACCGTCTGTTAACAGCACTTTCCAGGTCATGGACGAACCTCCTCCTCGCGAAATTTGTATGTGTTTTTTAATACGGCAATTCTACACCAAGTCATCGCGAGAATCCTGTTCTCGATGTACAATCACGGGCATGAAAAAACTGGAAATCAATCCGCGCATGCTTGAAGCGGAGCTTATGACTCGATGCAAACTACATACATGTCACGCAGCCTGCTGTATTTATGGCGTTTGGATAGATTCACAGGAAGTCAGGGAGATTCTTGAAAATGTATCGATAATCCAGCCGGAAATGCCGACGAAATGGAGGCAGCCAGAAACGTGGTTTGATGACCGGGAGGATACGGATGAATTTTCCCCTTCCGGTAAAGTGTTTCACAGCCGGGTTGTGGACGCTCCCAGACATTACGGAGGGACCGCCTGTGTATTTTTGCGTTCTGACCATAAGTGCGCGCTGCAAACTGCTTCACAAAAAGATGGCAGACATCCCTGGGCATTGAAACCGTTTTATTGTGTTTTACATCCCCTTGATCTCGACGAAAAAGGCCGGATCACATTGGATGATGCCGGCCTGTTATTGGATGAACCAGGTTCCTGTTTGCGCCCTTCGCCCGAGAAAATACCTCTTCTGGTTACATTTGAACCTGAATTAAGGTATTTTTTGGGCGATCAGGAATATGAAAAACTTCTCTTACTCGTGCCGTAACGCCTCAACTGGCTGCAAATTGGATGCGCGGTTTGCCGGATAAATTCCAAAGAATAAACCGACAGCCGTGGAAAACATGGTAGCCAGGAGAATGGCGTTTACCCCAACTTTTGGCGTAAATGCCGTGCCAGAAGCGGCGGCTACTTTCCCAACAATAAAGGCAATCAACCATCCAAGGATAATACCAATAAGACCTCCAAAGAGGCTCAGCAGGGCGGATTCCACGAGGAATTGAAGCAAGATATCCCCCTTACGGGCACCAAGAGCTTTCCTAAGGCCAATTTCACGGGTACGCTCTGTGACGGAAACAAGCATGATATTCATAATCCCGATACCACCCACCAGCAGTGAAATTGCGGCGATACCTCCTAAAAATATTGTTAAAACATTGGTGATAGAACTCACCATGCTAACGGCAGATTGCTGGGAAATAACCTGAAAGTCATCAGAACCAACCGGAGTTCGGTGCCGGGTACGTAGAATATTGGATATTTCTTCCGTTGCTTTATTAACTGTTTCAGCAGAAGATGCCTGAGCCACAATCATATCAACTGCATTTTGCTGCCGCCTGACCATCCGTGCCTGAGCTGTTGTGAAGGGAATCATAACCAGATTATCCTGGCTGCCGAAAGAACCGCCTCCTTTGGGTTTCAAAACACCTACAATCCGGAATGGCTGGCCCTCAATCCGGATTGTTTCTCCAACGAGGCCTTCGCGACGGTTAAAGAGTTTGTCAGCCACATCGACACCCAGTACGGCCACCGATGCCTGTCCAAGGATATGTTCTTCTGTGATTCCTTCCCCTTCCTGGTATTCGTAATTACTAACTTTGATATATCCGGGAGTGACACCATCGATCGAGGTATTGGTTTTTTCACTACCGTAGGTTACCTGACGGCGGTTCGAAAGAACCGGTTCAGCTACCAGAACCGATGGCGCGAGATTTTCATCCACCAATGCAGCCGCATCCATTTGGGTCAATGGTTTAGGATTTCGAATTTCTGCCTGTGGATTACCAGGGGCAATAAAAATCAAATTCGTTCCAAGACCACTGATCGTTCCTGTGATATACGATTGCGCACCTTCACCAATGGCCAGCATGGCAATAACTGCCGCCACACCGATTACAATTCCGAGAATGGTAAGGCCGGATCGCATTTTATTTGCGCTGAGTGTTTCCAGCGCTTCGAGTAATGATTCTATAATATTCATCAGTTCTCCACGATCAAACCATCTTTCACGCGAATGATCCGTTGAGTCTGGTCGCCTACCCAGGGATCATGTGTAACGATAATTACCGTGGCACCTTTTTCTTTATTCAGGTTCAAGAGTAATTCCATAATTTCTTTACCTGATTTTGAATCCAGATTGCCTGTGGGTTCATCCGCCATAATGATGGCTGGATTATTGACAAGGGCGCGGGCAATTGCCACACGCTGCTGCTGTCCACCTGAAAGCTCAAATGGCTTGTGATGTAATCGGTGACCCAACCCAACAGTCTCCAGGGCTTTTTTTGCCATTTCGGAACGATTTGATTTTATTCCGGCATACCGTAAGGGCAATTCCACATTTGTCATAGCTGTTGCCCGACTTAAAAGGTTGAAACTCTGGAAGATAAACCCCACCTTTTTATTACGGATAAGCGCCAATTGGTCATCGTTCAAGTTGGAGACTTTTTCACCATCGAGATAATATTCGCCCCCCGTGGGGCGATCAAGGCAGCCAAGGATATTCATCAGAGTGGATTTACCAGAGCCGGATGGACCCATAATGGCTACGATTTCTCCGCGGTTTACGGTAATTGAAACGCCGTTCAATGCCCGAACTTCCACTTCACCCATCTGATAAATCTTTGTGATTTCGTTAGTGAGTATTACTTGATCAGTCATATCTTTTGCCTGAGTCAATTAATTATTCCCTCGTCCAAACATAGTTGCTGTTGGAGGGTTAAGAATAATCAAATCGCCTTCTTTTATATCACCCGATAATAACTCGCTGTTGGTTTCTGAACCGGCACCAATGGTGATATTGACTGGGGTAGGGACATTGTTTTTCAAAACATAAACCACGCGTTTTCCATCTTTAAGTCTGACAGCTCGATTTGGAACGAGAAGGACGTCGTCAAGCTGATTGACAACCAGATTTACCGCTGAAGTCATTCCGGGTTTAACCGCCTCATCGGCATCTGTAATTTCAACCGTCACAGTGAAGTTAACAACACCTTGAACAGACGTACCTACTTCACCAACATCTGTCACTTTCCCGTTGTATGTTTTGTCCGGAATGGCATCAAAGGTTAATGTGGCATTCTGTCCAACTTTAACCCGGTTAATATCCACCTCAGTAATATCAATATCGGCATATAGGTGGGAAAGATCGTCGATACGGAAACCGGTGGAGGTCATAGAAACCTGATCGCCAACTTTTGATTCAACATCGGTAATTGTGCCGCCAAAGGGAGCAGAGATATATGCCATTTTTAGTGTGGCTTCTGTGGCAGCTACTCTGGCTTTGGCGGCTTCGATATCTTCTGGATCAGGTCCATTTTTTAACCGATCGTATTCACGCTGGGCATCTTTGACTTTTGCTTCTGCCAGGGCAAGATTGGCATCTATTTCTGCCTGCTCCAGTTCATCAGGGTAAGACTTGGCGTAATTGTAGTTAGCCAGAGCTGTATCCCGTTTTTGTAAAGCAGCAGAATACCTGGCTACAGCGGCTGCCCTGGTTGGATTGTCTTCTGCCATGTATTTAGTACCTTCATAATCTGGCTCTACATCTTCCAGAGCTTCTTTTGCCAGAATGTAATTCGCATAGGCTGCGTCAATCACACTCTTATCTGCCTTGGTGAACTTTTTACTTTCACGTTTATCCTTAGCGTCATCTAATGCCTTCTGTGCTGCAGCCAGAGTTTGTTCGGCTTGAGAAGAAGCAAGGCTGGATTTTTCCAAATTTTCCAGATCGCGTTTGGCTGTGACCAACTCCGCCTGGGCAAGGATGATTTGCTGGGAAAGGGATGTTTGAGAAAGCTCCGCCAGTCGGGCATCTTTGACCACATTGTCACCGACTTTAACCAAGACGGACCCTACAGTACCACTGGTTTGCCAGTTTAAGACGGCAGTTTGTTTGGCTCTAACCGTTCCGGTTGCACCAACAGTTGCTGTTAATGATCCTTTTGACAGAGGCGATGTTTGATACATCGAATTTACGGCCGATGAATTCTTGCCAACAATCTGAAGAACTACGACAGCTACAACCGCAACCAAAATTACAACGGCAGGAATCCAGATGATCTTCTTTGAAAAGATTTTTTTGAACATTGCTTTCTCCTTAACTTCCCGGATTAACTTCAACCAGCGCCGCACGGATAACCATTCGCCACAGATACTTACCGCTGGCTTCATCAAAACCCTGACAGGTTATCAAGGTCAGCCAGCTTCCTTCTTCATGGCGGAAGGCGCTGCGGTCATCCGGTGATACGCGTTCAACAGAGCGAACGCGGTATGTATAAATATTTCCCCAGGCTTTTACTTCAATGGGGTCATCATATTTCAAACTCGATAAGTTGGCGAAAGGTCCCGGTTTCCCATTGGGTAGGGACACGTGAGCTGTAATGACCGAGTTCCCTTCATAGGTTGGAAATGCAGTACCCTGTAAATATCCAGCCTGGTTCCAAAGCCAGGTGAGGTCCCAGCCTTTGTTATTGGGCAACACGCCCACGATATCAGTCTGAACATTCAAATTGGGTATAGCCAGTTTAACACTGCCGATATCTTGATATTGACTTTCTTTCGGCTGCGGGTTTATTTTCGTTACCCGGTTGGGGGCAAATCCAGTGGATGGCATGTAGAAACTGCCATCCAATTTCCAGATTTCAGATCCCAGGTGACCGTCATCGGCGCTAAAGTACAGAGTCCGATCAAGAGCGGCAAAACTGTGAGGGTTGGATGTATGCCACCCACTGTAGATATCCGCTACTCTGACGGTTGTGTATTCTTCGTAAGGAGGTTCGCTCATATACAATTCGCGGCCGTAAGTTCCATCGTCAGCCGTGAAGAACAGTGTGGTTCCGATGGCAGTCAATTGACGGGGATCAGATGCATTTTTCCCGGGATTAATATCTGCCACAATGTTGGTGTGGTCATCATCGTAAGGAGGCACACTCTTCCATAATTCTGTTCCTGCAATCCCCTCATTGGCTGTAAAGAATAAGGTAGTGCCCACGGGGGTAAGGTTGCGGGGATTGGAACTCCCGAAATCCTTAAAAATATCATCGACGATGAACGTTGTGGTGGGATCATACGGCGGTTTGGAGATGTATAACTCGTTGCCGCTGTATCCAATATTGCCTGAAAAGAAAACATACGAACCGATGGATGTAATCCAATCCGGTTTGGTATCGTTAATGGTGTATGTCATCAACGTTTTAGGTTCATCACCGGCGATATCGGTAACACGAACAGCACCATTATATGGAGGCTCTAGTTTATAAAGTTCGTTACCTGACTCGCCATCGTTTCCGGAAAAGAATATGGTGTTTTCCACAACGGTCAGATCATAGATTTCTGCATCTCCATTGCGGGCAATATTCGTTGTTTTGATGGCTGTATCCGGCGAGTATTGGGGATCGCTGCGCCAAATCTCAACGCTGGATGAATCGTTGGCAATGTAGAATAACATCCAACCTATTCGGGTTAATTCACGTGGATTGGATCCGTGGGCCCCATGCCAGATATCTGCCACCAGTTCTATTGACTGATACGGCGGTGATGTTTTGAAGATCTCCCGTCCATGAATGCCGTCATCGGCTGAAAAGAAGACGGCATTGCCAATCATGACAAAATCTTTTGGATCCGAATCACCATTCTGATTTAAGTCAGCCACGCGGTGGGTGGAGGATCGATCATACGGAGGTTCGGAAATCCAGAGTTCCCGGCCGGCAATATCTTCCGCACTGAAGAATACAAGATTGCCAAAAGCAGTAATATTTTCGATATTTGAGCTAAGGTAGCCTGGGTTAATATCGCTTACCAATTCTGACCGAGTGTAAGGCGAAGGAAGTTTCCATAATTCACGCCCCGTGTTTCCATCATTCGCGCAAAAAAACAGGGTGGTTCCGGCAAAAGTCAACCCCTCAGGGTTTGAACCGGGTGTACCAGCGCGCAAATCCTGTATGTTGGATGGCGGGGTATCGCTGTCTTTGACACCAAGGTTGACGGCATCAGCCCTCTGTGCTGGAAGACAAAATGCCGCTAAGGAGGCTATTAAAAGACCGCCTGAAATAATTCTCACGATACTACTGGATATCTTCTGAGGCGTTTGCATTATTTGCCTGATCCCGGAGTTGGAATTAAATTGGGATTGGTCACAACCATATCCCCTTCTTTAATATCACCTGATTTCAATTCACTGAACTCCTCTGAAACCAGCCCCAGTTCAACAGGTATTGTTTGTATGGAATTATTCCGCACTACATATACAGACCTACTGGAGCCTGTTTTGAAGATGGCTTTGTTGGGAATTACCAGAACATTTTCCGCTCTTTTTTCTTCTATGGAAGCGGCGGCGGTCATGCCGGGTTTTATCGCTGTATCAAAATTTTTCAATTCGCAGGTGACAGTGTAGTACATGATTTCTTGATCCAACTTGCCCACTGTGCTGATATCGGTAACAACACCTTCATACGTTTTGTCACCGATAGCATCAAAGACAAAAGAGACTCTCTTGCCTACCTGAACTTTATTAATATCCACTTCTGATATGGATATTTTTAGATACATGTGTGAATAGTCAATCAGTTTCAAAACCGGTTGACCTGGTTTCACCAGATCACCTGTGAGCTGATTTAGATCGGAAACCGTGCCATTAATCGGAGCGACAATTTTTGTCTTGTCGATCTGGGTTTTGAGAGAATCAACCGTAGCTTTGGCAGATGTAATATCATCTGGATCGGGGTTGTCTTTTACTTTCTCCCATTCGCGTCGGGCATCAGCCAGTTTTGATTCAGCAACTTTAAGATCGGCATCAGCCAGACGGACATCTTCTGGAAGTGGTTTGCTTTGAGCCCATTGGTAATTCCATAGAGCCCAATCATATGATTTCTGCGCAGATGATAGAGCCATTGCCGCCTGTGCTCTTGTTAAATCATCTTCCGGGCGGTCTTGTACATAAGAATAAAATGTTTTGGCCGATTCAAGATTTGACTTGGCTTGCAGATAGGAGGCTTGAGCTACCTCGAGGTTAGTATCTGACGTATTGCGTTGATTTTTTAATTCCCGTGCTTTTTTCGCGTTGTCATACGAAATTTCAGCCTGCGAAAGATTTTCTTTTGCCTGTGTTCGTTTGACATCGGATACATTCAATAATTCGAGGGCGCGTTCCGCTGCCGGCAATTTCTGCATAGCCTGTAGAATGGAACCATCCAATGATTCTGGATCTAATTCGAGAAGAACATCACCAGACTTAACCTGATCTTTTTCCTTAACATTCACTTTGCCAACAGTTCCATTGGTTTGCCAGCTTAATGTAACGATCTGGTTGGGCTCCACTCGACCTGTCGCACCGATTTTGGTGATAATTGTTCCACGACCAATCGGTTGAGTAGATAATTGCGATGGCAAACCTGGCTGGCGGGAATACACCAGAAAATAGTAAGCTCCTCCGGCAACAAGCAGCAAGAGCAGGACAACAACGATGGCAATCCTCTTAATATTAAATTTCACGTATGTTTTTCCCTACGGAAATATTAAATTTCCGCCTTTTTTGATATGAAGCATCCGGATTGATTCTTGTTGAAACTATTATAATCATAACGAAATTGAGGCCTTTGTGAATAAGAAGTACTTACAAAACTTTTACAATCAATACAAAGTTTTTGATTTCCTTCATACTATACGTCAATGCGGCATAATCAGTTTCTGGATATTCTTATCTGTCCTATTTACGACCTCTTCATCACTCCTTGTTCAGGAATATCCCGGCAAAGTACGTCAGTATACCCATACAATTGAATTTGATTATGTCAACTGGACATTTGATGCGTTCTGGCAGAAGTTCCTGCAGTCTTCTATTCGACTGGAAGATTATCTGCCTGAAAAACAACCTTCAGGTATCGTCAGAGAATACCTTCGCTCGGTACGTCAAATTTCCCAACTGGAGTCACAGATCAATGTGATCTATGCTGATCCAAAAATTACCGATAAGGTAGCCGCTGCAAAGTCATACCAGCTTCAATTGGATCAGTTTAATGCGTATAAGAAACAATTGGCACCATATGCAGAATCCACCCTGCAATCACAGATCAGCACAATCCTTAGTGAAAATGGCTTGACTCTGATCGGTCAGCCCATTCCGCCGGTGCTTTACCATTCCACTCCGCTGCCTATGGCTTTAATTGTCTCTCCGCGAAACAAGATTCAACAGGATGCCAATATCTCACTCCTTGCGGATATGACGGCCGGTGATATGGCAGCTCTCGAAGATGAGGTTATGAAAAATCTGAATGTCTCTGCCCTGGTGGTACCGATCGGTGGCGTAGGCATTTATCCTACCATGGTCATGTCAACGTCTGATCTTTCTTTTTTGGCTGAGACTGTGGCGCACGAATGGACACATAACTTCTTAACCCTGCGTCCATTAGGAATAAATTATGAAACAAATTCCGATCTGCGCACAATCAATGAGACCACAGCTTCGATCGTTGGCACAGAAATAGGTAAACAGGTGCTTAAGCGATATTACCCTGATCTTCTGCCTCCTGAATCCGAAATCTCAACGCAAGATACTACATCTGACACGTCAAATCCTCAGGCAACTGAACCAGAGCCGTTCAATTTCAGACGTGAGATGCACACCACCAGAGTCCAGGTGGATAAATTGCTGGCTGAGAATAAAATCGATGCAGCCGAAACATACATGGAACAACGCAGACAATTCTTCTGGGACAACGGTTATATGATAAGAAGGTTGAACCAGGCTTATTTTGCTTTTTATGGTGCTTATGCTGATACGCCAGGTGGTGCAGCAGGGACAGACCCGGTGGGACCGATGGTTCGTGCTCTTCGCAAGCAAAGCAGTTCACTCGCTGCATTTTTAAACCAAATTTCCATGGTCACCAGCTTTGACCAGCTTACCCGGATGGTTGATAATCCCCCGGCCGGATAAATTTAGAAATCCAAATCATCGGCGACAGATGAGTTTCCGGCTCCTTCCGAAAAATTATCTGCCAAATCGGGCATGGCGCTATCGATCTGTTCCGGCGATTGACCGTGATCAAGCCGATCTACCACTTCATCGAATTCAGCGGGCATTTCTTCACCAAGTTCTGAACGCATCTGCCGCATCATGGCTCCCAAAGCCTGTGGATCATCATCAATTGAATTTAAACGGGTTGGATCTGCCAGACTTTGCATTCGATCAGAAGCATTTCGCGCAATACGAATCCGGCCAATCTTACGTCTGATATTGGAACTACCGCAATGCTGACACCTGATCACAGCGCTATCATATTCACTGTAGGATAATGAGACTTCAAATCGCTTTCGACAATCAAGACAAATGAAATCATAAGATGGCATACGAAGCTCCTAACGTTCGGATGACATTATAAATGCCAATCCGCTACAATACTACTATAAGAAATTTCTTCATTTTCAGCGCAACTTTGTTCACGATATGATGAGGAGTTCATTCACATTACTGGCGTTATAATCCTGATCTATTGTTTCCCCAAGGAGAACCTGAATGGAATCAGACGCAACTTCATCTGCATTAGCCAATATTCGATTTGATGTGTTGCAGCCATCACCCTTATTAATTGTAATATCTGGTCCTTCGGGTGTTGGTAAGGATGCCGTGTTGAATGAAATGAAAGCCCGATTGCTGCCTTTCCATTTTGTGGTGACCACAACCAGCCGCAAACCCCGTCCCGGAGAAGTGGAAGGAGTTGACTACAATTTTGTCGATCTGGCAGACTTTGAATCCATGATTGCGAACAATGAATTAATTGAATATGCTTTGGTTTATCAAGATTACAAAGGGATTCCCCGTAATCAGGTAACCCGAGCGCTGCAAAGTGGTAAAGATGTGGTGATGCGGTTGGATGTACAGGGTGCCAGGAAGATCCGCGATTTATTCCCTGAGGCGGTTTTGATATTTCTTGTTCCAGCCGATGCAAAGGAGTGGTACCAGCGTCTTATTGACAGGAAAACTGAAACGCCTGAAAGTTTAAAGATCCGGATCGAAACTGCCCTGGGTGAACTCAATCAGTTGGATTTATTCGATTATGTGGTGGTGAATGCGCATAACCGGCTGCAAAAAGCTGTTGATGATATTGAAGCCATTATCAAGGTTGAACATTCACGTACGAAACCTCGAAAGATCAATATATGACCATGGAAAATCCTGAAAATTCACAGAACCCGACCGGGAATTCATCTCAGATTAGTGGTTCACCGGTTCCTTCTGATCAAATTCCTTCAGCCAGGGTATCCATTCAACTGGAGACCAAGAAGCCGTTGGTCACCTACATTCTGGTGGGAATTACCTCAGCCTTTTTTCTTTTGCAAGTAGCCAGCGGATATATTCTCGGATTTGATTTATTGGCTGCATTGGGAGCTAAGGTTAATGAGGCGATCAAAGCGGGGCAAATCTGGCGGTTGATTACACCCTTATTGTTACACGGAAGTTTTGCCCATATCTTTTTTAATATGTACGCCCTGGTTACGATTGGCCGTGATATTGAAATGTTCTACGGGCATAAGCGATACCTGGTGCTCTATCTGGTCAGTGGATTTGCAGGAAATGTATTCTCTTTTCTCATCACACAAAGTCCATCATACGGTGCATCCACGGCCATATTTGGATTAATCGCCGCCCAGGGAGTTTTTATTTTTCAGAACAGGAAATTTTTCCGTAATTCAAAAGCAATGTTGACGAATACTGCGGTGGTTATAGGGATCAACCTGTTTATTGTGGGAATGATCCCCAATATTGATAATTTCGGTCACCTGGGGGGCTTGCTGGGTGGAACCGCGTTTGCCTGGCTGGCGGGCCCGATCTGGGGACCACACGGCTTATTTCCTGAAATCGTCATCTCTGATTCTCGTGATAAAAGCCGCACACTCCCGGTTACGTTGGGAGTGTGCTCTTTATTTGCTCTGGGTGCTGCGTTGAAAATATTCCTGTAGCTCAGGAACCGGTCGCAGAATTGCGTATGCGGCTGGCCAGTTTTAATAGGGCTGTCAATAATGGGATCAAGATAGCCCCGCATACCACAGGTATGGGCGAAAAAGGTTCTGCTTGATCGTAGCAGATATTATAAATAGACCTTGTTCCGGCTAGGTTATCATTGGCCGCTTTTACATGCAGGTAATACGTGGCGCTGGTTTCGGGCTGGTAATTCAATGTGGTAATTGAATTCAAAGTTTCGGGAGAGATTTCATCCGTCACGGCCTGGCCGGCAAGATTAAAGACCTGGAGGGTAACACCGGCGGCCAATTCCTGGGGAACAGCTTTGAATGTATACGTTTTCCCACCCTGTAAAAGCATGCTGGTCCAATCTTCATCTTTGAATCCGCACAGGTTATGAAGCTGGCAATTCCCTGAAGTTAGTGATGGCGAATTGGTGGGAACGTTATCCTTAGGTTCATATTTATCGGGGATGCACTCCTTTTCAACCGTTGTTTTTACCTGAGGTTCTTCCGGAAATTCTTCAGCACCTGATTCTGTTATGGCCCGAATCCGGAAGCTGTAAGTGGCACCGTTGGTGGCAAAAAAGCTGGTTTCTCGGGCATTACCCGGCAGAGGTTCTGCCCAGGCCTGCCAACCACCGTTGTTCACCTGATATTGAAGCTCAAAGTGATCAATTTTGACTTTAGAAACAGCTGTCCATTTGAGGTTGATGAGAGTGCTTCCGTATTCATTGGGGAGAGCATCCAGATGCGTTACTGGAGTTGTGCCGTCGCCAGCCAGAATAACGGCTGCACTGTCAGTGTGGTTACCCGCCTGGTCAAATGCACGGGCAAATACTGCCGCTCCCTGTAATTTGCCTGTGTAATCGGCCGGGATTGTTCCTATCCAACCGTCTTTCGCGGAATCATCCACAGCCACACGATCTGCTTTTTCAACGGGTACTCCGGCTGGTTGAACATAAAACTCTACCCGACTTGCCGGCTTATCGCCATCTGCCGCTTCTGCTGAAAGGGCAATGGGTAGAGCCAGGCTTATTGATCCATCGGCCGGAGTGATTAATTTGATGGATGGCGCGGTTGTATCCTGAATCAAGGAGAGTTGGTAGTCGAGATAAGGGACTACTACTTTGGTATTTGCACTGGCTGATACTTTAAGGAGGTATTGTCCGGCTCCGGGCAGGTTGGCTGTCAATTGAGCGGTGCTGCCGCTAACTTTGGCATCGGCCAGAGTTGTTTTTCCATCGGAACTGATCAAAGATAGCGCTGGCTGCCAGTTTGTTGCTGTTGATGTGATATTCAGTGTGGCATTGAATGCCTGTTTATTATCACTGGTGAATGTAAAGTAATCAACATCACCAGCCGGGCAAATCTGCCCACTGGCATTCTTCCCAACCGCTATTGATTGGGCGTTTTCTGGAGAATCGTCATTGGCAAATTCCTGACATACTTTGGATGGATTATCACTGATTCGCACTGCGGTGATCGCCCAGCCAAGTCCGGTGTTGTACATTGAATCAATGGTATCGAAATGGAAGCGGAAGCGAACATTCTTGCCAACATAGGCAGAAAGATCAATGGGTTTGCTTTCCAGCAGACTGGTTCGATCAGAACTGCCTGAGATTTTTTGCAGATCCTGGAATGGTCCACCATCAACAGAAATTTGGAGAATTCGCTGATCCCATATCTCACCTGATGATTCTGTAACAGATACATATCGGAAGGAGAATTGTTGGCCTTTATATCCGATATGGATTAATGGTGAAGTCAGATCGCCCGAAGCGCGCGAATCACCCTTACTGTATTCATTATCGGTTCCGAAAATCCACCCGGTTTGACTCTCGGTTCCAACTTTGAAACTGTTCCGGGTCCACAAACCGGTGCCAGCCCAACCAGCTGCATCTTTGTAGAAACCCACTTCATAGGGTGATGTTATGGGTGTCAGGGTTTCAGTCTTTCCTTCTTTGATGATGAACTTTCCGGATGCTGATTTTTCACCGGCACTGTTACGGGCAGACGCCGTCCAGTCATAATTACCAGGTTTCAATGTGCCCAACGAGAAGGATACAGATGGTTGCCAGTTTTGAACGGCATTGAATCCATCGGGTCCAGTAACAGATGCACGATATTCCACTGCACCTGGAACCGGCTGCCAACTTAAGACGATGGAGTCGGAGGATGTAGCATCACCACCATTCGGTCCTGAGACTGGATTCAATACTGGCTCAGACGGTGCAGACAATACACTGACCAATTTCAATGATGAGACACGATTGGCTCCAACAATCTGGGTATCCAGATTTTCAGAAGAAGATGTCAATGACTGACTTCTTCCAGAGAAATCGACGCCATCATATAGGATAGCGCTGACGCCACCACCCAGTTGGATGGATTCAAGGTTGTTATCTCCAAAATCAACCAGCGAATTGATATCTGAGATATCACCTATATCAATAACCTTGCAGAATCCCTGGAAATTGGCGTTGTTATACAGGGCAGCCTGGTTGGCTGCTGGTGAACAGGCAGGGGGTAATACAGGGCAGGTGAATTTCTTGCGTATGGGTATATCCCCAATGGGTGTGATTGTTTTATTCCCGCCGTTATCCCAGATATTAATACCTACAGATAATGGACCATCCGGGACGCCTGCGGCACAAAGATCTACGTCTGTCACAAAAGCCGAATCAGTGATTGGATCACCTGCTGCCCGCCATTGTCCGTCATATTTCACCATAGGCTGAATACGTGCCACCCCAGATTCATCTGATCCATAACCGCTCAAGGTTACAGTCTGGCTGGTGACGAGTGTGTTGGCAGCCGGAGCATTCAAAACACCTGTTGGCGGTTTGGAATCACCATTGTTCGATGTATATTTATCACCGGGCATGCATTGACTACCATACGTTGGAAAGGCCTTTGCTTCTGCGCATGTACGCGGCCGACCGCCATTAACAGAGACATCTTCAAACACGATGTCGACCGAATTTCCCCAGTAGGACGTGGAATTGGCATGTACATGAAAATGAAGATGCGGTCCAGAACTATACCCGGTGTTGTCTACATTTCCTATATACTGGCCCTGATTTACCCATGTGCCTTTTACACGAAGCGCCTCTGGAATGGAATTCTGGGAAAGATGGAAGTAGACCTGATAGGTCACAGGAGAGGTTGAATCATCTTCAAGTATGATGTAGTTGGCATTTTCGTGGTTGTTATCAGGAAATTTCCAGACGGCATATTTTACACGGCCGCCTTTGGCAGCCAGAATGGGGAAGTTCCCGCCGTCGGCAAAATCGAAAGCATACATGCAGGATGATGGACAGGATTTATAGGTCAAGACATGTCCGATACTGCCTGTGAGAAATTTGGTAACACCCTTCTTCCAGGGAAGGCGATACCCGCGCAGAGGAGCGGCTTTCGTTAAGGCCTGTGGAGCCGACATGTATTGTGCCTTGGTTTCAGCGTCAATCATAGACTCGGGGATATCCTTCAACAGATTGTTAAAGCCATCATCTGCCTGAACGGTGACCGTCCAGTTATTTTCTTTTGTCTTTTGTGCAATTGCCAGGCCTGGTTCTGCTGGAATTAATGTATCGGTATCTTTATCATATAAAGCCAGCCACAGCAGCGCGGTGTTCTTGTCTTCCGTGTAAGAGACTTGGGTGATCCCAACCCGGTACATCAGGTAAGATAAAACTTCTGGATGACGCTTCAGCGCTTCTTGAAGTGCCTGGTCAAGTTGGGCTGTGGCCATGTCTTTGGGTTGGGAATATTTCGGAAATACCATTGAGGCATCAGGCTCGGCAAAGAAAATCTGATAAGCCAGAATGGCCGATCCTGCAGCAAGGATAAGAAAAATCCCGATTAACACCGGGAGCAGCCAACGGGGAAAGTTGGATCCTTTTCGATTAAATTGGTTCATTTAAGTCACCGTTTTTAAACGTAGAGTCAGATGAAACGGTGCAACTTACAGGCCAGTGATTTTTCTTCTCCGATAATCTGAATGACAAGATTTATAGTAAATTAACCCTAATTCAACAAAACTTGATATATGATTCTGTTATTAATAGAATCAGTTCGTTTTTCTTATGTAAATTTTTCACTGAAACAAGGAATTCTTAAAACGTGTCTGATTTGCTTGTGGGACGTCAACCGATTTTCAACCGGAACAAGGAGGTGATTGGCTATGAACTTCTATATCGCAGCAGCCAAAATGAATCATCGGTTAATGTTTCAAATGGTGATTACGCCACTACTCAGGTATTATTAAATACATTTTCAGAAATCGGTCTGGATAATATCGTTGGATCAGGCTTCGCTTTTATTAATTTCACCCGGAATTTTCTTGTAGGAAAATACCCCATTCACCTTCCACCTGAACGGATTGTGGTGGAAGTACTGGAAGATATCACCCTGGACAAGCAATTGCTTGATTCACTGCAGGGACTAAAAATCTCCGGTTTTCAAATTGCACTGGATGATGTTATCACAATAGACAGGGTCATTCCTGCATTACGCTGCGGTCTTGTCAATGTCATTAAAGTTGACCTGATGGGAATGAAACGGGTATTGCTGCCAGATATGGTCAATACACTCAAGCAACACGGAATGTTATTGCTGGCAGAAAAAGTAGAAACATTAGAAGACTATGACCTGTGCTACCGATTGGGTTTTGACTTTTTCCAGGGGTATTACCTGTGCAAACCCAATATTGTCAAAGGGCGGCGCATGGATTCCTCACGTCTTGTCGTCATGCGGCTTCTGGCTCAGGTGACGGATCCCAAGGCAGATTTTAAAAACCTCGAGACTCTGATATCTCAAGATGTGGGATTGACGTACAAGTTACTGAAACTGGTCAATTCGGGATATTACTCTCTCTCCACCACAGTCAATTCCATCCGGCAGGCTATATCACTTATTGGATTGAGTCAGCTTCGAGGCTGGATGATGCTCATCCTGATGTCAACCGTTGACGATAAACCCCATGAACTGACGTCTATTGCTCTGCAGCGGGCAAAAATGTGCGAAATGATCGGAAAAGCGCTGGGAGAATCTCAGGCGGAATCCTATTTTCTTACGGGGCTGTTTTCAGTGTTGGATGCCATAATGGATTTACCCATGCATGAAGTCGTTTCCAGTATCCATCTGGCTGACGACGTTGTCGCCGCTCTGATCAAGCATGAGGGAAAAATTGGTTGTTCATTGAAAACAGTGTTGGCCATCGAACAAGGGGAGTGGGAGAAAGTGTTGGAATGCGGTATTCAACCAGAAAGACTACGTTCTATTTATTTCGATTCCATTAAATGGGCAAACATTCTGACCAATGAAGTATATGAATCAAACCTTCCCAATTAGGAACTGAATTATTTCAATTGCTGCTCAAAGAACGCCGCAATTTTGTCAAAAACACTGTCAAGCGGCGGTTCAATAGGTTCATCTTTAACAGGTATGAAATTGTGATCAGCATTTTTTACGGTAAGAAATTCCACGCTGTTTCCCTTTAATTTCATAGCATCATACAACCATATTGACTGTTGATATGGGACTACCTGATCAACATCTCCATGGACAATTAACATAGGCGGAGCCGATGGTGCCACATAAGTTAACGGACTGGCTTTTTTCAAAACAGGATCATCAACAGACCGGGCTCGAAACACTTTCTGCATGATATCGGTTGAATCATCAACAAAAATTTTCGTATTATCCGTAATCCCGTAAATATCCACTACAGCCTGAACGCGACTGGATTGTTGGGCATATTCTGGTGTGTCCCACTCAGTAACGGAAGTTGCCATTCCCACCAATAACGCCAGGTGCCCTCCGGCACTGTCGCCAAAAACGCCGATCTTTTCTGGATCAATGTTGAATTTCATGGCGTTTTCCCGTAAATAGCGAACGGCACAGCGGGCATCTTCGATCATGGCCGGGAAGGGATGTTCAGGCGCAAGCCTGTAGTTAATGGAAACCGTGAAAATCCCTTTATCCTGCAATTTCTTCATCAGAGGGAAAAACAATTCGGAGTCTTTGTCACATTCCAACCAGGCGCCCCCATGAATGTAAATTACCGCCGGGGTGGGATGATCAGATGACGTGATCGGATGATATATATCCAGTTTTTGTGGAATTCCTTCCGGTGTGCAATATGTAATATCCCTTTCGATGGATCCTGACTTGGAAGCGGGATTTAACTGAGTTGGAGTAACAGGCATGGTTGGTTTTCCTTGTAAATCAAAAACGGTTGATTGGATTATCGTGGTTCGGGTCGGATTTACAGAACATGCAGAAAGCAATATCAGTAAGATGTAATAGAACCCGGCATGGGTGAATTTTACAGCTTTCATTATATTCGACTGAAAATGCAGGATATTCTGGAAATCAAAACCGCTGCCTTGATTTCGACAGCGGTCTAACCATAAAGAATGTTCTAATCGAGATGGATAATCTGATCTCTTTCAGGACCAACCGAGACCAGACTGACTTGAACGCCACTCAATTCCTGTAAACGGTGGATATACGCCTGGGCGTTTTGGGGTAAATCCTTCCATTTACGAATTCCAGTCAAATCTTCCGTCCAACCGGGAAGCGTTTCATAGACGGGTCTGGCTTTCGCTAATTGCTCTGCACTGAGACCTACCGGCAGGGTTTCGTATCCCATACCGTTCAATTGGTACGAAGTGCAAATTTTGATTTCTGGAAGGCCAGATAAGATATCCATTTTGGTAATACACAATTCGTTAACACCATTAATCGCCACCGTATATTTCAATAATACGGCGTCGAACCAACCAACCCGGCGAGGACGACCTGTTGTAGTGCCAAACTCATCCCAAGGATTTGCCCCGGTGCCGCGCAGACGTTCGGCCATTTCACCGGAGAGCTCGGTTGGGAAGGGTCCTGACCCCACTCGTGTCTGGAAGGCTTTGGTGATGCCAATAATCCGGTCAACTGGCATGATCCCCAGACCGAGACCGCTAAAAACACCGGTCGCGGTGGTGCAGGAACTGGTAACGTATGGATACGTCCCGAAATCCAGGTCCAAGAGAGAACCTTGAGCACCTTCTGCCAGTACCTGATCACCGCTGCGAAGAGTGTCATGAAGCAGTTGGGAATAATCCTGAATATAAGGAGCGATTTTGCTGGCTTCAGCAACCCATTCAGCGGTCATTGCTTCAATATCCAGAGGCTCTTTTTCATACATTCGCTGGAGTTGAATATCCACTTCACGGAAATGCTCTTTGACACGAATGCGAAATGCCTCGGGATCCAGAATTTCTCCGGCACGCAGCCCACGGCGGGCGGCTTTGTCAATATACGCCGGACCAATCCCCCGGCCTGTGGTGCCGATGGCACCCTTACCACGGGCGGCATCTTGAGCCTGATCAAGCAGGCGGTGAGCCGGAGTAATCAGATGTGCCAGCGGTGATATGTAAAGCCGGCGCGGTGAAATTTCGATGCCGCTTTTCTTGAGGGTATCCATTTCTGAAAGCAGGGTGAGGGGATTGATCACCATCCCGCTTCCAAGAATTCCAATGGTATGGGAATGAACAATACCGGAAGGGATCAGATGAAGTTTGAACGTCTTTGTCCCGACGGTAACGGTGTGACCGGCGTTGTCACCTCCGTTATACCGGCAGACCAGGGCTGCATCGGCCGATAGCAGATCGACGACACGACCTTTGCCTTCATCGCCCCATTGTGTACCCACAGCAATATGGATAGGCATGGCAGACTCCTGTTACTTATGTTTACTCTTCTCGTATTTCTTCGGATCAACTGAAGCGATATAAGGGAGATTGCGCCCTTTTTCATCTATATCCAATCCGTAACCCACCACAAAGACATCGGGGATGGAAAAACCCAGATAGTCAATAGGCACATCCACTTTATGGCGTTCTACTTTATCGAGCAGAGCGCATATTTTTAAACTGCGGGGATTACGGTCAAGCAGTAACTTGCGGACAGTGTTGATGGTGAATCCGGTATCCACAATATCATCAATCAAGATGACATCCCAACCGGAAATGTTGGTCTTATGGTCAGAATCGATACGGACGAAACCATTGGTTTCTGAACCCGAATAGGAAGAAACAGACATGAAGTCCATGGTGAGTGGCATTTGAACTTTACGCATCAGGTCTGTGATAAAAACAACACTTCCGCGCAGGAGGCCCAATAAAAGAAGCTTCTCAGAATCACGATAATCGTTATGGATCTGGTTGGCAATAAAAGAAATTCGTTTTTCGATTTCTTCCGGCGTAAAGAGAACCTTGCCAATAAAGTCATATGGAAAATCAAACTCGGAAGACATTAAGTCCGCTCCAATTCAAGAGATGATCAAAAAACAAACCTATGATACAGCATTTTTATAAAAACGCGGCTGATTGGTTCGTTTTCTCTCTCTATAGTTTTATGAATATGATTATGAAAGGTCAGGGAATGAGAAAGGTAAGAACAACCTGTTAAAACAGGGCCGAAATGATATTGACAGGAATTCAATTCAAATTGATTAGTGAATAAAAAAGTACAATTCTAATCAGAATTGTACGAAGAGAGAAGTGTGGGCGGAACAGGACTCGAACCTGCGACCACATCGGTGTAAGCGATGTGCTCTAACCAACTGAGCTACCCGCCCGGGAGTTCCTATTATACACCAGGGAATGATTATTTTCCTATATTTTTTCAAATATTTTTGAAAACAGGGATGCCTTCGGGCATCCCTGTGAGCGTTAAATATTTGTTCTCGCCCCGGCTTTGGGATGGTAAATATCCTCATCGGTTTTCCATATTCCCTGGAGAGCCAGATCGATTTTGAGCCTACGCGGGTATACGAAAGCCGTAGAGACCAATCCAAGTTTATGAAGGGCTACCGCCCGCATCTGGCGAGGGTCGATCAGAATACATTCGTCTATGTTGCGACCGGCTGCCTTCGGGATGGAATAGGCAATATCGGGTAGCATACGATTTAATTTGAATGGTGTTGTGAATATCAACCGGTTGGCAGGGAAAGAATTTTCGAGTTGCCAGCGTTTGATGAGACTATGGAACCAGGTTTCAGGGAGGTCAACAATCACACGGGTATCATTATCAGAGACGACATGCGTATAGATATCGTGCAACGGTTTGTTCAGATTCGCCTGGTGGATGATTTCACTCTCAAGGTGATCTACAGTTAGGTTCACCTGGCAAAGTTCAACGGCTTTCTGGCAGAATTCATCTGAGGTCAACTTTCCTACAGACAGATCATCTTGAATAAACTGGATTTTTTCCTGCAAAGTTACTCTGGCAGCACCGGAAAGATCGGGACGCAAAATTTTCAATACAAGAGATGAGACGGTTTCGGTAAAAGCGCCGTCAAACCAGAAGAATACGGTTTCAAATTTTTTTGGCATTCTACTCTCCCATCACCTGTAAAACGATATACCGGGGGAGTCCTTCCGGCTGGCCGTTGGTTACCATGATTTCCTGATGGGTTCCAAGAACCATGGAGCCATCATGAATGGGAACAACAATGGAGGTTGGCATAAAGGCAGCCCGTACATGAGCCGAACCATTGAAATCTAATTCTCGCCGGTGGTGAAGATATTTTCCATCTGAAGGGGCCATGGCTTCCAGAGCTCTTTCGATATCCGCAATGATGCCGGACTCATGTTCACCAATAAATATGGACCCGGTTGTGTGTTTGTAGAAACCGGTCAACTGGCCTTCTTTTACACCGGTTTCGGTCACAAAATCAGTCACCAGATGGGTGATGTTCTGAAGAGAAAAGCCGGGCCCCGGTGAAATTTCAAGCGTTTTTGTAAAGAAGTTCATGGATGCACCTTTTAATTAATTCTCAAGATTCAAGAGATTCAAGAAAATTGTGGCTGTTGGCAATCAAATCGGGGCCGGCCTTATGCAAGCCGCCGCCCATCAAATAGATCATTTCATTGTCGTACACCTGTTTCATGTCAGGGACATTTTTCATCGTAATACCACCCCCGGCTACCGGGAAAATTGGTTTGATGTTGTACATCGGGTCTGCAGTGCCTTTTACAACTGACAGGCAATCTTCTTTTGTGCTGGCGAACCGGCTGCCAAAATTGATAAAGATGCTCATATCCGATCCCGCCAGACGGGCAATCTGCCCAAACCAGGTGTATGGTGAAAAACCTGCTGTGGGACTGACAACATAAGATCCAGAAAAGGAAGGATGGGTCATAATGGGTAAACCCAGTGAATCATCTTCTGACAACATGCGAACGGCATCCCAACCGGTATGAGCAGGGAGAACCATCAATCCGCCGCAGCCTACCTTTTTCGCGAAATGGGCATTTTCTAATAATTCGTCGGCACGGCCGGTAATATTGGGGAGAAAAATGCTTTTCCGGCCGGTTTCTTTATTGGCCTTTTCGATAGCTTCCTGGTTGTATTGAACCCGTTCCCTGAATTTAGAAAACGGCTGGTTGGAAATGCCATGGTCGTCTTTGATGATATCAATCCCACCTTTGGCAACCTGATAGCCCATTTCTGCCAGTTCTTTGTAACTCAACCCCATTGGTTTCAAGGCTGTACTTAATAATGGACGGTGGGGAACTCCCAGAATTTTGCGCAATCCTTCCCGTCCAAAACGTGGACCGGAAAATTTGGCGGCCAGTGAAGGTGTGAGGTTAATTCGTTCCACCCGAATATTGGGCATCAAGCTGATGTTTCCCAACACAACATTTAATAATTGGGCGATTGTGAAGGCAGTAATTTCCACTGCATAACTGATGGTGACATGGAAGTGATTTTCTCCCACCTGTTTGACATCTTCAACTTTGCCAACCACCTGATCTTTGATTTCTCCTTCTGGCAGTAATTCGTATGGGAATTCGATGGTATCTTCTACGATGATGGCCGTGGTCATCTGATCGATTTCGGTACGAGTGCCAAAAAGGCTGTATTCGACTGTAAACCGATCACCTGATAAATGCAATTCCTGGTTTCCTTGCATAATAAATTCTCCTTATGGGCTTGTAAGCCAGAAGTTGATAAATAGCTGGATCTATGTCTTTACCAATAAAACTAATTTTGACCTTGCTCAGAAAACAATGAATAAATAAAGTACCTATAAGAATCGTTCTCAATAGATTCTTTGAATGTGGATATTTTTGCTATAGGAGAAGCTCCTTTCAAGATGAATGTATGGATAAATGCATCGAAAACTTATTGATGCGTTTGGGTTAAGACAATTCTAAAATTTCGGCCGCCGTATGTTCGTCTGTGATCAGCACGTTAAAATAACGAGCTTTTAAAGCTGCATGGATAGTCTTCACTTTTTCTTTACCGCCAGCTACCAGCACGCCCAGGTGAACTTTTTGAAGAGCTTCGAGCGATATGGATATGATTAATTCGTCATAGGGAACTTTTACCGGATTTCCGTCGATATCAACGAAATGCCCCAGAATATCACCCACTGCGCCATTCTCAGAGAGATATCTAAGGGTCTCTTCCTGTAGACTTTTATTTTCATAAAGCAGGGCACCCGTATCTACTCCACCACAGCTCTGGAAAAGAATATCGCAATGATGGGCTTTTTCGAAAACCTGATTAAGAATGGGTTCAGATAATATGATCTCGTAAGCTTGTTTGCTTGAAACAACGGATGGTGCCAGTAAACGATATGCCCGCCCACCACAAATCTCAGCCATTTGTGACGTGATGTTCAATGAAATCATAGCAGACGACGGTCCAGTAACTCCACCGATAATGTCGGTGAAATCACACGCGATCTTCCGTTTTGGACGGAAGTATTCAGGCATATAGTAAAGCGTACGGCTTAAGCCCATCCCGATCGTCAAACCCGATTCCAGACGAGGTACAAGCCATTCACTGGCTCCTTTAGCCAACAAACGCAATTGCGATTGGCGTTGTTCCACACTCATCACAACTTTGACATCTTTCAGGTTGTATTTATTCGACAGTGCAGATTCAAGTTCGAGGAGGCTGTTATTTTCGGATTGAATACTGATTTGTACCAATCCTTTTTCACGGGCTCGCTTTAGATATCGGGTAATTTTGATTCGAGACACATTCAAACGGTCAGCAATTTCTGCCTGGGTAAGGTCTTCCATGTAATATAGCCAGGCAATTCTGACCAGCAACTGGTCTTCACCAGATTGGTCAAACGAGGTAGATCTGTGGGTGTAATTGTTCATTGCCATGGCATATTTTCCTCGTTATTAAAATCCATCAGATTTTTTTACCTGATAACTTTTTATTAAAAATATCTTTCAGTGATGTGGTAAAGGGGGGCTGTGCAATGCCATATTCAGTAATAATGGCTGTGATGTTTGCATTTTCTGTCACATCAAAAGCCGGATTAAATACTTTTATCCCCTGCGGCGCCATTCGCTGAGCATACCATTTTTCTGTAATTTCCTCTGCCGGGCGTTGCTCAATATGAATATCTCTGCCCGTCTGACAATTCATGTCGATTGTAGAAGTAGGTGCGCAGACATAAAATGGAATGCCATAATAATGAGCCAGGATGGCTACACCGGATGTGCCAATTTTGTTGGCGGTATCACCATTGGCTGCTACACGATCACAGCCAACAAAGACGGCATTGACCCAACCATTTGACATAACCGTTGCTGCCATGTTGTCACAGATGAGAGTGGCATCTATTCCAGCCCGGTTAAGTTCGTATGCCGTAAGACGGGCGCCCTGTAACAGTGGACGGGTTTCGTCTACAAAGACCTTAAAGTTGTATCCCTGTTCTTGCCCCAGATACATCGGAGCGGTGGCTGTTCCATATTTCACCGTAGCCAGTTGCCCTGCATTGCAATGAGTCAATAATCCCATTCCGGGTTTTAAAAGCGAGAGCCCATATTCACCAATAGCCCGGCAGGTATGAATATCTTCTGCCTTGATATCGTGTGCTTCCTGCAATAACGCGGTTTTGATTTTTTCCACTGAGGCAGATGCGTTCTTCATAAGGCAGGTTTCCATCCGGTCCAGAGCCCAAAACAGGTTTACAGCCGTTGGGCGGGATGAAGCCAGGTATTTTTTGACTTTAGAGAACTCAGCAAAAAACGCATCAAAATCTGTTGCGGAGCTTTGCTTAATTCCGAGATACAAACCATATGCAGCCGCTATACCGATAGCCGGTGCACCACGTACCTGTAAATCGTATATAGCCTGCCAAATTTCCGCCATCGTTTTTAGGCTGAGATAGACGACTTTGTTTGGTAAAAGTGTCTGATCAATGATCACCAGCGCATTCTTTTGATCATCCAATTCAACGGTTTCAAAATTCAATGATTGTAATGTATCCATGAAAATTTCCGACGGAATAAGAGTTTTGTTTAAAAATGAACTTATGTACACATATTGAGCATTTGTACATAATAAGGGGTTTGTCTAAAGGTAACAAGTGACATTTAGCACTGTATTATGTATATAACTTTACTCCTGAAAGACTTTTTCGAAAATAGTTGGACTTTTAGATATATACAAAAAATGAAACCAAAGGCTTTTGAAATGATTACATGCAAAATAACAAAATTAGAGAAAGAAAAAATACGAGTTTCTATTTGCATATAAAAAATATTACATTCGTAATTGACAAAGTGATCAAAATCCCTATAATCTAAAAATAGTGTTATGAAAGAAAGTTAAATGCTTACGTAAGTAAGCTGAGATACAGATTAGCGATATATATCCCTGAAAACATTACTGGAAAAAAATTCATGCGCAGTCTGGAAAACAACACTGAAGTACGGCGAACATCACTCGTAAGTTACGTCCTTGAGCGCGGATATGTATCTGTCCAGGATTTGAGTGATCACTTCAATGTTTCCAAGGTGACAATTCGGGGAGATCTTACGGCTCTTGAAGAAGCCGGCGCCATTAAGCGGCAACATGGTGGAGCCACAATTCCAAAAGATGACCTGCCAGGAACGATTGCCTTTCAGGCCAGGGCGCGAATTGACCAGGAACAAAAACAACGGATTGGTGACCTGGCTGCCACACTGGTTCATGATGGCGACTCGATCATGATTGATTCGTCAACAACGGGTTTGTACCTGGCACGAGCTCTTAAGAACAAAAAAGACCTGAAGGTGGTTACCAACGGAATTAACACCTCTCTTGAATTATTGAAATCTTCCCATTCCGTTATCATGGTTGGAGGGATGATCAATGATCGTACATATGGAACCGTAGGACGCCTGGGACGAAACACGTTATCTGAGATTCGGATAGGTAAGGCGTTTCTGGGCGCCAAAGGTGTGAGCATTCGCGACGGCCTGACAGATACAAATTTGTTGGAAGTTGAATTAAAACAGGCTGTTATTGAAGTTTCCTCGCAACTGATAGCCATCGTAGATTCGTCCAAGTTCTCAACTATGGGAATTTCATCTTTTGCTCCAATTGAAAAAGTGTCAATTATTGTTACAGATTCGGGAGTGCCTATGGTTGAAAAAGCAAAGTTTGAAGACCTGGGAATTCAGGTGTTGGTGGCCTGATTCGGCTGATTTTTTTCCCAAACTGGCTGTGTCACAAAAAAGTACCTGATAGTAAGTGATTAATATCACTTGAAGAACGATTTTTTTACCTGTATTATGAACTTTAGCACACCGAGTGAACAAATGTACACTCCAGACATTGTTTTCTGCTCTATGTGTTTTCCGAGGTCCTTTTACTGGTAGTGCATTACCCTCGATAAGCAAAAATACTGGTTTTCAGGAGGTAGGAAGAGTAAGAGATAAAAAATTGTTTACTGTAATTTTCATCGCCCTAGTAATTCCACAACCATTACACAAGAAGGAGTCCCATGAACAAGCAAAATTTGTTCAAAATTGCTGGTTTGATTATGGTGTTTTCCATGTTATTGACAGCCTGTGGAACACCAGCCACCCCTGCACCTGCCGCTGCTGAACCTGCTAAAGCGGTAGAACCGACCAAAGCTCCTGAAGCTGCTGCTCCTGCTGAAGCGGCAAAACCGACCGAAGCTGCAGCTGCTGAAGCAGCGCCTGCCGCCGCCGATCATCCGTTGAAGGGACAGAAAATTGAGATGTCCATCCTCGGTATCGGTGGATGGGTTCCCTCCCGCCTGGGCGTGGACATGTCTCCTCTCTTCGCCGAATATGCGAAGAAAAACTACGGTTACGATGTAACCTTTACCTTCCAGGAAGCCCCCTTCTCAGATCTGTTCCAGAAGGCCAACGCCTCCCTGCTCACTAAGTCACAGGAATACAACATCATCATCTCTGACTCACAGTGGCTGGGCGCATTCGCGGAAGAAAAAGCCATCGTTAACATCAGCGACCTGATCAAAACTAATCCTGAATTCGATGTCAAATGGGTCAGCCCGGTTGTAGCCGATGCCTACCAGGTATATCCTGATGGCTCTGGCATCAAATGGGGTCTCCCAGAAGAAGGTGATGTTGTCGTTCTGTACGTTCGGCAAGATATGTTCAGCGATCCAAAGAATATTGCCGATTACAAAGCCAAATACAATGCCGATCTGCCCCAGACCTTTGAAGACTGGGAAAAGGTTGACATGGATACCTTCAAGAACATCTCTGAATTCTTCACTCGCAAGGATCAGGGCCTGTATGGAACCGCTTATCAATACAGCAAGGTCTATGACTTCATGACCATGTTCTTGTATCCGTTCATGTTCTCCACCGGTGGTGATATCTGGGATCCCAAAGATGGCAAGATCTTCGGTATTCTGAACAGCGATATCAATGCCAAAGCCATGGAAGCCAACCGTGAAATGCTGAAATACCAACCGGAAGGCGCCCTGCAGTATGACATTGCCGCTATCGTTGATGCCTTTACACAGGGTAAAGTTGCCACAGCTTTCCAGTGGGCTGCTGAAGGCTCTGCCATGATCCCCGATGCTCTTAAGGGTAAAGTTCTGGTTGTTCCCCCACCTGCTTTCAAACAGGCTGATGGCTCTCTGAAACGCGTTTACTCCGTTGGTGGACAGCCGTGGGTTATCAATGCCTACAATGATGACGCCCACATGCGCGTAGCACTTGACTTCTTGAAGTGGTGGTACTTACCCGAAACCCAGCTTGAATATGCCAAACGCGGCGGCAACCCCACCGATGCAGCTACCGTCAATGCTGCTGGTTTCGAAGATATTCAACCCTGGTTCAAAGCCTACAAGTACATGATGACCTCAGAACACACTCGTGACTTCTGGCACGAACCGACCTACTCCACCATGCTCTCCACCCAGCAGGAAGGCTTCACCGCCTATGCTTCTGGTCAGGTTAACGATGCGAAGAACACCCTCGATTGGATTGCCTGCGAACAGCAGAAAATCCAGTTCGAAGCTGGCCGCACCAAGATCGAACCCGATGCTTCCTGCAAGAATATCAAACTCGACAAATAGTTTCTCCTTTTATTGGTAGTTCTCGCAACACCGCCTGGCAGATGGCCCTACATCTGCCAGGCGCAACAAAACAAACGCCGGTGACTTCCAAAGTATTAACGATGCTTTTTTGTTCTTTCATACTCCGTTCTTTTCATCGTTATTCATATTGATTCTTCTGGCCTCGAATATTCCGGGAAAAACCCGTGCAAAAGACCTTGTAATAGGAGGATTGTGGTGGAAAACGTTAGCGCCCTGCAGCGTACCGCTGGTAAAAAGCCCTGGCATAAAAAGCTAATGGACGGTTTTGATAATTCAAATCTGTTCCCTTATTGCTTGATCATTCCTGTTTTATTGTTCTTCATAATCTGGAACCTGATCCCTACACTCTGGATGATCGGGATGAGCTTCTACAATTACGCCTTCACTACCGGCGCTCCTGAGAAGTTCAATGGCATTAGCAATCTGATAGATATCATGAACAACGATACCGTTTGGGGGAACCTGGGAAGAACTTTTACCTGGGTTTTGGCTACAACCGGTATTGAAACCGTACTTGGAATTTTATTGGCTTTCCTTTTCTGGAACAGCGCCAAACTGCCCGGCCGACGTCTGGCTTTGACCTTACTGTTCACCCCCATGCTGATTGCCCCGGCTTCAGTCGGTGCTTTCTTCAAACTGCTTTACGAACCCGATTTTGGTGTAATTAATTATCTGCTGTCACTTTTCGGTATTGCAAAAATCAACTTCCTGGGTGATCTGAAATGGGCATTCCCTGCCGTTACTCTTGTGGATGTATGGATGTGGACGCCCTTCATGATCTTGATCACACTGGCAGCCCTGGGTTCCGTTCCGAAAGCAGAACTGGAAGCGGCTGAAATTGACCGCCTTCCCTGGACAAAGCGTCTGGTCCATATTATTTGGCCATATGGCAAGTTCGTTCTCATGCTTGGTATCCTGCTGCGGACGATCGATTCTTTCAAAACGATGGATTTGATCTTCATGTTGACCCGCGGCGGTCCCGGCAACACAACGGAACTTGTAGCCATTGGGTTGTATCGAAAGGCATTTGAAGGCTTTACGATGGGTTGGTCTTCTACCCTCGCCGTAATCCTGCTCTTTATTGCCATTGCTTTCACGTCCGTTTACCTATACATCTTGAACCTCAGCAATGCTGAGAAGGAGTAGACAGAGATGCATAAAGGATTCAAAACTACTCTGTATCACATCATTCTATGGATTGTGGCGCTTATTTTCTTTGCTCCAGTTTTCTGGATCATACTCTCAGCGTTCAAAACCAAAGACCAAATTCTGTCCATTCCACCGAAATGGTTTTTTACACCCACATTGGCAAACTTTGTAGACCTGTTCACCCGCCCGAATGTTGGTACGTATATTCGTAACAGTCTATTGATTTCTGCCATTGCCGTTTTGATTGCCCTGGTGGTGTCATTCCTGGCGGCGTATGCATTTTCACGTTTCAAGTTGAAGAGCACCAGCCTGATTATGTTTTTCCTGCTCTCCATTCGTATGGTACCGGCTGCCGCCTCTGTAATCCCTGTTTTTCTTATGTATGTGGCACTCGGATGGAAAGATACGTATCCTGGTATGACCCTTTTCTATGCCATGTTCAGTATTCCTTTCTCTGTCTGGATTCTGAAAGGATTTGTGGATGGAGTATCTGAACGTTTTGATGAAACCGGTCTTGTGAATGGTGGATCCCGTCTTCATGTTCTGTTTGATGTTGTACTTCCACAGGTACGTCCGGGCCTTGTGGCGGCATTCATTTTCAACATGGTCTTTGTCTGGAATGAATACATGTTCAACTACATTATTGGTGGAAAAACAACCACTACTGTGCCGGTTGCATTGGTCACCTGGATGTTGAATCAGGGTGGAGTAGACTGGACGTTCATGGCATCACTGACTGTGGTCTTCATGATCCCGCCTATTCTGGCTGTTTACTTCTTCCAGAAGTACCTGTTAATCGGTATGACATTCGGAACCGTGAGAGGTGAAATATGAACCAACCGGTTAAGAAACCGTTTGCCTTTCGCTTTCAAACTGTCTTGATCGTTGTTTTGTTGATCAGCCTTGTTTTGATCGGGCAGCAATTCAGCAAAACGATCTATCAGATAGGACTGGTATTGTTGATCGTCTCAACCTTTTTGCAGATCGGCGCCAGTAATATTGACCCCAAAGCAGATTTCAAAGGTTCGATGAAAGTAATGGGTATTGCCATGTCGATCGTTGTAGTTGTTTTTACGGCAGGCATCTTGTTGGTCCCTTATTTCCTCGATCTCGGGAAGAGGTGATATTGTGAATTCTGTAGAATTTAAAAACATCTCCAAGGTATACGGTAAACAGACCTTATTAAAGGAAACAAGTTTTGCCGTTGAAGCTGGAACCTTTACTGTTATTTTTGGCGCTCCGGGATGCGGTAAATCGGTCATCCTTCGGCTGCTTACCGGGCTCGAAAAACCCACCAGCGGAGAGGTCTTCTTGCGAGGCGAAAATGCAACAAGTCTTTCAGCCGGAGACCGCAATATCGGTTATATCCCGCAGTCATTTGCTCTCTATCCTCATTACAAAGTACGCGACAATATCGGGTATCCCCTGAAATTGATCGGCGCTCCGAAATCAGAAATTGACGATGTGGTTGCCCGCACAGCTGAGTTATTGAGAATTACCCGACTACTCGATAAATACCCGAACCAGCTTTCTGGTGGTGAGAAACAGCGTGTGGCCATCGCCCGCGGCATCGCCAAAAAGACCGACATTTTTATCTTTGATGACCCTCTGACAGGTCTGGATTTTAAACTGCGTGAACAATTATTCGACGATTTGCGTTCCATGCAGGAAACATTGAAAGCAACTTTCATCTATACCACGTCTGATCCTCTTGAAGCTTTAATGCTCGCCGAGAAGATCCACGTGTTGGATGATGGTAAGGTTATTGAAGCCGGTAATATTGAAACTGTTTACCACCAGCCTCAGCATTTGAGAACTGCTTTGTTGCTTGGATTCCCCAAAATAAACACCTTTGATGGAACATTAGAAAAAGACAGTAAATCAATCATTTGCAAGACCAAATTGTTCTCATTCCCGGTGGATCTCAATCAGAGTGAGAAATCGGACAACGACCAGGTTGTTGTGGCAGTCAGACCTCAGTATCTGAAACTGAATGAAAAACCTTCGGGCAAATCTATCTTTATTAATGCAAACATCACGTTAGCCGAAGATCTGGGCGGCGAGATGGTCATTCATATGGATGCCGACGGTGTTTATCTGCTGGGTGTGGAAAGGCATGACAGCTTCTCGCAGCAGGAAGGTGCTGTTGAGATTGGTGTTGCCAATCAAAATCTCATGGTGTTCGATGCAAAAACCTCCCGGCGCATCGGCCAAGGAGCAAATTAACCATGTCTGATATTCGAATTGAGAAACTGCGTAAAGAATACGGTCAGACTGTTGCTGTAAATGATGTCACAATTACGTTTCCTTCTGGGTCCGTTACCTGTCTTCTGGGTCCTTCCGGTTGTGGAAAAACCACGCTTTTAAGAATGATTGCCGGCCTTGAAGATGTTACTTCTGGTGAAATCTATTTTGGTGATCAAAAAGTGACAGATCTGGCCCCCAGCAAACGGAATATTGGTATGGTATTCCAGTATCCGGTAGTTTACCGGGGGATCACCGTATATGAAAACATCGAATTACCCCTGCTTCAAGAGAAATTATCTGATCAGGAACGCCGAAAACGCGTCATGGATGTAGTGGAAACACTGGGGTTGCAGAGCAGTATCAATAAAGATATTACCAAACTGGATAATGGAACACGCCAGAAAGTGGCTGTAGCACGTACTGTCGCCCGCCAACCACAGATCATCTTGTTCGATGAACCGATCACCAACGTGGACGTGGCATCCAAAGATCAGTTGAAACAGGCTCTGAAAGATTTGACCCGCATGCTCAAACAAACCATCGTATATGTAACCCACGATCAGACGGAAGCCATGACTCTGGCAGACCAAATCGCATTGATGAAAGATGGTGTAGTGGTTCAACGGGATGCTCCCCGTTCTCTTTATAATCAGCCAAACGATGTATTTGGCGGCTGGTTCCTGGGAAATCCGGGTATGAACTTCTTTGATCTCTCTGCAAAAACGAACGGGCATGGAACTGAAATCCAAACAGGCCTGTTCAGCCGGCCGCTCATGATCGAAGGTCTGGAAAAAGATTCCAATATTAAACTGGGAATTCGTCCAGAACAGGTGAAAGTAAGTGGAAAAAAGAACGACAGAATGGTGCAGGGTACTATCCTGCGGAAATCCATAGTTGTCGGCGGACAATACCTGGTAACAATCAAATCTTGCGATCAAACATTTAAAGCCAAAGTTGAGCCGGAGACTGGATATGCCCTTAAAGATGAAGTCTGGTTTGAGATTCCTCTAAAAGACATCATAATTTTCGGACCCGACGGTCACCGGTTGGATGTAAAGACATCATTGGCTTGATCAATCTACTGAAAATCTCTGTAAAAGGAGCATAACAATGGCAAAAGTAGTCAGCTTGGGAATTCATATCATTGATATTTTAGGTCGTCCGGTTACCGGCATTCCTGCAGGCCAGAATCTGGCCTTGTTGGAAGAGATCCGCATCACAGTAGCCGGAACGGCTGCTGGTACCAGTGTAGATATGGCCAAATTGGGACTGGATGTTGTTGCCATGGGAGCCATCGGAGAAGATGAACTGGGCAATTTCATGATTACAACGATGAATCGCTATGGTATTGATACATCCTGCCTGGTGCGGAAACATGGAGTACAAACATCGTCCACAATGCTCCCGATTCGCCCCAACGGCGAGCGTCCGGCCTTGCATGTAGTGGGTGCCAACGGCGAATTGACATTGGATGACATCAATTGGGATGTGATTGCATCTGCCCAATTCTTGCATATGGGTGGTTCATCTCTGCTCCCCAAGATCGATGGCGAACCCACCGCTAAAATTTTGAAATTTGCCAAAGAGCATAATGTTGTCACCACATTTGACCAGGTGGCTATTGCCCGTCCTGATCTTCTGGATATCATCGTTCCATGCATGCCATACACCGATTATTTTATGCCTGGTTTCGAAGAAGCTCAGATGATGTGCGGCTTGAAAGACCGGAAGGATGTCATCAAATTCTTCCTGGATAAAGGCGCAAAACACACCGTCTTTAAGATGGGTGGAGCCGGTTCCAGTATTGCCTGGTATGACAAGAATGGCCATATCGAAGAGATTCGATTACCGATCCTTAAAGCCAATGTGGTAGATTCCACCGGCTGCGGTGACTCCTACTGTGCCGGCTTTATCAAAGGGCTCTCCCTGGGTTGGGACCTGGAAAAATGCGGCATGCTCGGAAGTGCCTGCGGCGCCCTGGTCATCACAGGATTGGGTTCAGATGCCGGAATCAAAGATTTCGACAGCACTGTCAAATTCATGAATACGGCGGAAAAATTACCGTTACACGATTAATGGTAGGATGGGTGAAAAGCCGCGGTTCCCTAAGCCGCGGCTTTTCCGAATTTAATAATGACAAACCCAAATTTTATTAAAGGAAGAGACAAATGAAAAAATTCATCAATGATCCCTTCAATCTTGTAGATGAAATGTTGGATGGTTTTCTGGCTGTTCATAAAAAGAAGATCCGAAAGCTGGAAGATGTGCGCTCCATAGCTCGCACCGATGCCCCGGTTGCGGGGAAAGTTGGGATTGTCAGCGGTGGAGGCTCAGGCCATAAACCGGCGTTCATTGGCTTTTGTGGAGAAGGCATGCTGGATGCCGTAGCCGTTGGAGAAATTTTTACTTCACCTCCTCCACTGGCCTGTTACGAAGCTGTCAAAGCTGCCAACGGTGGAAAGGGTGTTTTGATTCTGCTGGGGAATTATGCCGGTGATGTGATGAACTTCCAGATGTCTGCTGATCTCAGCGCGGCAGATGGAATCGAAGTAGAGCAGGTGATCCTGACGGACGATGTGGCTTCTGCTCCTAAAGGACAGGAAAACCGGCGTCGTGGCGTTTCGGGTGCTTTCCTATGCTGGAAAGTGGCTGGGGCCAAAGCGGCAGCTGGGGGCAGCCTGGCAGAATGTAAAGAAGTTGTTGAACGGGTCAATGCCAATACCCGCACCATCGGTGTGGCTCTTTCACCCTGTACGGTTCCAGCCAAAGGTTCCCCCACATTCGTGCTGGCTGATGATGAGATGGAATACGGCGTAGGTCACCACGGTGAACCAGGAACGGAACGGATCAAAATGATGTCTCTGGATGATACTGTCCAGAAGATGATGAATGAGATTCTTGTGGACCTCCCATTTACAAAAGGTGACAATGTCGCGGTTGTGATCAATGGATTGGGATCAACGCCGCAGATTGAGCTGTACGCTGCTTTCCGAAAAGTAAAGAGTATTCTCGATACGGAAAAAATAAACATTGAGAATGCCTATGTGGGAGAATTCTTTACCGGGTTGGAAATGGCTGGATTCTCCATCACATTATCGAAACTGGATCCAGAGATCAAATCTTTGTTAGACGCCCCGGCCAGTACGCCCTGTTATACATGCTAGGAGTGAAATGATGTCTGAATCAATCAGCAACAAACAGATGTACCATATCGTCGAAACCATCTGCGATACCATTGAAGAACAACAACAATATCTTTCTGATCTGGATGGCGAACTTGGCGATGGCGATCATGGTGTTAATATGGCCAAGTGTTTTCGAGAGGTCCGCAAGAAAGTGGAACCCGTTGCGGATAAGGATTGTGGAACCATATTAAAAACCGTTGGAATGTATGTCATGAACTCAGTGGGCGGAGCCATGGGTGCATTATATGGAACCATGTTCCTAAAACTGGCAGCCGAATGTACCGGCAAGACGGAAGTCACACTGGATGATCTGGCACGCATGTTCACGGCGGCAGAAAACGGCATCCGTACTATCGGGAAAGCACAGGTCGGTGATAAGACTCTATTGGATACGGTCGCACCTGCCGTAGCATCCTTGCAAAAATCAGCCGCTGAACACAAATCTCTGACAGAAGCTCTGGCGGCTTTTGAAATGGCGGCAAAGAATGGAATGGAATCAACCCGTGACCTTATTGCCAAAATGGGACGGGCGAGCCGTCTGGGTGAACGGACAATTGGTCATCTGGATGCTGGCGCCACATCTTGTTATTTTATTCTGAGATCATTCGCCCATGGTGTGGAGAAATAGCTGATACGGGTAAAGAATATTCTTCATAGACCTGGGTGGAACTGGTCTTATGGCTTGTTTCAACCCAGGTCATATGTCAATTAGAGGCTATCATGATCGGGAACAAAACTGTTATTGTTATTGGAACCGTAGATACAAAAGGCCCGGAATTGGATTATCTGAGACAGCAAGTAAAAGCGGCTGGCTGTGAAGCCTTATTAATGGATGTGGGGGTACACAATAAATCTGAAACCAGAGCCGATATTACAGGTGATGATGTTGTCAAAGCCACAAACGACCAAATTGAGTCGATTCGTTCGCTTCCTCGCGGTGAAGCCGTTGAAAAGATGAGCAATTCGGCGGCCGTATATCTGGCAAAGATGGTGGCTGACGGAAATGCTCATGGTGTGATCGGACTGGGGGGATCTGGCGGAACCACAATCTGTGCCGCCGCTATGCGCGGTTTGCCGTACGGTTTGCCTAAACTACTGGTTTCCACCCTGGCTTCGGGGAACACCCGCTGGCATATTGGCATATCGGATATCGTGATGATGCCGTCTATTCTGGATATCGGTGGATTGAATCCGATGCTGCAAATGGTCCTTAAGAATGCAGCCGGAGCGATTGCCGGAATGGTGAATCACCATGAAGCCTATATTCCCTCCGGAAAGCCGGTGGTTACATTCACCATGTATGGCACAACAACCCCGGGAGTCAGTGCCACACGGAAAATCGTTGAGGATGCCGGTTTTGAACCCTGGGTATTTCATGCCTCCGGTGTAGGCGGAAAAACCATGGAACGGATGATTGATCTGGGTTACGTGAAGGGTGTGGTCGATATGACCCTGGCTGAAATTGGGGCGCATTTGATTGGCGGTTTGCATGATGCCGGCCCGGAACGGCTGGATGCTGCCGGAAAAGTTGGAATTCCCCAGTTGATTGTTCCTGGAGCAGCCGATACCGTTGTGCTTCCTCCACGGGATCAAATACCGGAGAAGTTCAAAAATCGTATTTTGAATTTCCATAACCCGACCATGACCACCATGCGTACAGAACCGGATGAAAATCGGGCCATTGGTGAATTTATAGCCCGTAAATTGAATGCCTCCCACGGACCGGTAAAGGTTCTTTTCCCGTGGGGTGGTTTGTCATCCATTGACCATCCAGGTAAGATTTTCTATCTGCCGGAAGCCAATAAAGCCCTGTTTGAAACCTTGAAGATAAATCTTAAACCCGAGATTGAACTTCTGGAAGACGATCATCATCTGGATGACCCGGAATTTGCCCAAAGGGCAGCCGGAATCTTCCTGAAAATGATTGAGAAAACTCATTAATACTAAAAGGATTTCCCCATGAAACAATATACGCGAATTGAGCTAATTAACCGGTTAAAGGCCAAACTGGCTTCTGGAAAGATCATTGTAGCCGGTGGAGCCGGTACTGGCATTTCTGCTAAATTTGAGGAAGAGGGCGGAGCCGATATTTTGATGGTTTTTAATTCGGGCCGTTACCGAATGCACGGGTTGGGTTCTCTTTCCGGCTGGATGGCTTATGGTGATGCCAATGCCATCTCAATGGAAATGGGTGAACGCCAGGTGCTTCCGATTACTAAAGAAGTACCCGTGGTTTGTTCTGTAAATGGAACTGATCCAACCCGGGTGATGTCTGTATTCCTCAAAAAAGTGGTTGAAGCCGGATTTTCAGGTGTAAATAATTTCCCCACGATGGGTATGATTGATGGAAACTTCCGGGCGACTCTCGAAGCCACTGGGATGGGGTATGACAAAGAAGTGGATATGATAGGCCTTGCACACCGCATGGATATTTTCACGATGGCTTATGCTTTCAAAGTTGAAGAAGCGGTAGCCATGGCGAAAGCTGGCTGCGATATGCTGCTGGCTCATGTCGGCCTGACTTCTGGCGGTTCCATAGGTGCAGTTAAAACTTTGACTCTCGATGAGTCGGCAGATCTGGTGGCTGAGATGAATGCCGCTGTCAAGAAAGTCAATCCAGAAATTATGGTCTTATGCCACGGCGGTCCCATCTCGCTGCCAAAGGATGTGGAATATATATTAAGCAAAGTAAAAGTGGAAGGCTTTGTGGGGGCATCCAGTATGGAACGCCTGCCGGTTGAAACCGGCATCCGCGAAATGACGGCCGCTTTTGCTGCCATCCCCTATAGAAAATGAGTCTTATTTTTTGATTCTTGTAGAAGGCCTGATTGTGATGAATCAGGCCTTCTATTATTTAGGCGAATAGAAAACACCTGATCCAGATCTTCGGTCTATTTTATAGTTATTCGCAATGGCAATTCGCATGTTGCGGGTCATTGAACCTGTGCGGTCTTTTTCCTGTGAATATTCTAAAGTGCCTGTGCTTTTAGGTAAAGCGTGATTAAGTTGGATGACGGAAAATTGATGTGTTTCAATCATCATCAAAATTAGATTTTCGTCTGTTTCACCCAATATAGCCAATTCAGAAGCCTGATATGGATCAATTTCCAGAGGCTTTCCAGCTGTGTAACATAAAAGCAAGTTTTCACAAAAGATGCGTCCTTGTTGATTCTTAAGATAATCTGCATCATCACGAAAACCTTTTTGAACGGATGCCAGCAAATCGGTTGAATTACTTCGAGGCAGGCGTATCGGCAGGTGATAGAGCAGGGAAAAAGTTATTATGACCGGTAGCAACCATAACATCGTCTTCCTAATTCCAACGGATTTTGGGAAGGCAAATTGAACCTTTAGAAGGCAGACACTTAAAAGAAAAGCTAGAGCCAGAAAGAGGTCAAAGAAATAACTAATAGAAGATATTGTTGACCCGGAAAAGGCCACGGCAACCACCAGAGATATCGCCATATATAACCCGAAGACACGTAATTGCGTATCGAAGACACAAAACATACTGGTCCAACCGGCGGTCAACAGAAGGATGAAAAACGGGATATCCAGGCGGGAGAGTTGACTCAATACCCGATCAGGAGCAACATGGGATAATGAATGGAATTGCTGACGAAATTGGACTCCGAAATGAAAATCAGAAAAAGCATCCAACAAAAACCAGAATAAAAGCAAAGCCAGAACCCAGATAATGCCGTATTTTCGAGAACGGATCATTACATCCAGGCCAATAGCCAGTGGCAAAGCAAAAAGACTCTGCACGGTGTACAGACTGAGTACCATGAGAAGAGCGGAAATCATCAGAGGCGGCCATGAAGTGGATTTCCGCAAGTAAATAATCAAACCTGTAACAGCGAATAAAAGTGCCAGGAAATGAGGGTCATCCATTCCGATGTAATCTTGCGCATAGTCAAGATATAAAAGGAGGGCGGATACACCACCAAAAATGGCAGGTCCTCTATTTATTCCCTGGTGGATGAGAAGCAGACTGCATGCGAAAATAATTACGAGCAGGGAGACCAGAGAGATGACTCTGCCAGCAAGAAGATAGCTGCCAAAATTTTTGCCTGATAATCCAACCAGGAAATATGACAGCGGCGGATAGGCTGGAGGTGTGAAAGGATCTGATGACGAATCAGCATACAGTGGTTGACCTTCGGCAATTTCAGAAGCGTGATACACATTGCTTCCTTCATTGTAATTGATTTGATACACATACCCGAGACGCATGACCGGATAGATCAACATAAGAATTGCCCCAATAACAAGGAGTAATATCCAGAAGAACAATCCGTTCCTATTCCGGGGATTGATGGCTACGGTTTGAAAAGAGTCAATCTGTTGAGTTTCCATTTATCCGCTATTGACGTGAAGTACTACAACACAATTGTCTATCAAATGCTGTTATTTCATTCTAGCTTAAAGGGGATGCCTGGTTCCAAAATCTGATTCAAATTGTCAGGATCGGAAAAACAACTTATCTTTTTTGTAAAATAAATTCGTATTGGTTTGTGTTATACTTCACAAATGATAAGGCATGCCTTATCATTTGTGAGGAAAAATGATAAATCCATCGGTTTCAATAGAAGATTATCTGGGTGCTATTTACCGTTTGCAACGGAAAGACGGTCAGCCTCTCCCGCTGGGAGATTTACAAGAACATTTTGGTTTTTCACCTATTTCCATCCATGAGATGGTACAAAAGCTGGTTCAACGGGGATTGGCTGTATATATCCCCTATAAGGGGGTATTGCTGACTTTAACTGGTTCCACCACCGCCGAGGCTTTGATCCGCCGACACCGTATATGGGAATGTTTCCTCTCAAACGAATTGGCTGTCCCGATTGATGAAGCTCATCAGTTAGCCGGTGATCTGGAACATGCGGCACCAGATTGGATTACTGAACGGTTATTTAACCATCTCGGTCAGCCATCTTTCTGCCCTCATGGCAGTGCAATAGATGAACTGACATCCACACCAGTGGGAATTTCAATAGCCAACGGTCAGGCGGGGCGGACGTATGTAATCTCGTGTATATCTCCTGAGAACTCAAATTCTCTTCAAATCGCTCGCGAGGCCGGTATATTACCTGGTTCATCGTTAACGATCATTGAGAAAAAGAACGGGAATATTGAAATTGAAATAAATGATCAGAAAAAGCAATTATCGGAAGACGATCTCGCTTATTTCTGGGGAATGGATATGACGGATGGATCATGATTTGGTGCGATTGACAGATTTGGGAGTAGGAAAACATGCCCAGGTTCGTCGTCTCGAAGGCGGGAAGGGATTTATTTCGCGTCTGGCGGCTATGGGGTTTACACCTGGTGCTCCGGTGACGGTCTTGCGCCGTAATGGAAACGGCCCGATATTGGTCAGTCTGCGGGGTGCCCAGGTAGCTCTCGGATTTTTAGAGGCAAAGAAAATCAGGTTGACAGTTGTAGAAGAACAGGACCAAGCCTTTATTCAAGAGCCTACGATTCACGGCAATACCCCTGAAAAACACATGGTCATTGCCCTGGCCGGGCAGCCGAATGTAGGAAAGTCTACAGTTTTTAATCTTCTTACGGGATTAAATCAACATGTGGGTAATTGGGCTGGAAAAACGATTGATTTGAAATCCGGTGGATTCATGGTGGGTGACACCTCAATCACCCTGGTGGATCTTCCCGGCACATACAGTCTCACAGCCAATTCGGAAGAAGAGCGAATTGCCCGCGATTTTATCCTTAAAGAACACCCCGATCTGGCCATTGTTGTGGTGGATGCGGCGAACCTTGAACGCAGCCTTTATTTACTGGCAGAAGTCCTTCTCCTGCCGGTTCCTGTTATTCTGGCGTTAAATATGATGGACGTTGCCGGACAGGAAGGAATTCAAGTTGAACCGGGAGTCTTAGAGAGTGCGCTTGGCATCCCGGTGGCTCCAATGTCTGCTGCACACAATCAGGGTATAGACGCATTATTGGCTGTCATTCGGGAATATCTTGATGGAAAAATGCCATTCAACCCGAAGAAGCCTTCCATATCCGATGAACATAAGGGGATATTGGCCGAGATTGTTGAGCAGATTAATGGTTACACCCCAGAGGGATACCCGACAAAATGGGTTGCCCTGAAACTGCTGGAAGGAGATGAAGAACTGGCGGGTTTAATCGAGAAAAACCTGCCTGCGGCCAACTGGCAGAAAGTGGCCGCATTGTTATACGAACACGAAGATGCCGTGTTGGATATTGCCGGTGAACGATATGAATGGATTGCCCGGATGGTGCGTGCGGCTGTTGTAGAACCGCGGATTACACGCGGAAGTCTGACCTCACGTTTGGATCAGGTATTAACACATCCTGTATTTGGGTCATTGATACTGGCATTGGTACTGGGTGGTGTATTTTTCGTAACGTATGCAATCGGATCACCCCTGCAAAGTTGGCTGGGGAGAGGTGTGGAAGCCCTCACAGAATGGTTACGAGTGCAAATGGCTAATTCTCCCGACTGGTTGTCTCATTTGATAACGGATGGTGTTTTAGGTGGTGTCGGTCTGGTTCTGACTTTTCTTCCGATACTGGCGATCTTCTATATCGCATTGGGATTATTGGAAGATACGGGCTATATGGCACGCATCGCATATTTGACGGATCGTTGGATGCACCGTCTTGGACTTCATGGCAAGAGTTTTCTTCCATTACTTCTTGGATTTGGTTGTAACGTCCCAGCCGTATTTGGAACGCGGATTATTGAATCTCGCCGCAGCCGATTATTGACCATTTTATTAATCCCGTTGATCCCCTGTACAGCCCGCATGGCTGTGATCACGATTTTGACGCCCATCTTTTTCCCGGTGCACTCCGCACTGGTTGCCTGGGGGTTGGTGGCTGGTAATCTGGTGATCTTGATGTTACTGGGATTGGCATTGCACAGTTTGATATTGAAGAATGAGCATGTGGCGTTTATTATGGAACTTCCTTTGTATCATGTTCCCAACATGAAAACCATTGGAATTTATGTATGGCAGAATCTACTCAGTTTCCTGCAAAAAGCAGGAACCGTCATTCTGGGCGGTTCCCTGGTTATCTGGGGATTGTCATATTTCCCTACAGGCGAGGTTATGACGAGTTATCTTTCCTATGCCGGCCGCTTCCTTGAACCTATTGGACTGTGGATGGGGTTACCCTGGCCTGTACTGCTGGCCATTCTGACCAGTGTTGTTGCCAAAGAGAATACGATAGCCACACTGGGTATCTTGTATGGGGATGTCGTAAAGGTTCTACCTACACTCCTGACTGCTTCATCAGCCCTGGCTCTTCTGGCTTTTCAAATGCTTTTTATCCCCTGCCTCGGTACCATAGCCGCCATCCATGAGGAGACGAAATCTCTGATGTGGACCATTGTCAGTGCGGTTATGATGCTTTCTCTTTCCATCGGGGCAGGCGTTTTGATCTATAAGGTCGGATTATTACTTTTTGGATGAATATGTTGATCAAAATTCTGCAGATCATACATCGTTATCCTCTGGCTACAATGGAACAAATCCAGGAGGAATTAAGTGTCTCGGCAGAAATGCTGAATAGTATGGTTGCTGATTTAGTTAAAAAAGGGTATCTTAAATCGTATGAAAGCTGTGCCTCTGCCTGTGATCATTGTTCCTTATCCTCTGCATGCGGGGGACAAAGCCATCCCAAAATCTGGATGTTGACAGATAAAGGAAACGATCTAGCCCGCAGGTAAAAAACTTCATTGGTCAGGTGAAAAGATGAAATTTGTCCGCTATAGAATTGGCAATGGTGAACCCCGTTATGGCTGGATATATCAGGATCGGGTTGGTCCGGTGGAAGGGGATCCTTTTGGAGAATACCGCCGGTTGGAAGTGGAAACATCTTTATCAGATGTGCAATTATTATCGCCTGTTATTCCCGGGAAAATCATCTGTGTGGGCCGGAATTATATCGAGCATGCCAAAGAACATTCTGCTCCCGTACCTGAATGGCCGATGTTATTTATGAAACCTCCCAGCAGTGTTATTGGGTTGAATGATTTAATCCATCTTCCTCCCCAATCTGAACAGGTGGAACATGAAGTTGAACTGGTGGTCGTGATGGGAAAAGGCGGCCGGTGGATTCAACCGGATGAAGCTTTCCGGTATATTTTTGGTTACACCATTGGTAATGATGTTACCGCCCGGGATCTACAAAATAAAGACGGCCAGTGGACGCGATCAAAAGGATTTGATACGTTTTGTCCGCTGGGACCATGGATTGAAACTGAATTGGATCCGGCTGATGTCTTATTAAGCTGCCGGGTAAATGGCGAATTGCGGCAGATGTCATCAACCCGTGAAATGGTTTTCACTGTTCAACAACTGGTGGCATTTGTGACATCCATTATGACATTGAATCCTGGTGATATTATCATGACAGGTACACCTGCCGGTGTTGGCCCGCTGAATGAAGGTGACGTGGTGGAATGCACGGGAGAAGGCATCGGTACATTAACCAACCAGATTGCTGCAAGATAACTGGTGCGTAGGCAAAAAGTCAGTACATATGATTTGGATGAACGACTCTGGTTTTGCTACTTCACAGGTGCTTCACCGGTACCAGGATGCTTTCATGGTATAATTTTTTTCCGTTCTTTTGAAACATTCCATCCTTGCAACTATTAAAGGAGTTATTACCCATGTCCGGTCATTCTAAATGGGCAACTATTAAAAGGAAAAAAGGTGCTGCTGATGCAAAACGCGGGCAGATATTCACTCGTTTGACACGTGAAATCGTCATGGCAGCACGTGATGGCGGCGGCGATGTTGATTCAAACTTCCGGCTGAGATTGGCCATTGAAAAAGCCCGCGCCCAAAATATGCCAAAAGACAACATAGACCGGGCCATTAAACGCGGCACCGGCGAGTCAAAGGAAGGCAATTCCTTCGAGCAAATTACTTATGAAGGCTATGCCGGACACGGTGTTGCCTGCATGATCGAAGTGGTTACAGATAACCGCAACCGTTCTGTTGCAGAAATCCGTCATGTTCTCTCCCGCGCTGGCGGTAATCTTGGCGAAAATGGTTCTGTTGCCTGGCAGTTCAAACGGATAGCCTATTTTTCCATTCCGGCTGCCGGAAATGATTTTGACAAGATTTTCGAACTGGCTGTGGATTGCGGTGCAGATGATGTGACCAGTGAAGAAGATGAAATTGAAATCTTCGCCCCTGTTGAATCCTTCAAGACGATCAGCGACCGCCTCCGCGCAGAAAAGATCACCATTGATGAGGCAGAACTGCGCATGATCCCCACCCAGGAAATGGATCTGGATGTCGAAAAAACTCTCGCTGTAATGAAAACTCTGGATGCCCTGGAAGAACTGGACGATGTGCAGGCTCTCTCATCCAATCTGCACATTTCTGAGGAGGCCATGGCGGCTCTGGAGAACGAATAGACTGCCATGTTGGTGCTGGGGATTGATCCCGGTACAGCCACTACAGGTTTCGGTCTTATCCGTAACCTGAATAATGGTGACCTCGAATCAGTGTCCTACGGGGTGATCACCACACCGAAAAAAACTCTTCCAGAAGAACGTCTTCTTTCTATTTATAACGAGGTTATACAATTACTGACTCTCCACAGCCCTGATATGGCGGCTGTGGAGAAACTTTTTTTTCAGCGAAACGTAACCACAGCACTGGCTGTCGGCCAGGCCAGGGGAGTGGTGTTACTGGCTCTTGCTCAGAAAAAGATACCTCTGGCAGAATATACTCCCATGGAAATTAAACAGGCTGTAGCTGGATATGGCGGAGCAGAAAAGAACCAGGTTCAACTGATGGTGAAAGCCCTTTTGAATCTTGAGGATATTCCCCGTCCGGATGACGCTGCAGATGCTCTGGCAGTGGCCATTTGTCATTGCCAATCCTACCGGTTTAAACACCTGGAATCTTTGAGCCTATGACCCTCATTACCAGTTCTGCCAATCCGCGAATCAAAGACCTTCGCAAACTGCGCGACCGGAAATATCGATCTGAAACCGGCCTGGCATGGGTGGAAGGTTTGCGGGCCTGCGGAGATGCTTTCTCACACCCTGAGCATGTTGAGCAGATGGTTATTTGCCCGGAGACTTTACACAGTTCATTTGCCGATGAATTACTCCAAAAGGCACTGGATCATAATATTGATGTAATCGAAACCAGCCGAGAGGTGTATTCCTCTCTTTCTGGCAAGGAAAATCCACAGGGAATGGGCGTTGTCATTCGGCAAACATTCCAGACTCTGGACAATGTTGTATTAAGTCAGGCTGACCTGTGGGTGGCTTTGGACCGTGTAGCTGATCCTGGGAATCTGGGAACCATACTCAGGACACTCGATGCCAGCGGTGGTAAAGGATTGATTCTGCTGGATCACTGCACCGATCCGTATGATCCTACAGCGATTCGTGCCTCAACGGGCGCCGTTTTCCATCTCGATCTTGTAAAATCAGATACACAATATTTTTCTATGTGGAAAACCCGGCAAAACGCTAATCTGGTAGGAGCAGTGGCCGTCCCGGGGGCTCAGGATTATCATTCCTATGTCTATACCCGTCCAATGATATTGATCATGGGCAGTGAACGGGAAGGATTATCACCTACTCTGACTGAACTTTGTGATGGATTGGTATATATCCCCATGATCGGTCATGTAGATTCATTGAATCTGGCAGAGGCAACGGCTATCATGTTGTATGAAATCTTCAATCAACATCGTGAAGCAAATTCAGGGCTGGGAGAAAAAAGATGATTGCAGCCGTTCGTGGTGAGGTGATTGGTAAAGGAGACGATCATCTGATAGTAGAAACAGGTGGGGTCGGATTTAAAATATTTACCACACAGGATTATGCCTTACGAACTGTGATCGGTGATCCTGTTCTCCTGTTTACCCATCTGGTGGTTCGTGAAGACGCCCTTACATTGTTTGGTTTTGAAACCGAAGAATTGCGCGACCTCTTTATACTTTTGCTGGGTGTCAATGGGGTAGGTCCGCGAATAGCACTGGCCATACTTTCCAGTATGTCGCCTGATGCCATTCGACGGTCTGTTTTATCCGAACAGGCAGATCTCTTTACCCGTGTGCCCGGGGTTGGTAAGAAAACTGCACAACAAATTCTGTTGCATTTGCAGGGTAAGATAAAGGGCGAGATGGCACCTGGCCGCGAGCCGGGTACAATTGAAATCGATGCCCAGGTGTTAGACGCCCTTACCGGATTGGGTTATTCTGTGGTGGAGGCTCAGGCAGCCATTCAATCCATTCCGCGCGGGTCGGCATCTGATGTGGAAACCCGTCTCCGCCTGGCATTGCAATATTTTTCCAACTGAATCTTTGCCGGTTTATTTCTTTTAGTGATCTGGATGGTGCTATGAAACAGGTTCTGCAATCCATGCAAGATGGAAAAACCACTGTCGTCGAGGTTCCTGATCCTTCTGTCAGACCGGGAATGGCACTCGTACGAACCGCATTCTCACTCGTATCGGCAGGAACGGAACGGATGGTGGTGGAATTTGCGGAAAAGAACCTGTTAGATAAGGTGCGTTCACGGCCAGATCTGGCCAGGCAGGTGATTGATAAAGCCCTGAAAGAAGGCCCATTAACTGCACTGGACGCAGCGTTTAACCGGCTGGACCAGCCTATGGTTTTAGGATATTCATCCAGTGGTGTGATAGAGGCAGTTGGACCCGGTCTGACCGGTTTTTCTGTGGGCGATAGAGTGGCCTGTGCGGGTGGTGGTTTCGCCGTTCATGCTGAACTGGCTGTGGTGCCGCAAAACTTGCTGGCAAAAGTACCTGATTCTGTCGAAATGGATCAGGCTGCCTTTGCCACACTGGGTGCCATTGCCATGCATGGTTTCCGTCTGGCTTCTCCGCAGGTTGGTGAAAGAATTGCTATTATCGGAATGGGCTTGCTGGGTTTACTGGCTGCGCAAATTGCCCGGGCTGCCGGATGTTTTGTGCTGGGAATTGATACCAATCCCCAGCGGGTCAAACTGGCAGGAACCATAGGTTTTGAATCTGTCGGTCGGGACGAAGCAGAATCCGCCTGCTTGGCTTTTACACACGGAAAAGGTGCCGATATTGTCTTGATCTGTGCAGATACAACATCAGATGACCCGATTGACCTGGCTGCACGCATCGCCCGAGACCGGGCTGTGGTTGTTGCTGTGGGAGCGGTCGGGTTGAAATTAACCCGCAAGCTGTATTATGAAAAAGAATTGGATCTACGTATTTCTCGTTCTTATGGTCCCGGACGGTACGATCCAGAGTATGAGGAACACGGTAAAGATTACCCGATCGGATATGTACGCTGGACGGAAGGCCGTAATATTCAGTCCTTTGTTGAACTTCTGGCTGCGGGAAAAATGGATATTTCGCCGTTAATCACACACCGTTTTCCGATTGATCAGGCTGAAAATGCCTACGAACTGATCACAGGGAAGATAAATGAGCTATTCCTGGGCGTCTTGTTGACATATCCCCAACCGAATAGACCGGTGGAATATCAACGTAAAGTCATTAATCCTCTGGCTTCAGGAAAAGCAACCCAGACAGTGAGAGTGGGAGTGTTGGGAGCCGGAAATTTCGCCAATGCCATTTTGCTGCCAGCGGTAAAAAAGGCAGGAGGCGTTGATTTAACAGGTATTGCGTCTGCCGGCGGGGTTACTGCACAGGCAGCCGCCCGGAAATATGATTTCCGGTTTGCATCAACTGATGAAAAAGATATTCTGGAAAACCCAGATATCAATACCGTTATGATTCTTACCCGGCATAATCACCATGCCCGCCAGGTACTGGCGGCTTTGCGTGCGGGAAAGAATGTATATTGTGAGAAACCTCTTGCACTTACGGAAGAAGACCTGAATGCCATTTTTGATGCATTGAAAGAAGTATCTGGCGTCATGCTGGCTGTGGGTTTTAATCGTCGGTTTGCACCGTTATCCACACGATTGAAGGCTTTTCTTGGTTCCTGCAATGAGCCGTTTGCTGCGGTATACCGGGTGAACGCAGGTTATTTGCCCCCTACTCATTGGACACATGATCCTGCTCAGGGTGGTGGACGGATTGTGGGAGAAGGTTGTCATTTCATTGACTATATGACCTATCTCGCTGGAGCTGCTCCGGTCAGGGTGGAAGCCCGGGCATTACCCGATTCAGGCCGCTACCACAGAGATAATGTTCAAATTAATCTAACATATCCCGATGGATCTCTGGCTCAGGTGTTATATCTGGCCAATGGCGACAAAGGATTACCGAAAGAAAAGTTGGAAGTCCATTGTGCCGGAAGAAGTGCCATTCTAGATGATTACCGGGAATTGCAGTTATGGTCAGGCGGTTCGAAGAAAGTGTATCGATCCATGCTGCGGCAGGATAAAGGGCATCAGGCGGCATGGCAGGCCTTTGTGGAAGCCGTGAAGACTGGAGAAAATCCATCCATACCCTATGATCAATTGTACGGCTCCAGCCTGGCGAGTATTCAGGCTGCCCGTCAGATCGCCGGGCAGGTCTGACCGGCAGGATCAAACAGTGAACAATCTGGTCCGAGTCTACAAAACCATCCGTCAGGTCGGGCTGCGACCTGTCTTGCAGGTTGCTCTGTATCGTTTCGGATTGCTCACCGGCCATTACCGAAGGTCAACACCACCCATACCTTATACAGGTAAGGGAAACGAACTGACATGGATAAAACCAGTAAAAAAGCTGGATGAATCTGATTTGCCAGGATTTTTCCAGGGCGAGCAAACAAAGTATGAGGAATCCCCGGAGAGGCTCAAACTACCGTTTCAGGGTAAATGTGAAATCTTTGGTCGTCAGGTGGTGGATATTTTTCAAACGTTTCCGGATATAAATCGCCATTGGACGGACTATGAATTGGGCCGGGTCAAGCTGCCTGAAAAAGATATCAAATTCGTCTGGGAGCCTGCCCGATTGGGGTGGATTTATTCTCTGGCGAGAGCCAGAGTCCGAAATCTCTTACCCGATTCTGGGGTAAAAGGTTGGTCCCTTTTGAAGGAATTCTTTCACAGGAATCCAGTCAATTGCGGGCCGAATTGGATGAACGGGCAGGAGGTGGCACTGCGGATCATTGCCCTGGTTTTCTTCCATGAGGTCTTCTATGATGATGACCTTCCTGCAGATTGGGAGCAGATTCTGGCCGCTGCCGTAGTGGATCATGCCCGGCGTATCCCGCCGACGATGGTCTATGCGCGCAGTCAACAAAACAACCATCTGCTGGTTGAAGCGGCCGGTCTTTATACGGCAGGGGTATTCCTTCCCGATTTTCCTGAATCGACCAGATGGAAAAAGATTGGCTGGGAGACATTCCATCAGGCTCTCAATGATCAGGTTGCGGATGATGGACTGTATTTACAATATTCCACCAATTACCACCGCCTGATGCTTCAAATAGCCATCTGGATGAAAGCTGTCAGCACACGGGCAGGAGATGAATTTCCAGAACAAAGCCAGCAAAAACTGGCTACGGCAACGGCATGGCTGGCTGGATTGATGTTTGCAGAAACCGGCCGGGTTCCCAATTACGGTCATAATGATGGAGCCTATATTCTTCCTCTGACAGGTAATCGGTATGACGATTTCCGCCCGGTAGTACATACCGCCAGGCATTGTTTTAATTTAGCCAGTCCAGACGAGAAAAAAGATGAAATGACTCTCTGGTTTGAATGGCTGGCCGGAAAATCCTTTGGCGGTGGCAGGAGTGCCAAATCAAATCCGGCCATTCAATCTTATAAAAAATTATCTGATGGACAAACCTCGATCATCCTCTTTGGACCAGATATTTCCCGGCGTCCCGGTCAGGCTGACCTGCTTCACATTGATCTATGGCATAACGGCTTGCCTGTACTTCTTGACCCCGGTACCTATCGCTATAATGATGAACCACCCTGGGATAATGCATTAACTCGAACGATTGTGCATAACTCCGTTTCGATCAACGGAGAAGACCAGATGACTCGGGCGGGCCGGTTCTTGTGGCTCGATTGGCCGGTTATTAAATGGGGGAAGGAAAAACATGGCGGAAACAGCCTGGAGGCTTCCCATAATGGATATCATCGGTTCGGGTTGATTCATGAACGCGAAGTGGTGATGATCAATGAGCATGTCTGGCGAGTATTTGACAGGTTAATTCCAGAGAATGGTAAATCACCTTCTCCAGTTGACATTTCGATTAACTGGTTATTACCTTCATTAGACTGGCATATTGACGAGACGAGTTTAAGATTCGAAGACACATTCACCAGCTGTAAAGTTGTAATGACACCTATTTCTGCAGGCGGTGCAAATCCGGTTTACGAATATCAGGTCATAAAAGCTGGAAAAATGCTCTATTCCAGTACTGGCAGGGGGATTCCAGAAGAAGATATTGTCAACCTCGGGTGGTATTCGCCGACTTATGGATATTTAGAACCGGCTGTATCCTACCGTGTACTGATTTCGGGAATTACAAATTTGGAGTTTTTAACAGAATTTAATGTCTGTTAGAATAATCGCGTGCATATCTTAATCATCCATCAGGCCTTTTCATCGTTATCTGATGCCGGAGGAACGCGTCATTATGAAATGGCGCGATATCTTCGGCAAAAAGGGCATGACGTAACAGTCATAGCCAGCCCGGTGAATTACCTCACAGGGAAAAGCAGCTCCCGGGGAAAATGGATTGATCGCCAGGTTGATGAAAATGGAATTGTCATTTTACGTGCCTATACATACCCGGCCTGGCATCGCAGTTTCTTTCACCGGGTCATTACTTTTCTCAGCTTCATGGTGTCATCCTTTTTTGCTGCTCTTTCGGTAGAACAGGTTGATTTTGTCTGGGGGACATCTCCTCCCATTTTCCAGGGGATTACAGCCTGGCTGACAGCCCGTCTAAAAGGTGCTCAGTTCCTTTTTGAGGTTCGCGACCTGTGGCCGGAATTTGCCATAGCAATTGGTGTGTTAAAAAATCCCATCATTATCCGGCTGTCAAGGTGGCTGGAGCATTTTCTCTATTCTCATGCCGACCAGGTGATTGTTAATTCACCGGGTTATGTGGATTATGTCACCAGCCGGGGAGCACGATCAGTCAAACTTATTCCCAACGGAGCTGACGTTGAGATGTTTCAATCTGATCGTGGAGATCAACAGAAAAAGGAATGGGGGCTGGAAGGTAAGAAAATTGTTCTTTATGCCGGGGCTCATGGTATTTCCAATGATCTCGGTGTGGTTTTGAAGTCGGCTGATCTTCTTCGGGAGCGAAAGGATATTGCGTTTGTTTTTGTGGGGGATGGAAAAGAAAAATCCAACCTGATCAAACAGGCTGAATATCTTAATCTTCCGAACGTCAAATTTTTACCATCTGTTAACAAAAATAGTATTGCCAGTGTGTTCGCAGGGGCTACAATTTGCCTTGCCATTCTCAAACCATTAGAATGGTATAAAACCACATACCCAAATAAAGTTTTTGATGCCATGGCGGCTGGAAAACCTGTACTGTTATGTATTGATGGTGTGATCCGCCAGCTTGTGGAAGGAGCCGATGCTGGAATGTTCGCTCAGCCTGGTAATCCGGAAGACATTGCCAGAGTGATCATATCCATGGTGGATGATCAAAAGCATTGTCGTCAGATGGGTATTAATGGGGAGACGCTTGTACGAGAAAAATATTCACGCAGCGTCATCACCGATGAATTACTGGTTGTGTTGGAAGCGATGAGGAGGGAACGTGACAGAGGCCATTCTGGTGGTGGAAGATGAAATATCTTTACAGGAGACACTGGCATACAACCTGAAAAAGCAGGGATATACCGTTCATACAGCTTCCACAGGCGGACAGGCTTTAAAGTTTGCCCGAGAATTGAAACCCGACTTAATTTTGCTGGATATAATGCTGCCCGAAATGGACGGATTTGAAGTATGCCGGACCCTTCGACAGGAAATGAACACCCCTATTTTGATGTTAACCGCACGTGATGATGAAATTGACCGGGTGGTTGGGTTGGAAGTGGGCGCCGATGATTATCTAACCAAGCCGTTTAGTATGCGGGAATTGCTGGCACGAGTCAAAGCCATGCTGCGACGGGTAAGGTTAATCCGTGAAGATGCCGAAGCTCATACAGCCGCCCTCGAATCACCTGCGGGCGGAATCATGCAATTTGGCAATCTTGAAGTCAATTCCACGCGCCGTGAAGTTCTATTTAATGGAAAACCCTTACCCTTGAAACCAAAAGAATATGAATTATTGCATTACCTGGCTATTCATCGGGGGCAGGTTTTGACCCGGGAGACAATTCTCGAAAAAGTCTGGGGATGGGATTTCATAGGAGACAGCCGGACGGTAGACGTTCATATCCGGTGGCTGCGGGAAAAAATCGAAAAAGATGCCGCGACACCGGAACGAATCGTAACCGTACGCGGTGCCGGATACCGGTTTGAAGGATAAGTCTTATGCGACAATCATTGTTTGCACGGTTTGCGTTGCCCTATATCATTCTTATTCTCGTGATTATGGGCGGGTTAAGCCTGGTGGTCTCTTATTCCCTTGAACAGTCTTACACCGAAAATTTAAAGGTACGACTTCTTGCTGAAACGCGCGGTTTGGCCGATGACGTGGCAACAGTCATGAAATCCGGCCAACCTGAGTCAGTATATGAACAGATTGCCTCTTCTAATGCCCGTTTGTTGGATTCACGAGTCACTATTATTCTGGCGGATGGAAGTGTGGTGGGTGAATCGCAGACCAATCCATCAGAAATGGAGAACCATCTGGAGAGGTTTGAAGTGCAATCGGCGCTAAAAGGAAACGAAGCTACAGCTACACGTATTTCCAGTACACTGGGCAAACAGTACCTGTATGCTGCTGTACCCGTTAAAGTGGATGACCGTGTCAGGGCAATAGCCCGACTTTCAATGCCGTTAACAGAAGTGGAAGCCAGTGTATGGGCATTAAACAAGGCGATACTTGCCGCCACAGGGGTGGCGGCGCTTCTGGCCATTCTGTTAAGTATCTTGATCACAAACTGGACAACTCAACCGGTTAGACGGTTATCAGATGCCATACAATCGTTTCGAAAATCTTCTACCGGAAAAAATTCACTGCCTGAAAAAGTAGATGAGATTTCCCGTTTGAATCATGCCTTTTCCAGCATGAGCCTCCAATTACAGGCGCAAATTGACGAGCTCACCAGCGAACGCACAAAACTGGCAGCTGTGTTGAACAATATGGCGGATGGAATCTTGATTGCCGGGAAAGATGGCACAGTTCAGCTGATCAACCCGGCAGCAGAGCGCATGTTTAAGACAACGTCGGCGGAAGCCATGGGTAAGACTCTCGTTGAAGTTGTCAGGCATCATCAACTGGTTGAATTATGGCAGCGATGCAAGAACACGGGAGAACCACAAACAGCCAGTTACGAAATAAGCCTGGAAAAAATATTTGTTCAGGCGGGTGCAACGTTAATGGATTCGGGAATGCCCGGCGCCGTCCTTCTGATATTGCAGGATATGACCCGGATTCGAAAGCTTGAATCCCTGCGGCGCGAATTTGTCTCCAATGTATCTCATGAGTTGCGAACACCTCTGGCTTCCATGAAAGCGCTTACTGAGACTTTGCGCGAAGGTGCCGTGGATGATCCGCCGGCTGCCCAGCGTTTTTTGAGTCGCATGGATATTGAAATTGATACCCTCACCCAAATGGTGGAAGAACTACTGGAACTTTCCCGTATTGAATCTGGGAGGGTTCCTCTGGAACACCGGATTGTTCCTCCCGGTGATCTTATGGACAAAGCTGTTGATAGGATGATTCTTCAGGCTCAACGAGCCGGTTTGACCATTGAGAAATGCATTGAGCCGGATTTACCGAAGGTATCTGTGGACGTCAGTCGTATGGTGCAGGTAATCGTAAACTTGTTGCACAATGCCATCAAATTTACCTTGCCTGGAGGGAAAATCACCTGCGGTGTGAACAAAACGCAGGAAGGTGTGGTTTTCTTTGTTCAAGATACCGGCGTAGGAATTGACCCAGAATCTTTGCCCAGGATATTTGAGAGGTTTTATAAGGCCGATAAAGCTCGTTCTGGCGGCGGTACCGGACTTGGATTGTCTATTGCCAGACACCTGGTGGAAGCACATGGCGGCCGGATTTGGGCTGAGAGTGAGCTTAATAAGGGAACAACAGTATCTTTTCTTTTACCGGAAAATTAGCACGATCATGATATCCACACAAACCTGGTTGGATTCATCCTTCCAGGTTTTTCTTTTAACAATTTACGGGATCCTAAACACTCCTTATTCATTTGTTAACATTGCCTTCCTGCCTTCTTAAACATGACTGGTTATGATAATGGCTATGAAAACAATCCAAAGGAGTAAAGATATGCGTTCAAAATTGATGATTTTTGTCTCCCTTTTTGCGGCCATTGGTATGTTCCTGACTGCCACTGCCCCGGCTTCACCGGTTTTTGCTGCTCCTGCCGCAGAACCGACCAAAGCCGCCGAACCAACAAAAGCAGCAGTAAAAGAAGTTGAACTTCCAGAAGTTGATCCGTCCAAATTAAAAGGTGATATTTATTCCGCTGGTTCTTCAACAGTGGGACCTCTGTCTGAAGCCATCCAGGAGCTTTTTGTACAGGATGGTTATACCGGTGAGATCAAGAATGACATCATCGGAACGGGTGGTGGTTTCGAACGGTTCTGCAAGACCGGTGAAACCGATATTGCCAATGCCAGCCGTGGAATCAAGGACGAAGAAAAAGCCAACTGCGCCAAATTAAATCCCGCCCGCAACCCGATTGCCTTCCGTGTAGGCACAGATGCGATCACCATTGTCGTCAATAAGAAAAATGATTTCCTGAAAAACGTTACCACCGAAGAATTGGGCAAAATCTTCACCACGGCTGAAAAGTGGTCTGATGTCAATCCAAAATGGCCTGCCCAGCCTATCAAACGGTTTACTCCCGGAACCGACAGCGGCACCTTTGACTTCTTTGCTGAATTTGTTATCCAGAAACCCCAGAAACTTGCCAAGCTGGATGATGCCAAGAAACTTTTGCTCAATGCCAAGAATACCCAGGCCAGCGAAGATGACAATGTCCTTGTGCAGGGTGTGGAAGGCGATCAATACGCCATTGGTTACTTCGGGTTCGCTTATTACCAGCAACAACAAGACCGCCTGAATGCCATCTCCATCAACGATATTGCACCCAGTTTTGAGACTGCAGAATCTGGTAAGTATCTGCTCTCCCGCCCGCTGTTCATCTACTCTGATGCAGCCATCCTGAAAGCTAAACCCCAGGTTGCCGGTTTCATCAACTACTACCTGACCAATGTTGACAAAGTTATCGACAAGGTTGGTTATTTCCCGGCCAGTGATGAAGCTCTGAATGCTTCCAAACAGGCTCTACTGGATGCCTTGAAATAACAAAACAACGGCAAGACCTGATTTATAGATAGATAATTTCTCCGGGCTGGTCTGTGGAAACACAGGCCAGCCCAAGTCTGAAGAATGGAAAAACATGCGTGAACAGATCATGAACCATACGCTAAGCACGGTACAAATCAAACCAGCTTCACGGGTTCCTGAATTTCTTCGCAAGAAAAAACGTTGGAATGAAATCCTCATTCAGGGATTTTTATTTTTTTGTGGATTTGTGTCGATACTGACAACCATCGGAATTGTATTTGAACTGGGAAAAGAATCTCTCCTGTTTTTTGCCAATCCAGATGTCAGTCTGCTTGAATTCTTTACAAACACCCGTTGGCAGCCTTCCATAGGGGAATTCGGTATCTTGCCGCTGGCTACATCTACCCTGTTGACCACGTTGATTGCCATGATCGTAGCGTTGCCCGTGGGGTTGAGTGCCGCCATTTTTCTTAGCGAATATGCTTCATCCAAAGCGCGCAGTGTATTAAAACCTATCCTGGAGATACTGGCAGGTGTTCCGACGGTAGTCTACGGTTATTTTGCACTCACGTTCATGACGCCGGTATTGCGGGGTATTTTTGGCGAACAGAATGTGGAAATTTACAACACACTCTCTGCCGGTCTTGTCATGGGGATCATGATTCTTCCTCTGGTAAGTTCAATGAGTGAAGATGCTCTTACGGCTGTTCCGCGTTCATTGCGAGAAGCCGCCTATGGATTGGGAAGTACCCGTCTGGAAACAGCGGTACAGATTGTGGTTCCTGCCGCCCTCTCTGGCATTATTGCTGCTTTTATTATTGCCATTTCGCGAGCCATCGGTGAGACAATGATTGTGGCCATCGCCGCCGGGTCTGGCTCAAATTTCACTTTTAATCCATTCAAGGCCGCAGAAACCATGACGGGGTATATTGCTCGTATCAGCGGTGGTGATGTGGGTTATGACACTCCAGATTACAACAGTATTTTTGCCATAGGGCTGGTGTTATTCCTTGTAACCCTCGGGTTAAATATTCTTAGCCGCAGACTTTCTGCAAAATACCGTGAGGTATACGAATGAATGAATATACTGATCTTGCCGGAGAAAGTAATACCAATCTACAAAAGAGACACCGTGATAGTAAAATCTGGCGGACGATTTTTTATGCCTCGACGGCAGCGGCCATTATTATTCTGGCTATCCTTATTTTAAGTATAGTTAATCAGGCATTCGGTCTGGTTGTCTTGAAAAACACGGTGGAACCCGAAAAAATATCTTCGGTGCCGCTGGAACAGTTAAGCAGCCAGGATTTGATCAAAATCTTGAAGAAAAATCTCACAAGCAATCGATACAAGACCATTGATCGTGATATGCCCTTTACTGCTAGAAGCCAGGCGGACCTGGTCGATCTGGTCATTGCAGAAGTAGTCAAACCTACCGTGGTGGATAGTTATCATCTGGATGTATCAATTCTGCATAGGAATGAAATCATGGCCAGAGCGGCCGAAAAGTACCCGAATGGGCATGTGGAATTTCATTCCTGGCTGAACCCTGAATTCATCACCAGAAGTATGTCAAGCACGCCGGAACTGGCCGGGGTACGCACGGCCATATTCGGTTCTCTTTGGATCATTTTGATCACCGTCCTGGTGGCTTTCCCAACCGGTGTTGGAGCTGCGATCTATCTTGAAGAATATGCGGCATCCAACCGGATCAACAAGATCATTCAAACCAATATCGATAACCTGGCCGGAGTGCCCTCCATCATCTATGGGATTTTGGGATTGGCCATATTTGTCCGTGGCTTGGGCTACTTTACCGGAGGTGGTTTTCTCGGTAGCGGTGAGACCGGCGGCAGAACGATCCTCTCTGCAGGATTGACCATGGCTTTGTTGATATTGCCCATCCTGATTATCAACGCACAGGAAGCCATCCGGGCTGTACCAAGATCTCTTCGAGAGGCAAGCTATGGGTTGGGTGCCACCAAATGGCAGACCATCTGGCACCATGTTTTGCCTTCGGCTCTTCCCGGTATTCTTACCGGTACTATTCTTGCAATATCCAGAGCTATTGGTGAAACGGCTCCGTTGATCCTGGTAGGAGCTTCTTCGTTCATCAACCGCGACCCAAGCAGTGTGTTCTCCCGGTTTACAGCGCTGCCAATCCAGATTTATAACTGGACAACACGTCCACAAGACGAATTCAGAAATATCGCGGCAGCAGCCATTCTGGTATTATTAGTCTTACTCTTATCTCTTAATGCGTTTGCCATCCTTATGCGCAACCGCTTTACCAGGCGGATTTCATGATCGATCATCAAACACAAACAAAGCCTCCCATTATTAGTGCTGAAGACCTTTGCATTTTTTATGGTAATTTTCGTGCTGTAAAGAATGTAGATATGAAAATCGTTCCCAATCAAATTACGGCCATTATCGGCCCTTCAGGATGCGGGAAAAGCACGGTTCTGCGCTCTTTCAACCGGATGAACGATTTCATACCCAATTGTCATGTCACCGGAAAGATAACATTTCACGGACATAATATTTATGACGAAGACGTTGACCCCGTCCAGGTTCGGCAGAAGATTGGTATGGTTTTCCAAAAGCCCAATCCGTTCCCAAAATCGATTTTTGATAATGTAGCCTGGGGATTGAAGATCAATGGTATGAAAGGCGACTTGAGTGAACCGGTTGAACAGGCGTTGAAACAGGCTGCCCTGTGGGATGAAGTCAAAGACCATTTGAAGAAATCAGGGTTGTCACTTTCAGGAGGGCAGCAGCAGCGGCTGTGTATTGCCCGGGCGCTGGCGGTGAAACCAGACATCATCCTCATGGACGAACCATGTTCAGCACTTGACCCGATTGCCACATTAAAAATTGAAGATTTGATGCGCGAACTTTCGAAGGACTATACCATAATCATCGTCACCCATAATATGCAGCAGGCTGCCCGCGCATCCGATTACACAGCTTTCTTTACCATGGATTCAGACCGGGCAGGGGTCATGGTAGAATACGGTGAAACCAGCCACATCTTCACCAACCCGCAAGACAAGCGGACGGAAGATTACATCACCGGGCGGTACGGATAAAAGTTCGGGTGACAGAGAGCCAGGTGAATCTATGACGCGAGAAGTATTAACCCAACAGATAAAGAAGCTGCTGGATGAGGTCTTATTACTCGGTAGTATGGTAGAACAGGCCACATTCAATGCTATTGCCACTCTTAAAAATCGGGATATACATGCTGCCCGACAGGTATATGATGATGATCAAACGATTAATGAGAAGCGGTTTGCCATTGAGAATGCCATCATCATTACAATAGCAACACAACAGCCGATGGCGCGCGATTTACGTACACTGGCCGCCATACTTGAAATCATTACAGAACTGGAGCGCATGGGTGATTACGCCAAAGGTATTGCCAAGGTGACCATGCGTCTGGGTGATGCTGAACTGCCCATACCCATCCGAGAAATTGAGCAAATGGGAGAACTTGGGTTAGGGATGCTCCACCGCGCACTGAGCGCCTTTGTGAATGAAGATGCTCGCACAGCCAGCAAGATACCGGCAGAAGATGATGCCGTCGATGCCTTATATAATGAGATTTACAGTGAATTGGTTAATGAAATGATCGCCGATCCCCGGTTGATCGAATCAATCAACCTGCTCCTCTGGGTGGTTCATAACCTGGAACGGCTGGCTGATCGCGTGACCAACATCTGTGAACGTACCGTGTTCATCACTACCGGAGAATTGATGGAGATGGACACGGCAGACGAAGAAGAAAACGAATAATTTTCATTGCTATATAATGAATAATAAAACTTCTTTCCAAACTATAAGGCAGGAGAAGGATGTTATCTACTGGCAACTATAAAGGAAAACTGATAGTCGTTGAAGGAATTGACGGCAGCGGCAAGTCAACGCAAATCGATCTGCTTCACAAATGGCTGCTTTCTAAAGGACATTCTGTCTATTTCAGTGAATGGAATAGTTCAGAACTGGTGAAATCGACCTCGCGGATGGCGAAAGAGAAGAAGATGTTTACCCCCACCACTTTCAGCCTGATGACAGCCACGGATTTTGCCGATCGCTGGGAACGATACATTTTCCCTTTGTTGAAGGCTGGCGGAATCGTTCTGGCTGACCGGTATGCCTTCACGGCATTTGCCCGCGATGTAGCTCGTGGAGTTGACCCGGCCTGGGTACGCAGCATGTATTCCTTTGCTCCTATGCCTGACCTTACCCTCTATTTCCGCGTCCCGTTGGATGTAGCTGTGGACCGCATCCTATCAAGCCGTGCCAAGATCAAATATTATGAGGCTGGCATGGACCTGGGTCTGTCGGATAACAAGGTTACAAGTTTCCGACTATTTCAACAACGGGTTATCGACGAGTACGAGAAAATGGTTGATGAATTTGGCATGACCGTCATAGATGGAACAGAATCTGTTCAAAAAGAACAAAAACTTGTTCGACAACTGGTGACCCGCATTTTACGTGGTTGGGAAGGGCTGCCAAATCCATTGGTTCGTTCTCGCCGCCGTTCAACGGTTGTGGCATAAGGGGAGGTAACGATGCATTCAGTTGATTTTTACGGAGCTGGTTTCCCCTATAATCCTATCAAAGAACTCGAAGGGAAATTGATCGTACTCGAAGGAACCGATGGTGTCGGTCGTTCGACCCAGATACAGTTGCTGCGCCGCTGGCTGGAAGATGAAGGGTATGCTGTTAGCGATACTGGACTTCACCGGTCACCGTTAACCCAGGCAGGATTGGAATCTGCAAAGAATGGTCATACGCTCAGTCCATTAACAATGAGTCTTTTCTATGCCACTGACTTTGCCGACCGGCTGGAAAACCAGATCATACCTGCTTTGAAAGCCGGTTTTGTTGTGCTCTCAGACAGGTATTTCTTTTCTATTATTGCTCGTGATATTGTGCGAGGTGCTGACCCGGATCGGGCAAGGTCAATTTATGGATTTGCCCTTAAACCTGATCTGGTAATCTATATGCGTTCTGACGTGGATTCGCTGGTTGCCCGATTAGTTCACGGCCGTGGTTTTGACTACTGGGAATCAGGAATGGATATTCGCTGTGCCGATAATATTTTTGACAGCTTTGTCATCTATCAGGGAAAACTGATCGAGCAATTTGACAAGATGTCAGATGAATTCGGTTTTGTGACAATTGATGCTACCCGTTCTGTACAGGCGGTCTTTGGGGATTTGAAAGCCCAGATAAAGAACCTGTTTGAACGATTACCTGAATAAAACCGGTATGTAATCAATATATTCGATCAGGCTGGCGGTTTTTTGAGGAGAAGCTGGTGAAACAAAAACCGGAAGAAAGCATCCGCATTTATGCCGCTGGCCTGTTCTTAAAGCAACTGGATGTTATTTCATCTGAAATTCCTGGTGTTCGAAAACAGCGGGATATTGAAGCTGTCCATAGGATGCGTGTATCCACACGACGAATGCGCGCCGTGTTGGACGTGTTTCAGGATTGTCTTCCTGCCAAACGTGGAGTGATCTGGGAGAAGGAAATTCATGGACTCACCAGTGCACTGGGGGCTGCCCGAGATACAGATGTTCAGATTGATTCCATATCTCACATCCTGAAAAATATCCCTGATCCTCAATTTGGTCCGGGGATACGGAGGTTATTGCTTCGTCTAAAACAGAAACGAAACAAAATACAAGACCGGTTATTAAAGCGGTTGACAGCTTATGAGCATTCCGGGGTGGCAGAAGAGATGCGGGCGGCATTTGAAGGAGCCGCTGCCCGAAGTTCAGATATCTATTTATATACTCCAGCCCTGTATCAACGTTCTTTTGACACAATCCATTCGGCATTTGAAACATTTTCTTCCTATGAGGAAAGTATTCAAGATCCTGCCAACGTTGCTGACCTTCATGCCATGCGGATTGCCGGAAAAAATCTGCGGTACACGATGGAATGTTTTTCTTCTATTTATGCCAACGAATTGAAAAACACATTGGCCATCATGCGTACTGCTCAGGAATTGCTGGGTTCTATCCATGATTGCGATGTCTGGATTCAGTTCTTGCCAGGCTTTGTGGAGGAGGAGCATCAGAAAACTCTGGCTTATTTTGGCCGTGATCGCTACTCCAATCACTTCATTCCCGGTGTTAATTATCTGCTATCGTTGAAACAGGGGAATCGGGAAGAACAGTATAAGGAATTCATTGAAAAATGGTATCTTTGGAAAACTGAAAAGGTCTGGGAAAATTTATTCCAGGTTCTGCAGGTTCCCTTTTTTAATAAAAAGGAAAATATTCCTTTATCTCAAAATAATCCGGTACAAAGCGGAGGAAACACATGAAAGTTGCATTGCTTTCTGATATTCATGGCAATTTGCCAGCACTGGAGGCAGTTCTAGCCCATGCCGGAGAAATGAAAGTGAAACAAATCTGGAACCTGGGAGATTTCACTGGCTTTGGTGCAAAGCCGGATGCAGTAATAAAGCTGGTTAAGAAACATAAAGCCATCAGCATCATTGGTAATTATGACCAGAAGGTACTGAAAGTTCCAGAAAAAAGTGATGAGTGGAAAAATACCAAGGTCCCTGAGAAATGGTTTTCATTCCACTGGTCTTATGAACAACTTTCAAAAAAAAGCATTGACTACTTGAAAAGTTTGTCTGAAAATCATCGTGAGACAATAAAAAACTGGAAAGTCCTCTTTTGTCACGGCAGTCCAGAAGCCATTGATGAAGCATTAAACGATGAGACACCGCAGGAACGGTTACGCGATCTGGCCAAAAAAGCTCATGCCAACATCATTCTTTGCGGACATTCCCATGAACCCTTCATGCGTTTTGCGGGAGGATCTATTTTTATTAACCCCGGCAGCGTCGGCCGGCCATTTGACGGGGACCCGCGGGCATCATATGCCGTACTATCCATAAAAAAGCATAAGGTGGAAGTGGATTTCTTTCGGATTGATTATGATGTAGAGAAAGCTGCCGAAGCTCAAAATGCAGCCGGTCTTCCGGTTGAATACGCTGAAATGACTCGCCGCGGTATCAGTCTGGATGATATTCAAAAAGAAAACCACTCAAAAGAAAAGAGAAGAGAAGACCAGGATCAAGCTGATGCGTTGCCAATATCAACTCCTGAAGAGAAAGTGGAAATAACCCGAGAAGTTGTTCAACCGACCGAGATTGTAAAGAAACCCGCCCCCCGCCGAAAAAAAGTTACAGAAGAGCAATCATGATTTTCCCTGATGAGACCAATCCCGAAGAAGATGTCATTCTTTCTCAGGTAATCGACCTGGCAAAAACGTGTGAATCTGAATATGAACACGTGATTCACGTGTCAAAATTGACTTTACGTCTATTCGATGAACTGGCAGAATGGCATCATCTGAGGCATGAAGACCGATTCATTTTGCAATGTGCGGCCATCCTGCATGACATTGGATGGGTGGAAGGATGGAAAAACCATCACAAGACGGCTTTGCGGATCATCCTTGAAACCAAATTGCTGCCATTTGATCATCATAACCGTTTGATTATCGGGTCTATTGCTCGTTATCATCGTAAAGCTTTACCGGTTATTTCTCATGATCATTTTGCATCAATGAATCCCGCTGACCGTAAACGTGTACAGATATTGGCATCCTTTCTACGGTTGGCCGATGGACTTGACCGCACCCACAGGGGAAAAATCCGTGATCTTGCCTGCAAGATAAAAAAGAATCGAATATTGATTTTTTGCTCTTCTGCGTTTCCCGCTGTTGAAGAATGGCGCGGGGGTATTGAAAAATCGGATTTGCTTTCATTGGTGACTGACAAAGAAATACAAATAAAAATAGTGGCTCTATAAACGCTATGGACGAACATCCCATCATTACCCTTTTAACTGATTTTGGATTGCGTGATCCGTATGTGGGTATTATGAAGGGGATCATTTCGGGTATTGCTCCAAATGCAAAGATCATTGATCTGACACATTTGATTCCCCCACAGGATATTCGGGCGGGCGCCCTGGCACTGGACCGATCCTGCAAGTATTTTCCACCTGGCACGATACATCTGGCAGTTGTTGATCCGGGAGTAGGAACGGAACGACATGCTTTGGCTATGCGGATTGATCGTCAATTATTCATTGGTCCAGACAATGGTCTGTTTACCTTCATTATTCAGTGGGGAAAAGAAAACAGGAAGCAAGTAAAAGCGTTCAAAATAGAGAATCCACGTTTCCGGCTTGAACCTGTGAGCCCGGTGTTTCATGGCCGTGATCTTTTCGCTCCGGCCGCCGCCTATCTGGCTGCTGGAGCCGCCCTGGAAGATTTTGGCCCTGAAATAACCAATCCTTTTGTTCTATCAATGGCTGTTACTGAACGTACCAGTAGTGGATGGGTCGGTGAAATCTGGGCAGTCGACCACTTTGGAAGTCTGGAGACAAACTTCGATAATACGTTGCTGTCAGGTTGTGATCCGAAACGCGCACGTATTCACATTGCAGAAAAAATTATTGATCGTTGGGTTACCACATTTGCCGAAGGAAAACCGGGGGAACTTGTTCTACTTATAGATAGCGCTGACCGATTATGTATCAGTGTGGTCAACGGCAGTGCTGCCCAAGAATTGGGTGTTGGAGTGGGAACTCCGGTCGAACTGTTGGTTTATTGAATTGTTAGTATCTGGTTTGCATTTTGAGAAGCAATCATGATATTTCTTATTCATAACTCCATTTTGTTTTTGGGGTTATAGATATTAATCTATCCTTAATCTTTTCATTCAATCGGTGTATACTTTTTAAAGTTTTATGCATTTATTCTACTTTTGCATCAGTCATGACGAGGAAAAATGATCACAGTTGAGCAAATTGACCTTTCAAACAAAAAACAAGTAGATGATTTTGTCATGCTCCCCTATCGTCTATACAAAGATTGTCCACAATGGGTGCCACCATTCATCAATGATATTCGGCTAATGCTCAATAAAAAGAAACACCCTTTCTATGAATTAAATGATGCAGACTTCTTTGCCGTTTATCGTGATGGTCGGATGGTAGGCCGCATTGCCGCCATGGAGAACCGGTCATTTAATGATTACCATAAAACAAAGAAAGCGCAGTTCTATCTGTTTGATATCGAGAATGATCAGGAAGCTGCCAATGCGTTGTTTGCGCGCACATTTGACTGGGCACGTGATCGCGGTTTGGATACTCTGGTAGGGCCCAAAGGTTTTTCTGCTTTTGATGGGTATGGCATTCTGGTGGAAGGATTCGAAGAACGCCAGATGATGACCATGATGAATTACAACTATGATTATTATCCCAAACTGGTTGAAACCGTCGGATTTGAAAAAGAGGTGGATTTTGTTTCCTGTTATCTCTCTCGCGAGAATTTCCGATTACCTGAAAAGGCACAGGAAATTGCACGCCGGGTGGAAGAACGCGGTGCTTTCAAAGTAATTAAATTTAAGAACAAACGGGAAATTGTCAAAATGGCCAATGATATCGGCCATGCTTATAACAATGCTTTTGTCAACAACTGGGAATACTATCCCCTTACACAGGGAGAAATTGACTTGCTTGTTGAGAACCTGTTGACTGTGGTTAATCCAAAACTGATCAAGATTATGACATACAACGATAAGATCATTGGATTCCTGCTGGCCTTCCCGGATATTTCAGCTGCCCTGCAGCGGCATGGTGGAAAGATCACCATCTGGGGGATCATTGACATGCTGATCGAGATGAAAAAGGCCAAGGTCGTTTCTTTGAATGGCGCCGGTGTTCTGCCTGAATACCACGGACGCGGCGGAGCAGCATTGCTTTATTCTGAGATGCAGAAAACTATTGAAGATTTCAATTTTGAGCACGCCGAATTAACCCAGGTGGCCGAAACAGCGGTCCAGATGCGTAAGGATTTGATCAATGTAGGCGGCCGGGCGTATAAAAACCACCGCGTCTATCGCATCAAACTTTAGTCTGATATTGTTATTGGAGGCTGCCCATCCCGGCAGCCTCTTTTTGTTTCGATTGAAAAATCAATTTCCCCAGAGATGTTATAGCGGCTGCCTGTGCGGTACTGAACAGGGGAATCAGAATGATGTAGTACCGTTGGAATGGAACAGGTGTAAAGAAAGTCAACATAACAAGGCTGACCAGTGTAATTGCAAAGAACATGACTGTGGAATATCTGTTAGTGGTTTTCTTGTTTGATAACTTTCGAATTAAGAACACATACCCCAACACAGTCAATATTAAAAGACCTGTCCCATTGATGAAACCCTGGGTAAGATTGTTCAATGGCTGCGAAAAATACCGATCTTCCTGATTTTTTGTTTCTGCCTGGTAATTTAACACATCGGCGCAGGCAGGTGGTTGAAAGAAAACCCGGACTAATAACGTAATTCCCTGTTCCATTGGATTGTGATTTACCCTGTAATCCGCTTCCATCCGGGAAGATAATTCAGCCCTCAAGTCAACACTTTTGGTCACAGCTTCAATGGGTGATTTCCAGAATACCGGATTTAATATGCAAAAAATCACTAATAGTATCAACAGGTAAAGAAACAGATTCCAAAATTTCTTTCGAATTGAATCGGCTTTTTGAAAAAAGATTGTCAATACTCCCAAACCTGCATACGGGATGGCGGTCTGTTTGGAATTAACCGCCAACCCTAAAAAAAGTGCAGAAGGGATTGTTCTAAAAGGATCACATACGAGAACCCATAGAGAGGCACAAAAAAAGCAGATCAGGGAACTTTCTGCCATCGCCCTGCGGGTATGCAGAAGAATTAAACTGTTGAACGCCATGAGAATAACCGCAATCAGGGCTGACCCTTTGTTGTCAATCTGTCTAACGGCAAGGAAGAGGAAAAGGCAGCTAAAGGGAAAAAGCCACGCTACAGAAAATCTGGCCGCCAGTAACACGTCACTGGTAGGTAGAGCACCGGCTAATTCATTGGCTATCCATGTGGTTGACCAATTCCAATCGGTTGGAATGGAGTGCTTGCCCTGAAGAGTCAACCCCCATCCGATCAATGTCCGGGTGATGGGAGAATCCAGCAGGCGGTAACGCAGGCGATCACTCATTTCCATCGGTGGATTGTAAACAAGGTCGAATGGATGTTGACTGGTATCTGCGCTCATATAGATCTGAGTGCTTTCATCCGGGTGGAATGGTACAAGGATCACTCCAGCGAAATACATCCAGAAAATCAGGATGAAGAAAAAAAGACCGGCTGTCTGTTTCCAGGGGAAGGTTTTCATTTTGCGCTACAATAATTTAATGAATAATTCAACCCGGTCTACGGAAAAGAACATCATATCTGACAACATTCCGGTCTGGGGCTGGGTTTTGCTCATGGCAATGCTGGGGATACTTTGGAAAATCATCTGGCTGGCCAACCAGGCCTTTCCCTTCAATTCTGATGAAGCCATTACTGGACTGATGGCCCGGCATATTCTGCAGGGTGAGCGTCCGGTTTTCTTTTATGGGCAGGCATATATGGGCAGTCTGGATGCTTTTCTTGTCGCCGGATTGTTCCGCCTGCTGGGGGATTCCATTCTTTCCATCCGTATTCTTCAAATGATACTTTATACCTGTACTATTATATCGACAGCCGCTCTTGGATGGAAATTGACACATCGGCGAGATGTGACGGTTATTTCGTCTTTTTTAATGGCCATCCCGGTTGTGAATGTGACTCTGTACACAACAGTCAGTCTGGGTGGGTATGGGGAGGCTCTGGTTTTATCCAACGCCGCTTGTCTGTGTGCTTTATCTATGGACGTGGATAAAAAGGGAGAAATGCCTATCCATAGATTGATCATTCTCTCAATTCTTCTTGGTTTGATAACAGGTCTTGGATTCTGGTCATTTGGACTCAGTCTGGTGGCGACGGTCCCAGCCTGTTTGTATGGATTCCTGACTATCTTGAAGGCAAGGAAAAAGAACAACTGGATTTTTTCCATCGCATTAATAATCATATTCTTTTTTATTGGGTCATTTCCCTGGTGGCAGGCGGGTTTCCAATCAGGATCGAGTTTGCAAATAAGTGAGATGTTCGGGTCTGCCGTATCCATAGAAAAAGATCCCTGGATTGTGAGGACCGGGAATCATCTTTTCAACTTCCTGTTTCTGGGTTTGCCGGCAATATTCGGTTTGCGTCCGCCATGGGAAATCCGATGGCTTGGTCTGCCACTTTTGCCATTCATTTTGGTCATCTGGGGGGGAGCTTTCTGGTTTTTCGGAAAACTGTTGAAAACTATGGAGGCGGGAGAACGCCAAAAATGGTATTTGATTCTGGCATCTGTCGGTTTTTTGGCAGCCGGTTTTATCTTTACAGCATTTGGATTGGATCCGTCAGGTCGTTATTTTCTTCCCCTGGCGGTACCATTCTCATTGATATTTGCCCGAACGGTGGTCTCGTTACCTGTAAAAAAAACAATCCAGTTTGCTCTGGTGGCCATTTTGGTTGTTTATGCCGGGGTGGGAACAATCCAGTCTGCTTTAAAAAATCCCCCGGGAATTACGACGCAGTTTGACAGTGTGACATGGATAAACCACCAGTATGACGAAAAACTGATCGAGTTTTTGAAGGATAAAGGTGAGGTGTTTGGTTATTCCAATTATTGGGTGACTTATCCGCTGGCCTATAAGAGTCGGGAAGAAATCCTGTATTCTCCTAGTCTGCCATATCATAATGACCTGCGTTATACATCACGTGATAACCGTCTGCCCGAATACACCCGTCAGGTGGAAAGAGCATCCAGGACGGCATATATCACGACGTTTAATCCGCCCCTGGATATGGCATTAAAAACGGGTTTTTCTCGTCTTGGAGTAAACTGGAGAGAAGAAACCATCGGAGATTACCATATCTATTTTGACCTGAGCCGCCCGGTTCATCCGTCTGAACTAATCGGTGAATTGACGCCAATACCCCCGAGTCAGTGATCATGGATACAACAATTTCGCCTGCTAAAAACCGAAATTCCATCGGATTCCAGAACCTGATTCTGGTTCTTACTCTGTTATTGATATTTCTGGTGGCATCACGCTCGCCTCTGGATTCTGATCTCTGGTGGCATCTTCAAAGTGGGAAAGTGATGACAGAGACTGGAAAGCCTCTGCTTTCTGATGTTTTTTCATACACGCGCGGGGGGCAGGTCTGGGTGAATCATTCCTGGTTGAGTGAAGTATTCCTGTACAGTCTTTACCATCTGACCGGATGGCTTGGAATTTCCGCCTGGATGGGGCTTATGGCTGTGATTATCGCCTGTATATTATGGTTTCAGGTGGAATCGGATCATTTTTCAAAAGCAGGAATAGTTCTTTTGGCCAGTGTGTCCTGCGCTCCTTTATGGACTCCGCGTCCGCAATTTTTTTCTCTGGTATTGCTGGTTTTTCTGGCATGGTTGATTGACCAATGGATAAAGAAAGGCGGCCGCAGCCTCTGGATCACAATTCCTGTATTTATTTTTTGGTCAAATTTGCACGGAGGATACATACTCGGGATACTTTATCTACTGGCCTGTGCAGCGGGATTGGTTTTGGATGGTTTCCCCACAGAAAAGCAAAAATTGCATCAGGCCGGGTTGATTCTTATCGTTGCCATTGGCGGTTATCTTTCAACAGCCGTCAACCCAAATGGAATTCGCATGTGGCTGATACCATTTCAGACTGTTGGAGTGGGTATTCTGAGACAGTTTATACAGGAATGGGCATCACCCGATTTTCATTCTGTCGAATCCTGGGCATTCGCGGCTTATCTGATCTTATTTCTATTCTGTCTCGCCCGTCGATCCGGTAAGGTTCCCTTCTGGCAACTTATGCCTTCTTTATTGTTCATTTTGATGGCTTTATATGCCCGCCGAAACATTTCGACGGCTGTAGTCGTATCAACACCGATCTTTTTGCAGGCATGGACGGACATGAAGGTCTGGTCAGTGATCTCGCAAAAATCTCCGGAATATTTGAAGCAGCTCTTTGTCCGCTACAAAGCAATGCCCCGCCGTGAATTGACAGATTCTCAAAAGAGAACCATCAATCTGGTTTTTGCCGGGCTACTGGGACTGTTCAGCTTTTTCAAACTGGCTGCCGTGACGAATCCTGTATTGATGGAGGCTTTCGAAAGGAAATACTATCCCGAAAATGCCGTGAAATATCTGGCAGCCAGTCCCATCACTGAAAAGGGCAGGCTTTTCAATGCTTATAACTGGGGCGGGTATATCGTCTGGAAGAATCCTGATGAGAAAGTCTTTGTTGACGGCCGCACAGACCTTTTTGGTGATGCCATTCTGGGCGAATGGCTGACCATCATCCAGGCCGGTAATGGTTGGCAAGATTTGATGGCAAAATGGGGAATCACCCGAATAATCATTGAGCCAAATCGGCCGTTGGTCTTTGCACTTCCGAAAGACGAATGGGTGGAACAGTATCGAGACGATCAGGCAGTAATTTTTAACCGGGTTTCACCATAGGGTTGTTTTCATGTCGATAATGCGAAAGCTGGATGGGAAGCTGGCTGCCGGGGTATTCATCATCCTCAGGTGCATCCTGTTTTTCGTCATGCCTTATTCTGCCTACCTTGGATTTGGCGACCAGTTGAATTTCTATCGACTGGCACAAATACCGGGATGGCCTTTTTTTGATTACTGGGTGGAATTCCCTCCGATTTTCCCCTTTATCTCAACAGGTTTGTATCGACTTGCCGGTGGGGATGAAAAAATCTACTGTTATATGCTGGCAAGTCTCCTGACTCTTTTTGATGCTGGTTCAATTCTAATTTTCTGGAAACTTGTGGAACGAACCGATGCGAAAGAGACGGCCAGAGTCAAATTGAGTCTTTACACCCTGTTTTTGTCCTTCTTTCCGTATGGCTGGTGGTATTTTGATCCAATGGCTGTATTCTTGCTTTTGCTGGGTCTCTGGTTCGCTCTTACAAGAAAACAATTTGCTGCCGGACTTACATTGGGATTGGGATTTCTTGTAAAAATATTCCCGGCTCTGGTACTACCCATCGTCTGGAAGCGGACAGATAAAAAAAGTTTCCTTAAGACTTTCTGTTTGTTCAGTATAACGATTCTTGTTACGCTGGGATTTCTGTGGCTGTTTTCTCTCCAAATGACAACAGCTTCTCTTTCCGCCCAATATTCCAAAGGATCGTGGCAGACTGTCTGGGCTTTATTGGATGGTAATCTGGGAACGGGGAATTTCGGTCCATTAACAGACCGTTGGGATCCAGCAAAGGCGTTCCATCGGCAGGGAAATCCCGCCAAAATTCCGGCCATCGTTCCCTTTTCGATTGCTGTCTGTATCGGGTTTTGGATTTTATTAAAATCGGTTCTGCAATCCGATCGTCAACTAACGGCCTTGGTCGGTGTGGCCTGGTCTTTACTGATTTTGGTATCTCCAGGATGGAGTCCCCAGTGGATTTTGTATATTATCCCACTCATACTGTTGGTATTGCCGATCAATATAGCGGCGTTATATTCATTGCTCCTGATAGGTTTGAGCTTGATCGAATGGCCGATACTTTTTAGCCGCAGCAGGATTGACCTCCTCTGGATCGTGGTGCTCATGCGAACTATGCTGATACTGATTGCCGGGATCCATTTCGCACGAATTACTATGAAATTAGAAAGAGCTAAACGAACTATTTAAAGAATAAGTTTTTTGAAAAAACCATCTGTTTTCTGCTGGAAAAAACTAGATATAAAAATCTCTCAAATTAGCAATTTTGAAAAGATTCCATAGATTATCCTCGGCATCTCCAATGAATTATAATGACGTTAATTATCTATTATCCGGAGTGATCATTGAGGATTCAACGGGAATTACGCAACTGGTTATTTGCTGCCCTGGGAGTGATCATTTTCCTGGCGGCTTTGACCTATGCCAACCATTATTATGCGGTACGGAATCCGGGGGGAAACGATTTTCTCGTTCACTGGGTAGGTACGCGGGCTCTTCTGGTGGATGGGATCAGTCCTTACAGCGATGAAGTGGCGGGACGAATACAAACGATGGTTTATGGGCGGCTGGCGCAGGCGGGTGAACATCAACTGCGTGTTGCGTATCCCCTTTATAGTATTTCCATTTTCCTTCCTTTTGCCCTCATCCCTGATTTTGTGATTGCCCGGTCCCTATGGATGACTGTATTGGAGATAGCCCTGATTGGTCTGGCCATTCTCTCCATGCGTCTGGCTGACTGGCGCCCGGGGATGAGCATGACTGTCGGATTTATCCTCTTTTCTTTGTTCTTCTACCACGGCCTGCGTCCATTAATTAATGGAAATGCGGTGATTCTTGTCGCTTTTCTTTCGGTTGCTGGTTTGACAGCGTTGCGCGGCAGGGCAGAAGAATTGGCCGGGGTATTGTTTGCTTTTATGACCATCAAGCCGCAGATTGCCCTTGTTTTTATCCTCTATTTAACATTCTGGGGAATTTCCAACCAACGCTGGAGAATGCTGGGCTGGTTGTATGGAACAGTGGTTGTATTATCCATCGTTGCCACTATGTTAATTCCCGATTGGTTGATGCAAAACCTGCGCGAAGTGGTGCTTTATCCAAAATATAACCCACCCGGTACACCGGCGGCGATCTTCGCAGATTGGCTTCCAGCTACAGGTCAGAAAATCGGTCTGGCATTGACCATCATATTATCTGTTTTATTGATCGTTGAATGGTTCCTTTCCCGACGATATGAATTTCGTGGATTTCTCTGGGTTTGCTGCCTGACCCTGACGGTTTCGCAATGGATTGGCATTCAAACAGATCCAGGCAATTTTATTATTCTCCTGCCTGTTCTGGCTTTATTATTTTCGATTATTGATGAACGCTACCGCCACATGGGAAAGTACTTTATATGGTTCCTGATGATCCTGTTGATGATTGGTCTCTGGTGGCTCTTTTTAGGAACAGTAAGTTATGAGTATCAACCTATCCAGAGTTCAGTAATGTTTTTCCCGTTTGTTGGACTTTGCTTATTATTGTTGGTATGGGTTCGCTGGTGGGCGATTCGTCCCATTCAGCTATGGTTTGATCAGATTTCCAGGCAGGGATAATCTGCGCCGGGCTTTATTTCACCCTCTCACTGGCATAATCACCGGGGCGGCTGCCATCCGGTTAATTGGAATATCCACCCGGGGAATTCAATATGATGATGCTTTCAGTATCCTGTTAGCCGGGCGGCCTCTGGCAGAAATAATGAAAGGTACCGCGGCGGATACCATGCCGCCTCTGTACTATTTAATTTTGCATCTCTGGCAGCAGCTGGGTACTTCCGTCGCGTTTCAACGCCTTCCAGGAATTGTCTTTAGTCTTGGCATAATCTTGGTTTCTTATTCACTGGTAAACAGGCTGGCTGGCAGACAAGCCGCCATCTGGACGGCTGCCATACTGGCTGTATCTCCGCTTCAGTTTTACCATGCGCAGGATATCCGTATGTACAGCCTCGCGACGCTGTTTATTCTTGGGTGGGATTGGTTTGCCATCCAGATGGACAGGGTAGAAGATCCAATAAAGATGCCTGTTTGGAAATGGTTATTAATGGTTATCTGCGGAGCAGGAGCTTTGTACAGCCATGCTCTGGCTGGTTTTGGTCTTCTGGCGCCTTTTGGATATTACTTATGCAAAAAAGACAGAAAACGCCTGATTAGTTGTTTCGCTGCGGGTGTGTTTTCACTGGTCTTATATTTTCCCTGGCTGGTTATGGTCCCCGGACAAATTGCCAAGGTACAACATGCCTTCTGGACACCGGTGCCGGGTATTGTTGAAGTAATCCAGGCGGTCATCATGGTTCTGGGTGATATCCCATCTCCAGCGTGGGTTTTGGGTTTTGTCCTGTTTGCGATCTTGATGATAACAATCCTCTGCGGGATGGAATTTTTTCGTCATAAACAGGACAATGCTCCCCTGTTATTTTTTACCCTGATGACTCTTATCCCCCCGATCTGCCTGTTTCTTCTTTCCTATTTGATGCGGCCGATGTTCGTTCCACGTGGTTTTTTAAGCGGCTATGTGGGGATCTCAGCCTGCATTGGGGTATTGGGATCGCGATCACGCAAGATAGAACAGATACTCATTGGTGGATTAATCCTGGTGTCTTCTTTGGTTACGCTACCTGTATCCATCAATTATGAAAGTTTTCCACGGTCACCATTTCAACCAGCATCACAATATCTTTTATCTGAGATGAAAAATGATGATATTGTGCTGCATGATAATAAATTGAGCTTTTTCCCGTTTCAAGTATATGCTCCCGGATTGAATCAACGTTTCCTGGCAGATCAGCCTGGCAGTGCCAATGACACCCTTGCCCGGCAGACCAGTGATGCCCTTCATTTGACATCCTTTATTTATATTGATCCAGATGATGCCGTCCAGGGATTCAGCCGAATATTCTTTGTCGTTTTCTCACAAACGATCCAGGAATATTCAACTACAGGCGGACATCCTGTTATTCGTAACCTCGATTTGAAGTTTGGAAAACCGATCGAACACGCATTTGGTGACTTATTAATCCTTGAATATCACTCTGTTCGGGATGACTGAATGAGACTTCGTGACTATCTGATCCAGTTTTTCATTGCGCTGACTGTTTTTGCCATATTTTCGATATGGATTCGCGTTCCGGGGTATATGGACGCCGAATACTACACTTTATCTGCCACTCGATTGGCAACCGGGCACGGACTTACTCAGCCTATCATCTGGAATTTTCTAGATGATCCAACCCGATTGCCGTATGCCTCGCACACGTATTGGATGCCGGCACCATCCCTCGTAGCCGCTGCCGGGATGCGGATATCAGGTACAACTGATTTCTCTTTCGGAAGACTGCCTTTCGTTCTTCTGGCTGCCCTTGTCGTTCCGGCAGCCAGTTGGATGGGATGGCGGCTGGATAAAACAAGGTTGACCGGTTGGCTGTCAGCCGGATTGGCTGTCTTCTGTGGATACTATGTCCCCTATTCTTCCACTGTGGATAGCTTCTTTCTGATAATGCTGGGTGCCTGGCTGATCCTGTTCCTGATGGATGGAACATTGGCCGACTGCCTGCCCTTCAAACCATTCATCTGGTTGGCATTTGGACTGGCATCAGGATGGATGCATTTAAACCGGGCAGATGGTTTCCTCTGGCTGGCATTGACCGCCGGTTTCTGGATACATCAATATATAAAATCTGGTAACACTTCCACACGGCAAAAATTGATATTTTACGGTTTCCTGTTGGCATCAGGATATTTTTCTGCCACCTGGTTCTGGTATAGCCGGAATGTTGTCGAATTTGGAAGCCTCTTTACTCCTCATACATCCCGGGCTCTCTGGACAACAAATTATGATGAGTTGTTCTCATATCCGCCGGAAGTTTTAACCTACAACCATTGGATCACTCCAGGCTGGGGAATTATTTTGCGTGATCGCCTGGCAGCACTGGGGAACAACCTGGCGGCTATGGTGGCTGTTCAGGGACTGGTGTTTCTCTTCCCGTTTTGTGTGGCAGGCATCTGGAACCGCCGGCATGATCCTCTGGTACGGATGGGGATCGGAATGGAGATCGTCATTCTGTTGGTCATGTCATTTGTCTTTCCTTATTCGGGACGACGAGGTGGTTTTTTACATTCATCTGCCGCCCTGCAACCGCTGATCTGGGGTCTTTCAGCGGCCGGTCTGGCGGATGTACTGAAATGGATTGCGCCAAAGCGGAACTGGAATGCCGCTAGATCCATAAAAATGTTTGCTCCTGGTGCTATCCTTCTTTGCGCAATCACCACAGTCTTCGTGTTTCAAATGATGGTAATCGGTAATAATCCCATGCAGCCTTTATGGGAGGAAAGCTACCGGGATTCGGTGACGGCGACAGAAATGATTAATAAGAACGGCATTCCAGTTTCAGACCGAATCATGATCAATAACCCGGCTGGTTTTTCTCTGATTTCTGGACGTGAGTCTGTGGTCATTCCCTATGGAAATCCACAGGCAGCCCTCGAGGTAGCGGAAAAGTTTAAGATCGATTACATTCTGCTGGAAAAAAACCTGGTCAGCAGATTGATGCCGTTATACCGCCAACCAGAAAAGTTCTCAGCGTTTAAAGTTGTTGATCGCCTGGACGATAAAATTCTCTTAAAAATCAACCAATCATCCGGAGGAAATTAATGAAACCGGATTTCAGAAAAACCATTTTCTTAATACTGATGGGCGCCTCGATTCTGGTAGTTGCCATTTTCCTGGTTTTTTCTGCCAGTTCCGGTTATTGGGGATTCCCTTTGGATGATGCCTGGATTCATCAAGTTTATGCACGCAACCTGGTTCAAAGGGGAGAATGGTCATTTAACCCCGGCCAGCCTTCCGGCGGATCTACGTCACCGTTATGGTCAGTGTTGCTGGCAGGGGCATATCTACTAAAAATTTCCCCGATCATCTGGTCAGGGTTTTTGGGGCTTCTTTCTTTATTTGGAATCGCCCTGTTCGCAGAATTAATCCTCCGGCGCTGGGTGCCCGCTTATTCGGGATTGCTCCCCTGGGTTGGTCTTTTCTTTATTTTCGAATGGCACTTAATCTGGGCTTCTGTTTCTGGTATGGAGACAGTCGTCTATATCTGTTTGATACTGGCTGTATTTTTTTTCCTGGGGCAGGGAAAGGAAAAATCCTGGCTGGCAGGCCTATTGATTGGGTTGAGTGTATGGGTCAGGCCGGATGGAATTACCCTGCTGGGTCCTGCACTATTATTGGTCGTATGTCGGAAACAAAGATGGCATAGTACGGCAAGAGATTTGGCGACCATACTGGCCATATTTCTTTGCCTCTTTGCACCTTATCTATTGTTTAATTATCAACTTGCAGGAAGCCCCTGGCCGTCAACTTTTTCTGCCAAACAGGCTGAATACAGCGCTTCTACTACATTACCCATTTTTACACGATTAGGCTCACTCATTCTTCCATTTCTTGCCGGAGGGGGTGTTATTTTACTTCCGGGAATCATTGCTGCGGCAATATGTATCTGGAAAGAGAAAAAGGTTGAACAGGCTGGAGTCTTTCTCTGGTTTACAGGATACCTGGTGCTGTATGCCGTCCGTTTGCCAGTAAATTATCAGCACGGGCGATATATGATGCCTGCTATGGCAGGTTTCTTTCTGATTGGATTATGGGGGGTGATTACTCTGGTGAATCAATGGGGGAAAAACCGCCGGGCGAATTTATCCCGAATGTTCTGGTTGTCAGCGCTGGCTGCCGTCACTCTGACGTTTTTTGTCATGGGATTGGCTGCTTTTCGCACCGACGTGGGAATTATCGAAACCGAAATGGTACAGACAGCTCGCTGGCTGCGGGATAATACGCCGGCCGGGAGTCGACTGGCGGTTCATGATATCGGGGCGATCGGGTATTTTTCCAATCGTGACGTAGTGGATCTGGCCGGTCTGGTTAATCCAGAGGTGATTCCGATTATGCGTGATGAAGATCAACTGGCAGCTTATCTGAACCGAAAGGATGTGGATTATCTGGTTACTTTTCCCGCCTGGTATCCAAAAATGACATCACATGCCCGTCAGGTATATCAAACCGGAGGAAAAATTTCACCGCTATCAGGTGGTGAAAATATGACGGTATATGCCTGGAAGAAATAAGAAATTATGGATGAATACTGTATAATTTGCGCAAATTCTTATGAAACAGGAATGGAAAGCTGAAGAGCTTTCGATCTGTATAGAGATGGAATGAGGCTTTCAATGCGGCGTATAGAGAACAAATGGCTCAGATTATTGTATGGTTTTTTGATTATGCTTGTTTTTATGGGGATCACCTTTTCTGCTTTACCTTCCTGGATTGAAACGTATGGTGCCTCGGAGAATGATGTAAAAGCAGTTTATCCTGGAGATGAGATTATTCCGGAGCCGTCCATTATCTGGACGCATGGATTGACCATTGCTGCACCTCCGGAAAAGGTATGGCCCTGGATCGTACAAATTGGCCAATCCCGGGGCGGTTTCTATTCTTATACGTTTATAGAGAATATGATCTCGCAAGATCAGTCATATCAGAACGCTTCGATGGTGAATCCCCAATTCCAACATCCACAACCGGGGGATTTCATCATCAACAATATGCTTCCTATCAAAGAATACAAAGACGGAAAGTATTTCCTTGCGGCAACGGATGATTTTTTCGGTATGGGGTGGACCTGGAGCTGGAATCTTCAGGCGTCAGGTTCAGATTCTACTCGCTTGATCATCCGCATGAAAATCAAAGCACCTGAAGGCGGATCGAACCCTGTGATGAACTGGTTCTTGAATGCGGGAGGGTTCGTCATGGAGAAAGCCATGCTTCGAGGAATTAAGGAACGGGCGGAAGGGCAGTCACTCCCTTCACCTATTGAGCCGCTTGAGATCGTCATCTGGGTGGCAACTCTCCTGACAGGATTAATATCAGGCTGGCTGGTATTTCGTCAAAAGGACTGGCTGCTCCCATTGGGAATTGGAGTTGTCAGCCTGGCGGCATTACTGGTATTCACGTTTATTCAACCATCTCTCGTTTGGCGGATTGTCATACTTTCGGTACTGATCATAGCTGTCTGGCAATGTGCAAAACGGGAAGAAAATCCAAAAGAAAAAGAACAAAAATAATCAATATGACAAACAGGTTATGCTATACTATTCACTTGTGCCTTGAATACCCAAAAGTACCTGCAATTAAAGCATTACTGAAGTGGGAGATTCAGGATGACCATTAAACGGGCTGAAACAAGCGACCCCTGGTTGGAATTTCAACAAGAAGTTAATAATGAACTCGAACAATCCCGACGCACGATGTCAGAGATCAGGATGATGCTCGAGCAGAGTCAGGCTGAATTGACGCGGTTGACGCAGCGGAATGCGGCCATTACCGGAAAAATGCAGCAAGTTCAAACTAGTTTTGAAACCCTGCCCCGTGAAGAATTACGCCTGACGTTCAATGAAGCACTTGATGCGCAGCAGCGGTTGTTGGTCATGCGCGGTCAGATGGATAAATTACAATCTGATCAATCCCATTTACAGCGGTATATCAATTATCTTGAAAAAGTACAGCTTTTTGTTTTCAATGAAAAAGCTATCAGCAAAGATGTAAAACAGCAACAACAATCTCAACAATCCACGGGCGTGGAAACACTGGCGATGGTGATGGATGCCATCGAAAATGACCGGATTAAGATTTCCCATGAAATGCATGATGGCCCGGCTCAGGTTCTCTCCAATTTCATCATCCAGGCAGAAATCGCCAACCATCTTGTGGATGTAGATCCAGCAAAAGCCAAGATTGAGCTTGAAAACCTGAAAGCAGCCGCCGATGCTACGTTCAAAAAGATCAGAGCGTATATCTATGAATTACGCCCGATGACTCTGGATGATCTGGGTTTGCTTCCAACGTTGAAACGCTTTTTCGAGAGTTTTGCTGAACAAAACGGCGTAGAGTACAAATTCGAATACAAAGGGGCCGAGCGTCGTCTGGTCAGTTACCTGGATGTCTTACTCTTCCGGGCTGTTCAAGAGTTATTGACCAATGCTGTTGAACATAATAAGGATTATCCGGTTAAATTACAGCTGTATGTGCAGGTCATTTATGAAGATTCAATCGTACGTGTAATCGTACGAGATAACGGGAAAGGGTTTGATGCTACTCAGATGGACCAATCTGGAACGCATGGTCTTCAGACTCTTCAACAACGTATCAAGATGGCCGGCGGTGAGATAGAGATAGACTCACAACCGGGAAAAGGTTGTACAGTTACATTCCAGATCCCCGCGATTGAACCTGGCGGTGCCGCGCCTGAAATGCCGCCGGTAAAATGAACTTCTATTTTTTTATCTTGAGGAGGTAGAAATGTCGAAGACCATTGGAATCTTAACAGGCGGAGGAGATGTACCAGGGCTAAATCCATGCATGAAGGCAGTGGTTATCGGTGCATTGGAAATGGGGTACAGGGTTCTGGGTATCCGCCGGGGTTGGGCTGGCCTGCTCAACTACAACCTGAATGAACCATCTACCCATGAGTATTACGTCCGCGAGCTTCACAAAGAAGATGTCCGGACGATTGATCGGACTGGTGGAACTTTCCTGCACACATCACGGACCAATCCACAAAAAGTTACCGTAAATCGGATTCCAGATTTCTTAAAAACTTCATCCTATGGTGTCAAGGTTAATGATGAAGGAATCATGGATTACACCGATTATGTGATGAAGGTGTTGGACCATCTGACAATAGATACCCTGGTCACCATTGGTGGTGACGATACATTAAGCTATTCTGCCCGTCTGCACAAAGAAGGGTATCCGTGCGTCGCCATCCCCAAAACCATGGATAATGATGTTTTTGGTACAGATTACTGCATTGGCTTTTCCACGGCTGTTACCCGCAGTGTGGATATGATCACAAATATGCGCACCTCAGTCGGTTCGCATGAACGCATCGGTGTTGTTGAATTGTTTGGCCGGAATTCTGGTGAGACCAGCCTGATTGCTGCCTACCTGGCATATGTCGATCGCGCCCTGATCCCAGAAGTCCCGTTTGATATCAATAAACTTTGTGATTTCTTGATTGATGATAAACGGAGCAATCCGTCTAACTATGCCATGATCACTGTTTCTGAAGGCGCCATCATGGAAGGCGGCGAGATTATTGAAAAAGGCGAAGCGGATGCCTATGGTCACCGTAAACTTGGTGGAATCGGCGAACTCGTTTCGGCAGAAATTAAAGCCCGCACAGGACAGGATATCATGTATCAGCAGCTGGCTTACATGATGCGCTCTGGTGCACCTGATTCGTTGGACCGCATGGTGGCTATGTCCTTTGGTAATCTGGCCGTTCAATTGATTAAACGCAATGAAACAGGTAAAATGACTGCCCTGCATGGCGGGAAATACACCACAGTTCCGATCGATATGATCATGGCTGGAAAAAAACGTGTGGATGTTCCCGCTTTTTATGATATTGAGACGTACCGTCCGAGAGTCAAAGACTTTATGGGCGTCCCGATGTTCCTGAGCTAATAACAGGAACTATCGAATTTTCCTGGAGGATATTGAGACATGAAAGAAGCATTGGCAAAAGAATTTGTAACCCTGTTGGAAAACAGTATCGAAATCACCGGTGACAAAGTCAAGTTGTTAAAACCGGATACCGCCAAAAAATATGCTCGAAAACTGGCAGAAATCTCTGCGCTTGAAAAAGGACCTCGAGCAGGTGCAGCCCGCTATATCACCCGCTGTATTGCCCAGCAGATGGGCATTGTCCCTGCCTCCATCCATGAACTTTATATGGCCCGCGGTACTGGCGAAGTAAAACCCACATTCACCGTTCCTGCAATCAACCTGCGCGTTCAAACTTTTGACTGCGCTTCTGCTGTTTTCCGTGCCGCGAAAAAAATGGATGCCGCATCCATCCTGTTTGAAATCGCCCGCAGCGAAATGGTTTACACCGATCAGCGCCCGTCTGAATACACCACCTCTGTTCTGGCTGCCGCCATTGCAGAAGGCTACAAAGGCCCGGTATTCCTGCAGGGTGACCACTTCCAGGTCAAACCGAAAGCCTATGCTACGGATCCAAACAAAGAAATTGAATCGCTGAAAACTTTGATGGTAGAAGCCATTGCAGCCGGTTGGTTCAACATTGATGTCGATACATCCACACTGGTTGACCTTGAAAAGAAAACCATCCCTGAACAGCAGGCTGTTAATGTTGGTCTGTCTTCCATGTTCACCAAATTCCTGCGTGATACCCAACCGGCCGGTGTGACAATTTCGGTCGGTGGTGAAATCGGAGAAGTTGGCGGGCATAATTCTACCGTAGAAGAATTGCGTGGTTACCTGGAAGGGTACAAAGCTGCATTAGCCAAACTTGATCCGAAGGCTGTTGGTCTGAGCAAGATCAGCATCCAGACCGGCACATCACATGGCGGCGTGGTTCTTCCAGATGGCAGCATTGCCAAAGTGAATGTTGATTTCAACTGCCTCAAAGAACTGGGTGCAGAAGCTCGTAAATACGGCCTGGGTGGCGCAGTTCAGCATGGCGCTTCAACGCTGCCTGAAGATGCTTTTGGTCATTTTGTACAGTATGAAGGCCTCGAGATTCACCTGGCAACTAACTTCATGAATATCTGGTACGATCATATTCCTGCCAGCCTGAAAGATGAAATGTACAAATATCTGCGTGAGAATAATGCTGCAGATCGCAAACCAGATATGACCGATGAGCAGTTCTATTACAAGACTCGCAAGAGTGCAGTAGGTCCTTTCAAGAAACAGAGCTGGAATCTGCCCGAAAACGTTCGCGCTGAAATCGGCAAAGCCTGGGAAGATCAATTCACCAAACTGTTCACACTGTTAGGATTGAAGGGCACAAGCGAAATCGTTGCCAAGACGGTTCATGCTAAAGTGATTGATCCGGTGGAAAAAGATTACTTTGTGGGCGAAGCAGCTGCCGAAGATGTGACCGGCATGGCTGACTGATTCATAAAATATTCTCGATGTTAGAATCAAGGGCAGGTCATTGACCTGCCCTTATTTTTTCTTTTTTAATTGCGGAAAGGAAATTTGAAGAATGCCCGTATCTGATCAAGGAGTGTCTCACGATCGGTATAAGATAATTCCCAGGGTATTGATATTCCTCACCCGCGGGCGGGAAGTATTAATGATTAAAGGGTCGCCATCCAAACGATTATGGGCAAACAAGTATAACGGGATTGGCGGTCATATTGAGCAGGGAGAAGATGTATTATCTGCGGCTTACCGGGAACTTAAGGAAGAGACTGGAATCATAGATGTCGATCTGGAGTTCTGTGCCCTTCTCACAATTGATACCGGAGAACGAACCGGCATTCAATTGCATGTATTCCGTGGGAAGGTTGATGAAGGAAGTGAACCCAAACTTGAGCCTTGTGGAGAAGGCAGCCTGGAATGGGTTCACCAATTTGATATGGTTTCCCTTCCTTTGGTGGAAGACCTGCCAGTATTAATTCCGCGTGTTCTGGCGTTCAAATCTGGAGAACCACCGTTTTTCGGTCTATATTCATATTCGCCAGACGGCCGGCTTAATATTCGCTTGATTTCTAACAAGTCATAAGGGACCTGGAACGCCATTTCATACTGCCAGTTTTCTTTCATAAAAAACCAGCAATGTGCTCCCATATTTACGCCGATCGATTTCTTCAAGATTAATCAGCGAGATTTCTTCCATCTCAACCGGATGAATTTGAACGATCGCCCAGCCATCTTCACTTAACCAACCGGGGTTGTCATCCACCATTTGAAGCGCTTCACTCCACATGGATTTATACTGGGGTGGGGCAATATAGATGTAGTCATACGCACGATCAGGGGCAGATCGCAGAAGTGTGAATGCATCGCCCTGTGTAACCTGACCTTTGGCTTTCAATCGGGTGATTTCAAGGTTGGTATGTATGGTCTGAATAGCCAGACGATTCATCTCATTAAAACGTACATATTCAGCCCCGCGGCTGAGCGCTTCGATGCCAATACTGCCGGTACCGGCAAAAAGGTCCAACCAGATTGATCCCCGAACGTCGCTTGACAGGATATTGAACAGTGATTCCTTCACCCTGTCAGTGACAGGGCGGGTGGTGTCACCAGGAACAGCCTGTATACGCATCCCGCGGGCAGTTCCACTGATAATCCTGAGTCCAGACATTTTCTTTTATAGGCTTTCTTTTAAATTTCGCCGACAAAAATGATTTAACCCTGAGGTTCAATCAATATCATTGTAGGTCCAATAACGGTTGGCGATGTAATTCCACATCATGACTACCAGAATGGCAAAAGCCAGAGTGAAATTGTGGCCGATGAAAGTTGGTGTCAGGCCGATATTTGGAAGGTAACTTTCTGCGAGAGAAATCAATGGTTTTTCGAGCAGGGCAAACAGTCCCAGACGTATGGCCATACCAACCAGACTGATCAGCAAGAATTGCACGGCCTGCCGTGCCAATGGTTTGCTTCGCGAATCGGGGTATGTCCAGTAGCGGTTTAGAATGAAATTGCTGGCCACGGCCATGATGAATGACAGTGCACTGGAAATAATCGCCGGAATACCAACGAGACTGGTAAAAAGATTAAAGAAACCGAAATCAATAACCGCCCCAAAAGCGCCTACGGCAGCGAATTTGAAAAAGCGGGTTCTTTCTTGGGGATTGGAGAGAATCATAAAAGGCCTAACTTCTCCTTGAAGTATGGAATGGTCCTGTTGATCCCTTCTTCGAGGGAGGTTTTTGGTTCCCAATGAAGGATGGATTTAGCCCTGGTGATATCGGGTTGGCGTTTTTGTGGGTCATCTCCGAGACGCAGATCCATTTTTATCTGGATACCGGCTGGATTGTTCGTGATGTGATTGATTGTCTCGGCAAATTGGCGGATCGTTGTTTCTGTCGGGTTGCCAATATTGACCGGGTAATGTTCGTCAGAAAGTAACAGGCGGTAAATTCCTTCTACAAGGTCATCTACAAAGCAGAAACTTCTCGTTTGCATGCCATCACCGTAAACGGTTAATGGTTCTTTTCGCAAAGCCTGTTGGATGAAATTGGGAACTACGCGGCCGTCATCCAACCGCATACGCGGACCGTATGTGTTGAAAATCCGAACAATGCGGGTATCAATGCCATGTGCACCGTGATAGGCCATTGTCAGGGCTTCAGCAAATCGTTTGGCTTCATCGTAGACGGAGCGAATACCAATTGGATCGCAATGCCCCCAGTATGTTTCCTTTTGTGGATGTTCCAACGGGTCCCCGTAGATTTCGCTGGTGGAAGCCAGCAGAAACCGAGCCTGATGTGCTCGGGCAACACCCAGAGTGTTATGGGTACCCAAGGCCCCGGCTTTCATGGTCTGAATGGGTAAATTGGTATAACCATATGGCGAATCAGGGTTTGGACTTGCCGGTGAGGCAAAGTGCATAACCGCATCCACTTTGCCGGGTACAAAGATGAAATTGGCCACATCATGCCGGATAAAAGTAAATCGGGGATGACCGGCCAGATGGGCAAGATTCTCCGGATTACCGGTAATAAAATTGTCCATACCGATTACTTCATGACCTTCTGAAATAAGGCGATCACATAAATGTGAACCTAAAAAGCCTGCTGCACCAGTTATTAGTACTCTCATTATTCCTCTTATAGGGGTTTGATTTTATCGCCAGGCGAGCATACTGACCAGACCATCGCCGGTAATTTGTTGCGATTGACCGGTGAATGGATCGACAAACCAGATATTGCCCTGATAGATCAGGGCGATTCTCTGGGGGATGTTATCTTCAGGTGGCGGTGACCAGGTCACCTGTTGGGGTTCGATTGGTTGTGAACCTTCCGGCGGAAAAACCTGTCGATGGTTTGAACCATCGCGATCCATCACCATCAAGCGGGTGCGGCTGGTTTCGCTTTGACCGGGAAACACAGCCTGCAGATAAGCTACCAGATAATTTGATTCATCTAACCAGGGAGATGGGATGGGATAAGCAAACATACCAGTCTCAGGAACGAGTTCGAGGGTTAATCCCTGGCGGGGAACGGTGACGGATACATTGAAACGCTGGGATTGTTCCGGGGTAGAAACAGCGGGATCCTGATTATGATTGGTGAAAAATAGCGATCTGTGGTCGGGAGACCAGCCAATGGCTGGAACCCAGGCCCAGTCACCTCTTGTTTGCAGGGGAGTAATATGCATTAGTTCTGTCATCTCCCCGCTATCTGGATCTACCAGTCCAATAGAATCGGGGCGCGCATAGGCAAGCCGTTCGCCATCTGGCGACCAGACATACCGGGTGCCCCAGTATCCGAAAACGCCACCAGAGTTGACCGCCACAATTTCTTTCCCGCCGATGATTTGACCACCGTTATCTATGCGTAAGAGCTGAAGATCATTGTTGGATTGCCAACCGGGAGCCGCCGTACGAGATTCGACGGTGGAATATGTAAATGTGACATCTTTTCCCGGAATAAACCCTGCTGCATTAATTACATTATTCACATGCAGATTAACCAGTGTCTCCGTTTTAACGTCTGTACGAGCAAGCCACAGTGAATTAATAATATTCGGTTCACTATCTTTTAGCTTTCGAGTGAACAACACCCATTTCCCATCGTTTGAAAGACTCAAAACATGCCCATCGGCATCTGCCGTGGTGACGATAAGCCGGCGATTGCCTGTGGAACCTTCCATCATCCAAATATTGCCGGAAGAGAGATAGACGATATGCCCTTGAATTGCAGTCGAACTAAAAGGAGCCCGTACGCCGATCATCACTATCTCGGGCTTGGCCTCTTTAATCACCTGTGATTTGAAAAGGGTTTCGGCTGTCTGCTGTTCATCTTCAAAAACCCGGCGGTACGTGTCTTGACGCTGCCCGTTTTCTCCAGGCTGGATCATCATGGTTTGTCCCTCAGGAAGGGCTTCATTGCGCACGGTCTGATGTTCAAAAGGAATGGTCACATCACGGGTATCGAATTCTTCTCGAACACGCGTCACTGTAATGAGTGAAATATCAGCAATTACAGAACCCGCCGGTGGATTTACTTTGTCCAGGGGAGCCAGAGTAATTCCTGCTTTATCCAAAGCCGCTTGAACACTTGAACCCGGAGGAACATCCACGGTTAGCTTTGTGCCGTCGACACTGATAACGACTGATACAAGTGTCGTCTGAGTGGGTGTGACGGCACATCCTGTAATAAGGATGGTGGTTATCGCCATAAAGGCGAGAATTAACAGTGGGAGTTCTATCCGACGTTTAATGATGACCTTTGTCCCGCAATTAGAGTTTCTGAGCGGTGATAATCAATTTGTGATCCGAAATTGACATGGATTGGATGATAAAACCCTGACCGGTCTGTCCCTTTATCCCATCATTAATGGAAGTGGAGATATTTGTCAACATACTTTGCGGCAGTGAGAATCCATTCAGGGTGGCATTCGTGATGGTAAGAGCTGGTTTCCCTTCGGCATCAGCGGAAACAGCCAGAGAAATGCTAACCTTGCCTGATATTCCGCTGGCCACGACATCACCGGAAAGCTGCGCCTGATTGTCGTTCAGAGTAACCTGAATGTTGGAAAATTGTGCATCCTGAGTGGCGGGGATTTTTGAATTGATGAGACTGGTCAATTGGCTTTCGGTTAATTCGACGGTAATTTGTTGGCCACTGGCAGCCTGACTGATTTGAGAGGCGATCTGGTTTTCAAGCTGCTGTTGTTCGGCGGCAGGGATTGTTGGGATAACCTCTTTTTTCTCGCTTTTCGTTACGGCAGCCGGAAGGTTACAGGCCAAGGCTGAAGCTACAAGCAAGGACAGAATCAATATTATTTTTACTTTCTTCGTTTTCATTACTTTAACCCTTATAATAGGTAGAAAATACCCTAAATATCGCGGCAATTATAGCATGAGTGAAGAGAGAGAAAAATTACCTGAAATCAACTTGCAGTCGGCTTTGGAAGCCCTGTTATTTATTGCACCTGGCCCGGTCACACCTGACCAATTGGCCGAGGTGATGAATGTTCCGGTCAACCAGGTTGAAGCAGAGCTCTCCACTATGAGTGAAGTTTTTGAACAAAGCCGGGGTTTACGTCTGCAATTTCATGGTGGACGAGTTCAGTTAACAACCGCACCCGAATTGGCTCCATTTGCAGAGAAATTTCTTGGTCTTGATGTTACTGCCCGATTGAGCCGTGCTGCACTGGAAGCACTTTCAATTATTGCCTACCGACAACCGGTCACGCGACCCGAGGTGGATTCCATTCGTGGAGTCAATTCAGATGGCGTTTTAAAAAGTTTGTTAAATAAAGGTCTCGTACAAGAAGTAGGGCGGGCGGAAGCACCCGGCAGACCAATTTTGTATGGTACAACGGCTGAGTTTTTACAACATTTTGGTATAGATTCTTTGCAGAAATTACCTCCCTTAGAACAACCAGAGTCTGCAGAGGCTGAAAAAGGCATTGAATTATTAAAGGAATAGACAAAAATGGAAGAACGGATCCAAAAAATCATGGCACGCAATGGACTGGGTTCACGGCGTGACTGTGAAGAATTGATCGCTGCAGGCCGCGTAAAGGTGAATGGTGAAAAGGCGATTTTAGGAACCAAAGCAGACCCGGCGGTTGATTCGATCATGGTTGACGGCAGGGTTCTATCGAAAGAAGAACCTGAACGTATTTATGTAGCTTTGAATAAGCCGCGAAATGTTCTTTCTGACAGTGATCCGAATGATCCCAGACCATGTGTACGGGATTTGATTCCTATTCCCGGGCACCTGTTTACAGTTGGCCGTCTGGATTTTGACAGCGAAGGTTTGATCTTAATGACCAATGACGGAGAATTGGCCAACCGGTTGACTCATCCGAGATACGGTCACGAAAAAGAATACCGTGTTTTACTGGCTGCCACCCCGGATGAAGAACAACTGGGAACATGGCGGCGGGGTGTTGTGTTGGAAGACGGCGACCGGACGTTGCCGGCTGATGTTCAGATTGAATCCAAATTGGGTAAAGGCGCATGGGTACGGGTGATCATGAGGGAAGGGCGGAAACGCCAGATTCGTGAGATTGGTAAGCGCATTGGTCTTCCGGTTGTGCGGATTGTACGAGTGCGGATTGGAACCTTGCGCCTGGGAACATTGAAACCACGGGAATGGCGCCATTTAACGCCTGAGGAAGTGAATACTCTTCAGAGTTTGCAATCAGAATCAAAAATGAAATTCGGGCCGGCAGAGAAAAGACACGCTGAACGCAATTCAGACAGATTCGCCGAAAGGGCCAGTCATCCGGGGTCTTCCAACCGGCCGACCCGGTCACGCTCTGAGCATACTGGCACTGGCAACTTTCGACGGCCGGGCGGTTCAGGAGCACCTCGCCGACGAACGGGAGAAGATTCTGGAAACGTGTTGGAGTCAGATAAAAAGCCCTGGCACAAGAGTTCGAACCATACAGATCCATCTTCATCCACTCGGTCTGGCGGAGATCATCCTTACCGAAAACCGGTGGATCGATCTGGCAGAAAAACAGAAAATTGATAAAAAAACTGGAGCCGGTTTCCGGCTCCAGTTTTGTGTTAATTATTTGCACTCTCATCTTTTGTTTCTTCCAGAGATTTATCTTCTGGAAGGATTACTGCATTGATCTGGTTGACCTTTTCGAGGGGGAATGCGTTATCTTTAGCTTTTTTCCGTAAGAAGTCTTTTACTTTGTCAGCATCCACTGTTACATAAGGAGCATCCGATGCTTTTACCGTTACCTTCGGATTGGTGAAAAGTAGCAATGGATGTACAGTAGGAACTGAATCTGCATCCATTTGACGCAAAAAGAACTTTTGAATATCTTCCAGAGCGTATTGGGCTTCCTTTTCCGGACGTCCCAGACCTTCCTGCGCGAATAGTTTCAGATACCAGTTGCCACCTTTTTGCCGGTATTTTCCTTTTTCAAAGGTAATTATGCCTGGCTGGTTGTACGGAAGGATGGTCCAGACTCCAGATGGTCCCACCAGCAGGTGGGAGGCTGATGTGGCATAGTGGTAGAGGGAATAGCGGTCGTCCAAGCCTTTCAGAGATGCACTGACCTGTTCATCTGGCCGGGGAGAACGCCCGAATTTATTGCTGTAATAGATACCGAACTGCGAAATGAGAAAACCGATGATCAGGGCGATATATGAATAGGTGATATTCTGTACACTACCCGTGAGAGAGATGATCAGACCCAAGACCAGCACAGCGATAGCTGTGAAGGTAAGAATTTGACCGATCTTCTTATTTCGATTTATCAACCTGGTATTCGTGATTATTTTCATGGAGTGATTCTTTCTAAAAGAAGAGGATTAGGAATTGGCGCCTGAGGCTGGTAATTGGGCAAGGCGTTCCTGGATTGCTGTGCGTAAAGATCCCAGTAAATCTACCTGAACAGACTGGTGTGCTACTCGCAAAGCGGAAACCATCGCACGGGCATCTGATCGGCCGTGACCAACAAAAACCAGGCCGTCAATCCCCAGCAGAGGAGCCGCACCAGTCTCCGCCGGATCCATCATTTTCTTAATGGCTTTAAAGGCAGGTTTGGCAAGAGCGGCACCCAGTTTTGTCTGGAAGGAAGACATCAATTCTTCCTTCAACGTATCGGTGATTAATTTTGCCACAGCTTCACTGGATTTGAGGAAAATGTTTCCGGTGAATCCATCTGTCACCACCACGTCTGTCTGACCTCCAAAAACCTCTTTACCTTCTACATTACCGATATAGTTCAGTCCGCAGTTTTCCAGAAGATGATAGGTGTCTTTGATGAGTTGATTGCCTTTACCGGATTCTTCTCCGTTCGAAAGCAGACCAACTTTGGGATTGGGAATCTGCAATGTTTTTTGCGCATAGATGCTTCCCATAACCGCAAATTGCACAAGAAAATCCGGTCGACAGTCGGCATTGGCGCCGATATCGAGAACCACGCAATGACCGCCCTTAACGGGAAATAAAGTGGTCAGAGCAGGGCGCTGTACACCGGGGAGACGTCCGAGAATGCGGAGGGCGTTGAACATCACACCGCCGGTATTGCCGGCAGAAATAAACGCCTGGCCTTCACCGGTTTTCAAGAGATTCAACCCGACTGCCATTGAATTTAAAGGCTTCTTTTTAGCATTTTCAACAGGTTTGTCCCACATTTCCAGAATATCAGGGGCATGCACCAGTCGCACTCTGGATTTGTCACCGCTGGCAGCGGCTAATTTGGGCTTGAGAATATCCTCATTGCCTACCAGAATGATCTCTTCACCAAATTCAATGGAACAATCGATGGCAGCCCTTATTTCAGGATCGGGATATTGATCGCTTCCCATAGCGTCTAGAACGAGAGTCATATGCATCTCCTTTTTCAGTTATTTTCGTGTTTGCTTGACATAGGTACAGAGCCGATTATAATAGCACTCGTACCCGCGCTGGTGCTGGAATTGGCAGACAGGCATGGTTGAGGGCCATGTGCCGCAAGGCGTGGGGGTTCAAGTCCCCCCCAGCGCACACGAAGACTTGAACGTACCACCCCGAAATGGGGTGGTTTTTTTATCCAATAATTGGATAGGTCATTCCTCCGTGCGGAAACAGGGCAACCTGTGCTTTACCGGGGAATTTTTCTCGAGCCAGTTCTATCCCTTCTTCCGGTGAATTCACAAATTCTATAAAGACCAGATTTTCGCGTGCTTCAGAAGGAATGGTGGGCGCATACATCACCAACCGGCAGCGAAGCATGGCCTGAAGGGCAAAATAGAGGAAGAACTTATCTTCTTCTCCCATCCCTTTTAATTTCATTTTTAGAACCAGCGGAAGGAGAAGGGGAGCAATAAATTTTAACATTTTCCGACCGACGGGCAGCTTTTTATTCGCCAGACCAAAAACACCGGTGCCCTCTTCTGCCCGGGCCAGAACAAGCAATACGCCTCCGGGACGCACAGAACGTATGGTGTTGGCAAGCGCTTTGACGCCCTGACGCAGGTCTGTATCCATTGGATGAGAAGAGGTGATCACAACATCCGCCGGTTTCTCGAGATGGGCGCTGTAAATCTCTGCGCTGGTCCGGCAGCCTTCGCGGTGGGCAGCAATGGGATCACCCGCCACAATGCGGACTGGCTGCAATGAGCTGTTCAAGACGGCGTTAATAAGGAAAACCGGTTTGCCGATCATGGCGGCACCTTCTTCCAGGTCAAGCCGCATGGGATTTCCCTCAATCGGCTGGCCAACCATGTTGAATGTATCCGGCCGGCAATTGATGGCATGATTATGGGCGATGGTGGCACGCGATGCAATACCGGGAATGAGGTTTTTATATCCTCCGCCGAAACTGGCGATGATATGCGGTTCGATACATCCTATGGAGATAATCAGGTCGCTTTCAGCGGCCGTCTTATTAACCAGAACTGGAGTACCGCGAGATGTTGTTCCGATATTTTTTAATTTTTCCGGGTTATCACAGTCATGACTTTCCAGGTGTATTTCGGCTGACACGTCGGTGCCCATGCGTGTACGCACTTCTTCTTCCGTCATTGGCCTATGGACACCCAGAGCAGGAATGACTGTTACCTGGGAAAGAGAAGCACCGGCCGTTGTCAATTCGTTCAATACTTCGGGAAGAATTTTCGAAATGGGAGTGGGGCGGCTCAGATCATCAATGACAATTGTTATGGACATTCCAGGTTTGACCATTGTGCGCAGCGCCGGTGCCATGATCGGCCCGGTAAGTGCTTTACGCACCTCGGCAGATACATCAATAGTTGGTAATGAAGCAGATGGTTCCAGCCGACCGACGATATGCCATTCTGATGGAATTTCAAAAGCGTGTGTTTCTTTTCCCCAGGGAAGAGTGATTTTATCTGTCATGATCTGCCTCATATGATTAAGTAAACGGGGCGCTTTCGTGCGCCCCGCAGGGTAAAGATCTGGCTATTGAAATGTACAAAAAATTGGAAGAGCGGGTGATGAGATTCGAACTCACGAATGGTACCTTGGGAAGGTACTGCCTTACCACTTGGCGACACCCGCGTGGGTACCCTGGTGTTTTTAGGGAGGGTACTGCTTGTGGTATTGGAAAATATGAAAGTCCTTAGGTACTGCCCATAATCGATGATGTTATAGTGTAGTACCTTAAACAACTTACTTATTATACCAAAATTATCAACACACAAAAAAAATTCCTTATCCTGATTTGTAAATAAAAAAGATTGTTTCCCCCAGAAAAATATGTTGCCCATAAAAATATGCCTCTTGTAAATATCCCTGATTACGCATAGCCAACATGGTTATTTAAAAGAAGAAAAGTAGAACCTTCCAACTAATATATATAAAATTAATAAATTGTATGCCATATCAGTGATATATATAGACACAACGTCTGCAAGAGGGGGTAAATTTTCATGGATGAAAAAATGTCTGGATTGTTCTAGCTTGATCGTGGTGTTAAGTTACCGCCGGTTGGCAAAATTATCAATATGGTTCAAATCAACCAGGAATATTCGAACAGATCGGGATTTGATCTGACGGTAGGCTAGTGTTCGCCAACCAGATGGGTGGAAATGCTGCGTTCCTTTAAAAAGAAGATGTGCCGTAGAAATATCCGGTGGTTGGCTTTTGTTATGTTCCATAATACCCATTAGATTAAGGAGAGAAATGAAATTTGTAACCAATTTTCCACACCAGGAACATCCATACTGCGAACCTGGATTAGAGCTTGCGAGAAGTCCACACGGATTGGAAGAATACAAGATGTACGTCAGGGGAGAGTTAGGCACGTTTCATTGCCTGGATACCTTTGAATATAAAAATGGGGAGTTTACCGGAGGTCTGGTCGAAGGGATTGGCCCGGATACAATTTACATTTGCATTGATACAGAAGACACTCCGATGGAACAAATCTTCTTACGGGCTGATGAAGCAGCGGCCATTGTATCCCTTTTAGGAAAGGCGCTTAACCAATATCACCTGAATGATGTACGAAGTGGTCTCAAGCCTGAGTAAAACATGAAGAAACTGACTCAGAAGATAAAATTTTTTTACGTCTCCCATTTTTAATTAAAAGAATCGACGAATATTGGGCGTAAAGCCCGATTATTCGCCGATTTTTGTAAGTTAATTCCCACTTTGGGCTGTCTCAAAGGCAATAAAAACTTTTGAGACAGCCTCTTTTTGTATTCGGACTGTGTATGTCGTAAATGTCTGTTTGTAATTGTCTTGAAAGTGATCTAAGTAGTGGAGATTGATGATGTTGATCAGGTAATTGCTAGCCCTGTTACCTTTAACTTGAAGAGAGTTGCTCTTTCTGGCGATGCGAGATCAGGTGCGAAGCAGTGAAATCTACGTCAACCAAATGTTTTTTTACGATGTCTGATGGAAATAAATCCACAAGATTTTTTGAATTAATTAATTATTAATTTGATTATGGTTATCAATTAGTTGTGATAATTTAATATCTGTCATACAATGTGACTGTTTTAAATATCTCAGGGTAGGAATTTTATGAGGGAGACAATGAAGAAACTATTATTCCGCGCAATCTCAATTCTTGTTGTGCTCAGCTTAATGCTGTCCAATGTCAGCCTGATTGGGGCTGTTCCGGTCTCGGCAAAAGCCAATACAGAGAATTCTAACGGCAGCCTTACGCTTCAAGAGACGGTTGAACCCCCGGCTGACAAACCAACAGCTGAACCTACTATGGAGATTCCCGCGGTCACTGAAATACCTCCACTTCCCGAAGTAACCGAACCTGTAGAAGAGCCCAGCCCCACTCCTACGGCATTTGCTACCAGTGATATTATGTTGCCCACAGAAACGGCAGTGGTTGAACAGCCTACAGCTACACCCCCAGTTGAAGTCACACTGGAAACACCAACAATCGAACCAACCTTTACAGAGACTCCCACCATTGCTTTATCTCCAACTCTGGAAAGCCTGTCTGCTCAGGCGGCTTTTACGAGCTGTTCAGCAGTGACAGAAATCCCAACAACAGAATGCCAGGCGCTCGTTTCTTTTTATGAAAATGCTGGCGGATCCAATTGGACAAATAAATCGGGGTGGTTATTGACGGATACACCCTGTTCATGGCATGGCATCACCTGCAATTTGGGACATGTGGCCGGAATATCACTGGCATATAATAACCTGGTCGGTTCACTCCACGAATCAGTGGGAAATCTAACCAGGCTTGTCTTACTGAGAATTAATAATAACCCTCAACTTAGCGGCAGCCTTCCGCTTGCTTTATCTCACATTAGCGATTTATTTACTTTTGCCTTTGAGGAAACAGGCCTTTGTGAACCAGCCAATTCTGATTTTCAATCCTGGTTGGCAGGTATTTTGATGCTAACTCGAACAACCAGTTGTTCACTGGGAACCATCACCGGAACTGTCTCGGCGGCTTCTGGTGGAGCCCCATTGCAAGGTATACGGGTTGAGGCACATGATTTCAATACTTACGATACCATAGCTTCTACCTCGACAGATTCAAATGGTGTGTATTCCCTGATGAATCTTCCGGTTGGTGATTATAAGATGGTTGTTGAATCAGAAGGTTATGCCCGCCAGATCTACAATCAAAAACTGAGTTTCTCTGAAGCCGATAAAGTAACCACGACAGCCGGCGGTACGGTTTCTGGGATTAATTTCTCCTTATCACAGGGCGGAACGATCTCTGGAACGGTGTTCGCTGCAGATGGTACCACCCGTCTGGCGAATATGAACGTGTCTGGCATTATTAATGACACGTACGGTGGTTTGGGAACCTGTACAGATGGATCTGGTAATTTCACATTTCAAAGTGTTCCGTTAGATGTCGATGTGAAAATTCTTGCCGCTGAAAGCGGTTCAAATAACTGGTGTACAGGGCAAGCCAATACGTATTCTGAACAGTTCTGGAATCACACTGCATCAGGAGACCAGGCAACGACCGTCCGCCTTTCGACATCCTCTCCCAGTCTTTCAGGAATTACATTCAGTCTGACGCAAAAAGGACAGATTTCCGGTACTGTCACAGCTGCAAATACCGGTCTGCCACTGGCGAATGCCCAGGTTTGCTTCCAAAATTATGATACTGGTCAGGACAGCCGTTGTGTAAACTCCACCAGTAATGGTACATACATTTCCGGTCCTCTGACGAATGGCGATTACCGGATTCGTGTTTATCTGGCCGGGTATAGCTGGCAATGGTATCCGATGACATTAAGTTATGAAGATGCCCAGCGAGTTTCTGTTTCCACCGGAGTGACTACTTCAGGAATCAACTTTTCATTGGGTCTTGGCGGTACTATATCAGGTAAAGTGTTTGCCCCTGATGGGACCACCGGACTGGAAAACGCTCTGGTTGTCCTTGAAACACCAAACGGAAACAGCCCCTATTGTACAGGTGCACAAGGTGAGTTTGTATTTGATTCGGCGCCTCTGAATACAAACCTTTTTGTCAGGGCCGGTGTGTCTGACTGGGGTGACTTTTGCGGCGCATCGACGGTGAAAACTTACCCACAGCAATACTGGCAGAACGCTTTGTCTAAAGATCAGGCAAATGTTATTGTCTTATCTGGGACGACTACTTCGCGTACAGATATTAATTTCACACTTCACGAAGGGGGAAGTATCAGTGGAACGGTAACAGCGGCCGATGGCGGGACTCCCTTGCAGGGTGTTCGAGTTTCGGCTCATAATACCGGTTATCAAGAACTTGGAGCCGCTATCACCGATGCCAGCGGGAATTACACAATCCCGAATTTACCGAATGGATTTTTTACGGTTGTAGCGGAAAAAGGTGGTTTTGGCCGCCAGGTATACAACCAGAAAGTATCCACGTCTCAACATACTCCGGTGGAAATCTCGGATTTTTCTGCGGTTACAGGAATAGACTTCTCGTTATCGCAGGGCGGCACAATTTCAGGGACTGTATTCGCAGCCGATGGAACCACGCCATTATCGAGCATGAATGTGACTATTGCTTTTGGAAACGATTATGGCGGTCTGGGAACCTGCACCGATTCTTCCGGCAATTTCACCTTCGATACCGTTCCGCTGGATGTAGACCTGCACGTTCTGGCGGCTGAAAGTATCAATCAAAACTGGTGTACAAACAGCCCAAACGCTTATAACGAACAGGTGTGGGATCATACAACATCCTGGGATGACGCTGTCGTCATCCGGTTGACCACTTCTTCCCCCAATGTTTCAGGAATAACTTTCAGTCTGGAACCAGCCGGACATATTTCCGGTGTGGTTACATCGGCTGCGAACGGTCAACCGCTTTCCGGTATATCTGTTTGCGTAGAAACATACGATAATCACGAAGGAAAAGGTTGTTTTACAACAAATACCAATGGTCAATATACGTCAGAATACCTTCAATCAGGAGATTACAGGGTTCGTATAGATCAACCGGGATGGGGTTGGCAGTTTTATTCAAACACACCGAATTATGAAAATGCTGCCAGAGTGCATGTGGATTCTGGTGGAACAATATCGGGGATTAATTTTGCCCTGTCACCTGGTGGAACCATTTCAGGCAGAGTGCTGCAATCAGACGGGTTAACCCCGATTCCCAACTTGAACATCTCACTCGATGGAGAAGGCCTTGGAAATGGTACCTGCACGGATGGGAATGGGTACTATTCGTTTAGCTCAGTTCCGCTTGGTAAAAATTTCCGGGTGCGTGCCGCGCCGAGTGACCAGGCAAATTGGTGCGGCAGCTCTTCAGTTGGTGATTACTCTCAACAATACTACAACAATACACAGGATTGGAATGCTGCAACCGTATTTAATCTGACGAGCACATCCTCAACAGCCAGCGGGGTCAATTTCGTCATGCAAAAAGGGGGCAGGATTCAGGGAACCGTCACGGCTGCCGATGGCGGTGCATTTTTAAACGACATCAGTGTCTGTTTTGAAGCGTACGATTCCGGGTGGTGGTATGGGTGCGTAAATACATATAGTGACGGTCAATACCTATCCATGGTATTACCTCCACAGGATTATCGGATTCACCTGTTTAATTCCGGCTGGGGATGGCAGTATTTTGACCATACAACCGATTGGGGAAAGGCAGCCCGGGTCACTGTGACTGGTGACCAAAACACCAACGGAATTGATTTCTCTCTTGTAAAGTCAGGTACTATTTCTGGAACGGTTACTGCCGCAGATGGATCGACACCGCTACCAAATGTAATGGTCATTGTGGACACTCCCGATGGAGGAGCCGGTACGTGTACCGACAGCGAGGGGAATTATTCACTTGATTATGTCCCATCCGGAGTTGACCTTACCGTAAGAGCATCGCCGGAGGATTGGGGCAATATTTGTCAAACCGAAACAGATCGTAGATTCCTGCAACAGTACTGGAACAACACCAGTTCAAAAGATGAAGCGACCAAAATAAACCTTGCACCAGAAGAGGTTCGAACTGGGATTAAATTCTCCCTGATTCAGGGGGGCACTGTAACCGGTCGAATTACCGATAAAACTTCAGGTGCCGGTCTGGCCAATATTCGGGTCGCTGCCACCAATAATAATGATATTTATCGAGCCGTTTGTACCGATTCAAATGGTTACTATTCCATAAATGGCCTAACTCCGGATTCTCCTGTGGCAGTGGAAGCAGCTCCTCCGAATGACTATTGTTCTGATGGAGACAAGGGTTATGTCCGAGAATATTGGAATAATTCCGACTCCTGGGATGGGGCCACGCAATTAACATTTACTTCAGAAAACCATTTGTATAGTGACATTAACATAGCCGTATCTCATGGCGGATTTATCACTGGAACGGTAACCAATAAGGCTTCCGGTGATCCTATATCGGGAACCTATGTCTGTTTTGAAACATATGATTCACATGTCGGGATGGATTGCAGCCAGACAGAAACTGATGGCTCTTACATATCACCGGCTCTGCCTGCAGGAAATTATCGGGTGTCATTGTTTGCAGATGGATATGCCCTTCAGTATTACAACAGAGGAATTAATTACGACACAGCTGATCCGGTTGCGGTGACTGTTGCCCATTCCACTAGCGGGATAAATTTTGCACTTTCACTCGGAGGAACTATTCGCGGTCGGGTAACCGATAGCGAGGGTCACCCACTGGCCAGAATGAATGTGGATGTGTCAAACGATGATTTCTGGAACGGCACATGTACAGATTCTGATGGAAATTATTCCATGGCCTGGGTGCCAATGGACACTGATGTGATAGTCACGGTCGGGTTCGGCACCAATGGCTGCCAGGGAGGAATCGTCAACCCGTATGAAGAACAGGTCTGGCAAAATGCGGCCTTTCTCCAAGATGCCACCTTCATAAAAGTAACGACAGAACATCCTGTAGTAGAAAATATAAATTTCTCACTGAAATCCGCCGGTGTTATTTCCGGTCAGGTTACAGACAGTTCAGGCAAACCTTTAGCAGATGCCTGGATATCGTTGAGATTTCCTGGAACCCATAAATTCCTGGGTGATTGGATTCCGACTGGACCGGACGGCCGGTACACGTATGGTGCAATTCCCGAAGGCACCTATAATGTGGTCAGCGCAAAAGCCGGGTATGCTATTACCAACTACAACAATACAATAAATTGGGATAACGCCACACCGGTCACAATTAATGCTGGATCATCTACCAGCGGGATCGATTTCAGGCTTACAGCCGGCGGCACGATTTCGGGCAAGGTATTTGATACAGACGGGAAAACTCCTCTGGCGAACATACCCGTATGGATAGGCGACAAAGAATTTGGCGTAGGCGATTACGCCTGCACAGATTCAAACGGTTCGTATGAAGCCGCCGTTATTCCCATCAATACAGACCTTATTGTGGTGGCCGCACCGTCTGTAGAAAAAGAGAATTGGTGTTCCCGCAAGCCCCTCGATTATTCTCCGAAATACTGGAATGGTGTTGATAACGCTGCATCAGCCACCATACTGCGGTTAACTTCGGCCAACCAGAAAATCAATAATATCAATCTTGTAATGAGCAAGGGCGGACGAATCAGCGGCAAAGTAACCGCGGCTGAGGGTGGCGCACCTCTGGCAAATATTAATGTATGTTTTCAAACTTTCAATGGAGGTACTGATTTCGGCTGTGTAACTACAGATTCTGATGGCACCTATATGTCAAGTTACCTGCCGGAAAATGATTATCGTCTTCAGATAACCCAGGATGGCTATGCCTTCCAGTTCTATGACCATACCAAAATCTATGAAAATGCAGCTGCCGTATCTGTGCATTCGGGAGAAACCACCACAGGTATCGATTTCAGTCTGTTACCAGGCGGCACGATTCGTGGACGAGTGACAGACAACCAGGGTCATCCTCTGGCGTCTATGAATGTGGACATCTCGAATGACAGTTATTGGAATGGTACCTGCACAGATTCTGATGGTTACTATTCCATACCCTGGGCACCGTTCAATGACAATTTAAAGGTGTCTGTCGGCATGGGGACAAATGGCTGCCAGGGAGGAATTGTTAATTCTTACGAAGAGCAGTACTGGCAGAATGTACCTGTCAGAAATTCTGCTACCGTTATCAATCTGACAGCGGAAAATCCTCTGGCAGACAATGTCGACTTCTCCCTGAGGCCAGCCGGCGTTTTGAAAGGCAATATTGTTAATAAAAACGGTCAGCCAGTGCATGGCTGGGTTTCATTAAGACCGCATGGAACCCGTGATTTCCTGCAGGATGTCGTAGAATCTGGTCCGGATGGGAAATATACGTATGGGGCCATTCCACCCGGAATATATGATGTTCTGGTTGCCGGTGATGGTTATACCCTGATGTGGTACAACAACACACTCAGCGAGAAGAATATTCAACCTGTGACAATTAATGCCGGTGCAACCGTCTCCGGGATCAATTTCGTCATGAAACAGAGTGGAACTGTCTCCGGGAAGGTGTTTGAATCAGATGGAGTGACTCCACTGGTAAACGCCCCGGTAGCCATTTCAGAAGTGAATGCTGGAGTAGGGGAAGGCATTGGCGTGTATCTTTGCACTGATTCTTCCGGTGCTTTCGCTTCAAGTTCGATAGCGCTCAACACGGATTTCTATGTAGCCGTGGCTCCATCTGAAGCTGGAAATTGGTGCTCCGGTTCACCAGTACCCTATCCGCAGCGTTATTGGGATAATGCACCGGATAGAACTACAGCCCAAACCATCCGGCTGACAACAGCCGGACAGGAAATAAAAGATATCAATATTGTGATGCAGGCAGCCGGAACGATAACCGGTACGGTTCGCAAAGCCAGCGATAACTCTCCTGTTTCCGATGTCAATGTTTGCGTAAATTCGTATGATACCGACAAGGAACTCGGCTGTTTCAAAACAGATACCAACGGCGTCTACACTGCAACCAATATTCCTGATGGCGGTTATCGTGTTCAGGTAAATCAAACAGGCTGGGCTCTGGCTTTCTACAATAATACAAACCTCTGGGGTAATGCCGCAAAAGTAACCGTCACTCCCGGAACAACGATATCGGGCATTGATCTGCTTCTTGATCAGGGTGGCAAAATTTCGGGCCGGGTAACCCAATTGGGTGGAACAACCGCGATTGCCAATATGAATGTTGAGATTATTTGGGGAACAAACGGACGGGCTCGGAGCTGCTCTGATAGCAATGGCAATTATGAATTCACCAGCCTCCCTCTGGAAACAGAACTATATGCTGTTGCTGCCCGGACCGAAAACTGGTGCAAGGGTGGTCCGACCGACCTGACCACACAGTACTATCCGAATACTACAGCCATCGATACTGCCGAAAAAATCACACTGAAATCTGACTCTTCAGAGAGAAATGATGTTAATTTCTCTATGGGGACGGACTCAACACCTCCCAGTGCCCCAGAGTTAACCAGCCCGGCCAGTGGTGCGGGAACAAATACTCCACCCGAATTTAAATGGAGTAAGGTGACAGATGCCGTTCTCTATCAATTCCAGTATGACAACAATTCTGATTTCAGCTCTCCTGTTATATCAACAAATTTGACAGCCCAGAGCTATACACCTGCTGTCATGACAGTTGGCAAGTATTACTGGCGCGTAAGGGCACGCGATCTGACGGGCAACTGGAGCGACTACAGCGGTACGCGTATTATCTATATCACTCCATCAGCTCCAGTTTTGAATTTACCTGCTGCGGCAGATAGTGTTTTAGGCACTCCGTCCTTCACCTGGTCAGTATCAACAGGTGCCACGGCGTACCAGTTTGAATATGACAACGATGTGGATTTTGGCAGTCCCACCTACACTTCAGCTGCTTTAACTGTTACCAGTGTTACTCCACCTCTGATGGTAGCCGGTACGTTCTACTGGCATGTACGGGCAAAAGATACCTATGGCAACTGGGGCCCCTGGAGTGAAGGACACAGCATTACGATCCTGGCGCCTTCTGCACCGGTCTTGTCGGCTCCCACAGACAATATCTCAGGCTTGCATGCCATCCCAACTTTCACCTGGGCAGCCTCAACAGGTGCCAATGCCTACCAGTGGCAATACACTCTGGCAGCAGATGAGACATTCGCCTCACCCATCCTGACAACCCCCGGCTTGAATGGCACCATCACCGGTACACCGCTGACGGTTACCAGTTACAAACCGGCAACCATGGCGACCAATACCGATTTCATTTGGCGTGTCCGTGCCAGAGATGCTGCAGGAAATTGGGGCGCATGGACCGATGCCTGGCGAATCAAAGTTCTACCTCTTGTTCCAACTGCAGCTCCTGCGCTTGCTTTGCCGGCGGCGAATTTTGTCACCAGCAATCAGACTCCCGCATTCACCTGGGGAGCCGTGACCAATGCGGTCGCCTACCAGATTGAATTATCAACAGATTCCAGTTTCCCGGAAGGAAAGATATCCGCTTCTGTAAACGTCTTGACTTATACCCCGGCTGCCGGTCTGGCAGAAGGGGTATGGTACTGGCATGTTAGGGCAAAAAATGCCGCGGATGAAGGCGGTCCATGGTCTGCCTATCGATCATTCAAAGTCGATCGGACAGGACCTGTTGCCCCATTGCTTGTATCACCGGCGGATGGAACCGATGACCTGCGGGCGATACCGGTCTTCACCTGGTCTGCCGCTGCCGAAGCCAATGCCTACCAGTTCCAGCTCGATGATAATGATTTTACCGGTGACATTGCGATCTCCACACCTGGAGATACAGTTCCTGGGACACCGATTACCACGCTGACCTACAAACCGGTGAGCATGACAACCATGGTGGACTACCAGTGGCGGGTTCGGGGTAGAGATGCCGTCGGCAACTGGGGCCCATGGAGTGAAAAACGCCATATACAAATTATCCCCTCGAAGATCACCACTGCTCCGGTATTGTCGCTTCCGGCAGCCAATGCACTAACATCTGATGCAACCCCCACATTTACCTGGTCTTCTGTAAATCTAGCGACAGAATATGATATTGAGATTGATAAGGTAAGTACATTTGTCAATTCTGATAGGGTAATTGGTGATTCAGCGACGACGACCTTTACACCCCCAACAGACCTGGCAGACGGCACGTGGTACTGGCGTGTGCGGGCAAAGAATGCCGTTGGCGATATTGGTCCGTGGTCAGCGCCGAGAGCCTTCTCACTGGATACCCAGGCGCCTCTGGCACCAGAGATGACTGCTCCGGCGGACGGGACGGATAACCTGCGGGCGATACCGACCTTCACCTGGAAAGCTTCTGCGGAAGCGAATGCCTACCAGTGGCAGTACACGCTGGGTGAGGATACCGGGTTTAGTAATCCGATTCTGACAACGCCGGGATTGGACGGAACCATAACCGGTACACCGCTCACCACGACGAGTTACAAACCGTCAGCGATGGAAACAAATAAGAAATACCTCTGGCGTGTACGCGCCAGAGATGCCGCAGGCAATTGGAGTAAAGATTGGAGTGCGGCGTGGAGTATTACGATCAAGCCATTACTGCTCACAACAGCTCCGGTTCAAACCCTGCCAGCGGCCAATGCGCTGCTATCCGATGCCACTCCGACCTTAACGTGGAGCAAGGTAGTGAATGCGAATGGGTATAACCTGGAGATCGATTCACTTAGCACGTTTACCAGTGGTGGTAAAGTGAGTAAAAGTACGGATAAGGACACCCTGACCTTTACACCCGGTACGGATCTGGCAGATGGTACGTGGTACTGGCGTGTGCAGGCAAAGAATACGGCGGGAGAACCCGGTCCGTGGTCTGCGCCGAGAGCCTTCTCACTGGATACTGTAAAACCGACAGCTCCAGAGTTGACTTTCCCGGGCGTAGATGCATTTGATCTGCGTGCCATACCTACATTCACATGGAAGTCTGTTAGTGACGCGAAATTCTATCAAATTCAGATCGACAATGACGATTTTGCTGATCCTATTGCATACTATACACCTGGCGATGAAGGAAAACCAATTGCCACAACCAGCTATAAACCGACCGGACTTGAGTTGATGAAGGACTATGAGTGGCGGGTGCGGGCGAGGGATGCGGCAGGCAATTGGAGTGATTGGAGCGAGGAACGGTCGTTCCACATAAAACCGCCTTTAATCACAACTGTCCCGATCCTCTCTCAACCTGCAACTGGGTTCCTCACGTCGAATACCAGACCGACCTTCACCTGGGGCAAGGTTGTCAATGCGAACAAGTATGAAATCCAGATCGATAAGAAACAAGATTTTTCGAATGACGATAAGGTGACTGGAGTAGTAGAAAATGGGCTGACTTTCACCCCGGGTACAGACCTGGCCGGTGATGGAGGGTGGTTCTGGCGTGTCCGCGCCGTAAATGCGGCCGATGAGGAAGGTCAGTGGTCAATTGTAAGGACCTTCACACTGGATACAACAGGGCCGGAGGCACCAGAATTGCTGACACCGGGAAATAATCCCGATAATATTCGGGCTATCCCGACCTTTACCTGGAAAGCTATCACCGGTGTCAATGCCTACCAATGGCAGTATACTCTGGCGGAGGACGGTAGTTTTAACAGTCCATTATTTACCACACCGGGACCTGACAGTTCAATAAATGGGTCGCCGATTACCACAACGAGTTACAGGCCGACCAGCATGGCAACGAATACCGATTTCCTCTGGCGTGTTCGGGCAAGAGATTTGGCCGGAAACTGGGGATCGTGGAGTGATGTAACTGATCCACGCACTGTCAAAATCCTACCGCTCAAACCCACCACTGCACCAGTACTATCCCTGCCTGCGGCCAACGCCCTGGTCAATTCACAAACACCTGAGTTCACATGGGCTGCGGCGGTGAATGGTGCTTCATATGATATTGAGATCGATACAGTCAATACGTTCACCACTGCAGATAGGCAGACAAGTACTGTTGATAAATTGAAATATACAGCCACACCGCTTACAAAAGACACCACATGGTATTGGCACGTCAGGGCAAGAAATGCCATCGATGAGCAAGGTCCATGGTCCGCAGCCCGCGCCTTCACTGTTGATACACACGGACCAGACGCACCCGGTCTGAAATCGCCAGCAGATACGTTCACTACAAATAACCTGAAGCCAGTATTCTCTTGGAATTCATCAGCGACAGCCACACGCTACCATATACAACTGGCGGATAGTGATGCTTTCGATGAATCAACTTTCACATCTGCTGAATTGACTACAACGAGTTTCACACCGGCATCACCACTGGCTGAAGGAATGAAATACTGGAGAGTTCAGGCCAAAGATGCGGCCGGCAACTGGGGAGCCTGGAGTTCCATCTGGACTGTTGTTATCGATGCGACACCACCAACCCCGCCGATCCTGTTTGGGCCGGAAAGCGGTTGGGTTACCATGAGTACCACCCCGTATTTCTCCTGGTTCATTTCCAGCTCTGCAACTGGATATCAGTTCCGGTATGACAATGATGCCACCATGGCTTCACCGGTCTTGACAACCCCAATACTCACAGTCACACACTATACACCCGCTAAGATGACACCGGGTACGTATTACTGGCAGGTTAGAGCTATTGACCAGGCGGGTAACTGGGGTGCATGGACAACTGCCCGTGTCATTACGATTGATATCGTGCCACCGCCAGTTCCAGTTTTGCTTGGCCCGGATAATGGAGCCACAAGCGTGTATCCAACGTTCACATGGAAAGAATCAGCTGGTGCCATGGGGTATCAGTTCCAGTATGACAGCCAATCCACCTTTGCCGACCCTGTGGACTATACAGCCGATGAGATGTCAACCAGCCATACTCCGGAATACCTGATCCCTGCAGGGACGTATTACTGGCGGGTGAGGGCAGTTGATGAAGCTGGGAACTGGAGTGCCTGGAGTACTTCTCGCATGATCATCATTCCAGGATAATCTGAAGTAGTATTATCTATCTTTACAACGTCCAGGATGCACATTAATGTGGATCCTGGACGTTTCATTGTTTTTTACTTATGTCAGGTTGGTGACTAAACCTGAGAAAAAACTCATTTTCAACCATACTTCTTAATGTCCAGTTTTTCTCTGGTATAATTTTTTACTTGTTATAGACCATACCATTTCTTAAATGTTTTATTTAGGAGTTTTTTTGGCATTCAACCCACTCAACTGGCTGATGGGGATGTTTTCCCTGGATATTGGGATTGATCTAGGGACGGCCAATACCTTGGTTAATGTTCGCGGGAAAGGCATTGTCATCAATGAACCTTCATGGGTGGCAATTGATAAGCGGACTCGTCGTCCTTTGGCGATTGGCGCACAAGCCAAGGAAATGGTCGGACGGACTCCGACGAATGTTGTCGCCATTCGCCCGCTGCGCGATGGTGTGATCTCTGAATTTGAAATTACACAAGCAATGCTCGGGTATTTCATAGGCAAAGCCCACCAGCAGACGATCGTACCGATGCCGCGCCCTCGTGTGGTGATCGGCATTCCATCTGGGGCTACTGAAGTGGAGAAACGGGCCGTATTTGATGCTGCCATGGCAGCTGGTGCTCGTGAAGCCTATTTGATCGAAGAACCCAGGGCAGCTGCTCTGGGTGCCGGTTTGCCTGTATCAGAGATTCATGGAAGCATGGTAGTTGATATTGGTGGTGGAACAACGGAAGTAGCCGTTATTTCGATGGGTGGTATTGTCGTTTCCCGTTCACTACGGGTTGCTGGTGATGAGCTTGACCAGGATATTGCCCTGTATGTAAGGAACAAGTACAACCTGTTTATCGGTGAGCGAATGTCAGAATTGATCAAAATTCAGATCGGTTCAGCTTATCCCCTGCCGGTGGAAAAAACTATGACCATTCGCGGACGCAACCTGGTGACCGGGTTGCCGGAAGCCATTGAAATTTCTTCTGTAGAAATTCGAGAAGCAATCTCAGGTTCCATTCAAGTGATTGTCGACACCATTAAGGATGCTCTGGATGAAGTTCCACCGGAAATCATCTCTGACTTGATTGAAGGTGGTATTTGTATGGCGGGCGGCACATCTCAGGTGCAGGGTTTGCCAGACCGGCTGTCTGATGAATTGAAATTGCGTGTCTGGGTGGCCGAAGATCCGATGACCTGTGTAGCCCGCGGAGCAGGTCTCATTCTCGAAGATCTTGATCTCTACCAGCAATTCCTGGTAAGTCTTGATCGGTCTGGTTCAAACAGGTAGGTTATAATCCGCGTGTTCATGTTTCAGATGAACACAATTTACGAATGAAAATATTATCCCCTGGAAAAGTTCGGCCGCTGATTGTGGCGCTTGTCCTTGCCGGAATTGTAATAATGGCGTTAGCCGGTTATCTGGCTCCTTTACTACGGATGGCCATAAATCCTGTAGTGGATGTTCAGAGTTGGATTTCAACTCGATATATGGCCCTCTATGATTTTATAACTGTTCCGCGTGATATTGCCAGTTTACGGCAACAAAATGCTGTATTAACCAATGCAAATTCTCAATTACAGACTCAAATCATACAATTACAGCAACAATTGAAAGAAGCGGAAGTTCTATACGCCTTACTTGATTTTGCCCGATCAAGACCGGAAAATGAATATGTAGCCAGTGCTGTCATCGGAAGAGACCCCAGCCCGTTCATGAGCTATGTAATTATTGATCATGGTTCCGATGACGGTCTGCGGCATGGAATGCCGGTTGTCACTCAACAGGGATTAGTAGGACGTGTGGATGCCGTCACCTCCAGTGCAGCTCGCCTGCAACTGATCACCGATCCAGGTTCTTCCATTAATGTCCGGCTTCAGTCTACTCAGACGGAAGCATTACTTCAAGGATCCATTACGGGAGACTTAACCCTGGAGATGATCCCACAGGAAACGAAATTAAAAGCAGGTGATCTGGTGCTAACATCAGGTCTCGGCGGCGGATACCCTTCTGATGTTCTTGTCGGGCAGGTGGTTTCCATTCAACATCGTGAAGGTGAACTGTTCCAATCGGCATCAATCCAACCCGCTGTTGATTTTTCCAGCCTGAGGGCGGTTCTGGTGATTACAAATTTCAAGCCGGTTGATATTGAACCACTAACACCTACCCTATCTCCATGATTATGCCAGTATTAATTGGTATTCCCGTATTACTTCTTTCTTTGGTAATACAAACCACAGCTTTTTCGCGCCTTCCATTGCTTTACGGTACGGCTGATATTGTGATGCTCGTTATTTTGGCCTGGATGCTGAATGAACGGGTAAAACATGGATGGGAATGGGTTCTCATGGCAGGCATTATGGTGTCATTTGTATCGGCGTTGCCATTCTTTACACCATTATGGGGTTACCTGGCGGCAGCTGGTTTATCTTTTTGGTTGAAGAAACGTATCTGGCAATCACCTGTTTTGGCTATGCTGGTAAGTACATTTATCGGCACTATGATCATGTTACTGCTGTCGATGGTCGTTCTTCAGATTAACGGATCTGCCATTTCAACTAAAGAAGCATTCAACCTTGTAATTCTTCCAAGCCTTTTATGGAACTTGATCTTGTCTATTCCAGTCTATTCCATCATAAACGAACTGGTAGATTGGGTCTATCCGGATGAGGTAAATGTATGAATAACACAAGCCCTCTTGAACATTTTGAAAATTGGCGCTTTTTTGCTGTACTGGGGGCAGTGGGATTGGTGTTTATTTTCTTTATGATACGGTTGTTCAGCCTGCAAATAATCAATGGACAATCCTTTGTTGATCAGGCTGATGAAAATCGGATCAAGAATGTCAGTGAACCAACCCAACGAGGGATTATTACGGACCGTAATGGTTTTGTTTTGGCCCGAAATGAACCTTCGTATAATGTGGTAATCACTCCTGCCTATCTACCGACGGACGACGGAGCCGTTCAAGAGATTTATCGTGGCCTCAGCAAACTGATCGATATTCCGGTCAGCAAGGGGGAGATCAATGATGAGTCAGTAAAATCATTTAAATACTGTGACAATGACTTTGGCATCACACAGATCGTCTACATTGGTGATACGAATGCTCCATACACGCCTGTTCAGGTGAAATGTAATATTGATGAAAAAACTGCCAAGATCATCGAAGCTAAAAAATCCGATTGGCCTGGCGTTGACATCGAAATTCAACCGGTGCGTGAATATCCAACCGGTTCATTGACATCCGAAATCATAGGATTTCTCGGACCCATACCAGCCGCATTAGAGGAAACTCTTAAAACGCAGGGTTTTGTTCCCGGTCGAGACAAGTATGGTTATGCTGGTGTTGAAAATTACATGAATGATCTGTTAACGGGGAAAAATGGCCAGCGAACCGTTGAAGTGGATGTCGCCGGAAAGGAAATTCGCAACATTACTAAACCCATTGATCCTGTTCCAGGCAAGAATCTTAAATTAACCATTGATGTCCGTTTGCAGAATGCCGCTAAAACAGCCATGGTCAGTGAGATCAATTTCTGGAACACCTATTTAAATAAAATACGGTCATCCAATGGTGTGACTATTGCCATGAACCCGAAAACAGGTGAGATACTGGCACTTGTTTCCTATCCAACATACGAAAACAATCGAATGGCCCGGTTTATTCCGGCATATTATTACAACCAGCTAAGCAACGATCCTAACCGGCCTCTGTTCAACCACGCCATATCAGCAGAGCATCCACCAGGATCTGTATTTAAGATGGCAACGGCTATCGGTGCCCTCAATGAGGGTGTAATTGATCCTAACAAAGAGCTGGAAGACAAGGGAAAGATCACCATCGTTCAAAAATTTACAGAAAATGAAACCGGCACGCCGCGTGACTTTGTCTGCTATGACCGTAATGGACATGGCATGGTCAATTTCTTGCGTGGTGTGGCGCTATCCTGTGATGTGTATTTCTACAAGATTGGTGGCGGTTATCAGAATGAAGTCCCCCAGGGTCTGGGAATCTGGCGCATTGGTGAATATGCCCGTGCTTTGGGTTATGGCTCAATCAGCGGGATTGAATTGCCCGGTGAAGCAGAAGGTTTGATTCCTGATCCAACCTGGAAACGCATTAATATTGGTGAGAACTGGTCAACCGGTGATACATATATCGGCACAATTGGCCAGGGATATGTGTTAGCCACACCATTGCAGGTGTTAGAATCAGCCGCCACAATTGCCAATGATGGTAAGTTAATGCAGCCAACCATCATTCGTGAAGTGACAGATTCGGCTGGAAATGTTGTCACCCCCTTTACACCGAAAATGCGTTGGGATATCACGGTAGATCCAAAAATCCGTGTATTTGATGAGAACAATATTCCCACCGGCGAGATGAAAACTGTTGCGCCATGGACGATCAAGCTGGCCAAAGAAGGAATGGAACAGGCTGTAATCAATGGAACGGCAACAAAAGAGTTTGCTGGAGATGAAGCATTAAAAGTTGCCGGGAAAACTGGAACAGCGGAGTATTGTGACAATATTGCCCAGGCAGCCAACCTGTGCCAACCAGAAAACTGGCCATCCCATGCGTGGTTCATGTCTTATGCGCCATATGATGATCCAGAAATTGCTGTAATGGCTTTCGTGTATAATGGTGGAGAAGGCGCCAGCGTGGCAGCTCCTATTGCCAGAAGGATTATTGATGCATATTTTGAGCTGAAAGCCATTGATACGGCCGCCAATGTGGAACGGTGATTCGTAAATCCTTATGTTTAAATCTGCCCCACTGACTGCTGAACGATCAACAGAATTTCAGATCAAAGGGATCAATGATGGCCTTCTTGTGACACTGGGTGAAGGTGAATGGTCTGTTCTTCGTGAATATCTCTTACATAATATCGAAGAACGATCTGCTTTCTTTCAAGGAGCCAGACTTGCCCTCGATGTGGGAGATCACGTATTAAAAGCTGCTGAATTAGGTGCTTTGAGAGATAAACTGGGAGATTTTGGAATATCACTAACAGCGGTCATCTCCAGCAGCGTCGTAACCGAAAAGACAGCATTAATGCTGGGTATCGCCACGCAAATCCAGCCTGTAAAACGTTTGGCATCTGCGCCCAAACCGGTGGAAGAGCCTGTCCATGTCAATGGTGAAACGGCAGTCTTTCTTCAGAAAACCATGCGATCTGGAACCCGAATTCAAAACTCAGGAACGGTGGTTGTTCTGGGTGATGTCAATCCGGGAGCTGAGATTATCGCTGGTGGAAATGTCATCATCTGGGGAAGGTTGAAAGGGACTGTGGTGGCCGGTTGTGATGGCGATGAACATGCCCAGGTTTGTGCACTCGAAATGACGCCCATGAGTCTGCGCATAGCGAACATCAGTCTGGATGAAAAACCGCGCAAGAGTAAACCAGGACCTGAATTTGCGTCTATCGAATCGGGAACGGTCATTATCCAACCCTGGAAACATCCTACTTATTGAGGTACATGTATGGCTGCAAAGGTAATTACAGTTACATCCGGAAAGGGCGGCGTTGGCAAAACAACCACCACTGCTAATATCGCTGTTGCTCTGAGTATGGATGGGGCAAAAGTCGTTTGCCTTGATGGTGATATTGGATTGAGGAATCTGGATGTGGTCATGGGGCTAGAAAACCGGATTGTGTACGATCTCGTAGATGTTGTGGAAGGCCGCTGCCGTCTACGACAGGCTATGATTCGCGATAAGCAAAATTCGGAGCTTTATCTTATTCCGGCTGCTCAAACAAGAGATAAAAATGCCATTTCTCCGAGCGACATGGTTCGGCTTTGTGATGAATTGCGGCCTGATTTTGATTGGATCCTTATTGATTCTCCGGCTGGCATTGAACGTGGCTTTCGAAATGTCATTGCACCAGCCGATATTGTTCTGGTGGTGACCAATCCAGAAGTCTCAGCTGTACGTGATGCAGACCGCATCATCGGTCTTGTGGAATCAGAAGAAAAAGGACCGGCCCGGCTGGTGATCAACCGTTTGAATTCCTCCATGGTTAAACGCGGCGACATGCTCAGTGTTGACGATGTAACGGAATTGCTGGCCATTTCATTAATCGGAATTGTTCCAGAAGACGAATCTGTCATCTCAAGCGCCAATAGAGGTCAGCCGGTGGTGAATGATACAAAATCGCGTGCTGGAATGGCTTTTCGCGATATCGCCCGGCGCCTGCGCGGAGAGGATGTACCTTTCCCTCCGATGGAAGTCAAAGATGATTTCTTCAAAAAATTGTTCCGAGTAAACTGAGCAGGGAGGGGAATATATGCCCGGCTGGATGGACCGAATAGCAGGAACACATACCTCTAGTGCCAATTTAGCCAAGGAAAGGCTTAAACTGGTTTTGATTCACGATAGAACAGATCTGACAAGTGAAGATGTAGATCACCTGAAAGATGAATTGATGCAGGTGATTCGCAAATACATTGATATTGACCCTGGCGAGGTGAGCATATTGGTGAACCATGATGGCCGTGAGCAACGTCTTGTAGCGGATGTACCTCTACGAGCCGGGCAACGACGAAGGGTCGGTTGAATTTTTAAAAATTATGTTTCGTCTAGAAAATTGGCGCCACTTTGATTACTGGTTGTTTGGCACCGCAACCATCCTGAGCATATTTGGAATCATCATGATCCGATCTGCTGTTGCCGGATCGATTGAACTGGCTGGTTATGCCAATCGGCAGACCATGTTTGTGGTTGCCGGTCTGGTAGTAGTACTGGCTACGGCTGTTTTAGATTACCATTTCCTGGGAAATATGGCACGGGCCATGTATATCTTCGCGGTCGTATCTTTGATCGTGATTTATATCTACGGACAGGCCAGCTTTGGCTCTGCCCGATGGCTTGATACGGGTGTGTTTTTCATTCAGCCATCTGAGCTTGTAAAAATCATCATGGTTATTGTTCTTTCAGATTATTTTTCCCGCAGCCAGCTGGAAAAACACGATCTTATGTGGATCGGAAAGAGCGCTGCATTAACGTTTGGTGTAGTCATCTGGATTCTTCTACAGCCAAACCTGAGTACATCCATTGTGATTACTGTTCTCTGGATATCTATGTTGTGGATCAGCGGGCTTCCGCCAAAATATATCGCCCTTTTTATTGTATTGGGGATTGTATTGGGATTAATCCTTTTCCCTTTTTTGGAAAGCTATCAACAACTACGTATCATCAATTTCCTTTTTCCTGACCCAAATTCGCGACATGGCAATAGCTACAACGTTGAACAGGCTTTGATCTCCATCGGCTCAGGCGGTTGGTTTGGAATGGGATATGGGCACGGAACCCAGGTACAATTACGATTCCTAAAAGTCAGGCACACTGACTTTATTTTTTCTGCTATGGCAGAAGAATTTGGTTTTGTTGGAACAGTTCTGGTGATCAGTCTGCTGGTTTTTGTGATATACCGCTGTTTCCGTGTAGCGCGTGAAGCTCAGGATCAATTTGGTGCCTTGATTGCCTATGGAGTGGGAGTATTATTGGCTTTCCAGACTTCTGTAAATATCGGGGTTAATCTTAACGTAATTCCGGTGACAGGTCTGGTGCTTCCATTTATCAGTTATGGCGGCAGTTCGCTGCTTTCGACTGTTCTGGCGATTGGTTTGGTAGAGAGTGTAGCCTTGCGGCGAAAACCGCTTGATTTTTAGAAAACTTCTGGAGATATATGTCATCATCTATTCCTGCCCGTGTCCGTTTTGCACCTTCTCCCACAGGTCACCTTCATCTTGGAGGAGCCCGAACTGCCCTGTATGATTATCTGTTGGCCAGGCAGACTGGCGGGCAATTTATTTTACGTATTGAAGATACAGACCGTAAGAGGCTGGTTCCCGGTGCCGAAGAAGAAATCATGGCCGGTCTGCGGTGGCTTGGATTGCAATGGGACGAAGGTCCGGATATCGGCGGTCCCTATGGTCCATACCGCCAATCGGAACGAAAAGAACTATACCAGGAATATGCACGTCAATTAATTGAAAGCGGAAATGCCTTTTATTGCTTTTGCACACCCGAACGCCTGGAAAGGGTACGCACCGAGCAACAAAAGAACAAGATAATTCCACATTATGACGGTACCTGTCGGAATATTGACCCTGATGAGGCGCTCCGCCGTGTGAAAGCAGGTGAACCTCACGTAATCCGTTTCAAATCTCCTCAAGAAGGTTCCATTACCGTAAAAGACGTTTTACGCGGTGAAATCACCGTGGAAAACCGCACCATTGACGATTACATCCTGGTCAAGTCAGACGGATTGGCACTGTACCATCTGGCAGCCATGGTTGATGATCATCTGATGAAAATTACACATGTGATTCGCGGTTCAGAGTGGCTGCCTACTCTTCCACTCCACAGTCATATCCACAGGGCACTGGGTTGGGATGAGCCTCAATGGGTACATCTTTCCGTATTCCTCAAACCGACCGGAAAGGGTAAGATGAGCAAGCGCGAAGCGGCTGATCTTATCAAAGACGGGCATTCCATCTTTGTAAAAGATTTTAATGATCTGGGGTATTTACCCGAATCGGTAGTCAATTGGATCACATTGATGGGATGGAGTTATGATGACCATACGGAATTTTTCTCACTCCCAGATCTGGTGGAAAAATTCAGTCTGGATCGGTTGAATCCATCACCTGCGGCTATCAATTTCACCAAGCTGGATCATTTCAACGGATTGCATATTCGCGACCTGCAAGTAACTGATTTCAGCCGCCGAATAAAACCATTCTTTGTGTCTGCCGGATTGAACCCCGATGATGCTACTCTATTGAAAATTGCACCCATCATTCAGGAACGGGTGGCTACACTGGATGAAGCACCAGAAATTGCCGGTTTCTTCTTCAAGCCAACAGTAAACCCCACTGCCGAAGAGTTGACTGCTAAAGGCCTTACTGCTGCTCAGTCTGCTGATGTGGCCCGGAAGTGCCTATCGATACTGGAATCTGTCACTGAGATGACCCCAGAGGCTGCAGAACCGCCTATGCGGGCTCTGGTGGAAGAATTGGGATTATCAGCAGGGCAGGTGTTTGGAATAGTCCGCACAGCGGTTACAGGGCAGCGTGTAAGCCCGCCTTTGTTTGAAAGCATGGAAATCATCGGGAAAACCGAAGTACTCAAACGGATGCGGCTGGCGATTTCTCTGCTTGATGCAGCCGGGTAAGTTGACACATCTACGCCCTGGTGGTATAAATGGGGGCGCGAGCAAGCTTTGGGGGCTCGTCTAATGGCAGGACAGCAGACTCTGGATCTGTATGTAGAGGTTCGACTCCTTTGCCCCCAGCCACGAAAAAAGTCATCACACAGGTGATGGCTTTTTTTAATTCTTTGTGTTGGCTGTTTAGTCAACTGGCACCTCAAATTACTCTTATCTGCATTTATTGTAATTTTAGATATTTCTAAATAGACGAAAAAATATAAAGGTAGATAAACCACAATATCCACCGGATAAATTTTGATTTAATCGTACTATACTGAAATCAGACGAACCAATAGAACCGGGGTGGAATATGGTTAGATTACGGGTTTCAGTTATTGCCGGCTTTCTATTACTAATCCTGGGCTGCCGAGGATTTGCAGAAAAAACACCATCGGCCGTTCCTGATATGTTTAATGCCACAGCTACTTTTTTCCCGCAGAATACTCCATCTATGGATATTTCACACTGGCGGAAATTTGAAGCTGAAGGAATTACCCTGAAGTACCCGGATTCATGGAAAACGGTGGATCAAGTTTCTGGACGACCATTGCAGACTGTGGAGAATAAAGAATTCCATGCCAGGTTGTTGATCAAAATGACAAATGCCATTCCAAGTTCTTTTGGTGAGAAATATACTGCCTGGTGTGACTTGATGGAAAAAGGATTCTCTCCTAATACCACCACACAGGAAGCTATGAAGGATGCGTATACGATTCTGGATAATTATCCAGATTCGGTATTATCTGAACAGCCGATCAGTATAGCAGGAAGAAATGCCATTGAGAAAATCTATCGGCGTCCCCGGGGTGAGCCCTGGTATCAAGTACGTGATGTTTGGATAGAGGATACAAACAGGTGGATAATTCTTTCCTGCTATTCGTCGCCGGGAAAATTCGAAAGCAACAATGTATTATTCGAAACAATTTTAAATAATCTGGAAATAAAGACAGGCCGGTAAATCTTACCGGCCTGTCTTGCATTCATAATTAATTCTAACAACCAGCTATGGATGAATTGTCACCACGAAGCGGGGCGCAAAATGAAATACCAATGTCGGTGTAAAACTCGGGAGGATGTGTAAAGGCACTGGAACCAGTTGACGAAATTCCACAGAATCAATTTGCACCCAGAAAGCCTCCATCCCGGAGGCTCCGATGCCAAAAACTATGTTATCGGGAGATTTTAACCGGAAATACCCTTTATACGTTCCTCCGGTTGTCGGGGCTTTCAATTTGACAGCTATATCAACTGTGGCACCCGGTGGAACCGAACCGCTGGTAAGTACAGTCTCATCGGGAGCACTCATCCGATCGCCCGAATCAAAAATTACATGGTAACCTGAAGTCCATGTGCAGGAACCCGTATTCGTGATGCGCCATTTCTTCGTAAATTCAAAACCTGCGGTAACGTCTGTTCCATCCGGATGACTGACATCGCTGACGAACGCGGCCCGGTTGCATGGTATGGGTACTGGTGTGTTGGTGAATGTAGGTAGAATGACTGTATTTGTTGATGTCATTGTTGAGGTTGGTGTATTTGGAGCAAGCGTTGCAGTTTCGGTGATCACCGGAGGGACTGATGTAAATGTGATTGCCGGTGGATTTGTGATGGTATTTACCGGTGAGGTTTTGGTTGTCTCTGTTCCGGTGTTGGGAATGAGCGGCATATTGCAGGAAAGCGCAATGAGAAGAAAAACAACCAGAATGTAGAGCCGTAGAGAATATTTTTGATTTCCCATCTGACCTCCTCATTTCTGGTAGGCGATATTAACATTATACAGACGGGAAAGATTAAAACAAGCTAAATTGTCATGTGACGTTTTCCACGATCTTTTACAAATATTTGCATGATTATCACGCATATGATGGAAAACACGGCTGCTGTAAGAAATGTTACTGAAAAGCTGCTGATATCGGCCAACCAACCACCGATCAGTGGCGAAAGAATGGTGCTGGGAGCAATTAACGTATTGGAAAGTCCAACATAGGTGGGCTTTTCTTCTTCTGTACCAAATTCCAACGACATAGCGATGCCGATTGTCCAAAAAGCCGTTGTCGCTGTGCCTGATAGAATAATGACCAGATAGAACCAATCAGCAGAAGGAGCCAGCCAGGCAATCAAAGATGCCAGACCAATACAAACGGCCCCTCCTTTGAGCACATTCGAGCTGTTCCATTTATCAGATATTCGTCCGAGAATTGGATTGGCAGCCACCTGGGTGATAAAAAGAAGACCAGTCATAATGCCAGATGCTTCAAGACTTAGATTAAGTTCTTTTATGGCATAAATGATAAAAAACGCCTGAGCCATCATGCCAAACTGGAAGGCATTGCGGGAAATGATAAACCACCGGAATGACGAGTCGTTTTTCATAATGGTGATGACTTTGCGCCAAAAATCAGCTTTTGAATGGTCTTCCGGAATTTCTTCCCTGGCAGGTTCACGGGTCATGGCCAGCAGCGAATATGAAATTGCCATCAAAAGGAAGGTTATGACAAAGCAAATGGCAAAACCATTTGTATTGCCATTTGCCGAACCGAATTTCTCGAGGATATATCCGGCAATAACGGCACCACCACTTGCCAGGAGGTTTGAGCCGGCTGATTGTAATCCTATGAAAGTTGCCAGTCCGTCAGATGGGATAATGCGATTCACCATATTTTGCCAGGCATTGGCAGTCATACCGGCGCCCATGCCCTGCCAAATCAATAACAAGAAGGTGAGAAGTAATCCTACTGTTGTGCCAAGTTTGGGAGCCAGTAAAGCGATGATAGCCAACCCGAGAAAGGGTACCCTTTCTTGAATGGTCATCAAAAGAACATAGGGTTTAAATCTTGGCAATCGGGTAATTCTATGGGCAGTAAAGAGCTGGGGGAATTCCCATCCGACATTGTGAATAGCAGGGATCAAGCCAATTAAAATAGCAGAATTGGTCATTGTTGAAACAAATAATGGGATGATGGTATTAAACGAAGAAAATCCCAACCCGAAGCCGAAAAACGAACCGTCTCCCATATTGACGATGAAATTATGTTTTAAATCTTTCCTGATGATATCTGCCATTTTTCCCTGAGAATAAAAAATCCCCTTCCGTCGTTAGATATCGGAGGGGGATTTACTGTTGACTAAGTGTTTCTGGTTTTACCTTTCAGAATCACCTGAATTGTACTGTTTAACAAGGTTTCCGACTAGTAGGCTTCTTCATCTTCTTCCGACCAAAGATCTTCGTCTTCGTCTTCTTCCCCTTCAATCTCTTCCCATTCTTCCAATTCTTCTTCTTCCTCTTCCCAATCTTCATTGGTTGAGGATTCTGCATTGGGGTTATAGGTCATACAACCTGAATCAGGGTCAAATTCCACTGCAGCTGCGCTGCACATACCTTCGTCGATGAAAACGCAATCCAGATAATGACATCGAATTCTAGCCATTCTTTTCCTCCAAAGACAGGATGTAATCGCCACGGTTTTGAACCAGGCGTAACAAAGTGCAAACAAATAATGTAGTCATTAATAAAGCGGAAACTACACAGAACGGACAGACCGCTTTTATAACCGCAATTTCCAGATAGGTCAAGTAAAAAGAGTATATAAAACCGGCAAAAGTAGCCCCAAATATAAGCTGGTCTAAGATAATTTCAGGAAAAGGAAGGTATTTCTTGCCAACCAGTAAGACAAAGATAATCAAATATGCTGCAATACCCAGGGCAGAAACCGGAATACCCAGTATTTCTGAATATTGGCTGTTATTAACCGTCCAACAATCACCCAGACCAGGCAGACACATAGCCTGATTGTGGGTAAGTTTAATAAATAATAGATAAGCAGAATCGATTAATCCAAGTATGGAGGCCGTTATGGCAACCTTTTGATTAATCGTAAAATTCTTCATAATGGACACCTGGTTGTACTCAATAAAAGCGGAGCGATTTTACCGCATTGGTGGCAATGCGTAAAGTATAAAAATCTAAAATATTTGTTAGATTATCCAGGTTTTTGCCTTCTGGCTTCCAAAACATTCGGAAGATTCTCGATTTTTGTTAAAACACGGCTCAATTGGGCAATATCCCCGATTTCCAAAATCAGGTTGAAGGCTGCAAGATTCTGATTTACTTTCAGATTAATATCCAGCACATTGATTCCTTCATTGGTCAAAATAGAAGATATATCACCCATTAATCCTTGCCGGTCATAAGCCTTGATTTGTATGGCTACCGGGAATGTCTTTTGTGCTTCACCCCAATTAACCTTAACCAGCCGCTCTCTGTCTGTCAATCGGAGAATATTCGGGCAATCCTGCCGGTGGATTGTAGCTCCGCGTCCGCGAGTGATATAACCGATAATTTCGTCACCTGGAGCTGGATTGCAGCAACGAGCCAGACTGGTGAGAATTCCTTTCAACCCGAGGACTATTACGGCATTGCCTACTTTTTTTGTTTCGGTGGGAAGCTTTGTCTCCAACGCTTCCACCTGTCGATCTTTTTCTACTTCTGACAGTCGGTTGATGATGCGGCCCATCGAAAAATCACCGCAACCGATATCTTCATAGAGGTCTTCAATTTCGTGGTATTCAAAATCGCGGGCGACTTTTTCAAGATCGAAATCAGTGATCCCCAGACGGCGGAGCTCTCGATCGAGCAAGGTTTTTCCCTGGGTGATATTTTGATCGCGGTCCTGTTTCTTGAACCACTGGCGGACCTTCGACCGGGCCCTCTGAGTACGGATCAGGCCGAGGTTGGTGTTCAACCAGTCTCGGCTGGGACCGCCTTGTTTGGCTGTGAGGATTTCAACCTGATCGCCGGTTTTAAGTGCATAATCAAGGGTAACCAGCTTGCCGTTTATTTTGGCTCCGCGGCAGCGATGACCAATCTGAGTATGTACATGGTAGGCAAAATCAATGGGGGTTGAACCAGCTGGCAGGTCTATGATGTCTCCACGGGGTGTGAATACATACACCCTGTCTTGAAAGACATCTGTTTTCATGCTGTCGACAAATTCCTGGGCATCACTCACATCCTGACGCCAGTCCATCAATTGTCTGAGCCAGTTGATGCGCTGTTCGTACGTTTCGTCGCGGCGTCCGCGTTCCTTGTATCGCCAGTGTGCAGCAATACCATATTCCGCGTTCTGGTGCATTTCGGGCGTACGGATTTGCACTTCAAGAGGTTTGCCATCATCATAAATGATAGCCGTGTGCAGCGATTGATAAAAATTGTCTTTGGGTGCTGCAATGTAATCGTCAAATTCGTGAGGAATAGGGCGCCAGCGGGTGTGAATGACACCAAGTGCAGCGTAGCATGAAGGAATATCAGGCACGATCAGACGAAAGGCACGCAGATCGCGAACCATTTCGAAAGGTTTGCCTTTTTCGATCATTTTTTTATAGATGGAATAGATGTGCTTGGGTCGGCCGGAAATCTCAGCCTTAATCCCTGCCTGTGCCATGATATTTTGGAGTCTGGTTTGAATACTCTGAACCTGACGGTTGCGGTCTTCCTGCCGTTCTGCCAGATTTTCAGCAATTTCTTTATACTTTTCCGGCATGGCATAGCGGAATCCGAGGTCTTCTAATTCCCATTTCATTTGCCAGATACCGAGACGATTAGCCAGGGGAGCAAAAATATCCAAAGTCTCTTGAGCAATCCGGCGCCGCTTGGCCTCAGGCATAAAGCCCAGGGTGCGCATATTGTGCAGACGGTCGGCCAGTTTGATCAATACAACGCGAATATCTTCCCCCATGGCCATGAATGTTTTTCGCAGGGTTTCAGAAGCCAGGTCTCGGCGGCGGCTTCGGGCTGCCTGTGATTCGTCTGCTTCCTGGGCAGGCGTCATGGCATTGACTTCATTCATATGTTGATCACCCCGCGAGACACGGGGCAGATTGGTCAATTTGGTTACACCGTCGACCAGTTTAGCCACTTCATCGCCAAAATCACGTTTTAGATCTTCGTTTGTAACTTTGGTATCTTCGACTGTATCATGGAGTAAACCGGCAATTACTACAACCGGGGGAATTTTTAATTCGGCCAAGATACCTGCCACAGCCACACAGTGTGTTATGTAAGGTTCCCCCGACGCCCTTTTTTGATCTCTATGAGCTTCTTCGGCGTAGTTATATGCTCGCATGACCAGTTCGCGGTCTACGGCACTGTAATTATCAGGAAGAATGGCCATTAAATCTTCTATTTTCATTGGCAGAATTTTAGAAGATCATTTCTCCATCAAGATTAATGTGTCAGATAGTATACCTTCCGGTGTGCGCGAAAACAACTGTTTCCTTAAAAAGGTTCGGCATAATAGGTCTTCAGTTTAAATCCATTCTGGCGAATCACCTGACTGTACCATCGTGCACTGTCTTTGATAATCCGCTTGCAGTTATTTTCATAATCTACAAAAATAATGCCAAAACGTCGGCTGTATCCCTGTGCCCATTCGAAATTATCCAACAGTGACCACACAAAATACCCTTTTACCGGAACCCCATTTTGTATTGCCTGATGCACAGAGGAAATATAATCTTGCAGGTATTGAATACGTCGAGAATCCCTTACCCGGCCATCGGCATCCACCCCATCTGTTATGGCTGTGCCATTCTCAGTGATATAAATCGCTTTTATGGGGTAATCTCGCTTTAAACGGATAAGCAGATCGTACATGCCGTTTGGATTGAATTCCCACATTTCTGAATATGTGCTGCCTTCTGGTTGGATCGTTTCATAGTGGAAAGGTTCGATGGATGCATTGAATCGTACAACATTGCGGAAATAATTATTAATTCCAAGGAATTCAGTCTGAGTTGATATTGTAGGATAGTCTTTTTCATATCCTTCAGGAAAAATGAAGCCCATTGTTGTAGTAATTTCATCTGGATATTTCCCAAGGAAAAGTGGATCAAGGAAAATCCTGTTCAAGTGAAGATCGTTAGTGTGAGCTGCCTTTTGGTCTTCGGGAGATTTTGTGGCACTTTCAACACTACTAAGGTTGAGTGTGATACCGATTTGAAGCGGCTGCCGTGCTACAGCTCGCATGGTTTGGACTGCCAGTCCGTGACCTAAAAGCAGGTGATGTATGGCGGATGCCGCCATACCCTGGTCTTGCACCCCGGGAGGGAAAACCCCTTCCAAATGCCCCATTATGGCTACAACCCAGGGTTCATTAATGGTGATCCAATTGTTGATTCGATCGCTGAAATGCTCCACTACGATTCCGGCATAATCAGCAAAGTGTTTTGCTGTCTCACGATTTGTCCATCCACCTTTGTCTTCCAATACCTGTGGAAGGTCCCAGTGGAACAGGGTGGGGAATGGTTTGATATCGTTCTTTAGCAATTCATCTACCAGGCGATCATAAAAATCCAATCCTTTTGGATTAATAGTACCGGTTCCTGCAGGGAGAATGCGGGGCCAGGAAAAAGAAAACCGATAGGCGGGCAATCCCAACTGTTTCATCAGGGATACGTCTTCACGCCAGCGATGGTAATGGTCAGCCGCCACATCGCCGGTATGTCCGTGATAGACTTTGCCCGGCAACTTGGAAAATGTATCCCAGGTGGACGGGCTGCGGCCATCTTCGTTCCATCCCCCCTCAATTTGATAGGCAGCTGTTGATGCACCCCACAGGAATCCATCAGGAAAACTGATCTCCATAATTAATAGACCCTTTCAACGATGTCAGTATTAATTGCCAATAGATCTCTCAGCGATATATCTGCCAGGGAAGACAATATCAGATCAGCATGATCTATACATAATTGGCCTGAAATGGCATTGGGGACGGCTACACAAAAAATTCCCGCATTATGAGCCCCCGTTATGCCATTGGGGGAATCTTCAAATACAATGGCTTCTTCTGGTCTGGCATCCAGTTCCCTGAGTGCCATCTGAAATAGTGCCGGATTGGGTTTCACAGCAGGCACTTCGTTGCCTCCGCAAATTGTGTCAAAGTATCTGGCAAGGCCAAGACGCGATAGATGACACCATACCCAGTCTGCTGAACTGCTTGAGGCAACCCCTAACCGAATGCCATTTTCATGTGCGGTTTTTATCAGCGTTTCAACTCCAGGAAGAGCAGGCAGTCGTGTAATTTTGGATAATGCGATAACTTTATGGGCATGTTCCACCTTCTTTTTATTAATTGGGCGGCCCAGCAATTCTTCCAGATACGTGGGGGGATCAAATTCCAACCGGGATGTTCCCAATGCTTTTTGCCATTCAGAAAGGGGAAGAGAAAGACCATATTGTCCAAAAACCTGTTGCCAGGCTTCAAATTCTGGAGTTTCCGTATCCAGTATCAGTCCATCAAAATCAAAAATAAAAGCTTTAATCGTCATTCAAACACCTGCAACAGTAATTTATTGCTATTAAAAAACCGCCCACCAGAAGCCGGTCGGCGGCGGAATGTCTTTTATTTTACTCCCATTTACCGAATAAAAACCTGCCAGGCTGTCAGGATCTACTAGAAAGGAAACTTGTACTGATCTAAATGGAGAGCTTGCTGCATTTCAAGAATGTCTTTTTGAAGGTTGGGTACGATAGCGATACCTGTCTTGGCTGTTTCGATTTCAGAATAGTATTCTTTCTCTCCAGCGGTGAAGATGCGATTCTGGCCAGGAGCTTTGCGGGATGCCCGGAGCTGACGAATGATTTCGCCGGTTGAGTGTTTGAAATCGGCCAATGGGCAGAAGGCTTCAATCTGGATGGCCATGAAGAAATGCCCCAGGTAATTTGGCTGGGTTTTCCCATCAGGAGCAATTCCTGAAAGATCCCAGAGAAATTTCCCCTGTTGAAGAGAAGCGCTTAATATTTCTACGATCGTCGCAAGGTCATATCCTTTGTATCCAGCCAGATCTTCTCCGGCACCACCAAGCGGAAGTAGAGCCGCGGCATCCCGGGCAAATCCCTGCAGCACCTGTTCAGCGTCTGTGATGGTCTCTCCCCTGTCATTAATTGCCCATCCAGGCCTGGCCGGTTGGCCTTTGCGCGCCAGGACTTCAAATTTACCGCGTTGGGTAATGCTGGTGGCACCGTCAAATAGGAAGGGGCAATCTTCATCTGTTGGTGCGCCAAAAGCGATAGGATTTGTCCCCAACATGGGTTGAACCCCAAATGTGGGAGCAATACTTGGCCTTGCATTGGTAAATGCCATACCGATCATTCCGGCTTTGATGGCCATTAAGGGATAATAACCAGCTATCCCAAAATGTGTCGAATTTCGGACGGCAACCGAACCCATGCCGAATTTTTGCGCTTTCGCAATGGCCAATTCCATGGAACGAACACCGATGACCTGACCCATACCATGATGACCGTCAACCACGGCTGTGGTCGGGGTTTCCCGAATAATCTCAAAGTTAGTCGTGGGTTGTTGAATTCCCTTACGAATCCGATCGAAATACAGCTTGAGCCGGCCGATACCATGAGATTCTATTCCTCTGCGATCGGAGGTAATTAATACATCGGCACATGTTGCCGCATCGTCAACTGGTACTCCACAACCGATGAATACATCGCGCATGAAAGAATACAGAGTTTCAACGGGGACGCGTGGATATTCTGAGGGCATAACAGGCTCCTGATATTCAAAAGAATTATTGGCATAATTATAGAACCAGATGCAGGAGATTATCGGAAGATTTCCATCTGGATATAAGAAACGAATGAAAAGACATGCAGATAAGATTTTAGATCAGATGAGTGGCAAAAACCTTTTTCTGGAAAAAATCAGATAATCTATTTGAATAACAGGTTCAATAATGTAATTTACTGATAAAGAAATGCCAGAACCAGAGAAAACCAATTTCCAGAGCAAGTAGACTGATTTCAACCAGAGTCCTTATCCAACCGGTTACCTGAAGATCGAAACCTGCCTCAAGCAAGAAGGCGCCAATAATTATGACGATGATTCCCACCCACTCCAGAATTTGCCGGGTAAGATATTCCATTCTTTCTTTGGTGGATGATGTGATCATTCCGTAAACAGGACAGGCTCTGGAACCATATTGTGATTGCAGCGATTCATTTCGCGGATCGTCTGATATCAATGGTTCAATTTCAGCCGGATACATGACATAATCGCCCGTATTGAATTCTTTTGAGGCAATCTCAATCCAGGTGGGAAAATGAGAAGTGGCAAAACTGGCTTTTATCGGGTTAATGTTGGCAATGCCTGCAAGTGTGATCAACCTGCGACGTATAGATGCCTCTCGCTCGTCTGACCGAACCATACTCAAAAAAAGGACATCCATATGCATGGATGTTGCCAGAGCCCGGACTTTTCGGGCATATCTGGCCTCATCCAGGTCACAATCGGGTACAAGAGCGATTATTTTTGAACGAACTGGATTATCTTGAATATTCATAAAATGCCTCACAATAATTGGATCAGTCTTATCTTAAACCTGAGGCATAAAGGCGCTGATAGGAATTTTGGGGAAATGATAAAGAAAAGATAAAGATTATTTATCCGTAATAAAACGGTATCCCACGCCTGATTCGGTCACAATAAATTCCGGCTCTTCGGGGTTGACTTCCAATTTTTTACGAATCTGCCCGATGTATACCCTGAGGTATTCAACACGATCTGAATCGGCGAAATCCCAAACATGGCTCAGAATAGCCTGGTGGGTAAGCACCCTGTCGGCATGTGCAGCCAGATACGCCAGCACTTTGAATTCGGTGGCGGTCAGCTTGACTTCTGTTCCGTCGCGGGTGACGATATGTTTGACCAGATCAATTTCTATTGGACCTGCTGTGATGATGGATTGTTGTTTGCCGTTTGTTTGAGTACTGTGACGCAGCGCCACTCGAATACGTGCCAGCAATTCTTCTATGCCAAAAGGTTTGGTCAGGTAGTCATCGGCACCTTTATCCAAGGCCTGCACCTTGTCACTCTCACGGTCTCGAACAGAAAGAATGATGATGGGAACCTGGCTCCATTCACGTATACGGGAACACACTTCCATCCCAGAAATATCCGGAAGACTGAGGTCTAAAATGATCAGATCCGGCTTCTGGGTGGCCGCCATTGTCAGTCCGTCTTCGCCCCGGCTGGCGGTGATAACCCGAAATTGTTTAGATGTAAGAATTGTTTTCAGTGCGCGCAGGATTTGCGGCTCATCATCAATCACCAGAATGGAAGGTTGGAGATTCATTCAGCCTCTTTTGAATCAGATTCGGGTAGGATATCCAGATTGGATGCGATTGGAACAGTGAAATTGAATGTAAATCCATCTGGACCATTTTCTGCCCAAATCTGCCCATGATGCGCATCAATGATGCCCTTGCAGATGGATAATCCCAGACCTGTGCCGGTGATCATAGCGGCATCCGTCACCCGATAAAACTTGTCAAAAATCCGGGTAAGGTGTTGTTCTGCGACTGGAGGCCCCTGATTGATCACTTGCACCTGAATCATTTTATTTTCTTTCGGCCAGGCATTTATGGTAATAATCGTTCCTTCAGGGGCATACTTTGCGCTGTTACTTAACAGATTGGAGAAGACCTGATCCATCTGGCTATAATCTACATAGATCAATGGCAGACCATCGGGAATGTTAATCTTTAAAACATGGGTGGAAAGAGACTGGCGCATTCGTCGGATTGTTCCGGAGAGAATTTCACGCAGTGAGTTATTCTTCTGGTTGGGCTGCAATGCCCCCATTTCGATACGAGACATATCGAGAAGATTCCCAACCAGAAGATTCAGATGATCTGCCTCTTCTTCAACAGCAGTCAATAGTTCTCTGCGGGCTTCCGAATCCCATTCAATTTCTCCACTCCGTAAACTGGATACAGATGCTTTAATAGTGGAGAGGGGAGTACGTAATTCATGCGAAACGGAGGATAAAAGAGTCGATTTCAAACGGTCGCTTTCTTCCAATAAGCGTGCCCGGCCTTCTGCTTCCATTAAATAAACCTTTTCCAACACAAGTGTCACCTGACTGGCAAAAGCCCTAAGCAGCCTTTGCCTGGGTGGATCCAGAATCTGCTCCGTCCAGATCAGAATCTCGCCCTGTGTATTGCCTCCACCAGAGATTCCAAGATTGATATCAGGTGCTCTTTTAGGTCTTTGGATACCCTCAGGAAAAACCATTTGATTTTGTGGTCGGGCTGGCGATTTGAGATAAATTGAAACAGCTTCTACCGGGAAATGTTCAACTATCTTCATCCCAACAATCCGAAGGATTTCATCTTCATGGGTCGAACCGGCCAGGGCGACATTCAATTCATACAGAATGGTGGTCTCTCGTTCTCGGGCTACAGCTGTTGCCATTCCAAGTTTTGCCTGACTTAGGGATTGACTGATGATCACAGCCACCAGCAGGAAAACGATCAGAGCCAGGATATCCTGGGTTTGATGGACTGCCAGAGTATGGATGGGAGGAATGAAAAAATAGTTGAAACTAAAAAACGCAGCGAAGCTTGCCGCGATTCCACCAGAGACATTAAAATAGCCAGCTGAGATAACCACCGGTAAAAGAAATAGAAGGGCAATAACCGGTGTACTTAACCTGGATTGGAAGAATAATAAAATCCACGAGAGAATAAAAACAAGAACCAAAGAGGCCAGAAATTGCCATAAATATGTAAGGGTTACTTTTTGGTCTTTCATACTCTGGATATCTTACCTTTTTGAACAAAGTAATGCAAGAAAAATGTTTTTTTTACCGCTTGAACAACTGGATGGATATGATAAAATTACAAATTGCAAATAAAACGCTCATAAAATGATCATATTCTTACTGAGAAAACAGTAATGGAGGAGCAATGAAACGGATTGGTGTTTTGACCAGTGGTGGCGATGCGCCAGGAATGAATGCAGCCATTCGGGCTGTTGTTCGAACCGGAATCGCAAAAGGCTGGGAAGTGTGGGGAGTTAAAGGTGGGTATCAAGGTCTCATTACCGGAAAAATCCTGCCATTGGGTGCCCGTGACGTAGGTGGTATTATGCAGCGCGGTGGAACGATCCTCGGGTCTGCCCGCGCCCCTGAATTTAAGACTGAAGAAGGGCAACTGAAAGCCCTGCGTACATTGAACGAACAGGGTATTGAAGCCCTTGTAGTGATCGGTGGAAATGGTTCACAGACCGGATCCGGAGCCCTGCATAAATTGGGTTTCCCGGTGGTGGGCGTAGCCTCAACAATCGACAATGATCTATATGGTTCTGAAACCACAATTGGTGTGGATACCGCTCTGAACATTTCTCTGGAAGCCATTGATCGCTTGAAGACTACCGCTTCCTCTCTCCAACGTGCTTTCATGTTGGAAGTCATGGGACGCGATTGCGGTTACCTGGCTTTGATGTCTGCCATTGCCGGAGGTGCCGAAGCTTGCGTTATCCCCGAAGTTGAAACTGACCCGGAAGATCTGGCCCAGCGTCTGCGCGCTGCATATCAGAAGGGTAAGGAACATGCCATTGTTGTTGTAGCCGAAGGCGCCAAATACAATGCTGAAACACTGGGACAGTACTTCTCATCGCATCGCGAGCGTCTTGGATTTGATTTGCGGGTCACCATTCTTGGCCATGTACAGAGAGGTGGCGCCCCCACAGCCTACGATCGTATTTTAGCCTCACGCCTGGCAGCCGGTGCCACGGAAGCTCTTGCCCGCGGTGAATTTGGCGTTCTGGTAGGTTTGAATCAATCAAAGATCACTACGACCCCGATTGAGGTTGTCAATTCTAGCAAGAAAGAAATTGACATGGAACTGTTCGAGCTGGCTAAAATTTTAGACTAAGCATGCAAATGGAAATGAAAACGGCGGAAATTCATTTTTCCGCCGTTTTTTTTATTTAATCCGATTTGCCATTCCACCGAAGAAACGCTTCAATGAAACCATCCAGGTCCCCATCCAGCACACCCTGGGTGTTTCCGGCTTCATATTCTGTGCGGTGGTCTTTGACCATCTGGTATGGATGCAGCACATACGACCTGATCTGGCTGCCCCATTCTGTTTTGGTATATTCTCCACGTAATTCCGCTAACTGTTTGTCCTGTGCTTCGCGCTTCAACTCTAGAAGTCGGGACCGAAGAACCCGCATGGCATTTTCGCGGTTTTGCATCTGAGAACGTTCATTCTGGCAAGACACCACAAGTCCTGAGGGGATGTGTGTGATACGGACGGCTGTGGCATTTTTCTGTACATTTTGTCCACCAGCGCCAGAGGATTTGTATATATCAATTTTCAGATCGTCAGGGTTGATCTGTACTTCCGGGTCTTCTGCGGCTGCTTCAGGCAGCACCTCCACCTGGGCAAAAGATGTATGCCGGCGGTGGGCGGAATCAAAAGGAGACAACCGGACGAGCCGATGTACCCCTTTTTCAGGGCGAAGATACCCGTAGGCATACAGCCCGTTGACGGCTATAGTACAACTTTTAATGCCGGCTTCTTCACCTTCAGAAAAATCGAGAATTTCCGTCTGGTACCCACGGCGTTCACACCAACGCAGGTACATACGTTGCAGCATGGAAGCCCAATCCTGTGAATCGGTACCGCCGGCACCGGAATTGATGGCCAGCAGAGCATTACCGCGGTCATACCTTCCAGAGAGGAAAACACTCAATTCGCGCCGGGCGAGTTCGTGCTCAATATCAGATAATTCTGATTCAAGTTCCGGCCGCATGGATTCATCCCCCATCTCACAAAGCTCCAGCGTATCGGAAATCCGGTTATTTAATTTTTTCCAGCCTTCCACATCGTCCCTGATATCAGAAAGGCTTTTCATGACTGCCTGAGCCTGCTCGGGATTATTCCACAAATCGGGAGATTCGGACTGGGATTGTAATGCAGCTAATTCGGCTTCCCGTTTAGGGAAGTCAAAGATGCACCATGAACTGCTGAATTTTTTCGGCACAAACGCGTGCCCGTGAAGAAAGGTCTTGCATGAAAAACAACTCCGATAAGACTAATGTTCGGCAAGAATTCCATTGACGAATTCGTTACGATCAAATGGCTGCAGGTCCTCCGGTTTTTCTCCGAGGCCGGCGAATAAAATGGGCACATGCAATTCGCGTTGTATGGCAAAAGCCATCCCACCCCGTGCGGATGAATCGAGTTTGGTTAAAATTACTCCTGTCACTCTGGTTGTCTGATTGAAAGACCTGGCCTGTTGAAGGGCGTTCTGCCCGGTGGTGGCATCGAGGACCAGCCAGACACCGTGGGGAGCTCCAGTAAGGGCTTTGCCTACCACTCGATGTACTTTTTTCAGTTCTTCCATAAGATTAAAGCGAGTATGGAGACGGCCGGCTGTATCAATCAACAAGAGATCTGTTCCGCGCGCTTTGGCTGCTTCCACGGCATCGAAAGCTACTGCACCAGGATCCCCACCTGTTTGACCGGAAATGATGGGAATATTTAAACGGTCTGCCCAGACCTGCAACTGGTCAACGGCTGCTGCGCGGTAGGTATCTGCCGCGGCCAACAAGACCTTCAATCCTTCGTTAGAGTATCGTTTACCCAATTTGGCGGCTGTGGTGGTTTTTCCAGAACCGTTAACCCCTACCAGCAAAATTACAGCCGGACGATCTGCCGGAATCAGCGACTCAGGGGCAGGATCAAGACGATTGATCAATTCTTCGCGTAACTTTTCCTGCAATTCAGGTGCATGCGTCAGGCCTTCTTTATCCACTGTTGCTTTCAAGGATTCGATCACGGATTGTGTGGTTTCCAATCCCATATCTGCCTGAATCAGCGCAGCTTCCAGGTCATCCCAGGTATCATTAGTGATTTCACTGGTGCCAAGCAATGAACTGATACGCCCGAAAGTTTGCTTTCGGGTGCGTTCAAGTCCATTAAACCATTTTGAAAAGATATCAGCCACGGGTGCGTATTATACCTTACTGGAAACCCTCAATTCAAATTACCAGCGGCGGAAATCTAAAATTTTTGTTTATGTTTTCCAGCCAGCTGACCGCAGCCAGCTTGAATATCGATGCCCCGGCGTAGACGGATTGTGCAGGGTATACCTGTGTTATTTAATTCTGCCGCAAATTCCTGCGCACGTTCAAGGGTAGTGGCTCGTCCTGAATAATCATGGGTGGGATTCAACGGAATTACATTAACATGGCAGATCATCCCGCGGATTAACTCTGCCAGTTCTTTTGCATCCTGCAGACGATCATTAACATCCTGAATTAACGCCCATTCAAATGTAATCCTCCGACCAGTTTCTTCTACATAATCCCGGCAGGCTGGTATCAATTCGGAAAGGGGGTATTTTGTATTGATTGGCAGTAATTTTGAGCGCAGTTCATCATTAGCGGCATGCAAGCTGACAGCCAGGTTGATCTGTCGTTTTTCTGATGCAAATTGTCGGATGCGGGGAACCAATCCAACGGTGGAGATGGTGAACCGGCGGGCTCCAAGGTTAAAACCGCGTGGATCATTCAACCGGTCCACAGCTTCCAGAGTGTTGTCGTAATTCTGAAACGGCTCGCCCATGCCCATTACCACGATATTGGTAACATGATCATTTTCTTCGGCCAGCAAGCGGGCGTAGAACAACACCTGTTCGACGATTTCACCTGACGTCAAATTGCGAGAGAAACCCATCTGCCCTGTGGCGCAAAATACACAACCCATGGCACAACCAGCCTGCGTAGAAATACACAGAGTGCGACGCTCATCGTATTTCATTAATACTGCTTCCACTGATTTGCCATCACGAGTGGAAAACAAGGTTTTAACCGTTTGACCATCGGACGATTGGAGCCTGTCAATGGGTATAAGTCCGGTGAATTCCACCTTTTCTGCCAATATGGATTTCAGACTGGATGGAAGGTTGCTCCATTCGGAAGGGGCTTTTTTAAGGTTGCGATACAGTCCTTCCCAAATTTGATTAACCCGGAAAGCTGGCTGTTTCCAGGCGGCAAGAAGCGCTTTGATCGCTTCACGGTCACAATCGTAGATTAAAGGTTTAAGTTCAGACATTCCTCAACGAATATCCAACATTTTCCAGAGATCGTCAGCCACAAGATCGGGCTTTGGTTCCCATTGTTCCAATTCGGCCGGTGTGGTCACACCGCTCATTACCAGACCGGTGCGGCAGCCGGCACGATACCCGCCGAGAATATCTGTGTCCAGCCGGTCTCCGATAGCCAATGTTGTCTCTGGAGTGGAACCCAGTCGTTCCATGCTTATTTCATACATAGCTGGTTCTGGTTTTCCGGCAAACAGAGGCTGAACCCCCGAAGCTGTGGTCACGGACGCAATAATGGCTCCGGCACCCGGAAGCTGCCCTCTGGGAGTTGGAAAGGACGCGTCAGGGTTTGTACCAATATATGGAAGACCTGAGCGAACCAGGATGGTGGCGGTTTCCAGTTTCTCGTAGGTAACATTGCGATCCAGCCCTACAACCACTGCCTGTGCGTTCTTTTCATCGTTGTAATACCCTGCCTCTTCGATGGCTGCCATTGTTGATGTACTGACAACACAATAAACCGGACCTCCCTTGGGGAATTTCCGTTTTAAGAGTTCTACTACAACCTGAATTGAATTGATGACCTGCCACGGTTCGAGATCAACACCAAATGATTTCATTTTTTCAAGATGTTCTGTTGAGTTTCGGACGGCGTTATTGGTGGCCATGATAACGCGCAATCCTTTTTCCTGAATTCCCCGAAATAATGCCGGAAGATCACCAACAGGTTCATTCCCCCGATATAAAACGCCATCCATATCCAATATCAATCCACGAATTGAAGGTGAGAGTGACTTAATCATGGTTTCTCCGCTATTAATAAAATAAGGCCGGTAAATTTCACCGGCCTTATTGTAATGCGATTATCCTGTTATTTCTGGGGCGATTTCAAAATTTGATCCACCAGACCGTAGTCTACGGCAGCCTGGGCATCCAGGTAGAAATCGCGCTCAGTATCACGCTCAATGGTTTCGAGCGTTTGTCCGGTAGCCTCTGACATGATTTCGTTCAGACGTGCCCGCAGGCGCAGGATTTCTTTTGCCTGAATTTCAACATCTGAGGCCTGACCCTGGGCGCCACCCAGAGGCTGGTGCATGTGAATGGTGGCATGAGGAAGGGCAAAACGTTGGCCTTTTGTCCCTGCAGCCAGAAGTACTGTACCAAAGGACGCTGTAACACCGACTGCCACTGTGCTGATTTTGTTGGGAACCATTTTCATTGTGTCCAGGATGGCGAGACCGGCATAGATCTGCCCGCCAGGGGAGTTAATGTACATCTGAATGCTTTTATCAGGGTCTTCATGGCTCAGATAGAGCAATTGAGCTACGATGACATTGGCAACCTGTTCGTCAATGGGGGTTCCCAGGAAAATGATGCGTTCCTTGAGCAGCAGGGAATAGATATCGTAGGCGCGTTCCCCGCGGCCGGATGATTCAACTACCATTGGGATCACTGAACGGAACGTGGATTCACTCATTCGATCTCCTTTTCGAGAACAAACAAACGTGACTTACTCAGCTGACTTGGGCTCTTCTGAAGTGGTTTTCTTTGCCCGGGATGTCTTTTTGGGCTTGGCTTCGCCTTCAGCTGGCTTTTCAGCCGATTTTTCAGAGCTGGTTGAGCCTGAAGCAATACCTCGCAAGTATTCCAGTACTTTGCGGTTCATGGCGCGGTTGGCGGCTTCAAAAGCCACAGCCTGGCTGAAATTCTTGTTGTTGAAATTCTTGCGAATATGTTTCATGTCATACGACATGCTAATTTCATTCACCGTCTGGTTGAAGGAACTCTCGAGCTCTTCGTCGCTGAGTTCCAGTTTTTCCTTCTTACTGATCTCAGTGACCAGCAGGGAGCGTTCCAACCGTTTGACGGCAATGGGTTTCAATTCCTTCTCCACCAGTTCTTCCATCGTCAATTTGCGAACCTTGAGGTATGTATCCAGGTCCATTTGCTGCTGGGCCAGGGTATCCTGCAGGGAATGCTGAACACTGTGGAGTTCTTCATCGAGCATGTGTGGTGCATATTTAAACGAGCAGAGGGCAACCATCTTATCGAGCAGGTCGTCAAAGTAGGCGTTGTCATACTCGGCTTTGGCATCGGCTTCCAAACGGCGGCGCAGATAGGCTTTGAAATCATCCACAGTCTGAAACTGGCCAATTTTCATGACGAATTCATCGTTCAATTCGGGGAGTACAAGTTCTTTTATAGACCGAAGTTCTACCGTGAATTCCAGTTTCTGACCCTGTAATTTTTCTACCGGGTCGTCTTTGGCGTAGGTATGGGTAAAGGTCTTGGTCTCACCGACCTTCATTCCAATGACATTTTTAGAGAAATCTTCAAACGGCCAGGTTTCTTTGCGCATATCATTTTCGCCAATGATTGCCTGGTGAGGAGTTTTGGCGATGAAGGATTTATCTTCACCTTCGGGTGCTTTGACATAGTCGGCTGATAAATCCATATTGACCAGATCGCCTTCTTGGGCGGCACGATCAACATCATTGGGAGTTGCATAGCTGGAAAGGACGCGTTTAACAGCATCTTCCACCTGGGAGTCAGTGATAACCGGTTCAACGTAATCCAGTTTGACAGAAGCCAGATCGCCTACTGTTACAACCGGGGCAAGTGGAATGGTGAACGAAAACTTTGGCGGATTGGTGCTGATAATATCATCCAGTTTACCAGAACCAGAAGCTTCGATTTTGGCTTCATCGAGTATTTCGGGGTATTTGTCATCCACAAGGATTTCAATGGCCTGTTCACGAACAGCTTCATCGCCGTATGTACGCAAAACTACGGCGTAGGGAGCTTTTCCGGGGCGAAAACCGGGAATCTTGGCCCGTTCGGCGATCCGCCGGGCGGCCTTGTGCATGTAAGCTTCAAGATCGGAAGTTTCGAATTCCGCTACAACATTGACCTGATGGTCATCACGGGGGGTAGTTTCTAGTTTCAATGGTACTTTCCTTCTATTAATATTGAGGTTTCAGTGGGGATGGAGGGACTTGAACCCTCACGCCTTGCGGCACATGATCCTAAGTCATGCCTGTCTGCCAGTTCCAGCACATCCCCACACCAAAATGCCGAGAAATTTTATCACTTTTTAGATGAATAAATCAATTCTTACAAAGAATTTAGATAAAAGCAATGCTGCGTATAGACGCTGATCGGGATTTCTTTGATTTAAGTCTTTTGTAAACATAGAACGTTATTGTTATTTTTCTCGTCAATTAAAACCTGCAATGATTTTCTCAACTATGGGGATAATACTCTCTGGTATACCTGGAATACTCTGGAGTCCTTTTATTCCCATGGTTGCATAAACCAGCCGGATATCGGTCTGCAGGTCTTCCACTGCCCAGGCGGCTTTACGGTATTCCCAGATAATCCTCGTCGGTTTATGGTTGATCTCCATCACATAGGCGGTATTCGCCAGCTGCTCCACAATTCTCTTATTCACCGTAAATTTGTCACCGGGGATGATAGGACGCGGCATTCTATCAGAAATACCATAACGGTGGCAGAGGTCTCTGACTCGCAGGGCAATGGCTTCCCAGTCGTAGTTCCAGGGTGCATAACTGCCTGGCGGATACCAATGCCGATAAGAATCCAAAAGCTCAGGGCAACTCTCCTGTAGAAAATCAAAGAAAAAATCCTTCTGTTTATCGGCCAGCGTCAGACTGCTGGCCAGAACGAATTTTCCGCCTGATTCTGCCGTCCAACGGACTACATTCTCCAGGTTGGCCTCATCATCACAGATTCCGGGAAGAATCGGCATGAAGCACGTGCCGGTAAGGATGCCGGCTTTAGCTATCTCTTGCATGGCTGCAAAGCGTTTTTCTACACGAGGCGCAAGGTGTTCCATCTTGACAACCTTTGGATGATTGGACGAATCGGGTGTACTGATGATGCTGAAGGCCACGGCAGAGGTTGCCTGATGGTTGATTTGCTGCAGAACATCCAGATCGCGGAGGATGAGAGGGGAACGTGAAAGCATAAAAACCGGAAATCCCAGGTCGCGGCAGACTTCCAGCATCTGCCGGGTAATCCTGAATTTCCGTTCAGCGGGTTGGTAATCACCCAGACAGACGATATCGACAGGTTTGCGGCTTAATGCCCGCCGGAGCAGATTGGCTGCGTTTTCTTTGACTTTGATTGTGGTGGCGAACTCATCCGCATTGTCATACGGGGAATATTTTTCCTCCCTGGCATAGCAGAACTTACAGCCATGCTGGCAGCCCTGATATGGATAGGCTGAATAGCGGGACCAGAACCAATGATCGACGCGTTTATGACTGTTAAGAATGGTCTTTGGTTGATATGGTATGAACCGGGTCTTTTCGGTCATTGTTACCTGATAATTGATTGAGTCTGTTTTCAATCAGGAATTTTCTGGCTTTGGGGTTTATTGCTTCCCGATGGGGACGTCCGGGTTTATGCAGAAGCCAGTAAGATAACAGGGCAGGATAGTACTTACCCGGTGCCTTCAAACTCCAACCAACCCCTTGGGCAGTGTTCAATTGCCACTCGGAAAACATGGGTTCAAGCAACCGGAGCAGAGTCTCCACCTTCGACCCGCAGATAAATTCACCATGCGTCTGTTTGGCCCCGTAATGCACATCGACATTCACCATACGGCGGAACCAGGGAGTAAGATGTACGAACAACAGCGGTTTAGTGCAACAACAGGTCTGTTTTGCCTTGTTCGTGGAGTACACCGACAATCACAATCCAACCGCCCATCGTCTGGTCTGCGGCTATCAATGAAGAAATAGATGAAGCCGGTCATCCTGATCTTGCCTAATTCTGTTCCCGATGATATCGAGCATACGCAACGGAGTGTATTCCTTCAAAACAGAAGATTTGACATGCCTCTGATATACCAGCTTCAGACAAACATAAGGCGATCTGATTTCCCATCTTACGAGCTTTAATCGTTCTCTGGGTCTATCCCGGCATGTACCCTTTCATATGATTATAGAACAAATATACGAAAATGCAAGCAATATAGAATAATTGTTGTTTAGTTTCTCTTTGAAATATATGGAAAAAATCCTACCCACAGCGTTATAATCATCCCTCAGATTTTCCAAAGGAGCTATTCAATGACACGCGTTATTGCCACTGAAGGGGGAACCCGTGAACGAACCCGATTAAGCAAAGCTGTAGTCAAGGCGATTCGCCTGCTAGCCCAACAGGAAAAACCGGATGATGAGAGCCGTGATCTGGCCGCGTTTATTTCCATTGCCCTTGACCAGATGTATAAATCGGTGGAAACCAGCGTGGTTGCCTGGGAGAAAAAAGATTACTGGGTTAAAGCAGACCGATTCCGGATGGAATGGGAATGGTGCAGCCGTGCTTCTGCCGCTATGGAGAAAGCCGTATTATCAGATGATTGGGGAACGGTGGCTTCGACAGCTGGCTTGATTGCTCAAAAATTAATGAAAGTCCAACTGGCGCCGGGTGCACGGGTGGGAACACCGTGGGTGGGCGCCTATAAACAGTTGAAAACCAGTTCAAAATAGCCAGTAATAAATTTTACGGATTAATTTGATTGATCCGGGTCAATGGATGTCAATGGGGAAATAAAAGTGGGAGGCGATCAACACCTCCCACTTTACTAATACATAAGATGTTGAAGAGTTATTTCTTCTTCAAGATAATACGAGCATCGACGACCTTCAGACCTTTACCTTCTTCGTAAACCAGTACGGGGTTGGCATCAGATTCGCTGATCTCATCTTCCAGGTCGATGATCATGCTGGAGTATTTCTCCACAGTATCGCTCAGGGCTTTGCGATCGCGCGGAGCTTCACCGCGGGCACCCTTGAGGATGGCAGCAGCGCGGATTTCTTCGAACATTTCGGCAGCCTGAACTTTATCAATAGGAGCTACCCGGAAGGTTACATCCTTCAAGACCTCGACAAAGATGCCGCCCAGACCGAACATGATGGTCGGTCCAAATGTGGCGTCGTTGGTGGAACCCAGAATCGTCTCAGTGCCCCAGGGAGCCATTTCCTGAACAGCTACACCATGAATATTCGCATCGGCTTTGTAGGCTTTGGCATTTTTGATGATTGTGTTGAATGCTTCGCGGGCAGCAGCTTCGTCTTTGATATTAACTTTAACACCACCGGCATCGGATTTGTGCAGAATTTCCGGGGAGACGATCTTCATCACCACCGGGAAACCGATTTTCTTGGCCAGGGCAACAGCTTCGTCTTCGGTTTTTGCCAGTTCGGTGGAAGTGACAGGTAAACCGTAAGCATTGAAGACCTGTTTGGCTTCGATCTCGGTCAAGGCGTCGCGGCCGTCAGCGCGGGCGGCAGAAATGATCTGCATAGCGGCTTTGCGGGCAGCGTCATTAGATTTGTAATCGGGTTCCTTGGCGGTTTCGCGGAGCAGGGCGTATTCACGCAGAGCAGCCATGGCGTTGACAGCCAGATCAGGGGCGGCGTAGGCAGGAATACCATTTTCCACCAGCCAGGACATGGCTGCTGCGGATTTTTCACCACCAACATACGAAACAGTGACCGGTTTGTCTTTGATACCGGCTTCATTCAAAGCCTGTTTGATACCCTTGGCGATTTCCAACGGGTTGGTCATGGCGGTTTCGCAATACAGAACGATAAGACCATCTACCCATGGGTGGCTGATGGCGAAGCGCACAGATTCGGCATACCATTCCGTGCCGGCCATACCGGTCAGATCAACCGGGTTCTTGGCGGAACCGAATTCTGGCATGTGTTTCTTGAGCTCTTCCTGGACATCCTTGGGAGCAAATTTCATGGGGATGCCGTAGCGTTCAGCGGCATCAGTGGCTAACACGCCGACACCACCACCATTGGTGATGACCAGCAAATTTTCACCCTTCAGCGGGGGCATCAGAGAGAGGGCCAGAGTGCGGTCGAACAGGTTGTCAAGATCAGAAGCCTGAATCACACCGGCCTGTTTGAAGGCAGAGCCGTAAACCTTGGCAGCACCAGCCAGTGAACCGGTATGAGAAGCCGCTGCGGCAGCACCGTGGGCAGAAACACCGGATTTAAGGGCGATGATCGGTTTTTTGGATGCGCGGCCGGCTTTAATGAATTTACGGCCATCTTTCAGACCTTCAATATACAGGGATGTGCAGGTAGTGCTTTCATCGCCATTGAGCCATTCGATGATATCGGCAATATCTACATCGCACATATTGCCAATGGAGACCATCTTGTCAAAACCGACCCGGCGGGTATAGGTGGCTGCATCCATGGCGATCAGTAAAGCGCCAGACTGAGTGATGAGTGTGGCTTTCCCATCCAGAGGGAGGAAAGGAGCAAAGGAGGCATTCATTTTGTCCGAGTTGGACAGGGTACCCACAATGTTCGGTCCCAAAATGCGCATTTTGTACTTGCGGGCTGTGGCAACCAGTTCTTCTTCCAAATCTTTGCGGCCGACTTCGCTGAAACCGGAGGTGATCACGATCAAACCTTTGACGCCTTTTTTACCGCAATCTTCGGCGCAGGTATTGACCAGTTTCACAGGTACGCACATAACCGCAGCGTCCACGGAACCGGGGACATCCGTAATAGAGGCATAGCATTTGAATCCCAAAATATCAGATGCAGAGGGATTGATCGGGTAAACTGCACCTTTGTATCCGGATTTTTTCAGGTTTTCCACTACGGTATAACCGATTTTTCCGGGTGTGGCTGAAGCCCCAACAACAGCAATGGTTTTTGGCTTCAACAGTGTGTTAATTTCATCATGGTTCACGAGAGTTCCTCCTGAAGGAAAATAATAGCTATTAACTACTAATGCAACACTAATGACACACAAAACCAACCGGTGAAACAAATTTTACCGGTTGATACGTTTTTCGTATCTATTTTACGACAAAAACCATGATTTAACTTGTAGAATTAATGATGAATTTGAAAGGAGTGGATAGGATGAATGTCACTTCGTCGAACTTTATATCTCTGGGAGAAAAAGCTGTATCTGCTGCAGAGATAATTTCTGCGGCTCTTGAGTCTGCCAATCCGTTTGTAGCGGTCAAGAAAGCCGTGCAATCACTGAACAGTGAGGTTGACTTCTATTCCTTTGACAAAGTTGGATTGGTTTCCATCGGAAAAGCGGCCGTACCCATGGCCGGAGCTGCCCTTTCTGCGCTTCCTGGCCGTATTAGTCACAGTCTTATTGTGACCAAATCCCTTCTCGGGAAAGATGACTATGATTTCTCCCGGTCTAAAATACTTCAGGGAAGCCACCCTGTGCCGGATGAAAAGAGCATTCAGGCTGGCAGAGAAGTACTCGAATTTGCAAAATCTTTCAACAAGGAAGATGCCATCCTTTTTTTGATCTCTGGCGGTGCCAGTGCACTGGTAACAAATCCGGTTAATGGCATAACATTGGATGATCTGCAAAAAATCACCGCACTTTTACTGAGCAGCGGGGCTTCCATTAATGAGATTAATGCCGTGCGAAAACATCTTGATACGGTTAAGGGGGGAGGTCTGGCACTGGCGGCTGCACCGGCTGCTTTCTATTCTTTGATCCTTTCGGATGTACCTGGTAATGTGCTGGATGTGGTGGCTTCTGGGCCAACGGTTGCAGATACTTCAACATACGGTGATGCGCTGGCGACATTGTCAAAATATGACTTAAAGACCAGAGTGCCAGAGTCAATCCTTGCCATCCTGACGGATGGTGCTTCCGGAATTCTGCCAGAAACACCCAAACCGGGAAATCCAATTTTTTTCAAAAATCGATCTTTGGTTATTGGCAGTGTAGAACAGGCAATGCAGGCGGCGGGGGATACTGCCCGGAAGATTGGGTATAAAGTGGAATTACTCACTCCACTTTTGACCGGAGAAGCCAGCATGCAGGGGAAACGACTGGCGGGTTTCTTGAAACAACAGGTTCAAAATCACAAATCCGGTGATCCCGCTTGTTGCTGGGTCACCGGCGGCGAAACCACAGTTACATTGACCGGAACTGGCATTGGAGGGCGAAATCAGGAGCTTGCTCTCGCTGCCGCCATCGAATTGGAAGGGGTGGAAGGTGTCTCATTAATTACCTTTGCCACCGATGGTGAAGATGGCCAGTCGCCGGCTGCCGGGGCGGTGGTGACAGGTGCCACCTGCCGGCTGGCCAGATCAAAAGGATTGGATCCCGTCGATTTTCTTTCCCGTCATGATTCATATTCCTTTTTTAACGCTATTGATGCCAGTATCACTACAGGATCAACAGGAACGAACGTTAACGATCTGGCTGTTCTGTTTTTAGATTAATTCGACTGCTATTTCAAGGCGGCAGCCATGATCTGTTGAATCCGTCCGATCATATCAGCCGGATCAGGATGCAACCCTTCGATCAGCAGAGCATCTTCGTAGATTTGTTCAATGAGTAGTGGTGCTAAATCTGAATCCGCTGGCAAGGATGCCAGTTTGACCAAAAGCGAATGGCGGGGATTGATCTCAAGTACCTTTCGCGGGACTTCCAGAGGCTGATTCATTAACTGGTATACTCGCTGGATTTCCTGGGCAGGACTATTTTCTGTATCAACCAAACGAGCCGGTGATTCGATAAGCCGGTCAGATGTACGAACTTCTGCCACTTTGCTGCCAAGCTGTGCAGAAAATCGGCTGATAAGGTTTGTTTTGACCTCTTCAGATACCGGCTGTGTTTGTTGATCAGATGGTTGGGCTGCTTCGCCCAGATCGGCATCACGATCAGATACATTGACCAGTGGAATGTCTTTATATTGTTTTAGTGCAAGAAGCATGAACGAATCCAGAGGATCGGTAAGAAGTAAAACATCCAGATTGCGCTGACGCACGACGTCAAGGTGAGGACTGTGAACCACAGAATGTTCATCCTCTCCGAGGAGGTAATAAATTTGCTGTTGGCCGGGACGGCGCTCTGAAAGATACGTTTCCAATGAGATCAGATCAGTCGGGTGGTGGAGAGAATGGAAGCGCAGAAGGGGAACCAGGTTGTCATAGTCGGCAAAATCAGAAGCAACACCTTCTTTCAAGTAACGACCAAAAAGGTTCCAGAACTCAATATATGTATCCGGTTTTTCTTCTGACAGCTTGCGGATCATATCGATGGTTTTACTGGTAACCAGTTTTTTTAATTGCATCAAAAGGCGGTTGGATTGGATTGTTTCGCGAGAAATATTGAGCGGCAGATCTTCTGAATCCACAACACCCTGGATAAATCGCAAATATTCCGGAAGGAGGTCACGGAAGTAATCTTGAATCAGCACTTTACGGGCATAAAGACGAAGCCCGTCTTGTTTTCTTGGGGTATAGAGGTAATGCTCAGCAACAGCCGGGATATATAACAGAGCATACGCTTGAACTGGAGCATCTACAGCCAGGTGTGTATATGTAAGCGGTTCCTTCTGGTCCATGGTGAACTGTTTGTAAAACTCATTGGCATCCTGAACACTGATCTGCTGGGAGTTTTGCCGCCACAGGGCAGTCTGCCTGTTGACCTGCTCTGTAGAAGTACCCACATAGATTGGGAAAGCCACATAGTCACTGTGGCGTTTGATCAATTGCCGGATACGGTTTTCATCTGTAAATTCGGCGGCATCTTCTTTCAAATAGACAGTGATCTTAGTACCGCGATCGGGCTTATCGTATTCATGGATGGAATATGTTTCCTGTCCATCTGAAACCCATTCCGCAGAAGGTTCTGATTTATTGAAAGAATGTGATGCGACCTCAACTTTATCTGCCACCATGAAGACAGAATAAAAACCCACACCAAACTGTCCGATGATGTTGGATAGGTCTGCTGATTCCTGGTTTTTTGCAGCCTGCATAAATGCTTTGGCGCCAGAGTGAGCAATGGTACCGAGGTTTTCTTCCATCTCAGAGCGGGTGAGACCGATTCCGGTATCTCGAATGGTAAGAGTACGGGCAGCAGGATCTGTAGTTATCCAGATACCCAATTCAGCTTCCGGGTCAAGGATTTCACGATTCGTGAGCATTTCAAAATTCATGCGTGTAAGAGCATCAGACGCATTGGAGATCAACTCACGAAGGAAAATTTCGTGGTCGGTATATAACGAATGGATAAGGATATTTAATAACTGACGGGTTTCAGCTCGAAATGGCAATGATTCTGAGTTTGTATTCTGTTCTGACATATTTAAACCCCTGAATTGAAATAATAACCGAAGTAATTTTACGCGAATTGTGTATGAAGAATATTAACATCGTCTGTGTCACACAAACCAGTAACCTGGTAAAGTCCAATATCTCAATTGACAACTTAAATTCTATGTGGCGATTAAATCAGATCATTCGTTCTCAGTATTGTGAAGGTAGAATTGAACAGAGAATTTTCTACCTGGAGTTTAGTGATATGACAATTATTAATATGACTGAGTTCAATAATGACCTGGTTGAGTTCGCCAGCCGACTGGTACGTATCCCTTCATTTTCCGGTAAAGAAGGTGACGCAGCAAAATTCATTGCTTCAAAAATGGAATTGCTGGGGTTCGACGAAGTGAAAATTGACCGCTACGGAAGTGTTATCGGCAGGATTGGACATGGTGAAAAAATCATTTTGTTCGATTCACATATTGATACTGTTCAGGTGCATGACGCAGACCAATGGGAAGTGCCTCCGTTCAGCGGAGAAATCAAAAATGGATATCTCTGGGGGCGAGGCTCCGTTGATATGAAGTCAGGCGCAGCGGCATCCGTCTACGCGGCCGTTTACGCAAAAAAGATGGGGTGGCTGGAAGGAAAGACTGTCATTATCTCATGTTCCACATTTGAAGAAGATTGTGACGGTGAGACTCTTAAACATGTTCTGGAAGAATTGGATAGAAAACCCAATTTTGCTGTTATCTGTGAGCCTTCATCCAATATCATTGTTACAGGACACAAAGGAAAAGCCCAGGTCATTATTAAGACGCGGGGAATTTCAGCTCACGGATCGGCACCTGAAAAAGGTAAAAATGCCGTCTACGAGATGGCCGAAATCATCCAGAGGGTAAATCAAACCAACCTTGACCTGATGAAGAACCCCGGACGGAAGGGGACATTGGTATTATCACAAATCTCCTCCACCAGCGTTTCATTGAATGCCGTCCCATCGGAATGCCAAATATACCTAGACCGGAGAATGGTTGTTGGAGAAACTAAGAAAACCATTGAAGATGAGATGAACAAGATCATTGCCGGAAAGGATGCCGCCTGGGAACTTGGTACACTCCACCGGACTACCTGGACTGGGGAAGAATTAACCTATGAGCCACTGCATCCCGCCTGGGAGATCAACCTTGATTACCCTCTCGCGAAAGCATTTATCAAAGCTTATTCAGATGTGCTTGGTCATGAGCCGGAGAAATTTGATTATTGGGATTTCAGTACCAATGCCGTGGCGGTAGTGGCGCAGGGCATTCCTACCATTGGATTTGGACCGGGAGAACATAAATTAGCCCATATGCGCGACGAGAAATGCGCTATTGAAGAAATAACTGAAGCCTGTGCTGTGTATGCAGGTGCTATAAAACACCTGTAGCTGAAATTCGAAATATTAAACTTTCACCTAAAATCATTGTTGCTTGTAGAATGAAAGTAAGAGATTTCTTGCTTTGAACCATTTTGCCACTTGAACCGTACTCATCTTCTTTGGTTAAACATGGAGTTGGCATGGGAACATCTTCAATCATTAAAGCGGCTGTCATTCAGGCATCACCGGTATTGTTCAACAGAGATTCCACTGTTGAAAAAGCCTGTACTTTGATTCACGAAGCTTCCTCTCAGGGTGCCCAATTGATATTGTTGCCGGAATCATTCATACCGGCATATCCTCGGGGACTATCCTTTGGAGCAGTGGTGGGCAGACGGTCTGAACAGGGGCGGGATCTCTATAAACGATACTGGGAAAATTCGGTGGATGTACCCGGCCCGGTTACAGATATTTTGGGAGAAGCCGTCCGAACAGCCAATGTTTATCTTGGCATTGGCATTACAGAACGAGATAAAGGTTCTTTATATTGCACCCTGTTGTATTTTGGGCCAGATGGGCGTCTCTTGGGAAAACACCGTAAAGTTAAACCCACTGCATCTGAAAGGTTGATATGGGGGGAAGATGACGGAAGTACATTAACAGCAGTGCCGACAGAAATCGGCTGTATCGGTGGACTGATTTGTTGGGAAAACTATATGCCATTGGCACGCATGGCAATGTATTCAAAAGGCGTTCAGATTTATCTGGCCCCTACGGCAGATTCACGGGATACCTGGCAGGCGACCATGCGGCATATCGCCCTGGAAGGGCGTTGTTTTGTATTGGGATGCAATCAATATGTCACTCGATCAATGTATCCGGCCGATCTCCCCGGTTACGAAGAACTGGCGAACCAGCCAGATGTCATGTGCCGAGGGGGAAGTGTCATCATCTCGCCCATGGGTGAAATTCTGGCTGGACCATTATTTGATAAAGAGGGTATTTTGACTGCTGACCTGAATATGGGTGAGATCATACGTGGCAAATTTGATTTTGATGTAGCCGGGCACTATAATCGGCCAGATATTTTCCGATTCTCTGTTAACGAAAACAATCACTGATCCGGGTTTGCCGCGGTTTGCATTCAAATCTTGACTATCTATGTCGGTTGATGTATATTGAATAATAAACCGACCGACGGTTTATTATTCAATATGGCCAGACAAATAAACGAAGAAGCCCGGTTATCTAAACTAAATGAAATCCTGGATTGTGCCCAGGGGTTGATTTATTCTACCGGGTATGAGCAGATGTCTATTCAGGATATCTGTCAGAAATTGGGAATTTCAAAGGGGGCTTTTTACCATTATTTTGATTCAAAGCCTGCCTTGTTGGAAGCATTGCTGGATCGGATGAGTCAACAGGCTTTGGAGATCATTTTTCCTGTTCTTGAAGATCCCAACCTCACGGCACCCGAAAAACTGGAACAATTTTATGAAAAAACGAATAACTGGAAGTCAACGCAAAAGCAATATTTGATGGCTGTTTTACAAGCCTGGTATATGGATGAAAACGCCATTGTCCGTCAGAAATTATTGGCATATTTTGGTGTGACCTTTTCTTCTGCTTTGGAAAGAGTCTTTTCGCAGGGAATTGAGGAAGATGTTTTTCATCCAGCCTATCCTCAGTTAGTTGGAAATGTTGTTTATTCACTGATGGTTCAATTGAGTGATTCCATCGGAACTATTCTGTTAAGTGCCATGACGTCTCCTGAAGAATCAGAAGAAAAGATCATGCACCGACTGAAGGATTTAATCCACGCCTACACGGATGCCATAGAACGAGTACTTGGAGCCAAGCCGGGTACGATTCACCTGATGGATGAAAAGATGCTGAAAGAATGGCTCCCAGAGAATATCAAACCCGAGACTTTTATTCCTCAGGTTTTATCTGTGGAAAAGGAGTAATACGATGAGATTATATTTGCGCCTGGCCTGGCGCAATATCTGGAGGCATAAACGCCGTACATTGATTGTCGTCCTTTCCATTGCCTTGAGTCTGTCAATGATGATGATGTATGACGGGCTGGTAGTCGGATTCCAGGATGCGATCTATGCCAATGCTGTAAAGATCCTGGGCGGGAATATTCAGGTTCATGCAGAAGGTTACAAATTAAAGACCGGGAGTAAATCGTTATTACCTTTGCCAGATGATCAGAAAATTGTAGAAGCCTCCCGGAATATCCCCGAAGTGTTGGCGGCATCACGGCGGATCAACACCGGTGGAATGGTTACGAATCGTAAAGGTGCATTTTCGGTTACGGTAACAGGAATTGAACCGGAACAGGAACAAAAAGTCAGCCTCATAGCCGCCAACATCAAAACCGGACGATTTTTAACCTCAACAGATCAAGATGTGGTTTTAATAGGTCAGGGATTGGCGGATGCCATGGATGTGAAACTTGGCGATCGTATTACCATTGCCGGATCTGGTTTGCATAACCAGACGACAAAACGCACAATGTCCATAATTGGCATCTATGACGTTGGTTTGCCCGAGATCGAGAAAAAGACGATCTATGTTTCCATTGACGAAGCCGGGTATCTATTCGGTCTCGACGGCCAATCTACTGAGGTATCCATTTCCCTTCAAAAATTAGGTCAGGAACCGGGGGTGATGAAAAAACTGCAAGCCCTGGCTCCTTCTGCTGAAATCGACTCATGGGAAAACAATTTTCCTGAATTGAGTTACGCTCTTGAAAGAAAAAACGGGGTAATGACAGTTTTTGGAATCATCATTCTGACCATTGCCGGGATCGGTATTCTTAATCTGCTTTTGATGGCCGTTTTTGAAAGAACACGAGAAATTGGCATTATGGGAGCGCTCGGTATTAAACCCCGGCAAATTGCTCTGATGTTCATTCTTGAAGGTACCATGATGGGACTGGTCGGTCTGGCTGCGGGAATTGTTATGGGTTTGATCTTTAACGGAATTCTCGGTCAGGTGGGTCTGGATTACTCCCAGTTTGCCAATATGACAGACTATACCGCATTAATCACCGGCCGGGTCTATTCCACGCTCGGACTTGAAAATATCTGGATGCGCAGCCTGACTGTCTTAATTATTGCGATACTTTCATCTCTCTATCCTGCCCGCGAGGCATCGTTGAAAGAACCTGCCATCGCGCTGCATACCGTGTGAGGCCGAAAATGATGCAATTAATCAAAATGGCCTTCCGTGATCTACTGCGCAATAAACGGCGTTCATTCTTTTCCTCTCTGGCTTTAGGGATGGGGCTGGCTTTGCTGCTTTTAATGGCGGCTACCGTGTCTGGTGAGATCAGAGGCGCGATGGATACCTCCATCCGGCTGGACAGCGGTCATTTGCAGGTTCGGGCAAAAACCTATGATGCGAACAAAAACAGTGTTGCGTATGAAGATCTTATCGCCAATCCCAACGAGGTAGCGGCAAAGATAGCTTCACTTGAACCGGTTTCAGTAGCCACTCCTCGTCTTTTTGCCAGTGGGATTCTTTCTGATAGAGATGAAACAACCGGTATTCGAATTCTGGGTATCGATACCTCTTCTCCTGCGATGGCGCCTTTCAAAGACGGAATGCTTACCGGTAAATATCTTGAAAATGATGACCGCTCTGGTATTTTGATCGGAGAAACCCTGGCCAATAAACTTTCTTTGAAAGCCGGAGATGCCGTCAATTTGCTGGCGAATACGTCAAATGGAGATGTAGACCAACAGTTATTCACCATTCGTGGAATCTTTACCACCCACACACCGGCATTTGATGAATACACCGTATTAATGCCGCTGGCAAAAGCACAGGCCATCACGAAAACTGAAGATCACGCCAGCGCCATATTCGTATTGCTAAAAAATAGTGATCAGGTGGATAACGTAAAAAACGCTCTACAGACAGAACAGTTGCAGGTAGTCACCTACTTGAAAATGAACGAAGTTTTATTGCAGACTGAAGAGTTTTCCCGCGGATATATGGTTTTAATCTATCTGATCGTTCTGGCTATCACAGCAGCCGTAATCGTAAATACTTTAATCATGTCTGTATTTGAACGTACCAGAGAAATCGGCATTCTTTCGGCAATTGGCATGAAGAGCACCCGCATCATGTCGCTTTTCTTTATCGAATCCAGCTTCCTGGCAATTGGCGGGATTTTCGCAGGGTTGATCATCGGCGGTATCATGGTCTATTTTGCCTCAACAGTGGGTTTCTATATCGGCAATTACGGCGCTACCAGCATGTTGATTGGCGAAAGGATTTATGCCTATCTGACGCTTAAGGATGCCATTGACCTGACGATCATGGCGTTTATTGTCGCCATTCTGGCAGCTTTGTACCCGGCAATCATGGCTGCACGGTTGGAACCTGTAGAAGCCATGCGTGGTGGAAAGATTTAAAGGAGCTAAACATGGAAGTCGTAAAAACTGAAAATGTCACCCGAATTTACCGGGTAGGTGATGTGGAAACCAATGCCTTACGGGGAGTCAATCTTTCCATTCAATCCGGAGAGTTTACAGCACTAATCGGGCCTTCAGGTTCTGGCAAAACCACTTTACTTCAATTAATTGGCTGCCTGGATATGCCTACATCAGGACGTGTCACAGTTAATGGTAAAGATGTTACGAATTTAAACCGGAACCAGAGGGCAGATATCCGCGCAGAATCGATAGGTTTTGTGTTCCAGTTTTTTGCTCTCATCCCAACACTGACAGCCTACGAAAACATCGAGATGCCCCTGTTACTGGCAGGGAAAAGTTCCAGCGAACGGGCTGAACGAGTAAAGCAATTACTCGAATGGATTGATCTGCCAGACCGGGCAAATTACCGCCCAGACCAATTAAGCGGCGGTCAGCAGCAGAGAGTGGCCGTGGCGCGAGCCCTGGCAATTAACCCGGCGTTGATTCTGGCAGATGAACCCACAGCCAACCTGGATACTCCCAATGGACGGCAGGTGATGGACGTGATGACCCGCTTGAATAAGGAAACAGGAGTTACATTCCTGTTCGCCACTCATGATCCTCGGGTCATCCAATATGCCCGGCGTGTTGTTACTCTTCAGGATGGTTTGATCATTAAAGATGAGCTGGTGGAGAAATCCGCCGTTGGAGCGTAAAATGAAACGCTTTGGATTTATCGGTTTATTGGCTGTATTTGTTTTATCAGGTTGCAATAGCATGGCGGGGACACCAACACCTCTGCCTACGGTTGTTTTAGATTCAAAAGACCAACCACAGGTAAAACAAACCCGGCTGCAAATAACACCAGATACCAGTCAGTCTGCAATAGGTGGAGTAACAGCCTCAGGGATAATCACATCACAACATCAGGCTCAATTTGTCTCCAATGGCAGCGGTTCTGTTGAATCAGTCAATGTCTCAATGGGGGAGGAAGTAAAGAATGGCGACCTGCTGGTTGTGTTGTCGGGTCGTGAAAAAATGAAAGCCTCTGTTGAAGCTGCCCGGTTGGAACTTATCTCGGCTCAGCAGGCATTGGATGCCGTCTATCGCGATGCAGATAAAGCAAGGGCTGCAGCCCTGGTTCGATTGGCTGAAGCAAAAAAGTCTCTGGATGATGCCACAAAACGCCGTGAATATCGGAATTTCAGGAATGGGTCTGAAAGTACCATCAATCAAGCCAGGGCTGATTTTATCCTGGCAAAGGACTCCCTTCAGAAAGCAAAAGATGCCTACAGTTATTTTGCCGACCTTGGTGATGAAAATATCAATAAAGCCGGCGCATTAACCGCACTGGCTGCCGCCCAGAAAGCCTATGATAAAGCACTGGCCAATTTGAACTACCTTACAGGTATGCCCAGTGAGTTGGATGTTGATCAGGCTGAGGCTGAGCTGCAGGCTGCCAAAGCCGAAGTAGCTAATGCGGAAAAGGCATTTGATCGTGTAAAGAATGGGGCAGATCCCGAAGCGGTTACCCTTGCCCAATCTCGAATCAGTAATGCCCAGGCGCAACTTGAGGCGAGTCAGGCCGCTCTGGATGATATGGAAATTAAAGCTCCGTTTGATGGTACAGTGGGCAAGCTGGAAATTCATACAGGCGATTGGGTAAATCCGGGTCAGTTGATTCTGGCGATGGTTGATTTGAAACATCTTCAGGTGGAAACCACAGACCTGAGTGAACGGGATGTGGTCAAGGTCAAGGTGGGTGAACCGGTAACGGTTTTTATCAAAGCTATGGATAAGAATGTAACCGGTGCGGTAACCGAAATTGCGCCATTAGCCGATACCCTTGGAGGGGATGTTGTCTATAAGACCATCATTTCACTGGATGAAATACCCGAAGGTCTTTTGCCAGGAATGAGTGTTGATGTGAAATATGAATAGACAAGAGAAAAGAATCATAGAGACAACTTCCTTCAACCAAATAATTGCGTTGAGGGAAGTTGTCTTATTTATGACTACATCTGAAATTTATCCTTCATCTTTTGAATAGACAACCACTTTATTTCGACCGGATTTTTTTGCAGAATAGAGGGCTTCATCCGCCATCGATAATATCTGGTCGTAATCAACTCCATGATCTGGATAAATAGCAATTCCAATAGAAATGGCAATATTGAATTTATGGCCGTCATATTCAATTTCAAGGTCATTGATCCCTTGACGGAATACTTCTGCTTTTTGCCTGGCATCGGTAATATCTGTCTCCGGCAAGATGATCATGAATTCTTCTCCACCATACCGGCAGGCAATATCGCTCTGGCGGATATGCGTTGAAATAAAACCTGAGACAAGTTTCAAGGTTTGGTCACCTGCTTGATGGCCGTATGAATCGTTGATATTCTTGAAATGATCAATATCCATCAGTAAGAAAGCAATCGGGTGATGTCCGCGATCTGCCCGGCTGAATTCTGCCTGTAAGCGTTCCGACAGGAACCGCCGGTTGAATAGACCTGTCAGAGAATCATGGATGGCCAGTTCTCTGACCTCTTTTTCAAGAGCTGTAATGGCAGCCAGTTGAGATTTCAATTCGGAATTCGCCAGATCCAATTGCTTTTTCGAATCTTCCAATTCAGTGGTCCGTTCCATGACCCTTTTTTCAAGTTCTTGATTGATGGTATTAATATTCTTGATCCGTAATTGCACAAGCGTAACGATCAACAAGAATCCGCCAAAGATCACGAATACCCTGAACCACCAGGTTTCCCACCATGGCGGTTGGATGATGATAATCAGGCTTCTTTCTTCATTATCATTCCAAAGGCCGTCATTATTGGCTGCTTTGACTCTAAAGGTGTATTTACCGGGTGGAAGATTGGTATATGTAACCTCATTCTTGGTTTTCGGCGGGGACCAATCTGCATCAAATCCGTCCATTTTGTATTGATATAGGTTTTTATCCGGCAATTGGTAACTTAGGGCGGCAAATTTAATGGTGATTACAGATTGGTTGTATTGCAAAAGAATTGAGGCGGTTTTCTCGATCGGTTCTAGTAGTATGTCACTACCTGCTGGGACAGACTGATTGAATAATTGAAAATCTGTAAATACTACAGGGGGCAGGAATGTATTCTTAGCGATTTGATCCGGACGGAAAAATGTGACTCCGTTAGATCCACCGAAGAATATTTCACCATCCGGGCCAAGTTGTGAACTTGCTATTTCAAAAAGGTCACCCTGCAATCCATCGCGGGCGCTGTAATTTACAAACTGATTTTGTTTTCGAAGGAAGTGACTGATCCCTTTGCCGGTGCTCACCCAAAGGTCATCAGAATTCCCCGGTTGAATGCCAACAATGGTTTCGCTGGGTAACCCATCTTTGACAGTGTAATTTTCCCATTCACCTGTTTTGATATGCAATCCGCTCAGCCCGTTAGACGTACCTGCCCAGATAATGTCATTCTGCTCATCGAGATACAGGGCAAATACAGCATCATCAAGAATGCTGTTTTCATTCGCGGGATCGTTGCGGTGATGGGTGAATTCGTCAGTTTTTGGATCAAGTAATTCCAATCCACCGCGGGCAGTGGCAATCCACACCCTGCCAGATTTTTCAACAGCCAGATCGTAGACGGTATCTTCGGTTAAAGAATTGGGATTTTTGGCATCATATTTATATTCTTTTTCCATGAGACCCGTTTTCGTGTTGAAAAGATCAAGACCAAAGCCAAGTGTCCCCACCCATAAATGATCGTAGTCGGCTGATTTCATTACTGTGAGAAAATTACTGCCCAAAGCACCTGTTTTAGTAGTATCAGATTTGAAGGCGGTAAATTTTCCGGTGACAGGATCCATCTTATTCAACCCGCCGCCCGACGTGGTCAACCAGAGGATACCTTTGCTGTCACGAAGGATATTCTGGATCTTGTCGCTGGAAATTGAGGTTGGATCATTCGGATCATTTTTATACAAGGTCATCCTATTGGTGGAACGCTCAAATCGGTTCAAGCCGCCGCCAAAGGTACCAATCCAAATGATCCCATCTTTTTCTGCCAGAATGCTATATACGTTATTGGAACTCAGAGAATTTGGGTTTCCCGGTATGCTGCGATATAACCCGAATCGTTGAAATGAAGGATATAGTTTGTTCACCCCGCCATACCGGCTGGTGATCCATAGAACACCAGAACGATCTTCGGTCATCCAATAAAGGTCATTATTACTGACTGTTGTTGGATCGTTGGGGTTGTTTTGAAAGGATCGGAAAATTCCTTTTTCCCGGTTGAATAAATTCAGCCCGCCGTTTTCTGTCACAATCCAGAGGTTGTCGTGTTTATCTTCGTATATATTCCAGATGCGATCATTACTTAAAGTTTTAGGATCATCTGGTTTATTTCGGTAGGCGGTAAATTTCCCGGTATTGCGGTCAAAACGATTGAGACCACCGCCTCGCGTTCCGACCCAGAAGTTCCCACGAGAATCTTCGAGCATTGCCCACACATTGTTATGACTGATACTTTCTGGATTCTTTGGATCATTCGTGTAGAGGGTGAAATTATCAGTGTCAGGGTTATAACGTGACAGGCCGGCGCGGGTGCCAACCCAGATGACACCGGAGTGATCCTGATATATGCGGTTTATTACTGGTGCCGCCAGCGCATGAGGATCATCTGGATTTACCACATAGTTTTTAAATAATCCGGTTTTGCGATCAAGAACACTCAGGCCACCACGAGTTCCAACCCAGATCTTCCCATCTTTGGCTTCTAAAAGAGACCAGATACTGTTATCTATCAGACTGTTGGGATTGTTTCCTTCTTTTTTATAATTCTTAAAATTCCCAGTCTCTGGATTGTAGACATCCAATCCACCGGGATCAGTACCAATCCAGATAAGACCGTCTGTTGATTCAATCAAAGCGAAGGTATTGTTATTACTGAGACTGTTGGGATTATCAACATCATGCCGAAATATGGTAAAGGAATATCCATCGTACCGACAGACTCCATTGGCTGTGGCAAACCACATGAAACCCTGACGGTCCTGCAATACAGAAAGAACGGTAGCATGAGGAAGACCATCTTCAACCGTGAGGCGTTCAAACCTCAAATTACCCGAATACAGGTCAGGAGTAGAAGACTCGGCTGCGTAAACATTTTGGATGGAAAAAAACTGGGGGAAAAACATCAAAGCAACAGCAAACGCCAAAATTCGGGATCGATGTGATTTCATTTTTCCAGCCTGTAAGGGTACTGAATGTGAAAGCTGTTGATTATTTTCCAGAGGATTAAATCTGCGGTCAGCAATGAGATTGCTTTCCCCGTTAGTAATAATCTGGTAGTGATGCTGTTAGCATGAATATCTATTAATTTTACATGAATAGAATATGAAAATTGAATTTTAAGATAATTTTTATACAGTTTTTATGAAACAGATTACTAATTTTTTATTGGCAAAAAAATGGTGAGATTCGGTTTTTTAAGGAAAGGGTGTCGTTGTCAATCAACCACACCCTTCTCAACCTACGATAAGTATTTATTTCATATAGTGGGGAAATAGTATAACTTTCCAGCTTTTTTCTTCTTTTGATCCCAACCGGTTAAGATGCGCAAGGCTTCAGCACCTACCCGGCAGGCTCGTTCTTCACCGCCGGCATCGTCCCATTTACCCGTCAGTCGCTGGGCGATAACCGAAGCGACTATACCAGCCCTGATTTTAAACAGACGAGCCAGAGTAAGAAGAGCGGCAGCTTCCATTTCAAAATTCAACACACCCAACCGACGGATATCGTCAAAAAAGGCGTCTGTTGAGGAGAGTTTGAAACCGCCAAAACTGGTGCGTCCCTGGCCTGCAAAGAAGGAAGCAGAAGTACAACCGGTTCCAACATGGTATCGATAACCGAATGTTTCAGCTGCTTCAATTAATGCCATTGTGACTTCATATGAAGCGGCGGCAGGGAATTCGGGACGAACATAGAGGGGCGTCATTCCATCTAAACGGATACAGGCATCATTGATGATTAGATCGCCGTTTTCGATCCCCTCTTGAATGGCACCCGTTGAACCGACCCGGATGATGGTATGGGCACCCAGTTCGGCAGCTTCTGTCATTTTGTACTCCAGAGATGGCGCGCCAATTCCAGACGTCAGTGCCGATATTTTGGCGCCTTGATATACTCCCAGTGCAGCCCGATATCCGCGATTCTGAGGGAATTCTTTTGCATTTTCCCATTGACCAGCCATGACACTGATCCGGTCAGGATCGCCGGGCATTAGCATATATCCACTGTAATCTTTGATTTCATCTTTGATGGCGATTTCAATATCACCACCTAATTCTGCATCTGACAACCCTTTTCGTCCTTCTTCCACTTTGCGAGACATAGTATGTTCCTTCCGATAATTTGAATTAATTGTATCTCTCAATAGTCTTATCTCGGGGAAATATCTTTCTGAGATAAAGAATGAAAAATCCTCCTTGAATCGAATTTCTAATCCGACACAAGGTATTGAAATTCAGAGACAACTTTTCCTATCGTCAACATACCCATAAATGATCAGGCTTTTTCAAATTAATATGTATGATTTATGGTTCTCCTCAAATTTGCCATATTTAATAATATTGAAGAGTCCATTTAATCCGACTTTTTCCCTACTTATACGGCAGGGTTTCTTTCCATCAAAAGAGTATTATCAGAAAATCACTCTTTATATTTTTCCTTTATGGCGGGTATCAAGTATTCCTTGAAGGCACGGTTGATGTCATACTCGGGTTTCCAATTCCAATCATAACGGGCGGCACTGTCATCTACATCTTGAGGCCATGAATCGACGATCCCTTGCCGTGCCAGGTGGGGTTGGAAACTTACTTTGGCATCTGGAAAATGTTCCAGCACAATTTTGTGGAATTCTTCTGCCGTCAGGCTGAAACTGGTGATGTTGTAGACAAGTTTGGATAATTTATCTCGGGGAGCAGCTTCCAATTCCAGCAACGATCTGACGGCGTCTGGCATCATCATAAAGGGCAGGCGTGTATCTTTTCTCACGAAGCAGTTATAGGCTTCTCCACGGGCGGCATAATGTACCATCTCGGGTCCGTAATCACTGGTGCCCCCAGTGGGAGTGGTAACTGCACTAATCAGACCGGGAAAACGGAGACAGCGGAAGTCAATATTGTTTCGTGGTTTATCAGCAGCCAGTTGGCGATAATGCCGGGTGTAATATCGTCCAAGATGTTCGCAATAGAGTTTGTTGCAGCCATACATCGTAAATGGTTCAAGATATTGTTCTTCTTTGACTTTTCCCACCTGATTCTTCAATTCAAGGGTGGGAATACCATAGGCGGCAATCGAAGATGGATATAAAAATTTGACGGTTTTTCCCTGCCAGGCTGCCTGTTCAACCGCAAGCCGGAGTAAATTCAGTGTTCCCTCTACGTTAACCCGGTGGGCTGTTTCAGGGTTGTATTCTGCTTTGGTTGATAAGATGGAAGCCAGGTGATATATGGTGCGAATCTCATATTCCGCCACCAGACGACCAAGAAGCATGGTATCCAGAATATCTCCCTGGATAAACGGGTGACAGTATCCCCGGATGCTCTCATCCAGAGGAGAGACATCCAGTGCCACAATCTGCACATCTCCGCGCTGCCCCAGGTGACTGATCAACCCGTGGCCTATTTCCCCATTTGCGCCTGTGATCAAGACAACTTCTTTTCGCATAGTACACTCCTGTTTACATTATTTTGAAACGGGACTGCAATGGCAAGTTATCTGAAATCATTGTAGCAGGATTTATTACCCTGTATTTATCTTTTATTCTACTGTTGGATGATTCCTCTCATACTAAGGTAGTTTTTCACGGTTTGGATAACATCCTGAGGGGTGAGGTAATCCGTAAGAATATAAAGATCTGCGTTTTCTCTGGCATGAGATAATCGGTTTTTCTGTTCCTGGTATTCGGCTTCTGTCCAATTCAACCTGCGGCGTTTGCAGGTTACTTCATAGGACGCATCAAGATAGATGAGTACTGCAGGATTTGTCAGCCGGCGCCACATTGTGGGAACATAGGAATGTTCCTGTGCGATATGACGGAATTGGACTCCCTCCCAATGCAGGGCAGAAATAAGCGTGGTTTTTCCTGAAGCACAGGGTCCAACAATTCCAATGATCACTATTTTTTGATGAGTTGTCTCCATAGGAAGAAAAAAAACCGCCGTTTTAGACCGGCGGGCACAATAAAATCAGTTCAAACTTTGCTCATCTTCACTGGGGAAACTTTCACGCATAATCATGGCATTGGTCGCTCTGAAGGGCAGCCGGACAGTCATACGCCTGATCTGGTCAGATTCCTGGGCAACAACTTTCAAAACAACAATACTCATATCGTCATTGGGTCTGCCCTGATCCATCCGAATTGCATGATTCAACAGGGTATCTGCAATTATCTGGGCAGGCGGATCCTGGTCTTCGATCAGGCTGTCAAGCAGTGTGCAAATATCCAATTGCTGACCGTACCGATCGCCAGCGTTATATACACCATCGGTATACATCACGATGGTGATGCCAGATTCAAGAGGTATTTCGGAGATAGCCGGTTTTATATTTCGAGAAGTACCTATTGGTCTGCTTTCCGAATTCAAGCAGTCGATTTTATTATGGGTGGCTACAAATACCGGGGTGGGATTGTTGCGGGCAATTACCACTGTGCCAGTCTGTAAATCTGCTGAAAGGATATTCAAACAGGCAGTAACCTTGCCATTTCGTTCAGTGAACAGGTGATCTGAGGCTGCCCGTGCCGCAGCACCGTCGCGAACACCTTCAGCCAACAGACCTATGACCTTGCGAACTACCATGGATGATATAGCTTTTGCCCCTCGGCCAGAAGATTGTCCATCGGCCAGAACTACGGATACTCCACCGTTCGGGCGTTCTACCACTTCTAATGTATCGCCTGATTCTGAAATGGCGTATTTATTGGTTTTGGCGGCTGCAACACTAATTTCCATTATGATGATTCTAATACAAAGTAACTCTGTTTGTAAGGACAGAAATATTATACAGGATGTCCAATGATCACAAACAATTTTGCGTTGTTGGCTTGTATCCAATTCGTATTGACCAGGAATCCACTTTCTGAAAATCTCTTTTGAAGATACTCCTGAAAGGACTTTGATAGCGAATTGAATCCAAGTAAGGTTGTAAAGAAATGGATGATTTTTTCATGCAAACTGGTTCCTGTGATTTCTGCCGTTAATAGGATGATGAGTTTCCCATCAGGCTGAAGTACTCTGTGGATTTCATTCATGGTTTCGATGAAAAAAATATAAGGTGCCGGAAAGGTGGCTGTAACTGTCTTAATTGAGGCTGTTCGAAAGGGTAAAGTTTGCCCCAATCCTCTGACCAATGGTGGAGACGTGGATTCCCAGAATTGCCGACTGTAACAGAGCATCTGCGGACTCTCATCCAATCCAATTGAGAAAAATCCTTTCTCTTCCATTTGATGGACAAGGATACCCTTGCCGCAACCCAGATCGATTACCGGTCCGATTTCCACTTCATTGCCTGCGGTCCGGATCCAATCATTCCATTTGCCTGCTGAAACCAGCCAGGCGGCAAAATCATACAACCACGAAAAGCTGTGATAAAGGAGGTCATATCCCCAGAGAATCAACCGGCTCAACCAGTGGATATAGAAGGCTGACATAATTCGATTATAGTCATTCTCTGCCGTTGACAAAAAACCGGGAATCTTAGGGCAAAAAGATTTTTCCAGGATGGTTCTTCATGGAATATAATTCGGCAATTCTTAATTGCATCCTGGTGCTGGAAAGAGGTATGTTATGCCTGGTTTTACCCCCGGCCGCCGCTGGCAGCCTGCTTATTATGCCTTTCACAACGATACTCTCCCCAAAAAAGCTCTGGCGACCATTGAACGGCTGGCGAAAAGCCCTTTTTTCGGCTGCCGCATGTGCGGCAATTGTCTGCTCCAGGAAACGGCGTTTATCTGCCCGATGGAATGTCCAAAAGGTTTGCGAAACGGTCCCTGTGGCGGGTCTACACCGGAACACTGCTATGTTGACAATACTCGTCCCTGTATCTGGTACAAAATCTATGACCGGTCTGAAAAATTACACCGGACTGATAAGCTGTTGGAAGTCTTACCGCCTCTTGATTGGGAAAAAGTTGGTACCGAACAATGGTGGGACTTATTTGAACTCTGGAAGAAGAAGGGTGGAATAAAAACAACCTTTAAGGCTCTTGCCTCACATGACCGGATGGCGATTTTTGAACATTTCATGAAAGAATATCGTCAACCAGACTGGTGGCAGGGCGATGATCAACCACATCCGGCCAAAGCACATGAACCGGTTTCTGGCCTGGAAGAGAAGTTTATCAACGGGAAATTTGTGGTCACGGCTGAAGTGGCTCCTCCCATTTCTGCTTCTGCGGCAGATTTGGTGAAAAAAGTGACCATGTTGAAAGACTATGTGGATGCCGTCAACTTTACGGATAATCCATCGGCGACACCAAGAATGTCATCACTGGCATCGGCAGCTCTATGTCTGCAATCAGGTGTTGAACCTGTGATGCAGATTACCGCCCGTGATTACAACCGGATGGGAGTCCAATCTGCTGTACTGGGAGCCAATGCTCTGGGAATACGCAATATCCTCTGTCTGACAGGTGACCATTCACGCCTGGGGCCTGAACCCCACAGTCGAATGGATATCTGGGACCTCGATTCAGTTCAAATGATCTGGTTGCTTAGGCGTATGCGTGATGAAGGACATTTCCTTGATCAGCGTGAGATTAAAGAACCTCCAAAACTTTTTATTGGAGCCGCCAGTTCACCAAATGCTTCACAGCCACGTTTCCAGATTATTCGTGAGACCAAAAAGGCCAACGCTGGAGCTCAGTTTTTCCAGACCAACTTGATCTATGATGTGGATGCATTCAAATCTTATCTTGACCTGCTCGATAAAGCTGGACTTCTGAACCGTGTTTACATTATGGCGGGTGTTACACCCATCCGGAGTGCCAAAGCAGCCCGTGTGATGAATACCATCCCGGGAGTTAAAATTCCGCAGAAAATGATCGACCGGTTGGAAAACTCGGCTGATCCAAAAGAAGAAGGCGTTCAAATCGTACTTGAGTTAATCAGCGGCATGAAGGATTTTCCGATTAATGGGATCCATTTTATGGCTGTCGGCTGGGAGAGCATTGTCCCAAGGCTGATCACAGAGAGTGGATTACAGGATCGCCGAATGGGAATGTAAGACGAACAGGATATTTTGACATTCCTTGACTGATTTTGATTCATGCAGGTATAATCTATCTGTTAATTTCTGAAAACAACGACTTGATCAAGCAGGAGCAAGAAAATGGGTCCACTTCCAAAACGGAAACTTTCCAAGGGTCGCCGAGACCGCCGTCGCTCACAGGATGCGCTCGACAACCTGAACCTCACACAGTGCAGTAACTGTGGTGAGATGCGCCTTCCCCACACGGTTTGCCCGAAATGTGGGCATTACAAAGGCCGTGAGGTGATTGTTGTCTCTAAAGAAGAGAAGAACAAATAGTTCTTTTTATCAAATTTGATGGTTTCATTGTTGATCGTCTAATAATGGGCCAGACATAAAAGACAATAAAAAGACCGCAGACGCGGTCTTTTTATTGTCTTGATAATTATCTTCTGTGTTACATTATTGTGCTTTTCCGATGGGTTATTCAGATTGGGGTGAAAACGGATCGTCACTTTCGTTGCCGCTGATTTCTGGTGTAACGTCTATCCGGTTGGGATCGAAAATGAATGGTTGGAATTGTGCAAGTAACCTGCCCGGCAGGCTGCCACGGATGATGACACCGGTGCGATCCTGTTCGAAGCGTTCGACCTGACCAATATCATGGAACAGTGAAATCAACTGACCCTGTTGATAGGGCAGTCGGACAATCACCGGTATGAATTGCTCGAATAATACATTTTCAATGAGTTGTGATAATTCGGGCAAACCTGTTCCGGATTTTGCTGAAATCAGGGCGGAATTGGGCAATGATTTTACTGTTTCTTCCCCATAGGAGAGATCATCCAACTGGTCCATCTTGTTGAAAACAGTGATCACAGGGATATGGTCAGCCTTGATATCCTTTAACGTTCGTTGAACTGATTCCCATTGGGCCAGAGCATTTGGGTGGGTGATATCAACAACATGAATGAGAAGATCTGCTTCTGAAATTTCTTCCAGAGTAGCTCGAAATGCTGCCACCAATTGTGTGGGGAGTTTTTGAATAAAACCAACCGTGTCTGTCAACAAAGCGAGATGCCCGCCCGGCAGATTGATACGGCGGGTAGTGGGATCCAATGTGGCAAAGAGCTGGTTGGCAACATAAACATCGCTGTGAGACAACCGATTAAGAAGGGTTGACTTACCTGCATTCGTGTAGCCAACAAGAGCTACAATGGGAATTTGTGATCGCCTTCGTTGTGCACGATATCGTTCGCGGTGCTGCCGCACTTTTTCCAGTTCACCTTTGAGACGGGCAATTTTTCGATTGATTTCACGGCGGTCAACTTCAAGCTGGGTTTCACCAGGGCCGCGGAGACCTACTCCGCCAACACTGCCAGTTCTTCCAGCGCCGCCGCCAGCCTGACGGGCAAGGTGTGTCCAGGCACGGGTAAGGCGGGGAAGGCGGTATTCATATTGGGCAAGTTCAACCTGCAGAGCACCTTCTCGTGTCTGGGCATGCTGGGCAAAAATATCCAAAATTAAAGCTGTTCGGTCAAGCAGTTGGACTTTTGATCCTAATTTTTCTTCCAATTCGCGCTGATGGGTAGGAGCGAGTTCATTATCAAAGATAACAACATCAGCCAGAGTCTCTTCCACCAGAGCGATAACTTCCTGTACTTTTCCAGAACCGATGAATGTTCCGGCATGGATATGGTCAATCCGCTGATAGGTTTGTCCAACGACATCGAGACCGGCGGTATCTGCCAGAAGAGCCAGTTCTTCCAGCGATTCTTCCATGGAAAGGATGCCTGGTTCGCTTTTTATTTCAACACCTACCAGGAATGCCCGTTGACGCGGCGGCCTGGTAGGTTCAGGTTGTTTTTTTGACATAGATCAGGCTTTTTTCATCCAGGATTGAATTCGATCCAGGGCTGTTTTCATTTCAGCAGTTGATGTACCCAGTGAGATGCGAATAAATCCTTCTCCATGTTTCCCGTAAATACTGCCTGGAGTGAGACTGACACCGGTTTCTTCCAGTAATCTATTGCAGAACTCTACAGAGTCCGTCAATCCTTCAGGTAGATGTGCCCATACATAAATAGCTGCCTGAGGAGAATCCACATGGAAACCACAGGCTTTTAATCCTTTGACAACAATATCACGCCGTTCCAGATAGATATCGTTACGATCCTGGATCCATTCCTGGTCAGACGTAAGGGCAAAAATACCAGCAGCCAGTAAGGGATTGAATTGTGAACTATCCATCTGGCTTTTATAGATGCTCAGGTAATTAACGGCATTGGCATTGCCAACGGCCATACCAATACGCCATCCGGCCATATTGTAGGTTTTTGACAACGAATTGAATTCAATAGCAACATCTTTCGCTCCATCTACCTCAAGAATGGATGGGGCAACATAACCGTCGAAACAGATATCCACATATGGTGCATCATGCGCGATCAATATTTGATGATCATGGGCAAAACGGACAGCTTTTTCAAAAAACGACAGAGGAGCAATTGCACCTGTAGGATTGTTTGGATAGTTAAGCCATAAAATTTTCGCCTTTTCGAGAACGGCATCGGGTATGGTGTTCAGATCTGGCAGGAATTTATTCTCTGGCAATAGCGGCATATCGTACAGTTCAGCGCCGGCAATCCTGCCGCCTTCCCGATAGGCCGGGTAGCAGGGATCTGGTACCAGTGATATATCACCTGGATTTAATATCACTTGACTCAGGTTAAACACACCCTCTTTTGAACCAACTAACGCCAGCACTTCTTTCGTCGGGTCGAGTTTGACATTGAATCGTTTGAGATAATAATCAGCACAGGCCTGTTTGAATGCCGGTGTCCCACCCAGGGCGGAATACCCGTGTTGACGTGGATCGCGGGCATTTTTAACCATTACATCGATAATTTCATCTGTTGGCGGAAGATCGGGTGAACCCATATCCAACCGGATTATGGATACACCTTTCTTTTTTAATTCGTTAATTTTCTGATTGAGAGTTGCAAAGAAATAGGGTTTGAATCCTGCGATTCGTTCCGCGGGTTGGATATAATTCATTGTTAACCTTCAAATTTGGTAGTGTAATTTGTGTTATTTTACACTGTTGCCAGCAGAATAGGAGCATTACTTGACCTGGAATTTACACGGAACTCATGCCCGCGAAGGCGACCTGGTTGAACTGGTCGGACTTAGTCATAAACATTTTATTGTTCTTCTAAAGAAAGATGGTGAATTGCATACCCACCGAGGTGTCATCTATCACAATGACCTCATCGGTACAGCCTGGGGAAGCCAGGTGCATTCTCATTCGGGCAGCCCATTTTTTATGCTTCAACCAGCATTTAATGATCTGTTGCGGTCTGTTCCACGAAGAACGCAGATCATGTACCCAAAAGAGATTGGATACATCCTGGTGGCACTGGGAATTGGACCCGGACAACATGTAATTGAAGCTGGAACTGGTTCGGGTGCGTTGACAACTGCATTGGCATATGCTGTTGGCAATGAAGGAAAAGTGATCAGCTATGAAGCCCGGCCTGAAATGCAGGAAGTGGCTAAAAAGAATTTGGAACGCTTTGGTCTTGCAGACCGGGTTGAATTTAAAATTAAAGACATTGGTGAAGGTTTTGATGAAACCGGTGTGGATGCATTATTCCTCGATGTTGCCAATTCGTATGATTATATGCATCAGGTGAGGGAGGCCTTAAAACCTGGCGGATTCTTTGGCAGCATTTTACCCACCACCAATCAGGTTTCCAAATTGTTATATTCATTGAGGCATGAAGACTTTGCCTTTACAGAAGTTCTGGAAATAATGTTGCGGTTTTATAAGCCAGAACCAGATAAACTTCGACCAACAGACCGTATGGTAGCCCACACTGGATATTTGATCTTTGCACGGCCTGTAATCATTGACCATTCTGTAGATAGTCAAGATTCCCTGGCGGAAGAAGGTTGGGAAGCCGATAGTGATGTTTAATTTAGGAGGAGAAAACAATGTTTCGTAGAGGAATTCCTTTTCGTCCGGCAGCCCGGATTTTTGGATTTTTGGGTCCAATGTTTCAGGGAATATTAAACGAGGCGAATCAAGAATTTGAATCAGGTGATTACCGCGAAGCAGCCTGCCGGTATACCCGTCTGGCTGAACGGGCAGCCATCCGTGGAAAACACAGGGCAGGAAACTGGCTGGTAAAAGCCGGACAGGCAAATGTTCTCAGTGGAGCCAGAGAACAGGGAATGCAGCAAATATTCCGTGGGATGGAAATCATGCAAACCCAGGGAAGACAGAAGGATGTAGGTCGATATGCCTGGCGCACGATTGATTTGTTTACCAGCCATGGATTGACTACAGAAGCCAGGCAGGTTTCTGATTGGCTTCAGGGAAAAATGCCGGATATTAAAATCGAAGAGATCTTTCCAGAAAACGACTCGAAAACGGTTAATAACCGGCAGAAACTGCCATCCAGGTGCCCTTCATGCGGTGCCCCTGTTCATCCAGATACAGTCGATTGGGTGGATAACGGTCAGGCTGCCTGCGGTTATTGCGGTATCTTATTGCCTGAAGGATAAAGAAAATCATCCGAGAACCAGGTGGTTCCAATGGATAAATCACTTATCCGAAGGAATCTGTCTATTCCAGAGGGTGTAACAGCAATCCCTGACGGATCATGGAAAAGGGCGGCTGTATTGGCTTTGTTTCTTCCCGGCCAACATGGAGAGGAAATTCTTTTTACCCGGAGAACCGATAACGTCCTTGATCATAAAGGACAGGTATCGTTTCCAGGTGGTGCTGTTGAACCCGAAGATTCCAGTCTGGAAGAGACGGCACTGCGAGAAGCCAGAGAAGAAATTGGAATACAAACAACCGATGTAGAGATATTGGGCCGTTCCAATGATTTATTCGCTGTCAGTGGATGGTGGATTACTCCTGTTGTTGGATGGCATGCCCACCGTAATGGCTTCAAGGCCAATCCGACTGAGGTCTCCCGGATTTTTTCGATTCCTGTAGACTTTCTGGTAGATAGAGCCAACTGGGAAATCCGATCTTATGAAAAAGATGGTTCGGTTCGAACCAATGTGATTTTTTATCGTATGTATGATAATGAATTGCTATGGGGAATTACGGCTCAAATTGTGCATGATTTGTTGCATAAATTACATTTGATGTAAAAATAAAAAGAACACCCCTGCCAATTATCATAACGGCAGGGGTGTGTATATTGCCTGTTGAGGAAATTACTCGGCTTCCTCTTCTTCTTTCTTGCCTTTTTCGATGACCTCCGGTTCGGCGGCTACAGCTTCGCCTTCGGCGGCTGGTGCTGCTTCTTCTTCCTTGGCCAGAGTGACAATGACAACAACTTCATCTGGTTCTGCATGAATGTGGACCTTATCAGATACAACCAGATCTTTGACGGTGAAATGATCGCCAATTTTCTTCAGAGAAGAGAGATCGAGAACGATTTTTTCCGGCAAGTCTTGCGGCAGAGCTTCCACCTCAACGGAATCCATTTCAGAGATGATGACACCGTTGAAATCTTTGACGGCAGGTGATACACCTTCCAAAACGATGTTGACATTGGCACGGATCTTCTCTGTCAACGAGACGATTTGGAAATCAACATGTTTGATGACATTGCGCAGATAGTCACGTTGTTTTTCGCGAACAAGTGCGGCATGTTCTTTACCATCGAGGTTGATGTAAACCAGGCTGGAGGCAGTCAGACCGTGCAGAGTACGGGTGGCTTCACGAAGATCCAGCGTTATGGGTGTGGCATCAAAATGATGACCATAAAGAACGGCAGGCAGCTTTCCTTCGCGGCGGAGAGCACCTACTTTTTTCCCTTTGACTGTGCGCAGGGTGGCATTAAGAACTGCTTTTTCCATTTCATTTTCCTTCGAGCGCCTCTCACCTCAAAATGAGGTTACCTTCGCTCTATGATAGATTCGGCTTACGCCGTGATTACCTTCGATAACGCAGCCAGCGAAACAATCCGGTGATGATTCCGAAAACCAATCCAGCTGCGGCTCCAAACAAAGCAATGCTTCTTGTATCTACCACCGTTTCAACGGGAGCATCCACACGCGTGGAAAGAAGAAATACAGTTTTTACTTTGGCGCCGTGAATTTCACGTGCCACAATAACACCTGACCGGGATTCGGTCATTCGCACAGATTGGGCAACCATCACGCCGGAAGTACCGTGAATCACAGCATCATTAGTGGTCACTACGCCGGCTATTCCCTGTTCTGATGCGATCTGATCTGTATGCAGATATCCAGTGAAACCGCGTTTAATCGTTGCGTTCTGGGTATGAACTTCACCTAGAAAGCTATCGGTGGCCTCAATCGAATTTGCCTCCACCCGTGAAGCACCACTCTGCTGCATTTGTACAACCTGTGCATCCACTGATTCGGATGAAAGGTTTTTCATGTAAGCCGATTGTGGAATTTGGCTTTTTTTTGCATCACTTCCGGTATCAGGGTTCATTTGCCGCTGCTTTCTTCCTGATGGATTAGACAAAAAGACTAGTCATTTTATCGTATCGGCTTCATTCGTGTCAAGGAATTCTTCCCATAGCGCTGACTGTCAATAACAACCATATACCATATATGATAGTCAAAATTCCCAACCCGATCAATCCGATGTTAATGATCTTAATGAATGTTGGTGATGGATTCAAATCTAAAACGACACTGCGCACACCAAGAAGTGCATGAACGATCACAAAAGTAAGAAAACTACCTTCCATGATTAAAACAGCCGGGTTCTGATAATATGCGACAACATCACTGTATGTGAATAATCCACCCGGTGCGATTAAATGATTCGCTATGAAATGAATGACCAGGAAAACAAGGATCAGACCTCCTGCCAGAACTTTTATGAACCAGAGCAGGGCACTTTCGTGATTTGATGGATAAGTATGATTTGTTTTCATGAGATTACGCACCCCCCAGCATGTGTATAGCGAAAAATAGAATTCCTCCGGCAGAGATTATTCCCGCAATAATGAGCATGGTCAACTGATACCGGACAGCAATTCCGAAACTTGTAAGGCCGATACGAATACCATTTATTCCGTGCATAATTCCCGCGGCGATAACCAACAATTCGCCAATAATAAAAATGGGATTCTTCATTAACTGAATAAAACTATCATATGCTTCTGCTCCCCTGGTCAATTGGAAGAGAACGATCATATGCATAGCCAGGTAGAGAACCAGACCCAGCCCGGTGATCCGGTTGAGCATAAATCCCCATGATCCGGCGGACCGGCCTCGTGGATCAAACCATTGGAGAAAATTGCGCGGAGAAGGAGATCCTTTCATTTTCCAGCCTCCTTGCCGCCAAACCATTGGTGAAAATTCTTTCGCATCAATTTTTTCCGCAGGTCCATGATGCGATATCCTGGTTCAACATTTGATGGACAGACGGCAGAGCATTCGAAGGCACTGTGGCAGCGCCAGACGCCAGAGTGATTATCAGCCAGAGCGAGATTGGCCGAAAGTGCATTGGCGGCCAGTGCCTGATGCAATCCTGACAGAGCAGCCGGCCCGACATACGCCTCATCAGTCAGGGCAACCGGACAAGCTGAGACGCATAGACCGCATTCAATGCAGTCAATAAGGCGTTCTTTTTCTGCCACATCAGGAAAGACTTCTTCATAATCAAGATTAGCTGTGCTATTCGACGATACGGCCGGAGCTTGCATAATTTCCAGTTCCTGGAAGAAATGCGAAACATCGACAACAAGATCGGAAACTATTGGAAAATTCCGAAGAGGTTCTATACGAAGCATCCCGTTGTTGTGGGTGACTGATCGGATTGGCGTAATACAGGTTAACTTTTCAATATTATTCACACGCATTCCGCAAGCTCCACAGGTTGAATGATGGCAGGCATGTCGAAATGTGAGGGATCTATCCTGAAATGCCCAGACCCGTTCTACGGCATCCAGAACAGTCTCGTCGGGATCGATGTCTAAAGAAAAATCCTGCCAGCTGGTTTTCGTTTCTCCCTGTTTTTGGCGAAGAATGCGTAAGGTTATTTTCCAGGTGGTTGTCATGTTTACGCCTGCCTGTTGTAAAAAGTACGATACGAATCGAGCTCAAAATCTTTTGTCTGGCATGTTTTTCTCCAGGCAAATTTCTCACAAACAAGATCGGCTGTTTTTTCCGCCATAACACGGCAGGTAGTGGCTTTTCCACCGGTAATTGTGATAAAACCTTTCAATCCATGATCCGTTTCATGGTCAAACACTTTGAATGTGCGTGATAAACTGCGGGCATTCGTTCCGGTTTGGATCAACGGGCGGGCAGACATATACGAGGCTCGTATTTTTACTCTGGCAATAGCTGGAATCATTTCAATTGCCCGATCTACCATTTCTTTGACCATACCTTGATCTACGGGGATATAGTCTGCATCATTCACTTCAAAAGATGTTGTACCAATGACGGACATACGACGTTGGGGAATGATGATATCTCCATCACCGGGCAACGAAAGACGATTGACCACATAATTGCTCATCCGCTTTTCAAAAGCAACCATTACACCAGGTGATGGAATAACTGGAACATTAACGCCGGCCATTTCTGCGATTTTGCCAGCCCATGCGCCTGTGGCGTTAATGACCATGTCGGCATGTTGTTCAATAGAACGGCCGGTGTGACGATCTGTCAAAATAATAAAATCCACCGAAGAACGGCCGTCAATATGAATACTCTCCACCTGATGAAATGGAAGGAAAATAGCTCCACGATTTCGTGCACTTCCGGCGAATGCCAATGCCAGACGCAAAGGATCAAAAGAACCGTCTGGAACTTCAAATCCTCCAAGCACCTGGGGGTTGATTGCTGGTTCTCTGGATAGAATATCTTTCTTATCCATCCATCGGATGGGAATGCCGCATTTTTCTGCGCCAGCTTTAAATGTTTCCTTGTAGGCCAGTTCTTCTTCTGAAATAGCCAGAAACAAACCATTGTTAAATTCAATGCATTGTCGAGCTATGCGTCGAAGAATGGTATTCTCTTCAATACACTCAACGGCTGCTTCAGGATCATTCACACAGTACCGTGAACCGGAATGGAGGAGCCCATGAGTACGGCCGGATGTACCAGAGCAAATTTCTCCTCTATCCACTACAGTAACTGAAAAGCCGCGTAACGTAAGGTCATAGGCCAGGGCGCATCCTGTAAACCCGGCACCTATGATGAGAATGGTCGGTTTATCCATCATTATGATCCGTTGTCCAATCGAAAGAACGGGTGATGGCTTTCTTCCATCCCCGGAATAATTGATCTCGCCGGTCGGTTGGCATCGAAGGAGACCAGGTCCTATCTGGTGTCCATTTTGAGCGAAGTTCATCCAAAGATTTCCAGAAACCAACTGCCAGTCCGGCGGCGTAGGCAGCGCCCAGGGATGTGGTTTCTGAAACCCTCGGTCGAATGACCGGAACATCCAATATATCTGCCTGGAATTGCATTAAAAGATCATTGACTACCATCCCACCATCGACTTTCAGGTTTTGCAGATCAATTCCAGAATCGGATCGCATGGCATCCAATACTTCGCGGGTCTGGTAGGCCGTGGCTTCCAATGCCGCCCGGGCAATATGTCCGCGGTTGACGAAGCGGGTAAGTCCCACAATCACACCACGTGCATCACTCCGCCAGTACGGGGCGAATAATCCGGAAAATGCCGGAACGATATAGCAACCTCCATTATCTTCAACTGATCGGGCCAGGGGTTCAATTTCACTGGATTTTTGAATAATGCCAAGGTTATCCCGCAGCCATTGAACCAGTGCACCTGAAATGGCAATGGATCCTTCCAGGCAATACACGGCTGGTTGGTTTTCAAGCTGATATCCGAATGTAGATAACAATCCATTTCGGCTTGCAATGGGTTGTTGACCTGTATTCATCAACATGAAACAACCCGTGCCATAGGTATTCTTGGCTTCACCCGGTTTATAACATGTCTGACCGAATAAGGCTGCCTGTTGGTCTCCCAGAATTGACGCGATTGGAACGCCTTCGAGAATTCCGCGTGCCTCACCATATACCTGTGATGACGGGCGGATTTCCGGCAGAATTGATTCAGGTATTTTCAGCAGGTCAAGCAGCTCTTTATCCCATTGCCTCTTTTGAAGATCCATTAAGAGGGTTCGCGAAGCATTGCTTCCATCTGTGATGTGCAAACCACCATTCTTGCCGCCGGTCAGATTCCAGATGAGCCATGAATCTATGGTTCCTGCCAGAGCCAAGCCATTTTTTATGGCATCGCGTATTCGTGGATTATTCTCCACCATCCATTTGATCTTCGGACCGGAAAAATATGTTGCCAGAGGAAGGCCGGTTTTTTCACGCAAACGATCCTGACCGCTTTCGCGGGCTAAATCATGACAGATGGCATCTGTACGGGTATCCTGCCAGACTATAGCCGGGTGAAGCGGCTGTCCGGTGGTTTTATCCCAGATTACAGTCGTTTCTCGTTGATTGGTGATTCCGAGTGCGGCGATATCAGAAGGATGAATACCCGATTTTTGCAGGGTGTTAAAAATCACTTCCTGTGTACGGATCCATATTTCCATCGGGTCATGTTCCACCCAACCGGACTGTGGGTAATGTTGTTGATGTTCCTTTTGATCAACGGCAATTATTTGACCATCGTGATCAAAAAGCATAAAACGTGTGCTGCTGGTACCCTGATCAATGGCGGCAATATATTTCGGCATGTTAATCTCTGCTAATGGGATAATTATTCACCTGTGCTTCCAAGTGAATTAGCAATATTTGCTTTTACAGATTCTTGATCATTTATTGACATTGTGCCGTCTTCAAAAAAATTCAGGCGGCTCTGTGGCAGAGAATAATATCGGAAACGGACTGATTCCATCGTGTTTGCCAGGCAGACCAGTTGTTTTAACTGCCCCATATCCAGATCTGTGGCAAACCCATCTTCCGCTTTAGTGGTGAAATTCGCAATGAAAGCAGCCGGATCCTGTGTCTTGGCTTCCTGTCTAAAGGAGTTGATTACATCATTTTGTCTGAGAACCCGATCCCATTCAGCTGTTTTATCACCTGTTTTATACGTCATATACTGACGAATCAATGTGCCGTCTAACTTCTGCCAACCGCGTTGCATATCAAATCCATTTGTAACAAATGTGCCGCTGATTTTTACATCCATTGACCCCTTATCGTTGGCATAATTTTCAAAGGTGGCTGTATCAATAACTACATAGTGCGAGACCAGAATCCCCAGACTTTCGTTAATCATTTGGGCGACAGCATTTGCCGCCATTGAAACCGCATCAGCATTGCTGCGTTCAACACTATAAACCGTATCAAACGCATTGGACAAAGTAGCGTTTGGATACCCATAAGAAACAAGATTTGGTGATGGGAGAATTAATGATGGGGGTAGTGCGTAGACTACAATCCGTTCCTGACTGAAATTTACATGAATAATCCGGTAGCCAATAGCGCCATCCAGATCGGTATCTGGATTGGTAATATCGGTAAGGATTGCGAGCATAACATACGAACCTGTAGCACCGCATACTTCTTTCAAAGGTCCCGGAGTGCTTGTTGGACCAGGTGTATTCAACAGTTCCGGAGAAGCCAATGGGATTGGTGTAATCGGCGTCGTCTCCTGTGTAGCGGTCACAATACGTTGCGGTGTGATGGTTCCTGGAGTTTCTGAACCTTGCGGCGTAAGTGACATCATGGCAGCCAGGGTCGAAGGTGGAATAAAGGGCTGGCGGTAGAAAAGTTGAACAATAATGATCCCGATCACGGTACCCAGAACGATCAGGATACCCAGAAGGATCAAAATAGCTGTTCTACCTTTCATTCGACGTGGCTCCTAAAAAGCTAATGTTGATTCTTCCCTGTAATTATCCGTCCAATGGGAAGCTCAAAGGATTAAAACCTGACAGTCCTTTATTAAAAATATTTTATACCCGGATGAAGAATCTGTTCAATTTAATCAAAAACAGATCGCTATTCTCGTTCTGGTTTGCGAAAAATGACTGTTTCCTTTATACCATTTCCAAACCAGACATTATCCCAATCTTTGATTTCATTGATTACTTTTTGCCATTCTTCATTTAATGGACCATCTTTGATATGCCGGCTGTTGGGTGCAGTAGACTGACATGGAATGTAATGGTTGGCATCGTCTATGATCAATAATCCCCCATTTTTAAGGAGCGGAATACTCCGCAAGGCACAGGCAGGGCGGACAATACCATCCACAAGGGCAAAGTTAATAGATTTTTCCTGCAAGGCTTCCGATACCCGGACATATTGTGATTTCTGAATATCCTCAAAAGATGAATTTGGATCAGGCTTGGGATAAAAATGATATTCCACATTTTTACAACCAAGTTTTTTAATATTTTCTTTAACAATATTGAACCATTCTTCATTATGTTCCACACTGACCAGACTTTTCACATGGCTGGCAAACCAGGTAGTACTTCTTCCTGATCCATATTCGAGGCCGGCATAATCTGGTTGAAGTGCCTGTTCGAGGTATTCCACAGCTCTGGGAGTCAGCCAGGGGGCAGCTGGATTTCGAAAACGATAATACCAATCTGATAGACGACTGAAAATATATACGGGTGTCCAGTGTGAAAAAGAACGCATCTGCAGTCCTTGATATTAGAAGGATGTATCCGATTGTACCGGAAGTTTTTGAAAATGATGTTGATTAAGAAAATAGGCAGCGATACCAAAAGATACCGAAACATTCAATGACTTCTTTATACCCACCATAGGTAAGTAATATAGACGATCACATAATTCCATGACGGCTGGATCAATACCATATACCTCATTGCCTACAATAAGATTCAAAGATCCTTCCCACGGTTCTATAGAATCCAAAAGATTGATAGCCGATGGACTGGTTTCCAGTCCAACAACCAACTCGCCACGGTTTCTCAAATCTCGCACCAGTTCAACACAGTTTAAATGTTGTGACCATGATGTATGAATTTCGGCTGAAAGTGCCGTTTTAGATAAACGTGGATGCAGAGGCGTTGGGGTGATGCCGCACAGGTAAGCATGTTGAACACCGGCTCCATCTGAGCTGCGTAGAATGGAACCTACATTGTAGGCAGACCGTAGATTATCGAGAATTACAGATAACCTTGAGCCATCGTTTTTATACGCTTCAACCGAATTACTGGATTCCCAACGACCTTTTTGCAACACCGGGGAGTGGCATAGCGGACAGGTGAGGTTTTCTTTAAATGGAGCCGGGAATCTAAGCCGACAGGTTCCCGAAGTACATTCATAGTACCAGCAGGCTTCCCGGGGAGAGGATTCACCGGAAAATGGATCATTATCAGGATGCGTTTTTGCTGTCGCCATAATGGACTAAATCATATAAACGCGGGACTTGGTGGAGTAATACTCTGGATTCACTTCGCCAGACAAAAGGTGCACCAGTTCCTCCATATTCAAAAGCAATAATTTCAGGTGTACGCCAATTTCCGATTTTTATCTGGTCAATTGCCGATTCAAAAAGTGTCCAATCCTGATCACGCATCTCCATATGATCATGGATTTCACCCTCATGCAACCCCAGACCCGTAATGTGAATTTCTTTCAATCGACGCAGAGGGAATTCTGAAAAAAATTGCAGCGGATCTGTATGCAATGTTTTTGCGGTAATGGCAGCATGGGCCAGATCGAGAAGCATACCGCAACCTGTTTCGGTGACAAGGCGCTGGAAAAACGGGGGTAATGCCACCGGACGCAAGTACTCTTTACCAGATGCCGGCAGAGGGACATTCTCTGCGATAACATGATCTGGTCCGAACCGTTTACACACCGACAGCACTTCTTCTATGATCGTATCTGATAATTGGTCTAACTGGGCGCCGATACATGGATTTAGCTCAGGAGGGGCAACCACGTGTACATTTACGGTTTGAGTACCCGTAGCAGAAAGAAAATCCTCCACTTCAATCCAATCCACCTTTGATAAGCGTCCATCACCTACACTCAGGTCAAAATGGACATAGACTGGTAACAGCCTGCCAGCATCTGCCACCATGTCTTTCCAATTGGGTGATTTGAATAGATCAAATTTGATCAGGCCTGACTTTAATAAATCAAAGGCCTGAGGTGAATAATTCACGGCCAGTTTCATAGAGGAGCGATTCTATCACCCAATTCGGCTAAAAGGGGCTCATCTGGTACAATTGCACATATTCCGGGGCTGGTGAGCCCCGGTTTGTATGCTATGGTTTTGGGAGGGTTCTTTGCGATCGAAGATTTTGAGATCCCCTTTTGAAGTGGCTCTGGTCGTAATAATTGTGTTGGCGCATTTGTATGTTGCTCTGGCACCGGCAAACAGCCTGATGAATTGGTACACCACAGATGACGCTTTCTATTATTTCAAAACAGCCCAAAATATCGGGCTTGGACACGATATCTCATTTGACGGTATCAGCCGGACAAATGGATTTCATCCTTTATGGATGATCATTTGTGTTCCTATTTTCCTTCTGACCAATGTAAACCTGCTGCTTCCACTGCGTATAGTTGTCCTTCTGGCCGGATTAATGAATGCTGCCACTGTAGTTTTGATTTGGCGTTTATTTAATTCAAACGGAGCTGCATTCGCCGGAGTACTGGCGACCCTTTTTTGGGCATTTTCCACACGCGTTCATGCCATAACTGTAACGCTGGGAATGGAATCAACTGTCAATGCACTAACGGTTACACTGTTGATTTACCTGGCTTCTCAACTGGATGTAAAAAAAGAGCTGGGGACCCTTAAAAAGCAGGATTTTGGTTTGATTGGAATCACGGCGATTTTCACGTTTCTAAGCCGCATTGATAATGGATTTGTCATTGCTGCTGTATTATTCTGGATTTTGCTAAAGCACCGTGATTCACTGGCTGTTGCAGGTGAAAATAGAAAACAGGTCTGGCTCCGGCGCCTGAAAATTGCCCTTATGCTCGGCCTACCTGTCGGGATTACACTGTTTGCATATCTGGGATTCAATAAGTGGTATTTTGGCACAGAAACACCGGTCAGTGGACAGATAAAACGCTGGTGGGGAACATTACCTAACACTGTTTATGGTTTTCCTGTTGATAACTACAAAGTGTTCCTCACTCATTTGATCACACCACAGGTGAATATTGGCCCATTTGCATTAATCACTCAGACTCCTCATGATATTGCTTACTGGATCGAAAATGCATTCAAATTGACTGGAGACCTGAAAACGACCCACCGGATTCTGGTACTTGTCATTAGCCTTGTACTTTCCGGGGTCGCTGCATTGCTGATTAAATATAACTGGAAGCGGGCGGTGAAATTAATAGACCGCTTTTATCTTGTCCCATTCTTCATTGGTTGCATGGCTCAAATCTACAGTTACAAATCTACCACCTATATCGAAACACTCACCTGGTATTGGGTGAGTGAGATGGTTCTCATTGTGCTGGCAGAAGGGATTCTGGCTGACTGCCTGATCGAATGGATTAAAAAGAAGGTGACATCCCAAAGGGTATACCAGATGGTTGGTGCTGTTCTGGCACTTGCCATGATCGTTCCTTACATTTCTTATATTATCAATCTGGCACCTTATCAGGTAGACCCTGAATATTCGGAAGCTTATCTGGGTGGAGCCCATGCGCTGGAGCAATTCACAGAACCAGGGTCTATCATAGGTACAACTGGCGGCGGGATAGTGGCGTATTTCATAAAAGACCGCACGATTGTCAATCTCGATGGTCTGATTAACAGCAATGAATACTTCCAACGAATGCGGCGTGGAAAAACAACAGAGTATTTCGATAAAATCGGACTTGATTATGTGTACGGCAATATTTATATGATCACAAAAAGTGATCCGTATGCTCGCATGTTTTCTGACAGAGTTGAATTGATTGGAACAGTGGAAGGAGCCAGTCTATTCCGGTACAGGCCATCAAAACCGGCAAATTAGTCTATAAAACGGCCGCCTCATACAAAGAGGCGGCCGTTCTTTTTTTATAAACTCCATCAGGCAGTTGTTATCTCTTTTATAGGAGAGGCACCGGGGCGTATTTGAAGCCATTCTGTCTGCGGATTTGGAAGCTCCCTTCCAGCCACAAGGGCATAATATAACATGCTATAGGCGGCGATGGTGTTTTCAATCGTATGCGTCTGTACAAGCCTTAGGCTTTCTGTGCCAAGACTGGTCCATTGGTCAGGATGAGCAAGGAAATAATCGATTTTTTCAGCCGCATCTTTGGATGAACCAGGTGAAAATAGAAAACCGTTTTTTCCCTGGTGGACCAATTCAGGCAAAGCGCGGGCATTGGCCAGAAGCAGTGGTTTGGCACAGGCCATGGCTTCAAGAGAAGCAATTGAGAGTAATTCAGCTTCACTTGGCATAGTGAACAAATCAACCGAGTTAATCAAGGATGGCAGGTCTTCATTGGGGACAAAACCAAGAAAATGGACCTGGTCCTCCATATGTAGATGGATTACCAGTTCTTCGAGATGTTTCTTATATGACCCGGTTCCAGCAACGGCGAATTGAATATCGTTCTTTTGACGGAGTTTTAATGCCTGAATAATTATGTCGATCTTCTTTTCAGCATCCACCCGGCCTACGAAAAGGATGGTTGGTTTATCAGGATCAAGTTTATATTTCTTTTTCCATTCTGTTCTATCGATGGATGGTTGAGGCATGAATCGCCGGATATTGACCCCACATGAAATGGGATAAACGGGCAATTTAATGTGCTGCTGTCGAAGTATTTCTGCCGCCGTACGAGATGGGGCAGTGGCAAAATCCAGATGATTAAAGGTAAAGAGCATCCATTGCCACATTATTTTGCCTAATATGGATGCAAAGTATTTTGAACCAGGAACATACGGAGTCAGGTTATCAGGAACAAAATGGTTGGTGCCGACTAACCGAATTTCCCGTTTTTTTCCTTCATGAACAAAAGTATTGCTCAAAGGATAATGATCATGAATATGAATGATATCTGGCTGAAAACGGTTCAAAATCTCGCGCACCTGACGGCCAGGAAAGAAGGACATAGCCGCTTCAGAGTGGAAACGTCCCAGATCAAACGATTCAATCTCCTGGATTTCAACACCGTTACGAAAATGGATTTTTGGCTTTCCGTCAAGTGCCGGAATTACTACGAGTACTTTATTTCCCTGGGCTGCAAGTCCCTCGGCAAGATTGATTGTGAAGATGGATTGACCATTGAGCGAGGGGAAATATGTGCAGCCTGTTATCAGGATCCGCATAGTGCCTTCCTACAATGAGAGATGGATTGTTCAAATTTTATTTATTGTTCGTCTGATACGTCTTCAAATGCTCCGCTGGCTTTTAAAGCCTTGCGGATGAAATGTACCATAACGAGAAGAAAAACGATAGATGCCCCCAGAAGAACATATTCAATTCCTCTAGAAATACTGGTTAACATCTTCGTTCCATGATATCCGATAAACACAAGTGCGCCTGTCCAGATCATTTCACCCATCAACAAGGTAGGCAGCCATTTTTTTAGAGGAACTTTGGCCATACCGGCAGCCAAGAGGGATGGAATCATGAAACCGGATGATAGCTTGGCGAAAAATAATATTTTTGCCGCATGTCGGTGCATTTCATCTTCAAGGTGTGACATCTGGCGAGGTTTAATTCCAAGCCAGCGTTGGTAGGGAAGAAGCCATTCCATCTTTCCTGCATAACCAAGACGATACCAGACCATATCTGCTGTTAGGTTTCCGCAGGCGGCGGATGCCAAAACAAGTCCGGTCTTCAAATAACCAGAAGCAGATGCAGATGCGCCCAGCAGAGTTACGATAGGGCCTTCTATTGCCACCAAAACAGCAATAATAAGATAATTCCAAGACCCAACCTGGGTAACAACCCCAACTTGGAGATTTTGCCAGAAAGTTTGAATTACATTAACCATAACATTCATTGTTTCTCGCTACCGTCCTTATATCATATACGATTCGGTGTAGGTTTTCGGTGCAAGCACAATATGAAAACATGACTTTTCATCCTGTTTTACAGGATTCAATGTCTGCAAATATCATAAACCGATTTAACCCGAATTACAAGTAAGGTGCAAGTTCTATGCTGATTAGAGATTATTAATTTATTGTGTACAGGTGTGAACCTGATACATTTTGAGGTCTATTGAATATTAAGGTTCGGCTTATAGCCAGCCTTGAAAATGATACGAAACCAATCCTAAATATTCTTTTAGAACTGTCGTTGTTAATCCAAGCGAACTGGAATTGGGCAATATGTTGGTCAGCAAGGTTTCAAAATTGGGAGAAAATGTCCTTTGCCACCCATCTTCTGTAATTGTGAAATCTGCAGGGGAAGGAATGACAATCAAACCCTGTTTTTCAAATAAAGGAACAGAACGGGGCATGTGCATGGCTGTTGTTACAAGAATTATTCGGTTAATTCCTCTTGCCTTTAACAATTCAGCACAATAAACTGCATCTTCATGGGTATTTTGAGATTTAGGTTGAAGCAAGATGGCTGATTCGGGTACACCCAGCTTTATCATTATCTGTTGCATGTCTGCTGCCGGAGATTTGTCAACCGAATCCATCCAATCTATGTTTCCACCGCTCAATACGATGAGGGGGGCGGCACCTGCATGATATAGATCTGCCGCATGGATCATCCGGTCTCCGGCACTATTTACTTCAACGGCTGTTCGTGGCGGATAAGATGATTCGGTTCCACCACCAAGCACAACAATAGCCGGGGCAGAGATAGGTGCCTGCTGAGGCAAATATTTCCATTCCAGTGATCTGGCAAGACTATACGAGACCCATCGATTGCCTGAAAGAAACAAGATCAAACCGCTGAGGATTATCAGGGTTTTGGATATTTTCTGATGTTTTGAAAAGATCAATGCAAAAAGAATCAGAATGGTAGAAAGACCAAGAGGGTATACAAACAGGGGAAGCAATTTTGAAAGAAATATGAACATAAGTTTGATTGTAATCGATGAAAATCCTTGCATGATATAATCCGGCTTCAATTAGTGAGTATATGTAAAAGGTTTTATGACGGCTCCCGATTATTCAAAAAAATGGCAGGTATTAATTGCCATATCATTTGGTGTTTTTCTCGCCACATTGGATAGCAGTATTGTCAATATCTCTTTGCCTACATTAGAGAATAAATTGAACACCGATTTTGCCAGTGTTCAATGGGTGGTGCTCGCATATCTTTTAACCATCACAGTCTTACTTCTCGGAATTGGCCGACTTGCAGATATGATCGGTAAGAAATCTTTATATATCGCCGGATTTTTTATTTTTACCATCGGTTCGCTTCTATGCGGACTATCAAACAAAGTGACATGGTTAATTTTTTTCCGAGTTCTACAGGCCATAGGTGGATCGTTTTTAATGGCTCTTGGTCCGGCATTATTGGCAGAAGGATTTCCACCGGAAGAACGGGGCAGGGCGCTTGGAATCAATGGTCTGGCGGTTTCATTGGGGATTATCACCGGTCCCACACTGGGTGGAATTATCCTGGCAAATCTTGGTTGGAATTGGATTTTCTTTGTGAATATTCCTGTTGGCCTTCTTGCCATTCCGATCGGAATTCGTTCTCTGCCAAGAATAAATAAGCAAAACGACGAGAAATTTGATTTTCGAGGCGGGTTGTTATTATTTTTAACACTATCTTGTCTTTTATTTGGATTGACGATTTCCCAAAATAGGGGATTCCTATCTTCTCCTTCAATAATTCTCTTTACAGCATTTCTCCTATTGCTATTGCTTTTTGTGTGGACGGAAAAAAGAATCGAACAACCAGTTGTAGATTTATCGTTATTCCATAATAAGCTATTTAGCGTGAACATCATCACAGGATTCTTGACATTTGTAGCCAGTGCAGGAACTGTCTTTCTGGTTCCTTTTTATCTACAAAATGTTTTGAATTATGATCCAGAGACATCTGGACTTCTGATGTCTGTATTTCCCATCGCATTGGGAATCACCGGTCCAATTTCAGGTTGGCTCTCCGATAAGTATGGGTTTCGGTTGTTAACAATTATTGGACTTTTTGTACTAACACTTAGTTATTTCAACCTTTCACGGCTTTCAATTCAAACGACCTGGTGGGAATTTGTTCTTTGCTATATACCGATTGGAATAGGAATGGGTTTATTCCAAAGTCCTAACAACTCAGCTATTTTAAGTTCAGCTTCTGCCAACCGGTTGGGAGTTGTATCGGGTTTGTTAGCCATTTCCCGGACATTGGGTCAAACGAGTGGAATAGCCATTATAGGTGCCATTTGGACAGCCCTGGTATTCAAATCATCGGGTTTTCTGACCCAGGGAGCAACGTCTGCACCGGCAGCATTTCAGGTCAACGGGTTGCATATTGTTTGTCTGATTCTGGGAACAATTCTTTCACTGGGAACGGTATTAAGTATTATCGCCTGGCGGCAGGAACGAACTGCTACAAAATCTTTGGTGATTGAGCCTCAAATTAAATAAAAACCAGATGGATAAGGTATTCCATCTGGTTTTTTTGATCATACTGAGTTACGTACTATCCAACTTTTGGTTCAATTAACCCATATGAACCATCACGGCGCCGGTAAAGAACATTGATTTGACTGGAATTAGCATTGTAGAAAATAAAGAAATTTTCATGACCCAACAAGGCCATTTGTTCAATGGCTTCAGCTTCATCCATCGGAACCAGAGTAAATTCTTTCCGGCGGACAATGACAGGTCGTTCCACCTGTTCTTCAATAGCGGGTTCTGGTGCTACCGCTGAGGCGGGTGTCCCATCACCGCGACCACGTTCCCGTTTTCCTTTGTAACGTTCTATTTGACGCTGCATCTTCTCAAGGGTTATATCCATGGCGGTAAAAATATCATCCGCCCTTTCCTCGGCGCGAAGGATATAACCTTTACCACGAACGGTGATCTGGGCTACATTACGGTCACTCAGGCTGCGGGCGTTCTTTAGATGTGACAAATCAATGCGGACTTCATCAATCGCCGGGAGTAACCTGTCAAATTTTGCTACTTTTTTATTAATATAATCACTAATTCGTTCGGTTACCTCCATATTCTTTGCTGAAATCTCGACCTTGAAATCCATAGAAGCCTCCTTGACAGCTTATTTGATGGATCCACCAGGGGTTCCAGCCTATTGACTTGATAATGGAGCCCGAGCCAGGGTTAATGCATACACTTGCCTGGCTCCTGCTTCCTTTAGTGCAATAGCACATTCAGAAATGGTTGACCCTGTAGTGGATACATCATCTATTATTATGACAGATTTTAGATTAACGTACATAGAGTTTGCATAAAAAGCGCCTGAAACATTTTCTCGTCTTTCTTCTGCTGATAAATCTATCTGACTTTTTGTATCTACAACTCGTTGAATAGCTTTTGAATAATATGGAGCATGAATTAATGCGGCAAAAGGCCGGGCTAATTCTTCTGCCTGGTTATACCCCCGACTTTTGAATCTTTTTTTACTAAGTGGTACTGCTGTGACAATATCAACAGGCCATTCATATTGCCTGTAGAGATTTACTAATAAAGGAGCGAGCACTTCGCCTAATCCAATATCATTACGATACTTCAAACGATGTAATGATTCTCGTGTCAATCCTGTAAAAAGCGTGAAAGACCTGAGGCGGTTAAAACCAGGAGGGTTTAATTGACAATCATGGCATATACGGGCATCCATACCGGGTTCACCACATATTGGACAGATGGGTTCCGGTAATGACACAATTGTATTCCGGCATTCATCACACAGACGGACGCCTGTTTTTTGGCACCCCGGGCACTCAGGCGGGAAAACCCAATCAACGGCTTTCCAAAACATTTTATGGAAACGATACGAAAACTGCTGCCTTTGGAGGACAGCAGTTGAATAATCGGTCATTCTATTTGAACATACTGCCCAGAGCAGAATGCATTAACCTAAATGCGGCGGGAGTCAAAAGAACAATCATCAGCGAAGGGAAAATCAACAAAGCCATAGGAACAAGCATCTTGATAGGTACTTTGTGGGCTTCCTCTTCTGCCAGTTGACGACGCCGAATACGCATCTGATCAGATTGGATACGCAGTACTTTTGCCAGACTGACACCAAGTTGTTCACTTTGAATAACCGCGGCAACAAAACTGGTCATTTCAGGAATACCGATGCGATCTGCCATGGTACGTAGAGCCTCTCGACGAAGTTTCCCCAGCTGAATTTCACGTATGGCACGGGCAAAAGCAAGACTCAATTCCGTTTCCCATTTTTCTGCCACTTTAGACATCGCTGCATCAAAACCAAGTCCGGCTTCAACGCAGATCGTCAAGAGGTCAAGCGCGTCTGGCATGGCGCGGCGGATGTTGTGTTGACGTTTATTAATCGCTGAGCTTAAAAGCAATTGGGGAATGAAAAAACCCAAAACTGAAAATCCAAGAACGATCAAAATCACAACTCCCAACGGCCAGCTTACTTTGGCTATTGAGAAAATCAAGAAAAGGAATCCACCAAAGAAAACAAAGGAAATGAACTGGAGAGCCATCATCATGGTGGGATCCAATTTTCCCGGACTGCCAGCCAATTCGAGTTTCTTTGCTGTATCCTGCAGAGCATTTTGAGGTGTGAAGCGAATAGCAATTTCACCCAACTTGCGGGCAATAGGGTAGATAACCCGTTCAGAAAATGGAAGTGAAAGTTCTAGTTTTTCCAGATTAACTACTTCACCCCCCGTGGTTGACATTTCTTCCAACCGTTCCTGAAGGATTCGGTTGTTTTGGAATGAAGGATTGCGCAACCCTATTGCCACCAAAACGGCCGCAACGACCAGGACGATTGCTATAAGGACCAAAAAACCGATCATTATATTAGACATATTCCACGTCCTATCTCGCCGATTAAACTTCGATGTCGCCCAGTTTATTCATTGACATATAACCGGCGAAAATTAACAACGCACCCAAACCCAAAGAAATATAACCGCAGGGTACATTTTCTTTATTGAAAAATTCCATCATATAGGGACGATTGACCAGATAAAGAACGCCCACTACAAAGAGCGGCAGCATGGAAAGAAACCGGCCAGAATACATTACCTGGGCCGTTAAAACCCGAATCTCGCCTTTTATCCGAACACGCTCACGTATGGTATAGCTGATCGTATCCAAAATCTCTGCCAGATTACCACCGACCTCTCGTTGAACATTAATGGCTGTGATACAGAGGTCAAGATCATCACTGGGGATACGCCGTAACAGGTTATCCAGCGATTTCTCCATGGTGATACCGAGCTGCATTTCTTGAACAACACGCCGAAATTCATCGCAAATTGGAGGAGGAAGCTCGCGGCTTACGGCTTCCATAGCCTGCATTGTTGAAAAACCGGCACGCAGACCATTAACCATCAAATTCAACATATCTGGCAACTGTTCATTAAACTTGATGAGACGTTTGGATTGCTGTCTTTTTAAGTACATACCGGGTAAGAAGGAACCACCGATGGCTCCAATCACACCCATAAGAATATTCTGTCCAGTGAAAAACCAGAGTACCAGGCCGACACCAAAGGCAGCGATAACAATAACCGCAATATATTCACCGGGTTTCAATTTTAGGTCGGCGCGTGCCAGGCTCTTAGAAAGCCTTTCGCCTATGGAAGAACCTTCCATGCGACGATTAAGCCAGTCCGTCAATGGTTTTGCTGCCTGCTTTTGTAATTCTTCTTCGACAACACCGGCTTCAACATAGCGACCCAGGCGTTCATCCACCAGGTCACGGTCGCTACGGACGGAAACTACGATGCCTACAATAAGCAACAATATGGCAATACTTCCGCCAATAATAAAGAAGACCATTAAATTCATGGTTTCGTTATCCTATCCTTATTGTATCAATCCGGGGTTTGATCAACAATTATCTCCGTCCTATACCAAAAATTGATGTGGGCAGATTGATGCCCGAAGCGCGGATTTTTTCCATGAATTTCGGAACAAGACCGCTCGGGCGCAGTAGACCGATGATCTGACCATTTTCAATGCCTGCCTGTTCAAATGTAAACAGGTCCGTAGTCGTAATAACATCGCCTTCCATGCCAAGCACTTCCGTTATATAGGTCACTTTACGTGTACCATCGCGCATACGATCCTGGTGAATGATCAGGTCAATAGCCGAAGAAACCTGTTCACGAATGGCACGTACGGGTAATTCCATACCTGCCATAAGTACCATAGTCTCAAGGCGGGATAGTGTATCACGTGGACTATTGGAGTGCAGGGTGGTCATGGAACCTTCATGACCGGTATTCATAGCCTGGAGCATGTCCAGCGCGGCTTCATCACGAATTTCACCAACGATAATACGGTCTGGACGCATGCGCAGGGCATTGACCACAAGTTGACGGATGGTGATTTCGCCTTTCCCTTCAATGTTCATCGGGCGCGATTCCATTGTCACCACGTGTTCCTGTTGAAGCTGAAGCTCTGCCGCGTTTTCTATGGTGATAATGCGTTCATCACCGGGAATAAAACTGGAAAGCACATTGAGGAGGGTCGTTTTACCAGAGCCGGTACCGCCGGAAATCACAATATTCAAACGTGCCTGAACACAGGCTTTCAAAAATTGCATAGCTTCAGGTGTGACTGAGCCAAAATTAATCAACTGCTCAACCGTTATAGGACGTTTGGAAAATTTACGGATAGTCAGAACCGGGCCTACCAATGAGATCGGTGGAATGACCGCATTGACACGGGAACCATCTGGAAGACGGGCATCCACATATGGACTGGACTCATCAATACGACGTCCCAGAGGAGATACGATGCGGTCAATTATCCGGAGGACATGGTCATTGCTTTCAAAAGCCACATTGGCTTTGATGATCTTTCCACGCTTTTCTACATAGATATGGTCAGCTCCATTGACCATGATTTCTGTGATGGCCTCATCATCAAGCAGAGGATCCAAAGGACCAAACCCGAGTAATTCAGCACAAACCGATTCGTGCAGACGAATTTTTTCTGGTCGTGATATGGTGATATGTTCTTCAAGGATCATTTCATCAATTACACGTTCGATCTGCAATCGAAGCTGTTCCTTGCGCGACATATCTGTGGTGGGTTCCAGTGATGAGAGTAATTTGTTCTGAACCCGATTCTTGAATTCAGTCAATCCTTCCATACTGGAAACGGATGTAGAAAAAACCGGCCGTGAAGGAGAGGGAACAGGGTTTAACGGTGGACGGTTTCCTTCTCCACCGGATGTGATTGTATTGTTGCTCTCTCTGGATGGAGTATTTCCTGTATCCCCTGTGTTGAACCGCTTAAGTAACGCCATTACCTGACCTCCAAAATCAATAAATCCACCCTGTTATTTCAAACCTGCCTGAGTATATGCATTGTCGTCCTGCTTAATGATTTTCTCTTTGACCATCGAGGCCAATTTTTGAATACTCATACTGACAGGATGGGTGCGATTTTCGATAAATATTGGAACGCCTTTATTAATGGAGCGAATAACATACGCTTCGTCCATTGGAATTGTAAGATTGACAACTTGATTAAGGCGATTCCCGACTTTTGCCGGATCAATATGCATATTCCGATCAAATCGGTTAAGCACAAATACGATCCGATCACGTTCAATACCACTCATATCGGCCAGGTTCAAGAACTGGCTGCAATTCTTAATTGAAGCAATATCAGGAGTGGTGATTAAAATTATGATATCAGACGTTGAAAGCGCTGATTGAACTACATCAGAAAGATATGATGAGGTATCAATGATGATGTATTGAAATGATTGGCGCATCAATGTTAACAATTTGACCAACTGATCTCCATTGACGCGATCGACGAGATCAGGACTGGGGGGTGGAGCGAGAATCTTATAACTGACAGTTTTGGGCTGAATGAGAGACGCTGCAACCGTTTCAGGATCAAGATCATCTGCACGAACAGAAAGATCAATAATAGAATTCTTTGGTTGTTCGTTGAGGAAAACGGGGACATCTCCATAGAGCAGACTGGCGTCCACAAGAGCTACATTGGAATTTTCTGCCTGAAGAGCAGATGCCAGGTTGGTAGCTATAGTTGTACAACCGGTTCCACCTTTGGGGCTGTAGATCACAATAATCTTCCCCAGTACCATAGGAATGCTGCTATACGGTAAGGGGCCCGTCCTGCCTGATGTGGCATAGACTTGAACAGCCTTGTTTTTCTCTTCTTGAGCCATCGCACCGGCGCGATGTATGGCCGCCGTCAACTCGTCAATCATGGGAGGCTTGGAGATAAAATCACGCGCTCCGGCCAGCATGGCTTTTCTGTAATACCCAGGATCATCCTGAACAGACAAAATGATGATTTGAGTATAGGGTGTTTTTTTTCGGATGGCCTCAGTGGCTTCAATTCCGTTCATATCGGGCATGTTAATGTCCATCAGAACTACATCCGGCTTGAGCTGTTCGCATTGTGCAATAGCTTCCATACCGGATTGAGCGCCACCAAGCACTTCAATAGTTGTGTCAAATTGCAGGAGACGGCGAACCGTCTCTCTGGTTTCTGCGATATCGTCTACGATCAACACCCGAATCTTTTCTTGCCCGGGCATAAGCTCTCCTGATAAATGGTCTAAAAATAATTATTATGGAGCGGGAGTGGGTTTGACAGCTTCAACATCCAACTGGTTGTAACCAATTGAATCTCTCCTGGGTTCCATACTAAAACCTGTCTTGGGTGGGTTGGGGATGTTGTAAGATTGGAACAGGTATTGAAGTGTGACAGCTTCAACAGCTGCTGCATCTACATCGCCGGCAGAACGCAACACCAGACTCATCTTGGCACCACTCAGCATAAGATAGTTCAATGTGATTGAATCTTGTGGACGGACAATCAAAGTGATCATCTTGGGTGCAGCCGGAACTGCGGTTGGCTGTCCACCACCTGTAGCGGCTTCAGGCGCCGGAGTTGGCTCAACACCACTTGTTTTCGCAAGTTCGTTTGTGGGGAAACTACCAACACGCAGAACAATGGCATCCTGAATGACCATCTGGCTGACCAGGCGTGGACGTTGTTCTTCAGATGGTACCAGATAAATCGGTTGAGGGGCATTGGTGGCATCCAGAACGTCCAGACGGCCCTGTTTACCTGCACCTTCCGTTGTTGTTGCTGTAAGTGAACCTGGATCAGCTTCAGATGCTGCACGGGGAGGGACAACATTACCTGTTTTGTTGGGAAGAATGGATTGTGTATTTTGATCAACATCCACGACAAGCATAGAGGCAATGATATTGACATGGTCACCAACGACCGGTGCGAATGAAACGGCAGTCAGTTCGGTGATGGGAATGGAGACGGCAACATAGCCCTTGGGAATCTGGAATGCGGCATAAGAACCCACCTGTCCGGTAACCAGCATGTTTTCTGTGACCGGTATACGGGCTTCGAGATCGTATTTTGCCTGTTTGTTAATGATTGTCTTGGGATCTGTAATGAAAGTTCCGGCAACCAGATCTTTTTCAGGGTATGCCAGCGTTGTAATAACGTCTTCTGTGATAACAGACCCGCGGGGGATACGCTGGGTTGTGATCACAATGCTGGTCATTTTCGTGCTTGGTTGAGGTGCCACGGCTCCCTGTTGAACACTTGGTGCCAGTAATTGTGTACCGCGTGACAGCAAGAAAACCACTGCCAGTATTGCGATGATTACAAGGGCAATAATGATAAATATCAGCCCCCGACGTTTTCCTCCACTTGCCATGTAGTCCTCCTACACAATTCTTAGATGCGGTTTGATCTCCCACCGTAAAGAATTATAGTATAAAAAACCAACTTACAATTAAGCATAATTCGTGCCACTTATAAAATGAATTAATTCCGTATGAAAAAGAAAAGCCCTGCAACTCTGGGCTTTTCTTTCCGTATACCAATTTAGATATAACGAACAACAAAAGTTGTGATTAGATAGCCTGCACAACGTTCGAGAAGATCCGACCAATGGCGGGTCCGAGCAGGGCGAGGATCACGATAACAACAACAGCAACTAAAACGAGAATCAATGCATATTCAACTAAACCTTGACCTTTTTCCTTCGGGGAAAACAACATGTTCTTTCACCTCCTTTCATGATGTAGATGCTTGGTTGAATAACCTAAAACCTATTATAGGAAAAAAAAGGTTTTATGCAAGTGAAAAAGATTACAAACACCTTACAACGAAGTTTACAACGGGTCAACTTGTGACAAGGTTTTGAACCCGCTATAATCCTATTGTCAAACAATGTCAGTACCATCAATTGGAGGAAATAATGAGTGATCTATTTGATCAAGTGACATCCAGCGAAGATTTGATCACAAAACTGCTGGCAAAGATTCCCGGTTTCAGTGGATATATCGAAAGACAAAACCGGCGGGCAGCCGATAAACTCCTGCGTGATACCGTATCCAACCGCTTTGAGGAAATCTGGCGGCGGATCAGTACCATACAGACTGACCTTGTCAGCCAGGGCGCTATCGAATATGTTGATGATATGGAAGGTGCTGCTATAAAGTACCGACAATTCATCGATCGTGTTAAGAATGCTGCCTACGGTTATTCTGGTGTATTTGATGCTGTGAAGATCAATGAGCCTGAACTGGTTAAGATTTACCAGTATGATCTGGCCCTTTTGACTCTGGCTGATGAAGCCAATCGAGCTGTGGATACCGTTGAAGCATCCATCGGAACCGATGGATTGCCTGCTGCCATCCGCAACCTAAAATCACTTGCCACTAAAGCTGTCGATGCGTTTAATCATCGGTCTGAAGTTGTGCTTGCTCAACAAGACCAACCCTCTCAATAAATAATTATTCGATCTATTAACGGAGATAAACAATGGCCAGGATTTTTGATGTAGTTGAATATCCAAATGAGATGGCAGATGAAATTGTCCATCGCTTCCCTGAAGAAGGCGTGGCGGATCTACGTATCGGCAGTCAGATTATTGTGCGCGAAAGCCAGAGGGTAGTGTTTTTCAGAGATGGCAAAGCACTTGATACATTTGGCCCCGGACGTCACACTATTGTTACAGCCAATATCCCCAAGCTAATTGACCTGATCGGAAAGGCGTTTAACGATCGGACGCCATTCACGGCTGAAGTGTACTATGTTTCGACTAAAGAATTTGTTGATAGAAAATGGGGAACACCCCAACCGATCATTGTCCGGAACCCGGGCATGGGACTCGGTGTGGCTCTTCTGCAAGGTTTTGGATCGTACAGTTTTTCGATCGCTGATCCTGTGCAGTTTGTTACCCAGGTAGTGGGTGCCCAGGCTTCCTACAGGATGGCGGACATCGAAAACCGTATTCGCAATATGCTGCTGAGCAAATTGCAGGATGTGTTGGGTGAAACCGCGGCCAAGAACAGCGTTGTCCAACTGATCGGTCTTACGGAAGAACTGGGGGCCGCCGTCCGTGCCAAAGCGCAGGATGATTTTGCTGCCATCGGTATGACGTTAAAATCGTTCTACATCGGCAACCTGAAACCCTCTGAGAAATCGGCAGAAGAGTTGAGGGCTATGGGTATGCTCGATATGGCAACTTATACCCAATTACAGGCAGCCGATGCCATGCGCGATGCTGCCCAGAATCCGGGCGGGGGTGCAGGACTCACTGCCGGTATTGGTGCCGGTATGGGAATTGGAAATATCATGAACCAGGCATTGGCTGGTGGAATGGCCGCCAAACCGGCGGATATGGGAGCTGCCACGGCCGCTGGTGCTGCTGCAGGCGCTGCCATGAGCGATGTGATGACACCGGCAGAAGCCGCCGCGGTTTTACGGGTTTCTGAAGAAGATGTAATGGCTTCCATTAATTCTGGAGAATTGAAAGCCAAGAAAATCGGAAATGCTTATCGTATCAGTAAAGAAGCATTGGATGCTTTCTTAAAAGGATAACCATTTTCTTAATTAAAACGTAGTAAAGAGGCCGTCTCAAAAAGCAACTAATGACTTTTGAAACGACCTGAAATGGGAAGTAACTTACAAAAGACGACGAATAATCGGGTCTTACACACGATATTGGTCGTCTTTTTAATTAATAAAGTGGGAGATGCAAAAAAAACATTTATTGTCATCTGAGTCAGCCTCTTTACTACCTTCTCAACATCTTGATTTGAAAAAGAGCGATATAAGTAATTGATACGATTTTTAACCCCATAATAAGGAAATTGTTCTGTTTATTGATATTTAAACCTTGATATAATTAATTTATCCCTACTGATTACATACAAAGGTTAAACAACATATACCGTATCTTTTTCTTTCATAGGTTTTCTGGCGGATTATTGTCGGAAGACCTGTATCTATTTAATGCTGGAAATATGGTGAACCAGATATGAGATTACATGAATATCAGTCAAAACAGATATTTGCTAAATATGCGATTCCGATTCCCAATGGACGAGTTGCATCATCATCCGGAGAAGCCAGGCAAATTGCTGAAGAATTGGGCGGAAAAGTAGTGGTAAAAGCACAGGTTCTTGTAAGAGGGCGTGGTAAATCAGGGGGGATCCGACTGGCAAAATCTGCCAGAGAAGCAGAAGAATTGGCTGCAGCCATTCTGGGGATGGAAATCAAAGGGTTGCCCGTGCGAAAAGTTCTGGTTGATGAGACTGTTGACATATTGAAAGAATTTTATCTGGGCATAACCACTGACCGGTCATTGCGAACTCCAGTGATGATTTCTTCATTTGCCGGAGACACGAATATTGAAGAAGTAGCCAGAATGGCACCAGAAAAAATCATCAGAATTCCCATAGATCCGTTGCTGGGTTTGCGTGATTACCAGGCGCGTGACATGGCGGCTGCCATTGATCTTCCGCGTGAATTATGGAAGAGCTTTATTGAAATCTGTCATGGAATATGGAATGTTTACAACGATTTTGACGCCACTATGGTGGAAGTAAATCCCCTGGTAATTACCAATGAACAACATCTTCTGGCGCTGGATGGAAAGATGTTCATTGATGAAAACTCGCTATTTCGCCATCCCGAAATGACAGACTACCGGGATATGGACAGTGAAGGTTCAGTGGATAATGAAGCCCGGAAATTTGGTCTTTCTTACATAAAATTGGATGGGAACATCGGCTGTCTGGTCAATGGAGCTGGTCTGGCCATGGCTACAATGGATATGATCCATTTTTCAGGCGGAGAACCTGCCAATTTTCTCGATATTGGCGGTGGAGCGAGTGCTGATAGGGTTGCTGCAGCACTGCGTATTGTATTGTTGGATACTTCCATTAAGTCCATACTTATTAATGTTTTCGGTGGAATCACCCGCTGTGATGAAGTTGCCCGCGGAATTCTGACAGTTATGGCAGAGAATTCCATTTCCATTCCTGTTGTAGTACGCCTCGAAGGAACTAATGCGGAAGAAGGACGCAACCTTTTAAAAAATACAAAATTGATTTCTGTCAATTCGATCAGTGAAGCCGTAAAGGTCGCCATCGAAGCTGCAGAAAGGGGTATGTAAGATGGGAATTCTTCTCCATAAAACATCCCGAGTATTGGTGCAGGGAATAACCGGTCATGAAGGACTATTCCATTCTCAACAGATGATGGAATTCGGAACCCATCTGGTAGCCGGAGTGACACCGGGACGCGGTGGTGAATGGGTTCTTGATGGAAAGATACCGGTTTTTGATTCTGTTCACACTGCAGTCGAAATGACAGGAGCTGAAGTCAGCGTCATTTTTGTCCCCTCACGTTATGCCGCTGATGCCATGTATGAGGCTGCAGATGCCGGTATTTCTCTGATAATTTGCATTACAGAAGGCATTCCGATATCGGACCTGATGCGGGTGCGACGGTACCTTTCACATAAAGGGACATTACTGGTTGGACCTAATTCGCCCGGAATACTAACCCCGGGCGAATCGAAGGTAGGGATTATTCCGGGAGAGATTGCTGTTCCTGGGAATATTGGTGTAGTTTCACGATCAGGTACTTTGACATATGAAGTCTTACACGAATTGAAGAATGCCGGATTTGGAATTAGCACCTGCATCGGGATAGGCGGGGATCCAATTCAGGGAATGAACTTTATCGAAGTATTGCAGCACATGGAGGATGATCCACACACTGAGCAGGTTGTCCTTATTGGAGAGATTGGTGGAGAAGAAGAAGAGAAGGCTGCCGAATACATAAACCGCAGTATGACAAAACCTGTAGTGGCCATGATAGTCGGTCAAACAGCCCCTGTTGGCAAACGTATGGGGCATGCCGGAGCCATAGTGGACGGGATTGCTGGCAATGCTCATGAAAAAATCGCTGCATTTGAAAAAGCGGCTGTGAAAACTGCCAATAATCCAGAGGAGATCCCGGGTTTACTTCTCCGCTAATGGAAAAATTCCGAAAGAAAAACTCCTGAAGACCAATCACTTCAGGAGTCTGATTTTTTTAAGAACTGACTATTTATTTTTTCTGGGAGTCAATATATTTAACCACATCCCCTACGGTTTTGATGTTGCGCGCATCTTCATCGGCGATGGACACATTGAATTTCTCACTGAATCCATCAATCAAGAAGAATTGATCCATTGAATCGGCTTTCAAATCCTCAATGAATCGTGTATCCATATTGATACCTTTTCCATCGATTTTCAAAACATCAACAATCACGCTGCTAACCTGCTCTAGTGTGTCGCTCATGCTATTCTCCTGGATATGAATGGATTATTCCTCGTGTTGTATTGTAATAAGGGAATATAGATTGTCAAGTCTAAAGTGATTTGAACCTCAGACATCCGCATCTACAAAATATAACCCCGAATCCATGGTTTTGGTATACTGAAAACAACTTCTTTCAGGATACTGACATGCCAGATTCATCTCTACTATCCTCACGTAAAGGCGATCACATCCGGATAAACCTGGATGAAAATGTTCACTCCTCCATCACAACGGGATTGGAAGCATATCAATTCATTCCAAAGGCGATTCCAGAGATCAATCTGGAGGATGTGGATATTTCGCAGATGTTATTGATGAAAAAACTGCACGCTCCAATATTAATATCCTCCATGACTGGAGGGACTCCTGAAGCAGAAAAAGTCAATCGCAATCTGGCAGTGGCAGCCAGGGAATGCGGTGTTGCTATAGGGGTGGGCTCGCAACGGGCTGCCATTGAAAACCCCGCATTGGCCAAAACTTTTTCTATCAGAGCCTATGCCCCAGACGCCTTGCTTTTTGCTAATTTAGGTGCTGTGCAATTAAACTACGGTTACTCTGTAGATGAATGCCGACGGGCAGTTGAGATGATAGGCGCTGATGCTCTTTTTCTTCACCTGAATGCATTGCAAGAAGCTGTTCAACCAGAAGGGAACACACGCTTCTCAGGATTGCTGGATAAAATTGAAAAAATATGCCGGGAACTTGATATACCAGTATTTATAAAAGAAGTAGGTTGGGGAATTTCATCGGAAGATGCCCGAAGGCTGGCATCAACGGGTATCACAGGCATCGATGTAGCTGGTGCCGGTGGGACGAGTTGGTCTCAAGTTGAAAAGTATCGCATTGAAGCACCCCATCGTGCCAGAATAGCTGGAACATTTCAGGGTTGGGGATTGCCAACTGCGCTTTCGCTCGAATTGGTGCATGCTGCCGTTCCGGATATGATCCTTTTTGCATCAGGTGGTTTGAGAGATGGATTGGATGTGGCAAAATGTATCGCGCTTGGTGCCACTCTTGGTGGGATGGCATCTCCGATTTTAAAAGCTTCGGTGATATCTGAAGAAGAGACTGTTTTAACAATAAAAGAGATTATTGAAGAAATCCGCATCTGCCTGTTTGCATGTGGAATAAATAATCTGACATCATTACGCAACAATTCTTCGATCCTGGTAAAAAGAGGCTGAAGATGAGTCTGACAGATTTCATTAAGGAAGCTCGACCATTTATTGAACATGAATTAAAGCATGTGGTTGATACAGTTGACAGAGAACAATATCCCGGATTGCATGAAATGCTGGCCTACCATATGGGGTGGGAAGGAGACGATGCCGGTGAAAAAGCCCAGGGAAAACGCATTCGCCCTGTGCTTGTGTTGCTTGCTACATCGGCGGCGTGCAAAGATTGGAAAAAAGCTCTTCCAGCTTCAGCCGCCATTGAGTTAATTCATAACTTCTCCCTCATCCATGATGATATTGAGGATAAATCTGAATACCGACACGGTCGAAAAACTGTCTGGGCAAAGTGGGGGGAGCCGCAGGCCATCAATGCCGGTGACTGCATGTACTCTCTGGCATACCGGTCTCTCGTACAATCTCCCAGTTCACCAGAAAATCTGGTAACAGCAATAAGCCGGCTGGAAGAGACCTGTATTCGTTTGACTAAAGGTCAGTATCTCGATATGGCATTTGAAACCGAAAGCCAAGTGACTGCAGAGATGTATTGGAACATGGTTGGAGGTAAGACTGCTGCCTTATTGGCTTGCAGCGCCGTCATCGGAGCTATCGTCACAGGTGTAGATACAAAGACTATTGACGCCTTACAGGTATTTGCCTGGAATCTGGGATTGGCATTTCAAGCTCAGGATGATTGGTTGGGAATTTGGGGTGATGCCGCGTTGATGGGAAAATCGACTGAAAGCGATTTGATGAGCGGGAAAAAGTCACTTCCTATATTGTTGGGATTGAGTTCATCCCGTAAGTTCAGGGAACATTGGGCAAAAAGACCGTTCCGGTCAGAAGAGATATCGGAATTAGCTCAGCTATTAATTGATGAAGGAATTCAAAAGACTGTTGAAATAGAAACCTCTCAATTGACTACAAAAGCTAAAACTGCTCTCGATTCAATGCCCTGTCAGAATGAGGCTGTAAGGGACCTGCATGAATTGGCTGATCTTTTACTTGTCAGGAAGAAATAAATCTTATACATACATGTGGAAATTTCGCTTTCATAAGCCTATAATGTCAACAACCATTTGAAATGGAAAGGTTGGCATCAGGCAGATGCGAGGAGTGGAAAAGTAAATGCATAATTCAGAAGATCTATACAATGCTGCAGAAATAATCTGTGATGATGGAATTGATCAGGACTCGATTAAAAATTCTGTTTCAACGATTCTAAAAGCCATTGGAGAAGATCCCAACCGTGAAGGATTGGTTAATACTCCCAGCCGGGTTGCCAAAAGTTATGATGAATTGCTTTCTGGTTACCGGGTGGATCCGTACAAATTAATTAACGGTGCTCTCTTTGAAGTTGAATATGATGAAATGGTGATTGTTCGTGATATCGAGTTTTACAGTATGTGCGAGCATCATATGCTACCGTTTATTGGCAGAGCTCATGTAGCTTATTTACCCGATAAGAAAGTGATCGGACTTTCAAAGATTCCACGGATCGTAGACATGTTTGCCCGCCGCCTTCAGGTTCAAGAACGTATGACGCAGCAGGTAGCACAATTTTTAGATGAAGCCCTGCATCCACACGGGGTTGCTGTGGTGATTGAAGCACTTCACCTGTGTTCGATGATGCGCGGGGTGAAAAAACATGATTCCCGCATGACTACGTCAGCCATGCTGGGCTACTTCCGAAAGAACCTGGCGACTCGTACTGAGTTTCTCGATAATATCTCTAGAAGTGCTGAACCGCTGCACTTCTAATCAAAATAAAGAAAAACCTTGAATACGTCTGGCTCCACTTGTGGGAGCCAGACGTGTGGCTATTTGCGCCAATGTAACAGAACCGTCTGGATGGGGAAAATCGGGTGTTATCTCCGCGATCGGTAAAAACATGAAGGCCGTTTTCCATAATCGTTTGTCCAGAACCTGGTTATTGAGAATGATTACATCCAGGTCAATTGTCCGCGGAGCATACTTGTCAGTAGTACGAACCCGTCCCAGTTTTTCCTCAATGGGTCGAAGGATTGTGAATTTAATGGAATCGGCATCCAGATCTGTAGTACAGGTGACAGCAGCATTGTAGAAATCGGGTCCTGTTGTTCCAACAGCAGGAGTCAACCAGACAGAAGAAGTTTTGATGATAGAAAAATGTGTTTTTAATTCAAGAGCACCCAGCCTGATGTTCCTGGCAGGGTCAATATTAGATCCCAACAGAATAACAGCCTCTCCCATCTTATTTGAATGCACTATGAGCGCATCCGTTCGATTTCAACACCAACCGAACGGCTAAAGCGGACTGCACCGGGTTTTTCCACCCTCACACGCACCCCAAGAACTCGGGGATATTCCAGAATCATGCGGGCAACGTCTTCTGCCAGCGCTTCTACAGTAAACCGCCCGATCCTGGAGGCATATTCCAATATTTGCTTTGATACCGTCCGATAATTCACACTTTTTTCGATATCATCTGTTGCACCGGCCTCTCGGATATCCGTAAATATGACAATATTGAACAGGATATCCTGAGGTTGTGACCTCTCTTTGTCACTGATACCTATCACTCCCCTCGCGAGTAAGTCTTTTATCAATATTTGATCCATAGCAACTCCATTAATTAAACCAAATGTCGGCCGCCATCCAAATGAATGATCTCGCCGGTGATATATTCGGGTCCGTCAAGTAAAAATAGAACCGTCTGACTCAATTCATCCAGTTTAGCCCAGCGTTTCATGGGGACAGGTTGGATGATTTTTTCCTGTGAGGTATCCTCGTTTGGTGGCAAAATCGCTCCCAAAGCAATTCCATTTACAGTTACTCTGGGTGCCATGATGATAGCCATAGATCGGGTCAGGGATGCCAATGCTGCTTTGCTCACGGTGTACGGTAAATGGTCAATACCCGGTCGGAGCGCCCGCCAATCCAACATGGTAATAATCCTGCCAGTCTCATCAGGTTTGAGATTCTGAAAGAAAGCCTGACTGATAAAAAATGGTGCACCAAGATTGATATTCATGTGGTGCTGCCAACTTTCTGGTGTTACATCAGGTAATTGTAAGGGCTCAAAAATGGCAGCATTATGGATAATGGCGAAGATCGGCGCTTTTTCACAGGCAATCAAAGGCAACCGTGCAGCGGAATCCAGATCAGAAAGGTCTGCCTGGAATAGCCAGGCTTTACAGCCCAGAGAACGAATCTCTTCCGCCGTTTCCTGGGCTTCGGCAGCTGATCGACCGTAGTGGAGCAAAATATTCGCACCGGCTTTTGCCAGAGAGATGGCGATATGCCGTCCCAGTCGTACTCCTCCGCCGGTGATAAGGATGTTCTTCCCTTCGAGGCTCATTTGAATTCTCCACTCAATAAAATACTATAGATGAGTGTATCCAATCGAAGGGAAGGATGTCAAGTTTTCCTATATTAGTCTTGTTTTACAAATTTTCCCTATCATTATGAAAAAATTTTGTTTTAGAGCGGTTGAATTTATTAATGGCCAGCAAAGAAAATGCCGTAAATATCAGAATGCCGAGAATGCCACTTGCGAGATCTGCCCAGGATGCAGATCTTCTTGGAAAAAATGCCTGAGAAAATTCTTCTATAGAAGCCAAAGCCATACAGAACAAACTTCCGACCGGGGTTTGTATCGAGGCTATTCGAATATGTCTTTCAGGAAAGCTGCAATTGATGAGAAAAGCGAGAATTCCATACAAAATAAAATGACCCAACTTGTCACCATTGGGGAAATAGTAGATGCGGTAAAAAAGTTGTGGCAGCGATCCGTTATCGGCTGCCACTATGACATAGATAATGAAAAGAAAGAAAAGTGCGGAAATAATGCGAATAATTTTCATGCAGTGATGAAATCCCAGATAAGGAATAAAGCTGCATAAATTTTACTTCTCTTCCTGCCTTCCAAAGACAAACCCGTTCAACTCATTGATTGTCTGGGCACCAAATTTTGAAATTTGTTGGATTAAGGTAGGTTTCTCTGGCAGAGTCTGAGCCAGATTAATTAATCCCGTTAACGATTTTGGTCCGGTGGACGGTTCCCATTTGAGTAAAACATTCAAGACTTTGAGGTTCTCGTCGAAATCTGTGTCGGTATGATTGGAGAGTTCCAGATCAACAGCCGCGGTACCATGCATGGCAAGCCAGTCTGCAAATTGACCTGTGTAATCACAACCTGTGTCTGTCGGTGGGTACGCATAATTGGTTACAGCAGCAATCGATTTAGCCAGATGGACAGATTCAGTTTCAGGCGGACGGCCACCTGCGAATACACCGAGAGCGGCTGAATGATAATTTATCAATGCACTGACTTTATGCTTCAAGAGAAAATCGCGCAGAGCGGCGGTTTCGGGTTCAGAAAATGGAGAAGAACCGGCACTGATTGGGCGGTAGTTCCAGCACCCATCCCGGGGCCAATCAACCACCCAGAAGGCATCCCAGTTGCGGTTAAGATCAACACCTCGTTCATTCGTACGGCCGTCCAGGTTATGCCCCCGGGCCTCACCATCAGGATTTAGAAGACGCAAGATATATAAAGTGCGATCAGCCGGAATCACTTTGGGATTTTTTTGTAAGTATTCGATCAGTTGATCGGCCAGGGCTGTGGTGTTCCATTCGTTACCGCCGTGAATACCAGCCACCATCATTCTTTCGACCGGTCCATTGCCAAACTGCATGATCTCGATATTATTACCTTTAATAGATTTCCCAATCACAATCGGCCCGGCAACAAAACCTGTCGGTTGTGATGGAGTATTGGATACGGATGCATCAACTGCGGGTGAATCTGAATTGGTGGATATATCTGTGGTCTGCGAATCTTCGCCCGTATTGGAGACACCCACAGAATTCGATGCGTCTGAAGATTCACTCTGAGCCGTATCTTCGCTGGCAGAAGAGATTTCTGCCTGATCTTCTGAGGTAGAAGCAGATGTTGCATCAGAGGCCTCAACAGCACCGGGTGCTTCTGCCGAAACCCGGGTATCGGCTTCTTCTGTTGGGCCAACTGCGGGCATTTGATCATCTGGCTGTGGGGTAGCAACCGGAGTGGGGAAATATGTGGCCAGTACTGAAACTTCTGCCGGCTGGTTATAGGGGGATTCCGTTGGTTTTTCTCCATTTCCCAGGAAGGAAATTTCAGATGTGTTGTTTTTTATTTGAAGCGAAATCCAATTCCATACCTTTGTGCCGGTAGTTAATCCTGTTGAAAATAAAACATAGGCTGATACCGTACAAACACAAATTATCAGAATGCTAAAAAACAACCCTTTCCCTGATCTTTTTTTAGAAGACTGTCGAATCTGACGGTGATTGACTGTTACGGCCACATTCTGTGATTTGGAATTCCTTTCAACAGATGGCGGGCGTTGCGTGCGACGGGGATTGGTGGATGATTTGGGATAGTCAATATTAACGGGAAGAGACGTATGATAATGGGGCGGAAGCTCTGCGCGTTTCTGGCCACGCAATACAGCTTTTTGGGCATGTTTTTCTGCCAGAGTTGGTTCAGATGGATCTTCATAAAAGTCTGTCATTGAACTCTGACTGAAAACGGCGGAAGATCGTGGGGATGTAGGTATTCTGGTTTGGAAATTGTTGGCAGCCAGGCCGGCACGTTCGAGACAATAATCGCGTTTAGACGGATTTGGCATACATTCAGCCAGCCATCTCCAGGCATCCATATTATCTGGATCAATTTCGAGAATGCGGTTTAAGTATGCTGCCGCTGCTGGTTTGTGCCCATATTGAATAGCCCGCATAGCCTGGGCAAGAAGCTCTGTAATTTCGGATGTCATTTCGGTCATAGTCCAACCGCCGCCTGAATAAGGTTTTGTGACGGTGGTTGCAAGAACAAGGCCAGAGAATAATACCCCTATTGAGGTGGAATCGATGGTGAGGCCGCAGGGTCGATGAATTCCCTGGTGTATCCATTTGATACCAGTAAATTGAATGCCCCCATAACCTCATCGGGAATTGGTTGAGGTGTTTGCCAACCTCGCTCTGCATAAAGAATTATTCGTTGAAAATCTCCCACCAGTACATGAACGAGATCTGATGTCGAGAAACCTTCAAATGGATAATTTTCGAAAGAAATGGGTGGTGATGAGATCATAAACTTCAATTCTGGCCAATGATGGGTAAGGGTGGCCATGGTTCTTCGTTCCATATAAGGCTTTTGCAAGACGATCAAGTTTTTATAGGTCAGATTATGTTTGATTAATAACTGGCGTGTGTAAAAAACATTTTCAGCTGAATTGGTTGCCCGATCTTCCCGGAAAATTACATCAGACGGCACACCTGCCTTGATTAGCACGTCTGCAAAGGCTTCAGCTTCTGGTTTGTGAAATAATCCATAGGTAAGCCGGCCTACGCCGCCGGATGGGCATATCCAGGGAGCGTAACCGTGATGGTACAGGCTGGCTGCATATTCCGCCACCCGTAGATCATTACTGCAGAAAATCAGAATGCCATCCGCTTTTTCAAGCGGCATATCGACTTTCAGGTAATTCCAGAGGATCTTTGCAGAGTTTAAGATTGAAGAATCAGGTTCTCTTTCCATATTATTAATTGTACTTTTGATATAGAAAAAAGAATTACTGTATAAGCTTTCAGGATAAATTCACAACAATTTGTATAATTGCCATAAATTACTCATCTGAGGGATCTATATCCGGGGAGGATTAATGGGTTTTTATCTGGCGGTAAAAGAAGTATGGAGAAACCGGGGACGGTTTGTATTAATTAGCCTTGTTATTGCTCTTATTACTACACTGGTGCTGTTTATTGCAGCTCTGGCAGAAGGATTGGCTGACTCCAACCGGGAATACCTCAGCAAAGTAGACGCCGAGCTCTTTGTCTTCCAGAAAGATGTTGACAACTTGATTGCAACGAGTCGAATTGGGCGATCAAAAATTAATGATGTTCGTCGGGTTGAAGGTGTTAAAGATGTCGGTGCTATTGGATTTGCCACTGGTTCACTTATTTTGCCAGATGGACGACAACCGGTTAATGTTTCATTGATAGGTGTTGAGCCTAATAGTCCTGGAATGCCACCCGTTTTGACCGGCAGAACCATCAATACTCTAAAAGGTAACGAAGCTGTAGTTGAAGAACGGTTTTTAACTAGGTTTGGCGTAAAAGTTGGAGATGATATCACCATTAAAACGATACAGGGAACAAAAGAAAAGTTTTTCTCTATCAGGGTTGTTGGTAGTACTGATGGACAACAATATCAGTTTTCCCCAGCGATGTTTATGCCATTTAAAACCTGGGACCAGATTCGACCTCAAGCTCAAAAGACAAATACTGCAGGTGAACTGACATCAAATGTATTGGCAGTTCGATTGAAAAATCCCGAAGACAAAGCTGCAATGGCGCAAAATATTCAGAATCAGGTCGACGGAATTGAAGTGATCGATAAACAGGCTACAATCGATGCTGTTCCTGGTTATAAAGTCCAACAGAGCACATTGAATACACAACAATTCTTTACTCTTTTGATTGGTGTGTTAGTGATCGGTGGATTCTTCCAGATCCAATTATTACAGAAAATTCCGCTAATTGGTGTTCTTAAAGCTATTGGTTCATCCAATACCACAATTGCCATTTCGGTAATCGCGCAGATTATCATGGTGACCACTTTCGGCGTTTTTCTTGGGAGTGCAGTCACCCTGTTGTTATCGGTAGTCCTGCCGGCAGGAATTCCCATTGTGTTTAATGGCAGCTCTGTTTTCCTGGCTATTCTGGCACTTCTTGCGATTGGACCGATTGGTGGTCTGGTATCTGTTCGAGTGGCTATTGGTGTTGAACCTCTTATCGCACTCGGATTGTCTTCTTAGGAGTATTCATGTCAGCCATTCTCGAAGCAAAATCGGTCAGCAAGATATACAAAAATGGAGCATCTGAAGTAAAAGCGGTTGATTCGGCTTCATTTCAAATTCACCCTGGCGAATTTGTCGGTCTGGTAGGTCCCAGCGGCTCAGGAAAGACAACCATGTTAGCTATGTTGGCTGCTTTATTGGTTCCAACACATGGTGATGTATTAATCGATGGAATAAATCTGAGGGATATGGATGAAAAGGAGAGGGTGAAATTTAGACGGAATCGTATTGGGTTTACCTTTCAATCAAACAATTTGGTTCCTTTTCTGACTGTAAGAGAGAATGTCGAATTAATGCTGAGACTAAATAACCTGTATGATCAGGATTCTCGGAAAAAAGTCGATGAATTGCTAGAGAGATTGGGACTCTGTGAACGGAAGAACAGCCTTCCCAATCAGCTTTCTGGAGGTCAGAAACAGCGGGTTTCTATTGCGCGATCTCTTATTCATGATCCAAGTGTTGTACTTGCTGATGAACCGACGGCAAGTCTGGATAGCCAAAGAGCATTTCAAGTTACCCGTTTGTACGCTGATCTGATTCATGAACAGAAAAAAGCCGGCATTATGGTTACTCACGATTTACGAATGTGTGAGTTTGTTGACAAAATAATCCAAATATCCGATGGAAAAATTGTATCGATCATTGATGATCGCGAAACCATTAAAGCAATGATTTCCTGTGGATGATAGGTTTAATTATCAATTCTTACTGCGAAGAATAAATCAAAAAGAAAGGGTACGATGGAGTAATTCGTACCCTTTCTTTATCGATCTGTTCTTACTAACCGATACTATTTTTCTAATTCTTTCTCAAGCTTAATAGATGCGGTCATTCGCCATTTTATTCGCGGGTCCTGTTTTTCAAGACCGATGACAACAGTATAGGTGATGTCACCCTGATTATCTTCCCCCAAAGGTTTGATTCGTTCAACTTTGCCAGGTATTTCCAGACCGGGGATCCCATCAAACGTGACAGTCACCCTGTCGCCTTCCATTACTTTTGCAATATTTAGCTCCGTCAAATCATTCGTTTCAATATGAAATTCTGATAAATCTGCTACGACCACATTTGATGATCCAACGGATGAAACCTGTCCTGCCTTAAGATTTGAAGATACTATTGTGCCGGTAATGGTTGTCTTTAGAGACAAATCCTCAAGAGCTGATTCAGCTGATGCAAGCTGAGCTTTTGCATTGGTTACCCGTTCTTCAGCCAACTGTAATTCACTCGGATTAGGACCATTTTTTACCTTTTCCCATTCTTTCTGAGCATTTTCGTAATCTGCTTTTGCCACAACCAGTTCACCTTCAGAAATTTGCACGTCAACTTCTTCTGGGGCACCCTGTAAATATTTATAATTTGCCTCAGCCTGTTCTACCTTTTTTCGAGCAGCGGCAAAATTCTGCAGGGCAAATGCCCTGTTGGGATCAGTTTCATCTTTGTTTTGCCAGTTTTCCCAGACCATTTTGGCATTATTAAAATCATTCAATGCCAGGATATAGTCAGCCTGTGATTGATCGATATACCATTGATCAGCTTTCTTGTAATTCTTATAATTTCGATTTTCGATCGCTTTATCAAGAGCCTTTTTTGCCTGGGCCAGTTTTAATTGGGCGTTTGCCCGGGCTACATTTGCATTTTGATTAAGGTCATCCAACGCCTTCTGCGCTGACAAAAGGTCAGTCTGAGCAGCAGATATGGACGCTTTTTGTTTCTCGGATCCTTTTAGTGTTGCAATGATTGCTCCCTGATTTACCAAATCGCCTTCCTTGACATTTACCTGGTCAACTACACCATTGATGGGAAAAGAAAGGGTTACATAGCTGATGGGAACTGCTTCACCTTCAAAAATCAGTCTGTTGGGAGATGAAGGAGTTGTAGTAGCTTGAACGGTTGAATTTGTGGGTGCTTGAGTAGGCTGGCTTGTTTGACAGCCAACCAGAACAAAGCCTGCAAATGCAATCGCAAACAAATATGGGATAAATTTATGGCGTCTCATATATACCTGTTTTGTATTATTGATAAACTCTGTCACTATTATACAGAGAGCTGATTAATGGTGAACAAACTCTATACAAATTGTTTTTTCGAGATTCATGCTTTTGTACAGAAGAAAATTTTAGATAAATTCTTCTATTTAAAAAATTACCAGGGCACTTGATTATCTTAACAGCAGTATGTATTAAAACCCGTAATGATCAGGCGTTGTTATCCAATAATCTTGGCCGATATTGAAGAGCCTCGGCCAGATGTGTCGAGGTGATTTTCTCGCAACCTGCCAGATCAGCAATCGTACGGGCTAATTTCAGGACCCGATGATAGGCCCGTGCAGAAAGCTGAAGTTGCATACTGGCACTCTTCATCAGATTTCGACATGTCTCATCCAGATCACAATACAATCTCACCTCAGCTGGCCGCATATCAGCATTGCAGGCAACTCCGTTGATGAAACCACCTTCTGGATTTTTAAACCGCTGACGTTGGCACTCACGGGCAGCTTCCACCCGTTTTTGAATGGCACAGGATGGTTCGCCGGTACGATCGCTGGATAACTTCTCATATTCCACTCTGGGAACGTGGATGTGTATGTCAATACGATCCAACAAGGGGCCTGAAATGCGTTTTTGATATTTTGTTACAGTGGCATCAGAACAGGTACATGCTCGCTGAGGATCGCCATAATATCCGCATGGACACGGATTCATTGCCCCGACTAATTCAAAATTCGCCGGGAAGGTGAGCGAACCATTGGCGCGGCTGATGGTGACCATCTTGTCTTCTATAGGCTGGCGCATAACTTCGAGAACGCGTTGGCCAAATTCAGGAAGCTCATCGAGGAACAGAACGCCTCGATGCGCGAGGGAAACTTCACCCGGATGAGGAATGTGCCCGCCTCCCACCAGACCGGCGTGGCTAATGGTATGATGCGGTGCGCGAAACGGTCTGGCGCGTAAAAGGGGAACATCAGAAGGCAGTGCGTCAGCTACCGAATATATCCGAGTGACATCTAATGCCTCATCAATGGTCATTTTTGGCAGGATGGATGGTAATGCCCGGGCCAGAAGCGTTTTACCAGAACCAGGTGGCCCAATCATGAGTACATTGTGTCCACCGGCAGCTGCTACTTCAAGTGCTCGTTTGGCATGTTCTTGCCCTTTGATTTCACTAAAATCAGACAGGATCGGTTCAATAACATCTGCCGGATCTATGGTATGGGTGGTTTCTATGTGGATTTCACCCCGAAGATGCATGACCAATTCCGTCAATGAATTAACAGGAATAACTTCAAGATCTGGAATTAATGCTGCTTCCGCTGCATCAGAAGATGGAACAAAAACACGTTTAAAGTTTTGTTCCCGTGCGGTGGCAGCCATGGGAAGCATACCGCGGACGTGCCGAACACTTCCATCAAGAGAAAGTTCACCAATAACCAGACTTTCATCCAGAAGGCTCTGGTCAAGCTGATGGGTGGCAGCCAGGACACCCAGGGCAATCGGAAGATCATAGGCTGGTCCTTCCTTGCGCACAGAAGCTGGCGCAAGATTGACCGTCAACGCGCGGCGGGGGTAATCAAAACCCGCATTATGGACAGCTGACCTTACCCGTTCACGGCTCTCTTGAACGGCAGCATCCGGCAGACCAACAATGACCATTTTAGGCAATCCCGGACCGGTATCAACCTCAACTTCTACGATGACCCCATCAAGGCCAATGACAGCACAGGAAAATATTCTTGAAAGCATGGGTTAAGTGTAGTTATCTGCAAGTAAAGAGTCAATTGTGTTGGGATTATTTCTCGAATTGGTCCAGGAGTGTGAGCCTCCAATTTTCAAACCAATCATACCGGCATGGAGCAGATGAATGAAGATAATCAGGATTGGTGACTACCAGTCGGAAACTTTCTGCAAAATCCTCTGCTGGTCCCAAACTGCGACCATATAACGTTGGATTCTGTTCCACACATAATGCGGTCATTCTCTTTTCAAAACCTGGTGCACGAAATCGGGGAAAGAAGCATTCCGGTTCTGCACCGATCGACCTGCACATGAGATCTGCGGGGCCCCCACCAAAAATAGTAGACAAAGGATGCATCCCCAGAAAATTATCCAACACATGCGCGATCTCATGAACGGCCGTGTCACAGCAAAGTGCTTCTCCTACGACAAAAGTTGTGGAAAATTCAACATGATGATACCGGGTTTTCCACCAGAAAGGTGGAGACGGCTTCCAGTATATCCCGATTGTTTTAAATAATTGACTGGAAGTGCGGGGCTGAATTCTTCCTTGAAAAAGCCAGTTTTCGACAGCTTTTAATGCCTGCAAAATAGTATCGCAGGTGGCATCAGAAAGACGGGCATCAATAGTCCACTCAGCTTCATCAGATAATATTTGCCGGGATTTCATGGATTACACCGCATACAAAAAGAAGAGCGGTGGCAGACTTGTCATCGGTTACGATTTCTGACACCGCTCCATTTCAATCAAAATTTTTGATGACAAATCAGTATGAGACGATTCGCGGCAAAGTCTTGGCTTCAGCAATCCATCCTTCAACCATTTGCTGGGTTGGTACTCTTCGGACCAGTTTCTTTTCCACATTAACCTCAACCATCTTTTCGGTCAGGTTATCAGAGCGGCGCTTGGAAAGTTCAACAACAGTATCGACCCCGGCAGCTTCTAAAAGATCTGAATATTCGGAGCCGATCCCTTTAATTCGATATAAATCAGCACGGTTTACCCATTCAAGAATTTTATGTTCATCAATTCCAGATTCCTTGCTGATATCATCACGGCCTTTTTTTGTGGCACCTTTTTCCAGTAATGCTTCAACCGAAGAGATACCGATTGCCTGCAATTTCTTGGTGTAGACATCACCAATTCCTTCAATATCTTTGATGGCAGTCATAACATCTCCTTTCAACAACCTCATGATGATCGAAAATTAATTATAGAATCGGTTTTAAGAAAGCACAAATCTGTTGTCAACAACACTGCAATGCCTTAGAATGTACAAAACATGGAGGATACCCTATGAGCTGTGATTGCAATGAAAAGAAATCCATTGTTGCACCCAAAGCGCCGAAAGCGCTTGGGCCTTATTCGGCTGCTGTGAAAGTAGGAGATTTTATCTATTGTTCTGGTCAAACCGGTCTGGATCCGGCAACCAACGAACTGGCTGAAGGCGGAGTAGAGGGACAAACCCACCAGGTTTTAAAAAACCTCAAGAATGTTCTTGAAGCCGCCGGTACTGATCTGGCACATGTTATCAAAACTACTGTATTCCTTAAAGATATGGCGGATTTTCAGAAGATGAATGCCATATATGGTGAATACTTCACTGAAAATTTTCCTGCACGATCAACCATACAAGTGGCTGCATTACCAAAGAACGGTCTGGTCGAAATTGAACTTGTCGCTGTTGTTCCATCTGCAAATGATGGGGAAAACCATTGTTGCTGCAACAAGGATTAAGAGCCAAACAATATGACGGATGAGTTGATTTTACTGGTCGATGACGAACCCAATATCATTCAACTTGCCAAGATGTATCTTGAGAGAGAAGGGTATCGGATCATTTCTGAAGCTGACGGGAAATCTGCCCTGGAGGCAATCAAAACAAGGAAACCCAATCTTGTCGTGTTGGATGTTATGCTGCCAGAAATGGATGGGTTGGAAGTTTGCAAGCGTTTGCGTCGGGAGAAGAATAATATACCGGTCATAATGCTTACCGCCCGTGATGATGATATTGACAAAATTCTTGGCCTTGAACTGGGTGCAGACGACTATATGACCAAACCGTTTAACCCGCGAGAATTGACGGCACGTGTAAAAGTCATTCTCCGAAGGTCTGAGCGATTTGGGAAAGAAACCTCCGGCGAGATGGTGCGCGTAGGTGAATTGGTCATTGATCCAGCTCGTCGTGAAGTCTACCTAGGAGACCAACCGTTGTCATTACGTACACAGGAGTTTGAAGTTCTGTGGGTGCTGGCAAAAAATCGAGGGTTGGTTTTAACTCGGGAAAAATTGTTGAACCTGGCCTGGGGCTTCGAGTACTTTGGACAGACGCGTACTGTAGATGTACACATCGCTCAATTGCGGTCGAAAATTGAGGGAAGTGGAGTGCATATCGAAACTGTAACCGGAATAGGGTATAAGTTGACGGCCTGATGCTTTCGACTATTCGATCTCGATTGTGGTTAAGTTACTCCTTAGTAATTATTGCGGCATTAACCGGAATGATTGGTACTACCATCAGTACGTTGAATCGCAGTCCTTTATTCTACCGGCAAGCAATTCTTCAATTACGGTTATCACAATCAACGCTTTCAAGCAAGATAAAGTTAGAAGTTTCATTTAACATCGACAAAATCTCTGGTTTGCTATTTGATCAATCCCGCAGGGATAAGATTCGTTATGCCATTATTGATGCTGATGGAAAAATAATCATTGATAGTGGTGAAGGTGAATATCCGCCCATTCCGACTTTCAACGTTCCTTTACAGGTTACTGGAGATGATCCCATCTCTTTCAAAACATTCGTTGATGTAGAACATAGGCCATGGTTGTATATCCTGCGTCCGTTGGATGAACACTACTATTTACTGGCCGCATCGCGGCAACCTGTAATTGAGATCAGAATGCTGCTGCGCGATGAAATTGTTCAACCCATGTTGCAGGGAAGCATAATTGCGTTATTTATTGCATTTGCCATGGGATTATTTATGTCTGCATGGATCGGCAGCCCATTAAAACGGCTGGCGGACGGCGCCAGACAAATTGAAAGCGGAAGCTATCCTGTCCTTGAAAAAGAAGGTCCGCAGGAGATTCAGGAGTTAGCGGAATCATTCAACCAGATGAGTAAACGAGTTCAACAGACAGAAGAATCTCAAAAGGATTTTCTGGCAAATGTTTCTCATGAATTAAAAACTCCACTAACATCCATTCAAGGCTTTGCACAATCCATTCAAGATGGCGCTGCCAGTACACCAGAAGAATTGATGCAGGCTGCCAACGTTATATTCGATGAAGCCTCACGTATGCATCGCCTGGTAATGGACCTGTTAACTCTTTCCCGGCTTGAAGAAGGATCTGCCGGCATGAATCAGGCTCCCGTCGATCTCTCCATGGTACTTGATCAACTTGATGAAAAAATGCTGCCCCTGATTCAAGCGGCTGGATTGAAAATAATCAAACAGATCACACCCGGCCAAATAGTGATGGGAGATGGTGATCGATTGGCTCAGGTGTTTACTAATCTGGTGGATAATGCCATAAAATTCACACCGAAAGGTGGAGAAATCACTCTTAAGATTGTTCCCGATCAAGGGAATGTACTGGCTTCTGTTTCAGATACTGGAAAAGGTATACCCGATGTTGAAGAAAACCGGATTTTTGAACGATTTTACCAGGTAGATAAATCGCGTCGTGGCGGATCAAGCCGGGGGATTGGGTTGGGGCTGGCCATTGCCAGGCAAATTGTTCTTTCTCACAATGGAGAAATTTGGGTCACTAGCGAACCTGGTAAGGGGAGCACATTTTTTGTCCGTTTGCCATCTTATGACAAACCAACAGTAAAGGTACATCGATCCTCAACATGAAAACTGTATCCATAATTATCCCCTGCCTTAACGAAGAAAAAACCATCCGCCGTGTTTTGCAGGCTTTATATGATCAACAATTCCCCCGTGATCAAATGGAAGTTGTAATTGCAGATGGTGGATCGAATGACCATACCTTAATGGTTATTGACGAATTTAGAACTCAACATGCAGATCTTGAAATCAGGGTAGTGGAAAATCCTCAAAAGCAGATACCCGTTGCACTTAATCTGGCTATTCGGGCTGCTCAGGGTGAAATCATTATCCGCATGGATGGCCACTCATTGCCTGCATTGAATTATGTAGTTACCTGTGTAAACGATTTGCTGGCAAAAAGAGGGGATAATGTTGGCGGCCGGTGGGAAATCATCCCAGGAGCCGAAACCTGGATGGCGCGGGGTATTTCTGCAGCTGCTGCCCACCCTCTGGGGGTTGGGAATGTACGTTATCGAATTTCAGGAGAAGCCGGACCTGTGGATACCGTCCCATTCGGGTGTTATTACCGGTCACTTTTTGATCGTGTTGGTTATTTTGATGAATCACTGCTTACAAATGAGGATTACGAACTTAACACCCGTATTCGAGAAATGGGAGGAATTGTTTGGTTTGACCCTGACATCGTCTGCCAGTATTATTCACGATCTACTTTATTTGATCTTGCCCGTCAATACTGGCGCTATGGATTTTGGAAAGCCAGGATGGTGAAACGATACCCATCATCAATAAAACTTCGCCAGCTGCTACCGCCGTTATTCGTGGCAGGACTGGTTTTCCTGTTGGTTTCAGGTTTTTTTTTCCATTATTTTTTGATAGCATTTTTTGCCGTTTTTTTCCTATATATGGGTATAATCGTCATTGCATCCATCCCTGAGGTGAGAAAACGGAACGATTTATCTCTGATAGCTGGAATGCCTTTAGCAATTTTAACCATGCATATCACATGGGGATCTGGTTTCATTATCAGTCTACTTGTGCGATAGGAAAGCATAGTTTCTGATTTTCGAATGAACATACCGAAGACTCTTCGCCCACTACGCTGGCGGTTAAAAACAACAGAACGTCGATTAATACTGTTCTTTGGCGATCTACTGGTTGCATGGATTGGTCTGTTTATAGCCATGTATTTTTGGGCACAACGCGACCAATGGTTGAAATTTTCGTGGGAATTTTTCCGCGATCGACCAGCTGACTGGTTCTATCTGCTTCCGTTTTGCTGGTTGTTACTCATCGTTGAACTTTATGATAACAGGCGATCCAGCCGTATAAATGAAACGATCCGCGGGGTGGGAATTGCTGCAGCGATCAGTTTTGTTGGATATTTCATAATCTTCTTCCTAAGTACACCCAATTCACTGCCAAGAACCGGAGTAGCTGCCTTCATAATTGCTACCTCGTTGTTGACTATTCTATGGCGTCTTCTCTATATCAACATATTTACTGCGCAGCAATTCATGCGCCGGGTAATTATCGTTGGAGCAGGCCGGGCTGGAACAAATCTCGTCCATTCATTGAGAGCTGTAAAACCGCTTCCCTTTCATATCGTGGGTTTTGTGGATGATGATCAAGCCAAAATTGGTTCTGTTATCGAAAACGTTGCCGTTCTGGGAAATGGTGATGACCTTCCCAGGATATTGGAAGATGAAAATATCTCGGACCTGATTTTTGCCATCAGCGGAGAGATGAATCCAACACTTTTTCAAAATTTGTTAAAAGCAGAAGAAAAAGGTGTTGAGATCACGACTATGCCTATTGTCTACGAAGATACATTAGGCAGGGTTCCTATTATGCTGCTTCAATCAGATTGGATTCTGCGATCATTTGTAGATCAGGCGCATGCGGGTGGTTTTTATCAATTGGCTAAACGTCTGATGGATATTTTCGGCGCCATAATTGGACTACTGCTTTTTGCCCTCTGTTTTCCATTCATCGCTCTGGCAATTGTTCTTGAGACGGGACGGCCGATTTTCTTTTCACAGGATCGTCTGGGAGTTAACGGGCAGGTGTATCGCATCACAAAATTCCGCACAATGCGTCAAGATGCAGAAAAAGATGGGAAAGCCCGCATGGCCGTAGAAAATGATGACCGGGTAACAAAAGTGGGGCGTTTTCTTAGAAAATCTCATCTTGATGAGCTTCCCCAATTCTTCAGTGTTCTTATTGGCACAATGAGCCTGGTGGGACCCAGAGCAGAGCGTCCTGAATTGGTTGATACACTTCAGAAAGAAATTCCATTCTACCGGGCCCGGTTGTTTGTACCTCCAGGTATCACAGGATGGGCGCAGGTAAATTACGGGTATGCCTCTACTATCCAACAGACAATTACCAAACTGGAATATGATTTGTACTATATCAAACATCGCAATCTTTTACTTGATGTGACTATCATTTTGCGGACTGTCGGGGCCGTGTTTGGGCTAAAAGGACAATGATGAAATCTCGCCCCAATATTCGAAACCGATATGTACTGTTAGCCGATGTAGTACTTGTCATTGTTTCTGTGCTTGGCAGTTACGTGCTTCGGTTGGAATTGGGGGCTGCATTTACCTTTTATTTACCCTCGGCATACTGGATGATCGGTTCTGCCCTGGTTATCAAACCATTGATCTATTACTATTTCCGCCTTTATCGGCGTATGTGGATCTATGCATCAGTTCAGGAATTAAAACTGATAGTGGCTGCAGTATCCACCGCATCAGTTGTGCTTTCTGTTGTAATGGTAAGTTTTTTCAATCTGGGAATGTTCACCGGTTTTCCCCGATCAGTTCTGATCATTGATTGGCTGATTTCGCTAATGCTGGTAGGCGGCTTGCGATTCACCATCCGCCTGCTATCTGAAAATTTTTCCCAACAAATGGCTACATCGCCCGATGGGAAAACCAAGAAAGCATTAATCATTGGTGCCGGCGATGCCGGCGCAATTGTCGTGAGGGAATTGCAGAAAAACCCGCAATTAAATATTATTCCCATCGGTTTTCTGGATGACAATCCGATAAAATTCAAACAGCAGATATATGGAATCCCCGTCATTGGTGCGTTGACTGATCTGGCAAAAGTATTGGATAACCGCCGTATTGATGAGGTCATTATTGCCATACCGAGCGCTCCCGGCAAAGTGATCCGTTTAGTGACGGATGTTTGCCGGTTGAAAGCTGTTCATTTCAGAACGATGCCGGGTATCTATGAATTATTAGGGGGTAAAGTTAATGTCAACCGGCTTCGTGAGGTTGATATCACCGACCTTCTACGCCGCGAACCTGCCCGCATTATGGATGAGCAGGTTGGACGAACCATCAGCAACCGGGTGGTTCTGGTCACAGGAGCCGGAGGATCAATCGGTTCAGAATTGTGCCGACAAATTGCCCGCTGGGCACCGGCTGAATTGGTCTTACTCGGACATGGTGAGAATAGTATTTTTGAAGCCTATCTGGAACTTCAAGATCGTTTTCCTTCGTTACCCATCAAAGCGGTTATAGGCGATATTCGCGAAAAAGACCGGTTGGAGAGAATCTTTAGCATGTACCGGCCCCAGGTTGTTTTCCATGCGGCTGCCCACAAGCATGTTCCATTAATGGAATCTAATATTGAAGAGGCCGTTACAAATAATGTGGAAGGCACCCGAAATCTGGTCATGACGGCAGTGGAATTTGATGTTGAACGATTGGTGATGATTTCAACGGACAAGGCTATCCGACCAGCCAATGTGATGGGAGCTACAAAACGGCTGGCTGAAATGACGGTATTGGATGCTGCTGAGAGATATGGAAAAGACTTTTCTGTTGTGCGATTTGGAAATGTTCTTGGCAGCCGGGGTAGTGTAGTCCCCCTGTTCAAACGTCAGATTGCGCGGGGCGGACCAATCACCATTACCCACCCGGACATGAAACGATATTTTATGACCATCCCGGAAGCTGTGTACCTGGTATTACAGGCGGCTGCCATGGGCAGCGGTGGGGAGACTTATGTTCTTAATATGGGAGAACAGGTCCGAATCCTTGACCTGGCAGAAGATTTGATCCGGCTTTCAGGATTGGAGCCTGGTCGAGATATTGAAATTGTTTTTACCGGTATTCGCCCCGGCGAAAAATTGAGCGAAGACCTTTGGGACAGTGGAAATACTTTTGAACGAACACTTCATCCGGATATTTATCAGTTAGTTGGAAATGAAGATTTGCGCGGTGAAAAATTGCAGAAAGCTGTTGACGAGGTGATCCGATTAGCGAGAGAGGGCGATTATCAGTCAGTTCTTGGAATGATTGATGACATAATTCCCGGTGCATCCGTTCGAAGCACACCACCGCCTGAAATGATATCAATTGAATGATGGCTACTCTCAATAAAATGCAGTGGGATGAGTTTATTAATAACCAGCACAATGCCCACATTTTGCAAACATCCATGTGGGGGGAGCTGAAAAGTCACTTTGGCTGGCAACCGTATCGAGTGGCCAACCAGCACTGTGGCGCTCAAGTGTTATTCAGGAAATTACCCCTTGGATTTACGCTGGCATATATACCCAAAGGACCAATTGGGACCGATTGGGCAGATTTATGGCCTGAGGTACATGCTCTCTGCCGGGAAAAAAAGGCTGTCTTTCTTCGAGTCGAACCCGATGCTGAAGAACCGCTTCAAGCGGAATTAAAGCAACAATTGGCCGGATTTGTTCCTGTGGAAGATACCATCCAACCCCGGCAGACAATACTCGTTGACCTAAAAGGTTCCCCCGATGACTGGCTTGCCCGGATGAAACAAAAAACACGGTATAACACCCGACTGGCAGAGAAAAAAGAAATAATTGTTCGGCAAAGTCAAGATTTTGATGCCTTCGAAAGATTGATGCAGACAACTGGCAACCGCGATGGTTTTGGTGTCCACTCTATTGAATATTACCGGCAGGCATATGCGATTTTTGCGAAAAATAATCAGGTGGCATTGTTATCTGCTGAATATAACAATCAACCGGTAGCCATGTTAATGGTATTCGCGCAGGGAGATCGAGCCTACTACCTGTATGGTGCTTCAGGCGATGAAGAAAGACAAAGAATGCCAACCTATCTTCTGCAATTTGAAGCCATGCGTTGGGCAGCCTCACAGAATTGTTTATTCTATGATCTCTGGGGAATTCCCGATGCCAAAGAAGATGACCTGGAAGCGCATTTTGAAGAACGTTCTGATGGTCTCTGGGGGGTTTACCGGTTTAAAAGAGGATTCGGTGGACGTATCTCTCGATCTTGTTCCGGATTTGACTATGTCTACCATCCTTTGATATACAAAACCATCCGCTGGCAAATGCTGCGCAGCCGTGGGCTTTCAGCAGGCGGGTGAATTCTATGAACTGGGACAAACTGATTGAAATGCTTCCTGGTTCAACATTCCTGCAGACAGAGGAATGGGCAAAGATAAAAGCTCCCATTGGCTGGCGGCCTATTTTTGAATCTTGGCCAAGAAATACCGATAGTATCGAATCTGCAGGAATGATGTTGATTCGTTCCTTCCATCATTTCCCTTTCACCATCGCTTATGTACCTCGAGGTCCGCTGGTTGATTGGACAAATCCATCTTCATATCAGAAAACCCTGTTTGATCTTATCCAAAAAGCAAAAGACCAGAATGCTATTTTTTTGAAAATTGATCCTGATTTACCCATAGGCCGGGGTATTCCGGGTACAGAATCAGATCGGCCTGATTTGACGGGCATGGCAGTCCAACAGTATCTATCAACGCACGGGTGGCGATTCTCACAGGATCAAATTCAATTCAGAAATACAATTGAAATTGATCTTTCACCTTCTGAAGATCAATTACTGGCGCGAATGCATCAGAAAACACGCTACAACATCCGTCTGGCTGAAAAACGTGGTGTTCAGGTAGAAAAAGCTGATGAGAATGATTGGCTGACTATCTACCGGATGTATGCAGAAACTGCTGATCGGGACGGGTTTATCATCCGGCCATGGGAGTATTACGATCGAGTCTGGTCAATTCTTTCAGATGCCCATATGGCGACTTGTTTAAAGGCTGTTATGGATGGAACAATAATCGGGGCTATTTGGGTAATTGGTTTTGGCCGTAAAGCACATTATCTATATGGGATGTCATCTTCCATACATAGGGAACTTATGCCCAACCATTTGCTGCAATGGAAAGGTATGCTTCTAGCAAAAGAACAGGGTCGGGAGATCTATGATATGTGGGGTGCACCGAATGAGTTTGGTGGAACAGATTCGCTCTCCGGTGTCTTTCGTTTCAAACAAGGTTTTGGTGGCGATGTAATTCGGACGCTGGGTGCCTGGGATTATTCAATTAATTATCCGATGTATAAAGTATACACATCCATTCTCCCCAGGGTTTTAAATCTCCTCAGAGCTCGCAGCCGAAAAAATACCCGTCAATTACTTGATAATTAATTCCTATTACCTGGTTTCCATACGGGTTGATAGGAGTTTTCTTCTGTTGAGGAGAGGGGTTCTGAACCACTCCCCGTATGCGAAATACGATATACCTGATAAACACCGCCCATATTTGAATCAAAAAGAATCCAATTTCCATCGGGAGAAATATCTGGATTGGCTGCATAGGTCAATCGATTATTAAGTATTTTTTCCGTCGTGGGTTGATTATCGATGTTTTTTTCAACCAGACGAAGTGAATTTGTTTGACTGTAAACAATACTCTTTCCATCAGGTGACCAATCTGCAAAAAAGGCTGATCCATTGTTCTGAACTGAAAATGCTATTCGTTTGGCCCCATCTGCCCCCATTAACCATATTTGAAGGGATCCGAATTGATTTGAGCTTGCCGCAAGGAATTGACCATCAGGTGACCAGGCAGGTTGCCTGTTAATATAATTGTGATTTGTTACCGAGTAAGTGCTTTCATCAGCCAAATTATGGATATAAATACCCGGTGTCTTTTCGCGTATTGAGGTAAATGCAATCTTTTCTCCGTCAGGTGACCATGCCGGGTCAAAATCTCCGCCGGGTTGCGATGGGATGGGAATGATCTGATTGTCATCAAGCAATAAAATAAAAAGACCTGAACCGGAATATGGTTCTGGTTTTCCGGTCAGTTTTGCTTTGGGCAGGCAGGGTGAAACAAAAACTATCCTTTTGCCATCAGGAGACCAATCTGGTTGGCAGGCACCTTCTGGAATGTCGGTGATTTGTTTGATCTCCCGATCATCAATAGAACCAAGGAAGATCTGAGGCATACCTTTCTTTTCTGATACAAAAGCATATATTCCTGTTCCTCCGCCAAGGGGAGTCGGCTTTATTTCTACCTCGGTATTGTGGTTTGGCGTGATTGTGTTGTTCGTAACAGGAGTTTTATCAGGAGTGTCCATTGCTGCAACAGCTGTGGATTCAACTGGAGTATGGTTGATACCCGGAGTAATCGTTACAATGAGTGCAGATGTTGGTGAAAGCTGTTGATAATTTATCCGCAAATTCACAACACCTAGAATGACTATACCGGTAAAGAAAAAAGCAATCGCCCAAAGCATGGTCCTTTTTCGATTCGTATTTTTATTAAATAATTTGCGCGTAGGTGTATGAGTTAATTCCAGCTCGGTCTTAATAACGGCATTCAGCGAATCTAAAAATGCCTGAATATCTGAATATCGATCAGATGGATTTATGGATAAGGCTTTTTCCAGGCAGGTAAGGATATCCAGTGGGATTCGATATTTTGAGAGGTTCGGGATTTGATTATTGCCTGATGCCCTTGACAGTCCGTCAGGAAGGAGCAAACCTGTCAGCAGGAAATACAGGGTTGCAGCGAGTGCATATTGATCAGAGGCCTGACAAACCATACGATTGTATTGTTCTGGGGCGGCAAATCCGGGCGTCAACCCTTGGACGGATATGGGAGGTTGTGTATTTCTTTCATCAGGTGAAAAGGCAAGATCAAAATCGACCAGTAAGGCTTTTCCACCGGGAGTCAATTGTATGTTTCCAGGTTTTACGTCTTGATGAATGATCGGGGGAAGGTGGTTGTGAAGATATTGCAGAGCTGAGCCAACAGTCGTAATGATTCTGACTGCGTCACCTAATGCAAGTGGGCCATTGGTTTCCACCCGGGATTTCAAATCTTCACCCGGTATGAAATCCATCACAAGCAGTTGTCGGCCATCCTTTAATTCGCATACATCTGTCACTCTCGGGATGGCCGGATGATGTAATTGGGCTAAAAGGGATGTATTCTGGTTTGAAATCTGTTGAGTATTTTCAACCGTGAAAGGTTCTTTTATGGCAACATCAATCCCCAGACTTTCATCTTTTGCCCTGTACACAATACCCATACCGCCGCTGCCGAGTATTTGTACAATGCGATAACGATCTTTAATGACTTCACCGATCTGCAATGTCATGAGGGAGGAATTCCGGCCGGCTTCCAAACAGGTCCAAAATCCCGGTCTTTATCGGTTGTCAAACGTTTTCGATTTTCGCCCTCAATAGATATCATATAAATATCATGGTTTATTCCATCAGGCCAACTTTCATATACAAACCATTTCCCATCGGGTGAAATTACAGGTTCTACAACCGGGCCAATGTCGTCGGTTCCCAGAGGAGGGATTCTAAATTCCAGGTTCTTTCCGCGATCTTCATACGATAATCCTACCAGGAAGGGAACCACTGCATCGGGACTCATTTGTGAATAAAACAGAATGGTGCCGTCTTTATTCCAAACAGGCCATTGATTTATCACCGCCCCGCTGGGACTGTATTGGAATTGTTGTTTTCCGGTAAGATCGGTCACCCAGATCTGGGCATTTGGAAATTGACGTACGAACGCCAGTTGCAGTCCACTTGGTGCCCATGAGGGGTGAACATCTCCATAGGCAGCACTGGTAACCTGTTTTATGGAGGAATCAGAGAAATTAAAGAGGAAAATATGTGGTTTGCTATCTGCCCGAAGAGATGAAAAGGCTATCATTTTGCCATCTGGCGACCAGGCCGGTGAGAAATCACCTGCTGTAGCCATTGGCACAGGAAGTGCCCACATGTTCTTTCCTTCAGAATCAGCCAGATATATCTTCGATCCAGGGTAGATATCTTTCCTGCCATTACATGGAGATATAAATGCAATTTGACTGCCATCTGGAGACCAGGCAGGTTGACAGGCACCATTGGCCAGGCCAGTGATCTGGCGTTGACCTGTTCCATCTGTGTTCATTGTCCATATTTGAAAATTCCCGGAACGTTCGGAGGCGAATGCGATTTGACTGCTGCCGCCAAATGTAATCATTTCAGTGGAAGCTGCCACTTTGGTCATGGTTGCTGCCAGCCGGGTAGGAATAGTCACCGCCTCGAGAGTGGGAGTGACTTCCATTGGATGATCAACAGGTTTTCCCGCCATTTGTGTAACTAATGTTGATGCTTTCGTGGCAGGTTTCACCCGAGTAGCTGTTTTTGCGGTTATGTTCTGTGCTGTTGGATGCAGGAATGTGGGTAAATTATTCCAGGGGACAAAAAACGATCCTAAAACCAGCATGGAAATAACAGCCGCCGAAATTAATAGAACACGTGATTTTGTTTTTACAGGTTTGGCTTCAGATATTGGCAACAGGGAATCTTGAAGGAACAGGTCTTCTGAACGTGAATAAATTTCATCGAGATTTGCATCTACCGGCAAGTTATCCACTACTTCTGGTGGTGGGGCCGTGATTCTGGGAGGTGCCAGAAAACTGGATGTAAGTTCAAGTGAGGACAACAAAGCTGCCCGAAATTCATCCGCCGTCTGGTATCGGTCATTGGGATTAAGTTCCAAACCTTTTTCAATAACCGCGGCCAGATGTTTGCTGCAACCTGGCATCAGGCTAGTTATCGGGGTTAATGGAACATTGCGAGTGGCACGGGTGATACTATCTTCAGGGATGGAACCAGTTAAAGCTGCATATAATGTGGCAGCAAGTGAATATATATCGGTTCTGGCATCCGTACGGGCTGTTCCATATTGTTCCGGAGGTGAGTATCCCGGGGTCATTGCCCGGGCACCGGTGGTAGTTGCCTGATCGCCAAAATCCTGCTTCACCAGGCCAAAATCAACGAGAAATACTTTCTGCGATGGGGTGATCTTAATGTTCCCCGGTTTAATATCCCTATGAATTACCGGTGGAACACGGGTATGTAGATATGTCAATGCATCACAGACTGCTTCGCCAATCAATACAACATCGCGATCTGAGAGATGGTCTTCCCTTTCAATTCGCTGGCGAAGATCTTCCCCCTCGATATAATCCATTACAAGATATTGGCCTTGTTTGGGGAAGGCAAAGTAATCAGCCACCCTGGGTAACGCCGGATGGCGGAGACTGGCCAGTGTGACAGCTTCTCTTTTAAACTGACGCGCAAATTCTTCGGCCAGGTTTAAATTCTCTTTTACGGCAACCGGACTTCCAAGCCGTTCATCAACCGCACGATATACAGCTCCCATGCCTCCCTGGCCGAGAACGGAGATGATGCGGTAACGATTGTTTAAAATAGCGCCGGGTTCGAGAATCATTCCGGAATCTCCATACTGCTATAGATTTTACACCATGGTTTCAACAAATTTGAACATGGATTTGACGTGCTATAATCAAAAATCATTTTCAAGGTTGGATCACGGAATGCCCGTTTCTCTTCATCTCGACATTGAAACAGCTTTACAGGTATTGTTCTTCCTATCTGTTATTGGAGGCATCCTTGCCATAATTGTAGGACTTCAATCGATTCGGTCTGGCTCACGATTGATGTTCTTTCGCAAGAGGCAGGAGATGATCATGCGTGGTTGGCGCAATATTGGCCTGGCAGTTATTCTTGCCGGAGTGGCTTTTTCATTGAATCAATATGCAAGGCCGGCAATTTATAGAGTGTTCCCGCCATCGCCTACGATTACTCTAACACCAACCATCACATTAACTCCTACCATTTCCCTTACACCTACGATTACCTTTACGCCGACTATCACTACAACGCCGTTGTTTTCTCCAACCCCGGTGATCCCAACACAGTATGCCGCCAGGTTTACTGGCAAGGTGACACCAAGTTCCAATGCTGTGTTCAGCAGCCTGCAATTCAGCCGGAAAATTGAAGGCAACTTACCGGTAGACCCTCTGGTTGAATTTGCGAACCCGATTGATCATATTTTTGGCACATTTTCATATGACAAAATGACAGACGGTTCTCAATGGACAGCGATCTGGCTCCGGGGTTCTGATATCGTTTGTGATGAAACGAAACCATGGGATGGCGGAACCGGTGGATATGGTTATACGGATTGCCTTCTTCCCGGTGACCAATGGCTTCCAGGACAATACGAGGTTCAAATATTTCTCGGCAGCCAATTCATAACTGGCGGCAAGTTTACAGTGACGGGAAATGCACCCACATCCACCCGCACACCTGTACCCACAAAGACTCCTGCGCCGACCATTACACGGATTCCTTCTGCAACACCTGTTCCTTCAATCACCCGGACTACACGGCCAACAGATACCCGTCAGCCGACAATTACTGCCATGTCTACATTAAAAGGTACGCCTGTGCCATCATCGACCAGTATTTCTACATCCGTTCCGGATGTGATGGTAGTCACCTATACCGGAACACCTCCTTCCGGTCTCATTCCATAAAAAAGCCGCCCTTCTTATTAGAGAGGGCGGCAAGATAATTTATTCCAGCGGATTAAATCACCTGTTGTTTTTCTGGAAACAACGCACAGGCTATTTTTGCCGCCAACTCAGCATTATTGCGCAGTAGAGCAAGGTTGGTTTTTAATGTGGCATTTCCACTAATTTCACTCAACCGGGAGAGCAGGTAAGGTGTAAGAGCATTCCCGTGAACTCCGGCCAGGTGTGCGTCTTTTTCTGCCCGTGTTATCCAGGCTTCCACGATTTGGGTTGGGATCGCATCTGCAGGGGGTGGGGGATTGACCACCAGTACAGCCGACTTTAAGCCAGTCTGCCAATGGGCTAGGGCTACATTGGCTACTTCTTCCGGAGTGTCCACCCGGCATTCCAGACGAAGTCCGCTGGAGGTGGAATAAAATGCAGGAAATTCATCCACGCCATAACCAACTACCGGTACACCCTGAGTTTCAAGAAATTCAAGCGTTGCAGGAAGGTCAAGAATTGATTTGGCACCGGCACAAACCACGACGACTGGACTGCGTCCCAATTCAATCAGGTCGGCTGAGATATCAAAATTGGATCCCCGGTGAACACCACCAATCCCGCCAGTGGCAAATACACGGATACCGGCATTGCGGGAGACAATTAATGTGGCTGCCACTGTCGTTCCGCCGTCCCATTTTCGCGCGGCTGCTGGACCAAAATCACGGGCACTGATTTTATGAGTGGATCGCGATTTTGAAAGATTTTCCAGCTCGTCGGCTTCAAGGCCAACATGCACCTGGCCGCCTAAAACCGCAATGGTCGCCGGGGTGGCATTTCCATCGGAGACGATTTTTTCCATACTTTGAGCGAGTTCAAGATTGACCGGTTCTGGCAGGCCGTGGGTGATCACAGTTGATTCCAGAGCCACAACAGGTCGTTGATTTCGTAATGCGGCGCTCACCGTTTTGGTAAAGGCGAAGGTACTACTACTGGCTGAATCCATTAAATCTCTCCTGATAGAGTTGATTTTACAATTTTTCTTTTTATTCTAACATGTTGGGTGATGAGGTTGAATGGGTGCGGTATAATCTGTACCTGACTGTACGACTTAACGTTAACGAAATCTTGCCATTGGGATTTTTATAATGACAGAGGAACTGATTAAAGTTGATTTTCATTGCCATAGCGATGCTTCACCAGACAGCCTGGTAAAACCTGCCGAATTGATCGCTACGGCCCGTGAACGGGGAATTACCCGCATGGTGGTGACTGATCATAATACCATCCGGGGTGCATTGCGCTGCAAAGAATTGGATCCCGAACTTATTATTGTAGGAGAAGAAGTACAGACAACCTGCAGCGAATTGCTGGCATCATTTGTAACAAAAGAAGTACCCCGCGATCTTGAACCAAAAGAGGCAATTGCGTGCCTGCGTGACCAGGGAGCATTTATCAGCATTTCGCATCCTTTTGATCCGCATCGCGGATGGCAGATTAAAGACCTTTTAGCGATAATCGATCTGGTGGATGCTGTTGAAGTGTTCAATGCCAGGTGTTACAAGCCTGAATGGAACCTTCAGGCAATGGAATTTGCCGGAGAGCATGGCAAACCTGGAACGGTGGGCTCAGATTCGCATTCTTTGTATGAAATAGGCGGCGCCGGTCTCATGGTTCCGGCCTTCGAAACGGCGGATGAATTGCGGGCTGTGATTCACCGGGGAAAAGTGGAAGCCGAGCTGGCTTCACCGCTTGTGCACCTCGGCTCACGTTATGCCAAGTGGGTCAAGAGTTTTTTTCCAATTGAAGAGAGCTGATTCTCTTGACGAAGGAATCGAATGGTGTAGAATTAGACAAGTCATGGGGCGATGGCGGAATCGGCAGACGCAACGGACTTAAAATCCGTCGATGGTGACATCGTGAGGGTTCGACCCCCTCTCGCCCCACACAGAGTTTTTGATTTTTTAATAGCATAAAAGTGTTTGAATTTGCTGTTTAGTAAGTAATAAAATTTTCTGTAGAAGTTGTTCAAACATTATATTTATTCCAATTTTCCAGGTAATCAATTGGTTAGATTTAATCATTTTTATTGCCAAATAGATCTATGAAATTGTTGGATAAAAAACACAACATACAGAAAACCACTCTGGTGGTTTGTAGATAAATCAATTAGCAAGATAGAATCTGGATAAAATAATAGAAGTAGAAATTTTCAACCTGTCGAGGTTCTCATGGAATTCACCGAAGAACAGATTCTTGACCTCATCAACAGCAATAAACCAGCTCAGTTGGCTGGAAAAGACCTTGAAAATGCCAATCTGGAGGGAGTAAATTTAAAAGGCGCCGTACTGCACGATGCCCGATTATCTGGTTCGAACCTGAGCAAGGCGATCCTGACAGATGCCGACCTTCGGAATGCCAATCTGATGATGGCTAACTTGAAGGAAGCCATCCTGCAAAATGCCAATATGGTGGAGATATTATTAATCGGCACATCCATGAAAGATGCCTTCCTGTGGCGCGCCAGAATGCAAGGCGCCAATCTTGATAATGCTGACCTGGAAGGTGCCAACGCGGATGAAGCTGATTTTCAAATTGCCAAAATGCGGACCTGCAATCTGGTGAAGACGAGTCTGAAAAATGCAAATCTCTGGGGATCCATTCTTCAGTTCTCCTACCTGGAAGGAGCCAACCTGGAGGGCGCAAATCTGCAGGCAGCCAATTTGCGGGGTTGTTTTCTCATTTCTGCGAACCTGAACCACGCAGATCTGAAGGGTGCCCGCCTGGTGAATGCAAATCTCGAAGGTGCTGATTTATCTTCGGCGAACCTGAAGGATGTGCATTTTAATGGAGCGAACTTAAAAAATGTCAATCTGTCTGGTGCTAACCTTGATGGGGTGGAATTGGATGGTGCTGTGATGCCCGATGGTTTGGAGTACGATCCGCAAAATCCGGGCAGGGGGCTATAACGCGCACATTTTTGTGTTCTTAACCTGATGAGACTTTCGAGGATAGACATCATCTTTTGATCATGCCTTCCGGCTCTTTTTTGAAAACACCACTTGCTATACAATTTTTATATTGTAAAAAATTGCTGACTCCCCGGCAAATTACTGATCCATAATCCATCGATAAAAAAGCAAGGATTCATAAACATAGACAAATGGCGACCAATGTTATGAACCAACCCGGACCTCTTCAAATGAAGGGGATCAGCCTTGCAGGGACAAATTTAAAAGGACGTGACCTGACCAAATCGGTCCTGGTAGATTGTGATTTAAGCAGTGCCATTTTGCATGGTGCAATTCTGGTAAAAGCCGATCTGACCAATGCCAATTTAAATGATGCAATTTTGCAAGATGCCGACCTGACTGAAGTCTGCCTGAAGAATGCCCGTCTAATCGGAGCTTATCTGTGGAGGGCGAATCTTCAAAAGAGTAATTTGGAGAATGCCAATTTTGAACGTGCCTTTCTAGAATACACCATTCTAAAAGAAGCAAATATCAAGGGTGGAATCCTCAGGGAAGCGAAATTGAAAGGTTCCAATCTGGCAGGTGCCATCCTTCAGGGGGCCAATTTGGATGGAACCGACCTGGTGAAAAGCAATATGCAGTCCGTCACCTTGCGGGATGCCAGCCTCAAAAAAGCCGATCTTCGCGAAGTGGACCTGAAAGGAGCACGGTTGATGGATGCTGATTTTTATCAGGCAAATCTGGCAGGTGCCATACTCAAGAATACCCACCTTGAAAGGGCAAATCTGGCTGGCGCCAACTTACGTGGGGCTGACCTTTCAGGGGCTGACCTGGAAGATGCCATTATGCCTGATGGCAATCCATACGACCCCAAACATCCCCGGCGGGGATGGTAATCGACTGGTGCATTTTACGCCTGCCTTCAGGGAAGCGGACTGTATACATATCCTTTGAAGACGACCTGTCCGGTTGAACGTTCTACAACCTTGAACAGGATATTTTCATCTACTGCCGGAATTCGGCCAACACAATACAATCGTTCCGGGTGGTTATATTCTACAAGTGGACGGCAGGTGAATTTTTTGGGGGGATCATCCACCAGTGCATCGTATTCACCTTTGATTTCATCCGGCAATTGGATTGTTATTCCAAAATCCCAGCCCGGCCGTGGGCCGAAGGAATACAAGCGCGCTTTTGAGAAATCGTCTACAGGTGGAAGAAGAGTTGGAGTGGGCGTAATTGTAGGAGTATTGGTAGGTAGTTCAGTTTTTGTCGGTAGTGGTGTTGGAGTACGTGTAGGTTTTGGTGGACGGATGGTTGGTCTTAATGTGGCTGTTTCAGTCGGTTTGGAAAATGAGAGATTCGAACATCCGGCCGTTGTGAATAGACTGGATGAGAGTAAAACAAAGAGAATGAAGATTTTGAATTTCTGGATCATGGTAGCGGGGTCTCCGATTTGGTTCGAGTAACTGGGAAAGTCACTCGGGCTGTCATGTTCCATAATAACCGTTCATCTGTTCCCTGTAAATCGATAGTAACTGTGTATGTGTTATCTCCTCGCACTGACACTCCATAACCTTTCACCCGATTGACTGTTCCTTTCATCTCAAGACCAGGAATGGCGTCAAACGTTATGGTAACAGGCATGCCAGCTTCAATGCCCACGATGTCAACTTCTTTCAAATCAGTGGTTTCAACCTGCCAGGCAGAAATATCTCCAATCATTACCTGCCCGGCTGAAGCCAATTCTCCGATTGCAAGGTTATTCACAATGATCTGGCCGTCAAAAGGAGCGGTCAATTCAAGGTCAGCCAAAGATGAACGGGCGGCATCCACCTGTGCTGTGGCATTCTTGACGTTGGCTTCGGCTATAGCAAGATCTTTGGGATCCGGGCCAGTTTTCCGGCGCTCATAGGTTCGTTGGGCATCTTCCAGGGCGGCTTGAGCTTTGGATACTCGGGCATCTGCTTCGGCAATGTCCTGGCTCGTTGGTGGCCCTTCTGCATATTCCAGGTTACGTTTCACCTGATCCCGGGCCAGGCGGGCCTGTGATAGATACATCAATGCTTTGGCTCGGTCGGCATCATCTTCAGGCCTGTCTTGGACGTAACTGAAAGCAGTTTCAGCATCATCAACAGCCTGCTCGGCCATGGTTAATTGAGCCTGGATACTTTCCAACATGTACTGATTTACCCGTTTGTAATTCAGGTCTTCACGATGGTCCTTAGCGTCCTTGAGTTCCTGTGATGCTACGGCTACAGCCATTTCTGCATCAGCTTCGGCCAGTTTGGCTTTCTCTTTCAAATCGTCCAGCGCTTTTTTTGCCGAAGCTTCCTGCAATTCAGCAGCTGCAATGGCAGCCTGGGCATGTTCACTGCCTTCCAGATGGGCAATGGGATCTCCTTTTTTTACGAAAGAACCTTCCGGTGCCTGGATGGATTCAATTTTGCCTGTAGCAGCAAAACTTAACGTTGAACTTCGGATAGGGATGACTTTTGCTTCAGCCGCTGCACCTGCACCAGTTTTTACAGGCACTGCCGGGGTTGGCGTGGTTTTCGTAAAAGTATTGCATCCTGCAAGCAACACAAAGCCAGAGATCAAGACGATGATCCCGATTGACAGATATTTCTTTTGAAGATGGGTTCGTGAAAATGCTGTCTTCATTTTTCAAATGCCACAAACGCTTTCATATTCCATAGCAAACGTGGATCAGATTCATCAAGATCAATGGTGACTGTGTATGTGGTATCACCCTTGCTGGCGACACCCATTTGCTTGATGCGGTTAACCACCCCTGAAATTTTCAATGAGGGGATGGCGTCAAAAGTGACTACGGCCTTATCACCCGGATGGATATTGACTATATCCAATTCCACCAGATCTGTTGTTTCAACCTGCCAGGCAGAAACATCTCCCAGCATTACTGTGTTCGCTGGACTGACAGCTTCTCCAATTTTTAGATCATTTGAGATCACTGTGCCTGAGAATGGGGCAATAAGTTCAAGATCGTTCAGGCTGGATTGGGCGGATTTTAATTGAGCATCTGCATTGGTTACGGCTGCTTCCAGAATGGATAATTGTGACGCGTCAGGGCCGTCTTTGACTTTGTCATACGTCGATTGTGCGTCATTAAGAGCTGCCTCAGCCAGTGCCAACCGCGCATCCGCCTTTGCTATTTTCTCGGGATCAGGCATCTCCAGTGCTTTATTCAAGTTATACAGGGCTTTGTCTTTAGCCAGCCTGGCATTTGAGAGTTTGGCCAGGTATTCAGCCCTTTCAATATCTTTTTCTCCGCGATCTTTGTATGGTTCATAATCATCTTCTGCCTCTTTGAAATCAGAGAGCGCCATGTAATATGTGGCACGCAATCCATCCAGTGCGGCACCGGACACTTGCTGATAATCGAGGCTTTTTCGAGCATCACGGGCATTTTTTAATTCTATTTGCGCTTTTGCCAGAACAAGTTCCGCCTCTGCTTTTGATACATTCGTCTTGTCTCGAAAGTCGTCCAGATTTTTCTGGGCAGTAAGCTTAAGAACTTCTGCCTGCGTGATGGCGGCTTTTGCCCGATCAATCCCCTTTAAGCGTGCGATGACATCGCCTTCTTTAACAGACTGACCTTCCGTAACGAGGACTTCATCAACTATACCGGGAACGGAAAAGCTCAATGCTGCATTATGTACGGGAATTACTCTGGCTTCTGTCAGAGTACGAGGGGCAACAACTGTTGCAGATGAAACAGTCTGGGTTGGTTCCGGGGATTTTCCGATGACTGCACAACTGGATAACAAGACCATTGCTGGAATTATTACTAAACCATTGATAATACGATTCATTTCTTTCTTCTTACAATTCCTGAATGAGTTCTCTTTCAGGGAAGAGCAAATTAATTCTAGCCGAAATATCCGTGATTTGAGGTTATTCATACGCTAACACTTCTCGGATCGTTAGATGTGCAGCATTGCGGGCAGGAATAACGCTGGCAGATACCGACAGGATAATTACAAGCACAAGCCAGACAATGAAACCCGTGGGGGTAATGGAGAGGACTGACGGTGCATCAAACAATGCCCGGCTGAGGATATCAGAAAGGGCGTTACTGATTGGAAATGATAGAAGGCTGCCGAGAATCCAACTGATAATCCCGATCAGCAGACCTTCAACAATCACCAGGGACATAACGGTTCGATCCGATGCCCCGATTGCCCGCATGATCCCGATTTCGCGGGTTCGGTCCATGACATTCATACTCATGGTACCCATTAATCCAATTGCGCCGACAAGGGCTGTAAGGAAGGCCATAAATACAAGAAAGGTTGTGAGGATATTAAGCCCTTCCGTACTCGAATTTAATGCGAACAGACCTGCATTTACACTGGCCACTTTATAACCTCTGGTGCGCATATATTTCTCAATGGTACTGCCAAATTGACGTTGTTGTTCGATATTTAAATTTGGCGTTTTTGAACTGATTTGGAATGATATGGCTTTATCTGGGCTGCCGATGAAATGAGAAAGGTATTCATAATTGCTGTATGCCCTGAAACCGGTACTTTTTCCCGCCAGTTGGAAGAACCCGACGACAGTCCATTTACTCTTGACGCCGTTCACCCGAAGATCAAGCGTATCCCCGACCTTAAGATCGGGTTTGGCTGAAAGAAAACGTTCACTCAAAACAATGGCATTTTCGTCGCCTGGAATTATCCAACGACCTTTAATTAAAATAGGTGTGATCAACCGGCTTTGGGGATCGACACCCAGCATTTCCACCGGTTCACCCGGTTTGTCATTGGCCTCCATTACTTCACATTGTGCGTAAGTCCAACCTTCAATGATGTCGATCCCAGGTAATGTCTTCAAATCTTTCTGTACCTGGTCGATTCGATAGAACTGATCCATAGTCATGCTGACATCAGCTATGAAGTATTTGCTAACTCGCTTTATATAAAGGGTCAGTGCCCCCTGAACATTAAATGTGGCGATAAAAATGGCGCCACCCAGAGTAAGAGTGAACAAAGTCAGAGCCAGACGACCTTTATGCCGGAATGTGTTTCGCAGGGATATCAACATAGGATGAGATATGCCGCGGATGCGATTTATCCATCGATCAAAAGCATCGTCTTTATGATCTGAAGCGATATTACTTCCACCGCTTATAGCCTGAACGGTTTTTATCTTTGCACCGCTGTAAATTGGGAAAAAGGCGGCTACCTGCGGAACAATCAGGGCGATACCAGCCTGTAAGAATACTGTTCGGGCAATCAACCGGTACCCCTGGACATCAAAATTCAAGGTCCCGGAAAGGAAATTTACCAGTGCATACGCAGACCAATTGGCTGTTGGAATGGCCAGAGCGAGAGCGATGGCTCCATATAACGCGATTAACACCATGTAAATGGTGATGATAGACATACGCCGAGCGCCGATTGTTTTCATCACTCCAATTTGTCTGATTTGTTGGTTCATTAATGCCGATAAGGTATTTGTAATCAGGAATCCACTCAGGAATACAACCAACATACCCAGAATAAACAACACTCCGGACAGCGCATCGATATAAATAGAATTGGGGTGACTTTTCGTCGTACGAATTACAGTAGATGTAACCACACCACCATAATCCTCAATCTCTTTATTTACATCTTTTGATAGATCTTTTAAGTGCTCTTCATCGTTTTTTCCGGTTTTTGACGTGATCAGCATTTCATTATAAATAGCCGGCTGTTCCAACCAGTCGAGGGTATGTACAGTGATGTATCCATTTACTGGAGCAATGAAATAGCCGCCGCCTCCTCCGGTAGCGCCTATTGTTTGATCATGCACAATCCCTGTGAGTTTGACTTCGCGGGTTTTTCCAGATGGAAGCTGTATTTCAATCATCTCCCCGAGGTTTGCGGCTACGTCATTGCGCTTACTGATATCAATGGAAATTTCCCTATAGTCAGGCGGCCAGCTGCCCTGTAACAGCTTTACTTTATTTATAACAGTCTCATCAATTTCAGGAATAGCCTGTATTGCCAGCCTGTCCCACTCACCGTTTTTATTTTTATAACGCAGGGTCATGGACCGCCGGCCTTCAACTTCAGCCACATCTGGTAAATCCCGAATTTTGTCGATAAGTGAATCTGTAAATCCGGGAATAAAAATATGCAGATTTGCCGGATTGACAGCTGTATAACCGATCTCCATATCCTTATTAATTATCTCGTTGATACTGGAGATGATTCCCACGGCATATAATCCGACGGCGATGGAAGCAATCACCAGCAAGGAACGGGTCTTATTTCCCCACAAATCTGCAAAAACCTTTTGCCAGCGAGGCCTCATTTTTTGAGTTTTACCTCCCGAGAGCCTGATAGTTCGAAATCAAATCCGGCTTCCAATTTTTGTATATAATCCTGAAAACTTCGTGATGATGTGATGATGTTCTGTAAATTATCTGTAGAGATATATTTCATACGTGCAGATGATCGGTTGCTAATTCGGAAGTTTCTCCTGGCTTCCAGGTTTTTCTTAATAAAACCTCCTGGCAGCACAGAACCACTTTCATAACTGGCTTGTCTTTTTCCATCGTCGGATCGCATTTCAACCTGACCATCGACCACAAGTAGAAGGCCTGGTAATTCGTTGGATTCGAAAAATAAGTTTTCTCCAGGTTCCTTCCTGATTTCGAGTGCTTCATGTGATAAACGTAACATTGAACGGTGTGATATATGCGGCAAAATACGGGAAATATCTTCATCCACCAATTCACCATCACAAATCACTAGTGTTCGAGATGCCCTTTGTGCCACAGCTTCATCGTGGGTAACCACAAGAACAGTTTTTCCTTGTTTTACGAGTTTATCGATAAGCTGTAAAACCAGATCAGCTGTCTTTGAATCAAGGTTTCCCGTGGGTTCATCGGCAACAATGATCGGGGGGTCATTCGCCAATGCCCGGGCAATGGCTGCACATTGCTCCTGGCCTCCAGATACTGCCGCTGGGAGTTTGTCTTTGAAATCGTGAAGGCCAACCAGATCCAGCAATTCCTCTGCCCGAATATCACGTTCAGGCGGAGTGTACATATTACAAAAATCCATCGGTAAGATGGTGTTTTCTTTCAATGTCAACATGGGCAGTAATTGAAAAAACTGGAAAACAATTCCCAGGTTTCGTCCACGCCATTCTGAAAACTCACTCTCTGTCAGATCCTGTAGATAGGTTTCACCGATCAGGATTTTTCCCGAGGTTGGCCGATCGATGCCGGTGATCATATTCAACAGGGTAGATTTTCCGCTTCCAGATTTTCCAATTATGCTGACAAATTGACCGGGGAAAAAACGCGCCGAAACACCTTTCAAGGCTGTAAATTCACCGGCATTTGTCTTATATACTTTGTAAATATCCTGCATCTCTATCAGAGGCTGAAGGTCTGATTTCCCATTGGCATTTTCTTCCGGCTTCCGATCAATGATTTCGATGGGTTTCTTTATAGAGTGGGATCTTAAGCGTGTGGGAATTTGTATTGGACGCATTTATCGAAGTCCAGATGAAAAGGGATCAGGCGGTTGCGACGATGGATTTCATGGAGATATTTGTTGAATCTCCTGTTTTTAGTTCACCATCGACGATCTCCAGCACCCTGCTGGCACGTTGGGCGGCACTGGCGTCATGTGTAACCATAATAATGGTTTTGCCTTCTTTAACCATGTGCTCAAATATATCAAGTATTGTCTCTGCCGTGGTTGAATCCAGCCGACCAGTGGGTTCATCAGCCACAATTACCGGTGGATCATTGGCTAATGCACGGGCAATAGCCACACGCTGCTGCTGGCCGCCAGAGATGGCGTTGGGTAGTTTATTCATATGTTCTTCCAATTCGACCATACGCAGCAATTCACGGGCACGTTCGCGGCTTTTACCTGGTGTATAGAGATGACAGAAATCCATGGGAAGCATTACATTTTCAAGAAGGGTAAGCATGGGCATTAACTCAAATGACTGGTAGATGATTCCCAGATTCAAACCCCTCCAAAGGGCCTGCTCATCCTCAGACATATCATGAACTGAGATGCCATTCACATTCACTTTACCTGATGAGATCGAATCAACTCCGGTAATCATATTAAGCAGCGTAGTTTTACCCGCACCGGATTTCCCGACGATACAGAGAAACTCATTCGGGTCAATTGATACCGTAATCCCTTTTAATGCTTGAAAATCTCCTGCTGGGGTTTGGTAATTTTTTTTGACATCCTGAAGTGTGATAATAGATCCAACAACGGTAGAATCAATTTTATTTGATTCAACGGCATGGATTTCGTTGGAGGAGTTATCTGAAATGGTTGAAGGAAACCATTTCGGCTTTATTATTTCAAGATTTTTTAAAACAGCATACTTCATTATATTTTCTTGCCCGGTCATCAAGCCTTAACACTAACATGCAAAATCCCAGGAAGGGATTTTTATTTCGTAAATGGAAGGATATGAGTACTGTACATCACCTGTGACGATATTCCGTATCCCTTGCGTCATAATTCAAGGTCATATATAGATATAGTCGTTCCATTCATGAAAAGCCGAAGTCAATTTAACCATTCCTCGGATAAATTTCGATTAAGAGTTTTATAAGAATTAATCAAAAAGAAGCTGACACAGAAGAGAATCCTTATATTTGTATCTCCTACTTTAAAAAAAACGACGAAAATTGGGTGTAAGACCCAATTATTCGTCGACTTTTGCACGTTACTTCCCACTTTTGGCCGTCTCGTAAGTCAGTAAATGACTTTTGAGACGGCCTTTTTTTCTGGCGAATATCCAATTATTATTTCGATGAAGTCTTGCTCTCCAGGAGTTTGATGATAGGTTCCGCAAAGATCAGGTTATAACCGCCAGCACTTTTACGGGCTGTTGTCATCGCAGCTGCTGCGTTTGGTGTGGATTTGGTTGACGAGCTGCTTCCGCCTGCTGCCATCATCATTCCGGGCATTCCGCCAGGGCCGCCGGGCCCGCCCATCATGTCTCCGCCATTATTGGAACTACTAGACGAAGAGGATGAAGACGAAGTTAGACCATAGGAATCCATTAAATTTTTCAGATCTGAATAGGAGAGTTCCATTTTTTCAATAGCTGCCAGCTGGTCTGCTGTCATTGTATTTTTAATCTGAGTATTTAGAGCACGGATTTCGTCTACGGCTGTGTTATTGTTTGAGCTCAATGTTTTCAGAGCTTTAAATAAAGGAAGCAATTCTTTTGCTTTCGCTTCATCTACTGCCTGATCAGTTCCTTCCAGTTTCAATATCCCGATGCCCACTTTTGATTCGAGATTAAGTTGCGTGTTTTGACCATTACCGTCCGGCTGGCCTGCACCAGCATTGAATGAAGGATTCTGACTGTTGCTCTGAGTTCCGTTGGTGGAATTGCGTGACCAGGATTGTCTTGTGCTGCAGGCAGCCAGAACACCGATCAAAATCAGGATAATAGCGATAACGAATGACTTTTTCATAAGGATTGACCTTTCATTTTCTAGAAATTATTCGTGCCGGAGAGCCACGATTGGATCTAATTCAGCGGCATTTTTTGCCGGTACATATCCAAAGAAGATACCTACAAGGGCCGCGGATAAGAAGGAGAGAAATACCGAATAGGGGAGGACGACCGTGCGCATTCCACCAACTGCATTGAAAATATACGATCCTCCCACACCTACAATGACACCAAGGATTCCTCCGAAGAGACTTAGCATCAGAGCCTCTGATAGGAATTGAACACGAATATCCAATGGCGTAGCACCAATTGCCTGACGAAGACCAATTTCACGTGTACGTTCGGTAACGCTCACCAACATGATATTCATGATACCGATACCACCAACGATCAACGATACACCCGCCACGCCGGCTAACAGGGTACGGAAGGATTCGGTTGTGGATGACGCTGTGGCGATAATTTCATCCTGGGTTCTGATATTAAAATCCAGAGAATCTGTGCTGACTTTATGCCGGTTGGCCAAGAGAATGGTGATTTGATTGATCACATTCTGCATGTTGGTGCTGTCAGCTACCGATACATAAATCATTCTCACGCGGTCACCCACAATACGGGCAAACATGGATGGTGTGAATTTTTTAAACACCAGTTGAATAGGACAGTACATCTGTTCGTCAAAATCAGTACCAGAAACCAATCCCTTTGGCGAAAGCACTCCGATGACTGTGAGTTTGACATCATTCACCATAATTACCTGCCCAAGTGGATCACCATCAGGGAAAAGGCTTTCGGCAACGGAGCTGCCCAGCACAACCACTTTTGAAGCTTTGGTAACCTCTTCATCGGTAAAGAAACGACCAGAACCTACTTCAAGCTCACGGACAGTGGTGTAATCTGGCGTAGTACCCACAAGAGTCAGGTCTTCCAGAGTAATATCGTTCACTTTTGCTGTTAGGCTTGATTCTGATTGTTCCACAGCCACGCCGGCGATACCAGACACCTGATCACGAATGGCCGCAACATCTGAATATTTCAAGCCGCCTTTTTGATTGGTTGGTCCCTGACCTGGTCCACCACGGTTAAAGGATTCATTGATAAAAATCAGGTTGGAACCCAATCCGTTAATCTGTTCTGAAATTGTGGCCTCAGTTCCAGCGCTGATAGCAATCATCATGATTACAGCTGCCACACCAATAATCACGCCAAGCATTGTCAAAATGGAACGGAGCTTGTTTGAAAGAACACTCTGCCAGGCAGTATGGATAATTTCACGATAGTTCATCATTCACCTCAAATTTTCTGGGGCTGCATATCAATTGGTTGCAGAACCCGGCGGGCATAGTGATGTCCGTTTTTCTCATCGGAATGCAATCTACCATCACGAATATGAAGGATTCGTTCAGTATGAGCAGCAATTTCTGGTTCATGCGTAACCATCACAATGGTGCGTCCGCGATCATGTAATTCATGCAGCATGTCCATGATCTCTTCACTGGATTTGGTATCCAGGTTACCGGTAGGTTCATCAGCCAGAATAAGGATAGGATCGTTGATCAATACCCGGGCAATGGCAACACGTTGCTGCTGACCACCTGAAAGTTCACTCGGAAGGTGATCGGCTCGTGCGCCCAGCCCGACACTTGTTAAGACCTTCATAGCCATTTCTTTCCGTTCTTGCATTGTCGTGGGTTTATCTGGCCGATACATCAGAGGCAGCATAACGTTTTCAATGGCCGTCATTCTTGGAAGCAGGTTGAAGGATTGAAAGACAAATCCAAGTTCTCGACCGCGAATTCTTGCCAATTCTGTGCGGCTATGGTGACTTACATCTTCTCCATTCAGAATGTATTGGCCGCTGGTGGGCCGGTCTAGACAGGCAAGAATGTTCATCAACGTGCTTTTGCCGGAACCGCTTGGACCCATGATGGCGACAAATTCACCTTCTGTGATGGTGATGCTGATAGAGTTGACTGCTATAACTTCATTGTCTCCGTCACCGTAGGTTTTCATCAAATTGATTGTTTCTATTATTTTCTTTTTCGGTTCCATTACTTTGTCTCCGTAATACCGGTAGTCACAGTTTGACCTTTTTCAAGCCCGGTCAAAATCTCGACGTAAGACGTATCCTTAAGGCCGATAGTGACTGTGTTCAACTTCAATGAACGGTCTTTCTCTACAGTAAATACACCATACTGGCCATCTCCGATTTCTCGTAAGGCAGCTATTGGCACGAGCAGTGTGTTTTCCGATTTTCCTTTATAAAGCGTTACCGAAGCTGTCAATCCCTGAAACAAGTTGGGAACTTCTGTCAAGTTTTCTGTATTCAGGGAGATAATACCCTGTACTGTCGAGTAACCGCTGGTTGAAACCAGAGTTGGATTAACCTGGGTTACTGTTCCTTTGAAGGTGATACCTTCAATAGCATCGAAAGTGACTTCGGCTTCTTCATCGACAGCTACATTTTGCAGATCAGTTTCGTCTACTACAAATTCGACCTGTGGATGAACATCATCCGCAACCGTCATGAAAACGGTATCTGAATCAACCCGGTCGCCTTCAACACCAGCTATGGTCAGAATGGTTCCATCAAATGGTGCAACGAGGGTGGCATTATCAAGATTGGTCTGAGCTACATCATACGCCGCCTGGGCTACTGCTACTTTATTTTCTGCTGTAGCCAGATCAACAGGGTCAATGCCATCATTCTTTAGAAGGGTTTCAAGCTTGGTTTCGTCGATTTGCAACTGGGCTTTGGCCAGATTCAAATTTGCCTGAGATTTATCTACCTCATAAGATTTATATTCCGCACAGTACTGGTATGTAGCGTAAGCCTGCAATGCAGCATCTTTGGCTGGAACAATAACGGTAAGATAATAGTTGCCGTCAACAGAACCATCATTCAATTCGTTATATTTGTTCTGAAGCCGAATGTAATTATCATAATAAGCGGACGTGGTTTTTTGATCACACCGGATTTGACCTTGTTTAATTAATCCAGCTTCAGCATCTGCCAGATTCTTTTTATCCGTGGAAATAGCCAATTGGGCATTGCCAATGGCGGCACTGGCGTTATCTTTGAGATCCTGGAGTTCCTTTTGCGCTGTTACCAGTGCAAGTTTTGTGGAGGTTACTTCGGAAGATAGTGTAGAAAGGTTTTCAAGTTTGGCCAGAACATCACCTTTTTTTACCTTTTCACCAACTTTCACGTTGATCTTTTCAACCGTACCATCGATAGAGAACGAGAGTTTTGCCTGCCGGTTGGCCACCAGTGTTCCTGTTCCCGTAGCCGTGACCGATATTTCTCCTTCTCTGACAGTAGATGTTCCGTACCTTTGACCAAAAACAGCGGTTGTAGGCATTTGTGGACGTCTGGTCATTAAGTAATATGTTGCTCCACCTGCGATGGCCAAAATGACAACACCGATGATGATCAATACTTTACGAGACGGTAATTTTATCTTTTTGAACATTGGATATTAGCTCCTCTCCATTGCTGGAGTATTTTTCTTGATTAAGTCAAACCTATTTGATCGTGCTAATTACCACTTTGTCACCGACTTTCAAATCGCCGGTAACTTCGGCTTCTGAAGATGATTTTTCTCCAACACTCACAGTGTGGGCGGTATATGTTCCATCCGAATTCATTACATAAACCTGTGCCTGATTATTGTCTTCGTTTTTTAAGGCCTGCAGGGGTACTTTCAAGACATTACTTGCAATCGTGCAATTTAATTCAACAGTGGCATTCATTCCCACTGGCATGTTGGTTATGCCGGATGAAGAATCATTCTTTACACTGATATATGTTGCAATAGAAGTAACGCTGTTTGAGTCTGTCAATGACGGATTGATTTGAGTGATTACACCGTCGAATGTCCTGTCAGTAATGGCAGTAAAGGTTATTTTTGCCGGGCACCCCGTCTTCACGCTGGCAAGGTCTGATTCGTCAAAATTGGCTAACAGAACCGGCTGACTCAAATCGGCTATTTCTATGAAAGGCGATTTATAGGTATCCTTATTGAGAATTTCTCCTACAGCAGAGGCCACGGTAATAACGGTTCCATCAATCGGTGAAATCAATGTAGCGCCATTCAGTGTGTTTTGAGCCTGCTCCAACTGCAATTCGGCATTCTTCTTTTTCGCCTGAGCAATGGCTAGCTCATCAGGGTCAATCCCATCATTGGCTTTCAACTTCTCGTAATACTCTTTTGCTTTGTCATAATCTGACTGGGCTTTTTCTACCGCTGCTTTAGATTGTTCAATCTCAAGATCAGAATAACCTTCACAATATTTCCAGTTGGCAAAATTTTGATCCATGGATTTTTTGAAAGGAGCCATTCTTTCCTGAATATACATATCGCCGTAACCCGTATTATGTTTTATCAGGGCGTTGTACCAGTAAAGATAGTCATGCCGGGCGTACATATAGTCATAGTAGTACTGCTCAGTCGTGTCTTTTCCACAACGGGATGAATATTTATTGACTTCGCTTTTTTGGGCAGTTTCCAAAGCTTTAGCCGCATCTGATTGGGCAATCAGAGCATTTGACAGGTTAACTTCTTTATTTGTTTCCAGATTGTCCAGTTCCTGCTGAGCTTTGGCCAGGTCAAGTTTGGCATTTTCGACGGCTTCCTGGAGCGTTGATATTTGATCAAGTTTTGCCAGGATATCTCCTTCTGATACTGATTTTCCGGGATTTACATTGAGTTCTGCTACTTTGCCTGTGGTGGAAAAAGCTAGATCAATTGCATTGGGCGCAACGATTTTGCCTGTGCCCGAAATGTCGGTGGTTAAGTCTCCCTGAGTGACTTCGGCTGTCTTGATAGTCTGTGTTGTTTTTGCCTGGCTTTTTCCAGATGATTGGAATTGGATAAAAGCCAGACTGCCTATCGCAAGGAGAACGATGATCAACCCACCGATAATCAGGCGTTTGTTTTTTAATTTCATAAACGCATCCATGATACGATCCTTAATGGTTCGGGTAGACATCATTTTGTACCAGATGAGATACCTGTGCTGATGACGTCGTTTTCCTGCAATCCCGATTTGATTTCGGCGGTTGAGCTATCCATTATTCCTACTTCAACGATTTTGAATATCAGGTTGCCATCATTTCCACGTACAAATACTCCATACTGGTTGTCTCCTATGGCTCGCAGCGCATTGGCCGGAACAAGCAGGGCATCTTTTACTTCGGCAGAAGTAATAGTGACACTTGCATTCACGCCGAGCGGCATCTTTTCCAGGTTGCTGCCAGAGATGTTATCCAGACTAATGACTGCTGTAGCTACCCGGTATTGGCCGGAGCTGGATAGTTGCGGGTTGACCTGAATAACTTCACCAGAATAGGTTTCGTTGGGGAGAGAATCAAAGATGACTTTTGCTTTAGCTCCCACATGTAATTTATCCACATCCGTCTCGTCAATACTGACATTTACATCAGAGGTGGTCAAATCAGAAATTGTGATATACGTAGATGTGTCTACATACGCACCAACATTGGCCTTCAGATAAGTCACCGTACCATCAATAGTAGCGGTCAGCGTGGAACCAGCCAAATTCTCTTTTGAAAGGTCAAGTTTGATTTGGGCTTCATCGAGTTTTGCTTCTGCCAGTTTCAATTCATCTGGATCAATACCCGATGCTGCCTTCAAGGTTTCATATTTTGCTTTAGCCTGTTTTAGCGTAACATCCGCCACATTCAGAGATGCCTGAAAGTCTGTCTTTTCCTGGTCAGTATATTTGATACAGTATTCATAATTCGCCAGAGCGGTGTCATACACGTTCTTGGCCTCATTCCAGGCATCTGAACCCTGATACCGTAAACCGATTTCGTTCAGACGATCTTGAGCTCTTTGCAGTTTAGCCAGATTCTGGGTGTTTACAGTATCACTGCAACGGGCATAATCTTTTCGTTGCAACTTTTTTTCTGCCTCATCATATGCCTGTTGGGCAGTAAGGACAGCCTGATAAGCTTCCGCCAGATTGACATCTTTGGAGCTCTGAAGATCATTGAGGTTTTTTTGAGCTTGTAGAACATTCAATTCATTGGCCGCCACCTGTGCCTCCAACGTTTTAGCGTTGTTCATACTGGCCAATTTCATACCCTTTGTAACCTTATCGCCAGCTTTTACATTCAACTCTTGAACAATGCCTTCGGTAGAAAAACTCAGGTCAACCGATTTCCCGGCGACCAGCGAACCAGTACCTGTAGCTGTTATTGTCAGGTCACCTTTTCGAACAAGGGATGTTTGATAGGAGGGTGATGCTTCAACGGCAGTCTTCTTACCAAACGATATCATTCCGCTATTCAAAAGCCAAAAACCTGTGCCACCGATAATAATCAAAGCTACAATGGTGGGTATCCATATCTTTTTCTTTGAAGCAAAATTTTTTAGAAAACTCATCTAGTTACCTCCCTGAAATTTTTCAGGAATAATTCAGAATCAGTTGCTGGTGTCCAACTGTTTTCATGCTGATATTAGCCCTGCTGTATTCAGATTTTATTTAGATGAGATAAAAAACCATAACCCTTTACGAATAAATTCTTAATACTGATTCTGAAGGTTAACTCAGTGGGTTTTGAATGATCTGATCAAAGAATTTTGGATCAATATTTGTCAGAAAAAAGGTTGCAGGAATTTCATTAATCCATTCAAAAAGGTACAATTACCGATATCGAAATATCCACTGAGCACTAAGGAGAGCTGAATGACCAAAGAATTTCGCCCCATCCCATTGAAACGGAAAAATCCGGTTCCTTCTGATATTGAAATAGCCCAGGACTCAGACCTGAAGCCGATTTCTCTGGTAGCAGAAGAACTCGGTCTGTTACCTGATGAAATTGAATTCTATGGTCCAGTGAAAGCAAAAGTAAAACTGGATGTGCTCGACCGATTGAAAGACAGACCAGATGGTATCTATGTGGATGTTACTGCCATAACCCCGACTCCCCTTGGTGAAGGAAAAACCACAACAACGGTAGGGTTGAGTCAGGCTTTGGGTGCTCACCTTGGTAAGAAAGTGATGACTTGCATCCGGCAGCCAAGTCAGGGACCCACATTTGGCATAAAGGGCGGCGCTGCTGGTGGTGGATACAGTCAGGTCATTCCTATGGAAGATTTCAACCTGCACCTTACCGGTGATATTCATGCCATCACAGCTGCCAACAACCTGATGGCGGCGGCTATTGATGTTCGCATGTTGCATGAATCTGAAGCAACCGATGAACAATTATTCAACCGCCTGTGTCCGGCAGATAAATCAGGAAAGCGGAGATTCGGGCGTGGAATGCAAAACCGGTTGAAAAAACTGGGGATCACCAAAACAGACCCGGATGAGTTATCTATTGAAGAACGTAAACGTCTTTGCCGGTTGGATATTGATCCAGAATCGATCACCTGGCGTAGAGTTGTTGATACCAATGACCGCTTTTTAAGAGGTATCACGGTGGGTACCGGTGATGAAGAAAAGGGACATGAACGCAACACTGGATTTGATATCACAGTGGCCAGCGAAATTATGGCAATATTGGCTTTGACAACAGACCTTCGGGATATGCGCCGACGATTGGGTGAAATTGTTGTCGGGACCAGTAAGAGCGGAGAGGCAATTAATGCAGATGATCTGGGTGTTGCCGGTGCCCTTACTGTATTAATGAAAGATGCCATCAAACCCAATCTGATGCAAACCCTTGAAGGCACGCCAGTATTCGTCCATGCAGGTCCGTTTGCCAATATTGCCCACGGTAACAGCTCGATTGTTGCTGATCGCATCGCCTTGAAATTGGCCGATTATGTGATTACAGAGTCGGGCTTCGGTGCAGATATGGGTATGGAAAAATTCTTTGATATTAAATGCCGTGCATCTGGATTGGTGCCTAATGTGGTGGTTCTAGTGGCAACCATTCGCGCCTTAAAAATGCATGGCGGTGGGCCCAAGGTTGTAGCCGGGAAACCACTGGATCCAGCCTATACGGATGAAAACCTTGAGCTGCTAAAAGCCGGTTTACCTAATATGGTTCACCATATCAAGACTGCCCGTAAATTTGGTGTTCCCGTAGTGGTAGCGGTCAATTCCTTTGCTACCGATACAGATGCTGAACTGGCTTTGGTTCGGAAAGCTGCCATTGAAGAAGGCGGTGCAGAAGATGCAGTAGTTTGCCGACATTGGGCATTGGGCGGTGAAGGTGCTATTGATCTGGCCAGGGCAGTGATCGAAGCCGGCAAGAAACCTCGTAATTTTCACTTCTTATATCCGTTGGAAAAATCCATTAAAGAGAAAATTGAAACCATTGCCAGGGAAGTTTATGGTGCAGATGGTGTAGATTATTCACCTGAGGCTGAAGAGCGGATTGCCAGTTATACCCGCCTGGGATTTGACAAACTGCCTATTTGCATGGCTAAAACCCACTTGAGCCTGAGCCATGATCCGACGTTAAAAGGTGTGCCTACTGGTTTTCGCATCCCGGTGCGGGATATACGCGCATCTGTTGGTGCCGGTTTCCTGTATCCACTCCTGGGTAAAATGTCTACCATGCCCGGATTGCCCACCAGACCGGCTTTCTATGATATTGATATTGATTTTGAAACGGGGCGGGTTGTTGGCATGTTTTAGATTTGCAGGTAGTTAAAAATTACCGGTGAAGGGCAAATCCCTTCACCGGTTTTATTATCCAAGAAGCCGGGTATTGATTTCCTGTACATCTGTTTGATAAACAAGCAAATCGTCCCGTAAACGATCAATATCATTTCCATACCGCAGTCTACGCGCCAGAAATGAAAATTCTTCACTGCCGAATGGCGGAACGGTGATGTCTTTGGCATTTCCACGGACAACACGAAGGGAGTCGATCAACCAGCGCAGGAAAGTGTGGGCTTTTCGCAATTTCGCGTAATCAATATCAGAGAGAATTTTATTTTCGTATAGACACAACATGGCCTCTCGTATATTCGTTACACGGAGAGCTGGAATATCTTTGCCATAGATTATTTGAAGACCTTGGATCAGGTATTCCACATCAACCAATCCACCCGGGCTGTATTTTGCATTGAATGTGCCGCCGATCACCAGGTGACGAACCTGTCGTTCCCGCATTGCACGCATGGCTGTGACATCAAATATTCCGTTGCTATAGATAAAGTCATCACGCAGTCTGCAGATTTCATCACCAAGCTGTTTATCACCATGGATGGGTCTGAGTTTTACCAATGCCTGACGCTCATATGCCCATGCCGGACCATCAGGGGAAAAATACCGCCGGAAAGCCTCCAGTGATACAGCCATGCTTCCTGCATTACCATATGGACGAAGCCGGAGATCGATCTGGAAAATTCCTTCCTGTCTAGCATGAATTGAAGAGATGACGGACCTGACCAGTTTTTCATAGAATTCACTGATCTCTATTTTTTCCGGACCATCTGTATACCCTGTTCCATCATATATGAACATCAACTCAATATCTGAAGCAAAGCCTAATTCACGTCCGCCGCATTTTCCCAATGCGACGACTGAATATTTCCCTGCTGATCCATCTTCCCCTGTTGGTTTTCCATACCGAAATGTTAACTCTTCAAGACACAGGTTTACCACGGAAGAAATGATCACTTCTGCCAGTTCAGTAAGTTCGGCGGCAAAGTCCCAGAATTCTGATGTAAGCTCTAAAATATGACGCATATCGATACGGAAGAGCTCACGATCTTTGTAGGCATTGATGGCAGCCCGCCAGTCGGGATAACCAATACCTCCGACAATCTTTGTTTCTATGGCCAGAGTGACTTCATTCCTCAATTCCATGCGCGGTTTTGCCGCTGCCAGGGCACCCACATCTTTTACCACCGGGAAAAGGTTGGCATATTGCATCCGGAGAAAATCATCCCACAGGAATTCACTCACGCCCAGAATGTGCGCCAGCGCCTTTAAGACATCCGATTGTTCCAACGATGCGATCTCATCCGTCCAATTGGGACGTTGAAAGAGATGGCCGAGGAATTCGCGGAAATGGAGCAGGGCAATTTCTGGGTTTGGCGAGTTGGGAAGCAAATGTGTGAAGTGTTTAATTAGAACGATCGCTGCCCGCAACTCGCGTTGTTTGCCGGGATCTTCGATCCGATTCCCATTTTCATCGGTCACATAGAAAACATCCTGTGCGCGATTACCGATGGACCTGACTACCATGCGGGCAATATTGGTGCGTGTAAAAGCCAGAGCATTGGTAAATTCGTAAAGAAAACCGAATGTATCCGGGGCATCGATACGCAGGATCGTATACCGGCTGGAAGGTTCATTGATGATTTCGATGTCAATGGGCAGCAGGGGAGCAACCGTTCCGGGAATAGATTGAAATGCCGCTCCTACTCGTTTTGCCAGCGATCCTCGTGCTTCTCTGCGAAGGCCGGACTGAAACATGTCCAACATTCGGTGAAGATCATCACGGTAGTCGTCCCAAACAGATTGATCTACCGGTTTATGATTGGCCGGGCGAACGGTTAACACATCTACGATTTTTTGTCTTGTTTCCTCGTGATTCTTTTTTATTGCCGTATTTTTTGTTCCATTGGTCGTTGTGCCCGGGCTTAAAAGTCCTTTTTCAGATTGACCGGCTGCCTTCTCTGCCGGCTCATACGTGAAGGCATACCCATCAATGATATTCATTCCATGCACAAACAGGAGACCACAAATCACTGATAATTCCCCTGGATAATCATAGGCAACGACAGTTACTCTATAGGTTTCATCTGATGAAAAAGATGTGTCTACGATCACAGGTTTGGATGGGGAAAGTTCACGCGCCAGTCTGGCATGGTTTTCTATCTCTTCTGGTGTAAAGGCTTTTATATATGAGGTATCCATGCGTGAGATATGCTGATGCACTTCTGGCGTAAGCGGTGGAGCTTTCTGAGGGACACCAATATATTTCATGAAAATTGCCCGTATCGCCTGGCAATGTTCCTCATACCGTTCGATGAAATGATCCCCATCTTCAAAACCCAACCGGCGCGCCAGTATCCGAATAGCCATGGAATCTGATGGAAGAGAATAAGTCTGCCGGTAATCCATCATTTGCAGGTAATGTTCAATCGTCCGCAAGAAAATATAACCATCATGCAAAATCCGGGCATCAGCAGATGAGAGCAATCCGGCTGATCTCAGATAAGAGATCGCTTTCAATGATGCCCGGGTGCGGATTTGTGGATATTCCCTCAAATTTACCAATTGAAGATATTGCAGCACAAATTCAATATCACGAATGGATCCGACACCGAGTTTGACCTCTCCCCAATCGCGTCCCTTTTCACGGAGGATTTCTTCTGTTCGTTGTTTCATGGTAAAAACTTCCGTTTTTACCTGTTGAGGAGGCAGGTTCACAATGAAAGGGTATGACATTTCACGGAATTCTTCCCCCAATGGAAGGTCACCGGCTATCGGGCGCAATTTAAGCAGTGCCTGTTTTTCCCAGAGACGGGCATTTTTCTCGAGGTACTGGCAGAAACCTGCCAGGGTTGGAATCAATGGACCATCATTTCCCCATGGACGCAGCCGCAGATCAATACGATATAAAAAGCCATTGGAAGTTGTTGATGCCAGATTATCGATTAATTTTTGTGCAAGTGGAATAAACCTGGATGGATCATCACGGACAATAAACACCAGATCAATGTCTGAACTGTAATTTAATTCCCGACCGCCCAGCTTACCCATGGCAAGAACAGAAAAACCAGTGCTTGAGATTCCCGTCTGGGTGCATGCCAGGTTTAAACAGGTTCGTGTAAGGGCAATGGCTGTACGGGATATTTGAGAGACTACAGCCGAAAGATCATATAAATCAAGGAAATCGCTGGCACCAATACGAAGTAACTCATTTTGTTGATACCGCCTGAGGGCATCTTTCTTTTCAATATCTGTTGATGCAGTTCGAACAGCTGCTTCTGCTTCAGTCTGTATTTGCTCGATTGTTTTTCGCTGGGTTAATTTTTGCCTGTCTAACAAAAGATCAACCGATCGTGGATTTCTTAATAGAATTTCTGTCAGAAAATGACTGGCCGAGAATAAAGTAATGAGAATCTCAATAACCCTCGTATTCTCTTCCAGAAGAGGAATTAGATCGACACCGTAGTTTTCTATAAACCGTTCGAAATTCACGAGTGATCGATCCGGATCGGCGGCTGTTCCCAGTACACTCAAAAAAATCGGGGTTATCTGTTTAAAATTGGGATTTTTCGTTTCAATACGAGTTAAAACTGATCGGGCAGAATGTGGATCTGCAAACGGAATATCTTCCATCAAGGTTTCAACCATAAAAAGATTATACCTGAGAGGGGTATGTGAAATTTATACACAGATATTTTCGGGTACACATCACCCGCATGGGTAATCGAGTTACCAACAACCCCGTTGAATCGATTCCTTTCAGGCAAATTTTGGAGATTCCAATAAAGAAATACTCTCCATACGGGTAATTACAAAAAGGACTACCCATTTGTAAAATGCTCTCATACATCAGAAAACCATGGGGTTCATATGATTAAATCTATCGTAATTTTTGTCATTGCATATGCCGTAATCATCAGCGAGAAATTCCCCCGTCATTGGGTAGCCCTGATTGGAGGAGCCTTACTCATCATCACTGGTGTATTGACTCCACAGGATGCCATAACCTATATCAATTGGGAAACCTTGGGATTGCTTTCAGGTATGTTTGTGCTGGTTTCCATTTTAAATGAAGCCGGATTCTTTTCATGGTTGGCTATGACGGCTATTCGGAAAGTTAACTACCAACCGATTGCTTTGTTTCTGGTGCTTGTTCTGATGGCGAGTGGCTTATCTATGTTTATGGATAGTATTACAGTCATGCTATTCTTATCAGCACTCACACTGCAACTGACACGCCTGCTAAAAATTGATCCAATTCCAGTTGTTATCGCAGAAGTCTGCGCGGCCAATGTGGGTGGTGCAGCCACTCTCATGGGTGATCCACCCAATGTGATCCTGGGTACTACTTTGGGGTACACATTTAACGATTTCGCTATCAATACTGGACCCATATCTGCTTCAATCGCTATTATGTTATTTGTTGTGTTCTATTTTATAAATCGAAACTCCTTGATGCATGCCCGCGAAATGCTTACACCGGAAACGATTGCAGAAATTGAAGGGTTGCAGACAGAAAAAGTGCATGTCCATATGACGCGTGTAGGTGTGGTATTTTTCAGCATTGCTGTTCTTCTGTTGGTATTCCACCTGCCACTCAGTAAAGTGACCGGGCTGCCGATCAATGCAGCGACGGCTGCATTAGTCCCGGCGTTGATGGCTATTCTATTCTTGAAACCTGGTCAAGCTCGAAATGTGATTCTAAAAGTAGATGGTGAAAGCCTGTTATTTTTCGGAGGCCTATTTTTATTGATTGGTGGATTGGAAAAAACGAGGGTATTTGAAATGATGGCCGATATACTGGCGGGATCGACTACTACCAGTAATGGTATGGTGATGGCGTTACACTGGATACCCGGTTTGGCCAGCGGAGTGCTGGATAATGTCCCACTGGCTCTGGCGATGAGTTATGTGTTGGAAGATTTAGCAAAAATCCCTGGAATGCCTGCCCTGGCGTTGATGGTATGGGCGCTCGCGCTTGGTGTAGATATCGGTGGTAACCTGACACCCATTGGTGCATCAGCCAATGTTGTAGCGTATTCGTATATGGAACGGAATTACAGTAAGGTCGGTTGGAAACGTTGGATAATGATTGCTGTCCCTCCCACGCTGATGGCAATGATTATGGCTTCACTCATGGTTGTTGGCAAGGGAATGATCGGTTGGTATTGAATCTGCTTCAAGCCTTCTTCTTCAGAAAACAATAAAACCGCCATTGGCGGTTTTATTGTTTATGAGGTCTGGTCTGGAAATACATTCCTCTCTTTATTATTAAAAAATGTACCTGTTTGGGTAATAAAAATAAAAGAGAAATGCTCCTAATTAATCCAATATCCTCCATCCGGGTAATTTCTCAATCCAGTTGATTTTCATAAAATACGACCAATAATTCACCAAAGGAGTGAGAAATGAGCACCATATTGAAACATCGTATCAAATGGCTACGGATTTTGATTATGGCAAGTCTCGTAGCGGCTCTTTTTATACCGTCTCTGGTGGTTTTCGCTGATGATGGCGGACCAACGGTGGAGAGTGTTAACGGGGCAGTCCAGGGCGTATCGCTGGATCTAAACACTCTCTGGCTTTTTATCGCGGCATTTCTGGTGTTTTTCATGCAGGCTGGTTTTGCTCTCGTAGAGACGGGATTTACCCGCGCAAAAAATGTCGCCCATACCATGATGATGAATTTGATGGTTTTTTGTGTGGGTGCTATTGGTTACTGGGCTACCGGTTTTGCCATTCAATTTGGGGGAATAAATTTCGTGTATCCTGAAATCAGTTCATCACTTCCTGCCTGGTCGTTCGCGCCGGTCACGCTGAGCAACTGGGTTAGCGATAAACTGGTGTCACCGCTATTGATCGGTGGTTCAAATGTATTCGGATTGGACGGTTTCTTCTTGAATGGAGTGACCTTATCAAGCGGCATCCTGGCATTCTTTTTATTTCAGATGGTGTTCATGGATACAGCTGCGACGATCCCAACCGGTTCCATGGCAGAACGCTTGAAATTTTCTGGATTTGTTTTGATGGGATTATGGGTCAGCATGTTTATTTACCCATTGGTAGGCAACTGGGTATGGGGTGGTGGTTGGCTTGCTAACCTTGGGCGTAGTATTGGTTGGGGGAACGGCGTTGTAGATTTTGCCGGTTCGGGCGTTGTACACATGATTGGAGGTGCTGTGGCATTAGCCGGAGCTATAGTGATCGGCCCCCGTATTGGCAAATTTAATAAAGACGGATCAGCGAATACCATTCCTGGACACAATATTTCCCTGGGTGTGTTGGGAACTATCATCCTGTTCTTTGGCTGGTTTGGTTTCAATCCGGGTTCGTCACTCGGCTTTACTGGCGGTCTCCGCAACCTGGCCATTCTAGCGGCCGTGAACACCCTGTTGGCTGGTGCAGCCGGCGGTATGTCTGCCATGTTCTATATGTGGTGGTTCAGTAAAGCTAAAAAACCAGATCCTTCTATGTCTGTTAACGGAGTTTTAGCCGGTCTTGTGGCTATCACAGCTCCCTGTGCATTTGTTGACGTTTGGGCTTCTGTGGTAATTGGATTAATCGCTGGTGTGTGGGTTTGTCTGGCTTCAGTATTGCTCGAAAGGTTAAAAATTGACGATCCAGTGGGAGCCATTCCGGTTCACTTCTGCAATGGCCTGTGGGGTGTACTGGCGGTCGGTATTTTTGCCAATGGCAATCCGGATACGGCTGCATGGAATGGCATATCAACACCGGTGACCGGTTTGCTATATGGGGGAACAACCCAGATATTATCCCAAACAGCGGAGGCTCTTTCCATTATTGTCTTTGTAGGCGGCTTGTCATTCGTCTTCTTCAAAGTGATATCTGCTCTCGGTTTATTAAGAGTTTCTGCAAAAGACGAATTGGCCGGGTTGGATTTACCGGAGATGGGTTCACTGGGATATCCAAAAGACTGGGAGCCTTCATCCACTGCTCTAAAAGGTTTACCTGGAGAAAAAGGAAAGGTCACATCGGTGCCAGTACCGGTGGATTAAGAGGATTGATCTTTCCTGACTGGAAGACAGATACCGGCATGGGGTTGGCCGGTATCTGTTATTAAATATGCTCCATTTGGGTAATGTACGCGGGTAATATGGATGCATATAATCGGGAACATAAGTTTGAAAACGGTCTGAAATCAACGTATTCTATTAAGGAGAGTAATTCATGGCTAAGACAGTTGCAGATGTATTGGCTCTTTCCAAGAATGTAAAAATGGTGGACATCCGCTTCACCGATCTTCCCGGTCAGTGGCAGCATTTTTCCATTCCAGTACACAGACTATCTGCGGAGTTTTTTGAAGATGGTATTCCGTTTGATGGGTCATCCATCCGCGGTTTTCAAGAAATTCATGAATCGGATATGCTTCTCAAAGCAGATCCCGAAACGGCGTTTATTGATCCTGTGGATGCAATTCCGACACTTGTTATTACGTGCGATGTGTATGATCCCGTAACAATGCAGCCGTACTTACGTGATCCACGCTATGTGGCCCGCAAGGCGGAAGCATATCTGAAACAGACTGGAATAGCCGATACTGTTTTCTTCGGTCCAGAAGCTGAATTCTTCATCTTTGATAATGTTCGCTATTCAAACAACACCTACGAATCTTTCTATTACATCGATAGTGAAGAAGGCTGGTGGAACAGCGGCCGCGCAGACAGGCAAAACTTTGGTGGTCAAATTTCCCCGAAACGCGGTTATTTCCCTGTTCCACCGGCAGACACTCTTCAGGACATTCGGTCCAAGATTGTAATGGCTTTGGAAGAAGCCGGTGTTTCGATGGAAATTCATCACCATGAAGTGGCTACCGCCGGGCAGACAGAATTAGGTATGCGTTTCGATACCCTTACACGGATGGCTGATAATTTATTACTTTATAAATACATTGCCAAGAATATCGCCCGGCAGAACGGCAAGACTGTCACCTTTATGCCCAAACCGCTCTTTGGTGATAACGGTTCTGGTATGCATGTCCATGCTTCTCTGTGGAAAGGCAACACCAATGTATTTTATGATGCTGCCGGTTATGCTGGTATTTCAGATACGGCCAAGTATTACATTGGCGGTCTATTAAAACATGCCCCGGCTTTGTTGGCATTAACCTCCCCGACGACAAACTCTTTCCGCCGCCTGGTTCCCGGTTATGAAGCACCGGTCAATCTGGCTTACTCTCAACGCAACCGGTCAGCCATTTGTCGTATCCCGGTGACCAAGAGTTCAAAAGCAAAACGTGTTGAATTCCGCGCGCCAGATCCTTCCTGCAATCCGTACCTATGCTTCGCCGCTTTATTGATGGCCGGTCTGGATGGTATCCAGAATCGCATTGATCCCGGTGAACCACAGGACAAGGACCTTTACGAACTCCCGGCGGAAGAAGCAAAATTAATCAAACAGGTTCCAGGTTCTTTGAGTGATGTTTTGCTGGCTCTGGAAGCAGATCATGATTTCTTGTTGAAGGGTGATGTGTTTACGAAAGATTTGTTGGAAGCCTATATTTCGTACAAACGGTATAACGAACTTGATCCTGTACGGATGCGCCCCACACCTTACGAATTCACTCTGTATTTTGACATCTAGTCCTTTTTAGACGGACGACGAGCAAGCTGTATCGTTATGACCGCCGACAACTGAGTGCCTACCTTCATTGGTTCGACATCAGCGGTCGGCGGTTTGATTTTGATAGGATAATTTTATCGTTGGGCACATGTTACAATGAAAAACATTCACAGGTCTCAGGTTATGAAAATACAAGAATCCATCTCGCCCAATGAAGCCGATATTCGTCTATTGGAGGCTCTGGCAAGCCTCAATCAGATTAGCAAAACAATTAACGAGATTGGCTCAGCTGATGTCATCAGCAGCGTCGACAGCCTAAAACTAATTGTGGAAAGTGCCATCAGGGTTGTCCCCGGATCATCAGCCGTGATCTATACCTATAATGAAGCGAAAGCTATATTTGAACCGGAATCACGTGTTTCTGCCGAACCGGATGGCAATGAAAATCTGGCTGCCGCCAGTATGAAGGATGATCTGCCGCGAGTTCATGGAATTGGGAATCGAGCAGTTAGCCGGCGAGACCGGGTTCTATCGTATGAGGAATCGGATGTGAATGTACATCCGTACTATGAATCTCTGGGTGTCAAAGCAGTTGGGTGTTTCCCAATGATTGTGGCTGATCAAGTTGTTGGTGTTTTATATGTTTATCTTTATGAAGAACGACCATTTTCTCGCCTTGAATTACTAATGCTAGAAAATTTTGTTCACCAGGCTGCAATGGCCATTTACCATTCACGACGTCTGGCTGATGTAAGAAAAGACCTGACACGAAAAGAAGACGACTTGAACCGGTTGAACCGCGCGGGAATGTTGATTTCATCCCGGTTAAAACTGGAAGAAACCCTGGAATCCATTCTTCATCTGGCATTAGATATGACGGGAGCTCATTACGGAATTTTCCGGCTATTGGATAAAAGCGGCAAAAATTTGGTCACCCATGCCTTCGCCGGTCAAGACATGACTCGGCCTTTAACGGAAGAATTGCCCCTTAATTCCAATAGTGTAATGGCTTTTGCCGCCAGAAGTCGACAGACCATACTTATTCCAGATTTGATGGCAGAACCGTGGGCCAAAGTATATTATCCGCTGGATGCGGGAATGCAGATGCGTTCAGAACTGGCGGTACCGTTAATCAATGCCAGCGGCCGGTTGGAGGGTGTCTTAAATCTGGAAAGCCCCGAACCCGGTGCATTTGATGAAAACCACAGCCACAATTTGCAGACCATGGCCACTTTTGCCGTGGCGGCGATCCAGGAAGTCAGATTGCTGGATGCCTTGCAGGAGGTTGCACAGCTTATCCTTTCACAGCCATGCCAGAAGGTTTTAGATCACTTGACGTCTCTGGCGTGCGATTTATTAAATGCGTCTGTCAGTGCGTTGTGGTTGCGACATGAAAATGAACTTGTACTGGAATCTTCCTGCGGCGCTTATGTTCATGGTGAAACCATGCCCGTGGAAGGTAGTTTGACCGGCCTGGCAGTGCTCAACCGGCAAGCTGTTGTAGCAGATGATGTCCGTATTGATCCCAGGTTCCACCGGCGTGATCTGGCCAAATCTCAAAACTGGATGCGAGCCCTTATTGTGCCATTATTATCCAACGAGAATGAACTTCCGCTCGGTGCCATCGGGGTTTACAGTTCAGAACCTGATCCTGGACTTTTTGCCGAATCTGATTGGGACAAAAAGGTACTGACATTCCTTTCGTATTATGCCGTAATGGCCATTCAAAATGAAAGCCGGCAACAGGCTCTGCGATCTGCACAGGAACAACGCTCAGTCGCAGAGACTTTCGCGGCTGTCGGAGATATCGCCTCTAATCTGTTGCATCATTTGAATAATAAAGTGGGAACCATACCGGTTCGTGTTCAGAGTATTCAGGATAAATGCGCACCTGCTTTACAGGCAGACCCGTATCTGGCAAACAACCTGGGGGAGATAGAGCGGTGTGCTATGGAAGCCATGCAGACCGTACGCGACAACCTGTCTCACCTGAGACCTATCAGACTTGAACCCGTGAATATAGAAGGCAGGATTGCAGAAGCGTTGCAGGCGGCAAAACTGCCACCCGGTATAAAAATCCAACTTAAGGGGTTATCAGATCTTCCTCTGGTGACCGCCGGAGGACAAAGTCTGGTATTTGTTTTCACGAACCTGATTGAAAATGCAGCAGATGCCATGCAGGGAAAGGGTATCATTTCGATTAATGGTAAGGCTTTTGAGAAATGGGTCGAAATTACTATCAGAGATACCGGGCCGGGCATCCCGCCTGAATTGCATGACAGAATCTTTGAATTAACTTATTCAGGCCGTAGCGGTCAACGCCCTGGAAAATTAGGATTTGGCCTTTGGTGGGTAAAGACTTTGATGACGCGTCTGGGAGGATCTGTTAATATCGATAGCGATGGTGAGCACGGTACCGCATTCCGATTGCGTTTACCCAGAGTGGAGGAAGTAAAATGAATCAATCCCAGCCTCAGGCGTTAGTCGTTGAAGATGACCGGTCCTGGCAGCAAATTCTATCTGAAATTTTAAGTGATTCCGGTTTGCAGGTGACGGTCACAAACAATCTAGATGATGCCATCTATGAACTTCGAAAAAATCCACATCGATTGGCGATAGTTGACTTATCCCTTTCTCCCAACGACCATAATAATTTCGATGGTTTGAGGGTGTTAGACGCGGTTCGAAAACTTGATCCTAATTGTAAAACGATCCTCCTGACTGGATTTGCCACCGTCGAACTGGCTGTGACAGCGCTTACCGATTATGGTGTTTTTACCTTTCTCAGAAAAGAGAGTTTCAACCGTGGACAATTTCGTGAATTGATATCCCGTGCCCTGGCCAGTGCTCCCCAATCGGCTGGAGCCAGTATTTCGGAGTCACAGACTGTTGATCATTTCACTCAACCATTAAAAAATAGCAGCATATCTAAACGAGAATCCAACCGCGGAAAAGCGATGATTGTGGAAGATGATGCCGGTTGGCGCAGTATTATTGAGGAGTTATTATCTGATGCCGGTTATCAGGTGCGTGTTTGTGGAAGTTTTGGCGAAGCACTCGGTTATTTACGCCGCGAGAAATTTACACTGGCTGTTGTTGACCTGTTATTAAATGGCTCCCTGACGAATTTATGGGAACAACGCATACCCAGCGAGAATCTGGAGGGATACCAACTTCTTGCCAGTACGCGTGCTGCTGGAGTTCCAACGGTTGTCGTCAGCGGAGTAGCCTCACCGGAAGATATCAAGCGAGCTTATGCTGAACAATCGATTTTTGCTTATCTGGAAAAACAGGCCTTTGATCGGGCTTCCTTTCTGAAGATTGTTGAAGATGCAGGCAATATACAAAATACATTCGATGAGCTGCGTGTACTGACCGAGCGTGAACGCGAGGTATTTGACCTGCTGGCTCAGGGGATGACCAACAAAGAAATTGCCGAAAAATTGGTCATTACGACAAACACTGTAAAACGTCACCTGAAAGCTATTTTTGAAAAGCTGGATGTCCACACCCGGTCGGCTGCTGCTGCGAAATCCATGGGAAAATAAACCTGCGACCTGATTTGAATCCTGGTAAGAATTTCGTTTACAATAATTAAACAGGATTATTCCCAAACAGGATTACTGGTTTTGCCTATCCATGGATACTATTGACCTTTTCCCTGATACAGTTGAGATTCATAATGGTCATATTTCTCATATTGGTGGTTGTTCTCTGAAGGAATTGGCTTCAAAATATGGGACGCCATTATACATTTATGATGCTGTAACCTTTGCCTGGAATTACCGTTATCTGCATGATTTACTTGCAGATACATACCCTGGTAATTTTGACATTGCCTATGCTTCAAAAGCGTACTTATCGCTGCCGTTTGCCCGCAAACTGGCAAATCTGGAAACATCCATTGATGTCGCTTCCATCAGCGAATTGGAAATTGTTCTAAAAGCGGGAATTCCACCTTGCAGGATTCATTTACACGGGAACAACAAATCAGAAGCAGAAATTCACAAAGCGATAGACTTGCAGATCGAATCTATTGTGGTGGATAGTCTGGATGAATTGCATTTTGTTGAAGAGATAAGCCGGAAAATGAATCGCATTCCTGCCATCTGGCTGCGTATTACCCCGGATATTACTGTGGATACCCACAAAGCTGTTCAAACAGGACACAGCGCCAGCAAATTCGGAATTCCTGTGGGAAATGGAGAGGCAGAAGAGGCGATTAAGCTGGGTTTATCCAGCGATGCAGTTCGATTAACCGGGCTTCATACACATCTGGGCTCACAATTATTTGATTCTGACCGTTATTCTGAAGCTATCAATATTCTTTTCAATTTGTGTCACAAAACTGACTGGCAACCCGAAATCATCAGTCCGGGAGGAGGGTGGGGTGTACCGTATACAACCGGTTCACCTGACACAGATCCGTCTGATTGGATCGTGGCCATCAGCCACACTGTACAAAACTGTTGTGAGAAGTACCAAATAAAACTTCCCAAAATTATCATTGAACCCGGCCGGTGGTTGGTTGCGAAGGCCGGTGTATCGATCTACTCAGTAGGCAGCACGAAATCTTTACCTACTGGGGAGTGGATCGCAGCTGTAGATGGAGGGATGTCGGATAATCCCCGGCCAGCCTTATATGACGCCCATTATTCCGCAGTGGTCATTGGTAATTCGGCAGACCGTCCGGTTGTGCCGACTCGACTGGTTGGGCGATTTTGCGAATCTGGTGATGAGTTGATCCATCAGATAGACCTTCCCAGACTCGAAAGGGGTGATATTGTTGCCATTCCCGTATCGGGGGCGTATCAACTTAGCATGTCATCCAATTACAATCTGGCAGATCGTCCGTGTGTATTATGGCTGGATAATGGTAAAGTCGAAGTGATGCAAAAACGGGAAAAAGCAAGCCAATCCAACTGGTGGCTTGGTGAGTGATAAAAAATCAAAGATTTAGCCATTTCGCGGCTGTTCTGGGTAATTCCGAGAGCGAACCTGTCACCATGTGACATTCTGGTATGGATTCAATAAATAACTTGCCATATTTTTTGGTGAGAAGGCGTTTGTCGAACACTGCTACAACACCGCGGTCTGACTGAGTGCGGATGAGACGGCCAAATCCCTGACGGAATTTTAGAATAGCTTCTGGAAGCGAATATTCGTTAAACGGATCCTCATATGTTTCAGAACGGGCAGCGATGATTGGATCGGAGGGAACATCAAACGGTAATTTCGTTATGGCCAGAACAGAGAGAGCTTCACCGGGAATATCCACTCCTTCCCAGAAAGCTCTGGTTCCCAGCAGAACGGCTTTATCAGCTCCACGAAAGTTTTCCAACAGCGCATTGGCTGATGCCCCAACACCCTGTTCATATATCTGTATTCCTGCATCTGCCATTCCACCGGCAATAGCCTGAGATGTCTTTTTCAATTGTGCATAAGACGTGAATAACACAAGCATACGGCCGTTTGTGGCTTTTGCCAGCCTGACCAGACCTGATTCAAGAGATTTTTGGTAACCATAGGCGTCTGTGATCTCTGGAATATCATTGATTAAATAAAGGAGAGCGGAATTTTCATAATCAAATGGAGATCCCAAGGCAAGCTCGTCTGCTTCATCCGCATTCAACCGGCTGCGCAGGTAGTCAAACTCACCATGTGTAGTTAATGTAGCTGAGGTAAGTACAACGGATGTTTTCTGGTGCCAGAGGTGTTTTTCCATCAGAGGCCCGATATGCAGCGGCGCCATTTGCAGCGTTATACGGTTGGAGGTCGGCTGTTTTTCGATCCAGTAGATTTGAAGACTATCTGGTTTTGAAACCAGGGAGGTGATATTGGAGCTAATTTCAGAGAACCGGGATGCCACAGTAGCCAGATTACCAATGATATCTTCCAATTCTTCGTTGGAATTCTCTTCATCCGGGCTGCCTGCTCGAATTAAGCCGGTAATCAAATTCAACATTTCTTTTAGCTCTTCACTTTCGTCATACCAGATTTCTTCTACAAGATCCCATGACGGTAACGTTCTTGTAGAATTCTGTATTCTTTCCTGCTGCGGGTATGTCCCCATGGGACGGCCATCGCGCTGATCCGTCAGGAAGTTGTCAACAGCCTCAAAGAATTGATTATTAAGGCTGGTGATCTTGAAAGCCAGATCAGAAACCTGGCGCACAGTTGTTTGTACAGCCGCCAGATCAGATGGTAGGAGAATCCCTTGTAATTGGATAAGAAAACGACCCAGAAGACCGGAATTCAAGCCACCCAGTTCATGGATCAGGCGGTCGAAGTCATATTGGTTGACCTTAAAGGCGAGTGCGCCGGTTGTTGCCTCTTCCATATGATGGCCTTCGTCAATGATCAGATAGTTATATTCCGGCAGAATCCGGTTTCCTGCGGCAACATCAGATAACAGCAAAGCGTGGTTTACTATGATTAGATGGGCGATACTGGCAGCCTGCCTGGATCGGTAGAATGGGCATTCCCCACCTGTTCGGCTTAAACAAGTCTCGGATTTGCAGCCTTCATCTTCTGCTGATATTTTCATCCAGACATCCCATTCGGGAGACTGGTTCAAATTGATCTCATTGCGATCGCCTGTGCCACCTTCATGCAGCCAGATCATGACTTTACCAAGAACTCGCATCTCTTCTGCTGTTTCTGGACCTCGCTGCCGCAGCATTTCAAAGCGGCGAGGACAGAGGTAATTTGACCGACCTTTAAGAACAGTTGCCCGTAAATCAATACCAAGAGCTTCACGTAGATCGGGAATATCTTTATTAATCAACTGATCCTGAAGGTTTATGGTATTTGTGGAGATGACCACACGCGTATTTGTCTGCATAGCCCACATAGCTGCCGGGACCAGATAGGCAAATGACTTGCCTGTCCCGGTACCAGCTTCTACTAACATATGTTGCCCCTCTGAAAACGATCGGGCTATTGCTTTTAACATTTCGAGCTGCTGCGGTCGATATTCATATGAACTAAAAAACTTTGAAAATGGTCCTCCATGTTCTAAAATGGCAGATACTTCATCAATATCCAACCGGGCATTGCCATTTTCAGGTTCTGCTCCGATGACTATTTTCCCTGCAGGTTTTTCGAACAATGGGCCTGATGAAACATGCAGGGCTTTCCGTGCCTGGATTGGTTCACGCGATCTGGCACGTAACACCTGCTGAAGAGCAAAGGATCCAATCCAATCGGTGCGATCACCCTGACGCACCAACTCGGCCAGGAGATCTATTGGAAGTTCACCAGCCTTACGGATCAGCTTTTCATATACCCCGCGAGTTGCGCGGGCATCATCGAGCGCGCGGTGCGTGGCAGGAAAAGGAATGGATAGAAGCTGCCCAAGGGCACCAAGGTTATATCGGCTGGCTGTAGGAAGAAAAACGGCTGCCAATTCATATGTATCAATTATGTCGTTATATTCCAGAATATTCTGCCGCCGAAGGAAACTCAAATCAAACCGGACATTGTGACCCAGAACCGGGCTGTCTCCGACAAAATCAGCAAAATCCTGAATAATCGCTTTGATCGGTGGTTCTTTATGTACCATCTCGTTAGTAATACCGGTCAATTGAGTGATCATCTGAGGGATTGGCCGACCGGGATTAATCAATTGTGAAAATTCTGCTTCGATACGATTACCATTAAATTTAACGGCACCAATTTCAATGATGGCGTCATTCATCGGGTCTAGCCCGGTCGTCTCAATGTCGAGAGAAACAATGGATGTCATAATAGGGTTGCCTGGATTAACCGGCTAATTCTCCCCGATCGAAAAGATATTTGTCTAGGTAATTTCAGCATCGAGAAATTTCCTGGTGTGAAATCATTCGATTGATGTATAAAAGTCCATTAGCAAGGAAAGAGTAATAGCTTTTTCCCCGGGGCTTATTCAAGGAAAGATTCACCGATCTTTACTGTAGAAAAGATTTCCAATTATAGCATTCCAGCTGATAAAACCGAAAAAAGAGAGGGACTGGTTCATATGGAGCCAGTCCCTCTTGTGAAATACTTAGTAATTTAGGTCAGGATGTTTTCTTTGTTTCTTCCTCAACCTTTTGTGCTTCTTTTTTCGCTTTATTCTTCCGTACGATTGCGCGGATAATCATAAATATAATCCAGACCGGGATAAAGAGAATAATGAGCACCGGCAGCAGGAAAAGAATAATCCAGATGGCGGCTTCAGCAAAGAACTTAAGTGCATTGATCAATGCCTGAATCGCATTCCGGGCGACACCACCCGGCTGCCAACCGCCAATGGACAATGGAGCGACGGATGATTTTGATTGAATTGTGATATCAATCGCAGACATTGCGGCTGATTCTTCGTAGTATTTAATCTGCCCTTTGATCACTTCAATTTGTTCACGAACCTGAGTGAGTTGATTGAATACAGACATCACATCTTCTGTACGTGTAGCCGAAGCCATAATTTCTCGCAACTGAGCTTCGGCATCCTCAAGGTTTTTCAAGCGGCTCTGGAGGTCAGTGTATTCCTTTGTAACATTCTGACCTGTACGGTTTTCGGATAAAACATCTGTATCTGGGTTGGGTGTGAGGTTCTTAATCTGTTCCATAGCAGTAGTTAATTTGTCTGCCGGAACGCGGACGGTAATTCGAGCTTCAGGTAATTCAAGACCATTATCATTCCGGGTTTTATAGATGTTGGATGTCACTACAAAACCCTTCATATTTTCTGTCATTTTAATAATTTCATCCATCGATGTTGCCGGGTCGACAACAACGATGGAAATGGACGCATTCTGTATGATCAATTGATCGACAGAGGATTCATTGCCGCCATTGCCAGCTGTTGAACTGGTTATTGAATTCTCTTCTATAGGTGCGGCTGCCTGAGGAACCGCTTCCATTGCTTTGGGTGCCTGTTCGTCATAAGCCTTATTCTGGGCAGCAGCTGTAGGAATACTACTTTTTGCCTGTGCACAGCCAGACAGAAAAAACACCAGCAGACATAAGGATAACCACACACGTTTCATCTTTTCCTCCACCACTGTTGATGATTTATGTTCTATTAACGATGAAACTGTAATGAAAGTTCCCTGGCTACCAGCCGCCAAAAAGCCGTTCCCCGTTACGAATAGGTAAGCCGGAACGAATGATCCGTTGTTGGACAGAAGAAATATCGTAAGCTATGCGCCTGAGGTCCCAGGTTTTATCCAGTAAGTCCAGTATGGCATAACATGCCCGCGGGTCAGCGTCGCGTGGTTGACCAACAGAACCCGGATTGAGAATTGCCCGACCGGTTAATTTTGTGCTCAGGGGATTGTCTGAATTCATTGCATAGAGAGATGATTTACCATTTTTTGTATGATAAATCACCGGGATATGTGTGTGGCCGATTAAACAAAAAGGCGTAACGAAATAATCAAGGTTATCGGCGGCGCTTTCCACATCCAGAATATATTCCCAGATGGAATTTCTTGGACTGCCATGTGTAAGGGTGAATCCATGCCTGACCGTCTTTTTCCTGAGACTGGTCAGATAGAGTTTGCTTTCTTTTGTAAGGTTTTCCTGGTTCCAGACTGTGGTTTCGCGTGCTTCAGTGTTAAAGCTATCAAGATCAATTTGGCCCAGAGCGGCGGCATCATGATTCCCAAGTACACATACGGTATAGGGAAGGTTGGCGATACGATCAATTACTTCATTGGGATCGGGTCCATACCCTACCAGATCTCCCAGGCACCAGACAGCATCCACTGAACCGGCATCCTCAAGAACCGCGTTAAGAGCGGTCAGATTGGCATGGATGTCAGAGATCACAAGAATGCGCATATGATACCTGTTTCAGGGAATGGCGAATTGAACATTCCACTTACCCGGTTCTGATTGGTCAAGAGTGGATGCCAGACCTAAAATAACAAACCAGGTATTCCCTGGTTTCAATGGAATAGCGTGATTATAGTCATCAAAGAAGACCATAGGACGGTCATTTGCCTGTGATTGCCAGTATCCGGTGATCATACGTCCATCCCGGAAAAATACTGCTCTGCGGGCTTCCTTGTTTGCCCACAATTCAATATTATGGAGTGTTGGATTGTATTCATTGTAACGGGCATAGAGCAACACAACATTGTCAAAGGCAACTTGTTTTCCGGTTAATTTGTCCATCAACGGGACAAGTTTAACCGGATTTTCTGGGATATCAGTTTCAGTCCAGCGTTGGTATTTGCGTTGATTGGCATCATAAATCCACTGACTGAGATTTAGATCATTATACCGGATGAGAACAGAATTACCGGTATCATTTTCGGATTCTGATGGTTTAGAATCAAAAACCATTCCGGTGACGATTTGACGATAATTATTGATCTTTTTCAACTTCGCATATTCATCGAATTTTGAAATATTAGCAAAAACTGAATTTACAGTATGTTCACCCGTATCACATAATGCCGGGCATGTGGATTCTTTGACGGTAACAGCCAGACCATCCAGTTGGGCAATAAGGTTGTTTCGAACACGCGTATCGGCGCTGGCAAAAGCAAATATCGTTTGATACATGCTGGCTAATTGAACATCTGCCAATCTGGCAGAACGAACAGGTCCAACTTTTTCAGGTTTGCTGCCGTAATAAATTGCTGAGAATCGATTCATCCCTTCGCCGATGTAATGTTCGAAAACAAGATCTGCCAGTGATAAACCAAATTGTGGGCGGCCGGAGGGAGGAAAATTGCTGACCTTTACCATAACAGGGCGACGGTCCAAAATAGACGGGTCATCGACTTTAAGGCCGGTAAAAGGATTGATATTTTTAGGGAACCTGTCTGGTCCATAATGTACGGCTTCTATGGTCGAGGTTAGTGTTGGCAGGGGCGTTTCAGTAGGTGAGGGTAGAGGTGTGGCTGTAATGACTGCCGGAGTCGGGGGTGTAGTTGCTGATGGAATTGGAGTTGATGAAGCAATATCCATCAGCGTCGGTTGGATACTTACGGTTGGCGTTGTCGCTGAAGTAGATTGACAACCGGTCAGACTTACCGCGAGTAGGAATAAAAACAACAACGAAAATACTAATCGCCAGTTCATGGTTATTCTTGTTGTCGGTTATGGAGTGTAAAAATAAAGTTCATATCGGCCGCCTTGCGGATTTGCAATCTGTGAACTGATGCCGGCAAGAACAATCCAGGTATTGCCCGGTTTTAATGGCATGGGGGAACCGTCATTCTGTAGAAGTTCCAATGGTTGTGAATGATCTGAAATGCGCCATTTCCCATCATATTTCATTCCATCCCTGAAGTACATGGCATTTTGTGGACCGGCATTATTCCAAAGATCAATATTGTGTAACGTGCGGTTGTATTCGATATAAAACGTTGTCAGAATAATGACATTCGAAAAACCGAGCTGAGCTCCCGTGTTCCGATCTACCAATGGAATCATGGTTAGCGGCTCACCTTCATTCCCATCTTCAATCCAACGCAAATATTTTCCGGAAGTGGTGTCGTATTGCCATTCCCCCCGATTAATATCTGCATATTGGATCAACAATTGGATGGCAGTTTGTCCACCAGGAGGAGGTTCAGCTGAGAAGGTTGCAAATTGCAGGCCAGGCTTCTCTTGAGCGATGCCGAGAGATTGAGCATATTGCGTAACTCCGGCAGAGTCGGCAAAAACTCCTGTGACACTATGGGTATCATCTCCACAGATGGGTGGACAAAGCGAATATTTATAGGGTATTGCTCTCGCACCCAGCTGTTTGTCCAAGACGGTATCTACGCGTTCATCCGCATTTCCATAAACAAGGATACCCCGAAACATCTGGGTGATTTCCGAATCAACCAATCTTCCTGAACGGATAGGACCAACCTGCGGGGCATCATTACCGTAAAAAACCGGAAGAAAACGGTTGAACATCTCACCGATGTAATAATCAAAAACAATATCGGCTGCTGACAGACCAGCATGAGGCCTTCCCGTTCTCGGATAGTTTGATACTTTTATTAACACCGGCAAACGGTTTAATTTGGCCGGATCATCCACCGGCAGCCCGGTCAATGGATTGATATTTTCCGGAACAGTCGTCGGTTCAACGGTAAGTGTCACATCTGGTACTATTATCGTGGCCGACGGATCTGATGGCATTGCTGTTGTGGAAGCGATGGGTTGAGATTCAGAAGCGGCAGGCAAGGGTGTATTTATTGCCTGACATGATACCAGCAATGAAAGAAAGAAAACTACAAGGAAAATTCGTTTATTCTTCAAACCTTTTCAAACCATGAAGCTGCTTTATTTAAAATGGACTGCGCCGCTTCTAATTTCGTTTGCAGTCCGAGCTCCTGTGACGAGCCGTCAGGGAAAAGCAGAACTACCCGGTTGGTATCTACCTCAAACCCGGCATCAGATGTTGAGATATCGTTGGCTGCGATCATATCGAGTCGTTTTTGTTTTATCTTTCGCCTGGCATTTTCAACAAGGGCTTCGGTTTCAGCGGCAAAACCAATAACCCGGCGAGGGAATCCGGTTTTTTCACGAATGTTAGCAATTTCCTTCAAAATATCCGGAGTCTTTTCAAGATTGATTGCCGGTACTCCATCTTCTTTCTTGATTTTTTCATCGGCTGGATGAAATGGCCTGAAATCTGCCACTGCCGCAGCCATGATCAGTAAGTCTGCCTGATCGGTATGATTAATGACAGCTTCCATCATCTGTTGAGCCGTATCTACATGAACCAGGTTGGCTCCGGCTGGTGTCATTAAGTGATCTGTTGTACTGATTAAAGTGACATCACAACCCATATCCAGTGCGGCCTGAGCAAGGGCATATCCCTGTTTTCCTGAGGAACGGTTCGTAATCACTCTGACTGGATCAATGGGTTCTGAAGTGCCGCCTGCTGTGACCACAACTTTTCGGCCTTCCAGTCTGCCGCCGCGACTCAAGACATACCGGGCCATGTTGACAATCTCTACCGGTTCTGACATCCGGCCAGGTCCAACCAGACCAGAAGCCAGGTGACCGCTTTCCGGCCCAACAATAATGGCTCCCCGCTGGCGCAATTTTTCCACATTTTCCTGTGTGATAGGCTTCTGATACATGTCAACATCCATCGCCGGAGCAATAATCAGCGGGGCAGAAGAGGCCAGTACCGTAACGGTGAGCAGATTATCCGCAATTCCCGTGGCAAGTTTGGCCAAGGTATTGGCTGAAATCGGTGTAATCAGAACAAGATCGGCTTTATGGCCAAGGGACACATGCACTACGTGTCCTTCTCCACCCCAAAGATCGGCTTCAGTAGATGCTTTACGTCCGGTGACAGACTGAAATGTGAGCGGTGACACAAATTTGCAGGCGGATTCTGTCAATACGACATCTACAATGGCGCCATTCTGGGTTAATTTAGAAGCAATTTCTACAGCTTTGTATGCTGCGATGGAGCCGGTTACTCCGAGAATGATGTGCTTATCCTGCAGCGGGTTAGTCATGCTTATGATTCATCTCCCAGATTATTCTTAAGCCGTCCAATGTCAACCAGGGGGCAACAATCTGGATGACATCTGTCTCGTTGGCGACAATTTCTGCCAATCCCCCGGTTCCAATGACTTTCAAATCATCTCCGGTTGTTTTTTGTATCCGGGCGACCATTCCTTCGACCATGGAGACATAACCGAAAAGGAGACCGGATTGCATGGCATGAACGGTGTTCTTTCCGATAACCGAAGGCGGACGGACGAGGTCAACGCGCGGTAATTTGGATGTACGTTGAAAGAGGGCGTCCGCCGAAATTCCAATTCCAGGAGCTATGGCACCACCCAGATAGTTACCCTTATTATCCAACACATCAAATGTGGTGGCTGTTCCAAAATCAACAATGCAGGCCGGGCCGCCATAAATTACCTGAACAGCAGCGGCATCCACCAAACGATCAGCACCGATTGCTGATGGATCATCCAGAGTGATATTGATTCCGGTTTTAACCGATGAATCCACAATAAAAGGGGATTGGTTTAAATACTGTTTGCAGGCCTGCACAAGTCGCCCGGTAAGAGGTGGTACTACTGATGCCAGGCAAACTGCCTGAATATCACGGATGTCTATCTTCCCATGGCCTAATAGACTGGCAAGCTGGATGCCGTATTCGTCCGCCATTCTCTCGTGGTCCGTAGCAAGCCGCCAGCGTTTGCCCAACGTTTCAGCCTGATAGCAGCCTATGGTGATGTTTGTATTCCCAATATCAATAGTAAGCAGCATAGAAAAATTATACCGCAGGGAATTAAGTGAGATTGTGGTTGAACTCTTTTATACCTTTTTCTTTTTCGATGGGATGCAGGAACAGGAATAATAATAGAATGAATGCCGGGTACATGTGCATCAACAACCTGGAATACGATTGATTAATGTGGGTTTGAAGATCATGCGGGGTGATAACGTAGATGAAGAAATAACCGGTCCATTGAAGCAGGAGAATGGCTGCGATGGAAAGAACCGAGGCTTTATTTTCTTTTGTCAGACGCGGCAAAAGAACCAATCCGCATAAGAAAAAGAAAACCGGGATCGCACCATACCATCCACCAAATATGGAGTAATACGGTTTCATGGTCTTAAGTACTTCACTATAACGGGAGAATATCGTCAGGTTTGTCAGAGCAGGTGAAAGATTGTTCGTATCAACAACATCATTGGCTGGCGCCAGTGTAAATTTAAACAGGAAGAGAACGAATACTGGTAATAGAAGACCTATGGCCAGGTAAAGAAAGCGTTTATTTCTTTCGCATTTCTCGAAGGAAAATATGAATCCAATCACGACCACGAAAATGAAAACCAGTAGAAAAAGCTGCCCTTCATTTTTCGTCCAACTGGCTAAACCGCAAAACAGACCCGCCAGAAATGCCCAGGTTAGTTTTGATTCTCGATCCATGAATACCATGCAAAGGCAAACACTGGCTGATAGGATATTGGCTGCCAGCGGAACATCTGAAAACTGCACCGATCCAAAGAAAATCAACCATGGAGTGCTTAACAGAATTAATCCGGCAAGCCAGGATACCTGTTTTTTCCCCATTGATAGAAGGGCACCCGTGACGATCCCCGGAATGGAATACGTGAAAAGGAAAGCCACCATGGGAGGAATGCGCATTGATTCTGTGCCAGCCATCAGCCAGGAATGTGCAATGGTAAATGGAATCAGCATTGGATAATCGCCATGGAATAGTTGCGGAACAAATACGCTTTTCCAATTTTCGCCGCCGCGGAAAATCATACGGGCACGAACATTCCATATAGCCCAGGCGTCATATCGACCGTGTGGATTGGTTTTTACATAATCCATGAATGCTAATATACCGATCAAAGCGACGAGAATAAAACTTAATCTGAGAAGCCAATCAAGCCACGACCATTTTTTAACATTTGGAAGATAATATTTGATTTCGCTCCTATTTTTCAAATTTATGTAGAAAAGGAAGCCAATCAAAAGAATTTCTATAATCCAGAAACCCGGAAATGAAGGAGAAAAAATAAAGGACCAGAGAAAAAGCAGGCAGGATATAATCCCAAATCCCATTGGGATACCCAGGGATGCAAGAAGCAGCAGGTTCCCTTTTTTTGTTGGGATGATCAACCAGGCCGCTAACAACAGGCCTATAAAGATGGGAGGAACAAGGGTAAGATAAACAAGGTAACTCATTTTTCGTTACCTTCCAGCAGGAAAATTTCGTTTGAATAGGCCTTGATCAATTTCACATTCAATTCTTTTTCAACTCTTTTAATTTTTTCCGGATCACCGTCATCTCGAAAATTACCTACTACCACCTTATGATTGGCACCTCGTTCCAGGACTACAGGTGCAAGTGTATATTGAGTCAATATGAATTCGACTTCTTCGTCTCTGATTCCATATTTATATCCCGGAATATCCCGGTCAGATAGATAACCGACTATACCCGATTCAGGTAAATCCAGCCTGAATTTTCGCAACCGCCTGTCCCAATCTGTCACCATATCAGTTTCAGGTGGATTTGATGAATATTCAATTGCTGCTTCATACCCTTTAATGGCAGAAAATATAGCCAGACCGCAACTGGCTACGCAGGCGAAGATCCCAGCGTACTTGATTATGATTTGGATTCTTGTATGCATAGAGTATGTGTACCTATTCTTTGATAGCCTCAACCACTTCTGCAACCAGGTCATAGCGGTTGAAAGCCGGCATGATATACGCTCCATTGATCAGCGGGCGAAGCTCTTCTATCAATTCAACAGCTATCTTCACTCCCTCTTCACTACTTTTTTCCCCGGCTTTTCTCATCCGTTCTAACACCGATGGCGGAATGATAATTCCAGGAACTTCCTGATCCAGAAAATTGGCATGTCGTGTATTTGCAAGGGGTAATACTCCCCCTAGAATTGGGAGATTAAACTCCCCCATTTCATTCTTAATTCTATTGATAAATTCTCTGGCAGCTTCAGGTTGGAAAACTGGTTGTGTAAGAGCAAAATCCGCTCCAGCTTTGATCTTTCGTGCCAGATTCTTAATTTCATCTGCGGGGGAATTGGGAGTCAAGTTCAAAGCGCAACCAACAAAAAAATTGGTCGGCTGACCGATATTGGCTCCAGAATGGTCTATACCAGTGTTGAATCCCTGTTTGATTAATTTGATCAAACCAGAAGGAACCAGGTCGTAGTTATCCATTGCGTCTGGATAATCGCCAATGGATGTCGGATCGCCCATAACAACAAACACATTCCGCACATCAAGGGCATGGGCTGCCAAAAGGTCACCCTGAACACGAATAAGGTTGCGTCCGCGAGTTGGGAAGTGTAGCACAGTCTCAATGCCCACCTTTTGCTGGATGAGACTGCAAACTGCCCATGGGCTCATGCGCATGCGAGCCATTGGACTGTCTGCCACATTAATCACGTCAACACCTGCTTCAGCCAATAGACTGGCGCCGGCTATCAATTTTTGTGTAGCCAGACCACGCGGAGGATCCATTTCAACTGCGGTCACAAATTTCCCGGCAGAGATTTTTGCGCCAAATTTCGTTGGCGCAAGAGCTTCTTCTTTTCTGGAGAACTCAGGTTCTTGTTCGGAAACCTCGAATGGTTCTGCTGATTCAAGCGGAACTGCCTTGGATAATGCTTTTTTCATGGCAGAAATATGTTCGGGGGTCGTCCCACAACAGCCGCCAATTATGCGAGCACCGTTTTGGTGAAACAGAACGGCATAATCTCCGAAGTATTCCGGAGTTGCGGCATACATAATACGACCGCCAACCTGCTCAGGCCAACCGGCATTGGGCATTACAGAAAATTTGCCATTGGGAATAGCCGCATGCATTTGCCGTAAAATCCGTAATATCTGTTGAGGACCGCCAGAGCAGTTGACACCAGTCAAATCTGCCCCTTCGTTGATTAATGTTCTGGCAACAATTGATGGCGAATCACCCAGTAAAGTACGGTCGTCGCGGGTAAAAGTCATGGAAGCAATTATGGGAATTGTCTGATTGAGTGACCGGGCAACTTTAACTGCCAGACGAGTTTCCTGCAGATCGGTCATCGTTTCGATCAACAACAAATCCACTCCAGCATCTAAAAGGGCCGAAATCTGTTCCGTAAAGGCCAAACGTGCTTCTTCGGGTTGAACCCGGCCATAGGGCGCCAGTCTGACGCCCAACGGACCGATGTCACCCGCGATGAGAATTTCTTTAAAAGTGCCCTGAATAACCCGTCTGGCAAGATCAACCCCAGCAGTATTAATCTCTTTAACACGATTCCCAAGACCAAAACGGGCTAATTTATAACAATTTGCACCGAATGTATTTGTTTGAATAATCTGTGAACCGGCTTCGATGTAATCTCTATGGATTTCACCTACGATTGATGGATTAGTGATATTTAACTCATCAAAGCAGGCATCAAAACTCACTCCCTTTTGATGAAGCATGGTACCCATGGCTCCATCAGATAGCAGGGGAAATGTCAGGTGGATGAGTTGATCCCGGGTCAAACGCCCGGCCGGTTCTTCTTTTAAATGCAGCATCTGTTTGTTCAGTCTTTCATCAACTGCTCGATCCTGCTTTCACCGATATTGTAATATCTTGCCTGCGGGTGGTGTACCACGATTGCCGCAGTGGATTGTTCAGGTACCAATTGAAAAGCTGATGTCAGGGTCATACCGAGTTCCTGTTCAACTGGCAGGAGGGAGAAGACCTTGGCATGATCTGCAAGTTCTGGAATGGCAGGGTAACCCCAGGAATAGCGTTTGCCTTGCTCGGCATCTAAACCCAATTCTCGGCGGATGTGCCGATGCAGATATTCTGCTGCCGCTTCCGCCATCTGGACGGCCAGCCCGTGAGTAAAGTAGCCTTCACTGTAATCCCCGGCCTTTTGAAGACGGTCAAATCGATCGGTGGCTTCCTGCCCGACGGTGACAACCTGGAAGGCAACCACGTCCATCGTTCCGCTTTCAACAGATGCAAAATAATCTGCCAGACAAAGGAAGTCACCCGATGATTGCCGTGGGAATGAGAACCGCGAAATTTCCAGCGGTTTGCCGTTACGGACAGATGCCGGCTGATAAATGATTAAATCAGTCCCATTGGATTGGCAAGGCCAGTACCCATACATTCCCTGCGGTTTCAGCCACCCTTCTTTTTCTGCTTCTTTTATCATTATCTGCAGGCGATCTTCGTATTGCTGCTGCAGTTTTTTCCAATCATCTCCGTGAGCGTTCTTTGCACCCCAAGAAAGCCGGAACAGCTCGTTCTTTGAGAGACACTGGTAAACAGCTTCAAGTGGCATTTTCCTTACCAAACGGGGGCCATACTCATCCACTCTGGGAATGTATTTCGCTGGAGGCATGGACGAACCTTTGGTTTCCTGTGGTTGTTTCTCTACGGTTTTTTCTCTTACCAGTCCCAATTCGTATGATGCTTCATGACGAATTTTCTCCATAAGGGCTGGTTTTTCTTTTGGATCAACAAGGCTGTCCATTGTGGCCAGTCCTTCAAACGCATCTCTGCAATAAAAAACACCGGGTTCATACAGTTCATTTTGTTCGGTCATTAAAATCCGACGGCCGAATTTCTCATTGATAGCCGCACCACCGATCAAAACCGGAAGGTTTAATTTCCGTCGGTTTAACTCATTGACGATTAATGGCATCTGTTTACTGGTGCTGACCAATAAGGCACTCAATCCGATGGCATCTGCATTCAATTCAACTGCTTTGGAAATAATGGTTTCTGCTGGAACCTGCTTGCCCAAATCGTGTACGGTATAGCCGTTATTGGATAGGATGGTCTTTACCAGGTTTTTCCCAATATCATGAACATCACCATATACGGTAGCCAGAACAAGCGTCCCTTTGGAAGCCCCTTCCTGTCTTTCCAGGAATTGTTCCAGGTAGGAGACGGATTTTTTCATTACTTCAGCAGATTGAAGAACAAACGGGAGTATTAATTCTCCGGCACCGAATTTATCTCCTACATCTTTCATGGCTGGAAGAAGAATGGTGTTGAGAATTTCGACAGCACGTTCTGATTTGGAATCAGTTTCAGAAAGCAATTCATCCAATTCCTTTTCAACGCCGTCTTTCACACGGTGCAGAATTTTCCAGTGTATGCGTTCAGCAGCAGAAAGACCTTCTAATGGAGAAACCTGTGTATGCTGGACTTCAACTGCATTCTCAAAATGCTGGATCAGGCGTTCAAGGGCGTCTGGTCTCCGATTAAAAATCAAATCATTGGCGAGTTCGCGCTCTTCCTCTGGAATATCGGAGTAGGGGGTGATCTGCGCTGGATTGACAATGGCCATATCCAACCCTGCCTGTACGGCATGATATAGCATCGTACTATTAATCACTGCACGGGCCGCCGGTTTCAAACCAAAACTGATATTGCTTACACCCAGGGATGTCAACACTCCGGGAAGAGCCGCCTTGATCTGCCTGATGCCTTCCAAAGTTTCCATAGCCGATTGGGCGAATTCTGGATCACCGGTAGCCAGGGTAAACGTGAGGTCGTCATAGACCAGATCGCCAGGTTGAAGACCGTGATCTTTTGTTGCAATTTCATAAATTCTTCGGGCAATTTCCAATTTCCGGGCGGCTGTTTTGGCCATACCCTGTTCATCAATTGTCAAGACTATGACCGCCGCGTTATACTTTTTTGCCAGGGCAAATATCTTATCGGCTTTTGCCCGGCCAGATTCAAGGTTGGTTGAATTGATCAGGCTGCGACCCGGGGCTGTTTTTAATGCCGTTTCCAAAACTTCGGGTTCTGTAGAATCAAAGATAAAGGGGACTTTGACAACGGGTGCCAGTGCCTTGATGATGTTCCGCATTAAGACGGCTTCGTCGGTGCGTTCCGTTAATGCAACACATAGATCCAATCCGTGTGCACCACTGTCGATCTGGTCGCGGGCAATGGTGATCATTGAATCATAATCTTCAGCGATGAGTAATTGTTTGAACTTCCGGCTGCCTTGAGAATTCAACCGTTCTCCGATCAAGAAAGGCGCCGGTTCCTGATTCATGGTAGATATCTGTACCCCTGACGCCAGTCGAGGTGTTGGTTCCACCTTTCTTTCCAACGGTTTAATATCTTTTATCGATTCAACGAGTTTCTGAAGATGTTCCGGGGTGGTTCCACAACAACCACCGACTACATTAACGCCAAATTTTGTAACAAACTCAGTCATGGCTGTGGCAAAAGGTTCGGGTTTTAATGGATAGACTGCCTGACCGTCAATATTTAGTGGAAGACCGGCATTGGGAATGCATGAAACCGGAAGGCTGGTCTGACTGGTCAACATACTGATCGGATCACGCATGAAATCCGGCCCAGTGGAGCAATTCAGGCCAATAACATCAATAGGCAGGCCTTCCAGAATGGCATCTACAGCATTGATATCTGTCCCCAGAAGCATACGTCCAGTGGTATCAAGAGTCACCTGAGCCTGGATGGGAAGCCAGATATCTGTTTCTTCAAATGCCTGATGGATACCCAGAATGGCTGCTTTTACTTCCAATATATCCTGAGAAGTCTCTATAAGGAGCAGGTCAACACCACCTTTGATTAAACCGGTTGCCTGTTCTTTAAAGATGCTCACCAATTCATCAAAAGTGATATCGGAAAGTTCCGGGTCATTCATGGAAGGTAATTTTCCGGTTGGGCCCATAGAACCGGCCACCAGTCTTTTCTGGCCGGTTTGACTGTATTCATCCGCAAGTCTTCGAGCCAGGGAAGCTGCCGTCTGGTTTATTTCACCAATTCTGTCTTGAAGTCCGTATTCTTTCATGGTCAGACGGTTGGCGCGAAAGGTACAGGTCTCGATTACATCCACCCCGGCTTCCAGAAAGGCCCGATGAACATTTTCTACAGCTTTTGGATAGCTGATGACAAGGAAATCATTACAACCATTGGTTCGTTCTCCACCAAAATGCTCGGCGGTCAAATTTTGAACCTGAAGATTGGTTCCCATGGCACCATCAAAAACGACAATCTTCTTTTTCAAGAGGTCAAGATACTGCCGGTTGGTATATTTTCGATTCATGACATTCCCTTTCAAACAGAGTACATCACAGAATGGATGCATTATTAGCCAATCCATCTATGACATTCTGTCTGTTGCGATGTTTTTAATAAGGAAAACTAATTTACCGATATTACCACAATTAGATTACCATTATCCGGTTGCGGCCGGCTTCTTTTGATAGATATAAAGCTCGATCTGCCATATCGATTAGCTGGGTAAGGTTCTCTGTCTGATCATTCAAGGAGGCAATGCCGATGCTGATTGTTGTTGTCAGGTTGCCGGCATCGGTCCGAAATACCCGGTTTTCAATAGATTGGCGAAAACGATCTACAATCTGGTAAGCCTGTTGACTATCGTTTTCGATCAGTAAGACAACAATTTCATCTCCCCCATAGCGGCCAATAATATCAATCTCACGAAAACTCGCCCGACAACAATCTGCTACTTGATTTAGCAACTGGTCTCCAGCAACATGACCGTAGGTATCGTTTATCGATTTAAAATTATCCAGATCCATGATAGCCGCTGACAGAGGGTGATGGAAACGGCGGGCTCGGTCAACTTCGCGCCTGCCAAGATCCATCAAACCACGGCGGTTGAACAGGCCGGTTAATTCATCGGATATGGCTAATTTTTGGGTTTCCCGTTGCAAATTGTCATTTTCTATGGCTGTAGCTGCCAGATCCACAAAAGATTGTAACTTATCAATATGTTCTGCAGTATAAACACCCGGTTTGATACTTTCAAGACAAAGAAATCCGACGACTCTCCCTTTAACCTTGATCGGGCTGCCTAAATATGATCGTGTGCCGTTATCTCCGGATATATCAACCCAGGCGGGATAATGTGAGATATCAGGTATAACTAGCGGATTCCCAGTCCGCTTCATAGTGCGCAGGGTCTGAAAATCATTGAGATTCATTTGTTGGAGAATTTCGATTTTTTTCTGAAATCCTGGAAGCCCTGATCGACCAAATCCGATCAGACTTCCGCGTTCACCCAACAAGATAATACTGGCTGCGTCCTGTGTTACAACTTCTCCTACAGCTGCCAGGACTCTGGTTAGAACCTCGTTGATATCAAGGGGACTGTTAACCAGTGATGCGGCATTTTTCAAGGCGTTTGCCAGGGCTCTCTGGTCGCGTTCACGTGAACTTGATTTTATGGTTTCCGTGATATCCCGACTGACCATCACTACTTTGTCCGTCTCAAACGGCGATATAGTGCCAGAGAACCAGCGTTCTCTTTCACCGTCATTTATACAATAATCAATCATCCGTGTTTGATGGGAATAAAGGGCTTCATGGATTTGTTCAAGCACTTCATTTGCTTGAGGCTGTGGAATAACGCGTAAAATATTTTTACGGTGGTTTTCTGCCACATTATCCGTTGTTTGAGAATTTCCATCAGATGATTTCAGGATTCTTCCCTGGGCATCGATCACCAACACTCTATCACCGATGGCATTGAGTAAAGCCTGCAATTCAGCTTCTCTGGCTTGAAGACTTCCTGTAATCTGGCGCAGCATTTTTCCCTCAGAAACCAGCCGATTATTTTGCTGCGATGTATGTGTATTCATCCGGCTGAACTGCCAGATAAGAGCTACCAGACCAATAAGAACTGTTCCGAAAATAATGCCGGAAGATACCCACGTGAATTTATTAATGATTTTCTCTTGTGGAATGAACTGAATGGGCATGAAATCGAGATTAGGGACAAATCCGGCAAAGATATATGTAGAAAGGCTCAATGCAGTGAATATCCAGCAAGCGCGACTTCCTGAAAGCAGTAAGGCAACTACAGGTGCTGCCAGAAAGAAAATTCGACCGTCACCTGTCAGCCCTGTAGAAAAAAGGTCAATCATACCTGCCAGATAAACCAGAACTGAAAGGCCTATTGCCCGAATCTGATAATCAATTGACCTGATGACTGCAAATATAAAAACAAACAGAATTAACAAGCAGAAAAAAAGGAAATTGATGGAATATTCTTGATTTTTTTCGAAAAATACAACCAGAAAACCAAATTCTATCAAACTGCAAATCAAGGCAATCGAATAGAGCAGATCCAGGGTCTTCCTGCGCCATTGGGAAATATCTGTATTTTCGTAATCAGTATGCTTTGAGGTAAAGTGACCCATGATCTACTGCGACGATCTTCCCCTGTATATTCTTTTGTTTCCATAACAATTATTGGGAGGGTGAATTGATTATGATTGCGGTAATTCTATTCTAATAAAAAGGCAATGTCAAAGCCGAATCAGTCAGATTTCCTAAATTTATGCATTTTTTACAGACTAAACAGACTATTTTGTTTCTTTATCTGACGAATATGATTGTTATCATGGGCAATGATAAAACTGATCAGCTCTTTTAAGGTGGTAGGTCCAAATATAGAGTGCCGGATGGTCCGATTAAATTCATCTTCCTGTATTGTCTCAAGCAAATCAATCAGCATTTGGCGTGTAGATATAAATGCTTCGAGAGCTTTGCACCCATCTTGATGAATGTAGTCGCGTTCTACAGCCCAACGATCTGATTCAACCCCGGCAATAAATGGCTGTTTCTTTTGAAGAATTGTCTTGACACGCGGTAGGTTAATATCACCATCCACATCACGTAAATGGCATACGACTTCTGTAGGGCACCATTCGGATTCTATCGGGCGCTTATTCCACATTTCGCAGGGAATTTGTCTGAAGGTTGTGTCAATGGCAGCCGCACCTCCCCGGAGAGAAGCCAGTAATGCTGATTTCGATGCAGGGGAATTCGGACAACAATTATTCTCAATTGTTTTCAACCAGGGAATAATATCTTCCATCTTGCCTTTTGCAGAACCTATAGGCAGATCATCAGGTAGAGAGTCTTGAGATTCTGTCAACCAGAATGCTGGTAGTCCAGCCTTTCCTGCCGGAATAATGTCATCTTTCAAATCATTCCCAATCATAACGACTGGATGGTCAAAGGCTGAAATACGTGCGGCAACCTCAGTAAAGAAAGCTGGCTGAGGTTTCGCGAAATGATACGTGTCATATGATGTAATAGCGGCAAATGGGATGGTATTGGAATCAAGTCCAGCCCATTGCAGGCGGTGATGAACCGCAGCAACAGGGAAGAGAGGATTGGTTGCCACGGCTGTATTCCATCCGTAAGATAGGCACTTTTTTACAACAGATACAGCTTCGGGGCGGGGAGACGTTTCTGTTTTTAATTGTGGGAATATATCTTTATAGAAATTTGTCAGTCTTTCTGAAAGTTGTTCTTTACTCAATCCAATTTGCGGATAGAAGAACCGGTCAAATTCATTTTCCAAAGTACCAGTTATGGTTGTTTTTGTAACCATGGCTTTGGTGCCGTCCATCAGGGCATCAACCAACTTTTGAGGTTCAACGAGATCTTCAAGGTATTTACCCAACAAGCCTAGATATACACGGGTAAAATGCTCGGCATTATTAGCTATGAGTGTATCATCGAGGTCAAAAAGAACCGAAATCATGATTTATCGATCCCTAAAAATACATCAGGCAGATTATGGCATTTACCGCAGCCAATGTGTGGATCAGTCACAGGTTTGTTCGTCTTTTGACAAAATGCCCTTATGATCACCTTTTTTCGCAGACCAAAGAGTTGTCTTTCGACAGAACCTGTTAATACCATATCTGAACATGAATTTGCACGTTGAATTTCTGGTACAGGGCAATTTTTACATAAATCCCTTGTCCAGTTATGTGGAGGAGCCACATTCCCAATTAGTCTGCATTCCTCCCGATTTTTCCCCCGGTAATAGTCACCGAAGAAATAGCTGCATTCAAAACCTGCTGGTGTGCGCATTGTTGAATTAATTAAATCCGCCCATCCATACAATATGGACAGGCGGAAACAAAAATTGCAGCCTTATACACGGGTAACGTAAGAACCTGTACGGGTATCAACACGGATAATATCGCCTTCAACAACAAAATAGGGGGTTTGAACTTCCTGACCAGTCTCTGTGATCACTTTTTTCGTCACACCGGTAGCGGTATCGCCTTTGACTGCCATTTCGGCATGTGTCACTTTCAGATCAACAGATGTGGGGAGTTCAATGTCTATAGGTTCATTATTAAAGAAAGTCAATTTGACTTCCATATTTTCTTTCAAGAAACCAGCAGCCTCTCCAATGACGTCAGCGGGAATGGCTGGCTGTTCAAAGGTTTCCATATCCATAAAGTAAAACAGGTCGCCATCTTTATAAAGATATTGAACGTTATGGAAGTCTAAACGTGCATCAGGAACGCGATCTCCAGACTGGAATGTCTTTTCCAGAGTCGTACCGGTCCGCAAGTCTCTGGCTTTAATCCGAATGGTGGCATTCCCACGACCAGGTTTATGATGGCTGTATTCCAGGACTTTATACAGACTGCCATCCAATTCAAAGGTTACACCTTTGCGCAAATCATTTACATCAATCATGACTCTTTCCTCTTTTCATCCAAAATAACCGATGAATTATATAACCTGTATACCGGATTCACAAGGCGAAGACAAAGAAAGATTCTTTTAATCGATTCATGATAATTCTTCAAAAACCCCCAAGTTTTCTTTTAAATAAATTTAGTGGATAATAATTTTATCCTTGCACACGAGTGTCGTTTATGGAGTGAAAATGATGGACCGATATAGAATTGAACCAGGGAAAAAATTCAAACTATCTGATTATTCACCTGATGATCTCGGAGATTTTGAAGGTAAAAAACAAAAAGGGAATGAAAAGCTGGCCGAATACAGGGCAGAGATTGACCGTCTACAAGAACTTCTTTATTGTGAACATAAACATCGTCTTTTGGTGGTATTTCAGGCTATGGATGGAGGCGGGAAAGATGGAACTGTCAGGGCTGTGTTTGACGGTGTCAATCCCCAGGGTGTGAGGGTTACCAGTTTCAAAGTTCCAACAGAAATTGAACTTGACCATGATTACCTCTGGCGTATTCATGCTCAGACACCGGGGAAGGGTGAGATTGTTGTTTTTAATCGCAGCCATTATGAGGATGTTCTGGTGGTTCGTGTTCACAACCTGGTTCCAAAGGAAGTTTGGAAGAAACGCTACAAACAAATAAACGATTTTGAGCAGCAACTGGCGGAAGAAGGTACGACAATACTTAAGTTCTTCCTCAATATCAGTTTGGATGAACAAAAAGAACGAATGTTGGAACGGTTGGAAATGCCGGAAAAACGTTGGAAGTTCAATCCAGGCGATCTGGATGAACGTAAACTTTGGCCGGAATATATGAGTGCTTTTGAAGATGCTATTGAAAAAACCTCCACTAAATGGGCCCCATGGTATGTTATTCCGGCTAATCGAAACTGGTATCGCAATCTTGTAGTTGCTTCTGTTATTGCCGATACTATGCGGTCATGGAAAATGCAGTATCCAGATCCCCAAATAGATGTGGAATTATACAAAAAACAGCTGATGGAAAGCTGATCAATCCAGCAGAATGGAGCGGATGATCTGCAAGAAGCGAATCCGGTCTCTGGTAGTTAATGCCTCATGACGAGTGGCTGGAGACGGCCATTCGTTTTTTACATATAAAACAGCCTGTTTTCGAAAAACCACCAGCCCGTGATCTTCTCCATAATAATTGATAGAAGCTTCTAAATGTTCAACCATTGTCCGGTAGATTTCTTCTTTTGAACAATCCTGTTGGTCTTTCCCGGAAAATATCCAGGGGTTACCTATGGCACCACGGCCTATCATAATGGCATCACAATCTGTATGAGATAAAAACCGTGAAATATCATTTGCGGTTTTTACATCACCGTTGCCAATTACAGGAATTGAGACAACTTGCTTGACCTGGGCAATGGCATCCCAATCAGCCATTCCGGTATATGCCTGTATCTTTGTCCGACCGTGGACTGCTAAAGCTGATACTCCGGATTGTTCTACACGACGGGCTACCTCAAGATAATTTCTGTTCTTTTCATCCCAGCCTAGACGAATTTTCGCTGTTACTGGAATATCCAGATTTTTCACAAGAGAATCCAAAATTAGAGAAATCTTTTCTGGTTCTACAAGCAATCTAGCACCGGCACCGCGCGAACAGACTGATCGACTGCAACATCCCAAATTAACATCAATGAAGTCAGGATTTCTTTCACGTAATATCTGGGCAGCTATCAAAATCCTGTCAGGTGAATTGTCCAGGATCTGGTACCCAAATGGTCTTTCTTCCTCTGAAAAAAACAAGCGTCCTCCAATATGAGGATGTTGTTTGCCTTCCAGATCCATGGCATTGATAAATTCAGAGTACGTACACGCAGACCCCCAACGACGGCAAATCAAGCGGAATGGATGATCCGAATAACCATCCATTGGCGCAAGAATTAATTTCCTATAGATTGGAATTGCACCGATATGGAACGCAGGTGGTACAGACTGTTCAGGAGCAGACATGATCATGGTGTAGAAGAACAGGTCCATGGAATGGGCGGGTTGGCTGTAAAAACTGAGGGAGTTTCATCAGGAAGAACGAGCATACGGGCTTTTATTGCCAGACCATCCATACAACCGACCAGATAGATTTCTTCTGAATTTCTCAAAGGCAAATCTGATTCAGTATGAGGAAAAATGACCGTGCCTTCTGGTTGACCGGCAACCAGGAACACATAACGGGCATAGGGAAGAACTGTGTAGCCTGTCTTTCCGGTATTTTCTTCACCGTCTTTGACATCATAAAAACGCGGATATAGCATGCGTCCATGCATAATGATGGAATCGGGATCTGAAAGAAGAACGGATACATCTTTTTGAAAATTATCCGGTAAATTTGAGGAGGCTTTAAGAATAATCTGGGAGATGGAATTCTTTTCCACGGCTGGATAGATACGTGGGAAAGAATTTTCCGCTATTATCGGAATGATTCCGATCAGCAATAAGATCGAAGAAATACCAGCCATCACTGCAAATGGAAATTGGACATGTTGGCCAGATATGTCAGAATCGAGCAATGTTGATCTGGCTTTGACCCATAAACCATTACCCAGATTTACCAGGGCATAAATTCCGGCAGCAAAATACAAAATGAAGACCCAATCAACCGGTAGAAGATAACGCCAACCCGAATTGCGGGCGATTGCATTGGAAAAATTGTAGGCAAGGTTAACTGTCAAAGGGAAAAGGCTGATTATCGATGATCTTTTATAAAGATAAATCACACCGGCTGCCAGCACGGCCAGGTTGACCATCATTATGGCTGTCTGAAGAGGATTGGCCTTCCCTTTCCAGTCTTCCCAAAAAGCATGTTCAGGTTTGAGAAGCTCTCCAAAATCCTGAATACTGTAGCGAACCGGAAAGACTTGCAGATTGGCGATCTCGCTATTCAAAAAATGAGAAACAATAAAGTGTGCGACTTCTATTGGATTGGTGAGGAGCTGCTGCCGAATTGCGGACGATAACCGTTGATTGTATGTTCCTGTAGTCTCACCGGGTTTGCGATCGAATTCAGTCAATTCCACATCTGGATAATACCGTTGTACCATGACGCGTGTCTGAGACTCCGGGTCATCAAAAACAAACTGTCCTGATATTCGATAACTGCGAATTAACCAGGGAGAGACTGTCAAACCAAAACCGACCAGAAAGCATATAGTTGCTAGAAGAACATTCATAAAAGCAGTTTTCTGGCGAAGGCAGACAAACCAATAAAATAGCCATATAACCGGAAGGATAATAATAATCTGTGTACGAATCAACAAACTGATTCCTAAAATACCCCCGGTTAAAAGACTCAATACCCATTTCTTCGGATTTCGCATCCAATAAATCGATACAAGAACAACCAGACTGATAAACAAAGCTGCTGGAAGATCTGCAAAAAGTAATTTGGAATTTGAGATATCAGATGTAAATGGAGTCGAAACGATGGAAGTCCATTCGCGAAGAATTATGAAAAGGGAAGTAACAAACCCGATGGTTGTAGATGAAAGTTTTTTCCCGATCCAAAAGATGATTACCGGGAAAAATGCCAAAAGAGCTGTTTGCAAAAGGATGACCCGGGTGTAATCTTGCCCGGCAATCAAGTGGGCGGCGGCGAGAAATAGTATATAGAGAGGTCTAGGGGGAATAGACTCTCCCCTGTACCCCAGACCGATCAACAATGACTGGGCATGAAAATCATAATAGGCGGCATCTGAAAAGGGATAAATTTCATAATTGGGGGCGCGAGGTGGAGTAGCAAAGAAGCCGGGTGGAACAGGCTGGCTTGACCAGATTCCCATAGCCAGACACCAGATAAAAATTGAAATCAGCCAGGCAGACAAGACAGGTCTGTTATTCCACCAGTTGATGATCCGTTGAATTAGCGGTAGAGGTGACATAAGCCGGAAGAGAAGGCAGAAAAGAATGCCCATCCAGATTTGCCACTCCAATAATGGTACAGTTGGAGCTCCCCATCCCTTGAGATCGGGAATCAAACCAAGCCCGGTGATAACGAGAAGAATAACGAACAGCACTAATCCAGCGAAGACCACCCCCCAGAGTTTGAGGAATGATTTTTCTTCTTCGAAAATTTGAGAGATTCTGTTTTTATGTATGTTGAGTAAAAAGACACTCATCTGGAAAAACAGCGCCGCCAGATAGGCAAACAATGGCAACAGACGTTGAGAATAAGCAAGATATGAATAGTTTCCAGTCGATTGGTGAATTGTGGTCAGTAAAACTGGAAATAAAAAACAGATTATCGAAATCAAAAATGCAACCACAATCATGTAAGTTTTTGATTGCGTATAGCAAATATCAAAAATGGAAGATTCTGTTGAACGAATAACAGTAATTAAGAGAAACAAACAAATAAATAAAGGAACCAGAATTCCAATAAGAATACCCATGCGGGTTGCAGAAAGACCAAAGAATGCCCCACTTTCTGATGGAAGACTGATTAAAAATAGGGAAGCTATTAACCCTTCCACTAAACCCAGAAAGAGAAAAATAATTGCCAATATTTTCGAAGGTATGTATGTTGGTTTTGTGTCCATAGATACGTGGGATTATAAACAAGAAATCCCGCTTTATAACGGGACAAAATGCAGAGAAATTTTCTATCGAGCTCAAAAAACTTATTACGAGAGTTTTGCTTATTTGAAAGAAGATGAATTTTCCTGGTCTTGATAAATCTTTTCAAAAGCCGCAACAATTTGTGGATCGAATAATTTTCCGGAATTTTCTTTTAGATAATTGAAAGCGGCGTTTTTTGCCCAGGCGGGACGATAAGGACGATCAGAAATCAAAGCATCCCAAACATCCACCACGGCGAAAATTCGGGCAGACAGGGGAATTTCTTCCCCTTTCAAACCACGCGGGTAACCACTGCCATCCCATCTTTCATGATGCGCATAAGGAATATCCAGGGCTGGCTGTAGAAATGGGATACGAGATAAAAGTTGATAGGCATATAACGGATGCTGACGCATGATTACCCATTCATCCGATGACAAAGGTCCGGGTTTTAATAGAATATTATCCGGGATGCCCATTTTCCCGATATCATGAAGCAAGGCCCCGCGTTGAATATGGGTCAATTCATGTTCCGGTAATCCCAACATTCGGCAAATTTGTAGAGTTAATTCGACAACACGTTTGCTGTGGCCGGCTGTTTCACGTTCCCGTAATTCCAATGCATTTGACCAGCCTTCCAGGGTAGCTTCATATGCATTGGCCAATTCAATGGATTTATGCTGAACAGCCTCTTCTGCTTTCTTCCGCTCTGTGATATCAAGAATGATACAAAAGACAAGATTCTCTTTTTTTATTTGAACAGGTGTTGCGTGGATTTCGACTACGCGAGTTTCTCCGTTGCTGAGTTGTAATGTTTGAACAAATTTAGTTTGCCCTTCTCCAAAAAAACTATTGGTCATGGATTGAATAGGCCAATCAGAAAACTCATCTATTTCATCCAATTTCAATTTCCGCATTTGTTCAATTGTGTACCCGTAAAAATCTGCTGCAGATTGGTTTAAATCAACAATTTGATTGTTCTCTGGAGAAATCAACACCATAGCGACATCATGATTTTCAAACATGATGTGAAAACGATGTTCACTTTCTATTAATGCTTCCTGCGTATTTTTCCACTGGGTAAAATCTCGTGAAACAAGAAGCGCGCGTTTCTTATCCAAAGGCGAGATCACCCCGGAAAACCAGCTTGTTTTGCCATCGATGGAAACCGTATATTCGGATATTTCGGGTTTCTGTGTCGATAGAACGTTTTTAATCACGTTCAAGACATTTTCACCGGATTTATCTGGAATAAGATCTTTTACATGTTTCCCAACGATTTTCCTGTCTAATAAGGGAATCTTTTCCCTTGATTTGATCGGCAGGTCCAAAAAAAATCCATTTGTGTCAATGACAAGGACGAGGTCTTGCATAGCTTCGAACAGCGCATTAAGTTCTCTGGTTCTATCTGATACACGCTGTTGCAGGATTCTATTTGAGAATAATAACAAAAGTGCACAGAAAGATATGAATCCTGCACCTATCAACAGGTACCGAGAATTCTGCGGGGAGATCATTCGGGTCCCCAACCACCTTACATTGATCGTGTTGCTTTCCAAAGATGAAATCTGTTTGAAACCACTTTCAACTGTATTCAAAAGTGTCAGATTCCCCTTTTTCACTGCACGATGAAATTGACCGGTATAAAGCGGGCTGGATGAATTGAATTCGGATTGAATACCGTATTTATTTATGAAATATTCGGCAGGTGGTTTATCTACTACAAAGACCAATACTTGATGGTTTCTGGCAGCCTGGATAATGGATTCATAGCTATCAAACTCGAGAAATTCTTCAATTCCTTGTGTTCGCAAATAAGAAACCGCATAATCCTGTTTTTTTACACCAACCTTGAAGCCTTTTAATGAAGCAGCATCCGTCAAACCGCTGATATTGTTTTTAAAATATATCGGAACTTCAATATCAGTATACGGTGCGGAAAAATCGAGATACTCCAGACGTTCTGCATTCATGAAAGCAGTATCTATCACATCAAACTTCCCGGCTTTCATTTCTTGAATGGCTTTTTCCCATTTCATTGTAGAGATTTCTACTTTGATGCCAGTTTTTTGTTCCCACAGTCTCCATTCATCGATCAGGATACCCTGTGGATTCCCATTTTTATCTAGAAATGTATACGGAGGGTAGTTGTCATCCATTACAACACGAATCGTCTCAATATTGGATGGATCGGAATTCTTTTTTGTCAGTCCCGAAAAAAAAGCAAAAAACAAAAGACAGAGCACAACTAAAGCACCTGTCTTAAAAATCCGACTTCTTGAGTCAACCGTTAAAACAAAATGTGGGAAGTTTGATCCCATATTGATTAACTTATCGTCTAATTTAGATAGAAGGTAAGAGAATTCGACATCATTTTTCCTTACATTTTTGTTATATTTTTCAGGAAAAGAGGAATTAAGTAGATAAAGGACAAGGCAACTTGGATTTTGTCAAAGTTGCCTTGTCCTTTACTTCAAAATACTCTGGCGGGAGCGACGGGGTTCGAACCCGCGATCTCGGCCTTGACAGGGCCGCATGTTAGCCGCTACACCACGCCCCCGAGCGATTTGAATATTATCATAAGGGGATTCTTTCGTCAACCCATTTGCATAATCGGTTTATAATCCTCTTGTACTATGAATCACGACTTTCCACGCTTACCTGTTCTGCTTACTTCTTTATTTCTCACCGTAACCGGCCTGGGGGGACTGGCCGTGATTATCATTAATACGGTTCCTACGCTGGGTCCTCGCTGGCTTTTTTATTTTTTTCTCTTCCTCAGTATTTCAGGCCTTAGTATGCCGGCGACCGATTTTTTAAATCGTCGTTTTCCCTCCAGACCTCGGGCTGGAGCCAATGTTATAGTTCGCCAGTCTGTGTGGGTTGGAGTATATGGATGCATATTGGCCTGGCTTCAATTTGGACGGATTCTAAATTCTGGATTAGTGTTATTTCTGGCAACCGGAATTATCGCCATTGAATTGCTTATCCGGATGAACGAACGAAGCCGGTATGAACTAACCGTGCACGATGAAAACTAATCTTGCTGACATTCCTTCAGTTGAACGGATTTTGCAATTCCCTCATATAAAAGAATGTATAACAAATTTTGGCCGCCCACTGGTATTGGGTGAAATTCGGATTGTTCTAGATACTATCCGTAAAAACGCAGAAAAGGGGTGTGAAATTCCCGAGAATGACGAATTGATCCGTCAATTGGATGCTTCTCTGCAAGAAATTGAAAATAAATCAACTCGGCCAGTCATTAATGCGACTGGAGTGATTCTACATACAAATCTTGGCAGAGCTCCGCTTAGTCAGTCAGCTATATCCGCGATGCAAGAAAGTTCTGCCGGGTATTCCTCATTGGAATTTGATATTCTCACGGGAAGCCGGCGTAAACGGACTGAACCTGCCGAATATTTACTAAAAAAACTGCTCGGTATTGATGAAGCGTTGATTGTAAACAACAATGCATCTGCGGTCATGCTGGTATTATCTGCTTTGGCTTCCAATAGAAAAGTAGTTATAGCCCGAAGTCAGATTGTAGAAATAGGTGGTGGATTTCGATTACCTGATATTCTGAAACAATCGGGCGCTCATCTGATAGAAATAGGAACGACCAATCAGATACGTCTCACAGATTATGAAAATGGAATTCGAGAGGGCGGAAAGCTGATTTTACGAACTCATCCTTCGAATTTTAAGATCATCGGATATACCGGTGAACCAAAACTCACTGAGATCTGCAAATTGGCATCAAGTTTAAAAATACCTGTTGTTGATGATCTCGGTTCCGGGGCTATTCTAGATACAACAAAATTCGGTCTTGCACATGAGCCTATGGTTCAAGAGTCTTTGATGGCTGGTGCCGATGTTGTCTGTTTTTCCGGGGACAAGCTTCTGGGAGGACCTCAGTCAGGAATCATTGTTGGCAAGAAAGAATATCTTGGAAAGATAAAAAAGCATCCACTTGCTCGAGCCTTAAGAGCAGATAAAGTATTGCTTTCTGGCCTTGAAGCAACCCTTAAGGAATATCTGAAAGATAAAGCTGAAGAAAGAATACCCGTATGGAAAATGATCTCTGAAAAAGAGAATTCTTTGAAAAAACGTGCTGAGGCATGGTCAGAGAAAATTGGTTTCGGGATGGTAATTTCAGGGAAGTCAACAATTGGGGGTGGCAGTTTGCCGGAAGAAACTTTACCAACCTGGTTGTTTTCGTTACAGGTAAAGCATCCCGACGCATTTTTGAAGAAATTGCGTTATTCCACCTTGCCTATTCTGGCGCGCATTCAGAATGACTTGATTGTATTTGACCCCCGTACTGTTTTGGAAGAACAAGACGAAGTATTGGTATCATCCATTATTAAAATCTTGCAGGAAACTAGAGAAAACTATGAAAAACGAACTTGAACAACTGATGAAATCCAATGGAATTGCAGCCATATTAATTACGGGTGCAGCAGACCACAACCCGGCTATGACGTATTTTACCGGTCATGTACATGTATCTCATGGGGACCTGGTTATTAAACCCGGAGAAAAACCCATTCTCTTCCATGATCCAATGGAAAGGGAAGAAGCTGCCAAAACCGGATGCGTATTGAAGTCATACCTTAACCATCCGTACGCCGAATTGGTCAAAGAAACGAATGGTGATAAATCAAAGATGGATGCGCGAAAATTCGCCCATGTCCTGGAAGATTGTGGTGTCACATCTGGAAAAGTGGTTTTATATGGGCAGAGCGATGCAGGTAAGGCTTATTCGGCGATTAAAGGAGTTATTGAATATTTGCCAGACGTTGAATTTCAGGCTGATTGGGATGAGAACCTGCTTTACAAAGCCATGACAACCAAAGATGAAAATGAATTGAACCAGATCAGAGATATGGGTCGGGTTACTACCGATGTTGTTGGAAGAGTGGCTGATTTCCTATCTCAACAAAAATCAAAGGGTAATCAGTTGGTCAAAAAGTCGGGAGAACCGGTGACAATTGGCGAAGTTAAGAATATGATCAACCTCTGGCTGGCCGAAGGTGGTGCTGAAAACCCGGAAGCCACAATTTTTTCACTGGGGCGTGATGCCGGAATTCCCCATTCAACGGGAACAAATTCTGAAGGATTACGCCTGGGAGAGACAATCGTTTTCGATATTTTCCCCTGTCAATTTGGAGGCGGTTTTTTCTATGATTTCACCAGAACCTGGTGTCTGGGGTACGCACCCGATAATGTAGTAAAACTTTATGATGATGTAAAAAAAGTATATGATACTGTTGTTTCGGAACTCAAACCGAATACACTATGCAATTCCTATCAAAAAAGGACCTGTGAACTATATGAGAATATGGGGCATCCAACCATGCGTACCCATAAAAATACCGAGGTGGGATACAACCATTCCATAGGTCATGGTGTCGGATTACGTATTCATGAAAAACCCTGGTTTGGTGATAAGGCCGATGAAACCGATGTTTTGAAACCTGGTTCGGTTTTCACTATTGAACCCGGTTTGTATTATCCGGATAAAGGTATGGGCGTCAGAATAGAAGACACCTACTGTGTGAATCATAAAAATCAGATTGAGTTGATGGCCGAATACCCGTATGATCTTGTGCTCCCTATTCGATCTTGAATTTATAATGGAACAATATGACAGAAATTAAAACGGCAAGAATACTTGGAATCGAATCGTCCTGCGATGAAACCGCTGCTGCGGTAATTGAAAATGGGAACAATCTGTTAGCCAGTTCAGTTGCTACACAGATTGAACTGCATAAAAAATTTGGCGGTGTTTTTCCCGAAGTCGCTTCAAGGCAGCATACGTTGAGTATCTACCCCATTATTGAAGAAACCCTGCTGAAAGCACATCTGAGTTGGGATGATATTGATGCCATTGCGGCTACCCGCGGCCCCGGATTAGCTGGTTCTCTGGTGGTAGGATTTAACGCGGCCAAGGGAATTGCTCTGGCTCGAAACCTTCCATTGATAGGGGTAAATCATCTCGAAGGGCATATTTATTCCGCCTGGGTGAAACCGGAAATTTCTGACCGGTTTACACCTCCAGAATTTCCGGTGATGGCTTTGCTGGTTTCCGGTGGTCACACTGAATTGAATTTGATGGAAGGTCATCTGAACTACCGTCGTTTGGGAGCTACTCTCGATGATGCCGCAGGTGAAGCTTTCGATAAGGTTGCCCGCCTGCTCGGATTGCCTTATCCGGGCGGGCCATCCATCCAGAAGGCTGCAGAGACTGGCAATCCAACGGCATTCAATTTCCCGAGGGCCAGGTTGGAAGGTGGCTGGGATTTTTCTTTCAGTGGTTTGAAAACAGCTGTTTTGCGCACAATCAAACATATGGAAGAAGACGGTAAAGATATTCCCGTTGCTGATATGGCCGCCAGTTTTCAAGAGGCGGTAGTAGATGTTTTACTTACAAAGACAATGGCAGCGGCACGTGAATACAAGGTAAAGGAAATTGTTGTTGCAGGCGGAGTTTCCGCCAATAAGGCGCTGCGTTCGGCTTTTACAGGACAGGGAGAATTTCCCGTTCACATACCCCCGCTTTACCTTTGCACCGATAATGCAGCCATGATTGCCTCAGCCGGATATTACCGGTTTGTTCACGGCCATATTGATTCTCTGGATATGGACGTTTTACCAAATTGGCCGTTAAGCTGAATGGTTTCAAACGTCCCACGGCAATATTTTTGAGCAATAAGCACTTTTTTATTCGTATCAAAGGAGAACTGATGGACGCAAAAGTAATCTGGAAAAATAAAATGAGTTTTGATGGAACATCGGATTCTGGATTTGTTGTTCCGCTTGGGACAGATCCGGAATTGGGTGGCGATAATGATGGCTTCCGTCCGCTGGAATTATTTGCCATTGGGCTGGGTGGCTGCACCGGAATGGATGTCGTCTCAATTCTTGCAAAAAAGAAACAAAAGATTCATACCTTTGAAGTGAAGGTTCATGTTGATAAATCTACCGATCACCCAAAGGTATTTACCAAAGTGGAAGTGGAATATATCGTTTCAGGTGAAGATATTGACCGTGCAGCCGTTGAACGTGCCGTTGAATTATCTGTTACAAAATATTGTCCGGCACAAGCCATGTTATCAAAATCCGTACCAATTACTCATAAAATCACAATCAAGTGATATCGCGATATCCAAAAAAGCAAACTTCATCAGTTTGCTTTTTTTATTACGGTGCCTCTGATTGAATTTGACTGGCAGCATCTGAACACTCACAAGCTTCAACAATTCGGCTATATTTTGTTAGTGTACCCTGGTATGGTACCTTTCCATTTTTTGCCACCCAACCTTCAATATCAAAAGGAATGGGACCATCTGCCGGAATCCATTCCCCGTTATATTTTCGGGCGATGTGAATATGTGTTCCGGTTGCATGACCACCTTCACAAGAAGGTCTTCCGATGCGGTCGCCAGCTTTTACTCTGACGCCTGCTTTTATTTGATCCGAGGAAGCCAGGTGAAGATAAAAAATAACCCATCCAGTACGCTCATCACCATCGCCATCAAGATCCAACACGGCTATAGCCGGTTCTGATCTTGAAATGATGCCATCGGCCATAGCCACAACAATTTCTGACGTTTCAGAGCATCCTCCAACTACAGCCGGAGGGGCAAAATCAATGGCAGCCAATGGAGCATCTTCACCCCAGGCAGAGTGCGGTCCACCGGTATATGCCCAGGATTTGCCTCCTAGAAAAGGAAACCTTAATGGAGGTTGTTTTAAGCTACCGGGAATAAAGTTTGTATCACCAGCCCATGGGTCTCCAAACATTTTCTTGTATGTAAGGTAGAGGCCTTCGGGGCTGATGGATTTTTTATACTCGTTTTGTGGCAAAACTCGGGCAAAATAATACTGAATAGCCACTGAACCGGCATTTTGCCAGGGATCAGGACGTTCCAGCTGCCCATCTGACAGATCAAATATTTTTAATTTGCCAATTCGCCAGTCATAGTATCCATTGCATAAATAATTCACTGCCCAACTGAGCTGCAGATAAAGTCCTTTGTGTGCAGTATCTTTGAATCCGAGAGGATAATTTTCAATATCAACATCTGTTTTTGAACCAGAAAGGGCACCCGTCTGGTACTCAATAATTGCCAGGATCAACCTGGGACTTACACTATAATTTTGTGCCAGTAGATTTACCAATTCGCCGCCACGCCGGTTAGCTCCAGAAGCATAGGTAGTGTAGTTTTTTAACCATCCCGGTTGTTCGTTAACGTATGCCACCGGATCAAACCCAATTTGTGCTGGCCCGTAAACAAATTCACTATCAGGAATGATTTGGAATGGAGTTCCCCACAATGACTGGTAGTAAATAGGAATTTTCATAGGGAAACCCGGCGGCATGGTCGATGCGTCATTGGGGATGATGGGGTTGGCTTCATGAATTTCTTTTATGGTGGTATTGAAATGAGAAGCCAGGCCGGGAAGTGTGTCGCCCGATCGTGCTGTGTAATCAATCAATTGCCCGGGGGTAAAAGCCTGACGTTGTGGAAGGGGAGTTGCCGTAGCCTCCCCCTCTTCTACTTCATTTCCATCAGAGGGTGGTAGAGCTTCTTCTTCTGCAAGAGGCGGGGTAACACAGGCAGTAATCTGGAATAGCAAAAAAAATGCTGCCATCCAATGTGATAATTTCATTCGATCCATTTTTTGGTTATTTTTTAGGGCGGTTGGTTAGTGTATACATTGTTCCACTGGTATTTGCCTCAGCGACCATGCCGTCTTTAGTCATTTCACCTAGATACGGCTGATTTCCAGCATGGGCCTTCCATCCGCTTAATACAAATGGCATAGGGCTATCGGCCAATATCCACTCGCCATTATATTTTCTGGCAATATGGACATGTGTACCGGTTGCCTGGCCGCCTTCACAGGATGGATGGCCTATGCGATCATCTTGATTTAACCAGGTACCCACAGGAACCCGGTCTTTCGTGGCGATGTGGAGATAAAGAATAGCCCAACCAGTCTGTTCAAAACCATCACCATCTAAATCTTCTATTACCACACCATTGGCAGAGCGTACTACCAGACCGGGGGCAGATGCAGTGACCCATTCAATTGACTCTGCACAACCGTGGAAGTTGCTGGGAGGGGCAAAATCAAGGGCAGCCAGTGCACCATCAGGTCCCCAGGCGGAATGCGGTCCGCCGCTAAAACTCCAACTTTGACCAGGTTTAAAAGGCAGTTCAAGCACGGGTTGTTTCAGGTCTGTTGGATAAAGTGGTTCGTATTTTTGGGCGCGCAGCCAGGGATTCCCAAACATGCGTTCATGCAGTTCAGACAGGTTTCCAGGAGAATAAAGAGATGCTCCCCACTCGTCTTGATTGGCTATCTGGGAGAACAAATATTGGACAGCTACAGTTCCAGCGTTCAACTCTGGCGCCAGTCTCATGTTGGATCCATCGGGGAATTTCAAGTTGGTGATCAAACCAGCCCTCCACCCATAATATCCGATAGAAAATTGTTGCACAGCCCAGCTCAGTTGATGATACAGGTGCTGATACATCATTGGTTTTAGTGTAATCGGATATTCCTGTTCCAATGTGGAGGGATTTTTATTGGTTACCCAATGGCTGCGGTATTCCAATAGACTTAATAAAATTCTCGGGTTAATGGAATTTTCAATAGCCACACGTTGGATAACCTGGGCACCAGTATGCCAGCCGCTGGAAAGATATTCTTTATACGTGCTTAAGTACCCGCCATTTTGATTTACAAAATCTTCAATATTTAAATCAAGGGCGGAAGGTGAATAAACTACTTCACTATCGGGCATTAATATTCCACCCGGGCCTGTTTTATCCAATTGTTTGGGGATCACCAATAATTGGTTTGGATTTAATAGATCTTTTTCAGGAATGTCTTGTGGAGATGTGATACTGTCTGCTGTAACACCAAACCGGACAGCCAATGCCGGAAGGGTATCTCCTGCCTGAGAATAATACAGGATCATTTTCTGATTCTTATTATCGAAAGATCCCATAGGGGGGATTGTTGGAGAAATCAGAGGTGTTCGTGTAACAGAAGGGAATGCTGATGTTGGGGCTGTTGTTGAGGCGGGTGGAAAAGGCGTAGCTGTTGTAAGTTCTGTGGGAATTTCACTTGGGATGTTGGTATGAGTGGGTGCAATTGACTGAGTGTCTGCCGGTATTTCCGGTTTCTGAGTATGAACGGGAATTTCCTCCAGTGTTTTTGAAGGCAACGAAACCAGAGGTGTTGGCGTAGATTTATGCGAAGGAGAATGAAGGCCATCCGCTCCCGTTGTTTTTCCGGGGTTTCCCTGTACTTGAGCTGATCGCGTGCTGGCGAAAATATTTGTCTGTGCTGTAGCTGTTAAATCTACAGGACTTGAATAGGCTGGGGCACATGCGGAAAGGATTAGACACAGGGAAACAACCAGTGCAGCGAATCGATTACCTCTTGATCTGGTTCTCTGCCTGGCGTCCGTTAATGGCTTCAATACTCTTATTGTCACGGGTAAGTTCACCGTCGTATTCCGTTCCCTGGCCTGAAGATTTCCAGCCATCCAAGTTGAAGGGAATTGTCCCATCCGCTGCAATCCACGTGCCATTATACCTTCTGGCGAAATGTAAATGTGTTCCAGTAGAAACGCCGCCCTCGCAGGATGGATGCCCTATGTGATCTCCTGCTTTTACTACAGTGCCTCGCTTTACACGGTCACGAGATTCAATATGCATGTAAAGAAGTGACCAACCAGTCTGTTCTTTTCCATCATTATCCAGATCTTCTATAACAGCACCGTTATCTGCGCGGATAATGGTGCCGTCGGCGGCAGCAACCACCCAATCGTCAGATGAGTTGCAGCCCAGCATATCACCCGGTGGGGCAAAGTCCAAAGCTCCCCAGGCGGCACCATCGCCCCAGGCAGCATGCGGCCCTCCAGTAAAAGACCATTCGACATCTGGTTCAAACGGAAGTTGAAGTTTAGGTTGTCGCAATCCCCTGGGAAGAAGCGGCTCCATTCCAAGATCAAATGGATATTGAAAAATGAACTGGTATTGGGCAATCAGTCCATGCGCTGTGATGGCATTTTCCCAGGCCGGGTTGGCCAGCATTTTACTGAAGAAATATTGAACTCCAGCAGTGCCGGCATTTATGGTTGGGTTTGGAGTAATCACACTCCCATCTGCAAGAATGAAGTTGGAAAGGGCATTCGCCTGCCACAGATAAAAACCCTTGTTCAAGTTATTTGCCGCAAAACTCAATTGCCGGTATAGACCTTTATAATTGTCATCTTCAAAGCCTAATGGGAAAGTAACTTGATCTGCTGCCGGACGCGGATTGGTAATCCAACCGCTCATGTATTCCATTAAACACAGAAGAAGCCTGGGATTGACAGAGTATTCTCTGGCAATTTTGTTAACAATTTCTACCCCTGCTAACTGAACACCATCTACTTCTTCGGAATAATTTGTCAGGTAACCCTGCCGGCCTTCCATGAAAGTAGCCACACTGAAATCAACTACGGTTGGACCGTAGACCAGTTCAGAATCAGGAATAATCTTAAATCCTGGCGCCTGTCCAACAGGTTTGGCCGGTGGAATATCAATTTCCTGACCTATACTCAGCATATTTTCATCGAGAATATCATTTTCTTCGATCAGGTCTTCAAGGGAAACGCCATGATCACGGGCGATTTTTCCGTAGGTATCATTTGCCTGGGCATAATACTTGACAGGATCTGAACGAAGAGTCGGTAATGTATGCGGAGCATCGGGCGTAGGGGTAGGAGCAGGTTCACCGGGCTTTCGAACAGGATTACGAGCGGCCTGCGTCGCCAGGACTGATACGGTGGCCTGGATCTTTTCATCATCCGTCATTTCTGGAAGGATCGCATTTCGAACGCAGGCTAATGATGCTCCTGCCAGGATCATTATTGATACAGCAATACGTTGACTATGACGCATGAGCTCATCCTCCCATCAGGGGCATGGCTTTACCTCCCAGCAGGTGAACATGCAGATGGTGAACCGATTGCCCGGCATTCGGACCGGTATTAATCACCAACCGGTAACCATCTTCAGATAATCCTTTGTCATAGGCTAACTGACGGGCGGTTAATATCAAGCGGCTGATTGTCAGTTGATATTCATCTGACAATGAATTGATTGAATCTAAGTGTTTATTTGGAATAACCAAAATGTGAACCGGAGCTTTTGGGAATCTGTCATTAAAGGCAGTGACCAAATCATCCTGATAAAGAAGTTCTGTCGGTTGACGTCCTGCAATGATTTCACAAAAGATGCATGGTGAGGTCATATTCGCCTGAATTTTCGATTATTGAGCGGCCAATGTAGGTATTTCACCTGTTTTTGCTTTACACACAATATCGTAATAGGCCAATTCACTTGCTTTGGATTGTTCAGCCGCCGCTGCTGCTTCTTTTCCGGTAAGACGAACTTCATCCAAACGGTAATAGGCATCAGTATCCCAGAAACGGGGAAGGGTCATCATCGGATCACCCGCCGGTCCCTCAGGTGCATAACCGGGACGTTGAAGGTCAACTTCATCTGCCTGGGGAATCCAGTTATACATGACTGGACTACGAGGATTGGTAGTGAAACCTGCTTTATACCCAGCTTCACGGGCTATTTCTGCTCCACGTTTGGAAAATCCACCTCCTGGCCAGATGTAGGCAATTGGAGTAACCCCAATATCGCGTTGCATGCTTTCTTTGGACCCTACAATCTCACTTTTAATATATTCATCGGTTGAATTATTACCTATAGGTATATTATGAACAACGCCATGCGCCTGATAGTCAACATAACCGGCAGCTACCAGATTGCGTTGATCCTGGATTAAGTCCTGTGTATTGTCCTTAAAACTGATCCATGCATTGATTACCGGCCAACCCCATTTGTCGTAATAAGGTTTAAAGTTTTGATCAAAATATTGTGCATAGTGTCGGTCGTCTACAATCAATAGAACGGAACGGTTTGGGATTTTTGCATTGTCGTACATGAAATCGACGAACTGTTTCATGTTAATTGCCTGAAATCCCAGTTCATTCAACGATTTCATCAATATTTTGAAATTTGTTGAGGTTATATCGTTTTCTTTAGCTGCCGTCTCTTGAGCAATGCCATGGAACATTATCGGCATCACAATAGTTCCTGGTGCACTTTTGTTTGGATCCCAACGATTTTTCAAATAGGTACAGGTATCACTAATATAAGTCCGTGGAATATCCACGGGTTTCAGGAATTGTGATCGATATACTTCAGGCAATGGGGGCGGTGTGATATTAGGATCAACAGTAGGGACGGGTGTTTCAGTTGGAGGAGCCGGAGTGGCTGTTGGAGCTGGAACACCATAGGTCGCCGTTAGAAGGGCATCTTGAAATTGTTTGGTGAGATCGATTTCAGGCTGAGCTGATACCGTGTTAAACGAACTGCCGCAAGCGGAAAGGAGCATCATTCCTGGAAGGACGAAACTCCAGATTATCCGATTGCGGCGATTAAAAGAATGTTGTGTGATCATATGCTAAATTCTACCAGCAAGTATGATCACACAAACATGGAATTATGAGAATCTACGCCTGTTCAGTCTGCTCACCGCGGATGAAAGCTTCTACCATTTCGCGGCAAACACTGTCGCGAAATTGTTTCGGAGGAGTCTTCATGAAATAGGAAGAAGGTCCAATTACCGGGCCAGACATACCGCGGTCAAGGGCGATCTTGGCGCAGCGAACAGCATCGATGACGACACCGGCAGAGTTCGGAGAATCCCAGACTTCCAGTTTGGTTTCCAGATTCAAGGGAACTTCACCAAAAGTGGTACCTTCCATGCGGATATAGCACCACTTGCGGTCTGTCAGCCAGGGGACATAATCACTCGGACCTACATGGATGGCATCCGCAGGAAGCGGGGAGGGCAGCTGGCTTTGAACGGAACCGGTTTTGGAGATTTTCTTTGATTCAAGGCGTTCGCGTTCGAGCATGTTCATAAAATCGGTATTGCCACCGAAGTTGAGTTGGTATGTGCGTTCAAGTTTGACGCCGCGGTCAACAAACAGGCTGGTGAGGGTACGATGCACGATGGTGGCACCCACCTGACTCTTGATATCATCACCGATGATCGGAAGCCCGCGTTGTTTAAACCGTTCACCCCAGTATTCAGAACTGGCTATGAATACGGGAATACAGTTGACCATTGCACAGCCGGCATCCAGGATCTGTTCGGCATACCATTTTGTGGCCATTTCTGATCCGACGGGCAGATAACTAACAACAACATCCGTCTTGGTATCTTTCAGGATTTTGACAATATCCGCGGTGGGGCCAGGGGCTTTTGTCAAAATTTGAGACAGATACTTGCCAAGTCCATCGTGGGTCATGCCGCGATACACGGGCACGTTCAAATTGGGGACATCAGAGAATTTGAACGTATTGTTGGGATAGGCAAAAATGGCTTCCGAGAGGTCTTTGCCTACTTTAGTATCGACTACATCAAAAGCAGCAGTGAATTCAATATCGCTGATATGGTAGCCGCCAAGATTGACATGCATCAACCCTGGAACACGTTCGGTTTCTTTAACGTTGCGGTAGAACTGCACACCCTGTACAAAGGATGATGCGCAGTTACCGACACCAATGATGGCGACACGTACTTTTTTACTGGTTGTCATACGATTAAGCTCCTTATTCATTTAGAAGTACCTGAAGATGTTGTGTCTTTAAAATTATAGTCTTCATAAGAAAATTACGTCAAAAAAAGAGCCATTTAATCAAACAATTGATAGAATAATATGGAATCTTGTTAAAAAACTATCAAACATTTGATTGACATGGAAATTATTATGGAAATTGATAAACAGAATACTGATTTAAAAAAATTAGCTTTGATCAAAGCAGCGTGTAATCTCATTGCCATAAAAGGGTTTGAAGGCTTGCGAATTCGAGAAATTGCTGCCAATGTGGGAATAAATGCGGCTACGTTGTACTACTACTATCCAACAAAAGAAGCATTAATCGACGACTTGGTTTCGTATGTTTTTAATCAAATGAGAATTTTTGAAGAAGAAGCACCAGGTACACCCAGAGAACAACTGCATGCGCACCTTACTCGTTTATATCGAAAAATGTTAGATGAACCTGGAATCTTTGCTGTTTTTATTGAAATTCAATTACGTATGGAAAGAACTGACAATCATGAGACTTTCAAAAGTTTCACGAATGCCTGGCATGTTAAACTGGAAAAACTGATTCAAACGGGAATCAAGCAGGGTTATTGGCCTAATTATCTGGAGGCGGATCATGCCGCGAACACCATAATCATGCTCATGCAGGGAGCGTTTCTGACGGTTTCATCCAATCCTCGAAGGGTTGAAAATTCGATTGCCCAACTTGAACGTTGGCTGATTGGACGATAATTACTGAAAACCTCTCCTTTTTTAAAAAGTTATAGAACTATAAATACTTCTTTTAAAACTATCGTCTAATAGGGAAAAGGAAAATTATTCAACCCGTCTGAAAAGCACTTGAAAAAAACAAAATGGATAAGTAATTCAAAGATTTCGAACAAAAAATAACAATATTGACTAAATATAAAACATTAAGTTATAATTAAAAAATGCGCAATTTTTTCTGTCTTCGATGGAATACTGCGTTTTATCAAAGCTCATTTTTAATCCCAATTGCTGGAGGATTTTATGAATATCTTTGATTTGGCTCGACATGGCCTTAACGGCTTCGAGCAAACTGCTGTTTGGTGTGTGATGGCCGTCGCGTTCATCAGTCTGGCATATGCCTGGCTGCTGCGTAGTACCGTCATGAAAAAGGATAAAGGCTCTTCCAAAATGCAGGAAGTTTGGGAAGCCATCCGCATTGGTGCTGATAGTTATTTGAACCGCCAGCTGAAGACTATTCTTCCGGCCATTGGTTTATTAACTATCGCCATGTTCCTGAGTGTTTTTGTTTCAGAACCTACGGCTGAATCCATTAAGGAATTTGGCGCCGATAACGCTAGAATTATCATCGCCATCGGCCGAACCCTGGCATTCATTCTGGGTTCAACCTTCTCCTTGCTGGTTGGGCAGTTGGGCATGCGCATGGCCATCCAGGCGAATGTGCGTGTTTCTTCCGCTGCACGCCGCGGTTTCAATGAAGCCCTGACCATTGCTTACTATGCCGGTACCATCACCGGTATGCTGACCGACGGTCTGGGATTGATGGGTGGAACGCTCATCTTCATCATTTTTGGCACAGCTGCTCCTGATGTGCTGCTTGGCTTTGGCTTTGGCGGTACATTACTGGCCATGTTTATGCGCGTTGGCGGTGGTATTTACACCAAGGCTGCTGATGTTGGTGCCGACCTGGTAGGTAAGGTTGAAAAGGATATTCCCGAAGATGATCCCCGCAACGCAGCTGTTGTGGCCGACCTTGTTGGTGACAATGTTGGTGACTGCGCCGGTATGGCTGCCGATATCTTTGAATCCTATGAGGTGACCATCGTTTCTGCGTTGATCCTGGGTATCACCCTGGTTGCCATGGATCCCTCCCACAGCCTTAAGTGGATTGTTTACCCTCTGATGATTCGTGGTATCGGTGTGATTTCCTCCATGATCGGTACCTTCACTGTTCCTATCTGGGAGAAAATCCCGGTGAAATTCCTGCAGGCTCACGATGCGGAAGAATCCATGTTCCGCTCCTATGAAGTCTCCAGTGTGATCACTGTCTGTATTTCATTCATTGTTGCCAATGCTTACGCTCATGATTGGCGGCTGGCTGTTTTGACAACCATCGGTGTTGGTCTGGCTGTTGCCTTCAACCCATTGACCTCTTACTTCACTTCCACAAAGAAGGCACCGGTCAAAGAGATTGTTCAATCCACCACCACCGGTCCAGCCACCACTATTTTGACCGGTCTGTCAGTGGGTATGGAATCCAGTGTATGGGCTCTTGTTGTTATTGCTGTTTCCTTTATCTTTGGACTGGCTTTATATGCGGCTGAAGGTCCTACCTATGTTCTGTACGGCATTGCCATCATTGGAATTGGTATGCTCTCTCATACCGGTAACAATGTTGCCATGGACTCCTACGGCCCCATTTCTGACAATGCCAATGGTATTGGTGAAATGGCCTGGCATGACCTGAACGATGAAGAAACCATAAAAGCCCGCCAGATTATGGCTGACCTGGATGCCGTAGGTAATACCACCAAAGCTATTACCAAGGGTGTTGCCATTGCATCCGCCGTTATTGCAGCGGTTTCTCTGTTCGGTTCATTCATCACAGATGTTGCCAAAGTACAGACTCAGCTGGGTCTGCCTGTTCTGAACTCCATCCGTGTCTCTGAAACCAAAGTTTTCATCGGTTTACTCCTGGGCGGCGCTTTACCCTGGTTAATCAGCTCACTGTCCATCCGGTCAGTTTCACGTGCTGCCAGTGAAATTGTGGAAGAAGTCCGCAAACAATTCCATATTCCCGGTATTATGGAAGGCACTGTAAAACCCGATTATGCCAAGGTTGTGGAAATCTCCACTCGTTCTTCACAGAAAGAACTAATCCCGATGGTAACCATCTCCATCGCCATGCCTCTGCTGGTTGGCCTGATTCTGCAGGTGGAAGCCCTGGGTGGTTTCCTCGCCGGTGTGATTCTTTCCGGTCAACTCCTGGCTGTCTTTATGTCCAATGCCGGTGGTGCGTGGGATAATTCCAAGAAAGCCATCGAAGATGAACCGCGTGACCTGGCTGCTAATACTGGCAAGGGTTCTGAACGTCACAAAGCCGGTGTGGTTGGTGATACCGTTGGTGATCCTTTGAAAGATACCGCTGGTCCCGCTTTGAACCCGATGATCAAAGTGGTGAACATGGTCAGTCTGCTGGCCGCCCCGATCATTGTGAAATACGAAAATCTGGGAATCGGCGGCTGGATTGTGGTAGTTTTGATTGCTGCTTTGACCATCTGGGCTATCTCTCAGTCCAAGAAACCTGTTGTTAAGATCGAGCAGTAATAAAAGTTGGAAAAGTAACGAAGAAGCGGAACCCTAAAAGGTTCCGCTTCTTTTATTTTTATTTTGATAGAATCAACAAAAAAGATGAACAAGGAGATTCCCATGCATATCGTCCATGTTTTTGTTCATGTGAAACCTGATCGTATAGGCGAATTTATATCTGCAACCAAAAAAAATGCAGAGAACAGTCTGAAAGAACCTGGTGTAGACCGGTTTGATGTAATTCAGGATGCCAAAGATGATACCCAATTTGTCTTATGTGAGGTTTACAAATCTCCAGAAGATGCAATAAAACACAAGGAAACAGAGCATTATCGTATTTGGAGAGATACTGTGACTGACATGATGGTTGAACCGAGGAACGGGGTACTTTATAAAAACATCTTTCCAGGGGATGACAGGTGGGCTTCATGAATTCTTTTGAATTTGTAACTTCTCCCCGGATTATTTTTGGAAAAGGTTCGCTTAAGAACGGTATTCAGGCAGCCAGTGGATTTGGTAAGAAAGCTTTACTAGTACACGGGACGAAAGCCGCTCCATTGGAGACGATTCTTTCCATTCTTCATTCAGAGAGTATAAAGTATACCGATTTTTGTGTTGACCATGAACCGTCAGTTGAACTTGTGCAACAAATGGTGGCTCTAGCGCGGGCCAATAATTGTGAATTTGTCATTGCATTTGGCGGTGGAAGTGTGCTGGATGCTGGAAAAGCCACATCTGCCATGTTGACCAATGAGGGTGATTTATTGGATTATCTTGAAGTTGTAGGGAAAAATCAACCTCTGCAGAAACCTGCGGCTCCCTGTGTGGCCATTCCGACGACGGCAGGTACTGGTGCTGAAGTTACCCGAAATGCTGTTCTGGCTGTACATGAGAAGAAAGTAAAAGTCAGTCTACGATCTAATTTCATTCTTCCCAGATTGGCAATCATTGATCCGGAATTAACATATTCTCTGCCTCCTCTGGTAACCGCCTACACCGGTTTGGATGCCCTTACCCAGGTGATTGAACCGTTTGTTTCTATAAAATGTAATCCCTTGATGGATGTCATTTGCCGGGATGGAATTATCCGCAGTGCCCGGTCTTTGTATCGGGCATACCAAAATGGATTGGAAGCCGATACCCGGGAAGATCTCAGCCTTACGAGTTTGTATGGAGGTCTGGCGTTAACAAATTCAGGGTTGGGTGCTGTTCATGGTTTCGCAGCTCCCATGGGCGGAATGTATGATGCTCATCATGGAGCCATTTGCGGAATTCTTCTCCCCGAAGTTGTACGTATGAATATTAAGGCCCTCAAAGAAAGAAAAAGCGACAGCCCGGTTTTATCACGATATTCAGAAATTGCCTGCCTGTTGACCGGGAATTCCAACGCCAGAGGAGAGGATGGCGCTGACTGGTTATCTGACCTGGTATCCCGTATGAAAATACCTCATTTATCAGACTATAAAATCCCCAGGGAAGAATTTCCCATAATTGTTGAGAAAGCACAAAAAGCCAGCAGTATGAAGGCCAATCCGATTGTACTTACTGATGAAGAACTAACTGATATTCTTAAGGCGACATATTAATAAAAAATGAGCCTGGTTAGAAATCAGGCTCATTTTTTGTCTATTTATTTGGAGTCACGAATATAACTTACAGCGATGGCTCCCGGACCGGCATGGGTCAATATGGCCGGTGGCAGACCGTAAATAGGTATGTTTTCAAATCCAAGATCAGATTTGAAATGGTCTGTGAGATAGGCGATATCAGCCGGATCGGCTGCTTCGTGAGACAGGCATAGATGGGCGTCACCTGAGTGCGGGCAGTCTTCCATCACAATCTCGATAAGACGGGCCAAAGCTCGTTTTTTCGTACGCTGACTTTCTGCCGGTTCGGTACGACCATTAACAAGGGTCAAGATCGGTTTTACTTGCAAGATTGAACCAAACAACGCCTGAGCACCGCCAATCCGACCGCCTTTATACAGATATTCAAGGGTATCAACGAGGAAATATGTACGGCTGCGGGAAGCCAGATTCGTCACTTTTGTAAAAATTGTATCTGTATCCATTCCGTCTTTTGCGTATTGATTGGCAATTAGAACAAGCTCGCCCAAACCGCCAGCAATTGTTTTTGTATCGAGCACCCGGATATCCACTCCTGGAAATTCCAACGCTGCCACTTCTGCTGATCTGACGGTTCCACTCAAACTGGCAGATGGAGCGATCACAATGGCGGAATTTCCTTCTTCTTTGATCTTTTGATAATATGGGTTATAAAGTTCCGGGGGCGGGGCGGCTGTTTTCGGAAGCTGACTGGAAGAACGCAGTTTCTTTAGAAAAAGGGCTGAATCCATTTCAGAATCATCACGGTAGGATTCATTTCCAAAAATCACAATTTGGGGGAGGAATGGTATGCCCAGGTCTTTTGCCGTGGAAACCGGAATACTGGAAAGCGTATCAGCGATAATCTGGACCATCAAGTCTTCCTTTCTTTACTAAAATGGTGAACGAGCGTTTTCTAAAGAAACTATTATATCTGACTTTTATTATTAAAACTAGATTAGAGAATACTCGAACTGGGTAGACCAGCCGCCGGTTCTGCGGATTTAACTGCATTTATTACAGCCTGTGCCATGGTTTCTGCGGCAAATGCCCCAACAATATTAATATCTGCCTTATGTTTTCCCGTTGCCAGCGCAAAAATGGTATCCCCATCAAACATGGTATGAGCCGGTCGTATGGACAATGCCAGTCCATTATGTGTCATTTGTGCCAGTTTATTTGTCTCTTCCTTATTCAAATTCGCGTTGGTGGCAATGACTCCGATCACAGTATTGGAAGCAGCAGAGGCAAAACCCATGATGGTACGGCCAGCGAAACTTTTCATTACATTCAAGGTATCGGCAAATTTATCTTTACCGCCAATATTTATGGGGCCTGCCTGCATAGGTCGGGCTCCGGCAATAATCTGCCTTGTGGTTGGATCAACAACATCTCCAAATGCATTGACAGCCACCAATGCACTGACGATAACACCACCACCAATTTCCATACTGGCTGATCCAATACCCGATTTCATAGCCTGTTTCATTCCGAATATTTTTCCAACGGTAGCACCTGTTCCGGCTCCCACATTACCCTGTGAAAATTCACCGGATGTTGCGTTCAAACAAGCCTGATACCCCATGTCAGCATCAGGCCGGACAGCCGGATCACCGATACCCAAATCAAATAAAACTGCTGCCGGAACAATAGGCACTCGAACAATCCCGGAATTAAAACCAATACCATGTTCTTCAAGAAATTTCATGACCCCGGTTGCTGCATCGAGGCCAAAAGCCGAACCACCGGTAAGGACTATGGCATTAATCTTATCCACCATGTGCATGGGACGCAGAAGATCTGTTTCTCGAGTACCCGGGGCACCACCTCGTTGATCAACGCCACCAACAGCACCTTTTTCAACGAGAACCACTGTGCAGCCTGTTAGAGCATCAATATTCTGGGCATGTCCTACTTTAATCCCTTCAATATCTGTTAAAAGATTGTGCATTTCAGCCATTATTTTTCCTGCCTGAAAAATTAGAATTATGATGATTATATAATCATCTCATAGGTATTCTTCTTATATAAAAACATTTGGAGTTAACCATGAAGGTTTTCCTGATCGGACTGGGTAAGATGGGTGGAAATATGGCTCGCAGGTGGCTGTTGGCGGGTCATGATGTAATTGGATATGATCGAGATACTACCGTGGCGGAAAAACTGGCAAACGAAGGGAGGCTTATCCCGGTGACCAGTATTGCAGATGGTGTCTCAAAGCTTTCAAAGCCGAGAGTCGTGTGGCTTATGGTTCCTGCGGGCAAGGTAACAGAAGATACGATATTTCAGGTATCTCAATCGTTGTCTAAAGATGATGTGATTGTAGACGGTGGAAACAGCAACTTCAATGATAGTATGCGGATTGCCAGAGAATTGACAGAGAAAGGAATTCACTTTCTGGATGCCGGAGTTTCTGGTGGTGTCTGGGGATTGAAGGAAGGATATTCCATCATGGTGGGTGGAGAAGAGGCAGCCTTCAAAACAATTATTCCTCTCATTAAGTCCCTTGCCCCTTCAGAAACAACCGGCTGGGGGCTGGTTGGACCATCAGGGGCGGGTCATTTTACCAAGATGGTACACAACGGTATTGAATATGGGATGATGGAAGCCTTTGCCGAAGGATATGATCTGATGCAATCACGTAAGGATTTTGATTTAGATCTTCATCAGATTTCAGAAATCTGGCGGCATAGTTCTGTCATTCGTTCCTGGCTGCTTGATCTTATCTCCCTGGCACTTGAAAACGATCAGGAGTTAAGCCATATTCAGCCCTGGATTTCAGATTCGGGAGAAGGACGATGGACGGTTAATGAGGCCATCAAGCAGGATGTACCTGCGCCGGCAATTGCTGCCGCGCTGTTTAGACGGTTTGACAGCCGGGAAGAAAATAGCTATGCATATCGTCTCATTTCTGCCATGCGTAATCAATTTGGCGGACATACCATGAAAACCGAGAAATAAACTATGTTCAATGATTCTGTTACCTGTGAAAGCGCTGGATCAACGGCCTTTATCATTTTTGGGGTAACTGGCGACTTGACCCGAAGAAAATTGATCCCGGCCATCTATGAATTAGCCGCAGGGCATCGTCTACCAGATCCATTCCTTATTATTGGTTTTGCCCGGAGGGATTGGACGGATGAAATCCTAAAACAGAATCTCAAAGAGGGCATCAATCAGTACGCACAAAACCAACCTGTTGACCAGGAACTGGTGAATAAAGTTCTTTCTAATGCCGTTTATGTTTCTTCTAACTTCGATGACCCTGAAGGATATGAAGCACTATCAAGGGTTATTGATGAAAAAGGTATCTGCAACATCATGTACTACCTGGCTACACCGCCAGATGCTTATGAAGGAATTATCAGGCAGATCGGAAAAAGTGATCTTTCGAAGCACAATGGTGGGTGGACTCGTATCGTCATTGAAAAACCATACGGACGTGACCTTGACTCTGCAACTAATTTGGATGAGACAGTTCACGAAGTTTTCCAGGAAAATCAAATATTTCGCATAGATCATTATTTGGGAAAAGAAACAGTACAAAATATCCTCGTATTTCGGTTTGCCAACGGTATTTTTGAGCCTCTTTGGAATAATCATTATGTTGACCATGTTCAAATTACTGTGGCAGAAAAGAATGGCGTTGGTACAAGGGCAGGGTATTACGAAGGAGCGGGTGTTATTCGGGATATTTTCCAAAACCACTTGCTTCAACTACTCAGTCTGACAGCCATGGAAGCACCTGTGGCGTTCAATGATAAGAGCGTACGTGATGAAAAAGTGAAAATCCTGAGGTCATTGCGGCCGATGAAAGATGCAGATGTTCTGGCAAACACATACAGGGCACAATATGCGTCAGGTCTGATTGATGGGCATCGTGTACCCGGATATAAAGATGAAAATGGTGTTGCGTCCAATTCCATTACAGAAACATATATGGCAGCGCGTCTGTTCGTGGACAATTGGCGTTGGGCTGGAGTTCCATTTTATGTTCGCTCTGGCAAACGCATGCCTGCATTTCTCACCGAAATCGCCATTCATTTCAAACAAGTCCCACTGCCGTTGTTTGACTGGCAAAATATGGCTGGAACAGCCCCCAATATTCTTGTGCTCAATCTTCAACCCGATGAAGGAATTACACTGACCTTTGGGGCAAAACGTCCCGGGCCAATTAACCAGATAGCCCCGGCACGGATGGAATTCAATTATCGCAAAGCATTTGGTGGAAATCCGCCTGAAGCCTATGTCAGATTGCTTCAAGATAGTATGGCAGGAGATGCCACACTTTTTACTCGTTCAGATGAGGTAAAAGCAGCATGGGCTTTCACCAATTCAATCCTTGAAGGTTGGGATAAGACTCAGGTGAAAAACCTTCCTGTTTATGAAGCCGGTACGTGGGGACCACCGGGAGCGGATGATTTTATCAGTTCCAATGGCCGGTGCTGGCATGATGTAGAAACAGGCGATCAGTAATCTACAGGTTTGATTGTGCCGCAATTTGGACAATATTTTTCATCAGTTTTGAAAACGTAACCGCACTTACTACATGTATGAGGCTGTATGCCACCCAGCGGTGCCCCGCAGGCTACACAATTTGATTCCCCTACCGGATTGGCGCTGCCGCAATAGTCGCATTCAAGTCTACGCAACCGTTCTGAAAGCTCCTGGCTTGCACCAACCGAACGGGCAAAAGCATCAATACAGTCCCATACCTGCTGGGTTAGTTGAAGAGATTCAATATCTGTGGCGATATCATCCAAACGACCCAGTAAACTCCAGGGATTTCGCAATGCCGAAAAAATGGAGAAACCAAGGCTGGCAGCCACCCCAAAAAGAGCCTGCTGACCAATCTTAACGGAGACACCATCTTCGATCTTCTGAATGATCACCGTCAGGGCTGTTTGACCGCCAGACAGTGTCTCATTGTTGGCAATTTGAACAGCCAGTTGATCATCATTCCCCTGTTTCATGACTCTAAAAGCTCCCCGGTTGAATTGCGAATTCAACACAGTCGCGACATCTACTGGCAGGATACTTCCGTGATAATTCTTCTGGTCCATGTTTAGGTTATAATCAGCCCGTTTCGTATTTTTTTACAATCTCTAATTATATACGCAGGTATAATGTTTTGGTTGTGAATACTTATGAAGAATAAAATTATCCAATGGATATTGATAACAGGTGGAGCATCCTGTCTCTTTTTTATCCTGTTTGTAATGCAAATGACTCCTGTTAAAGCGAGCGGGCTTCCGCAAATGCCAACTGGGTCTATTCCAACAGTAACCAGCACAGCAATGGGTGCTGCTGTTACCGTTAAATTAGATCAGGAACAGATAAATGTTCGATCCGGGCCCGGCACTTTATACCCCAAGGTTGGCGTATTACTGGCAGGACAGGTCATTCCAGCCAAAGGGAAGTCTCCAGGTGGCGAATGGATTCTGGTGGATTACCCAGGTGTAGAAGGTGGTACGGCATGGCTATATGCTCCCCTGGTGGATCTGATGCCCGGGAGCGTATTAAATGTAATTGAACCGCCCCCAACACCAACACCTCTGGTGACGGCAACCATTGATCCTACGCTGGCTGCCCAATTCATTGTTACCAGTGTTCCAACTCGTTTGCCTACTTTTACACCTCCGGCTCCCCTGCAAATCCCCACATTTCAAGCGGTGGATGTGGGAGGCAGCAGGACGGGCGTACCACCAGGTTTGGTTATCATATCCCTGATCATCGTGGGCGCTCTGCTGGGCGTAGTATCTTTTACACAACGGCGCTAATCTTTGAGAAAATTATTTAAACCATTAAAACCGGCGGCACTCAATTTATGTCCGCCGGTCTTTTCATCATATTTAACAATGGCACCCCGGCTGGAGAAAAGGTCAACAGCTTTCCTTGATTCATCAACCGGCACAATATCATCATCTGTATTGTGTGAGATGTACATGTTTAATCCGGAAAAATCCCGATCTTTGATTAGGTCCGACATTCCAGGTGGAAGATAGCCTGCCAGTGGAGCGACCTTCACTGGTGAGGCGTTCAAACACATGGCATATGTCATGGCAGCTCCCTGACTGAATCCAATAATATCCAGACGGGTGACAGACGAGAAATCTGGAACCCAATCAGGCATTCGCTGCATCAGACCATCAGCATTTGCCAGGAAACGGGATATATCCGGTCGTTTACCATCTTCCGGGATTCCCCAGGCATAACCGCCATCCGGAGAGTTCAATGGACCGCGAGGTGCCAACATCCAACAATTTGCCGGCAATTTCCGAGCAAAAATCCACATGATGTTTTCATCTCCGGTCCACCCGTGAAGAAGCAGAACGACCCGGTTATTCCAGGGTTGTGTTGGAGGGCGAACTCGGGCTATCCATCCGTGAGCTTCAACCAGACTTGTTTCATCGAGAATCTTTATTTGCACGTTTTACAATCCAATCCATGAGCCAGATGGCTCCCATTACCAGTAAAATCGGCACCATACCAGCCAGGAGGCAAATGAGCCCCATACCTGCCGCACCGGTTCCATAAATGAGATAGATCAGTCCATCACCAATGATGAATAATATAAGTATTCCACCGATAATCAATCGGGTAACAGTTTGAGAGTCGTACTTTTTTAAGTCAGTCATTCGTTGGGGGTGAACTCTTCGTCTTCTGTTCCAACCAGTCGGGCTGGTAATTCAACTTTTCGAAAATACCGACCGATGGCATTAGGCCAATCCAGGGCTTTTCGAATGTTATCCATTGATTCTTCGACAGCATCTTCTCCGATTTTAATCATTTCTTCGGCATCCACTTTATCAAGGATGTTGAATTTTTCTACCTTCGGCCGTATGATCACTTCTGGTTTATCAATTTTCAAGCGTAATTCTGAAAGCATACGTCCGCTAATATCCATGGAACTGGTATAGATATTCATAGCCTGGGTAATGGCTAATTTCGAAAAAGTTTCCATAATTGGTCTGGGAAGCATGGAGACACTTTCCAAACCGGGTGAAGGTACATGGGCCCAGCCTTCCGGAGAGGGTGAGAGAACTACGGCGATTACCGGCAGAGTAGGTGCCAGCCATCTCACAACACTGACAGGCACTGGATCCAGAACGCCGCCATCTACCAGAAGATTGTCTCCCATTTCTTTGGGAGGAAATACTCCCGGAATGGCCATGGTAGCCAGAACTGCATCCAGAATTTTTCCCTTGCTGATGATGACTTCCTGATAGGCTTTGATATCCACGGCGGTGCAGGCAAATGGAATGGGTAAATCTTCAAAAGCGGTATCGCCCAGCATTTCAACCAATACATTCGCAAACCCTGAAAGATCAAGCAGGGCAGGAGCTTTATTCAAACTGAGTTTGAAGAATTCAGTTTGATCGAGATGAATTATCCGGTTGACCACATCATCCAGAGGTATCCCTTTTGCGATAACAGCACCGATAATACCGCCTGCACTGGTGCCTGCGATCGCTTTAACTGTAAGTCCCTGTTTTTGAAGGCCGCGTAATACACCCAAATGGGCAATCCCTTTTACACCACCACCACCGAGGGCAATTGCGATATCTGGCATGATAAATTCTCCCTAAATTCTTTCAAAACATATGGTTATTATAATCAATCCAACACATAAAAATGTTACAGGCAGTGTATACTTCGTCTCCGTAATTTGAAGGAAAACAGATGAAGGTTGAAATACCCTTATTGACGCGCGTTCGCCGGAATAGACTGGCGAAGAACAGTATCCACCTTTACTTAGATATGCTATGGTTTGGCGTGCTTACAGGTAGCACGTTGGCCTTCTTATCAATTTATGCTGCCCGCATTGGTGGATCAACATTTCAAGTTGGCATGATCAATGGTGCGCAGGCGATTGTTAATTTGCTTGTTGCCCTGCCTGCCGGTCACTTTTTAGCCAAACAACCGGTTGACCGGCTGGAATTTGTTTCAGCCTCGTTGCAAAGAATCTTTTATGGCTTCATGATCTTCATCCCGGTTCTTTTCACACAGGCTGTACAGATGAATATCATATTGATGGTTACATTCATCATGTCTATTCCGGGAACTGCACAAGCCATTGGTTTTAATGCATTGTTTGCCGATTCTATTCCTGTGAATTTTCGAGGCAGGGTAGCCGGTATTCGGAATGCCGTTCTTTCCATTACGACCATTATTACCACACTAGCCTGCGGTCAAATCTTGACTCAGATTGTTTTTCCATTAAATTATCAGATTGTATTTGGAATCGGCTTTTTGGGTGCGGCCATGAGCACAATGCATCTTGCATTTGTTAAACCGGCCTTTAAAGATGAACACGCCATAGAACAGATTCGATATGACGATAGCAAAACAAGCGCTTTCAAAGAATTACTGCGGTTTGATGTATTAAAAGGCCGATATGGCCAAAAAATTGGGCTGCTCTTTTTCTTCCATTTTTCCCAATACCTTGGCATAGCCATCTTTCCCATTTATCAGGTCAATATTATTCATATTTCTGATGAAGTTATTTCCATTGGTACCGGTATCTTTTATGTCTTAATGTTTCTTGTATCCATACGTCTGGAGAAAATTACCCGGAAGTATGGATATAAAAAAGCTCTTGGTTTTGGTGTAGGCTTGCTGGGTTTCTTTCCTGCTTTTCTTGCATTAAGCACAGGACCAACGCTCTATTATGTTGCCAATATTTTTGGGGGAATAGCCTGGGGATTTGTAGGTGGAACCATCTATAATTACGTACTTGAAGCGGCACCACCTGGCGGCAGGGCAGGGTATCTGGCCTGGTATAACCTGGTTTTCAATGCTGGTATTCTGGCGGGATCTCTGGGCGGGCCGTTATTAGGACAGGTTACCGATCTGCACATCGCCCTGTGGATTGTTTCCATTGCCCGGTTATCTGCTGGTCTGGCGCTGTTTACTTTAGGCTAGTATGTTAAAATTGTGCTATGAGCATCAAAGTCGTCGCCAATAACCGAAAGGCTCATTTTGAATACTTCTTATTGGATCGATTTGAAGCCGGCATTTCACTTGCCGGAACAGAAATCAAATCCATTCGTGCCGGTCAAATTAGCCTGGCAGAAGCCTATGTAGAAGTAAATGATCATGAAGCCTGGTTGATAAATTCACATATTGCACCTTATGAAGCGGCCAGCCGCTTTAATCATGACCCGAAACGCCCCCGTAGATTGTTATTGCATAAAAGGGAAATTCGGGAATTGTTTGATTCAGTGCGTCAAAAGGGCGTGACGGTAGTTCCTGTACAGGTTTACCTGAAAGACGGCCGGGCAAAAGTGGAAATCGCCCTGGCTAAAGGTAAGAAGTTATATGACAAGCGCGATGTTATGGCAAAACGTGATGCCGAACGGGAAATCCGTCGCGAACAATCAGGTAAGAACGGGTAGAGGCAAATTTATATAATGATGAATCAATGGCTGGCCATGGTAGTTACACTGGCTCTTGCTGTCAGTTGGCTGCGATTAAATGATTTTTTTGCACATAGAGGATGGATAAGCGGGCCAACCAGCCGGAAGATCATCCATATAGGAACGGGACCGATCTTTGTTATTTGCTGGTTGCTTTTTCCTGATGAAGGATTATCCCGTTATCTGGCTGCCATTATTCCACTGATGATCTCGATGCAATTTTTACTGGTTGGTCTGGGAATAATGAAAGATCAGGCATCTGTAGATGCCATGACCCGACGCGGTGACCGTCGAGAAATCTTACGCGGACCACTCATTTATGGAATAGCATTTGTTTTACTGACTATGATCTATTGGAAGAATTCAGCCACAGGCATTACCGCACTGATGATGCTTAGTGGAGGGGACGGTCTGGCTGATATTATCGGAAAAAGATTTGGGAAGACTCGTCTGTCATGGTCTCCAAATAAAACCTGGGCTGGTTCAGTTGCCATGTTTCTGGGAGGCACCGGATTTGCTCTTTTTGTAATCTTCATCTTTTTGCAGGCAGGTTCATTCACTCAACCTATTCAAACATTTCTTTTACCGATGGTCTGTATCGGAATGGTTTGTACAGCCATCGAATCGCTTCCTGTAGAAGAATATGATAATGTTACCGTACCATTAATGGCTCTCTTATTGGGAAATTGGTTGCTGCCGAAAGGATAATAAAGCTATGATTGAATTGACGGGGTATGACCTGACACTCGATCAAATTGAAGACGCGGCACGAAAAGGGGAGCAAGCACAATTATCCAAACAGGCTGAAGATCAAATCGTTCAATCGCGATCATGGGTTGACGAGATCGTGGCTTCTGAGAAACCTGTGTATGGAATAAACACTGGTTATGGGATTTTTTCTGATCGCCGGATTAATAAACAAGATGCCCGAAAATTAGCCCGGAATTTAATTTTAAGCCATGCTGTGGGAACAGGGAATTATTTACCTGAAGATATTGTCAGAGCAGCTATTTTGATTCGAGCAAATACACTGGCAAAAGGCTTTTCTGGAGCACGACCTGTCCTTATTGAACGATTGCTTGATTTGAATACCCATCGTGTCATTCCTTTAATCCCGGAAAAAGGGTCTATGGGTTCTTCGGGTGATCTGGCACCTCTCTGTCACCTTGGTTTAATCCTAACACGTGATGATGATGATAACGAAGCACTTTCTGGTGAGGCTATATTTCATGGACAGACAATGTCTGGGAAAGCTGCCATGCAGGCGGCTGGATTGGAAAGGATCATCCTTCAACCCAAAGAAGGTCTGGCGTTAAGCAATGGGGCAACATTTTCTGCCGCCATTGCTGCACTCTGTGTTATTGATTTTGAATATTACTTGAGACTGGCTGACCTCGCTGTTTCCATGACCCTTGAATCTGTCAAAGGATGTTCGTCTGCATTTGATGAACGGCTTCATAACGCAAGAGGCCATAAAGGGCAGATCGAGTCTGCCCGGAGGATTCGGTCAAATACTATTGGCAGTACTCTGGTAGATTCGGCTGGTCGGGTTCAGGATGCATATTCCATACGGTGTGCCCCTCAGGTTCATGGAGCCAGTCAAGATGCTTTGAACTATGTTAAAGGATTAATAGAAATTGAAATTAATGCAGCCACAGATAATCCATTGTTATTTGAATCGGGGAGTGCAATTTCTGGAGGAAATTTCCATGGAGAACCGATCGCCCAGGCAATGGATGTTTTGAAAATCGCCGCGGCTGAAATTGGGGCTATCTCTGAACGCCGTATTTTCCGTCTTCTCGATGGAAATTTGAACAGTGGTTTACCTTCGATGCTCGTGGATTCTCAGGTAGATGCAGGGTTAAATTCCGGCCTGATGATGCTGCAATACACCGCAGCTTCTCTTGTACTGGAGAATCAAGCACTGGCAGCCCCTGATTCCGTCTATTCACTGCCTACCTCGGCAAATCAGGAAGATCACAACGCTAATTCCATGAATGCAGCCCGTCATGCTCGGAGTCTATTGGAGAATCTGAAGCACATTCTGGCAAGCGAATTATTTACAGCATCCCGTGCATTGACACAACGTTTACGCGACGAGAAAAACACCCATCTGGGAAAAGGTACAGGATATAATTACGAACTTATTAGAAACCTTATACCTTATGAGGCTGGCGATACATACTGGGAACCAGGAATAGTTAGAATTAAAGAAATGATTGATCGGAAAGAATTCACCGGTTAAATGGTTGGAATTATTATGACGAATAAAATCAGTCGAAGAGATTTCTTGAAATTTTCTGTTGCAGGTTTTGGTCTTGTGGCAATCAAACCCCGGCTGGATTGGCTGCAACCTGTGCAAGAGATCCCTCAAGGGGAAAACCTGGGACGAATATGTGTGGGTTCAGTAAATTTGCGAATAAGGCCGTCTGCTGATGCGCAATCTGTCGGGAAGTTGTATCAGGATCAACTGGTTCAATGGAACCGAACAGTCGTTGGAGAACTGCCCACTGGATTAATGAACAGAACCTGGGTGGAAACTCCAAATGGCTATCTGTTCGCTGGAAGTGTTCAACCAGTGAAAAATAATCCCAACCAACCGGTTTCCACTTTGCCATCCAATGAAAAAGAAAAAGGTATGTGGGTGGAAGTCACTGTCCCTATTGTCGACCTGTCATTGGTCAATACTGTAGCTGTGGGGAATTGGATTAATGTTGTCCAATACCCACGGCTGTACTACAGCCAGGTAATCTGGGTGGATGATATCCGGACAACTTCTGAGGGCAAAGTCCAATATCGAGTAAATGAGAAATATGGAAACCCTGGTGATATTTTCTGGGCGGCAGCCGAAGCGTTCCGTCCAATCACAGCAGACGAATTATCGCCGATCAATCCGGATGTTTCTGACAAACGGATCGAGGTCAGTGTAGCTGAGCAAACCCTGTCTTGTTTTGAAGGCAAAAAGGAAGTGTATTTCTGTCGTGTTTCCACTGGTGCAAAATATGATGCCGATGGAAAGTTAGTGGACAACTGGATGACTCCACCGGGACCGCATCCGATCTGGCGGAAATTATTATCCATCCATATGGCGGGTGGAGCCACCGGTAATGGTTGGGATACTCCCGGTATTGCCTGGACAAGCCTTTTTTCTGGCGAAGGCGTAGCCATTCATTCCACTTTCTGGCATAACAACTATGGAATGCCGGTATCGCATGGATGCGTAAATGCCTCACCGGAAGACTCAAAATGGATTTTCCGTTGGACTACTCCAACAGTATCATATTATCCCGGTGATTTAACGGTTTCTATGCCGGGTGGAACAATTGTCAATGTAACTGATGGATAAATACAAGTGACAGTGACTATAGGGCTGGCTTTTATTGCCGGCCTGGCATCTTTCTTTACTCCCTGCGTTATATCCCTGATGCCGGCATATATCGGGTATCTGGGTGGGAGAGCTGCTTCAAATTCGACGGATGAAGTCCTGGCAAACCGATGGATGATTATTAGCCATGGGCTGTTTTTTATACTTGGATTCAGCCTTGTGTTTATTGGATTGGGTTTGGCTGCCTCTGCCATCGGGGTTTTACTGTTTGGTATACGGATTTGGCTGGCCAGAATTGGTGGTATTCTCGTTATATTATTCGGTTTGCATTTGATTGGAGTGTTGCACATTCAATGGCTGGATTATGATTTACGGCCAACAACAAAAATTGAAAAAAATCAGGGATTATTCTCCTCGTTTTTAATGGGAGTATTTTTTTCCGCCGGTTGGTCTCCTTGTGTCGGTCCGATTCTGGGAGGAATACTGACTCTGGCAGCAAATGAAACTTCGATTTCTACCGGTTTCTGGTTGTTGACAGCCTACTCTTTAGGATTTGCCATTCCATTTTTATTAATGGCCATAGGGATAAACTGGATAAAGAATTATTGGAAATTCCCCAACCGGATTGCTCATTCCATTGAAATCATGATGGGTATCGTTCTTGTTGTGCTTGGAATATTGCTTCTTACCGGTTTGTATGAACAGCTTGCCATATTAGGATCAGGGATAAATCTAGGGATATAGGCTTATCGTGAAACTGTTAAAGAACTGGTATTACGTTATTTTTATTTTGCTGGTTATCTGGTTGATTGTGGATAATATCCAAACCAGGATGAATGAATCCAATCAAAAAACAGAAAGCAGTAATCCGTTTGCCTATCTGGTAAAGAAACCTAAGATTGGCTCACCAGTTCCTGACTTTGAATTATCTGACATAACTGGAAAAAAATACAAGATTCAAGATTTGAATGGAAAACCGGTGGTGATTAATTTTTGGGCTACCTGGTGTCCGCCTTGCAAATCTGAGTTGCCTCTTTTCCAGGACTTGAAAGCAATCCATTCTGATGACCTGGTAATCTTGGCTGTCAATATTCAAGAATCAAAAGTAACAGTAGCATCATTCATTGAAAATAACAAATATAATTTCCCTGTTCTATTGGATGAAAATGGCATGGTTACGGATGAATTTGGTGTATTTGCCTATCCTGCCACCTTTTTTATTGATAAAGAAGGTATCATTCGATCTCATTATGTTGGACAGTTGAATAAAGAATTGCTACAGAAAAATCTTGAAACCATTGGAATTGACGCATGGTAACAGTAACCCTCTACCGCAAGTCTGACAGTCAGGGATGTGACGAAGTTTTACTTTTTTTGAATGAGTTACAGGCAGATTATCCACATCAACTGGCTGTTGTTGATGCAGACCAAATTGAAATGGACCGACATGTGGAAGCCAGGACTCAATTTCCCTATATTAAAATCGGGCCATATGTAATTCATGCACCTTTTAGAAAAATGGATTTACAAATCGCCCTCGGTGCATCCATCGACCGGGCCAAACATCTTGAGAATGTTGGTGATAAAACATATCATCAGCGGATCACCCGGGGGCATACGATTTCAAAAACAGACCGTTTTTCATACTGGCTAAGTAAACACCTTATGTTGCTTGTCAATTTAGGTATCTTCTTGTATGCCGGATTGCCATTTCTGGCTCCAGTTCTTATGAAAATTGATCTGGTGGCTCCTGCCAGAGTAATTTATGCCATGTATTCACCGCTTTGCCATCAATTGGGATTCCGTTCCTGGTTCCTTTTTGGCGAACAGTTTTATTATCCTCGTGATCTCGCGCATATTCCCGGTGTAAAAACATTTGAAGAAGAAACTGGGATTACATCGAAAGACATTTTTGAAGCCCGTGCTTTTATTGGGAATGAAAAGATGGGTTACAAAGTTGCACTTTGTGAACGAGATACGGCGATTTACGGCAGTATGCTCTTATTTGGTTTGATATTCGCCCTGACAGGGAAGAAAATCAAACCCATACGATGGTATTTCTGGTTGGCTTTTGGGTTGATGCCAATTGCATTGGACGGGTTTTCTCAATTACCCGGCCTGGCCGGGGGATTGCCGTCATGGGTTCTTCTTCGGGAAAGCACACCTTTACTGCGTGTAGTGACCGGTGCTTTGTTTGGAGGTACAACAGCCTGGTATCTTTACCCATTGTTGGAAGAATCGATGCATGAAACCAGAACGCTGTTGGGTGCAAAAATGGCGATTGCAGATCAGATATCTGGTTCAACAGAAACAAAATCATGACAATGAAAAAATCTGGTGGACTTTCGTATTTTGAATTTGAATCCTTTTCAAGATTTCCTGTTCATCAAGGGATTTTTTCCCGGAACGGGGGAGTGAGCCCGGAACCCTGGCGGTCATTGAATCTGGGTGGACTGAGTGGCGATACACGCGAAAATATTATCGAAAACCGAAGACGGATTTTTTCCTGTTTTAACCTGCCAGTTGAATCCATCTTTGATGTCTGGCAGGTACATGGCAACAGGGCAATTTGTACAGAATCTCCCCGTCCGTTGGATCAGGAGCATGAAAAGGCAGATGCCATATTTACCAACAAACCGGGGATCACCCTCTTTATGCGTTTTGCCGATTGTGTACCGTTATTTTTTTATGACCCCCAAAAGCACTGCATCGGAGTTGCTCATGCAGGTCGAATCGGCACATTGAATCGTATTGCTGCGGATTGTGTTAAAACTATGCAGATGAATTTCGGTTCAAATCCAGAAGATATTTATGTTGGCATAGGTCCGTCTATTGGACCTGACCATTATGAAGTCAAAGAGGATGTTATTCAACATGCAGAAATTTGCTTCAACAATCTCGATAACATTTTAGAGACTGATATCAACGGGAAAACGACCTTGAATCTTTGGGAAGCAAATCGACGTATTCTGATTGAAAGTGGTGTGAAGAATATTGAACTAGCCGGGATCTGTACCGCCTGCCATACCAGGGATTGGTTTTCACACAGAGCTGAAAATGGAAATACCGGACGTTTTGGTGCCCTGCTGGCATTGAACGAGGAAAAAAATGTCTGAAATCCTTACATCTACCATAGCCGATCGTTATAAGAGAATCAGCGAGAGACTTCAAATTGCCATTACAGCTGCCGGAAGACCGATGGATTCTGTCAAAATGCTTGTGGTTACCAAAGGGCAACCTGTAGAAAAAATCGTCGAAGCCTATAATGCCGGAGCACGTTTATTTGGAGAAAACTATCCTGAAGAAACTGCCAGAAAACTTAATACATTAACTGCTTATACGGATCTTCAAATTCATATGATAGGACATCTGCAAAGCCGAAAAGCCAGAGTGGTAGCAGAGTCCTTCTGTTATATGCATTCTTTGGACAGGGTTTCCATTGCTCAAAAATTGAATCAAGAATTGGAATCCACAGGCCGAACTTTACCAGTACTATTGGAAATGAATGTATCAGGTGAAGAATCAAAACAGGGTTTCAATGCGTGGGATCCGCAACAATGGGGGAACTTACTAGATGAAATTGGGCAGATTGCTGCCTGTAAATCTCTTGAAATCCATGGATTGATGACCATGCCGCCCTTATCTGCCGAGGCAGAAGCGGTTCGTCCATATTTCCAAAAGTTGAGTAAACTACGTGAGTATTTGACCTTTCAAATGCCTTCGATTGATTGGTCAGAGCTCTCGATGGGAACCAGTTCTGATTTTGAAACGGCAGTACAGGAAGGCGCTACATTCATTCGGGTAGGGACAGCTATCATGGGCCCCCGAACATACAAAAAACTTTCTATTTGAGGAAAAATGGGAGATATCCTTTTTACATCACTATCACTCTTTTTTAGGGTAATTTCATTTATTGTGATCATCGATGTGCTGCTGTCATATTTTATGTCACCATACCACCCGGTACGGTCATTTTTAGACAAAATCGTAGAACCCTTACTCGATCCAATACGGCGTGTTGTTCCATCAATGGCCGGATTGGATTTTTCACCTGTGATATTGATTATCATCTTGCAGGTACTGGAATCAATAGCTGCATCACTGACTCGAGGAATGTGATCTATCGGGAATTTTTTGTGAAGATAATAATCAAACGAGAAGCAGGTAGATTTCTCTTATAGAAAAAGATTTATCCGGCATATAAAATTCGGCCGCAGGATGTACAAATGACCAATCTCTGAGGAGATCTGGCAGCCTGCCAGTCTGCCGGGGTAAGAGTGGCTCCACAGGCGCTACAGGCCTGATCAGTTACGAGTGCAACGGCTAATCCACGTTTGGATTTTCGAAGAGAATCATATTTTTCCAATGAAATCGAATCCACGTTCTGAATAGCTGCCAGACGTTCAGTCTGCAAATTTTCCTTCTTTTTTTCCAGGGAAGAATTTTCACCTTTTAATCCGGCAACACGGGTGGCAAAGACTGATTGCGCTTTCGTTAATTCCACCTCTATTTCGGCACGTTTCTTCTCTAAATCTTCCACCTGTATCATGGTTTTAAACTGCTCGTCATCGAGAGCAGATATTTGTTTCTTTAGGGAAGCAATATCATTTTGAAGGTCCTGGAGTTCGCGGGGTAAACGAACTTTCCCGCCATATAAGGCATGCTCGTCTTCCTGTAGTTTTAATTGAAGCTGGGAATTTTTCTCTTCCAGTTTACGTAAGATTCCTGCGACCGAATTCAATTCGGTAGTTATTCCATCAAGTCGGTGCTGAACTTCCTCTACCAATGATTCATCTTGAATCAACCGGATAATTTCCTGCTGTCGTTGATTGATATGGTCAAGTTCAGTATCTATTTTCTGGAGTCTTGATAGTTGAAACGCTGGGTTCATCGTATTCTCTTGGAAATATGGTGGGAATGAGCAATCAAAGTGGAAGAGCGATAGAATTATATTACCATGAAGAACAGATACCGCTCTTTTTTCATAGCCGCCCTTCTCGTGGTGTCTGCTTTACCGGATATCATCGGTTGTATCCGTTCAGTCTCAGAACTTTCATATAGCGGACTGGTTTTCAACCCGATTGATGGGTATTCTTATCTGGCAAAAATGCAGATTGGCAAATCGGGTGAATGGTTGTTCACTCTGCCATTTACGGCGAATCCTGGCGAGGGAAGGTTATTATTTCCATTCTATATCGCATCAGGGCATATTTTCGGCTGGTTGGGTATTCCCTTATCCGTGGGATTTGTCGTACTGAGATTGTTATGTTTTGGATTGCTTATCCTTTCTTTGATTCGATTGTCAGAGAAGGTGTTCAATGATAATTTTTCTCTCATTTTTCTTGTCCTCACGGCAGGCGGTGGGCTTGGATGGTTGTTATTGCCAACAGGCAATTTCGGTGCTGATTTCTGGGTGGCTGAAGCTTTTCCATTTCTATCCGGTTTAGCCAACCCTCATTTTCCGCTTGCATTATGTCTGATGGTCTTCACAATACTTCTTTTTTCTGATTCTAATCAAGCCGCGAAGTATCCAGGCATAATGTTCTGTGGTTTTTTCCTATCAATACTATCCCCGTTTGGATTTTTCGTTAGTTGCGGTGTGTTGTCAATCAGCTGGTTATGGGAAAGAATAAATGGCCGCCAATCAGTCATTTGGCCTTTGTTAATCTTTCTGTTCTCAGGAATACCTTACGCAGCCTACCAATACTGGGCGGTAAATTCAACCCCTGAATTTGCTGCCTGGACCGCGCAGAACCAGACTCCTTCTCCAGCAGTCTGGGATGTCGCCCTGACGTTTTCTCCCTGGATTGTATTAATTGTTTTAGGATGGCGGGGAATCTGGGCTCAAAACGAAAATCCAATCATCAGAAAATTAATTATCTGGATGGTTGTGGGATTGGTTCTGACGGTTATCCCTTTCAATTTACAGCGAAGATTCCTCATCGGTTTGTATATTCCTATTGCTTGCCTTGGATTTCTTGGATTGGACAGGGCAGCCAGTACTATCAAAATACAGGCAAGAAAACTGGCTGTAATTTGCACGGCTCTTTCATTAATTACGCCTTTTTTATTAGTTGTCATGACGTCCAGCGTCATAGCCTCACATAACCCACTTTATTATTTTCAACCTGGAGAAGTATCCGCCATCCAATGGTTATCAAAACAAGATGGGGGTAGAGATCTGGTACTGGCTGACGGACAAACAGGCAGTCTCATTCCAGCTATCAGCCGGCTGCGGGTTTTATATGGACATCCTTTTGAAACGATCGATGCAGAAAATAAAAAAGACCAAGTAGAGGATTTCTTTTCGGGGAAAATGACTCGGGATGAAGAAGAAAAATACTTGAAGGAGAACTCTATCAAGTGGATTTTTTATGGTTCCAGGGAACAAAATCTTGGAAAACCCGATATCCTGAAGGACAAGAATCCTATAAAACAATTTGAAAACGTATCAATTTTCTCTGTAACGGAGTTAGTCCGATGAAAATTTGGCGATGGAAGTTTTTTGCACTTCTCCTGCCGGCTGTTCCAATTTTGCTCGCATGGAATCAATTTATTGTTCCATCAGGAACACATGTTTCCGATATTCTGATTTCCCATTACCCCAATTTATTGTTAATTCAAAGGTCTCTGGCATCAGGTGGTGGGTTTCCGTTATGGTCACCATTGATTCTTAGTGGTTATCCGCTTGACGCCAATCCACTATCAACACTATGGTACCCTCCGGCATGGATAAGTCTATTATTCTCTCTTCCCCTGGGAATAAATCTCGTTATGGCGTTACATATCATTATAGGGGTAGCCGGGTACTGGCAATTACTTCGGAGATTGAACCTTTCAACAGGTATCACTTTTTTGGGCAGTATCCTATTTGGTTTTTTACCAGCCGGTTATGCCCATATCATTGCCGGACATTTCACATGGATCTGTGCGGCTGCCTGGTTCCCCTGGTTGGCGGCATTTTCAATTCAAAAAGCCAGATCAAAATGGGAAAGGATTTCCCTTCCGGCATTTTGTTTCGGGTTGATGATGTTGGCAGATTTGAGGTTTTCTGCCTATGCCGGCGCCTTCTGGATAATTCTATTGGCAGCAAGAATGTTTATCAATACACCAAACCATTCGAGAAGAGACCGGCTAATTCCTATGATTCGTGCTGGTGGAATAGTAGTGCTTGCTGCAGGGATGAGCGCCATTGTGTGGTTGCCGTTATTGGAATACACAGGTGCAAGTACACGTGTTCTGATGGGCAATGACGATATTTTCTATCTATCCTTACCTCCCGTTCAACTGACAGGACTGGTTGTACCAGGTCATCCAACTTCCATGGAGTGGATTTTTTACCCGGGATCAGTCTGCCTTTTACTCGGGATGATTGCATATTCTTTTATCAAAGAAAAGAGAGACCTATGGGTGTGGACAGGTTTATCTGTGCTTTTTCTCCTGTGGTCTTTTGGTGATGCGATCCCGGTTAATCGTTGGCTGGTTGGACTACCCGGACTGTCATTATTGCGTGTACCTGCCCGCGGACTGTACTTCTTCAATTTTGCCCTACTTACTGGTGCCATGATTTCTCTTGATCATCTTATAGAGCATAATCCTGAAAAAGCTGTTTTCCTCAGGTTATCAACTCTTTTCTTTACTATTTTGGTGATCTTATTACAAGTGTTTATTATTGTTACCAATCCTGAGAAGAACGGCTTTTTAATCTGGCATATGATTTTCTGGATAATCGCAGCCAGTTTAATCTTGTTATATTCTTACCGGAAGATAACAGCAAAGTTGTTTCTACTTGGAGTGTTTACAGTGGCGATTTCAGATGCTGCCTTTGTGTGCATCCGCCTCATGGACCGGCTGCCTGTCACAGAAGCTCTCTCGTTAGGCCAGGCAGAAGCCAGATATGTAATTTCAGAAGGAAAAAACACTGGGCGGATTTTCTCACCTTCCTATTCCATTCCTCAGCAAACTGCCGCATTTTGGGGATTGGAAATAGCCGATGGAATAGATCCTTTGCAACTTCGGACTTATTCAAACTTTATCCATGACTCCAATGTGATTGTTGACGATAATTATTCTGTTACTCTCCCGCCGTTTAAATCAGGTGATCCTTCGATAGATAATATTGACATAAAACCTGATGCCAGAGCGTTGGGACTTCTCAATATACATTACCTTGTTTCATCATTTCCCATTAAACAGGATGGATGGTCATTATCCAAACAATTGGATCATGCCTATATTTATAAAAACCCGATGGCACGAGGTTGGGCATGGCTTGAGAATGGAGATGATGGAGAATCATATTTATCCATTGGAAATGACCAGATTTCCAGGCAGAATAACAGAATCACCATACAAACTACAGGCCCGGGCAAACTGGTTGCCTCTGAGATTAATTATCCTGGATGGCAGGTGTGGGTAGATGGCAAATTAGCCCAGATTCAACCAGCTTATACGATATTACGTTCTGTATCATTAGAAGGTGGGCCACATAAGGTTGAATTTGTATATTATCCGGTTACCCTGATTATCGGAGCCATTGTAAGTCTTGTTTCCATTTTGATCATTTTTTTGCTTTCAAAAAAGACTATCGCCTATGTTTGAAAAAGAAAACCGTCGCTGGTTAATTTCTGCTTCGATCATTATCCTATTTTTTACTTCTGTCCCCTATCTCATGGGATATTTCAAACAGGGAACAGAATGGCACTTCACAGGATTCCTTTTCGGTGTAGAAGATGGCAACTCTTATATTGCTAAAATGCTGTCTGGTACGTATGGAAGCTGGTTATTTAAATCGCCATATACTGCCATACCTCAAAAGGGTGTCCTGGCGTTCTTACCGTATATTATTATGGGAAAATTAGCCTTTCCACCGGAGGTTCATGACCAGCTTGTAGCACTTTTTCAGATTTTCCGGTGGGTTGCGGGAGGATTACTGATTTTTTCTGTATATTTATTCGCCGGCCTCTTTAGTGCGAATGAAAACCAGAAACGTTGGGCTTCTCTGGTAATTCTTCTTGGCGGCGGTCTCGGCTGGATCGGTTGGATGATGCTGCCGGAAACAGGAGCCTGGAGACTTCCACTTGAAGTATATTCCCCTGAGGCATTCGGCTTCCTGTCAATTCTTGGATTACCACATCTCGCGGCAGCGCGCGCTTTTCTTTTATTCGGTTTATTCTTTTATATAAAGGAAGAACATAGGTCTTCAGTAGTAGGCGATTCCGTCAAAGGAGGTTTATGTTGGTTGACGGCTGGTTTTTTCCAACCTCTGGCTATTGTTGTTGGTTATGGAATACTGGCATGGCATATTTTGTTGGTTTTTTTGATCAATAGGAATAATCGCTTAAAAGAATTCGAGAAATACTTAAAAAAAGCCATAATTCTTGGTTCTATTTCAGTACCGTGGGTGATCTACAATTTCCTTTTCTTCCAATCAGATGATTACTTAAGAGCATGGTACACACAGAATGTGATCCAATCACCGCCAATTTGGGATTACCTGTGGTCATTTGGACTATTTCTCGGAGCCTCAATCCCTGCTGTTATCTGGATAATTCGTAATAAAAGAGAACAACAATCAATTCTTCTTGCATGGGTACTCAGCGCCTGTTCTCTGGCATATTTCCCCTATAATGTTCAACGACGGTTTATTGATGGCATCTGGATTGCATTGGTCTTGTTGGTGTTTCTCTCTTATGAACTAGTGCAAAAAAACGTATGGAAGAACGTGATAAAAATTCTTGTCGGTTCGACAGGTGCGGCTACACTGTTGGTTTTAATGGTCATCCTGAAGGGTGTATGGACACTTCAAATGCCAGTCTACCGGCCGGCGGGTGAAGTACAGTTTTTCAACACCATCATTGACAGAATTAAACCGGGCAGCATCGTGTTATGCAGTTATGAAACAGCCAACACATTACCTGCCTGGGATCCCGTTTTTGTACTTGCCGGTCATGGACCAGAAAGTGCGAACCTGTCCACAGTATTACCAGAAGTGAAAGATTTCTTTTCGGGTCAAAAGGACATTGAGTGGCAAAAGAATTTTATTAAACAATATTCCATCAACTTCATAATTTCTGGTCCACTCGAACAAAAACTTGGTGTTTGGGAACAGAAGTACGCCCGCCATTACACGCAAGTAGTGGAAGTAAACGGGTATTCAGTTTATCGATCGGAACCTATAAATGGTGAGTAAGGGAAAAGAAATGGACGAGAAGTCTTCCCGTTGGGTATACGCTCCGATTATTCTTGCTCCCATCCTGCTGTTCTTGCCGGTATTGATACCGGGTAAAGCTCTATTCTGGGGTATTACATCCATACAATTCATTCCCTGGCATTGGGAAGCACTCAGAGCCCTTCAGAATGGAGAATTGCCTCTCTGGAACATATGGAACGGTATGGGAGCCCCACTGGCTGCCAATTACCAGTCTGCCGTATTTTATCCGCCCACATGGTTGACGTTGCTGGCAGGTTGGTTGGGTGGTTTGCAGGCCATGGCATGGTCGCACGGATTGTTGATTGTTTTGCATCTCATCTGGGCTGGCTGGGGGATGAAAAAACTCTCTGAGTTTTTGGGGTTACATCCGATTCCACAGGCAATCTGCGGGCTTTCATTCAGTTTATGCGGTTATTTCACCGCTCGAAGCAGCTTTCTGACAATGGTGCAGGCGGCAGCATGGCTTCCCTGGATCATTCTGGCTGCCAGCCGAATTGCAGCACCGATTCGGAATGAAAAGAATATTGAAGAGAAAATTCAATTACAAACCGCAATACCTCTCGCCCTTGCTTTTACTGGACAGTGGTTGAGCGGACATGCCCAGATTTCATGGTATTCACTTCTATTTTGTATGGCATGGTTGATGACAGGTGCCCTTATCAATGGTGGGGTCAAAAAACTGCTGCAGATTATCCTGCCGGTTGGACTTGCAGGAGTATTGGCTTTTCTGATCAGTTCAATTCAATTGGTCCCAACTATAGAATACTTTCTTCAATCGCAGCGTTCAGGAATTATTGATTATCAAACAGCCCTCTCGTATTCTTTCTGGCCATGGCGGGTTATTACCTGGATTTTTCCAGAGATTTTTGGAAATCCAGGACGCGGCGATTACTGGGGCTATGCCAGTTTTTGGGAGGATGCTGTCTATTTCGGCCTACTGCCGTTTGGATTGGCGTTGTATTATATTTTCAAAAAGAAAAACGATCCATCTGGAAGCCCGATAAAACCACTTTTCTGGTTTTGTATCATATCCTCACTTATTATTTTTATCCTGGCTCTGGGATGGAATACACCTGTTTTTATCTGGCTGTTTAAAAATGTACCAACATTTGGTTCCTTCAATGGTCCAACCAGGTGGATGATTCTGGTTGAGTTTTGCCTGATCCTGTTGGCAGGTTTAGGGGCAAATGAATGGATAAAGCACTCGATAATTTCTTCAAAAATAATCAACTTGAGTCTGGCAGGAATGCTGGCTTTGCTTCTCAGTACAACAGCGGCTATTATCTATCTTCCTGAAATAAAATTCTCCTTTAAATTCGCTATGATTTCTGCTGGCTTGATAGCCTGTAGTTATCTGGTTCTGATTAAATTGAAATCAACGATGGTTTCAAAATGGGGAATACATCGATGGCAAAATGCATTTGTTTTATTACTGGCAATTGATCTTATTTGGGCAGGAAGTCAACTGAATCCGGTAGTTTCTTCAGAAATATATCTTCCCGAAGAAACTTCCAGAGAGCAAAAGATAAACGCAAGTGGGAGATATTTCATCTCAACTGTAGACGAAAGAGCTCAACGGTTTGATCGCTTTTTTAAATTCAACGATATTCGACCAGATATAGATTGGAATAATCTGGTCAGAGATTACCTGCCAAATTCCAACATTTTCTCTTCACAAGAAATGGTAAACAACTTTGATCCGATGCTGCCAGACCGTTACCTTGATTACTTAAATACACTTGAATCAGCGACACCGGAAAATCGTGAAAAATTGCTTTCTCTTGCCAATGTGACCCATGTGGCTGAAGTACCTTCGAAAGAATTGTCAAAAATCCGATGGCAAAAAATGGAGCCTTTTCCTTCCATACGTATGGTTTATTGTGCGGTATCTGTCAAAAATGCCGGAACAGCACTTGATTGGGTGAAATCCGCAGTAAGATCTGACCTACTAGACAAAATCGTGGTTGAAGATCATGATACTCAACAGCCTCATTGTGATAACACTATTCAACAATCCACAGTAACAATCGAACGGATAAAGAAATCAACCTGGCAGACAATCTCAATAAAAAACAATCCTGCGGAAGGATGGCTTTTTCTGGCCGATAGCTGGTATCCAGGGTGGAGAGCAACTGTAGATGGAAATCCTGTGAGTTTATTTTCCGCAGACTTCGCTTTTATGGCTCTTCAAGTTCCAGCCGGCGATCACATCGTACAAATTAATTACCAACCAATTTCCTTTTTAATAGGTACATTCTTTTCAATCATGGGTATTATTGGAGCTATTATTATGAAATTCGTTGTTAAGAAATCCGCTGGAGGATCTCAATGAAAGAAGAAGAAAACATCAAACAGGCACAGGAGCTTGGAATACGGATTCTTACCAACCTTGAACAGGTGATTTTTGGAAAAAGACCAGTTCTTGAACTTGTTGTAATTGGTCTTTTATCCGAAGGTCATATCCTGATAGAAGATGTCCCCGGCGTTGGAAAAACTATTTTAGCCAGAAGTTTAGCCATATCTACAGGCTGCAAGTATTCCCGAATTCAATTTACACCGGATTTATTGCCAAGCGATATTACCGGTGTATCTATTTATGATCAAAAGAAAAATCAATTTGAATTCAGGCCTGGTCCGGTTTTTACTCAGATATTGCTGGCTGATGAAATTAACCGGGCTACACCCAAAGCTCAATCTGCTTTATTGGAAGCGATGGGAGAAACTCAGGTTTCTGTTGATAATATGACCAGAGAATTACCTCGACCGTTTTATGTTATTGCCACTCAGAACCCTGTAGAATATGAAGGCGTATATCCCTTGCCTGAATCTCAAATGGACCGTTTCCTGTTAAGAACATCAATGGGATATCCAGAATTGGATGTAGAAGCGGCAATTTTGGAGAGAATGCAGGTGGAACATCCCATTAATTCACTAAAGGCAGTTGTCTCAGCAGATGAAATTCTCAAAGCGCAGACAATTGTCCGGAAAATCTATGTGGCTCCCAGTGTGAGGAATTATCTTTTAGCTATCATTCAGGCCACGAGGAAACATAATGACATTATTCTGGGTGCCAGTCCTCGCGCCAGCCTGGGTTTGATTCGGGCATCACAGGCTTCCGCGGTTTTGGAAGGAAGAAGCTACATTACACCGGATGATGTGAAAAAACTGGCAAGCGCTGTACTTTCTCACAGACTTGTTCTGAATCCAGAAGCCAGAATGAGCAATATGAACCGAAACACAGTTATGAACGAAATTCTGGATGGCATTCGGGCTCCATTGCGTGATGAAACTCTTCCGCGGTAGACTCGCTCAGAAAATTCATCCCGGAAGAAATTTCTGGGGTTTACTTGTCATTGCGGGTTTTCTTCTACTAACCCGGATGTTATTTGACGAGTCATTTTTTCTTAATTCGCTTTATGTTGTGGTGATCTATATTGTTTTCGCGTTCATATTTACATTCTTTGCATTAGATCACATCAGTATAGAACGGCGGTCCAGATATCACAAAAGACAGGTTGGTGATCTCTATGAAGAAAATCTGGATATCGTCAACAAATCGATACTTCCTGCTTTTTGGATGCAAATTAGAGATTGCTCGGATTTGAATGTAACCCAGTCAAAACGAATTATTGGTTATCTTGGCGGCCGGCAATCCAGGATTATTCGATTGAGCAGCATATTACAGAGAAGAGGAAATATCGCATTATCGCCAATTGAAATTATCACATCAGATCCACTGGGATGTTTTTATGCCATCCACCAGATTAGAACTGAGGGATCTTTAATCATACTTCCTTACCGGGTTGATTTATCCGCTGTTTCGGTAAGAAAACGGCAAAATGAGGAAGGCAGATCCTCAAAAATCGCGATACACCAGAATTCCATGATCAGCGGATCTGTGCGCGAATATTTGGATGGAGATCCTTTTAATCGGATACACTGGCCGACAACAGCCAGACGGGGAAATCTTCACACGAAACTACCAGACGAATCCGAACAGAAAATTGTCTGGTTATGCCTTGATTGTAATAAAAAGGTACAAACCAACAGGGCAGTACGTGTTGAAGAAGAACAAATAGACTTTCTTGATGCGGAAAAATTACATTCTTCTTATGCCTTGCCGCCTGATTCTTTTGAGGCGGCTGTCTCCATAACAGGTTCTCTGGCAACTACATGGCTGAAAAAAGGAATTGCGGTTGGATTGGCATTAAACCAGCAACCGTTTCAACTGATTTCTCCAGGATATGGAATCAGGCAGCAAACTGAGATTTTAAATCTATTGACATTTATTCGGGCTAATTCACAACACCCTCTTGTTGCTTTGTTGAACAATCTGTCACCACAGCTTAATTCGAGTGTAATCTGTTTTCTGGTAACACCAGATGATTCGGGCGAATTAGTACAATTCGCATATCAATTAAAGCAAAGAGGTATTGATATCCGAATCGTAGCCATAAATAAGGCCAGTTTTACTTCAGGATATAAAAGAATACCAGCTAATGGTATCTGGGGGAAATTCAGAAAGACCGATTTTGAGTATGGAGATTCGCTAAATAAACTGGTGGATGTTTTATAGAGAATAAGATAATTCTGTCATTACTTCAGGTATTTCGTGAAAGGGATGACATTCATTTGTTCATAACCGTTATGTTTATAAAACTCGGCAGTTTTAATATTTCCCGGTACCACAAACAGGTAAACTTTCGAGCATCCTGTTTTCAGTAATTCAGATTCTACTCGAGATAGTAATTCAGAACCAAGGTGACGTTTCTGATATTTTGGTAGTACGGCAAGATGGTAGATCAAACCCCGGCGTCCGTCAAACCCTCCCATGACGGTACCAATGATCTCATTCTTCCTTTCAGCCACAAAGAAGAGGCCAGGGCTCTTTTGAATGAGTCTTTCGATTTCTTCCATCTGATCAGAAAAAGACACATGTATACCTTCACCAACAGAAGTCCATAATCTGTAGACCTCAGAGTAATCCTCTGGATGACGATATTCGCGAATAAGAATATCCGAGAGATTTTGTGCTGTCATATTTCAATTTTTTTAAGAAGGCTCACTGGAGTTTTCGTCTTCTTCTGTTAATAATTTCCAGCCTCCGTGAATGCCATTTGGTGTAACGCCAAAGAAGAACCGATAACCATCATCAGGAAGGCGCTGGACAAGATCAAATGTGGGGGTCTTACCTTGTTGATAACGCTTAAGAAGTCCAAATTCACCATTCCAGTAGGCTGTTCGCGGGTCAAATTCTCCTTCAAGTTCCATATACCGGCTGATGGCATAATGCCATAACCGACGGGCTGAGCGCTGGGTTACATTTTTTACCATGGAACCATTTCGCAGGTCTCGCATGGTAAAGTAACGAGTTCCCTGGCGTTCTTCCACACTGGCTACTTCTACACCGGTTCTAGGCGTGGTCTCATCAGGTCTTGGAAATTCTTTCTCCTCAATGGAGGTTATTTCAGGTACTGCATCTGATCCGGGTTCAAGATGGATGACAACCTGACGGGCTTTTCCGCGGGTAACCAATCCTACTATCTCATCGCGCACAGCCAGACCGGTTTCAGCTTCACTGCGAACATAGATTTTATTGTCTTCCACAGCATATGGTGCATCGTCACCGCGTGGAATTATGACACGGATAATTTTTTTTCCACGGGTTTCCTGAACATCAAGATGACAGGTAAGGGCAGGGCTTATACGTTTGGAAATTTCTTTTTCCAAAAGATTAATATTTTGTTCGGGATCTGAGATACCGATGGGTGGTTTGTGTGGATCTGCACCAGTTCCGATGTACAGAGTTCCGCCATTCGTGTTGGCAAACGCACAGATGTCTGCGATAATGTTGTACAACTTGCCGCCACGGACTGTCATCGATTCATGAAAATCTTGGATGATGTTGGCGCCTTCTTCCTGTGAGGCGTGGATGAAGTCAAATGCCGGTTCTTCCTTTAGACGGTGGGGACGTGTTCGAGAAAAATCATTTGATCCAAACAGATCTTTGAGAGCTTTAAAACTGACTTCAGGAATCAGAACATCTGTTGCCCGATCGCCAATACCAAGATTCTTCTTTCGCAAAGGATCTGCCGTCAAACGGTGAGCATCGGAACCTTGAATACAATGCATACGGCGGGGATATTCAGGTTTCGTACCGTTAAAAAAAGCTGCTGTTGAACGGGGAGCTTTTGTATCAAGATCGGTGACTTCCAAAGCATCCAGAGCCTCATCTTGCGTATAGGCAATTTTTGTCTGGCCTCCAAAATTGAAACCCCGCATGGCTACACCATTGCTTGAATTGGCATGGGCTGCAATAACAATACCGCCAGCCGATTGGATTTTTTGATAGGCTGTCAATACATCAACAGTGGCTCCAACTGTAGCTGAACCATCATCCAATATTGTTCCTGGAATTTTCAAATCAAGAAGAAGGTGTTCAATATCACGCACGGGGGTATTTTGCGAAAAAACCCCAATAATGTGAAACCCGAAGGTCGCCGTAAATTCAATGCCAGGAAGAACCAGGATTTTTTTTAATAACCGCCGATATTCCAAAAGACGGTTCTTTTCATCAGGAAGAAGTCGGTTGAGTTTTTCTAATAATTCGAGTTGCTCAATTTCATTCTGCATTGACCGGTAACCGGCAATTGTGTTGTGATCTGTAAAAGCGATAATATCAAGATTTCGCTGCTCAGCCCTCTGGATGAGTTCCAAATAGGAAATCTCAGGTTGTTGAAAATCGCTGGATGCCGGTGTATGGATATGTAGATCCATAGTCCGCCATTGATTGGAAGGTTCAACTTTTTTCCCCGCAGATTTTTGTTTATTCAAAAGGATGTCTCCTTATAGATTTCATAATAATTTCTTTATCAAATTAATCAGGTCATCTGGCATATAGGGTTTCATTAAAAATGCATCTGCACCGGCTTTCATGCTTTCCTGTTTCTTATCCGAACCAGAACTCATGATTATTTTTACATTTTTTAATTCGTCCATTTTGCGTAGTTGATCCAATAATGCCAGGCCACTGGTGCCGGGAAGATTCACATCCATCAAGATTACATCTGGAGTAATGTCTTTTATTAATTGAATAGGGTCATCCAAAGGGAAGGATGGCCCGGTTACCAAAAAGTTCTCCAATTCAAGTAATGTTTGCAACAAAGAACGCATCATTGCATTATCTTCCAGTATGAGAACTTTTTGTTTTTCATCCATAGAGGTCATTTTTTCGCTTTCTTCTTGGGAATGGCGATTTTTATTACATCATCCATATGTTCAACAAGATGAAATTCCATATCTTTACGAATTTCCTGAGGAATGTCATCAAGATCAGGCTCGTTCAATTTAGGAAGAATAATTGTTTTCAAACCAGCCCGATGGGCAGCCAACATTTTTTCCTTGATACCACCAACAGGAAGAATTTGCCCGCGAAGTGTAATTTCACCTGTCATACCCAGATCTGCACGAATGGGACGATCGGTAAGCAGGGAAATTAGAGCAGTTGTCATGGTTACACCGGCAGAAGGGCCATCTTTGGGTGTGGCACCTGCGGGTACATGTAGATGAATGTCTTCTTTTTGAAAGAATTGTGGGTCAATATTCATCTCTTTGGCATGCGACCGCACAAATGTAAGTGCTGCATGTGCAGATTCTTGCATGACTGTTCCAATTGAACCGGTAATCTGAAATCCTTTTGAGCCTGGCATTTTGGACGCTTCAATGAAGAGGATATCTCCACCGGTTGGTGTCCAGGCTAAACCGGTGGCCACGCCCGGGATGGATGTTCGACGTTCTATCTCTTCATTACCCATAAATTTGGGACGTCCAAGCAAATTATGGACTTCCTTTTCTCCGATTTTTCCTCTGTGTCTTTTCCCTTCAGAGATAGTAGTGACTATCTTTCGGCAAATTGCCCCAATTTCTCGTTCCAGGTTCCTGACTCCGGCTTCACGTGTGTACTGCCGGATGATAGACAAAATCCCATCATCGTCAAGCTTAATTTCTTTATTCAGCAGACCATTTTCTGCTATCTGTCGGGGGATGAGGTAATTACGGGCTATGTTTAGTTTTTCTTGTTCTGTATAGCCAGCAATCTGGATGACTTCCATACGGTCAAGAAGTGGTGCCGGGATAGTCTCAAGCGTGTTGGCTGTGGTGATAAACATCACCTGAGACAGGTCAAACGCCACTTCAAGATAATGATCGCGAAATTCAAAATTCTGTTCCGGATCAAGTACTTCCAGTAGAGCAGAGGCTGGATCGCCGTGGAAATCAAATCCCAATTTGTCAATTTCATCGAGCATGAACACCGGATTATATGATTCAACCCTGCGTAATGCCTGTAGAATACGGCCTGGAAGCGCACCAATGTATGTTCGGCGATGGCCGCGAATTTCAGCTTCATCTCGCATACCACCAAGTGAAATTCGGATGAACTTTCTACCAAGTGCACGGGCTATGGATTGTCCCAGTGAAGTTTTCCCTACCCCTGGAGGACCAACAAAACAAAGAATGACCCCTTCACGCTCTTTTCGAATCAGATCGTTCCTTTTTGCAGAGTCTAATTCTGTTTTGCGTTCAAGACGCAATTTCCGAACGGCCAGATATTCAAGGATCCGTTCTTTAACATCATTAAGACCGTAATGATCCTCATCCAACACTTTGCGGGCATTAATGATATCCAGATTGTCTTCAGTTGATTTTTTCCAGGGCAGGGCAGCCAGCCACTCTATATAAGATCGAATGACACCATATTCTGCTGCGGCTGTAGGTAGACGTGAGAGACGTTCCAGCTCACGATTTGCCTGTTTGAGGGCTTCTTCCGGCATTTCGGCTTCATCAATACTTTTTCGAAGATCATTGATATCTTCGGTTTGTTCATCACCTTCGCCAAGTTCTTTTTGTATGGCCTTTAATTGTTCACGAAGAAAATAATCTCGTTGAACTTTCTCGATCTCTGACCGGGCTTCATTTTGAATTTTCTGCCCCAGATCGAGAACTTCGCTTTCACGAACCAAAATGGAAACAAGTTTCCGGAGTTTTTCGTCAACGGGGTCCAATTCGAGAATTGCCTGCGCATCGGCTAATTCCATGCGTTCAAAATTCGCGATGGAATAGGCCGTTTGAAGAGGATCCGAGATATTTGTTATGGAATCTACCAACTCCCGTGGTATGGACGGGATCATTTTTGCAATATGCTCAAATTGATCCCTGGCATTACGGGCCAATGCTTCAGTTTCGAGACTTTCTGAAACAACTTCGGTTGCTGGTGTTATTTTCGCTACCAGATAAGGTTCCAGGGAGGTAAATTCTCCAAGGTGAAAACGGCTGATTCCCTGGATTAGGATACGTATGGTTCCATCTGGCGTACGGAACAGACGATGAATAATTGCCACTGTTCCGACTGAATATAAATCTTCTGGACCAGGATTTTCCAGTTCTGGATTTTTTGCGGTAACCAGTCCAATGATCCGATTCCCGGACACTACGTCATCCACAAGCCGTATGGAACGAGGTTGACCAATTGTCAATGGGACGGCTGTTTGTGGATAAACGACCAATCCACGCAGCGGTAATATGGGTAATGTCTCAGGTATTGATAAAACCCCGTCATTTCCAGACTCGGGATTCTCAATCGGATTTTCTTCTGTTTTTACCAGATTATTTGTATCAGACAAAGATAATCCTAGAAACAAGTCACCAAGATTTTGAATCATATTTTCATCTTCAAACCAATTCAGGATTTCTTTCAAATTTGCATTCCAACGTGAGGCGACCATTCGATGATCAGGCTTCCTTATCTTTTATGTGAATTTCTTGAGGTACTGCTTTGGCAATGTTAATCGTTAAGAATCCATCGATATACTCAGCTTTAATGGAATCACGGTCAACAGGTTGAAGAATTTTCACTTCTATTTGAAATTCTCCAAAATGAATTTCCATTTGATGAAAAGCGTGATTTTTCATTGGATCATGCCGTATACCACTTACAAACAGGGTATTATGGTCCATCCGTATTGAAAAATCTTTTTCATTTACTCCGGCAATTTCTACCCGGATAATAAATTCTTTCTTCGTTTCAACCACATCCACCGGAGGGCGGTAGCTGTTATTTTCATACGAAACCCGAAGGTTGAACATACCAGAACGTGGATATTCAAACATTCTTACCTTCTTTGATCTTTTACCCGATTACAGTGCATTTCGTGCAGTCTCAAGCACTTCAGAATAATCAGGTTCGTCACCGAGATTCTGCGAATAATTTGCATAGATTATCTTATACTTTTTGTCGATAACAAAAACTGCATTGCGTAATACACGATGCTCCTTAATTAAACAACCATATTTTTTCCCAAAATTTGTCTTCAAATGATCTGAAATTACAATTATCTGATCAATTCCAGCCGTAGCACAATATCTTTTTTGTGCATATGGCAGATCAGTACTGATAATTAGTATGGATATTACTTTTGAAAGATTTCCAGCTTCTTCATTGAAGCGGCTGATTTCACGATTACATACTTCCATTTCCACTGAAGGGACGGAAACAATTATCCGTACCTTTCCTCTGGTCATTTTTAAAATATCCAGATATGTCCAATCTTGAAGATGCGCCTTAAAAGATGGGGCTTGTTGACCGATTTTGATATCTTCCCCAATAATCGTGGCATCTTTATTGTCAAATCGGATGAGCCCCTTACGTTCCAACATCCAAATCCTCCAATAATGTCAACGTACAAAGGCGCCCCCGGTGGGAGTCGAACCCACAACCAACAGCTTAGAAGGCTGGTGCTCTGTCCATTGCGCTACAGGGGCAAGTAACAACACTTAATATCGAAAATTGACTTCAAATTTGCATTGAAACCAACGCATTATTTTCTATTCTTTACATCGTCAATTATAGTCGATTTGATATTGATGCGAATAGATTTTTTAGATTTTTGTACAAGAATTCTATAAGAAATTTTCCATTTTCCAAACAATAACCGGGATGTCTGTTACTTTAGGCATCCCGGTTTCAAATTCAAGAAGAGTTTTTCCTACGGAGTAATGATCGGGCTAAAGATAAACGCATAGTTATCTGAACTACCTTCCATCGGATAGATATAGAAGAGGAAGGATGTCGCTTTACCCGTCATTCCATACTGGTTATTCTGGGTTAGCTTGATAGATATCTCCTCCCATTCACCAAATCCGTGAACTCGGTTAACCAATTCCTGTTCTTCACCACCTTCAATAGAATATGTTAACCGGAAGCGGAAATTACATTTTGTATAACCTTCCAGACATCCAAAGTGAAAGATCAGGTTGGAATATTCGGGCACAACAATGGGTGGAAATTGACCAACAATAAAGCTGTTTGATTCTTTAGGAGGAACCATGACGATTGCCGGATCATTTTCTTTGATACCACCTTCGATAGCCGGGGCCGTGTTAATATACATGAAGCCTCTGGGATCATTCTTCGTCCCAGGGCAGGGAAGGACGCCAGCCGAACTGGTCCAGGTTGCGCTGCAGGCATTGGCGATGAAATTGTAGGTTTTGCCTACATAGATTTCAGACCAGATAGATTGTTCCTTTCCCTTGTTATCCATAATGCCAAATACCTGGCCGTTCTTATTCATTAATTTCCATTGACTGAACACATGAGAGCCGATTTCTTGAGGGGCAGTCAGAGTAACAGATACATGAGCTGTTTGCCCGGGAAGGATATTCTCTGTCGTTAAGGGTACACGGTTGGGAGCACTCATCTGATTGGCACCAATCCATACCAGACTGTAATCGGATGTCCAGGTACAGGATCCCGCATTACGAACTGCCCATGTTTTTACGAATTGTGTTCCAGGGGGAACCATTGTTCCATCGGGAATGGTGATGTCGCCCACATACGATGCATAATCAGTGCATTTCCCGGGAGCCAGAGTATTCGTAGGTTTCACAGCAGCCGCCTGCGCTGCTGGTTGGGCAGCTGCTGTTGGCGCAACAGTGTTTTCCTGGGTGGCTGTAGGAGCTGTTGTTGCCGTCGGTTTGGCTTCATCTGTTTTTTGAACCTCGGCAACTTTTGTCGTTAAAGCTGACAGGGTTTGAGCAACGGCTGCATTGATTTGATTCTGAACATCCATCGAATCAGGAGTAGATTCCTGTGCCGTGCAAGATGTCAGTAAAATTGCCACCAACAAAAAGGCGGTTGTAATTTTCCGTAATTTTGTCATAAGAATTTCCTTCGCTCTTTGTGTATAGCTCAATTGACAATAGAATTATACATGGTTTCAATTTGCATACAGTTGCAAGGAATAGACCATACAAAAAGAACATGGCTGGGTAAATAATCTCAACCTTAAAAAGAAGAAATCACTAATTTCTGAAAATGGTTGTTCAGATTGATTTCGCGTAATGTGTCGTTCGGATTATGTAGTATTTAGCAGAACGAGGGTAGGTTTCCTTTCTGAATGATTCCAATAAAATGAGAGACTTTAATAACATCAAAAAAACGATTCACTTTCATTAATACTGGGGATATATTGATCATATTCGATCAACTCATATATATTGGGTGAAATTCCATTGTTGGAATATTTCCAGCAAGTTGTTATTATGTATTTGAAATCTGAGTAATGCGCTTTATTTTTACAATGGGTGTAAGAAGTCAACGGAATGAGTTGTCAAAGAAAATGAAGCACTTAAGCAAAGAAAACAAAAACAAAATATTCTCCTGATTAATACTATCTTTTTTACCATAAGACATCAGACTGACTAACTGTATTCATCAACTTGAATGAAAAACATCAAATAAATCATTGTAAATAAACTCTGAATTTTCTATCATAAGACGGCAATAATCTACGGACACAATTATCCATAAAATTGATAGCAGGGTAACCACAGGCAGAATGAACCAAATTTTGTTTTACACAATTTTTTCAGCTTTTTTAATTCATCGGGTGATATGGCCAAATCATCAAACGATTACATCAAGCCAAAGAATTGAAGAAACATGAGGGTTATGATTAACCAGCAGTATTTTGACAGATATTTGTATTTGACCCCTAAATACTACAATATCCATAATGAAGATTTCGCGTGTGATTGTTTGTTAATTTACAGGGGGAATGCCTTGATAAAAAATTACAACAATGGAAAAAGTACCTCCCGTGGAACCAGAACCTTGAAAAGTGTCTAAGCAAAATTTCTCTGATGATAAATACATCCAGGTGATAAATAGAAACTTTCAATTTCACCAGGGCTATGGAACATCAAAGATTTGCCAGCGCAGGGGATAAGTAGGAGTATTTCTTATGGAATTTGGACTCATTATGGCATTTTAATCATGACATGATCTAGTAATCCGGCACTCAGATGCAAAGATATCTGAATGTATTTACCCAATTCAAAGAGAATGTAATCAATCGAAGATTGGATTAGGACATAATGAGAGATCCGGATAAACAAGAAAAACTTTCCCATAATAGGGCTCGATCATCCAAAGTTCCTACCACCATATCTGATGTTGGAGGGATGCCTGACGGTATGGACTTCATGACAGATGCGGAACAAATACGAGATCTACATAAATTGATCACCCTGGGCATACTACACATTGATATAGATGGCATCGTCACACAGGCGAATCCGGCAATTTCTCGAATATTTAATATTCACACCCAGGAAATTGTTGGTCGGTCATTTATTAACCCACGATACAGGTATTTTTACGAAGATGGCTTAGAAATTCCAACAAACAAACATCCATTTTTTATTATGTTAAAGTCAGGCAAACAGTTACATAACAAAACTATTGGATTGTTTGATACAGTCTCTCAAATATTTCGATGGCTACTTGTCAATTCTTACCCTGATTTTCTACCTGGGAACGAACAACCATTCCAAACAGTTGTAACCCTTATTGATGTCTCTACTATAAAAACCATTGTAGAGACTTTTGGAAGGTATGAAACCCTTCTCAATCTAGCCATGGTTGCCTCAGATCTTGGCATTTGGAAACAATCTTTCGAATCAGATGTTTTTTATCTTGATGATACTACTCGCCGTCATTTTGGTTTTAATGCGGAAAAAATTCAAATTAACGATGTTCTGAATCGGATTCACGTGGAAGACGTGAATCGAGTCAAAGAAGTCGCTGTATCGGCAATAAAAAACCGGGTAACATCCCCAATCCATACAGAGTTTCGAGTTATTCATCCAGATGGTTCGCTAAAGTGGCTTTCAGTTAATGCGATTCTGCAATTCACGAATATGAATTCAGAGCCCGTTGCCTGCATAACTGTTGGAACTTCGAATGACATCACAGAACGCAAACTGGCCGATGAAGCTCTTCAGCGAAAAAACCGGGCTTTCTTTTTAATAAGCAATTGCGATCAGGCGCTGGTCAAGATCAGTGATGAAATTGAATTGCTGAATGAGATCTGCCGTATTTGTGTTGAGGATGGCGATTACCTTATGGCCTGGGTAGGTTACAGAAATACTGAGGTTGATAAAGTCATTAGCCCTAAGGCACAATTCGGATTTGATAATGGATTCCTTAGTTCGATAAATCTCTCCTTGGATGAAACTGGATGCAGGAATAACCCAACGATAAAAGCGATTTGCAGCGGCAAAGTTTGCTTTGTCCAGAACATTCAAAATGACCAAGAGTATCTTTGGGATCGTGACGAAGCTTTCAAGCGGGGATTCAACGCTTGCATCGCACTGCCTATTATCCTTGAAAACAAGGTCATCGGTGCTTTTACATTATTCGCACGCAAAGCTGACAGTTTTACAGTAGAAGAAGTTGACCTCTTAGAAAACCTGATGAATGATCTATCCTTTACCATTAATTCCATCAGAGCTCGTGTCAGGCAAAATCGATTGGAAGTGGAATTACAAAAATCCGAATCAAGAAATAGACTGGCGCAACAATCGGCTCAGGTTGGGATTTGGGAATGGGATATAAAAACCGATACTCTGTTCTGGTCAGATGAAATATATCGGATTTTTCAAAAGAAAAAAGATGAATTCATTCCAACCAATGAGTCTATTTTTGAATGTGTTCTCCCTGAAGATAGACAACGCGTATTTTCTGAAATGCAAAAATCTATATCAAAGGGAGGATTTTTTGAAATTGAATATCGAATTCATGATCGCAAAGAAGAAATTTTGTGGATTAATGTTAAAGGTAATGTGAGCATTGATGAAAAAGGAAGACCGATTTTAGCTGTAGGGACAATTCAAGATATAACGCACCGAAAGAAGGCAGAAGAAGAGATCATTCAGGCAAATCATAAATACCAGCTCATATCTGAATACACCAATGATGTAATCTGGGTTATGGATGTATCAACAGAGGCTTTTTCTTTTATCAGTCCATCAATTAAAAAACTTCTGGGTTATTCTGTTGATGAGATGATGAGACAAAAAATGTCTAATGTGCTCACACAGGATTCTTATCAACGAGTGAAAACTGTTCTTGCGAATAGTATTCCGGATTATCTGGATGGAAAGAATTCCACATCATTAATACTAGAGTTGGATCAAATCCGTAAAGATGGATCAACAATATCCACTGAAGTTACAGTATCTGAGGTATATGATGATCAGGGAAATTTACAGGTCATCGGAATCACCCGGGATATTACAGAACGAAAGCGTGCTGAGGCAATTATCCGCGAGGAACGTAATCTATTTCGGATATTAATGGACAACATCCCTGATGCTATTTATTTTAAGAATCTACAAAGCAGATTTATCCGAATTAATAAAGCAGGTGCAGCCATATTTGGTTTGAAAGATGTAAATCAGGCTGTAGGAAAAACAGATTTTGACTTTTTCAAGGAAGAACATGCCAAACCTGCTATGGATGCTGAAAGGCAGATAATCCAAACCGGTAAATCGATAATTGATCTGGAAGAAAAAGAGACATTTCCTGATGGTCGCATACGTTGGATATCTACTTCAAAAATGCCACTACGAAACAGTGCTGGAGAAATCATAGGAACTTTTGGTATTTCACACGATATCACTAAACGAAAAGAAGCTGAGCTGGCATTAAAACAACGAATTTTAGAAATGGAAACGGTATACAACTTATCTAATTATTTAAGATCAGCTGACACCGTTAAAGAATTGTTGCAGATGTTATTGTCAGAAACACTGCGGATTATCGATTGCTATGATGGAGCCATTTTTCTGTACGAACCGGAGACTAAAAAACTTGTTCTTTATACGGCTATTGGATGGTTTGAGCAATTGGCTGGTCTGACCCTCAATTCGGATGAAGGTATTCATGGACACGTTTTCTCTACTAATAAACCATATTTTGTAATTAATATGCAGGAGGATGAGATTCTTTCACAAAAGGTTAAAAACTTCATTCCCAAAAATCAAAATGGTGGTTTCTTTCCTATTGAGTGCAAAGAAGGAATAATTGGGGTACTTAGTATTTTTTTCCCTTCTCCGAGAACAATCAATGAGATTGAAGAAAGACTCGTGGGAATCATTTTGCAATTAGCCGGTAATGCCATCCTCCGTTCACGGCTTACAGAAAAATTAAAACTCTCAAATTTAAACCTTCAGGAAGAAATCAATCAGCGTATTACTTTCCAGCGTATGTTGGCCGCAGAGAAAGAGCTCTTATCCACAACAATCATGAGCCTGGCAGAAGGGGTGATCATTACAAATAATGATGGGATGATCATCCTTTTCAACCGATCTGCAGAAATTATTACTGGGTATGACACACAAGAAATAATTAATAAACCCCTGAATGATGTATTCCGCATTTTAGACCCGAACACTCACCAACCTATTCAGAACCTGATCGAGAATTTGGAAATAAATACCAAATTTCAGCAACAGAATTCAGGTTATAAGACCAATACCTTGATCCAGAAATCAGGTGAAAGAATTCTGATAGTAGGAAGTATCAAGATCTTAAAATCACCTGAGGGGAAATCAATGGGCCATGTGGTCGTATTTCAAGATGTGACTGAAAGGATGAAAGCAGAAGCTCAATCTGCCCTCTCACAAAAAATGGAGGCCATAGGTCAAATGGCTGCCGGAATCGCGCATGAGATTAACACTCCGATTCAGTATGTGGGAGATAACTTGAGATTTCTTCAAAAAACCATATTTCGGTTTGAAGAAGTCATGAATGCTTACCAAAGTTTGGAGTTGGAGACAGGTCACATAATCCAACAGGCACAATTAGATAAAGTGGAAGATGTAAAAAAGCGTACTCGAATCGAGCATTATCTCAGTGAAAGTACTGTTGCAGTGAATGAATCGCTGGAAGGAGTTGAACGTGTTCGAAAAATTGTTATGGCTATGCGAGAGTTTTCACACCCTTCAGATAGAGAGAAAAAAATGGCAGATATCAATCATGGTATTGAGACGACAGTTGCCATTTCACGAAATGAATGGAAGTATTCTGCCGAATTGGTTACTAATCTGGATCCTAATCTCCCTGCCGTTTTCTGTCAGATTGATGAAATTAACCAGGTAATTCTTAATATGATTGTTAATGCTGTACAGGCAATACAAGAAAAACATCCACCAGAATCAGGTGAAAAGGGGACAATAACAATAAGTACCTATAAAATTGAAAATCAAATCGCTATAAAAATTCAGGATACTGGAATTGGTATTCCCGAAGACATCAGGAAAAGAATATTTGATCCATTTTTTACTACGAAGGGTGTGGGGAAAGGAACCGGCCAAGGACTTTCTCTGGCCCATCAGATCATTGTCCAAAAGCACAAAGGAAAAATCTACGTAGATTCTAATGTTGGCGAAGGAACAACATTTACAATCGAATTACCAATTAATGTATCAGAGAGTACAACCTGATGGGAAATCAAATCCATTCGATATTGTTTGTTGATGATGACCCAAAGATACTTCAGGGGTTAAAGAGATCTGTGGAAGAATACAGTGATCACTGGAGGACTGATTTTGCATCAACCGCAAAAGAGGCATTACAGAAACTTTCCAACGAACCTTTTGATGCCATAATCGCAGATATACAGATGCCTATGATGGATGGAATTCAGCTTCTAGATCTTGTAAGCAGGACATATCCGGGCGTAATGCGTTTTGTTCTTTCCGGCAATGTTACTGATACTCAGGCAATGCGATCCACATCAGTGGTACATCAAATGATTGCAAAACCCAGTGATATTGACCACATTTTCGTAATTGTTGAAAGGGCTTGCCGTCTACGTGACTTGGTAGCTAACCCTGAATTAAAAAAATTGATCACAGAAATTAAACGTTTACCCAGCGTTCCTGTTTTATATAATCAATTGATTAAAGAGCTGGATTCGCCAAACGCCAGTACACAAATTATAGGCAATATTATTGCCAAAGATACGGCAATGACAGCGAAAATTCTTCAATTGGTCAATTCTGCCTTTTTTTGTTTGTCGGAAAACATCAACAGCCCACAACGGGCTGTTTCCATACTGGGGTTTAATACAGTTAAAGCGCTGGTTTTAGGTATTTGTATATTTTCAGAATATCAGGAATATGGAATAAATCCTGTCGGTATTAATTCGATATGGAAACACTCCTTGCTTGTGAGTAGTGTCGCCTATACGCTGGCTCAGAAATTAAACATGTCAATTCAAGATCAAGAAAATGCCAGGATTTCTGGCATATTGCATGATATTGGGAAACTGGCTTTATTGAGTTTCCCTGAATTTATGAATCAAATTTATACCAATGGCAGGGGGGAAATTTCATTGGAAGAAGAATATAGAATGTTGAAGACATCTCATGCCGAAATCGGTGGATATCTGCTTGCTATGTGGGGGATACCTACTCCAATAGTGGATTCTGTCACATTTCACCATCGACCTTATTCAATAGTAAGAGAAGATCCAGATCTACTTTCCGTAATGTATGTGGCCAATGGTCTGGCAAATATGGTAAAGAATGAAATTGAAATCAATTACTCTTCGTATTTGGATATGTCATACCTGAAGAGAAACGGCCTTGTCAACTATCTAGATGAATGGACAGAGGTTGCCAAAAGTATTTATATCAGCTCAACTGAAAATAAGGAATCATAGTTAATTACGAGGGGAAATCTATGACTGAAAAAACAATCTTAATAGTGGATGACGAAATAAATGTATTATCTTCCCTTTCCCGGACTTTATTTGAAGAGGATTTGGGAGAAATTTTCACCGCGAAAAACGGACATGATGCAATAAGTATCATAAAGGAAAAATCTATCCCCAATGTGATCATATCCGATTATCACATGCCCGGGATGAATGGAATTAATCTTTTAGCAAAAGTTAAAGAAATTGCTCCAGACACTACTCGAGTTTTATTGACAGGGGCTGCCGATATGGGTATGGCTCTGGAAGCCGTGAATAAAGGGAACATTTTTCGGTTTCTACTCAAACCTTGCCCATCAGATGTTTTTATACAGGCTGTAAAAGACGCGGTGCGATATAACCAGCTAATTCTGAGTGAACGAGATTTGCTATCAAAAACTTTAAATGGCAGTATCAAAGTTTTGGTTGACATACTTGAAGCCCAGAGTCCTTTCATTTTTACACAAGCAACACGCCTTCGAAAACTGGCACATAATCTTGCAGAAGCACTGGATATGCAGGAAAGAATGTGGGAAATCGAGCTGGCAGTATTATTATCTCAAATTGGGGCAGTTACAATCCCACAAGAGCTTTTACTCAAGAACTACCAGAAGAAAGAATTGTTGGATGGTGAGCGCGAAATAATCAATTCAATACCCCGGGTTGGCCGGCAGTTACTGATGAATATTCCACGCATGGAAACAATCGCAGAGGCCGTAGGCGATCAGAATTGTGTATTTTGGGATATAACTGAGCCTGGTTCTCCGTATAGAAAAGACATTTCAATCGTCTCACGTATTTTAAAAATAGTTTTGGATTATGACCGTTTTCGCGGAAATCTGATCAGTTCAGTCGCGGCCATTAATGCAATGAAAGCACGAGAGACTGAATATGACCCGAAAATTTTCAGCGTTTTTTGCACAAAGGTGCTTCAGATAGATGAACAATTGGCATACTACGCTACAAAACCCAAATTGGGGGAAAAACAAATTTATATTGATGATCTTAAAACAGGAATGGTTCTCACAAGGGATGTTGTAGATAGAAATGGAATTTTGATTGTCGCAAAAAATACAATTATCACAGAAGTATTACTTTATAAATTAATCAATTACTTCCGTTCACAAGCTTTAATTACCCCGATTTTCATCGAGATTGATCTCTAATCGGTTTCTAAATTATGAATAGGGGATATGTAAAAAGGCTCGCCCAATGTTCCCTTCTTCAACCATATTGTATGTAGTAGCTAAAGGCGTAATTATTACATCCAGAATCTTTGAGTCTCTTTTTGAAACTGATTTTGGATTTTTTACAGAATAGATGCTTATTGTAAACTGCACCCCAGACGTTGGATGATACCAACCGAATGGGGTGCAGTTTATTAATAACGATCATTCTCTTGTTACATAATGTAAAAACAAACTAGATGGTGCTTACTTCCGGTTTCAGAGAACCAGCCATCATTAACCCCAATTCTTCGCGGGTGACTTTATCGGCCGGGAGGATGGCTACAATCTCACCATGATACATAACGGCAATACGATCGGAAAGTGCCATAATTTCATCCAACTCGGCCGAAATCAATACCACACCAATCCCTTCATCGCGCATTTGAACGATCTCATGGTGGATATATTCAATTGAACCAACATCCAAACCGCGTGTAGGCTGATTGGCAACCAGGAATTTGATATTCCTCGAAAGTTCGCGTGCAACAATTACTTTTTGTTGATTACCGCCGGATAATTTGGAAGTGGGGACATAGGGACTTGGGGTGCGAATATCGAACCGTTTGATCAAATTCTCTGCATTTGTCCCAATTGCCGAGTTTTGAAGAACTCCCCTCCGACAAAATGGCGAAACGTAGTATGAGCACAAGACCAGGTTATCTGAAATCGGGTATTGCATCACAAAACCGTGTTTTTGACGATCTTCCGGGATATGGCCCATACCTTTTTCTACCAGATCACGCGGAGGATGATTGAAGACATTTTGGTCTTGAATTCTGATTTCACCAGAAATGGCATGACGAAGTCCTGTCATCGCTTCTGCCAGTTCGGTTTGTCCGTTTCCCTGCACACCGGCTATACCCAGTATCTCGCCCTTTCGGACTTCAAAGCTGACACCGCGAACCGTTTCGATTTTCCGGTCATCCTGTACATGAAGGTCCTTCACACTTAAAACAACATCACCGGGTTTTGCCGGAGTTTTATCGACCTTCAGAATAACAGTGCGGCCGACCATCTGGGAAGCCAGTGCCTGTTCATTTGTCTGTTTCGGATCATCTGTAGCTATCACTTTTCCACCACGCATTACCGTAATTCTGTCTGCGATGGAAAGAACCTCTTTCAATTTGTGAGTGATGAATATTACAGAAATACCCTGATCCACCAGCTTGCGAATGATAATGAAAAGATCTTCCACTTCCTGTGGAGTCAGTACCGCGGTAGGTTCATCGAGGATAAGAATCTCCGCTTTCCGATAGAGAGCTTTGATAATTTCAACACGCTGCTGAATACCCACCGGAAGGTCGTGTACCAGAGAGGTTGGATCAATTTCCAAGCCATACTGAGTGGAAAGCTCTTTCAAGTCTTTATTAACCTGCACTATGTCGAGAACACCATTACGCAATTTCTCTGACCCAAGCATGATATTCTCAGCTACCGTGAAAACGGGAACGAGCATGAAATGCTGGTGAACCATTCCGATACCGCAGGCAATAGCGTCTTTAGGTGAATGAAAATGGGTAGCCTTCCCATTAATCAATATTTCTCCGTCATCCGGTGATGTCAATCCGTAGATAATATTCATCAATGTAGATTTCCCGGCACCGTTTTCCCCCAGTAATGCGTGAATTTCACCTTTTCTCAGATTGAAATCTACATGGTCATTGGCCAGAACACCGGGAAACTTTTTTGTAATACCTTTTACTTCGAGAACAGTATCCATTTTTATCTCCTGATCGTTTCCGGTTTTTATTTCTCGTAGGGGGTGCCATCAGCTGCAGGACTTGTGGTACGCCCGATCAATCCGGCCAAAATAATCATGGTCAGTATATAAGGAGTAAGGCCAACGATATATGATTGTTGAAGAAAAGCCCATTGAGGTGGAATGAGATCGCGGAAGAATTGAAGGTTGATCTGGAAGGCCTGCGCTGCTCCAAAGACCAGTGCTGCCGCCCATGCTCCCAAGGGAGTCCAATTGCCAAAAATCATTGCTGCCAGAGAGATAAATCCACGACCATTGGTCATAAGGGGTTCAAAAGATGGAACGGACTCAAGAGTAAAGTACGCTCCACCTAATCCGGCCAAACAACCACCAATGATGACATTGATATATCTCATGAAAGAGACATTAATACCGACAGTATCTGCGGCGCGAGGATGTTCACCTACAGCACGAGTACGTAATCCCCAGCGGGTTCGGAAAAGGACGAAGTTGGCAACAAAGACCAGAATTATTGCTGTCCAGGCAATAGGTTGTTGTTCGAAAACTTTACCGAACACAGGAATTTGTGAAAGACCTGGAATGGCAATAATTGGAAGTGTACCGGGAGCGTGAGGAACATTGCCTCCGAAAATACTACCTTTTTCAAAAAACAGTTGACGGTTCAAAAAGCCTGTCACACCAGTTGCCAGAATATTAATTACCGTGCCGCTGATGATCTGGTCTACTTTGAATGTAACAGATAACCAGGCATGCAATAATCCCAGAAGCCCTCCGGTTAATATGGCGACAAAAACACCGATAAGGAGGCTGGGTAATGGGGTGACATGATAGATGGTGTTCAAATAAATTGAAGTCAGCCAACCAAAGAATGCTGCAGAGAGCATCATCCCTTCAATACCGATGTTGGTGACACCAGATCGTTCACAAAAAGTTCCGCAAAGAGCACCCAGTGTGAGCGGAGTTGCCACTGAGATGGTCGTGGCGATCATTGATGTAAGGATGATTAATGGTTGAGTTGTATCTTTGCCAATCAGAATAACAATGGAATATAGAAATGCCACAATTATAGTAATGAAGATAGATCGTTTTAAATCCATGATAGGCTCCTATTTTCCCCAACCACGGGTGTAAACAACACGTTCCTGTGGGGTGCGGATGCGATAGATGTAACGCACAATGGCATCGGCTGAAACAAAGAGCAGAATCAATGCTTGAATGATCGAAATAATATCAACCGGAATTTGTGTTAGAAACTGCATCTTTGTAGCACCATTACGCATGGCGGCAAACAGGAGAGAAGCGAGAACGACGCCTAACGGGTGGTTTTTGCCAAGAAGGGCAATGGCAATTGCATCAAATCCATAACCAGATGAGAAGCCTAGTTCATGTCTGTAATTCAAAGCTGTTACTTCTATGGCTCCTGCCAGACCAGCCAGGGCACCAGAAAGGCTCATTGCGATGACAATTGTCTTGGCTACATCAATACCGGCATATTTTGCCGCATCAGGATTTAAACCGGTAGTGCGAATTTCAAAACCCAATCTGGTTTTCCACAATAACCACCAAACACCGAAAGCTAGGGCTAAAGCAAGAATAAAGCCCCAATGAAATCGATAGTTTGGGAAAATAGCCGGTATGCGGGCGCTCTCAGCAATAAGGGGTGTGCGTGCAATCACGTTAGACGGACTGGGATCTTTCATTGGCCCATTTAACAAAAAGCTAGTCAAATTGAGCGCAATATAGTTCATCATAATGGTATTAATCACTTCATGTGCGCCGGTTTTGGCCTTCAGGTACCCCGGAATACCGCCCCAGATTGCACCAGCCAACATACCTATGCCAACTGAAAGGAGGATGTGAAGGATAGGGGGAATTTGAGCATGGAAGATACCTGGAAGAGCATAACCTGCCCAGGAAGCTGCTACGGCACCAAATGCCAATTGACCTTCTCCACCAATATTGAACAATCCACCTTTAAAACCTACGGCTACAGCAAGGCCGGCAAAAATATAGGGTGAAGCCCACACTGTGGTTTCACTTAATGCACGAACACTTCCAAAAGCTCCTTGAAGAAGCCCCTTGTATGCAAGTAAAGGATTTCCACCTACCCACCAAATGATAAATGCACCAAGAATCAATGCTGTAACAACAGCCAAAATGGGAACAAGGTAGATATTGATAAATTTGCTATCGTTTATTGGTTCGGGGGGCGTAGGTTCCTGTGGTTTTAAATTCTCCTTATCCATCAAATACCATCTCCTTATTTGATCTCACTGATAACCTGCGTGTGGAATATTTGATTCTAACTAATTATTCCTAAAAAAGATAATGAGTTTCATCTTAAAAAAAGAGAAAGGGTTTATGCCCTTTCTCTTTTTTTTACTAAAAGAAAAACTTAGTTTATCCGGGTTTGGTTGGAGCAACGTTTGTCTTGATGGAGCCGTCTTTCAAACCTTTGCTGACCTCATCCAATTTGGCTTTGATATCTGCAGAAACGGCAGAATCCAAATCATGGAAAGGAGCCAGGAAGACTGGACCAACGAAGTTACCACCCTTGTAGGTGCCGTCTTTGACAGCTTTGATGTTATCGAAGACAGCCGGGGTGATATCTTTCATGGCGCTGGAGAGCAGAACCTTCTGGGCTTCGGGAACGGAATAATACTGGTCGGCATCCACACCGATGGCGTAGATGGGTTTGTCAGCTGTGGATTTACCAGCAACAGCAATCAAACCGCCATTACCGGTCTTGCCACCAGCGCTGAAGATAACATCAACACCCTTGTCCATCATAGAGTTGGCTGTGGTCTTGCCCCATTCGGGATCAACGAAGGTTTTATCCAGACCGACATCATTGTGGTAGACAATATTGATTTCAGCTTTATCGTTAACAGATTTGACACCAGCGCGATAACCTTCACCGAACCGCCATACTGGAGGAATAGTGTCAGTAGCAAATACGCCGCCGACCTTATTGGATTTGGTCATCAAACCGGCCAAAACACCAGCGAGGTAGCCAGATTTGTCTTCGTCGAAGATGATACCGCTGAGGTTCGGGATAACATCGGTCTGAGACTGGTCTACACCGATGAATTTGACATCCGGGTACTGCTTGGCAGCGGCGATTGTGGCTTCACCCAGAGCAAAACCGACAGTCACGATGACTTTGTAACCATTTTCGGCGAAGGTGGCGATGTTCTTGCCGTAGTCTTTTGAATCAGTGGTTTCGATGTATTTGATGGTGGCACCCAGTTCTTTTTCAGCCTTCTTCAGGCCTTCATACGCTGACTGGTTGAAAGATTTATCATCAACTTTACCTACATCGGTGACGAGACCTACACAAAAAGAATCAGCTTTTGTGCAGTCAACTTCTGCGCTGGCGGCAGGGGCGGCTGTCGCCTGAGCAGCAGGAGCAGCGGCAGGAGCACAGCCTGTGATGACCATGCTCAAAACCACGATAAAACTTAGTACAGCAAACAATCTGGTTTTCATAGTTCTCCTCTTGAAGAAATATTTGGTACTGAGATTATTGTATATCAAGAAAACGATTCTTGCTACTCAGGAATCTTTATTCAAAAGTATAAAATTGAAATTTACTGACTATTCAATATGCTCTTTCTTATATTTCTCTAAAATATCCGGCCTTTTTTTTGCTGTCCGTTGAATGGATTGTTCATGACGCCACTTGTTGATTTCTGCGTGGTTGCCCGATAAAAGAACATCCGGTACTGACCATCCTCGGAATATTGGAGGCCGTGTGTAGTGTGGATATTCTAATAACCCGGAGGCATGGGAATCATCCTCGGCTCCCGTTGGGTCTCCAAGAACACCGGGTATGTAACGGGAAACAGCATCGAGAATAACCAGTGCGGGTAATTCTCCACCTGTGAGCACATAATCACCAATGGAGATTTCATCTGTCACCAGATGTTCCCGAATACGTTCATCCACTCCTTCATAATGTCCACAAAGAAGGGCAATATGAGGAAAATCAGATAATTCTTTGGCGACTTGTTGGGTGAAAGGTCTTCCTTGAGGGGTCATCAAAATCAATGGAATGGAAAAATCCGATCCCAGAACATCTTCCACGCAGGAAAAAACAGGATCAGGTTTCATAACCATCCCGCCACCCCCTCCATAGGGCGTGTCGTCTGTAGTATGATGACGATCGAAAGCCCAATCACGTATATTGTGAAGGCAAATTTCAACCAGTCCGTTCTGCCTTGCCCGTTTGATGATACTGGCATCGATATAGGGTTGAAATACTTCGGGAAATAAAGTGAAAATATCAAATTTCATGATCAAATTATACGCGCAGGTTAACTTGACCGGTATTTTCCTCTAATGGTAAGATGCGATTATGTATTTAAAAGGCAGTAATTGGAGCATGAATAAACGGCGGAAGCCGATTAAATTTGGGCGAATTTTGGTGCTCATTATCCTGATTGCCGGTGGAGTTTATGTTAATCAGGTAATTGTTCCATCCACACCACCATTGTTTATTCCGACTCCAACAGCCACACGAGCACCTGAATCATATATTACCGAAGCACAACGACTGGAAAATGAAGGAAAATTCAACCAGGCGATCAATTTATATAACGAAGCTGTCCAATCTGACCCGAGGAATCCTGCTACTTATGTTTCACTGGCACGGCTACTGATATATACCGGTAAATATGAGGATGCTGTCAAGAATGCTGAAAATGCTTTGCTGTTGAACGGAAATAACTCTTCGGCACATGCCATTCGGGGATGGGCTCTGGGACTGCAGGGTGATTACCTTGGAGCGGAGGCAGCTTTTACCAAAGCACTTGAATTGGATCAGAATAATGCAGATGCCTACGCTTATCGGGCTGAAGTGCTGGCAAATCAGACCCAGGCAGGAACAGGCAGTATAGGTTCTTTGGATAAAGCCGTCGAAGCATCACGTAATGCACAAACAATCGCTCCCAATAGCCTGTCAACGCATAGAGCCCGTGGTATTGTTCTGGAATTGACTGGAAATTATGCTGATGCTGCCCGAGAATTTGAACAGGCTGTTGCCATAAATGGAAATATCGCAGATCTACATCTGGCGCTTGGAAGAAATTATCGGTACCTTGAACAATATGATAAAGCCGTCGAAGAGTTTAACCGGGCGAATGCATTAAATCCGGGTGATCCTCTTCCGAATTACTATATTTCCCGCACGTATGCGGCCATTGGTGAATATGCCAAGGCCATACAATTTGCCGAACAATCATTGAAAGTGGATCCGACTGATCCATATATGTATGGTAATCTGGGAACCATGTACTATAAGAACAAACAGTTTGAAGATGCCATCAAACCGTTGAAAATGGCCGTTTCGGGTGGAACGGCTGATAGTGGAGAAGAGGTGAAAGGATTGCCATTGGACTATGGCCGTGTTGCAGAGTTCTATTTCACCTATGGCCTGGCATTGGCGAATTTGGGGATGTGTGGTGATGCACTTCCGATTTCACAAACCTTGCTTGAAGGTGTGAAAAATGACGAAGTATCTGTTTTTAATGCACAGGAAATCGTCAATATTTGTTCAGGAAATCCAACAAGTCCTGATAAATTGAATCCAGTAAATACAACTCCCGGTGTACCTTCAGAAGCTGATATGGAAAAAACACCCGATAAGGGGAAGGGAACTCCAGTTCCAAAGATTAGCAAAAGTACACCTGTACCAACGGCTGAAAATGCAAAATAAGCCATTATGTATCTAATAGACAAGCGACCTGAATTCAGACCTGAGAAACCCTCATCTGATCCTTACCGAATGCTGGTTTGGATTATGCTAATTCTTGGCTGTGTCCTTTTGCTGCGAGCTGTTAATACAGGGCAGGTACAGCCATTATTTTCCCCTACCTTAACACCAACACGGAATGCCAATTCTTTTGCTTTCGAAGGTGAAACACATTTTAAAGCTGGCGATTTGAATAAAGCCATAATAGCATATAACAATGCCACCAGATTGTCACCAAATGATGGCGAATTGTGGTCAAAGCTTGCACGTATTCAAACGTATTCATCGAATTTATTAACAACAGACAAAGATCGACAAAAGCGATTGGCAGAAGCGCTCCAATCGGCCGATCAGGCTGTCAAGGTTTCTCCGGAAAACAGCGACGCCTGGGCAATTCGGGCTTTTACCCTGGATTGGAATGCCAACAATCCCCTGAATACAGAGAAGCGCGATAGTTACATGACGGAGTCTGAACAAAATGCTGTTCGAGCATTGCAGCTGGATAACCAGAATACACTGGCATTGGCTTATTATGCTGAAATTTTGATAGACCAACAAAAGTGGGATCAATCATCTCAGGTAATTACACAGGCTGTTGCACAGGCGAACGAACGCAATGAACAAATTATGGATGTTCACCGGGTCAATGCCTATGTCAATGAATCCCTGGGGAATTATGATGTTGCAATAAATGAATATAAAGAGGCAGTAAAAATCACGCCAAATTTGACATTTCTGCAAATTTCCATTGGATTAAACTACCGTCAACTTAAGCAATATGAACGTGCCATTGAATATTTTGCACAGGCTGCAACAATCAACGAGAATCTGGGGGTTCGTGACTCAATTCCTTATCTGGCGATTGGAAAAACATACACTCAAATGGGTGAATTTTTTATTGCAGCCCGTAACGTAAAGAAAGCGATTCAATACGATCCAACAAGTCCGGATGTTTATGGCCAATTAGGAATTGTGTATTTCAAATCACATAACTATGAAGGATCCATCGATCCTTTAAAATGCGCTATTTACGGTTGTGATGCTGACACCAGCTGCACTATTCGTGATTGTGACCCCAAAAAGGATGAAAAGATCACCATACAGGGAATGCCGCTAAGTCCCAACACAGTAGTGTACTATTACACATATGGTTCAGTTTTGGCCGGCCTTCACCGCAAATCACAACCATATTGCAATGAAGCGGTAAAAGTTTTACATCAGGTTCGACAGGGTTTTCCACAAGACCAGACGATCCTTTCGATTATCAAGCCCAGTGAAGAAATATGCTCTTCCTACGGGATTGTCTATTCCGGCGGGTAATTATCAAAACTTTATAAGAATGTTTATAAACATCTTGACTTGCGATATAAAGGCAGGTATATTTTGCTTTGTTAGCACTCTATATGCTTGAGTGCTAAAAACATGAAAATCAATCTGCATTAGGAGGATTATATGGCAATGACTCTCAAACCCTTAGGCAGTCGTGTGGTTGTCGAACCCATCGAGCAGGAAGATATTACTGCCGGTGGCATCGTGCTCCCCGAAACCGCCAAAGAAAAACCACAGAAAGGAAAAATCATTTCTGTCGGAGCTGGTGATCGTGATGAAAGTGGCAAACGTATCGCCATGGATGTAAAAGCGGGTGATACGGTTTTGTTTGCCAAGTACTCTGGCACTGAAATCAAGGTCGACGGCAAGAAACTTCTTATCTTGCGCGAGAGCGATATTCTTGCCATCGTTGAGTAGAATTTATTCTAATTAATTGAAGGAGTAGAACAATGGGTGCAAAACAAATCATTTTCGCCGATGATGCACGCCGCAAATTGAAAAACGGCATTGACATTGTCGCAAATGCAGTATCCACAACTCTTGGCCCCAAGGGACGAAATGTCGCCCTGGATCGCAAATTTGGTTCACCTACCATCACGCATGATGGCGTTACTGTGGCCAAAGAAATTGAACTCGAAGATCCATTTGAAAATATGGGTGCCCAGCTTCTGAAAGAAGCCGCAACCAAAACAAATGATATTGCCGGTGATGGCACTACGACCTCAACCGTTCTGGCACACGCTATTGTGACCGAAGGTTTGAAAAATCTGGCCGCCGGCGCCAATCCGATGCTGCTCAAACGCGGCATTGAAACAGCTGCCAAAGCTGTAGCCGGTGAAATCACCAAAAACGCCATCGAAGTTACCACCAAAGAAGAAATTGCCAATGTAGCTACAATTTCTGCCCAGGATCGTGTTATCGGTGAACTGATCGCAGAAGTTATGGATAAAGTTGGTAAAGACGGCGTTATTACCGTTGAAGAATCCAAAGGGCTCGAATTTGAAAAAGACTACGTGGAAGGTATGCAGTTCGATCGCGGTTATATCTCCCCGTATTTCGTCACCGATTCAGAACACATGGAATCCGTTATTCCGGAACCGTATGTTTTGATCTATGACAAGAAAATTTCTGCAGCTACAGATATTGTCCCCATTCTGGAAAAACTCGTTCAGATCGGCAAACGCGATCTGCTGATTATCGCGGAAGATATTGATGGTGAAGCTCTGGCTACGCTGGTTCTGAACAAACTGCGCGGTATGCTGAATGTTCTGGCTGTCAAAGCTCCTGGTTTTGGTGATCGCCGCAAAGCCATGCTTCAGGATATCGCCATCCTGACCGGCGGTCAGGTGATCTCTGAAGAAACCGGCCGCAAGCTGGAATCTGTGGTCATTTCTGATCTTGGCCGTGCGGAAAAAGTTGTTGCTGATAAAGACAACACCACCATTGTTGGTGGAAAAGGTGATGACAAAGAAATCAAAGGACGCATCGAACAGATCAAGGTCGAAATTGAGAAGACTACCAGCGATTATGACCGCGAAAAACTGCAGGAACGTCTGGCCAAACTCTCAGGTGGTGTAGCCATCATTCGTGTAGGCGCTGCCACTGAAACCGAACTGAAAGAAAAGAAACATCGTGTGGAAGATGCCCTGTCAGCTACCCGCGCTGCTGTTGAAGAAGGTATCGTAGCTGGCGGCGGTGTGGCTTTGATCAACGCTGTTTCTGCTCTCGACGGTGTCAAGATGACTAACGAAGACGAACAGATTGGTGTCAAGATTGTTCGCAAGTCTCTTGAAATCCCCATGATCAAGATCGCTGAAAATGCCGGCAAAGACGGTTCTGTCATTGTGGAGAACGTGCGCCAGGTACAGAAATCCAAGAAGAACAAAAACATGGGTTACGATGTTCTTCGCGATGAATTCATGGATATGGTCAAAGGCGGCGTAATTGATCCCGCCAAGGTTACCCGCGGTGCTCTCGAAAATGCTGCCTCCATCGCAGCTATGATCCTCACCACGGAAGCCCTGATCACTGATGTGCCGGAAAAAGAAAAACCGGCACCCATGCCTCCACCTGAATACTAGAATTTACTGAATTAAAAGAGAGACTGTCTGCAGATATACACAGACAGTCTCTTTTGTTATTGGGTATAATCTCTGGAATGCAAACCTCAATAAAACGATTATTTTCTTTTTGTTTAGCTTTCCTATTTATTATTATTACCGGATGTATCGGGAAGCCCATTCAACCAACTCCCACTCCGATTCCACCAACGGCCACTTTTCCACCTCCAACACCTACTTCTTTACCGCTGGCAATTCGTGTAAATGATGGTGGTATTCTTCTTTCAGATTATGAAGAAGAAGTAAAACGTTTTGATGCTGCCAGTCAGGCGTTGGGAAAGACATATACACCTGATGAGAAAAAAACTAAGATTGAGGATGATTTAATTGGTTACGAGCTGCTCTACCAGGCTGCAGTGAAAAATGGTTACAAAATATCCGATACTGATATAGAAGCTCACATCACCCAACTTACTCAAGCGATGGGCGGACCGGATGCGTTCAATAGTTGGCTTCAAACCAATTTTTATTCCAATGATTCTTACCACCGGTTTCTCGTCCGATCGTTGGGCGCAGCGTGGCAGCGCGACCAGATTATAAAATCACTACCTGCCACGGCTGAACAGGTGCATGCCCGTCAAATATTTTTCTCTCGAGAAGAATCAGCTGTAAATTACCGTCAAAAGGTGGATAACGGCTCTGATTTTGCTGCTCTGGCAAACGATGCAGATCCTGTCACAAAAGGTGATCTGGGTTGGTTCCCAAAAGGATATTTGCTTCAACCTGAAGTGGAAGAGGCAGCATTTCAGTTACAACCGGGGCAGGTTAGCCAGGTAATAAAATCTGCCATTGGATTTCATCTTGTGCAGGTAATTGAAAGAGATCCTGCGAGAGAATTGACTGCAGATGCAAAAACGGTTCTGCAGGGTAAAGCGATAACAGATTGGGTTAAACAGGCAAAAACCACTGCACAAATACAAATTCTGATTCCTTGAAGGATATGAAGGTGAAATACGGGCCTGCCAGAATTCGATATGAACGCAGAAAACGTCGCCGTCAAAAACTTCAAGCTCTAAACGGCCTCTGGAATGCCCTATCGATAATTCTTGGAATGGCTACTGTGGTTGTTGCCGGATATGTCATCTGGAGAATGTCGAATTCATCGTCATCTGTATTGGCAAATGAAATCGCTACTGCAACAATAGAAAGATATGATCCTATAGCGACTTCGACATTGGAACCAGAAATCAAACCCACTTTTGTGAAAAATGAAGTTACTTTAATTCCTACTCGCCCAATGCCGACGGTTGAGGATGAATCCCTCTATACCTTTGATCTTCAGGCTTCACCTGAGAGCATTTCTGCCACATTATTCAGACCTGACCGCACCTGTAACTGGGCGGGTATTGCAGGTCAGGCTTTTGATCTCCAAGGACGACCAATTCCCGGGATCACAGTCCAGGTTACCGGACCGATGTATGGGAAAGATATTCAATTCCTGAGCATTACAGGATCAGCACCAATTTATGGTTTGGGAGGATATGAGATTTTCCTTACTGATAAACCATCAGATACAAAAGGTGAATATCAGATCAGACTGGTTGATCAGAATGGACGTGGACTCTCAAAACGATTTTCATTTGATACCAGCAGCGATTGTTCAAAGAACCTGGTAATAGTCAATTTCCGCCAAATTAAATAGATATCATCCTTTTACCCAATTATCCAACCAGGGTTGATGCAGAACCGGATTGAATTCTATGAATGTATGAGTTGCTACCTTTTGCAGATGGTATGGATCATTATTAAAGAATTCTTGGATTTCTTCCAGAGAATTGGCTCTGGCGACAACCATACCGCCTATCCTCGGTTCGCGGGGACCGGATAATAGTAACAATCCACGATCATATCCTGTCTGTAGAAATGCCCGATGATTTGGAAGAACATCGGAAAGTTGATCTACTGGAACCAGATAATTTATTTCAACAATGAAATGTTTCATTTGATCTCCTTTTTTATCGGGCTGTTTCTTTGTCTAACAACTTCGAATAACAGAATGCCTGCGGCTACGGCCGCATTTAATGATTCAAAACCTCCGGGCATGGGAATGGAAACAGGACAATCAGCAAACTGGAAGGCTTGTTGTGATGCTCCATTGGCTTCACTGCCCACGATTAACAGTGTGGGTTTTGTGAAATCACATTCCCAGCAAGTCGCTTTTCCATCTGCGGCGGCTACATAGGATGTCAAGCCATTGGCCGTTCCTGGTGTAATTTCTTCCATGATCTGAGGCCAATCCATTTCCATACATACCATATGAAAATGTGCTCCCATGGCAGAACGCAAAACTTTAGGAGAATACAAGTCTACACTGCCATGGGTTGTAATGACTGCCTGTGCTCCTGCGGCTGCCGCTGTACGAAGCAGAGTTCCGAGATTTCCCGGATCGCGAAGTTGATCAGCAAGCACCAAAAAATCGAGGTTTGAAGGTAAGGTAGGTTTCGAATAGCGGCAGATGGCCGCTATTCCCTGACTCGTAGCGGTATCCATGATCGACAGAAAAACGTCTTCATCGACTTTTTCAACAGGGATATTCTGGTGGGAAAACTGATCCAGCAATGATTTACCTCGATCCGAAAGGGAATCACAGTAGAATATGTCAGAAATATCAACAGATTTCGCGTAGGCTTCTTCCACCAACCTGACACCTTCGATTATATAAAGGTGGGTTTCTTCACGACTTTTTCTGTCTTGAAGCAGGGAACGGATCAACTGTATGCGCGGATTCTTTTTTGATGTGATCATCCGTTTTCTAAACCTGTAGAAAATGTATCCAGAAAAACTTGAAGAGTTCCTGTATCAAATAGAACAATTTTGACTGTTTCGAGAAAGAGAAGGGTCGCTTCTTTAGAAAATTGCTCAATAGCATGAAGAAAACATTCTGAAGCCAGTTTTACAGGGAATCCGTAAATTCCTGTTGAAATCGCTGGAAAAGCAACCGATTTACACTTAAGATCATTGGCTGTCAGAAGACTTGACTTGATTGTGCAAATCAATTTGTCCACTTCGGCGCCTTCACCCCAGATTGGTCCGACCGCATGAATAATATACTTGCAGAAAAGAGAACCCGGACCGGTTATGGCTGGATGGTTGTGAGTCACTGGACCGTGCAAATGGACCCATTCATTTGACTCCTGTTGGATGATGGATCCGCCACGGGCGACAATGGCACCCGCAACTCCACCACCGTGTTGCAGATGCTTATTGGCCGCATTGACAATGGCATCAACTTTTTGCCGGGTAAGGTCTCCCTGTTCAATTTGGACAGTCAAAGAACCAAACAAATACGTTGCCATAAAAAGATTTTACCGCTTTTAAAATGAAAACAGGATGGCTTAAGGCCATCCTGTTGTTTACAGAGAGGGGGAATTACGCAGATTTCGCTTTTCCAACCACTGCCGCAAATGCGTTTGGATCGCGAACTGCCAGATCAGCCAGCATTTTCCGATTAAGGGTAATACCGGCAGATTTCATTCCAGCGATGAGACGGCTGTAAGAAATCCCATTGATACGTGCAGCAGCGTTGATGCGAACGATCCACAATTTCCGTAGATCGCGACGACGAACGCGGCGGTCGCGGGTGGCATACCAAAGACCCTTCAGCATAGTTTCATTTGCCCGGCGGAAAAGCCGATGGCGGCTGCCGAATGAGCCTTTGCTCATTTTCAACATTTTTTTATGACGCAGATGGCCTTTTGGACCACCTTTCACTCTTGCCATTTAGAACTCCTCTGCAAACCCCTGGGCGTCGACAGTATGTCAGTTGAAAACACCCAACAGTCGCACTAAAAAAGAATAACCAGATCCCTACTTCATATTCGGGGCAAGACGGGTAACGCGCTGGACGATCTTCTCGCCCTGCACAGTAACCATCTCAGACAGTAAGGCCTTTGTGCGTTTTGACGTACGACGGCGGAGATGGCTCTTTCCACCTTTCGTGCGCATCAAAGTGCCCGACCCGGTAAGGCGGAACCGTTTAGAGGTTGCTTTATGGGTCTTTAGTTTGATCTTACCTGCTTTAACCTTGCGTGGCACAGTACAACTCCTCTCTGCAGAATCAACCAGGAATTTAATTCAATTCCTGGAAATTACGAACCTATATTTTACATCAATTTTGGTCAGAATCGGCTACAACCGTCATGGATTCTGCCCCTTCTGATTTTGGAGCGTCGGCTGGTTTTTTCTTTCCCGGTTTGGATGGTCCCAGAACCATAGTCATCACACGGCCTTCAATGGCAGGGATTTGTTCAACTGTTGAAATATCAGCCAGCTCTGCAGCAATTTCGCGAAGATCTTCGAGAGCCAATTCAGGATATGTGATTTCACGTCCACGAAAACGTACCGTCACGCGGACTTTCATTCCATCATTCAGCCAGCGTCTGGCATCTCGAGTTTTAAAAGAGCGGTGATGTTCATTGGTTTTGGGTCTTAGCCTGATCTCTTTTACTTCAATTTTGGTCTGAGATTTTTTAGCTTCCCGTTCCTTTTTAGTTCGTTCATAAAGGAACTTGCCGAAATCCATAATCCGACAAACAGGCGGGGTAGCATTACCAGAAACTTCGACCAAATCCAATTCAGCTTCTCTGGCCATTCGCAATGCCTGGTCAATAGAGACCACTCCCACATTTTCCCCGTTTGCTCCGATAAGTCGGACTTCGGGAACCCGAATTAATTCGTTGACTCGAAAATTGTTGGCGCTGATAGTCTACTCCTATGTGTACACAAAAATGATGATATTTTGATAAATCGTACAAAATCATACCATATTTCTGTATATATCGCTATTAAAAAGAAACGCTTCCATTGTCAAAAACAGGAAATAATGTAAAATTAATGTTGATTAATTAGGAACTTATTTTATTGGAATGGGTTAAGTGTACATATGAGCAATAAATTGCTGCAACTATTAGATAGTGAAGCTGTATGTTTGAAAATGGATGCCCGCGACGCGGCTGATGTTATTGAGAACCTGGGAATTCGTTTGTATATCGACGGGTATGTAAAAGATACCTTTGTTGATGCGGCAATGGCGCGCGAAAAGAAACTTCCTACCGGGTTGCCGTTAGGAGGAGAAGTTAATGCGGCTATTCCACATACTGATGTTATTCATGTGTTAAAACCGGGGGTTGCCATGGCAACTTTGAAACGGCCGGTTATTTTTAAAAACATGATTTCACCCGATGAAGATGTTAATGTGCAGCTTGTTTTCTTGTTATCGTTGGAACAACCTAAATCTCAAATAGAGATGCTGCAGGAAATTGCTAGTGTTTTACAGCGGCCTGAAACTGTTGAAAAATTGATGGCCGCGACTACTTTTGAGGATGTTCAGGCTGCCCTGGCATAACCTGAAGTATTAAAAATTATAACGTGGAGGAATGTGGGTATGGCTGAAAAACCGAAGTTGGTCTTAGTGGCTTGTGGAACGGCTATTGCGACTTCCACCGTAGTTGCTATTGGCATTGAGGAAGCGATGCAGGAACGTGGTGTAAAAGTTACGACCCAGCAGTGCAAGGCAATGGAAGTTCCCAGCTTGGCTGCTAGTGCTGACTTAATTGTCACCACTACCCCTGTTCCCGCGAACCTTGGAAAGCCCGTATCCAAACACTGGCGTTCTTAACCGGTGTTGGAAAGGAGGAGGTTCTGGATCAGATCGAGAAAATTCTGCGCAGTTGAAACTAGGGACTCTCGACACTAAATAACTTGATGTTTGGAGGATTCGATGGATGCATTTTTAGCTGGATTGAAAACTGTAATTGATAGTTTGGGTTCAACGGTTGTCCTGCCTATCTTCATCTTCCTATTGGCATGGGCGATGGGAGCCAAACCCGCCCGCGCATTCCGCGCTGGTGTCACCATCGGTATTGCTTTCATCGGCATTAACCTGGTGATCAACCTGATGTGGGGAAGCCTCTCTGGTGTTGCCCAGGCAATGGTTACCAACACTGGTATCAAACTCGATACCGTTGATGTTGGTTGGCCTTCTGCCGCCGCCATCGCTTTTGGATCGTCCGTTGGTCTATGGGTCATTCCGATCGCATTGCTTGTCAACATTGTTCTTCTGTTCACGAATGTGACCAAGACCCTCAACGTAGACATCTGGAACTTCTGGCACTTCGCCTTCATCGGCTCCCTGATCGTAGCCGCCACCGGCCAGCTCTGGTACGGTTTGGTTGCTGCTGCCATTGCCGCTGCATTTGCTCTGTTCCTGGCTGACTGGACTGCGAAAGCTGTTCAGCACTTCTACGGACTTCCTGGAATTTCCATTCCCCATTTGACCTCAGCCCCTGTCGTTCCGATTGCTATCGGCGTGAACTGGCTGATCGAAAAAATCCCTGGTCTGCGCGATTTGAATGCTGATACTGAAACCATTCAGAAAAAATTCGGCATTCTTGGTGAGCCTATTATTCAGGGTTTGGTCATTGGTCTGATCCTCGGTATCATTGGTTACTATAATGCCGGCGATGCCGCTACCGTTATTTCAAAGGTTCTCCAGTGCGGTATGAACCTGGCGGCTGTTATGTTGCTGCTGCCCCGCATGGTAAAAATCTTGATGGAAGGCCTTATCCCCGTATCAGAAGCTGCCCGCACCTTTATGCAGAAACACTACGGTGGACGTGAATTCTACATTGGTCTGGATTCTGCCATCTTGATTGGCCACCCGGCTGCCATTTCTTCATCCCTGGTACTGGTTCCCCTGGTGATCCTGTTATCCTTCATTCTGCCTGGCAATCATGTTCTCCTGTTTGCCGACCTGGCCATTATCCCGTTTGTTGTGGCCATGTGCGCACCTCTGATGAAGGGTAATGTTGTTCGCATCATCATTGCCGGTTTGATCACTCTTGGTGTCGGCTTCTACTTCGGTACCGGAATGGCAGATCTGTTCACCAGCGCTGCTCAGGCTGCCAAGTTCCAGATGCCTGAAAACGCTGTCAAAATCATCTCCATCGGTGATGGTTTCCTGTGGCCGCCGTTTGTCTTCACCAACCTGGTGAAAGGCCTGGGCGTAGTTGGTCTCGTAATCCTCATCGCTGCCATCGCTGCCCTGTTCTTCTTCTTCTCCAAGAATACTAAGAGCTGGGAAAAAGCCGCCGGCGCTCCTGTAGAAGAATAGTCCTCAGAATATCAACAGAATTATTCAATCTGATTTTATGAATCTCGGATACAATTGGGCGAACCAGATTTTTGGTTCGCCCAATTCATTTTTATGGACAACACCATGAGCATAGTTCAGAGTATTATCCACGGTTTTATTGGAGATTTTGGGATGAAGGTTGGTGATTTGTACTATGCCAACAGTCTGTGGATCAATGGAATTATTCTTTTTTATGCCCTTATTGTTTATATCTCATGGCGCAATTATGAGCGTGTACATGAGGTCATCATTTCTTCCATACTCGAACAATTGGAACCAAAATTAAAAAATTGGAGCAAATCTGAGATCACACGAAACTTGAAATCAGTCAGTATTCCTTGGGATAAGGCACGGAAAACGATAAAAATTCCGTTGCTGGCAAAATCGGGTACCTTTCTACCGAAATTTGCATCTATGGGGACAATTATGGCGTTGTTTCCATCTGATGTATTGATCCAAATTCTGCGAGAAAAGAAAAAAAATTAGGAGGTTGCTTTGTCTGAAGCTAAATTTGTGGTTTCTCATCCAGCTGGTCTGCATGCCCGACCTGCATCTGTTTTTGTGAAAACATGCAATACGTTCCCATGTGATATTAAAGTTAAAAATGTGACAACCAATAGTGCAACCGTTAACGCAAAGAGTGTTTTAGCTGTATTGACTCTGGGAGTTGACTCTGGTCATGAAATCCTTGTCACTGCAAATGGAGACAGGGAAGGTGAGGTATTGACAGCCATTAAAGATTTGATCGATACCAACTTTGGAGAATCTGCCTGAAAAGAAGAGGTTATCTCAAACGTTATTTGTTGCCTTTTTGAGATATCCCAAAGTGGGAAGTAACTTACAAAAGTCGGCGAATATTAGGAGCAAAACCCAATTATTCGCCGACTTTCTTGAATAAAGTGGAAGATGTAAAAACAAATATTAACTTCTGAATACGCTTCTTTTCTTATTTTGCTTCAGAAATGTCTTTTTTGGCCCGTAGGACAAAGTCCGTGTAACCAATAGGTCCCGGGTTTTCACCGCTTCGCAGCCGTAATGCTACCTGGTCTTGCTCCATCTCCTTATCGCCTACTACAAGCATATAGGGAATTTTTTGATTTTGCGCATCGCGAATCTTGGCGTTCATTCGTTCGCTGCGATCATCAACTTCTGAACGAATCCCTTCGGCTTTGAGTTTAATTTGGATGGAGTGTGCGTATTCCAGGTGGCGATCGGCGATGGGAATGATTACTGCCTGGACAGGTGCCAGCCATACAGGAAAGGCTCCAGCGAAATGCTCAATTACTACACCCAGGAATCTTTCGGTTGATCCGGTGACAGCCCGATGGATCACCACGGGAGTATGCTCTGCGCCATCTTCTCCAATATAGGTGAGGCCAAGTCGTGACGGTTGGATGAAGTCCACTTGAATTGTAGAGAGCTGCCAGTCTCTTCCCAAAACATCACGGGCGATAAAATCCGCTTTCGGGCCGTAGAAGGCAGCTTCCCCTTCAGCCTCAAAATATTCCAATCCAGCTTTATCCATGGATGATCGCAATGCGGACTCTGCTTTATCCCATTTCTCGTCATCCTTTACAAATTTTCCGGTCTTACCGCGCAGAGATAATCGTACACGGTAATCTGTAAAGCGATAACGATTTAATACCTCTCGAATCAGATTTAACGCCAGTAGGAACTCACTACCTATTTGATCTGGAGTGCAAAAAGTGTGGCAATCATCCTGTGTCAGTGAACGAACGCGAGTTAGACCGGTCAGTTCGCCGGTTTTTTCATATCGGTACAGAGTGGCAAATTCAGCAAATCGTAACGGTAATTCACGATATGAATGGCGGCCCATTTCTTTGAAAAGCGTCATATGACTTGGGCAATTCATCGGTTTCAAACGGAATGTAATATTTTCATCGACCATCGGCGGGAACATGGCGTCTTTGTAATTATCATAATGCCCCGATTTTCTATATAAATCCTCTTTGACGACATGCCCGGTCCACACATGTTGGTATCCGTATCGAGTCTGGGTTTCTCGTACGTATGATTCCATCACATGACGAAGCATTTCACCTTTGGGGGTGAAAAGGGGAAGACCAGGACCGACATCATCAGAAAAGTAGAACAATCCCAATTCTTTGCCTAGTTTTCGATGGTCACGTTTTTTAGCTTCTTCCTGCTTCCACAAAAATTCTTCCAATTCAGCAGGCGAAGTAAATGCTGTTCCATAGATTCGTTGCAGCATCGGTCGTTTTTCGTCGCCACGCCAGTACGCCCCTGCAACGGTCAATAACTTAATAGCATCAGGATTGATCTGACTGGTTGATTCTACATGAGGTCCTCGGCAGAGGTCTGTAAATGTGTCGTGCGTAAAGGTGGAAATTTCAACTTTATCTGTCATCGGGTTTCCATCTTCATCCAGACCGCCCGATTCTAAGCCATCGATCAACTCAAGTTTAAAAGGTTGATCTTCGAAAAGTTTACGAGCTTCATCGGCTGAGAGTGTCTTTTGGATAAACTTATGGTTTCCCTTGATTATTTTCCGCATCGATTCCTCAATGCCAGAGAGATCTTCCGGAGTCAGGGGGCGAGGCAGATCAAAATCATAATAAAAACCATCATCAATGGCAGGACCAATGGCAATTTTAGCAGTGGGGAATTTTTCCCGAACAGCTTCAGCCATGATATGAGCTGTTGAATGCCGAATTCGGTAAAGTAAAGAATCCTGGTAGCGTACAAATTCTAGTTTTGGCATTTAAACCTCCAAAAAAATAAAAAAAACCTCGCCCCATCCGGGGCGAGAGTTTTACTCACGCGGTTCCACCCAGTTTGGTTGGCTTGCCAACCATCTCATTTTGACGGTAACGGGTCATCCGGCAGCCATATTGAGGTAAAAACCTGTTCAAGCTGCTCACTCGCGGGTGGTTTTCATCTGATTTATTTGAAATCTCTTTCAGCTATTGAGATTTCTCTCTGAAAATCAACGCAGATTACTCGTCCCGGTCATTGTGATGAGCGTATTATAATGAACTCCAGGGGCATTTACAAGCGGATGAGCAGGTTTATCCGTAAAAAGGACAGGATTATCGAAGTGAACAAACAGCTGGAAAATAACCGAACATTGCCACTGATAATCCTAATAGTCACAGGATTGATTATAGGATTTTTCCTGTTTGATGATTATGGTGCCAGTTGGGATGAACCGGATTTATATACGTATGCTGACCAATCTATCCGGGCGTATTCTATTCATGACAGAATCTCAGGACAATTCAGTCTTGACAGTCTTTTAGGACCGGATAACCTTCGACTTTATGGTCCGGCTTACCTGATATTTGGGCGCCTGGTTGTTAATTTGTTCAAATTCTGCCTCCCGGGTGTGTTGGAAATCGATCTCTGGCATTTGGTTAATTTCTGGGTTTACTGGGCCGGGATGATTGTTTTTTACTTATTGTTATTACGCTGGTTCAAACCGCTCGTTTCTTTATTGACTGTTCTACTATTTGCCACACAACCCGTTGTTTTTGGTATTTCGTGGATAGATCCCAAAGATATCCCTTTTATGGTTTTGTTCATTATCAGTCTGTATTTCGGATTGAAGTTGGTGGATAGGCTGTCTGATGCTTTTCGTGATCCTGTTCTAGTTGAAAATCGTAATGATTTATTAGTTTTCAAAAAAGAAACATTGAGGAAACTGAATATTGTCTGTCTTTGTCTGATTTCTCTTTCAATCATAATCTTCCTGTTTTCACCCACGATAGAAAATACAATACGATCAACGATCATGGGAATGCAAGAACGTTCTGAAAGTGACCTGATCTACACAATATTCCATAATCTTGCCAGACAATCTCAAACAGTTCCGTTGAAATCTTATGCAGGAAAAGCAGTCTCCATTTTTTATACTTTTCGTTCGGGTCTTACCTTTCTTTCAATTTTTCTCACTACATTTTCCTTTAGCCTTAAACTTTTCCCCTTATGGATTAACCGACTCATCTTTTTGATTAAATCTGTGAATGCTTCCTATTTTAAAAAAGGAATTCGCAATAAAAATATTTGGACGTTGTCCATTGCCTGTTTTTTTCTGGGTGTAACCACATCAACCAGAGTCTTAGGACCATTAATGGGTATCTTGACTGTCTTGGAACTATGCAGGCACTTCCGATGGAGATCATTACCAATAATTGCTCTTTATTTTATGGGAACGGTAGTGATCACGTACATTTTCTGGCCTTACCTTTGGCAGGATACGATACAGAGATTTATTGACGTTTTCATCCATATGTCAGATAACCCGGTAAGTGTTGGTGTTTTATTCAGGGGAACTGTCTATGATTCAAAGGATTTACCAGCTGATTATTTACCCTGGCTTCTGGGTGTTACTCTGACAATTCCTTCTTTGTTTTTCATTATTACAGGTTTTTTGATATATTGTTTCAGGCTGGTCTCGAAAAAAATCGATATCGGAACATGGATTTTTGTCGCCTGGTTGATGATTCCGTTGGGTTATGTTTTGATATTTCGGCCGGCAATGTATGATAATTACCGGCATTTTCTATTTATTCTTCCTGCTTTGTTCTTTTTCAGTGCCTTATCTTTTGACTCTTTGCTCAATATAAAAAAATCATATTTAATCCAGGTTTTGTGTTTTGTCGCAGCTTTATCAGGATGCTTGGGAATTGTACGAGATCATCCCTATGAATATTCTTTTTATAATTCATTGGTAGGAGGTATGGAAGGCGCAGCAGGAAAATATGAAACCGATTATTGGTTAACGTGTTATCGAGAATTGACAGAGCAGGTAAATAGGAATGAAAGCAATGCCAATAATATATTCGTCGCTTTTGTGCCAAATCTTGTACGCTATTATGCCGATAAACGATTCGAAATAATAAAAGCAAATGATCCATCCTATCCGCCTGACAGTTTGCTTTTCCTTCCTCTCCGGCGAGAAGCATTGTATCAATATCAAGAATTGCCTGTGGCGTATCGAATACAAAATGGGAATGTCACATTATGCCTTGCCAGACGAGTTGAGTAGAAATGATCAAGATGATATATAAAAATGTACATATTAATCAAAATGAGACAATAAAAAGAACAATTAACTGGTAGAATTTAAACATTACTAATATTTTTTATAGAAAGAGGCAAAAGAAATGGCAGTAGTACATCGTTTTATTGGAACAGATACAGCTTTTGATTGGGAAGATGTTCACTCCAAGAAATATGATGACGGAGCAGCCAAAGGAGCAAGTGGCAAGATTTTAATCGGACGTGATGAAGGTGCCGAGCATTTTGTCTTCCGCTATTTCCTGATTCAACCAGGCGGCCATTCTGCCACCCGAGATTATCATGCCCACGTTCACGGCGTCATGATCCTACATGGACATGCCCGCGTTACAATTGAAGACCAGGTTTATGACCTGAAACCGCGTGACCTAATCTTTATCAAACCCTGGGAGCATCATGATCTGGCCGCTGTTGGCGATGAACCTATGGGCTTCCTGTGTGTGATACCGAATAAAGAGATGTTGGCAAAATTGGAAGAAGAAGCAAAATAGGAATAACGAGCGAAATATGAATTTCGATAAATCACTCAATTTATCGGGTGATCTCTTAACGGTTACCTATTCTATCTTTTGTTCTCATGAAGATGCTGTGACCCAGGCGAAGGAAATTTCTGTCGAAAACACGATTGAGTTCCCGTTGGATCTTCTTCCCGAAGGTGACATAAAGAATCATCTGACTGGGAAAGTACTTGAAGTTGAAGAGATTGGTCCCTCTCATAACCGAGTAGTCATTTCATATCCGGTAGAAACGACGGCTGATGAGTTTATCTATGTTCTAAACGTTATGTTTGGAAACGTAAGCATGATGCGCAATGTTAAAGTTGAAAGCTTTGACCTGCCACCTGTACTCTTGCAACATTTCAAAGGTCCGCGTTTTGGACGTATTGGTTTACGCAAACTATTGAATGCAGCGACACGCCCGATGCTATGTGCGGCGCTAAAACCTTTGGGCTCATCGCCAAAAGAATTCGCGGATATTATTCGACTGATGGGACTGGGCGGCATTGATATCGTTAAAGAAGATCACAACATCGGGAACCAGAAATTTGCCCGTTTTAAAGACCGTGTCAAAGCATGTGCAGAAGCCATGCAGGAAGCCAATCAGAAAACCGGGTTCAAGAGCCTTTATATCCCCAATATAAGCGGTCCTGTAACTGAGGTATTGGAGAGAGCTTTATATGCTAAAGAAGTAGGCGCTGGTGGTGTAATGGTTATTCCTGGTCTTGTTGGCCTTGACTTCATACGTGTTCTTTCTGATGACGATTCCTTCGGACTACCTATACTGCATCACCCGGCATTTCATGGAACCTACGTACATAATCCGATCCAGGGTTTTTCTTTTGGATGCTGGTATGGTCAGATTCCGAGGCTGGTAGGTTCAGATGTAACCATTTTCCCCAATTACGGTGGACGCTTCTCATACCCTCGAGAAGGTGTTCAACAAATAATTGATCAGACAAAAGCCCCCATGGGACATATTCGGTCAATTTTCCCTGCGCCTGGTGGTGGTATGACCTTTGAGAATATACCGGATATATTGAAAGTATATGGCCGAGATGTTATGTTTTTGATGGGAGGCGGTCTATTCCGTAACGGACCTGACCTGACAGAAAACTGCCGAAAATTCAGAGAGCTGGTTGAAAGGGTATAAATCTCCATGCCGTATGACTATGCTGACGGATTGGGTTTCCTGATTCATCCCAGGAATGTAGCCCGATATGAAGACGGAAAAGTATTCATCCTTGATCGGCGAATTTATCCGATGAAGGTTGAGTTTACAATCTGCACTGATTATCGAGAGGTTGTTCAAGCCATTCGTGACATGGTGACACAAAGTATGGGACCATGGTTGGCATCTGCCTGTGGAATGGTTCTGGCTGCCCATCAAGTAAAAAACATGAAAGCTCTAGAGGCTGAAGCTTTCATGAAAAAAGCCGCCGACGATTTGGGTCATGCACGTCCTACCACATCCGCTTTTCAGGTAAGACATATGCAGCGAATCCTTAATGTTTCCCTGAAAGCTTTGACTGATGGCAACGATATTGAGAAAGTCACATATGATTTTGTACAAAAAATCCTTGAAGAACGGTATCTGGAAGATCGGAAAATCGGTTCTTTGACCGCCAGTTTACTTCCGCAAAATGTTAGATTGCTGACACAGTGTTTTGCTGAAACCTATATTGGTTATACCTTGTTGGAAGCAAAAAATGCCGGAAAGAATATTTCTTTGATCTGTCCGGAAACCCGGCCATTTCTGCAAGGTGCACGCCTGACGGCCAGCATGGCACAGGAAATGGGAATTCCCGTTACCGTTGTGACAGACAATATGCCTGCTTTCATGATGTCTCAGGGGTTGATAGATGTTTTTGCCTGTGCGGCCGATGTTGTAACTCTGGATGGTTATGCAGTAAACAAAGTTGGAACTTTTCAAATTGCCATCGCAGCCCATTATCATAAGATTCCCTGTTACATTCTAAGGAATCCTTCTCTCTCTGAACCAAATATCAATGGAGTTGAAATTGAACTTCGTGATCCGGAAGAAAGCCTGAAAGCATTGGGAACCAAGACAGTAAAAGAAGGCGTGAAAGGCTATTATCCGGCATTCGATATCACTCCACCGACCTTAATCAGCGGGATAGTGACTTCATTGGGTGTGTTTTCACCCTTTGATTTGAAAAATCACTTTAGACCAGTTATTGAGTAAGAAACGAGCGCTGAAAGGCGCTCGTTTCATGCAATTTTGAAAGTGATTTGCTCAAAACATGACTCTGTATTATTCTAGATATGGAATATCTTTTATTTCGTCTTTATTTGATTTTCCGTTGAAGTAGTATTTAATCTATGGTAAGTGAATAATTCTTGCTTACAGGAAAGGAGGATTGGGATGGTTTTTCACGAAAGTGAAAGGGGACAGGGGCTTGTAGAATACGCCTTAATTTTCCTTATGGTAGTACTTATTGTCATTGTATTAATCCCCTACATAGCTCCCTGGGTAAATTCAGCGTATAACAATGTCATCAATAATTTGTAAAGTAATATATGCGTAGTTCATAAACAGGCAGTGTCCAAAAACACTGTCTGTTTATTTAAAGAGAAACCACCAATACCAGTATAATTTATGGGTTTCCCATAATTAGATGCGTTGATGGGTGAAATATGGAAGCAAACAAATCAATGCCAGCATATCAAATATGGTGGCTGGCTGCTCGTCCTAAAACTTTGCCGGCTGCCGCGGCGCCGGTTATCGCAGCAACGGCATTGGCATTCCATGATGGATTTCTGCAGCCTTTGGTTGCATTGGCTTGTTTGCTGACCGCTTTATTGCTGCAAATCGCAGCGAATCTGGCCAATGACTTGTTTGATTTTCAACGGGGTACAGACACAAACGAACGGCTTGGTCCTCTTCGGGTAACCCAGGCGGGTTTGCTTTCAGCCAGTCAGATTAAAACTGGAATGGCTGTTTGTTTCTTACTGGCTGCATTTTTGGGAATTTATGTTTCCATTTTAAGCAGTTGGCACATTTTATTGATCGGGATTGCCGCGATTATTGCTGCTCTGGCTTATTCCGGTGGTCCAATACCATATGGTTATTATGGACTTGGAGAACTGGGCGTTTTTCTTTTTTTCGGGTTGGCAGCAGTGTGCGGAACATACTTCGGGCAGACAAAGACAATCACAACAGCAAGTATTTTGATATCCATATCCATGGGATGTCTGTCAACGGCCATTCTGGTTGTCAACAATCTCCGTGATATCGCAACAGATCGCCTTGCAGGAAAAAAGACGTTGTCTGTAATTTTTGGAGAATCCTTTACGCGTTATGAATATTTCAATTTATTGGTTGTTGCTTTTATCATCCCAATCATTCTTTGCGTGAAAGGATTGACAACTCCATACGTTCTGGTGTCATTTTTATCCATTCCAATGGCTCTACGAACAGGGAGAAAAGTTTACCAATCACATGGACGAGCACTAAACCAGGTACTGGCTGAAACAGGTCAATTGGAATTGATTTTTGCCCTGTTTATTGGACTTGGGTTTATTTTAGATAAAGTAATATAACAAAAATCCCGATGTGCCAAATTGGCAGATCGGGATTTCATACTTCTATGCAAAATTAAAGTACTATTGAGCTGGATGGACGTTCAGATTCAAATAAGAAATGCTCATTGGAACTTTTGAATGAGATACACCACCCATACCCACAAGGCCACCCGAAGTAAGGCGTGTGTCTTCAACACTTGTGATCTCTTGACCGTTGACAGAAACTGTTAATTTATTGCCCTGGCAACGTCCTTCAATACGGTTCGGTTGATCACGGAATAATTCAACGGAAAGTTTGGCATAGGCCAGACGTGTATACGGATTTTGATATACGTCTTTCCGTTCAAAATAATAAATTACAGCGGCTCTTTCAAAATGGATAACTCGAAACTCATACCATTTATTGCGTGATGTCGGATCAACCCGGCAAACAACAGATGCTTCTGAACTTTGCGTTGTATCCATATTGTACGTTGTTTCAACAGTAACATCTGCCGGCATTTCCTTCTGGTAGAACGTATACAGGTAGGTTTCAGGGTCAGCAAAATCATATTTCAAGGTATCTGCGTTTACAGATACACCGAAATTATGCTTTACCAGTGACGCATCCATAGGATCTGACCAATACTCTGCATTCGGATACGTAAAATTGGAACCAAATTCCTCCATCAATGTGCCGGGGGGAAGGACAGTGGGGGTGGGTTCAGGCAGTGGGGTTTCAGTGGGTGGAGCCGGTGTAGGAGCGATAGCCGTTAATGTTGCCGCCATCATGGTGCCAACCAGTGCATTAAGGTCAGGTGTAGGGACAGGGGGTGGGGTAGGCTGAGTGGAGCAGCTGGTACTCAACACTGCCAAAAATACTAGTGAGGTTAAAATTTTCTTCATGAGATTCGTTAATTCCTGGTCAAAAAAACGTGTGATGAGTTAATGGGTAGTATTATAGCAAACTACGTAAATCAATCCGGATAAATGAGGATACCAATTTTCAGGTTGAGAGGATGATGTTCAATCTGGCTTTTTGAGTATGAATTACATTCAGATCAAGGATGGGAGATACGAGGTAAATGGAGAAATCAGCCCAGATCCGATTCTTCTCTGCCACCGGAAAAACCGAGAAAATCGTTCAAGCTTTTTCTGAAGGCTAAATTACAAGACACACTTTGTGAATTTGTCACAAATTAATTCGAGGCAGACTGTTCTGCCCGTCGACTGTGATATCGAGATACTTGCTTCGCCAGTTTTTGGTAAATGTATACCTTCATTTATTTATGAAATACCAACGGTTGGCTCGAATTAACAATTTCAGATTGATTGGAGCCGGTATTATTATTGCTGAACATACATATTGCACTTCTATAAATCAGGTGGGAATTGGGCGGCCAAATGTTGATGATCTTTACCAGGCTGGTCTTCTGGGAAAACTGGTACGAGAAAAACTGGAATCAAAAAATCTCTCCACGATCAATCTGCCAGAATCAAATTTGCCGATTTTTATTAAGAAGTTTCCACAGAGAGGGACTCGTTTTATTGTCAGACAGCCTGAAGCAGATCAACAACGATGCCGGCATTGCGGTCTTTGTGCAAAAAGGTGCCTGGTTCAAGCTATTAATCCTGAATCTCTTCAAATTGACGAAACAAAATGCATACGTTGTATGGCCTGCAAGAGCTGCTGCTCATCATCAGCAAGAAAGATGGAATTTTACAATAAGGTTATTGATAAAACATTCGGTTTGATTGGTCATCGCAAGAAAAAAACCAGATTTTTGTTTAAAAGAAAACAACCGCCTGACGATGCATGTCAGACGGTTGTTTTAAAATTTGATGTATGTTTATTCCACTACAACCTTGTCACTGCCGCTGCGACCAAATACTTCGGGAGAGTACATCTCTTCCGCCTTGGTCGGAGGAACTATGAATTCTCCCGGTGTTGTGGCGCGGGTAATATACGAGTATTCATACACTCCATCCCAAAGTAAGGATGTAAAAACCTCTGCGCGTTCATCACGTAGATTCTGATGGTCAAACCAGTTCCAGTGCCACCACCAGCTGTATCGGGGCATCAGCGTTCCTGTTGTCAGGCCTTCGTTTCCGGTTATTGCCAATGAGGGGTTAATGATTTCCAGACCGGCGGGTAGCGGGTCAACCAGTGCCACATGATACCGTCGATTATCTGCAATCATTGTCAGGTGGACTTTGACTTTAGCACCAGCCTTGATAAACCAGGTCCCATCCGGTCCGCGGCGAACATCATCTGGATTATCAATCGCCTCGTATTTCCTTTCGACGACAAAACCCATATCCAGAGGATCAAGAGTAAGGTTAGTGGGAACATAGGACAAACCAAGACGGTAATACAGGCGTCCAGAGCCTTCCTTATTGAGAACCAAATCACGGGTTTCATTTGTTGGGATTTGATCGAGAAGGTAATTCATTGGAATATTCGATTCCTGCCGTTCAGTTGAACGACCACGAAAATCTTGGCTGCCAGCATACCCATCACCCAACCATATTCTTGCGACAAAATCAGGGGTCTGGTTCTCGTAGGTATTGAAATAACGATCCAATGTGAGCAGGACAAAAACATTTTCCTGAGTGCTGCCCCAACGTCCTTTAGTACGGTGGGCTAACAAACCATTCACCACCTTGGGTATCAGGTCAGACTGGGGATTGTCAATCATCAGAGCTTCCAATAAGATTGCATCGGTTCTACGATCGGATCCTAACAGTAAGTAATTTTGATCATCATAATCTGTGGTGAAATTGGCTGCACCGGCTGTTTCAACAACTCGATTGTTGACCAATGTACGAATAGCCGTAATCTTGTTTGAATCAGCCGACGAATCGGATAAAACGGTCCACAGCCAACCAATTGAATCGAGAGGAAGGTTTTCAAGACCAGCCTGGTCAATAATCGATGCCGCTTTTGAAGAATCCCTGTCACCCATCAAATTGCGGACATACAGCGCATAAGATGAGAGCACCCAGCGGGTTCTCTGGCTGTACCAGGCAGGATAGTGGCTTTCAATCTGCTGGAGATAACCCAATGCCTGAGATAGCATTTCCGGTGGAACGTCAAATCCTTTGAGTTTAGCCCGTTGAAGAGCATGTGCGGCATGAATTGTATTAAAGGGGATGGACTCTTGCCCATGCCGCCAGTAGGGGAAGCCTCCGTCAGAATTCTGAAGGCTTTGCAGCCGGGTGATATCGCGCTGTATGGCATTTTCCATGTCAGCTGGAGATGGCATATCTTTGGCTTCAAAGGCTGTGAGAACATCCCTTAAGGCGGCAACACCCAAAATACGGGAAGATAACTGTTCACTGCATTCAAAGGGATAAGAAACCAGATATATCACGGCATCTGTTAACGCCTGCAAAGCTGTTGAGGACGTATTGATCTCTAATCCACCATATTGCGGATAGACATCGGTTGGAGAAGCAATAGGTTGAACTACAGACCCTTTATCCACCACTCCATATGTGGCAAAAGCTTCTGTGGTTGCCGGTGTGTAAACTGGTAATTCTATTGTGGCAGCATCACTGAAATTCCCGGCGACCGCCGCAACCTGAAGAGTAACTTTTCCAGCAAAGGATGTTTTCGCTGGAAAACGGACTTCCACCCGATTGCGTGCCGGTACAGTCAGTCGTTCTCCGCGGGATTTCGTAAAATCAAGATTGGCAGCCCGAACCGCAACAGACACCTGCATATCTGCATCAGTTTGATTTTGAAGAACAATAGGTAATTCAAACTGATCTCCGAAATTTAAGAAGCGAGGAGCCGAAGGGCGTACCATAAGGGGAAGGCGAGCCGTCAGACTAGATTCGCCGATTCCAAAACTTTTTCCATCTTTAGATACTGCCACTGCCATAATCCGATAACGTGTCAGATTATCCGGAAGCTTAACCGGTATTGAAACCACCCCATTATTATCTGTGATGGCAGTCGGTGAAAATGCCGCCAAAGGATTGAAATCTGAGCGGATGCGTATAGGTGCAGGAGTAGAAGGAGCAGCTGCATATGGGGCTGCTTCCATTATTGGCGCGGCCGGCATCAATCCCATGGTTGGCATGGGAGCTCCGGTATCCATGCTTTCCGCACCTCCCTTGGCCATCATTTCACGTTTGGTCGTTTGAGCAAGAACCATCGGATCGGCAAGAATAATACTTGACCGTCCATAGGTAGCATTGAAACCGGAAGGTCTCTCTGAATAAAACCATGACACAGGATCTGATAATGAGTAATTCGTCAAAGACAGAATGGCTTCATCTACAACCACTATAGCCACTTCAGCATTCTGGACTGGGTTCCCCTGTTGGTCTGATAAGGCAACTTGAACGGAGGTTTCTTTTCCAGGTTCCAACTCTTTTTCAGCCGGTGTAGCTACCAGTTTAAGTTCTCTTTGCACCGGAGGAATTTTTAGATTCAGGCTACCCGTTGCATAAGCCGTACGATTGGGGGCATCCGATATTACTTTGCCATTATCATCCAGACGAGGTGTGGACCCAGTAATATCTACCTGGATATGTACATTGGGCAAATAGGCTTCTTTAATGGGCACCTGAAGGGTGACGGTGTCCTTATCGATATGGAACGGTTCAGAATAAAGGAAACCGTTTCGGCTTACAGTCATAACACCATCGGCCGGGGAAAAGGGCGGTTGGACCAGAATCTGGGCATTATCACCGGGTAAATACGTCTCTTTATCCGGTATCAATGTGACTGATTCCTGCTCTACCTTCCGGGCAGGTGGACGCTTGCCGCCGCTAACCCAGCGGGTCAGGTCAGTTTTATTGATACGACCTTTTTCATCGCTGACAGTTGCAGTAATTCGGTATGAACCTCCCAGAGGTGTCTGGAATGTACAGGTTCCCGGTTCCAATTTTGACGATTCACTACATTTTTGGGTATCAACTTCTTCTTCAACCCAATGTCCATTTTTATATTTCCATTCAAGACGGGAAGCCTGAATATTGACCAACCGGTCTTCCACTGCCTTACCATCAATATCGGTAACGATGAATTCTATATTCAGTGGTGTGCCTTTTTCCACAAAATACCGGTTACTCTTAAGACCAACATACAATGTGGCAGGATGAACCAGCATACTCGTAGAACTGGTCCAGGCTTGCCGATTGACATCCATTACGGTTGCCTGTGCCGAAACTGTTATTGGACGGGCGGATGAATTCTTTTCAAAATTTATTTTCAGATAATGGGTTCCAGTTGCATCGGTTGTCCCACTAAATGTTTCTACTTTTTTCTCACTGCCTTTTCTAAAATATCCAACGGGTGATTCAAATGATTCTGTCGTATTTATCCACCAGGGTGTCCAGGAACCAAAGGTGAAGTCAGACCAATTCGGTGGGCTATAACTGGACGGAGTGGTTGAAACCTGCCAGGTTACATCCGCATTTGGAAGGGCACCTCCGGCATAATATTTTGCTTCGACTACTGCTATGGCGGATTCACCTGCAAGATACGGCCCGGGTGTGTCATTACGCGCTGTCACTTCAAATTCAGGCCGGCGAAATTCCTGAATGCTGAAACTATGTGTATACGATGTGTTCGACAGATTTGTAAGTGGACCTATGCCCTGCAGGTTGATCTGGGCATTCCCCAGATTGGTTTCCTGTGGAATGGTGAATGTAAAGTCAAAACCACCCAGAATGTCAACCTCAGCCAGCCCTTTACCAATTTCATTCCCCTGAGGTTCTATGATGGAATACGAGATGTCGTTCACATCATTCGTTGCCAGTGTTACATCACCGGTCTGAGACCCACCAATACGCCGCAGCCAGCCTTTTATATGTACTTCTTCACCGGGTTTATACATCTTCCTGTCATCAAAGACATACCAGCGCAATTCATCTGTGACTGGATATGATTGCCAGGAATCGTTGCCCCAAAAGTTGATGTTTTTTGGCAGAATGGCAATATCTGACCATTGACTGGCGGTCAGGTAGGTTGCCTCGTTGGGTATGTCTATAGTCGTTAATCCTGATTCTCCTGACTTGATTTGAAGAGATTGTCCATCGGATGAAATGTTCGCCCCTTCAATTGGAGATCCATCGGCAAGATTTGTTGTCCAAATCGTCATTTTATTCTGATCGGCGAATGCGTCCAATCCGATATGGGTAACCTGTACCCAAACCTGGATTGTGCGCCAATAATCTTCTTTTTCGAGCAAACCGAGGTGCGGCTTCACAATCATAATAAATTGGCCGAATTCACCGGTCATGAAAGGTTTTAATTTGATTGCAGTTTCTGTCAACACATCGTCTGTAAATTTGACATCAATTGTCTTGTCAAAAACTTTTTTGCCTGGGATAGAAAAATTCTTATCTGATTGTTGATAATTCTGAAGGTACTTTATATATGCTGGCCAGTCAGATGGTTTTACACTGAAAATCTGGACATCCAATCGGGAATAATTGATGGAATAAATGGAGAGGGCTGGATCCTTGGAAGCTGGATCCAATGTTATGAAGTTTTGTCCAGGGCCAACCAGAGTTTTTTCTGCCTGTCCAATTTTGAAGGATAGGCTGGTATCTTTACCCAATTTCTGACCAAAGACATCTTGAAGATTTGCGCTCAAAACGGCAGAGTAGGTGGATCTTCCCTTTGTTTCCCCTTCAATTGTGATAGTATCACCGACAATGTTGGCGGATACACCGGGAATCTCGGGTTGAATTTTTAACATTCCATCCTGGAAGGATTTTTCATCAATCGGATTATTGAACCGGATATAGAGTGGTGTTAACGGTGGACAATTGGAACCACCCCATGAACATCCATGTTCAATTACTTTTAAGGGTGAATAGGTTCGAAAACTAAAAGATTGGACTTCTTTAGACGTCAATGGTCCCTCTACAGAGGGAGTATTGGGACCGACTGTGATGTTGATATCTGAGTCCAAAGGAAGGGGTTGAGATGCCTGAAAGACCATCCAACGGCCTTCCTGTGCGTTCTTCACCAAACCAGATATCCGTGAATCAGATTTCCAATCTGAATCTGAGCTAAGCTTAGTATCAACAGGTTTCCCGTTGGCCGTCAGCGTAATGGTTTTTAAAACAGAAGCGGGATCAATACGTTGATCAAACGATAAAAATACCAGAGAATTCTGAGGTTGGCTGCTTCCTTCTGGATAATGGGTGACCAGTTTTACCGGTGGTGTTGTAAATTTCCACTCAACAGACTTTTGTAGTACACCTCCAGTTTGAGATGTTGTACCGGCAGGAATAATGACGAAGTATTCTGTTGACTTTGGCAATCGATCAATCAAACTGGAATCGTAGTTAAAAGTTAATGTCTTCGTGCCAATCCACCGCCAAATCCCGGGTAGGTCGGGTTTAATTTGAACAGGGACATCCTTGCTGCTCAGGTCGCCAATTGTTGTCAACGGAACCATTGGTTGGTTGAAAGTGACACTAATGAAGGGCGCTACAGGTATTTCTCCTTCGGGAGAAAAACGTAAAACTTCGAGCGGACCAGCCTCGGTTTTTTCGGTTGGGGATACTTTCTCAGATGGCGGGAAAGGCTGTGAAACCGTGTCACCGGTTCGAGGAGGCGGTACCAATCCCTGAGGGAGTTTGAAATCCGTCTGTTGTGTCTCATCGACAGGCAAAGCAGGAAGGCGGGCAAGGATATCATCGATTTCAACATCGGTAAGGTTTTCACTTACAGCTGTTGGAAGTACCTGAACAGGTTGTGTTTGAGGTTGTCCTTCATTCAATGTCATAGGTTGGCTGGATATACTTTCATCCATGGGTGTTTGTTCTCCATTTGGCTGAGGAGTTGAATTCTTAACAGGTACGGGTTGGGCAGTGACATTTTGAGAGGTATTCAATCCGGGAAAATTGCATCCGGTGATCATTACTGTTGCCAGTAGAAAAAATAAAAAAATCGTGATGCAAAGGAATACTCTTTTTCGCGTCACATTAGCCATATCACAACCCTCTTTTCTTCTTCTCTGAAAATCCGATTTAATTGTATATCGCAATGTGTAGACGGAAAAATGGGCGGATTTGTTCCCAGGAGTTAAATGCAAAAAGCCGCCGAAATGGCGACCTTTATTGTGGGCGAAACAGGGCTCGAACCTGCGACCTCACGGATGTCAACCGTGTGCTCTAACCAACTGAGCTATCCGCCCGGAGTTTCAGTATTATAAGACCAATATGCAGAAATGACAAGAATTTTATAGGGATAGATTTTGATGATGTTGAAAGGGCAATTTCCCTATCAAACCGAAAACCTGTGGTAAAATAGCCGTCGCAAATCAAGCTGGAGAGGTCGCATAGTTGGCCTAGTGCGCGCGCTTGGAAAGCGCGTATACCGAAAGGTATCGAGGGTTCGAATCCCTCCCTCTCCGCCACTTATACCGCCGAAAGGCGGTTTTTCTTTATCCATGAAAAAAGTTAAAGCATTTTTGTTAACAATCAACATATTTCTCTTATAGTTGAATAATAAGAGGTTTTTGGATTAAGGAATGTATGAAAATCCGAAAAATCGCGAAAACAAATATAATCGTTCTGCGATCAGTAATCTCTATCTGACAGGTTGGAATACAGCCTACAGAAGGATAGTACCGGAAATATTTCTTGATACCTTAAAGAACTTTAAAAGTTTGGAGTACTGCAACACTCCCAACTGTTCAACGTTCATCATTGTAGATGGCAGCCAATACATTGGAACTGCAACGGCGGGGAAAGCCCAAGACAAAAAAGGCATCCTGCTTGTGAAATAGCAGAATGCCTATAAGGAAAAAAGTGAGTTATCTAATTTAATTTAAATCTGTCTACTGTTTTCTGCAGCATTTCTGCCATATCCGAGAGGGATTGAGCTGAAGCAGTTACTTCTTCAACCTGCGCGCTCATCTCTTCGGCAGAGGCAGAGACCTCTTCGACAGCGGCCGAGTTCTCTTCACTCACCGAAGCGATATTATCAATCGCCTGGGTGATTTCAGACGATCCAGCGGCCATTTCTTCTGTAGCCGCTGTATTCTCTTCAACAATAGCAGAAACATCATCGGCGGCTGCCACCAGTTCATTGGAAAGCGATCCCATCTGAGCAACAGCACTGGCAGCCAATTGCGCCTGTTCGTTTACCGCTTCTGCCGCTTTCAAGATATTTTCAAGAGCTGTTCCTGCCCTGGATGCCCTTTCAGTACCTGTCTTCACTTCAATGGCGCTGTCATTCATTGCATTGACCGCTTCTGCCACAGTCTCCTGAATGCCATTAATAAGGGAACCAATCTCTTTTGTGGCAGAACTTGAACGTTCCGCAAGTTTTCGAACTTCATCCGCCACCACGGCAAAACCTTTGCCATGTTCACCGGCGCGTGCTGCTTCAATAGCCGCATTCAGCGCCAGAAGGTTGGTCTGTGATGCAATATCGTCAATTGTTTCGACAATTGCTCCAATCTGATCAGAGCGGTTTCCCATTTCTTGAACTTTTTGAGCCGAGAAACCTACTTTTTGACGGATGGTTTCCATGCCCTGAATCGTGTCAGACACTGTTGCGGAACCTTCGCGGGCAGCTGTGGCTGCATTGTTCGATTCTACCGATACCTGATTTGCATTACCGGCAACCTGCTGGATGGAAGACGACAATGATCCGGTAAGAGCTGCCATTTTTGAGACTGCTTCGGCCTGGGCCTGGGCTCCTTTGGATACATTCTCAATAGCCCTGCGCAATTCTTCGACAGACGCAGCAGAATGGGTGGCTGCTTCGGTTTGCTGGGTGGTACCACGGGCTACCTGTTGAATGGTAGTGGCAATCTGTGACGTTGCCTGGCCAGCCTGGTCAGAGGCTTGAGCCAGTTGACTGGAGGCTACATTCAAATTGTGAGCATTGGATGCCACTTCACTAATAGCATCACGTAGGTTCTTCAACATCCGTTCAAAAGCTACACCCAAAACATCTTCATCAGATTTCGGTTTAATATCCGCTGTAAGGTCTCCATTAGAAAGTAATTCTGCCGATGCTGCCATTGTCTTTTGGAAACTGATCATCTCACGGAATGAATTGGCCAGTTCGCCGATTTCATCACCGGATGTATATTTCACGTCTTGATTAATTTTGCCTTCGGCCATAAGGTTAGCAATTGAAGCCATTGATTGAATGGGTTTTGCAATGGAATTGGCTATGATTATGGCAATAACAATTACAAGAATTAATGAAATAGCGATCAATCCAAAAATAAAATTGCGAAGAGAATTAACGGCTTCAAAAGCCTCACTGCTGGCTTGTTCTACAATAATGCCCCATTTTTCGTCCGGCAGCCAGCTATAAGCACCAATAACGGGGGTTCCCATGTAATTTGTGTATTCCGATAGGCCATTTTTCCCAGCCAATATTTGTTGCGATGCATAGGTTTCAACTTTAAGTTCCAACTCTGCCATTTTTGTGACACGTTTGGACTTAATTAATTCATCTTCATAACGCGAAGGAGTGATAATTAATCCATCGGCATTGATGAGATAGGCTTCACCAGTTTCTCCCATAGCTGCACTACTCATAAGTGTGCTAATGTATGTCATGGGAACTGTTGCGGCTACTACACCCACTGTCTTATTTTCTGAATTGATAACAGGTGTCGCGATGGCCATGACAAGATTACCGGTTGCTTTAGAGAATACTGGTTGCGATATGACAGTTTTTCCCGATGAAAGAGCTTCTTTGAAATAGGCGCGGTCTGAAAGATCGACAGGATTTCCATCACTTGTGGCTACTGATTTGCCGTCCACTCCGAGGACAAAAATCGTTTCATACCGTCCCCAACCCTTAAAAAACTGGTCAACGGCGGATTTTGCCGATTCTGGATCCATGGATTGGATTCTGGCATTGCTGCCCATTACAATAAGATCTTTTTTTCGGCTTTCCAACCAATCTGAAATATTGGCAGAATTATTATCTGCCGCTTCTTGCAGCTGGTTTGTTATACTTTCACGTAAGGCATTTTGACTCTGGAAATAGGCAAATACACTGACGACGATCAGAGGAATTAAAGAAAGCGCCAGAAAAAATAAAATCAATTTTCCACGCATTGATTTAAAAAATGGAATATTTTTTCCCATGGATTACTCGTCTTTCTATATGATATGTAAGGAGGGTATATCTACTATAAGAATATGAACAAAATATATACAATAAAAAAAGGATAAAATATCTTTTATATGTCATTAATAATTATGAATAAAACGAAAAAAAGCAATAATATGTATATAAAAGGATGATTCGCGATAACAAGAGATTGAGGGATTGAAATGTTTGATATTGTTGTTGAACAGATGATTTACGGCGGTTCGGGAATAGCCCGTATGGATAATGGGCGCATTGTTCTGGTACCATTTACCCTGCCAGGGGAGAAGGTGACCATTGAAGCTTTTAATGAAAGTAATCGAAACTTGACTGGTAAGCCGATTCAAATTGAATACCCGAATGTAAATCGCGTAGATCCACCCTGCCCATACTATTCGCTATGCGGGGGATGCCATTATCAACACGTAGACTATTCATTTCAACTTGAAATAAAAAAACAGATTTTGAAAGAACAATTGGAACGTTTAGGTGGGTTGGGTAACAGTTATATTCAAGCCACCGTTGCTTCTCCCCGAAACTTAAATTACCGAAACCATGTTCAATTTCATCTGGATTCAACCGGAAAACCTGGTTTTCAAAAAGCACTTTCTCATGATGTAATCCCAATTGAAAAGTGCCTTCTTTTGGAAGAGCCATTGAATGAATTGCTGAGATCCCTTAGCTTTGAGTCAGATACCGGACTCTCACGAATAGCGTTACGTGATGATGGTCAGGGTACTCCAGTATTATTCATGACAGGGGATTCGAAGAATCCCCCTGAGTTTGCTGTGGATTTTCCGTTGAATGTGGTATATCGCGGTCCAGTTGGAGACATGGTTCTATCTGGTGAAAACTTTAATTTATTTGATATCAATGGGAAACGCTTTCAGGTTTCTGCGGGATCTTTTTTCCAGACAAACCGGGACATAGCGTCATGTATGATCGATTTGCTTATGGAAAATTTGAAATTTGGAAAGACAGATACCGTTTTGGATTGTTATTGCGGTGTTGGTTTCTTTAGTGCTTTTATTGCCGATAAAGTGCAAAAAATCATCGGTATTGAATCATCCGAAGATGCCTGCAGCGATTTTGCTATTAATCTTGATGAATATGATCATATTGATTTGTACCAGGGTTATGTGGAGCATGTTCTGCCTGAATTAGATTTGCATCCAGATATTGTAATTATTGATCCCCCAAGAGCCGGCATTGCACCGGCTGCCATAAAGGCTCTTATAAAATCAAATCCAAAGAAGATTGCGTACATTTCCTGTGATCCATCAACATTAGCACGGGATTTGAAAATTCTGGTTTCGTCCAATTATGTCATTCAAAAGATCATCCCGATGGATATGTTTTCACAAACGTATCATATTGAAACCATGACATTCTTAACGAAAAATGAATAGGAAAAAATGAGAAAATTCCTCGGAAAAATCATTATTACTTTCATCAAAAACAGGAATTATTGGTGATCTAGGAACGAACGAAATGGGGAACTTCTTCATCCAGAACAAATGAGATTTCAACCAATCCACCAAATTGTCCGTCTTTGTACCATGGAGTCTGGTAGATAAATTTTTTAATCCCTTTTTTTTCTATAGTGTACATATTTACACGGGGTTCAGTCAGTAGATTTTCCAATTTTTGCTTGGAAGAGCCGGGGTGACAATCAAGTAGATTTTTACCAATCAGTGCATAACCGCCATCTTTTGTAAAAATCTTCGACGATTGTTCATTCATAAATATAATGATTCCCTCAGAATCACAGACTGTGACAGCCGCATCTAATGTTTTTGCCCAATCAAATTCCATTTTTCCCTCGTATAGATGAAAAGATGGTTGATTGTACCGGAATTTTTATACTATCATTAGGGTTACTAGACAGAATCAAAGCGGAGGGAAGAATGAAAAGAAGTATCGGCCAGATAACGGGGATAATCTCCCTGGCTTTAATGATATTGAGCTGCAACCTTACATCAACACTAGTCCCTGCACCGACAGCTACATTATCTTTTACCTCAACACCTGAAAATACAGCGACCAAAGCCTTACCTCCAACATTTGTGGCACCACCGATTGTATACACAGATACAAGTGTACCTCCCACGAATACGTCGGTTCCATCTGCTACAAGTACACAGGTGGTTCCAACTGAAACCAGCACAAATACATTGATTCCATATGATCCAAATGCGACTCCAACTCCGCCACCGACCATTCCATCTGGCTATCATTCTGCCACACCGAAACCTTTTTATTCCAAAACACCAACAGAACCGGCTCCCACGGCAAGATCTTCCGGTAGTGTAACCGCCATTCAATTTACTCCTTCAATGGATGGTGATTGGAGCGATTGGCCAAATGCTGAAACACCTGCGAGTTATGTGGTTTTTGGCAGCGCCAATTGGGGCAATGGCAATGACCTTAATTCTTCATTTAAAGCGGCCTATGATGGAAATTATCTATATATAGCTGCCAAAGTAATTGATGATGTCTATTCTCAAAATAATACAGGAAATAACCTTTATCTTGGCGATAGTCTTGAAATATTGATGGATACAAACCTGGCGGGCGACTACTATACCAAGGGGATAAATACTGACGACTATCAACTCGGGATTTCAGCTGGTAAAGGTAGCATTGATGGTCCGAAAGAAGCCTATCTTTGGTATCCAAAAGAGAAAAAAGGAACAGTACAGCAGGTTTCAATTGCCTCTCGGGCAATTTCAGGTGGCTATGAGGTAGAAGTGGCAATTCCCTGGTCCATTTTTGGAATTTCTCCTACTGCCGGGCAACATTTTGGTTTTGCATTTTCGGTATCTGATAATGACAATCTAAATAAGAATGTTCAGGAATCTATGGTTTCAAATGTATCGACTCGAAAATTCCTTAATCCGACAACCTGGGGAGACCTGACACTTCAATAAATCTCATACAAAGAACCGGGGATAATCTCTCCGGTTCTTTTTTTATAATGGTGTGGTACAGTTCTTGCTACTTAGGCATTGACGGTGAAATATGGCTTTCCGGTTCGCCGGTAGGGATTGTTTTACCACTGGATCAGACAGTATTCTGCCTGGAAAAGGGAAAACGCCAATCTTTCTGATTTGGAATCCCGCACATACGGAGGCAAAACCGAAATTCCTGGAGGTGAGGCATGAAGCATTTGTCTAAAATAATCCTTGTATTAATTGTCATGGTTGGTATTGCTTTTCCGTGTGCCAATATAGTACAGGCTTCCAACGGAGTGGATCAACTGGTGGCTGATGACGAGACTCCTGAAGAACCTGCGCCTGATGGGGTAGGAGGTGCGGCTACACCCACTCCAATCAGGGTAAGAATGAATGGCACAGTAAAGGCCTACTATACAGCTACAGCACCATCAATTGATGGTGACTGGAGCGACTGGTCAAGTCCGGAAAATCCTATGAGATTTGTGGTTGTAGGTGGTCAAAATCGCAGCGGTGTACAAGATTTTGATGCTTCTTTTAAATTGGCCTGGGATGAGAATTGCCTTTATATGGCAGCAAAAATCCGAGATGACAAGTATGTTCAAAATGCCCGTATTGACCAACTTTATAAAGGTGATTCATTAGAGATATTATTTGATTCGGAATTCTTTAGCGATTTTGATAGTACTGTTTTGAATAATGATGACTATCAGCTGGGAATAAACCCCGGACATGGAAGCCCTAACGGACCAAAAGAATCCTATATTTTCTACCCATTAAACCAAAAGGGTCCACGAGATGATATTTCGATAGGCACAAAACGTACAAACGGTTATACAAGAGTTGAAGTTTCCATTCCATGGACAACATTCAATGTTACCCCGGAAACTGGTGCACATTATGGTTTTGCCATCGGAGCTTCAGATAATGATGATCCTACCCGGGATCAACAACAAACATTCCTGTCAAATATCAAGAAACGGGTTTTGGCCAATCCAACAACATGGGGTGACCTTACTCTGGTTCAGTAATTTGAATTAAGCAAAGTGTACTTATGTGAAAGAGCTGATATTTTTAGATATCGGCTCCTTTTCTATTTAAAGAGGATCAAGGACAATTCGTCACGATAATCCCGTGCACTCGGATCCTGATCTCCAAGTAATTCAAGAATAGCCAGAAAGGCGAACTTGGCTTTCCCCTTGCGATAGTTCTTGTCATTATTCAAGACTTCTAATAATCCATCCAGTGCGGAGAGGAGATTACCACGGTTGACGAGACGAAGGCTGTTGGCATACATGGCATCAAGATCAGTTTCAGGTTCAATGCCACTGGTTAAATCAGCAGCAAGTGGTAACAAAGCTTCGGCCTGACGATATTCTTTGCTGGCAGGAAACCTTTTTAAAAGAACTAGAGCATCTGAGGATTTACCCTGTGGAATAAGTGATTTCGCCAGACCCAAGATGGCGGCAGGAGGACAGTCTTCAGATTGTGATAGAGAACGAAAGACATCTTCCGCTTTTTTCCATTGATGTAAGGACAAAAGAGAATTTCCTTTTTCAAGATCAAGGTCAATTTGACTGGGTGGAAGCAAAAGCTCCACAAATTCATCCAATTGGTCCTGAGAAATTAATCCTGAAAACTCTGCCACAACTTTTCCATCCTGGAATGCAATGACAGTGGGCAAGGATCTAACCTGATATTGCATAGCCAGTTTTTGGTTGGCATCTGCATCCACACGGGCAAGACGAAGTGAACCATCTGCTTCTGTTACAACATTCTCTAACATTGGGCTCAATTGCTTGCAGGGTTGGCACCAGGAAGCCCAGAAATCCACTAATACAGGGATATTCCGGGAGTAATATAAGACCTCAAATTCAAAACTTTTTTCATTTACATCAAGAATAAATTCGGATGGCACCATTTTTTCCTGCCGCTATGTAAAATGCATATCTAACCCATAATGGAAAAGTCATTCATCCTCTGGTGGAGGTATCTGACCCGGTTGATCCACGCTGAGTACTTCTCCATGAATGTTTATTTTAACTTTGAATCCCATCAAACCAAGATATTCCCGACTCGCATCAGGTATTCCTGTTTCTTTTAATGCTTCAAATTGTTTATCCATATTCTTTAATTGGTTTAAAAGAACAGCTCTGGAGAATAGATTGTCTTCTTGATTTAACATTTTTTGGGCTTGTTCAATAATAATATCCTCATGTCCCCGAATCTGTTCCATTAAAGTGTCGAAAACTTGCCGGTCTACATCAGCTGCCGGAATATGACGAAGAAATCCGGCATCGTTGACTATATAAAATGGTTCCCCATTAATAGAAACAGTATTGACGGGCTGACCGTATTCATCAGAAATTAAACCTGAAAATAAAGGATGACTGTACATAATTTTGTTTTCCTACTCCAAATATACTATATCAAAATACGTTATAAACATAAAAAAGTTGTTAGAGATTAATGGATATAGACAAGCGTTCCAATACTGGCCCATTGAAAAAGCCAGGCTGCATCATCGGTTTTTAGATTGACACATCCATGACTCATGGGTGTTCCAAAATTATGATGCCAGTAGGTACCATGCAATCCATAACTTTGATAAAAATACATTGTGTAAGGAACATTAGGTAAGTAATAGCCAGGACCGCGCATATCTGCATATCGTTTCTTAATATATATGTGATAGGTTCCTTTTACAGTTGGGTGAGCTGCTGTTCCAGTGGAAACCAGGAATTCCCGTAATAAAGAATCTCTGGCGTACGCACGGACTTTTTGTTTTGCCAGATCCACTTCAATCCACCGGCCATCTTCAAGCGTTTCTGCAATCTGATCGCCGATAAGAATAGGCATACTTTCTGATTCACCGTCATCCAATTCTTCTTCTGTTGGAGAAATGACTGTTTGTGATGGCACAGGAGTTGAGGTCAATGTGATGGTTGGTATCTTTGTCGGGGTTCGGGTTGGTGATGGTGTAATAGTGGGTGCTTTTGTCTCTGTTGGACGGGGATTGGCAGTGAGGATCTTACTTACAAGCTCATCAGTGTTACTTTCAGAGGCAACAGATTGTGCTCGAACACTGGGAAGTCCTGAAAGGAGCCAAATTGTAAGTAGAAAGAGAAAAATCACAAACGACACAGTGTATGGCAGTAACACCGACCAGGGATTGACTGGTTCTGGGGGACGAGGCCGGGGTCGTCGTCTCCGGATTATTGTTGGTTGAAGGCTATTTATCTGAGGTTCTACCTTAGGCGGAGTAGAAGTATCAGCTATTCGAGAGGAATCCATGTTTTGCCGAAAATCAGAAAATGAGTCAACTTTCGGAGGCAAAACATCTGCTGGTGGAAAGGTCGATGATGGTTCAAAGGGTTTATACACCGAAGTTTCATTCGACTTTTCGAGATTGGGAACAAAGTCATGTAATGTTGCTAGGTATTCTTCAAAGGATCGGCCGGTTTTTGTTTCAGCCCACACTACACCTTTATTTCCCCTGCGGCTGAGAGGATTAATATCCAGGGCTTTTTTCAAATACTCAAAGCTATTATTCGGGTCAGATGTAGCCGCGAGAATCAGCCAGGCTTCTTCCAGCCCGGGGTCTAGAGTTGATGCTTCGGATGCCCAGAAATGCGCATCAGACACTTCACCTCTACGAACCAGGTGCCAGGCATGGTCAAGTGCTGATTGGGCAGCCGAAAAGGTCATTACGGAGTGGGTTCCTGCGTCGGCAAGTTATTCAAATCTTCATTACGAATAAAGCAAAGGATACCCTGAGAAATACCACGGGCTACAAGATCTGTTCTCTCCGTCAGAATTTGGCGATCCAGATTCATAAACCCAGTCTCTATGATTGCTGCCGTGGTATTGGCATTGATCTCGTTGAAAGTGTGGTAATTTGTCATATCTTTGGTAATTGTATTGGCATGGTATTTCATATTTGTCACAGAACCATATCGATCAACCAGACAGGCTGTCAGCCGGGATGCTTTCTCAGGAAAAGCAGACGACATGGCTGCTGCTACTTTGAAACCAGTGGCTTCATTATTGATGTAATCGCAGGAATCATTATGAATGGATACCAGAGCAAGAGCGTTATATTCAAAAAGCTTCTCGTCTTTTTCTTGAAGCAAATCGACATCATAACCTTCACTGACAAGGTCTTCTCGCACTAAAGTGGCAATTTTCTGGTTTAATTCAACCTCTGTAAATCCGTCCTGGCAGACAGCTCCGGAATCATTTCCCCAGTGACCTGCTACGATCCCGATTCGAGGTTTTGGCGAAGCGGTGGGAGTTAGTGGAATGGTAGTCGGTTTGATGGAACTAAACGTGGATGATTTAAACATCCGGTCCAACATCTGGTTTGAAAAGATATTCGAGGGATTCCACATGGTGAACACTGTGGCTATCACAATGGCGACAGAAAATACCGTTTGTAATGCAGACCACATATTAAAACCATAAGAGGTTATTTGCTCCTGGAACTCGTCATCCATAATCGAGGATTCCTGCCTTGCCTGAGAAGAAGTATTATTGGAATTTTGTGGTGGTTTAGCAGGTTGGTGGTCTATATTTGTCATAATGTCCCATCATACCAAAATTTATTAATCTATAACAAGTTATATTTCTCATTGACGAACCAAAATTATCTTCGTATAACGAAGGATATATAATAAAGGTGAAATTGTGAAAGCGATATCTGAACAACTCAGGGAAGCAATGCGGCAATGGACAACGGGGGTTTGCATCGTTTGCAGTAGATTTGGAAATATGGTTCATGGGATGACAGTAAATTCTTTTACGTCAGTTTCTCTCGATCCTCCAATTGTCGCCATAACTTTGGCCAACCAAACGCGGACTGCCAATCTGGTGCAAAAATCCGGCCGATTCTCGGTGTCAATTCTGGCCAAAAATCAGAAATCATTAGCGGAAAAATTTTCCGGAAAAGTTATTGAAGGTCCTGGACGATTTGATAATGTTTCGACGGTACTGTTACCCAACGAAATTCCGGGAATTGCAGAATCTTTATCTTTACTGGCATGTGAGGTAATCCAGGTTATCCCTTTGAAAAACTCCTCTATTTATCTGGGGAAAGTACTGTATTCTGAAGTAATTCATCAATCCCTGGAACCTTTGGTTTATCAAAATAGGGAATATAAAACATTATGAAAAAGCAAACCATCAGTAATGAAGACCGACAAATCTTATTGGAATTAGCACGACGTTCAATTGAAGCAGCTGCCCGCAAAAGATCTCTTCCGGTAGTGCATACAGGTGATTATTCAGAAAGACTACAGGAAGATGGAGCCAGTTTTGTCACGTTAACAATACAAGGGTCATTACGTGGTTGTATTGGAACTCTGGAGGCGTATCAACCACTGGTAAAAGATGTTGTGGAACATGCTGCAGCGGCTGCAGTGGAGGATTTCAGATTCAATCCGGTATCGCCTTCTGAAATTCAAACGATCGCCATCGAGATTTCTGTTCTTTCAAAACCTGAAAGATTGATATATTCGACTACTGAAGAATTATTGGAAAAGCTTAATCCTAAAATTGATGGTGTGATCTTGAAAGACGGGCGGGCAAGAGCAACATTTTTACCGCAGGTTTGGGAGCAATTACCTGATAAAAATGAATTTCTTTCCCATCTATGCAACAAAATGGGCTCACCATCAAACCTGTGGAAAATAAAAAACCTGGAGGTTTTCACCTACCAGGTTGAAGAATTTCATGACTGATTTCTAAAACTTTGTTGCTTCGTTATATGCCTGCCCGTAGAAGTGCGCTATGATAAGAGTTGAAAATGGAATAGTGATTAAGAGTCCAACCACGCAGGCAATGACTCCAGCCCCGCCGATCATGCCGGCAATTAATGAACCAAGCCAGGTCAAAAGGTAAGCCACGGGGGCTTTCTTAATCAGGGCAAAGATTTCACCAAGGCGAAAACCGGCACCGATCTCTTCATTGTTATTAAGAAAGAGGGCGTAGGCAGCTGGCAGAATAAATACCATTACAAGACTATAGATCAGATTGAGTATACTGGTGCAGATCGTGATTATAGCCAAACCGCCCAGTATCGCACCGGTGCCATTATCAGAAGAAGCTGATTGTGCCATGGCATTTGATAAAGTGCTGGGTATCTGGAAAATCATTGTTGGAATGGAATAAACAAAGGAGATCACAAACGCTTTCAAGCCACGAGATAAGAATTTCCCGAAATCAGTTTCCGGAATGACAACGGGTTCTTTACGAATGATTTGAAGTGTAATTTCTAATCCCCAACCCAGAAGATAAAACCAACCAACAATTGGAATAAGAAAAATCAGACCAGGTATGATTAACTTTTTGAACCAATTTTGATCTTTAAAAGCAAAACTAAAAGGTGATCCGAAATCCATTTAATTTCTCCTCATTATGTTAGAAATGAATAAATTGATCCACTTTTATTACAAATACAGTGGCTTTTTTCGTCCCTTGCTCCTGTGGTTGCAGGCAATTTTCTTTGATGGTAGCAATGGCTTTTTCTACTTGATCATCTTCAACCCCAATCAGAAGAGTAGTTGAGCCGCGATGAAAAAAGCCTCCGGTAGAAGCAATCATCGTAACAGAAAATCCAGATTCAGTAAGTGCATGAGATACCTGATCGTTATCTACATCCCTGATGATAGTAATGATCAATTTCATGGTCTAAAACTCCTCAAAATGTTCGATATCGATATTAAAAATCGTAGCACCACCAACATTGATTGGGGTAGGCGTTGGAAGCGGCAACGGGGCACTTTCCAATGGAACTGCCAGATATTCAATCCTCTGCCGGCAGCTTTCTTTTAATGCACTTTGTGCTTTTTCAATTTCATCAGGTTTAAGGCCCAAAAGAAGAGTGGCATTGCGGCGGCCCAAAAAGCCACCTACACTGGGAAGCCGGGTAGGCATAATATTCACCGCTTTTAAAGCGGAATAGGCCGCATCTATGTCTTGTGCCTGAATTACGGCGATGAACATTTTTGAAATTTCGTTATCGGTAGATTTGATGGCGTCCATAATCTCTCAAAGATTAATCTGATATTAAATTCCATTCGTATTGTACATACAGGCGGGTGAAAGGTCAAATCGTAATTTATAATTGATTAAGGAAAATTAAGAATAGATACGGAATTTACCATGGCTTACTTTGATTCATTCTATAACAGTTCAGAGGATACATCAGATTCGGAGAATCCATCATTACCGGATGGTGGTGAAGAGCCTGAAAATGAATCACCTCAATCACAACCACAGGAAATAAAACCTGATTTCCCATTAGAAGATAGAGATGAGGATTCAGAGAAGAATAAACAAGGTCATAAAAAACCGCCGTATCCTTTAAATAACCACGATGATTTCTTATTGAATGATACAGGCGAACAAAGAGCTTTCAGCGAAAATAGATTTACAACTACTGGGGGGACTGTTGTACCCAAACGGCATGCCCCACCGTATGCAACACAACCTTTCTTTCAACCACAAATAACTGGTGCAACCAAGGTGGCTTCACAACCGTTGCCAACAGAAGGTAAAACGAGATCAGACGGTGTAACCACAACTGGTACTGTTCAGACCAACACCAATGCTGGTAAAAATCGCACACAAGTCATTTCAACTCCAGCTGGTGGTAGCAAACCACCTGCAAAGTATAAAAACAAAACCCCGGGTAAAGATACTGGTTGTTTTGTAAAGGCACTTATCATCATATTGATTGTTGGCCTGGCTGCAGTTTTCATCATGGGTGCTGCGGCCATCTATCAATACTTCTCCTTGGCTTCTTCATTACCAGGAATCGAAAATCTATCTGAAAAAACGTCGCAGTTCGAAACCACCCGCATAATGGACAGGAACGGCGATTTACTCTATGAATTATTGAGTCCAACAGCCGGACGAAGGACCTACGTTCCGTTGGAAAAGATCTCACCATACCTGATTGCTGCCACAATCGCAACAGAAGACAAGGATTACTATAATCATCCGGGTTTTGACCCCTATGCGATTTTTCGAGCATTGGTGCAAAACTATACATCTGGAGAAACTGTTTCGGGTGCTTCGACAATTACACAACAACTGGCACGTATGCTTCTCTTTTCACAGGAAGAACGTGTAGAAGTCTCACTTCGACGTAAGGCTCGCGAAATTGTTCTGGCTGCAGAAATTACCCGTAAATATTCGAAAGAACAAATACTGGAAATGTATTTAAATGAAGCATATTACAGTAATATGGCTTATGGTATTGAAGCCGCTGCAGAGACATATTTCAATACAACAGCCGATAAATTGACATTAAGTCAGGCGTCATTTCTAGCCGGTTTGCCTCAGTCGCCGGGGGTATATGATATCTTCACAAATCGAGAAGATACTTTGCGCCGCCAGGTGCAAGTTCTTGACTTAATGGTTCAACTCTCGAATGAAAGAAATTGCATTTATGTAAGTACAAATGTGCAACCTGTTTGCATCGATGCCAACAGCGCCGCTACAGCTGCCGTTGAAACTTCTGATTACCCATTTGAAATACGTCAAAACAACATGCGATTTCCACATTGGGTCAATTACATTCGATCACAGTTGGAACAGCAGTATGATCCACAAACGATCTACCGATCTGGATTTACTGTTTACACAACTATTGACCCCACCATGCAGGAAATGGCTGAAAGAATTGTAAAAGAACAGGTTGACACACTGGCTGATTACAATGTTTCAGATGGAGCGCTCGTGGCAATTCAACCATCCACAGGTCAAATACTCAGCATGGTTGGATCGGCAGATTTTAATAATGTGGAGATAAGCGGGCAGGTGAATATGGCGGTCAGTCCACGACAACCCGGTTCTTCCATAAAACCATTAACCTATACGGCTGCATTTGAAAAAGGATGGACACCGGCAACGATAATTTGGGATGTCCCCAGTGAATTTCCCCCCAGCGGAGATCCCAATGACCCCAGAGAACCTTACAAACCCATCAATTATGATGAAAAATTCCATGGACCGGTGACGGTTCGCACAGCTCTGGCTAACTCATACAATATTCCGGCTGTAAAAACACTTCAATATATTGGAATTTATGATAACAAAGATACTCCAGAACCAGATGGTTTCATCAATTTTGCCAAACGGATGGGAATAAACACCCTGACACGCGATGATTATGGATTGTCACTAACCCTCGGAGGAGGGGAAGTTACTTTATTAGATATGACATCTGCATTTGCCATTTATGCCAATCAGGGTATGCGGGTAAAACCTGTTTCGATCTTAAAAATCGAGGATTACTCAGGGAATCTTATCTACCAATACAAACCAGAAGAACCGGAACAGGTAATTCGGCCTGAACATGCCTACCTGATCACCTCGATACTTTCTGATAATAAAGCAAGGGCTCCTATGTTTGGGGAGAACAGCGTTTTACGAATGCCTTTCGATGCTGCTGCAAAAACAGGAACAACCAACAATTATCGAGATAACTGGACGATGGGTTATACGCCGGATCTGGCTGTTGGAGTTTGGGTAGGTAATGCCGATTACTCACCAATGCAAAATACAACAGGCGTTACGGGAGCTGCTCCCATTTGGTCAGCTTTTATGAAAGAAGCAGCCCCTTATATTTCCCACGATAATCCAACTCCGTTCAAGCGTCCAGGTGGTATTATCGATAAGGTAATATGTACAATTTCAGGAACAGAACCGTCTGAAGACTGCCCTGAGACACGATCAGAAATTTTTGCATCCGATCAATTACCTTTACCGAAAAATAAAGATTTTTATTCAAAAGTGACTATCGACACATGGACTGGATACCTGGCTTCAGGAGAATGTCAGGAATTTCAGAAGGCAGTACGGGCATTATCCATTGATGATAAATGGGGAAAAGATTGGCTTTCGAATACAGATGAAGGTCGGGAGTGGTTAAAAAAAGCCGGCCTAAGCAAGAATGTACGGTTTGCCCCCGAGAGGCAATGTAAAGCATCTGATCCAAAACCAACCATATTCTTCCCCGGCCTCGAAGATGGTCAGACGATAACAGAAAGCCCGTTTGATATTTATGCTGTGGCAGATGTACCATCTGGTTTCAAGGAGTTTTACCTCGAATACGGAATAGGCGAAGATCCGGGTGATTGGATAAAACTAGCCGGACCATTTGATTCCACCAGGCCAACACCAGATAGAATCGTGACCTGGGATGTTAGTGAATTAACCGGAAATATTGTTACTGTCAGGCTGGTGATGGTGGGTCAGGACGAAAATTATGCAGAGAAGAGGATTCACCTCATTCTGAATGTCCCGCCACCCACTCCCATGCCGACGGCAACACCAACCATCACACCTGAACCATCCCTTACACCTACAAATACTGAAGTTCCACCACAGCCTACTGGGACTGTAGAACCAATTACAACTACACCCGAAAATTCAGTATCATAGAGGAACAGGATAAAAGTACATCAGAAAAGGATCATGGCGACATCAACCATGAAAAAAGAGATTCCGAAAAAATCAAGCAGTAAAGAAACTGTTGAACAGGCAAAGCAGGTACTTCAAGGAAAAGCAAAAAAATCCGGATTTCGGAAAATTGCGCCTTTTCTTGGACCAGCTTTTATTGCCAGTGTAGCCTATGTTGATCCCGGTAATTTTGCCACCAATATACAAAGTGGTGCCCAATTCGGATATCTGCTTTTATGGGTAATCATTGGTTCAAATATCATGGCCATGCTGGTGCAGACACTTTCTGCTAAACTGGGGATTGCCACCGGCAAAAACCTCGCTGAGATTTGCCGTGAACGTTTCCCGAAACCTGTAGTGTGGATAATGTGGGCGCTTATGGAAATTGTGGCCATGGCGACCGATCTGGCAGAATTTTTGGGGGCTGCTCTTGGTTTTAATCTGTTGCTTGGTGTTCCGCTTTATCTGGCAGGGATTCTTACTGCCATAGCCACATTCTTAATACTTGGTTTTGAGAAATCAGGATTTCGATCACTTGAAACGATCATTACAGCTTTTGTCGGTGTGATTGCTATTGCCTATGTTGTTGAAACCTTCCTGGATAAACCTGATTGGGGTTTGGTTGCAAATTCTATTTTGGTTCCAAGATTTGCCGGCACAGAAAGTGTTTTACTGGCTACAGGTATTCTTGGCGCCACCGTCATGCCGCATGCCATATTTTTACATTCAGCATTAACTCAAAATCGGATTGTTGTTCGTAAGCCTAAATTGATGCAGAAGTTATTCCGTTACGAACAGATTGATGTTTTTATTGCTATGGGAGCTGCCAGTCTCATCAATGCAGCTATGTTAATCATGGCTGCTTCCACATTCCACCGTAGTGGTCTGACTTCAGTTGGAACGATTGAACAGGCATATATAACGCTTGAGCCCTTATTAGGGAAGGCTGCATCATGGGTATTTGGTCTTTCTTTATTGGCATCTGGTTTGTCTTCTGCTTCAGTAGGCACTATGGCAGGACAGGTCATCATGCAGGGATTTTTGCATTTTGAGATCCCTGTTTGGATCAGACGATTAGTCACAATGATTCCATCTTTGATTGTTATTTTTATTGGATTGGAACCAACCAGAACATTGGTGATCAGTCAGGTTGCATTGAGCTTTGGTTTACCATTTGCCATCATTCCTTTGGTTTACTTTACAGCCAAAAAAGATATCATGGGTGTCTTGGTAAATCACAAATTGACAACGATTGCCGCGAGTCTGGTTGCATTGCTGATTGTTGTTCTAAATGTCTTCCTTATTGTCAATTCAATTGGGAAAGGTATCTGATGTTTAAACACATTCTTGTTCCTTTGGATGGATCATCACTTGCTGAGAGTGTCATTCCCGTCGTGGGCGCTCTAGCGAATTGCCTGAAAGCAAAAATAACCCTAATACATATTATTGAAGCCAATCCTCCTGAAACTGTTCATGGACAGCACCATATCTCGAATGAAATGGAGGCGTGTCAATATCTAGAGCAAATTGCTTCAGGATTACGGAAAGACGGTTTACTGATTGAAACTCATGTGCATACCAGTTGTGTGGAAGATCTGGCTAAGAGCCTGGTTGACCATGCAAAGGAAATAGACCATGATTTGATCGTAATGTGTACACATGGTGAGAGTGGGTGGAAGGACCGATTTATTGGTTCCATTGCCCAGCAAGTGATTGGACTTGGAGCTTTGCCTGTTTTGCTTTTACATCCCATCGAGGATAAGGTTGGAATAAATCATAGTCGAAGTTTTAGCAAATTCCTTCTCGCTCTAGATGGTAATGAAGACCATGAAGCAGGTGTCAAGAAATCTTTAGAGCTGGCCAGAGAATTAAAGGCCGGGTTGCACTTGTTGACCGTAGTAGAAACATATTCAACTTTAAGTGGATCAGAAGCCGCCACAGGAATGCTTCTTCCGACTGCGACATCCATAATGTTAGACCTGGAAGAGGAAGATGCACGGGAACGACTGGAGATGATGGCAACTGACTTGCGAACTAAAGGTTTTTCTGTTTCGCTAGATGTTCACAGGGGAGATCCTGTTGAATGGATTGTTAAGGATTCATACAATCATGAATGCGACCTTATCGTTTTAGGAACGCATGGGAAAAGTGGAATAAATGCATTCTGGGCAGGTTCATCTGCTCCACGGATACCGGGACTTGTGAAAACAGCCATCCTTCTTTTTCCGGTGCATAAATCCTGAAAATTAAGAATTACGAATTAATATATACCCCAAAGAAATTAATAAAAGACCGATCCCATCAAAAAGAATGAATCGGGAAATGCTGGATGATAAAGGTGCATGACCTATAGGGATTGTAATAAGGAGACAAGTCTCTCCGACGAGACCAATTGATTGCATGATGAGAGACTGAAGATATGACGTTTTATTTTTTACAGGTTGTATTGCAGCGAATATGTAAGGAACATTCCACATGAGAAAAAGTATTCCCATTCCTCGAATAGAATAATCGCCAGATAGTCCTATCAACTCAAAACTTGGGGAAAAACTTGTGGGAAAAAACATAAACTGAAATGCACATTGCAGATTAAAAAATAAGACTATTGCCATGAATAATCTGGCCAGATGAGTTTTTAAAGTTGGTGATGAAAATTTACTATCAAACCTTCTGGAAAAATTTCTCTTCAATTTCATTGGCATTTTCTGTCTGATTAATTCGCAAGAAATTTCCCAAGCCGGGGAAAACATTTTTCACCTGATCTGCCATCTGATGGGCGATCCGGCGCATTGAGAAATGGGCGTTGGGAGCCGTTCGTAAAGATAAGAAATGAAAAAGACTGCGGAAATTTGATTGCAAAAGCACATGTCTGTTGAAGGCATTTGGAAGAATATAAGCGGCTGCATGTTGAGAATATGCAGATAACTCTTCATATGATTTCTGCACCATTTGCATGATGGAAATGTATTCGTCCAAAAGCCCGGCTTTTTGAAATTGACGAGGAATGGCATATCCAAAGGATGGTGTAAACGGCGAAGGGGTCTGGGCCATCATACGATGACGTTTCAATTCCAGATATGCGCCTTCGTCCAAAACTACTTCGAAGAGAAAATTCCCATACTCAAGTTCTCTGATGGGGATATCATGATCTTTCAAATTACCAGTAAGATGTGATAGAAGATCCTTCTTTTGATCAACTGTCAGGTTGTTAACGAAATTGCGAGATTGCGCATAGGATACATTTTGATAGCGCATTATCGCGGCAATAAGAATTAGCTCTTCTGCATCTTGATCATAACTACGTAGATATGCCCCCGGTGTTAATGGATCAACATAATGTAGGTTATTTATGCGCAAACTTTCAAAGAATCCCGATGTGTCAGTCAGTGATGCCTGCTCGTTGGCATATTTGAGAAGGGTTGGTAAAGAAACACGGGAAATTTCTTTAATTTCATTTCCAAGAGCCCGAACTTCCTGCAAGGGATGCGATAACATTTTTGTTATGGCATGTTCCAATGCCCGTGCGTTAATGGTCATACCCACATTGGCAAAAGCAGATACGGGTAATAGAAATCGACAAACATCTCCAGCAGCTGTTAGTAAAATCCTTTTCCGGCGGGCAGGGGATTCTCCTGAAACAATGGGGGTCTCTTCATCTAATGAATCTATTACTAATGGTAAAGCACGATCATATAGAGAAAATAATTCTTTGCATGTATCTTGAAAAATCTTTCGAGATTGGTCATCATTAAATTCATCAGGAATATGAAAATCATCGCTATTCCATTTTTGGTATCGAGTGGATTTTTCAGTATAAGATGCAAGACGATTAGATTCCAGGCATTCAACCGCCAATCGTGAAATATTCTCTACAGCAATATGCAATACGGCATGCTCGGCAACCGACGAATGCCCGTAACCAACGACCCATTTTTCATTGAATTCCGCACTCGATTCACCTGTTAATTCGTCTGCATTTTTTTTGAATGATTCAGGCGAACGGGATGTTTTTGCAAAAGCTACGGCAATGGTTTCTTGCGGATAAACCTGTGGATCAAGCAGATATACTTCTCGAGAACGGGTCATCTTTCACATCCCTGGCGGCTTTAATATCGCTATGTATCTGATATACAAGTCCTTCGAATGACGGGAACTTGACTTCACCGCGAAGCCTATGGGTGAATTGTACTTGAAGATTTTTTCCGTACAAGTCACCTTTGAAATCTAATAAATGGATTTCTACAAATACCAGTTTCGTGTTGTCCGTAAAAGTTGGACGGTACCCCACATTTCCTACAGAAAGATAAACCTGTCCATCAACATTGGTCAGACAACGATAGACCCCAATCGCCGGGAGAATTTTCTGCGGAAAAGTGTCTAAATTAGCCGTTGGGAATCCGATTGTTCTTCCCCGGCCGTCACCTCTTATGACGATTCCCTCTACTTCATAATACCGTCCTAGAGAGTGGGCTGCAGATGAAACATCACCTATTTCAAGCATTTTACGAATAGAGCTTGAGGAGATTGTCTCATCTCCCACTTTCTCAGTAGAGATACAATTTACTTTATATCCCAATTTCCGACCAATAGAAGATAAAACTGAAACATCTCCCGACCTATTTTTTCCAAGGGTAAATCCGCATCCGACAACCAGTTCCTTCAAACCCGTGTGAATTGACAGTGACTGCATAAACTCCTCAGGTGTCTTGTTTGCAAGTGATCTGGAAAATGGTATCGAAATAAGGACATCTACACCGAGTTCTTTCAGCAATTTACTTTTTTCGTAAGGTGATGAAAGGTAAAAAGGAGTATCAACACCCTTCAACACCACAGCCGGATGAGGGAAAAAAGTAAGGACGGCTGAAAGGGCATTATGTTCCTGGGCAGATATTTTGAGATTTTCTATCAGTTTTTGATGGCCCCGGTGAACACCGTCAAATGAACCAATAGTAACGCAAGCCTTCTCAAGGCTTAATTCTTCAATGGAGCTGGCTTCGATCATCTGTTATTCAAGAGAAAAAGACTTTTTTCGGCTGCCACTCATTTGATTCGGTATTAAATTCCATCAACGCAACAAGTTCTCCCTGTTCGTTGATACCGCGAGCCCAATTTGATTGCAGAGCAGGGGATTGAACTCGAATACCGTGGCGTACGGCTTCTACCTGTTCATTGGTTAACTCAAGAGCCGGCCAATCTGATAAAGCTTCGGCCGCAGGGATCAGGTACTGATACCAATTACCGGCATCGAATGATTCACGAAGTTTCCGCAGTGGAACGGCATCTCGCAATGTAAATCGTCCACTTTTTGTACGACGAAGTCCAACCAGATGAGCACCGCACCCCAGTTTTTCACCCAGATCATGGGCCAATGAGCGGACATACGTACCTGATGAGCAGTAAACATCTATTACCGCTTCTGGTGGTGCCCATTCAAGCAAATCAAGGTTATAAACATGAATGGTGCGAGGTGCAAGGTCAAATTCTTCGCCATCGCGGGCCATATCATAGGCTTTTTTCCCTTTGACTTTAATGGCAGAGTATGGAGGTGGAACCTGTTCAATTTCACCAATGAATGTTTTCAATTCATTTTCAAATTGATCTTCTGTGATATTGACCGGCGAAGATCCGCCGGTAATCCGACCTTCTGCATCGTATGTGTCGGTGGATTGACCAAGGCGCACCACTGCCTGGTAACGCTTGTCTGAAGCTGATACATATTCACTAAGGCGTACAGCTGGACCCAAAAGCACAACTAAAACCCCGGAAGCTCGAGGATCGAGAGTACCCGTATGACCAGCTCTACGAATATTTGTACCCTTGCGAATTATTTGTACTACATCATGCGATGTTAAACCTACTGGCTTATCTACAACCAGCACGCCTGAAATGGCATTGTTTATGTTGAAGGATTCCTCATACATAGTTATTTGAGTTCTCCCATCTTTTTTATTTCCTCACCTGTTATTCCCGATTATTTTTATTATCGCTATTTTTGACATAATTGATAGTGGCAGATAATACACTTTCCTTTACTTCATCCAGCGTACCATTAATTTCTGCACCAGAAGCTGCCGGATGACCACCACCGCCAAAAGATAACGCTAATTTTGATATATCCAGTCCGGGTATTGCCCGCCAACTGACTTTGACCTTATTATGCCCTTGTTCAACAAACATGACAGCAACAGATGCACCATCAATAGAACTAAGCATATTAATCAAATCGGCATCATCATTCCCTGTATAGGAAACCGATTTTCGATCTTTGAGAGATAAAACTGAATAGATTACCCGATCCATTTGAGTAAGATTGGTCAAACCAATACCCCAGTATTTTGCCGCTTCAAAAGTACGGCGCACTAAAGTTTTGGAATACATCTCCGCAAGATTGATTCCCTTATCCATTAAATCTGCCGCAAGACGAAGTGTGTCTGAAGATGTATTGCTGGTTCGGAAACCGAGAGAATCGCCAAGAATGCCCATCAACAATGCTGCTGCCACAGGCTTTGTCATGCTCAATCCCCAGGCATCCAAATGAGCAGCAATTACAGCACTAGTAGCTACGTTTTCTGATTCCACCAGGTTGATACGGCCAAAATTTAGATTGGATAAATGATGATCGATGTTGATGTCAACCATAACATCTTGTGGAAGGGCATCTCCCAATCTCTTTGTATCAGAACAATCCAACGATATAAAGAGATCAAAAGGATCCTCGACTTTATGTTTGACTTTTTCTGCTCCTTCGAGAAATCGCATCCCCACTGCGATAGAATCTGCCAGCACCATTTGCACATGTTTTCCAGCGTCTTCAAGTGCAGTACCCAGACCGAGTAGGGAACCAATTGCGTCCTGGTCTGGTCGAATATGGGATGTAACGACAATCCGATCGGCCTTTTGAAAGGCAGATCGAATTTCGAGGTCAATCGGGTTTGTCATTTTTTGATGCATCTTCTTTTTCTTGTCTTAGCGAGGCAAGGAGAGTTTCGATATGATCTGCCCGTTCTGGTGTGGGATCCCAATGAAACCGTAATCGCGGGAAAACGCGCAGTTCAATTCTATCTGACAATGATTTTCGTAAAAAGCCGGAAGCATGGTCAAGACTATTAATTACTTCTTTTGACCGGATTTGACCTTCGATGGCTGAAACAAAAACATCTGCGTACGCAAGTTCGCGATCGACTTTTACATCTGTAATAGAAATACCATCCAATCTTGGATCGGCAATTTCCTTAATTACCATTTCTGATAACTCCTGACGGATTCTATCTGCAATCCGTTGAAGCCTTAAACTTGATGGCATAATGTGACTCTTTCTACTTTGCTATTCTGGTCAGCCTGAACGTTCCAACGTAAAGCATTCCAGAATATCACCTTTTGCAAAACTTTCGAAGCCTTTCAGGGAAATACCACAATCAAATCCCTGACGGACTTCCTTGACATCATCTTTCTCGTGTTTGAGTGATGAAATATCACCTTCAAACACTTTTTCTCCATTACGTATGACACGAATCTTACCATTGCGTCTGATTTCATTCTGGGTAACTCTGCAACCGGCAATATTACCAAGTTTGGAAATTTTGAAAACTGCCAGAACTTCTGCTTTGCCTATTTGAACTTCTTTAAATTCTGGTTCAAGCATACCTTTCAAAGCTTTTTCTACATCTTCGGTCAATCGGTAGATGATTTCGTATAGACGAATAGATACTCCCTCGACTTCAGCCAGACGTTTTGCATTAGAATCAGCTTGAACATTGAAGCCTACAATAATGGCCTTGGAAGCAGAAGCTAGATTAACATCATTTTCACCAATATCGCCTGTTTCAGAATACAAAACATTGATATTGACATCACCTTTTTCAATTTCATTCAATGCAGTGGTAATCGGTTCGAGAGAACCCTGAACATCTGCTTTGATAATAAGCCGTAATTCTTTTGTTTCACCAGCTTGAATCCGGTTAAAAAGTGATTCAAGAGAAGCTTTTGGCGCATTGATTGATTTTTGTTGAACCTGTGCTTTACGTTCTTCCGCAATCAACCGGGCTTCTTTTTCACTGGAATAGACCTGGAATAATTCTCCGGCTTCTGGAACGTCGGATAATCCCATGACCTGAACGGGGGAAGAAGGCCCAGCTTTTCTAATTTTCTTACCGTGGAAATCAAACATAGCGCGAAGCTTGCCAACAGCTTTACCGGCCAATATGACATCACCTACTTCAAGACTGCCATTCTGTACAAGCAAGGTTGCCATAACACCTTTGCCATGATCAAGTTCTGCTTCAATGACAGTTCCGATGATCTGATTGCTTGAGGGGTTGGCTTTGATATCCATACTTTCAGAAACAAGAAGAATGGCTTCCAGGAGATCTTCAATACCGGTCTTTTGTTTGGCTGATACTGGAACGACCATTGTATTTCCATCCCATTCATCCGGGACAAGATCAAGGTCAGCTAATTGTTTCTTAACGAAGTCGGGATTGGCGTCAGGCCGATCAATCTTGTTCAAAGCGACAATAATCGGTACACGAGCTGCCCGGGCATGTGCGATCGCTTCACGAGTTTGAGGCATAATCCCATCGTTTGCCGCAACAACCAGAATAACGATATCAGCACCCTGGGCACCACGGGCACGCATGGCAGTAAAGGCAGCATGCCCTGGTGTATCAAGGAACGTAATTAATTTTCCTTTATGCTCAACTTGATAAGCACCAATATGTTGTGTAATTCCGCCTGCCTCTCCAGCAGCCACTTCACTATGCCGGATGGCATCCAACAAAGTGGTTTTGCCGTGATCAACATGACCAAGGATAGTTACAACAGGTGGACGATTGACAAGTTTGGATGAATCCTCATTGGCAATAATTTGCCGCCAGAAGGGAATTTCCCCAGTTTCAGTCTCTTTGACTTCTTCTTCCACCTCTAATGTTGCTTCGAAGCCTAATTCTGAGGCAACGATGGCCGCTGTATCAAAATCAACCATCTGGTTAATATTTGCCATCACACCGTTGGCCATCAGGATTTTTATCACCTGAATGGGACTGGTAGATGTGGCTGTGGCCAGATCACGGACTGTGACACTACCGGCCAACTCAATTGTTTTATGCCCATTCTCGCTCATACTGCACCTCCAGTTATTAGCGAGCCTGTCTTTCCTCCCCCATGAAATGGAAATCAGGGCCCGATCATATTGTTCTTGATGAATGACGCGAGAATGTTGGATATTAAGAACTCTTACATTTTACTCTTCCATTTTTGGTGAATGAGCAGTATCCACTACATCATCCGGAAGATTTGTAAGATAAGATCTTAGTACTTCACGATCCATCTCGGTCAATTCAGTTTTCAAAGCACTGGCAAGAGGACCTTTTAGCCCATTTTCCCAACATCGTTTGTTTTCATGAAGATATGCACCGCGACCGGCGATCTTGCCACCGGGGTCGATGATAATACCCTCATTCGTGCGAACCAGGCGAATTAGATTTTTTTTCTCCAACACCTGATGGCATCCAACACACGTTCGCTGGGGTATATGCCGAATACGATTACCAGATTTTTTTGCCACCTTTCCTTTACTCTAATTCTTACTCATCCCAGTCCCAACCGCCGCCACGTTTATGTTTCTTGATTACTGTGGTCATATCACGATCAGGATCATATGTAACTTCAACATGTTTCGGTTTCTTTTTCTTCCCGGATTTTTTGGAGACTTCGTCCAATTCATCATCTTCTTCTGAAACAGGTTCAATGATATCCAAGGCTTCTGATTTCAGAGAGAATAATTGATCAAATGACACTTCCTCTTCTGGCTCTTCTACAGATTCAACTGTCGTTACCGGTTCCGCCATTTCAACATCTGAAACTGGTGTTGTTTCAACAATCGGGGTTTCTACGATTGGAGATTCTACAATGGGTTCTGGTACTTCAACAACCGCAGGAGCTTCCAGTTGTGACATGAAATTCTGAATTTCCTGCATGGCTCGTGGTCCAATACCCTGGAGTTTTAAAATACTATCAGGTGATGTGCGGTATGTGTAAGCCAGGTCACGAACTGTAAGAATATTTGCTTCCTGAAGGAGGTATGTAACGTGCTCAGGTAAACCAGAATCCAAGATATCCACATCCAATTTTTCTGTTGGAATATCTTTAAGAACCTCAACGATTTTTTCTTCTTCCATGTCAGGAGTCGGTTGTTTGTGAGCGATTGCCCGGCGTTCAACACGATCCACAAATTTCGTCATTACATCATATTCTTCAGGTGGAAGCGGGCGGCCGTCAGCTTTCTTTACAAGCATGGCTTCAATGACTGGAATTACATCATGTTCAGCTTCAGCCTGCATCATGTATGTCTCATCTGAAGATAATTTGTTTAAGGCATCACTGGCAGCTTCAGGAAGGCTCTTAATATCAATCCGCCAGCCAGTCAATTTGGCAGCCAAACGGGCATTTTGACCATCACGACCAATAGCCAGACTTAATTGGTCTTCTGGCACAACAACCGTGGCTGTTTTACCATTTTCTGACTGTTCGTTCAGATAGACTCCGCTAACACGGGCAGGAGATATTGCTTTGGCTATGTATACTGCCGGATCATTGCTCCATTCAATTACATCGATCTTTTCATCATGCAATTCACGAACAATTGCCTGAATTCGGACACCGCGAATTCCAACACATGCACCAACTGGATCAATACCTGCCTGAGCAGCTGAAACGGCTACTTTGGCACGCTGACCCGGCTCACGGGCGATAGAACGAATTTCTACTACACCGTGATAAATTTCTGGCACTTCGTTTTCCAATAGACGGCGCAGAAAATTTCGATGAGTTCTTGAAAGGATGATTTGTGGCCCGCGCTGTGAATCTTTTACCTCGGAAATCAATGCACGAACGCGATCGTGAATACGGAATCGCTCACCGCCAATCATTTCTTTGCGGGGCATCGTGCCTTCTGCTTTCATTTCAAGGCCGATTGTTAAACCTTGGCCACCAACTGCCTGAACAACCCCTGATACGATTTCACCAAGCTGTTTTTCATAAAAACTCAATTGCGATTGGCGCTCGGCATCACGGATTCTCTGTTGAATCACCTGACGGGCAGTCTGTGCAGCAACACGGCCGAAATCCTTGGGAGTAGATTCAACCAATACCATGCTGCCCAATTCGGCATTTGGATTTACCTTGCGTGCTTCTTCCAGAGTCACTTCTGTGCGTTCATCTTGAGATTCTTCTACAACTTCTTTTTCGGCATAGATGGTGACCTGGCCAGAATCGGGGTCAATTTTTGCTTCAACTAATTGTGCATTTGAAGCATTGACCGCACGTCGATAGGCTGAAACCATAGCAGATTCCAATGCCTGCAGAATGATCTCTTTCGGTAATTGTTTTTCTTCCAGAACTTCATTGAAAGCCAGTGTGAATTCGTTTTTCATTTCTTTACAGACTCCGAGTGAAACCCGTTACAAACAGAAAAGTGGGGGAAACCCACTTTTCAAGGACGACTAAAAAGCTAAAAGCGTATATATTTTAGCATAGGCGAACTGCTTAATCAAGTAGATTCCGGGTATACTTGAATTTCAGCAGATTAAACTAGAATTAGAATTCATTACATAAACCAAACTATCCCAATGGGTTACAAACAACCATTGGGATTATGTGAATGTGAGATAAAGGAAATTGACGATGAATTTCAGGGGTAAAAATGTATTAATTACCGGCGGATCACGGGGAATCGGATTGGCTGTAAGTGAAGCGCTAGCAAGAAAATGCGCAAATATAACTATCATCGCGCGCGATATCGAAAGATTGAATAAAGCTGTAGATATTATCAAAAATGCGAGGATGGAAACAGATCAGACAATTAATGGGATTCCGTTGGATGTTACCTCCTCGAGAGATGTAATGGAAAAAATTGGTGGATTCATAACAGAGAATGGTGCTCCAGATATCGTAATCAATTCTGCAGGTTTTGCCCATCCTGGAAATATCGAAGATCTACCTCTAGAGATATTTCATAAAACAATGAATGTGAATTATTTTGGTACTGTTAATATTATTAAGGCAGTATTACCTGCAATGCTTGAAAAGAAGACTGGGCTTATTGTGAATATTTCATCGGTAAGTGGTTTTCTCGGGATATATGGTTATACGGCATATAGTGGATCAAAGTTTGCTGTTACCGGATTTTCAGATGCTCTTCGTAATGAATTGAAACCTCGAGGAATTGATGTGGCGATTGTATTTCCTCCAGATACCGACACCGAACAACTTGCATATGAGTCAAAATTCAAACCAGCAGTGACAAAAGAGATAGCGGGTTCGGCAGGTTTAATGACTCCGCAAGCTGTTGCAGCGGGAATTGTACGTGGAATTGAAAGACACCAGTATATTATCACCCCGGGTTTTGAACCATCCATGATTTACTGGCTTCAAAACTTTATGGGAAATGTGACTTTCAAAGTTTTGGATCACATGTCTTTGAAAGCATATAAAAAATACAAAAATGGAAATTTGTAGAATTCTCGGATGGAAGCATTATTCATTCCGATGTATGCAAAATTATTCATTTTCAATATATGGAGACAGTCATGGATATCTTTGAAAAATGTTTTCAATATACAGAAGTAAAAACCGCCATAAAAGAAGGATATTATCCTTATTTCATCCCTTTGACTGAAAATGAAGGAACCGAAGTCACATTCAAAGGCCATCGCATGATTATGTGCGGGTCAAATAATTACCTCGGTCTAACTACTCATCCAAAAGTTCGGGAAGCCGCTATAGAAGCAATAAAAAAGTATGGTACAAGTTGTACTGGATCAAGATTTCTCAATGGGACCCTTGAAATGCATGAAAATCTTGAAGCTGAATTGGCTGAATGGGTGGGAAAGAAGGCTGCATTAACTTTTTCAACTGGAATGCAAGTAAATCTTGGCACAATAAGTGCCCTGTTAAACAAAGATGACACTGTTATTCTTGATAAAGATGACCATGCGAGTATTGTCGATGGTGCAAGACTTGGTTTTGGAAAGATAGAACGATACCGTCATAACGATCTTGATCACCTCGATCGGGTTATGAGAAGTATCCCTGAAACATCGGGAAAGTTATTAGTGACTGACGGAGTTTTTTCGATGGAAGGAGATCTGGCAATGGTTCCGGAGTTAGTGGATTCATGCCAGAAATATGGTGCCCGAATAATGATCGATGATGCTCATGGTATTGGTGTAACAGGAGATGGGCATGGAACTGCCTGGCATTTTGGCCTTACCGATAAGGTAGACCTGGTCATGTCTACTTTTAGCAAGAGTTTTGCTTCTCTGGGTGGCTTTGTTGCGGGTGATGAAGATATTATTGACTATATTAAACACCATGCACGATCATTAATCTTCAGCGCAAGTATTACTCCGGCATCAACGGCTTCGGCCATGGCTGCATTACACGTCATGAAAGATGAACCCGAACGTATAAAACGAATAAACCAGATTGGTGAAAAAATGCGGGATGGATATAAATCGATGGGATTCAATGTGGGAAAATCCGTGACACCTATCATACCAATCATGGTGGGTGATGATCAGAAAACCTTTTTGTTCTGGCGAACATTATTTGATGAAGGTGTTTTTGTAAACCCAGTGATATCTCCAGCAGTTGCACCAGGATGTCAACTATTACGCACTAGTTATATGGCATCTCATACAGATGCACAGTTGGATAGAGTGCTTGAAACATTTAAGAAAGTTGGAAAGAAGGTTGGAATAATTTAGTTATGAAGAAACAACCTTTGCCAGTCAGGGGCTGGTTAAAAAAATCTGCTTTCGATATTTTAACCTTCCTGATTATTCTGGGTGCTATAGTTTTTCGCTTCTCATTTTATGAGGATATTCGATTATCCATTGCCACAAATGATTCTTCATCATATTACAATCAGGTGGAGATACCTCTGTTTAGTTGGGAAGCGTTCACATCTCGGCGATTACCCAGTTATCCTGTTTTCTTAAGCCTCTTTAAACCTGAAGATGGTTTTCCAAGCCCAACAGCCATCAGCTACCCTGCAGCCCACGGAGTTGGAACCAGAAATAAAGCAATGCAACCCGGGTTTGATATAGCTGTTAGTGTGCAGGCGATTCTTGCAGTCTTTTCATGGACTTTCTTTACCGTTATCTTTTGTAGAAGACTCAATAATAAATTACTTCGTCCCATCGCCGCGGCAATTATCTTGGCTTTTGCATTTACCCCATCAATGGTTGAATGGGATTCCATACTGATGACGGAATCTCTCTGTTTCTCTTCCTTTATTCTTCTCTCTGCCATAACTGTTGAATTGTTATTCAGAATATTTGTTGATAAAAAAATCAAAGGAAAAATCACCGGCTCTTTGTTTGTTATATGGGGACTTCTTGTTCCAGTATGGGCTTTTTTACGCGATTCCAACGCAAATACTTTGATAATACTGGTTGTCCTGTTGTTCCTTCTTCTGGCAATCCCTAATATTCGAAAACAGATACCCGTGTATTGGGTTACGGGATTGGCAGTTTGGGTTGGATTTCTTGCTTTTTGGTATTCGTTTACTACATTATCGGCAAACAGATGGATATACGGTTGGACAGATATCTACTATGATTGGATTAAAGGATATTCATCACGCTTGAAATTCTTCACAGACCATGGTATGCCACGACCTTGGACGCCTGAATGGGTAAAAGAAAATGGTTCCAAGACATACTTGTTATTTCTTTTCCAACATCCAGGATTTATGATTACCGAATTTTTTGGAAGATTATCGGATGCGTTCTCTGAGAACATACAACCATTTTTTTATACATATCCAACATTATGGCGAAAAATGGTATTGGCTTTAGGGGATATTTTACATCCTCTCTCCAGCACAGCATTTGTATTTCCTTTGGTTAGTGGATTCTTAATCGTATTTTCTGGATTACGGGAAAATTTACCTGACAATCTACCCTGGATGTTCTTTATTATTTGGATCATATGTATCATTTATGGACTATACGTGGCTAGTTTCTTTGGAGATAGCGCTGGATTGATACGCCATTCTATGGGTGGAGTAGTTTTCATGCGGTTACTTGTCTGGATGACGCCAATAATCCTGACTGAAGTTGCACTTAAAAATAGAACATGAGGGAGACTCATAACTAACCTGGATTCGTCCTAAAAAGAAGAGATAAAAAGAGGCTGACCTCAAAAGCAGCCTCTTTAGTTATGATAATTTGAGTATTCAAATAAATCTATTAAGTTTATGGCTAATTATTTTGATTCTATTGCCAGTTATTATGACGCTATTGCCAGTATCTTTGATTCACTACAACCTATGTAGGGAATCAAAGATACTGGCAATTGCTCAATCTTAAGGGATATCGATTAAATCAAAATTATTGGCAATTATCTTCAAATTACTTGGCAATATTTTACTTTTTTATAACAATAAATGGCAATACACTTACTTTCAACAAAACTCAAAGTTTACTGAATATGATGGCAATACCTTAATCAAACTATTTTGTATAAGGTTGATGTACAATTATATTAAAAAGAACAAAACAGGATTAACAGAATTTTTTTTTAACGAATATATTGGCAATTTTCTTACTAATGATAATTAACAATATTGGCAAAAAAAACGGCAATACCCTAATCTTTTTTTATATTAGTTTGTTCTAATAAGTTAATAGAAAATTGCGAGTTTTAAAAGAAAAGAATTAGAACAAAATTAATTTCCATAACTATGAATTATATATCCAATCGCGATTAAAGGAGGCATATCAGGTTTTAGCCTCTAATAGTAGCCTATATTTTCTAAAGAAAATTTGAAAGTTCATTATATCAAAATCTTGTTAAACGAAATCTTTGGACGTAATTGTTTTATGAACGAGATAATTTGGGCTTATGACTATAGTGGAAAACATATGAGCAAATGTCCGCCAAAGCACGACAACATTCTGTTTTATGTAAAAGACCCTAACAATTACATTTTTATGTAGACGATACTGACCTAGAGGTATACATGGCACCGGGTTTGGCTGGCCCAGAAAAAGCTGCAAAGGGAAAGCTCCAACAGATGCTTGGTGGTGGACAATTGTAGATACAAATTCGAAAGAGCGAAAAGGTTACCCAACCCAAAAAACACTAGGAATAATTAATCGAATAATCAGAGCTTCTTCGAATCCTGGGGATACTGTGTTAGATTTTTTTGCAGGTAGTGGCGCTGTGGGCGATAGTTGCATTAACCTCGGCAAAAAATCATTTTTTATTGATAATAATCTAGAGACATTACAGACTATGGCAAGACGATTTCAAAACAACATTGATATCTATTGGAATAATTATTCTCCTGAAGAATAATCATCCGTCTTCAAAGGCAAAGTACATAGCTTTCTCTTTGCGTATATAAGTAAGTATATTTCATTAATTTTTAAATAAATCGTAGGAAAACAGAAAATAGCTTTCTGAAAATATTATAAGCTTCTTATTTTTTTTTACCAAAGTTGTAATGGCAACATTCTAGCAAACTGTTAAATATTCTTATTGAATCAATTAATCTAATTTAATTTAATTAACTATTCAAATAGATATTTAGAGTCTAGGATTTTATAAAATTATAGCAACAATAAGTAGATTATTTATTGTATTATTATGGTAAACAAATAATTTCAGGGAGGAATACATGGCCACAAAACTTATTTCTTTAGCTTATCACTTAGTCGATAAAAAGAAACCAGAACTTAAGTTTTCTCAAGGAGTAATTAAAGCCATCGATTTGCCTAAAGAAATACTTGATTTCTTTGTTGAATTGACAGACAAATTAATTCAAACAAATGATTCTGGGAATTGTGTATCTGGCAACTTTCAAAAAGTGGATGCTGAGACATTAATAAAGGATATTTTAGATGCTCCGGAAAAACTCTTTGATGATTCAATAGAATTAGCCAATATACTCTTTGAATCTTCGCCCAAAAATGCTTCTCGCGGATTACTAGCAATTTTACATTGTCATGATGGCATAATTAATAAAGACTTTTTGGCGATATACAAAATTAAATGCGAAGATGAAAAGATAATTAAGATAGTGACAGGCGAACAAATACCACAACTAAAAGTTGAAGAATTAAGAGACATATTATTTAGACAGCTTCAGAAAGGTGCTATTTATCCTCATCCCAATAAAAAAAACTTCGATATCAAAGTATTTGACTTACAAACACAAGATGAGCCGAGAAAATACTTTAGTCAAGTATTTCTAGGGTGTAAAACAAAATTGTCAGATGAACATCAAATAAAGAGACTTGTTCCAGAATTAAACAAATTTTCATTAACGAACGGAATAAAATTTTACAAAGAAAAAGTCCCTCGTTTTTTATCAACTATCGGTCAAATTAAAGGTGATATTGAGATTCAAGATGTTGAAAAGGCAATAAAAGAACAGCAATTGTTTGGTGAAGGATATACGAGTGAGAAATTTCATAATTATGTTATCCAATCTAATGATTTAGCTGATTTTAAAATCGAATCACCATTATTGTTAAAAATGGGGACAGGAATAAAAAGAAAAGTAAAAAATTAAAGTAACTGACCCAAAATTGTTAGGTTTAGAAATCTCTGGGCCTCCTGAAGTTATGGAAAAAGTACTATCTTCTGATGGAAATAATGTTGTTATTACTTTAGAAGTTTTAAATTCCAATATCGAGATTGATTATGAATAAACTTTTATTGGGGGAATTTTCTGAGGCTCTAAAACTATTATTTTCTTTTATAGGAACTAATTATCATAATATTGATGAAAATGAAGCAGATTTTACCTATCAAGTATTAACTACAAATCCCCAGAAAATTTTGGAAGATATAACAAAAAGCAGCAAATTTTTGAATATTTTTCATGTTTCAATTTTGGGTTATATTCAACAATATTCTTTTATGTTTCAAATTATTAATGAGAAAGAAATTATGTGTCAAAGGGTTGAAATTAATGGAAGCATCACCCCACAATCTGTTGATGATAGCGAAAATAAAATAATAGAAAGATTTAAGAAGGAACATTTGCGCCAGGAACAAGTATCCAATTTAGGCTCATTTATTGAACGATTAGAACAATTAAGTTGTACAGAAGTCGATTCAACCATTTATATAAAAGTTTCACTGAATAAGAAAAAGTTGATTGATGAATTTGATTTCTCGGCGCATAGTAATATATGCATGTATATTTTCACCAATAAATTAGTTGAAACAATTAAGAGACTTCATTATTGGGAATTGAATGATGAATGGGGGAATGTTCATATCTATAATAAGATTTTTTTATTAGCAGATGCAAATGGATTTGCCAATTCAAATTGGTTACAGCTTTATGGTAAAGACCTCTGGTCGACCATCGGGGACGAAAATTTCATAATTAAAGAGGATGAAAAAATTGAAATAACAAATGCACTAGAATTTAGAAAAAATGAAGTCTTTTGGGGGATTAATAATTCATACACTCCACATTTATTCTTTATATCAGAAAACAAAATCGATAAACAAGAATTGATAATAGAAATCAATAGAATTTGTTGTGAGGCATGCATTTGCCATGTTGCAAATAGAGCCTCTTTTGACAAAGGAGATTTTTTAGTTGAATTTGGAATGCAATATAAAAAGAAAATTCTCTCTGATTTAAAAGAAAGATATACATTTGATTCTTCACCCTTAATGAAAATATTTACATGGGCTTATGAAAACTCAAAAGCTGATAAGCTGGATATAGCAAGAGAAGTTATTTTCTATTATCTCCGAAATGAACCGCAGGATAATTTTCTTCTCCTTCTAACTAAGAGTGATGAGATATATTCTTCAATAAAATGCAATTTTCAGTTTTATTTGACTAATAATGTTGGACTGTATTTTGCAAAACGAGAAGAACTTATCCAATTTCTAGATAATTATTTTGACGATACTAATGATTCAATATCAAGAATGACAACTGACTTTGTAAATGATTTCTACAAGTCAATCGGAATTGTTTTAGCTGATGTAATAGCTATTTTGATTAATCCACAATACTTATCAAAGATAATAATTATGACCGCAGTTTTATTTTTTATTTATATTTGTATTTCACTAATCTATTCGCATTCATTTATTTATCAAAAATTTTATAATTCCCGGTTGAAAATTAAGAACGTTTTATCTGATTTTTCTTCAATTATTAGTGAACAAGAATTAGTTGGCTCAAAGAAAGAACAATATTCGCAACAAAGTTTGATTTTTTATATATATTTTTTGCTATCAATCTTTTTTTATGAAGCAACAGGCTTTTTGGCATATTTCCTGTTTTCATTTTATCCAAAATAAAATTTAAACAGGAAATTTTTTTCCCCATTTTACTAATTTCTCTAAATCGATGATATTAGGTAAGCTCGGGTAATTTTGAATTGTTACGAACAACAAATCTATAATAAGAATTTCTCGATGTGTTATTATCGAATGCGACCCAATATTCAAATAAAAAAGTCGAGTTAAATTTTTTTCGTATTTAGGTCACTTCTCAAAAAATATAGAGTTTTAAAAAGGATATATAATACGCATCCCTTCAAACCGCACCCCGCCTCATCCGGGTGAAATGCTACTGGAGGAATTTTTAATTCCAATGAATCTTACTCAACGTGACTTGGCTGATGCCATTCATGTTCCTTACCAACACATTAACGGTATCGTGAACGGGAGGTGTAATATTACACCATCGACCGCACTTCGTCTGCCTAAGTTTTTCGGGATGTCAGCAGATTTCTGGATGAATGTACAGGTTCGATGGGATTCATTTTATGAAATTTTGGACAAGAATTAATTAGTTTGTTGCCTCAATCTATAACTGAATTCTATTATTAAGGGAAATCATGATAAAAAAGCGAATTTCAAAATGGGGTAGTGGGTACGGCATTAGAGTACCCAAAAGTATACTGAATAAATTAGGTCTGTCTGATGGTGATGAGGTTTTCGTCAATATAGAAAATGAGCAAATAGTAATAAAGCCTCTAAAAAATCCAAGTCCTTCCTTTGATGAACTTGTTTCAAAAATCACCCCTGAGAATATCCATAAAGAAATTGACTTTGGCCCTAGAATTGGAAATGAGTTTTGGTGAACAGAATATGTCCATTTACCAAGTTATAAGCTTATCAACCGGACTAGCTTTTTGGGGCATATTTGTATGAATTCTAATTATTTGACTATTTAAATTACTCGCAATATCATTGTTACGAAAAAAAGTGTACACCAAGAATTGAGGGGAAAATGAATGCTGAATTACGTGAAGTAAATATCCCTGGTTGCTATTCATCAAAAATCAGCATAGGAAAGAATAATGCACAACAATTATTAGAGGCTTCAGAAATTGGTTTACTTGATTTTCAAAGTAACCCTCTAAGTGTTATACGAAAGAATAACCAGAAAAGAATAAATATTTCATCAAATGTTTCTGTAGATTTGACCTCAGAAAGATATTTATTTTTGCGTTCTGGCGCATTACAACATCCCGAAATTATCCCTTTTGAGAATCAGGTAAATTGGAGAGGAAATTTATTTCCTGAAAAACCTTCAGAAGTTATTCTTACTTGGAAAAACAACTTTGAATTTGTCCAAGAAGATAATGCATCTGGGAAAGCGGGCCTTCGATTACCGCAACTAGGTGCTTTACACAGTATATTAGGTTATTGGACAACAGATAACCTAAAACCTGCTACTGTTGTTTTACCAACCGGAACAGGGAAAACGGAGACGATGTTAGCGTTATTGGTTGCGGCTCAAATTGAGAGTCTTCTAGTAGTAGTTCCGTCCGATGTACTTAGAAGTCAATTATCAAAGAAATTTGAAACATTCGGTGTCCTCCAAAAGAGTGGGGTTATTGGAAATGATGCTCATCGACCAGTTGTTGGTCAATTAAGGCAGGCATTTGAGAGTGTAGATGACGCGAATGCTTTTTGCTCAAAATGCAATGTAATTATTACTACACCAGATGCTTTATATGCATCATCAGATAATATCTGGAAAGAAATTTTACATAATTTTTCGCATTTATTTATTGATGAAGCTCACCATGTTGAGGCAAATACTTGGAATAAATTGAGGTCTCATTTTGAAAATAAGTATGTCCTACAATTTACCGCAACACCTTTCAGGGAAGATGGAAAGAGAGTAGCAGGACAGATTATTTATTCATTCCCTTTGCGTCAAGCTCAAAAGTTAGGTTATTTCTCAAAAATCAATTATCTTCCTGTAACGAAATTTGAAGAACCGGATATTGCTATTGCCAAAGAAGCTATTGCTCAATTAAGAAGAGATTTAACCCAAGGATTTCAACATATTTTGATGGCGAGAGTAAAGCGAATTGGACGGGCAGAAGAAATTCTCCAAATTTATAAAGAGTTAGCTTCCGACTTTAATCCTGTAATTCTCCATAGCACACTTGACGCACAAACACGCAAACATGCACTAGAGGAAATTAGGAATAACAGAAGCCGAATAATTATTTGTGTGAATATGCTTGGTGAAGGATTTGATTTGCCAAACCTGAAAATTGCAGCGATACATGATGCCCATAAAAGCCTATGTGTTACTCTTCAATTTATAGGAAGATTTACAAGAGTGTCAAATATAAGTATTGGTAATGCCAGCATTATCACATCAAAACCTGAAGGAATCATTGATGAAAACCTTCGAAAGCTTTATTCAGAAGACCCAGATTGGAACTATTTAATCCAAGATTTGTCGGAGACCTCCATTGCAAAAGAAAAAGAAGCAAATGAATTTGATAATGAGTTTGGGAAGTTACCTGAAGATATCTCAATTAAAAGTATTGATTTGAAAATGAGTACTGTAATTTATCGAACTCATTGTGATGCCTGGAATCCCGAGGCAATATATGACTATATTCCTGTTGAACAACTATTTACAAATCCAATAGCGGTTAATGAAAAAGACAAAGTAGTATGGTTTATTGTTGAGAATCGAATACAAGTTGAGTGGGGAACAATAGAGACAATAAAAGATATACGATATGATTTTTTTGCATTATTTTGGGATGAAGGAAACGACCTCCTGTATATCAATGGCTCAAGTACGGACAGTATTTATAGCGACTTAGCAAAAACTGTTTGTGGTGGTGATGTGGAGATTATTAAAGGTGAAGAAATATACCGCTCAATGGCTAGAATTGATAGATTGGTTCCAACAAATGTTGGTGTATTAGATATTCGGAATCGGAGTCGTAGATTTTCTTTGTTTGTAGGTGCTGATGTTATTGAAGGATTCCCAATAGCAGAAGCTCAAACGAAAACAAAAACTAATATTTTTGCAAATGGTTTTGAGAATGGTTATCGAGTAAGTATTGGTGCTTCATTGAAAGGACGTATTTGGAGTTATCGAATAGCATCTTCACTAAATGAATGGGTTGAATGGTGTAATCATATCGGAAAAAAAGTAACCGATTCAAATATCAATATTGATGATGTTATGGGTGATTTTATACGACCAATAATTGTCGAATCACGTCCCCCTTATGTTGCTCTTGGAGTTGAATGGCCTTATGAAGTTTATGCGAATTGTTCCGATGAAATTCGATTAAAGTACGCAGGTCACGAATGGGCCTTAATTGATTCCGACTTGAAAATTTCTAATTTCAACACAAATGAAAATATACAGTTTGAAATTGTAACTCCTGATATGAAAGTCGGATATGAGATATTTTTTTTGAATAATGGTATGAACTTCCGAGCTATCACCGACGAAATTAGAGTAGTAATAAAAAGAAATGAAGTAAACCTTTCTGATTTTTTGAACAATCTTGGATTATCAATTCTATTAGAACAGGAGGCAAAAATTGAACCTCCCGGTTTATTATTAAAACCGAATAGAAACTTATTACCATATGACAAAAATAAAATAATTACTTTAGATTGGGATGGAATTAATATTAGGAAAGAATCTCAGGGACATAATCGGGATGTTGATTCTATTCAATATAAGGTTACCGAATATGTAAAGAGTTTGTTAGATTGGGATTTAATTATTGATGATGATGGGTCAGGTGAAATTGGAGATATTGTTGCCTTAAAAATCGATGGGCACAATTTAATAATGCACATTTCTCACTGCAAATTTTCAACGGAGGATTCACCCGGAGCAAGAATAGAAGACCTTTATGAGGTATGTGGGCAAGCTCAAAAATCTGTAATTTGGCACAGAAATTTGGATGTTTTCTTTAAGAATTTAATTCGGCGGGAAAGGAATCGAGGAAAAAACCATCAAACTGGATTGATTGTTGGAGATAGAAATTTGTTATTGAATATTCAGGAAAAATGGCGTTACTTAATTCCAAATCTGACAATTAGTATTGCTCAACCCGGATTATCGAAAAATAAAGTAAGTTCAAAACAACTAGAGCTTCTTAGTTCAACAGAGGTTTATATTTACGAAGTTGCACATGCAAAATTCATTGTAATATCAAGCTCATAATAGTTCTATTAAGTCAACAATGAAAGTCGGTAAGTTGATTGAATGCTGAATATTCGATTCTTCACTATACCAAGCTGAATTGCATAATCAGGCCACTTCTTTATTGAATCGATAACCCTTTCAAGTAATTCAAGTCCGCGATTTTTGCCTATTCCAGCGAACGCAGCGAAATCAATTAAATCGTCCTTATTGAAAAAATCTCGTTTTCCATTAATACTCATCTGGTGTTTATTCGTCCATGCGCCAGAAGGGTCATACGCATAAGTCACATCGAATGCTGGTGACAATTTCCACTCACCTGATGGATTCATTAAAAAAGCAATATTCTTAGTATGGTCATCCTGATTTCTCCCCACGACATTGAACATTGCCCGTAAAACCTGTTGTTCCATTTCGTCCTGGGTAAGCCCTATTTGGCGCATGACCTGAATTGCCTGTTCATAAGAGTAACGACCAGCTTGATTGAAATCCATGTGGGCCAAACCACATAGCGATTGCATATGTAGTTTTTCACCTCGTTCATTTCTATCAAACCGTTTGGTCATAAAATGACTTCTACCATTCTCGTTGAATAAGCAACATTCCGTCATATTTATGCCTGCGGCTTGGGCCATCAGGTAATAGGCGTATTCAATTTTTCCATACCCAATCGGGTCGGCTTGTTCTTTGTCTTTGTTATTGCCAATACCATCGAATTTAATCAACCAGTTCCCAAAATTTTCAGACTGCTGGATATCCCCCGGAAACATTTCGTTTGTATCTGTATTCCAACAAACGATAGCCTTTGCTCTTGACCCTCCAGCCGATATTCCAATTCGCAATAATTCATTCAGAAGAGAGAAGTCACTTTTATATGTGAGTGAAGTTAAAATATCTAATTTGTTTTCAAGTATTGTGTTTATGAGTCCAATAAGATTAGGAGTATTAAGTGGCCGAGGTATAGGAGATTCAATCAAGAGGGGTGAGGGGTATTCCAATGCACCTAAACCACGATTGCCTATCAAAGCCAAACGGTCAACTGTCCCGAACGAGGCTTCCGGAGTTTTGTGAACATTCAACCATGCCCGGATAATAGTATTTCCGAATTTATCAGGTAGCGAATCTGATAAAAGTCCCGGTAATCCTAAAAAAGTATTAAATTCAAGGTCAGGAAAGCTATATGTTTGTGTTCGTAAAGGCATCTTCAATGGAGACAACTGAAGACCATTATTGAGATAGGATGGAGAATATTGGAAAGTTGCAAAATTTCTCTGGTCATCCCAGATGATATTTCCAACTTCTTTTCCCCATATTGAGACTAAAGTATCAGACAATCTTTCCTCAACTATTTTTTTAAATTTATATATTACTCATGGTTTACACCATCTTTTTCGCACGTTGGTATATACATCTCAATTGAAGAACTAAAGGACAAAACAATTTGGTTAAGGGTTGTACCTTGAAAGGTTATTATCGCGTTTGTTCTTTCGACCTCTCCTGTAAATATTTTCCCAGAATCATCAAATTGGGCTATACCCCTATAACCTTTGTAAGTAAGAAAAATGTATGTGTCAAAATCAATTTTGTCAGAAATTTCATGGGTTGAAGTCTTGATTATTCTGGATGAATTAATATCATAAAAACCAGATAGTTCATTTAAAAATCTATCTCCTTGATACAAAGTATTTGCATTTTTTTCTAGACTAATAGGGTTATCCAAGGTCTCGCCATTTTATTTATATCAAGCTACAAATGGAAATCAAATTATAGTAATGTGTGCAGAAAGATGCAAGAACAAAAGAAGCTACAAGAATTACTACTCCTGTAGCTTCTTAAAATACTTTTTATGATTTCTATAATGATTTTAAGTCTTCAAGCCAATTCGGTTCAGGATGGTCATATAAAGCTAAAAATCGGCTTAAAGTCAATAATAGTCTCCCTGCATTATTTTTTTGAAGTCGATTATTTTCTCTTACTTCCTCACTTGCTGCATTCCAAGTCATCATGAAAATCTCATTGTTTGTAGCAATCTCCAAATCAAGTAAATAAATATCATTCAACTTTAAACTTGAAATTTGAGTAGTTTCTATTAGTTTTGATATGGTCTGGTTAATTCTCATATATTTTTTTACTGTATCTCTATTTAGGGCAACTTTTTGCATATCAGATTTTTCGAGTATGTATTCAATATATCTTCCAATTTCTTCAGATAATAGAACCCCGCCATCAATAAAGATTTCATATCCAAGTTGAGGAGGTAATTTATTTGGATATTTGAAATGGGGTTCAAAAATTATTGAATCGCAAGTGAGTAAGTATTTAAAAACTTCTTCTGATGAAAATTCAGTCTCTTTGTGAATTTCTTTCCTAATCGAATCCATTTTAGATTTTTCAATTGAATAAAAAGAATTGTCTTTTTGTTTATTATGCAATTTCCAAATAATGTTTAAATAATGAGTAATGTAATCGCTTATTGGGATAGGGTTCTCATCAAAACTATGTTCAATTAATTCGACATCCTGTAATGAAGGGTAAAGGTGTTGATTTTCATTAGAATTTTTGGGTGTAGCTGGATTTTTTCCAGAGGCAATTTTATAAAACTCCGCAGGATTACCATTTAAAGCAGTGGCCATTTTTATGGCTGTGTCTAAACTCGGTTCATTTAATCCTTTTTCTATTCGACTTACTGTAGTGAAATGTAAATTTGATAACTGCCCAACAATTCTGAGGTCGGCATCGATTTCTTTTCGTAAACCTTGTATCCATAATCCAAAAGCTTCCATTTTTCTCCTTTCAGAATTGATAATTCTATTTCATTGAAAATGGGAATTATCGCTGCTATAATGTATTGTAAAAATAATATGCAACATAAGTATGAAAAAAAGAAAAAACATGAATAAAAATAATTATTGCAACAAATATGTATTTATTATACCAAATAATTGTTTTTTGGAAAAAATAATTACTACATCATTCATGTCTTTTTTTTTGAAAGGACGTATGTCACCAATTCGAATACCCAAAAGTCATAGTGGAAGCTTTACCGGGAAATTTCCATCACAAAAAATGAATCGAATGATTCATTATGAATCAAGTATTGAGAAGGATTTTATTCATCTGCTAGAGTTTGAAGAAAGTGTTACTTGGTATGAGGAACAACCTCTTCGAATTGAGTATATGGAAAACAAAAAGAAGCATTATTACATTCCGGATTTTTCAGCAGTAGTAGATGGCAAAACATGGATTTTTGAATGCAAACCCAAAAAGTTGGTTGGTGTACAAAAAAACCTAATAAAGTTTGAGGAAGCTGAGAAATATTGTTTGAATACCGGAGAAAATTTTCGAGTAGTAACAGATGAAGAGATACGGACTGGATATAAATTAAGAAATATTAAATTTCTAACAGGATACTCGCGAGGTGAAATCAATCCCGTTCTAGTTTCCAGAATCCTTTCTTTTTTCGGAAATACTGATAACGCTTGTCTTCATGATTTTGAAAAATCGGAGAAGAATTTTTCACCAAAAGAAATCTATCCAACAATATTCTTCTTAATTTACCATCACAAGCTCTCGTTTCAAGTCGATGAGGAACTTCTTTCCAAAAAAACAGTTGCTCATTTAGTTATATAGAAGGTGATATGTCTAGTTTTCAATTTTTAAATGGAACACAAATTCGGTACAAAGGTAAAACCTTCTATGTATCCAATCATTCGAAGGATAATATTACATTGTATTGTGAAGATGAAAAACTTGAAATCAAAGAATTGCGAAGTACTTTAATATCAGAATTTTTTTTGGGAAATCTTGAGTTTGAAGTTTCGACAAGATATCAAAATTCAAACTCTACTTCGTCGATTCCGTTACCGGAACAATTAAAAATTGACCTTTCAGATTATCCGCCACATCACGTCGAAATAGCCCGATATAGATATGATGCTATTGCTCCTTTAGTTTTGAGAGAAGAACGTAAAACCAAAGAGCTTATCTCAAATAGATACAAAGAATTGAAAGACGAGGCTAAAAAGCAGGGAATAAGTCTATCTATTCGTTCTTTGTATAGGTGGATAAAAGATTTTGATTCAGGTGGACATGATATTCGCTGTCTAATTCCAAATGTAAAAAGAAGAGGTGGCCCAGGAAAATCTCGAATTAAGAAAGAAATTCTAAATATAGTAGATACCGTAATAAGGGAAAACTGTCTCAACAGAGAAAAGATTTCTATACATACTGTCTATTGCCTGTGTGCAGCACAAATTCAACAAGAAAATGAATATAGGCTTGACAGCCAGAAACTAAAAATGCCTTCTGAAGCTACTATTGCTCGACGTATCAAATTATTAGATGTAAATGAAAGAATCATCGGAAAGATGGGAAAGAAGAAGGGTATTAATTTTATCAAACAAGTTGGAAAATACGAACTACCATTACTCCCATTACAACGAGTTGAATTTGACCATACAAAGGTAGATGTAATTACATACGACGAAAAAGACGGCCTTCCATTTGGTAGACCTACTCTTTCATTTTGCATTGACAGAATTGGTATGCCTTTGGGTTATTATCTCGGTTATGAGGCAGTAAGTTACTATGCGGTTATGGAATGTTTGTACCACTCAATTTGTCCTAAACCAGATGTAAAAAATTTGTATGGTACTGACCATGATTGGATAGCATACGGTATTCCTAATACTCTGGTTGTTGACCAGGGGAGAGAATTAATTGGAAAAGATTTGTCTGATGCTTGCCTATCACTTGGTATTGTTCTTGATATTGCACCAGTTAAGACTCCGGAGTTTAAGGGTGGTGTAGAAAGAAATTTTCGCACATTAAATGAGCAACTATTTCATACTTTACCCGGAACGACTTTTTCAAATTTTCTTGAAAAAGATGATTACAACAGTGAAAAGACAGCCTGTTTAACGTTAGACGAATTTGAAAAAGCCTTAAACATCTATATTATTGACCAATATAGTGAACAATACCATCGGGGATGTGGTGGAATTCCTGCGCGACAGTGGGAGCGAGCTTTGGAAACGAATTTCTTCCCCCGGCTTCCTCCAAATGAGGAATTGTTAAAAATCTTATTAGGGCGAGTGGCGTACCGCAATGTAAATAAATATGGGATTGAATTTGAAGGATTAAAATTCAATTGCCAAGAACTAGCTTATTTACGTCTAGAAAATCGGGGTCGAGATAAAAGGATAAAAATTAAATACCATCCGGGAGACTTAAGCCGGATTTATGCATATAACAAATATGATAACGAGTATATAGAAGTCCCTGCTCTCGACCAAGAATATACTCAAAACCTTTCCTTGTGGAAACACAGAAATATAAAAAATTTTAGAAAGAAATACGGAGATGTTGAAGACCCGGCTGGATTAGGGAAAGCAAAAATTAAAATTCAACAAATTGTTGAAAAAGCCCGAAGCCGAGCAAAATTGCGAGGCCGTTCAAAGATAGCGCGTTGGGAAAATTCTCCTCCGAAGAGGGATAAAAATGAAAATCCATCACGGATAATTCCAACTTCAAAAACAAGGAGTAAGGGAAAATCAACACCATCTCCTTTATCCAGTATTACGATTACTTCTTTCGATACTGATACATCAGGTTGGGAGATAGCTAATAGTGATTTGAATACCAACTAATGGTATTTCGAGATAGCCAATGGAAAATCAATTTCTTAACCCAAATTTAAACTTTATCCGGTATCCGCAATTCAATGCAATTCAAAATCAAATTACAAGATGTCGGGAATTGTCAAAGAGTTCTCTTGAACCTCAATGCATGTCACTAGAAGGTGAAACAGGATGTGGTAAATCAATACTACTAAAAGATTATGCTAGTAGATATCCACGACAAGAAACCGAACATGGAACTATCATTCCAGTATTCTATGCGGAATTTCCTTCTCCTACCACTGTAAAAAGTACAGTCGCAGCATTATTAGAACAATTAGGTGACCCAGGAGCGGGAAAGGGAACAGTATGGGCATTGAATTCTCGATTAGTCAGGTTGATAAAGAATCGAGGTGTCGAGCTTGTTTTAATGGATGAAGGTTCAAATATTATTGAATCAGGAACAAACCACATCACTTATTCCATTTCCGATTGGTTAAAAATGTTTATAAAACAAACGAACATACCAGTATTAATAGCAGGAATGGAAAACTCAGTTAGTCGAATAATTAACGCAAATCCTCAATTATCAAGGCTCTTCGCTTGTCGGGCAAGTTTGAAACCATTTTATTTTAATGACGAGAAAAGTATAAATAGTTTTTCAATGTTTATTAGTTTTGCTGAAAAAGCTATCGAAATTCCACTTACAACGGATGTTCAAAAATTCGAAATGTTGTCAAGGATTCATTATGCTACTGATGGATATGTCGGAAACATTATGAATCTTCTACGGAATGCTGGTTCTTATTCTAAAGATAGACAAGGCAATTGTATCGAATTGAATGATTTATCAATAGCTTTTGAGGAGCGACTCTCCAAACATGTACGAACAAAAGTAAATCCGTTTGCCACTCCATGTACAGAAAAGTTTGAAATCCCGGAAAATTCTGATGATTCGTTTCTAAGAATTAATTACACCATTTCAAATACTCTTTCAACAAAATAGTCATGACACAATTTCTTTGTCGTATCCAATTTAAACCAGATGAATTATTGTCATCATTTCTAATACGATTGGCTAATGCTAACTATTATGATTCATTCAATACATTTTCCAATACAATCCATGAATACTCATCGGTTTTAGGAATACGAGACAACCTTCTAAATCCCTCACGATCGGAAACATATTTGGCATTATCTGATTTGTGTTCAATCTCTGAACAAGAATTGTTTGAACATTCAATTCATAAATATGCAAGTTTGTTTCGTTCATTTCAAGAAGAAGATGAAAACATTCAATTTTCAGATGGATGTTCGAAGAAAGTATTATCCCGCGAAGCAATAAGAAGAAATTGCCGTCCTATATTAAAAGCAGCATATTGTCCTAAGTGTTTGAAGGAAGACCTATATTACAGAATGGAATGGCAGATTTTGGCAACGACTGTATGCCTGCATCATGGCTTGCTCTTAGTAGATGAATGCCAAAAGTGTGGAAAGAAACTTACAATATTTGATATTGTCCAAGGTCAATGTGGAAAATGTTACTTTGATTTAAGCACTTCGGATTCCATTGATGTGGCTTCAGATAGATTTTCCTTAGTAAGTCAAAGGATACTCTCTGGCTGGATGGGAATTGGAGAGCCTGTACCTTTGATACCCGGAATATCACCCGACACTCTTTATCGGGTCTTTAGTGGAATCCGATATTGTCTTCAAACAAAAGCGGATTGGAAATACCTGCACGCATTCCCGGAGTATACTGAATCACTACCAAGCAAAAAGGAATTGGCAAGGTGGGTTGTTCCCAATAAATACCTTCACCGGCTAAATGTTTCAGCCATAAAACCCCTAATCGACTTTCCAAATGGGATGTATAGTTTTTGGGATGCATATCGCGAACCCAATCCCAGTGTAAGTATCGCGTTAGGGTTGGGAAATTTATACTGGGGATGGATTGAAAAACGGTGGCTCTCTCAAGATTTTGAATTTATCCAGAATGCTTTTGATGATTATCTGGTATCACGAGTCAATATATTAAATAAAGGAATAGCCAAATCACGTAGACTTCAGAAAAAACCTGAGTTGAAAACAAAATTTGAATACATTTCGTACTCATTAGCTGCAAAAGAATTAAATTCTACTGCCCCTAAAGTTATGCGCCTTGTTAAAGCTAAAATGGTCGAAGGAAATATATGCACGGATAGAAAGAAAACTAAAGTTGTTTCCCAAAAAGATATTTTAGAATACTCAGATAAACTGGCTAAATCGGTAACTTTAGATAGAACTTGTGAAATACTAAGAATATCACCTACATTGGCGAAATCATTTATCCGTCATAATTTACTTGAAGCTATTGGTGGACGTACATACGACAATTCACCTCAATGGGCGATAACCCTAAAATCAATAAGAGAGCTTCTAGATAATCTGCGGGAAGTTGTCATTAGAGTATCTTCCGATGAATTGAAGGAACATTCTCCTCTAGTCACTATTTCTCGACAATTAGCAGGGTGGGGTTTTGAAGTAGGTGATATTCTTTCTGATGTTATAAACGGGAAGTTACAAGGTTATGTTGATTATAGGTATCCGGTTACTATTACTTCAATCCATTTGCTTAATACTACCCCAAGAGATATTAAACAAAAAATTATCTCTGAAGGTAACTGGATTTCGGAACATGATTTTGCCAATGAAATGAGTGTAAAACCAACCACCTTACATAAATGGGCAAAAGCAGGGTTAATTCAACCCATAAAAAGAGTTAGTGTCACAAATTACTACACAAAATCCTGTGCAGATGATTTCAAGCGGAAATATATAAATTCAAAACAAGTCTCTGATTTGCTGCAGGTGGGTGTTTTGACAGTTCAGAAGTGGGCTAGGATTGGAAGATTAAAACCTGTCTCAGGTGGAGAAATCAACGGTTGCCATGAATACCTTTTTCTAAAATCAGATGTACAAAAAATGATTCGCGAGAACCGATTAACTGCTCCACAAATGGCCAACCGATTGGGGATAAGCAGGTCAAAGGTTTTAGAGCAAATTCGGTCTGGAAAGCTCCATCCAATTTCAGGGCCCGGAATAGATGATTCGAAGCATTTCTTGTTTCTTATCTCTGATTAAATTAGGGTAATAATTTATGACAATTTCTTATGGAATTATCAAACATATTTCCTCAAATAAAAAGAGCCAATGGTTTGGTTTACACCGATACTCTACAACGATGGAAGGAAAAATCCAAATTATTTCATATGAAGCTCCTATACTTACAGGAGATTCTGTTGAGAATATTAAGAAACAGGTCGAGAAGATTTTGTTAGATATCCATGATTGTCCGGTGATTCTAGTTGATAAACAATAAGACCTGATACGTCAGGTAATTTGTTTTTAATCTCATTACTTTTGATTTGATTATTACTGAACAATTGGATTAGGGGGAGGGAAGAAAGATTGGTAAAATCTTTTAATAAATAATTGGGGAAGATAAAAAATTGGAATAGGTGCTATGGCGAACAACAACAATTTCACGGAAAAAGTAAACTTTCTATGGTCAGTAGCCGATTTAATTCGTGATACCTTCCGAAGAAGTAAATATCAAGATGTTATTCTGCCTTTAACAGTTTTACGTCGAATTGATTGTGTTCTTGAACCTACCAAAAGCAATGTCTTAAAGGCGTATGCAAAATATAAAGGTAAAATTCCTAACCTTGACCCTGTTTTACGAAAAGCATCTGGTTATGTCTTTTACAATATCACTCCATTCACCTTTGAGAAGTTATTAGAAGACCCCAATAATCTTGCTGCCAATCTGTTAGCCTACATCAATGGTTTTAGCGAAAACATGCGAGAAGTTGTAGAAAAATTTGACTTCCGAAATACCATCACGAAACTTGATGAGGCTGGATTACTTTTCCTCGTGGTGGAGAAATTTAAAAATATCGATTTACACCCAGATGTTGTAGATAACCATGAGATGGGTACGATTTTTGAAGAACTCATTCGCAGGTTCAACGAAGCACTGGATGAGAATCCCGGTGAACACTTTACTCCACGGGAAGTAATCCGGTTGATGGTGGATTTATTGGTAGGGCCTGAGAATGGAAAATTGACGCAGGAATACAGGGTCATTAAAGTTGCTGACCCGGCTTGCGGTTCCGGCGGTATGTTGACAATTGCTAAAGAACGTTTGCTTGAACGCAATCCAACACTACAAGTTCACATTTATGGGCAGGAAATTAATCCTGAAACCTTTGCCATGTGCAAAGCCGACCTTTATATGAAATCCGAAGATGGAAAAGATGCTGAGAACATAGCATATGGAAGTTCTCTTTCGCACGAGGCACATCCGGCTGAACGTTTTGATTACCAGTTAGCTAATCCGCCATATGGTAAAGAGTGGAAGATGGATGAAAAAGAAGTAAAGGCTGAAGCGGTAAAACCTAATGGCCGCTTTGCAGCTGGACTTCCAAGAATTAGCGATGGTCAGATGCTATTCTTACAGCATATGTTGAGTAGAATGAACCCACCTGAGCAAGGTGGGGGAAGAGTAGCAATAGTCCTTAATGGTTCTCCATTATTCACAGGAGATGCAGGTAGCGGAGAAAGTGAAATCAGGCGATGGATAATAGAAAATGATTGGTTGGAAGCAATCATCGCTTTACCTGAGCAGCTTTTCTACAATACAGGTATTGCGACATATATCTGGGTTCTAAACAACCGAAAAAAGGATTTCCGCAAAGGGAAAGTGCAATTAATTGACGCAACCGGTATTTGGACACCGATGCGGAAGAGCCTGGGTAATAAACGCAGGGAAATCACTGATGAACAAATCACACATATTTATTCGATTTTTGAAAAATTTGAAGAAACCAATCAATCAAAAATATTTGACACTGTAGATTTTGGTTACCGAAAAGTAACAATTGAACGACCTCTGCGATTAGCTTATCAAGCCTCACCAGAGCGGATAGCCAGATTGAAAGAACAAACTGCCTTTATTGGGTTGGCTCAATCCAAGAAGAAATCTGGGCAAGAAAAGCTCGAGGACGTGACTGAAGGGCGAAGACTTCAGGAACAAATTCTGGAAATGTTAAAACAGATGCCGCAGGAAATCTTTTTTAGCCGGTCTGCGTTTGAACAAATACTTGACCAAACTTGTAAGAAAGAAGGGATAAAACTTGATTCTCCAATTCGAAAGGCCATCCTAGTAGCCCTCTCCGAACGGGAAGAAAGTGCTGAAATTTGTTTGGATAAAGATGGAAATCCGGAACCAGACCCATCACTACGTGACACGGAAAACGTACCTCTCAAAGAAGATATAGGAGTTTATTTCGAGCGCGAGGTCAAACCGCACATACCAGATGCATGGATTAATTCCAGTTTACAAGACCCTAAAGATGGAAAAGTCGGGATGGTTGGGTATGAAATTAATTTTAATCGCCATTTCTATATATATACGCCACCTCGAAAGTTGGAAGAAATTGAATTGGAGATAAAATCTTTACAGGCAGAAATCACTCAACTATTAGGGGAATTCGAATGAATATCCAAAAGACTTTTACAAGCCCTGACCTTCCGCTGGAAGATATATTAAACAAGGTAGAAGAAGGAAAAACGCAAATTCCAGAATTCCAACGCGGGTGGGTATGGGATGATGACAGGATAAAGAGTCTCTTAGCCAGCATCTCACTCTCTTACCCGATTGGTGCGTTAATGATGCTCAAAGATGGACAATCAAAGTCACGTTTCAAAACACGCCTTGTGGAAGGGGTGGAACTAACGACAATCCCTCTTCCTGAAATGCTTATTTTAGATGGTCAACAACGATTAACCTCTTTATATCAAGCTCTTAAATCCAACAAGCCTGCTGATACTCGTGATAATCGGGGAAAATCTATTAAACGGTGGTATTACATTGACATTGAAAAAGCATTAAATCCTAATTTTGACCGTGAAGAAGCAATTATTAGTTTGCCAGAAGAGAAATTGTTACGAAATTTTCGCGGTGAAGTTATTGCTGATTATTCTACGCCTGAGAAGGAATATGAAACTCAATTATTTCCCTTCAGGGAGATTTTTTCATCATCAAATTGGCGAGCAGGATTTAATAAATTTAATAAATATAATAGCGAAAAGGTTGAATTATTCGATAAATTTGAACAAGAAATAATCAAGAGATTTGAACAATACCAAGTTACCGTAATTCAACTAGAAGCTGAAACTCCTAAGGAAGCTGTCTGTCAAGTTTTTGAAAAAGTAAATACGGGTGGAGTCGCACTTACTGTATTTGAGTTACTAACCGCGACTTTTGCGGCAGATGACTATAGTTTAAGAGATGATTGGTTAGCTAGAGAAAAATGTTTCAAAAAAAATAAAATATTATCCAAATTAGGTAATACTGATTTTCTTCAAGCTCTTACCCTCTTAGCCACTCGGGCGAGACGGGAACAACAGTTAAAAGATGGTGTTTCTTTAGATGATGCAACAGCAATAAGTTGTAAACGGAAAGATATTCTTAACCTTACCCTTGAAGAATACTCAAAATGGGCAGATTCGCTCACAACAGGTTTCGAGCTTTCTGCAAGATTTATTCATACTCAAAAGATTTTCTCACATCGTGACTTGCCTTATACAACTCAGCTTACCCCATTAGCCGCAATTATGACCATATTACATGATAAAGCTGACAACGATGGAGTTCGCTCTTTGTTAGCACAATGGTACTGGTGCGGAGTTTTAGGTGAATTATATGGGAGTTCAGTTGAGACTCGTTTCGCAAAGGATTTACTTGAAGTTCTTGATTGGATAAATGCGGGAACTATTCCAACAACTGTAAGTGAAGCATCATTTAACCCTGCTAGATTGTGGACTTTGCGTACAAGAAATTCGGCGGCATATAAGGGTATTCAAGCTTTGTTGATAAGAACTGGGGCGCAAGATTTTAGGACAGGGATTTCGATAGATGACCAATCCTATTTCGATGAAGCAATCGATATTCACCATATTTTTCCTCAGGATTGGTGTATCAAACAAAATATTCCTGCCTCGCGATATAACAGTATCATCAATAAAACCCCGATTTCGGCTAAAACGAACCGAATGATTGGCGGAAATGCTCCCAGTGTTTATCTTTGTAAAATGGAAAAGAGTGCTGGAATAGATAACATTAGGATGGATTCAATAATTCGTTCTCATGTAATTGAACCAAAATTGCTCAGAGAAAATGATATGAACGCAATGTGGCAAGCTAGAGAGAAAGCTCTTTTGTCACTTATTGAAAGTGCAATGGGCAAATCAGTTCTACGTAGTTGGTCAGATTCAGAAGAAATATTTGCTGAATCGGAAGAAGCTGATGATGAGCTTTAGGTTGACGGGCAAAGCATGAAGACATTAAATGGATATGTCAATTACAAAGATTCTGGAGTCGAATGGCTAGAGAAGATTCCAGAACATTGGGAAGTTAAAAAGCTCAAATTTGTAACAAATATAAATCCAGAAAAACTCTCTGAAAATACATCCCCTGACTATTTAATCCGATACCTTGATATAAGTAATGTCGAAGAAATTGATGGTATTGGGGAAAACCAAGAATTGTTTTTTGAGAATGCACCTAGTAGAGCTAGAAGAATTGTAAAAGATGGGGACACAATAATATCTACAGTCCGGACTTACCTAAAAGCCATTGCATATTTTGATAATCCTCCTGCAAATCAGATAGTTTCAACTGGATTTGCTGTTTTAAGACCTCAAAAAAATATTTATCCGAAATTTCTAAAATGGTTAATTCTCTCTCCAGAATTTATTGAGAGAGTGGTAATGCATTCTCAAGGAGTTGGATACCCGGCAATTAATCCTTCTGAATTAGCTAATTTCCCTATTTGGATTCCACCGTTCTCCGAACAACTTGCCATCGCAAATTTTCTCGACCGCAAAACCGCTCGTATTGATGCGATGATTGCTAAATACAACCGGTTGATTGAACTACTCAATGAAAAACGTCTCTGTCTCATCAATCAGGCTGTTACAAAAGGGTTGGATGCGTCTACAGAGATGAAGTATTCGGGTAAGCATTGGTTCGGAAATATGCCAAAAAATTGGAAAATCTCACGACTAAAGAATATTTCTAAAGTAATATTAAGTAGTGTTGACAAGCATTCACATGAAAACGAGGAGTCTGTTTTTTTGTGTAATTATGTGGATGTGTATAAGAACGATTCAATTATTTCTGAACTAGGTTTTATGAAGGCAACAGCTTCAGCGGAAGAAATTAGAAAATTCACTTTAAAAAAGAATGATGTACTGATTACAAAAGATTCCGAATCTTGGAAAGATATTGCAATATCCGCTTTTGTTCCAGAGGATTTAGATAATGTATTGTGCGGTTATCATCTTGCACTAGTTCGCCCTAACTCCCAATGTTTTGATGGGCGATATTTATTTTACTCTTTTCAAGCACGACCTATAAATTACCAATTGGAAGTAGAAGCGACAGGTATCACGCGTTATGGAATTGACCAAAATGCTATTGGAAACGTTTTTATTTTATGTCCTCCACTCAACGAACAACAAAATATAGGTATTTTTCTCGACCAAAAAACCGCTCAAATCGATTCCTTAAAAAAAGGCATTATTCGTATGATTACTAAACTGCAAGAATACCGTACCACTCTCATATCAGAAACAGTGACAGGGAAAATTGATGTGAGAAATTAAGGGGTCAATATGGTCAACATCTCGGAAAAAAACTTCGAAGAAACCGTCACCAATTGTTTGCTTGTAGGTGGGCAGGATACACTTATCACAGACAAGAAAATTGTAAAAGATATAGCTACATTTCCGGGTGATTACTTAATGGGAGGATATCACCAACGTAACCATTCGGATTATGATAAAAACCTTTGCTTAGTCTCTCAGGATGTTCTTGATTTCGTACTTATAACCCAACCAAATGAATGGGATAAATTAAAAAAGAGCTTATCTGGGGATATTCGGCCGCATTTTCTTGAGCGGGTGAATTATGAAATTAAGCAGCATGGAACACTACATGTCCTTCGCAAGGGGATAAAAGACCTAGGTTGTAAATTCCACTTAGCTTACTTTCCACCTGCGACTGGTTTAAACCCAGAAATTCAAAAGAAATATCATGGAAATATTTTTTCTGTTATACGCCAACTAAAATATAGTGAAAATAACGAGAACAGTCTAGACCTTTGCATTTTTCTTAATGGTTTACCGATTTTTACTGTTGAATTAAAAGACCCATTGACCGGGCAGTCTGTAGAAAACGCAATAACTCAATATCGAAGCACACGTGACCCTAAAGAACCTTTATTTGCATACAGGCGCTGCCTGGCTCATTTTGCTGTTGACCCTGAATTGGTGTATTTCACAACTAGATTGGAAGGTTCAAAGACACGGTTTATTCCCTTCAATCAGGGAAATAACCTCGGGGCAGGAAATCCTCCTTCGTGGAATAATTTCCCAACCGCTTACTTATGGGAGCAAATCTGGGCAAGAGATAGTGTACTAAATCTAATCCAGTATTTTATTCATGAATACGAAGAAGAGGACGAAGAAGGAAATAAGACTGGAAAAAGGATACTGATATTCCCTCGGTATCATCAACTTGATTCGGTAAGACGAATTATTAATCATGCCAAAGTGCATGGTTCGGGTCAACACTATCTTATTCAACATTCGGCTGGAAGTGGTAAAAGCAATTCAATTGCATGGCTTTCACATCAATTATCAGTTCTCCACAACGCGAAAAATGAGCGGGTTTTTGATTCGGTAGTTGTTATTACAGACAGGCGTGTTTTAGACAGACAGCTTCAATCAACTGTTCGACAATTTGAACAAACACTTGGAACTGTTGAGACTATTACAGAGAACTCGCAGCAATTGAAAATGGCCATGGAATCAGGCAAGAACATTATCGTTACTACATTACAGAAATTTCAGGTAATTTCTGAACAGGTAAAATCTTTGCCCGGGAAGAACTTCGCCGTAATAATTGATGAAGCACATTCATCACAAAGCGGCGAAGCCACTCGTCACCTGAATACTGTATTGTCAGCCAGTAGCCTCGAAGAGGCAGAAAAGCAGGAAGCTGGTGAAATTGAAGAAGATATAGAAGACCGGATAGAGAGAGAAATTCGTCAAAGAGGACAACTTTCGAATGTCTCATATTTCGCATTTACCGCAACACCCAAAACAAAAACCCTAGAACTATTTGGGACGAAAGTTGACGGTGGTGGATATCAACCATTCAGCCTTTACCCTATGCGTCAGGCTATTGAAGAAGGATTTATATTAGATGTTCTGCAAAATTACACGACGTATAAAGCTTATTGGAGCTTATTAAAAAAAGTAAAAGATGACCCAACATATGACAGAAATAAAGCTGTACGGTTAATGATGTCATTTGTTGATATGCATGAACACACTATTGGTAAAAAGGTAGAGGTCATTGTTGAACACTTCAGGAATCAGACACAATCTCGAATAGGCGGACATGCGAAAGCGATGGTCGTAACCCGTTCCCGCTTACATGCTGTTCGTTATAAACAGGCAATTGATTCTTATATGACCTTACATGGATACCCCTTCAAATCGTTAGTAGCTTTTTCTGGAAAAGTAGATAACGATGGAGTAAAGTACACAGAAAGTGGTATGAATGGTTTCCCAGAGACTAAAACAGCACAGACTTTTAAGTTGGATGAATACAAGTTCTTAATAGTCGCCGAGAAATTCCAAACTGGATTTGACCAGCCATTATTGCATACAATGTATGTCGACAAGAAACTAAAAGGTATTCACGCTGTTCAAACTCTATCACGTCTTAATAGGGTTCACCCCGGAAAAGAAGAAACATTTGTACTTGATTTTGCAAATGAAGCTGATGATATTCAAAAATCATTTGAGCCATATTATGAAAAGACCATCTTGAGTGAAGCAACTGACCCAAACTTACTCTATGATTTACAGACAAAACTTGAACAGCATGGTATTTTCTCAAATGATGAAATAAATCAATTTGCTAACCAGTATTTTAGTTCTAAAGGAACTCAAGCCAAATTATTCGCCGCCTTGCAGCCGGCCATTACAAGATTTAAGGCTAAAGGAAAAGACGAACAGATTGAATTTAGAGGAACTCTATCTGACTTCGTTAGACTTTATGCTTTTCTATCTCAAATAGTCACTTTTAGTGACCCTGAATTGGAAAAATTGTATGCATTTGGACGATTCCTTTTGCGGCGTTTGCCAATAGAGAAAGAAAAACTCCCATTAGAAATACAACAATCGATTGACCTTGAATCATATCGCCTCGATATAACAGGTAGTGGGAAAATAACTCTTAATAGAGGTCAGGGGGAATTAAAACCCGAAGACCCCTTGTCTCCCACCAATATAATTCAACCTGATATAGAAGCTTTATCATCAATAATCAAAGAACTCAATGAACGTTTTGGGACTGATTTCACCGAAGAAGATAGGTTAGTTATCCGTCAATTGGAAGAGAATTTAGCCAAAATTCCCATGTTGGAGCAATCCATAAGGGTTAATACTCCTGAAAATGCTATGATGACGTTTAGAGAAGTAGTAGAGCAGCAATTACAGGACATGATTGATACAAATTTCAAATTCTATAAGCAGGTGAATGCCAACCCAGATTTTGCACAAACCCTGACAAAATTCTTATTTGATAGATATAGAAAAGGATTAGAAGGAGCGGTATAAATTCGAGTATTTTCGCTTATCCTATAATAGAACAAGCATTAGCCTAAAAAATCACTGGTTAATGCTTGTTCTATTATAGAAATAGAAATTAGGATGTTGCCAATATATTATATAATTTCGCTGTTTAGCAATCATTGTAATTCTATTGCCATTATCTTTGATTCTCTATATTTAAACAAAAGAAGTAACCTTATACACGGTTACTTCTTTTGTTGTGAAATGGCTATTGCCAATATATCTGTTAAGGATATTGCCAATTACTTTGATTCTATTGCCAATTATTATGACGCTATTGCCATTATCTTTGATTCCCTACAACCTAGATATCCAGGTTGCGCACATCCTTGGCATGTGTGGTGATAAATTTATTACGGGGTGGAACGGCTTCTCCCATCAGCATATCAAAAGTTCGATCTGCCGCAGCTGCGTCTTCAACAGTTACCTGGAACATGGTACGTCTTTCTGGATCCATGGTTGTCTCCCACAATTGTTGTGGATTCATTTCACCAAGACCTTTGTAGCGTTGAATCGAAGCTTTTTCTGCACTCACACCCATTTCTTTTAAAACTTTATCTTTTTGTTGTTCGGTGTAGGCGTAACGGATCTTATCTTTATAGGCCAGACGATAAAGAGGAGGTTGGGCAATAAAAAGATGCTCTTCTTCTATTAAGGTTGGCATATACCGGAAAAAGAAAGTCAATAGGAGAGTACGAATATGACTTCCGTCTACATCAGCATCGGCCATAAGAATGATTTTGCCATATCGTAGATTGGATGAATCAAACGTATCTCCCACTCCGGTACCCAGAGCGGATATTATGGACTTAACTTCATTATTGGAGAGGATTTTATCCAGACGGGCGCGCTCAGTATTCAGTATCTTGCCGCGTAGAGGAAGTATTGCCTGAAAATGACGATCGCGGCCCTGTTTGGCGGAACCACCAGCACTATTACCTTCGACAATGAAAAGCTCAGTCTTATTCAAATCACGATCAGAGCAATCAGCAAGTTTACCGGGAAGGGTAAGGCTTTCAAGAGCCGATTTCCGAATGACCAGATCGCGTGCTTTTCGAGCGGCATCTCTGGCGCGAGCTGAGGTCAGGCATTTTTGAACGATTGCTTTTGCAGCCGTTGGATTTTCATCAAGGAATGTTGAAAATGCTTCAACAACGACCTGTTGAACAAAAGTCTGAACCTCAGGATTCATAAGTTTGACTTTTGTCTGACTTTCAAATTGTGGATCAGGATGTTTAATGCTGACAATCGCTGTCATACCTTCGCGGGTGTCGTCACCGGTAAAGTTCGTATCGGCTTCTTTTAATAGATTGGTCTTCCGGGCATAATCATTAATAACACGAGTAGTGGCTGTACGAAGACCAGTGAGGTGGGTGCCGCCATCTATTGTATTAATTGTGTTGGCAAAGGAGTAAACTGATTCTGAATAGGCATCTGTGTATTGAATAGCTACTTCAACGCCAACATGTTCCAACTCTTTTTCGGCGTAAACTACCGGATGCAAAGCTTCACGATTGCGGTTCAGATACCGTACAAAAGATGTGATTCCGCCTTCAAAGTAAAAAGTCATCTCACGGAAAGTGCGTTCATCCAACAGGTGAATCCGTACTCCACGGGTGACAAACGCCATTTCTCTGAATCTTTGGGTTAATGTCGAGAAACTAAACTCAAGTCCCTCACCTTTGAATATTTGTTGATCAAAACGGAACGTTGTTGTAGTGCCTGTATCTTCAGGGTTGCATGTTCCGATCTGTTTCACGGGTTCTTCAGGAATACCGCGATTATATTTCTGACTGTAGATTTTTCCATCACGACGCACTTCAACGGAACAATATTCTGATAATGCGTTGACAGCAGAGACTCCTACACCGTGAAGACCGCCCGAGACTTTATAGCTGCCAGAGCCAAACTTTCCGCCAGCATGTAAAACGGTCATTACAACTTCAAGCGCAGATTTCTTTTTCTGGGGATGAATATCAACGGGAATACCGCGGCCGTTATCTTTTACTGTAACTGCGCTATCGGGATGAATTGTGATCTCGATGTTCGTACATGCTCCAGCCAATGCCTCATCGATTGAATTATCAACCACTTCGTATACAAGGTGGTGAAGAGCTTTTAGATCAGTTCCACCCACATACATACCAGGGCGTCTTCGAACGGCTTCAAGCCCTTCAAGAACCTGAATGTCTTTTGCACCATAGGAAGAATTGACATCGGCAGATTGTTGCATGATGTTACCTCGCGTAATTATTTTATTTCTATGATCAGGCTTGAATTGCTGGTTGATGCAATTTGCTTTCCATCCAGTCAAGACCTTTCCGATAATACACAAAACTGGAAGCAATTAGACCAGTGCTTATGAAGGCATGACCAAAAATCCCCACCATTGTCATCCAGGATGTGTCTGGTGCAGTTTCCCAGAGTAAATTTAGCCCCTGATACAACATGAGTGCAGTCAATATGAACATTCCAGTTCCAGGCAGGAAATTCCTTACAAGGCGGATACTGGTGGAAATTGACGTTGTAATCGGGTCATGAGAAACAAACACTCCATGTGGAGAAAAAACCAGAGGCATCACAAACCAGATGATAATAATAAAAAGAAATAAGACTGCAATCTGTCCTAACGTCATTGAAATGAGTGATAGCAGCGTGATTAATAACAGGCATGGAAGTGAGAACAGCAAAATCACGACAAAACATAAAATTGTAAAAATGATAATTTGGATAAAAACATCCAGTATCTGGTTGATGGAAAAATGGGTAGTTGTATTTGATGTCGCCCGCGAAATGGCATCAAAATATAAACATCCTAAAACAATCCCGGCAAGAGTAAAAGCAACCCAGATAAAAAAGACTTGGAAAACATTGTTAATTTCAAAAAGCGATGCAGAGCCATATGGAGTTTGAATAGGAGAAATTCCTGCCATTAAGCTGGGTATTCCAATAGGAAAAACACGAATGAGACTGATCAGGTTGAAATGACTCAGGAGAATATCCCATAATTCCTTGCTCCATTTGCTCATTTCAGCCAACTCTGGATTGGACAATTCAGGTAAATCAGATATCAGACTCAGTACCAATGGCTGGAACAGGTTCTTAATGCGTAAATGGGGACCAAGCCACAGAAATACGTCTAGAAGTAAGGGAAAAAGAATCAAATAAATGTGGTTGGCAACCACATTAAATCCCTCTGTAATAGAGGATATCAACCTTGGGGGATTTTCAGAGATTGGAGATTGTGAGTTTTCCATAACCTGTTAATTTTACCACTTCAATCAATTACTTTTCAAAACTAGAACATTCGCATTGCCTCAAATTAAAAGTAACTTTAGGAGAAACGTTGCCTCACAATAGATGTTACCTTGGGCAGAGAATAGAGAGCTGCCGAGGGAGCTATGATGAGTCAACAAAGCAAGCGAGAATTAGTAGAAACCATCCGACCCCGCTATCAAAAAGGGAACAAAACAGAAAAAGCA